>CAVWSZ010000018.1:0-59498 GCA_963757935.1 uncultured Bacteroidales bacterium | reverse complement strand
TCTCACATATTTTTTTGACAATTGCAAGGCCTAATCCTGATGACCTGGGATTGCCACTCACAAACCGGTTGAAAATAGTCTTATTTGTCAGTGAATTATTTTCGCCTGTATTACATATCCTGAAAAATCCGCTCTGGATCAAAATGTTGATCGTACCTCCTTTAATATTGTGATTTACTGCATTGGAGAGCAGATTGTTAATTAATGACTCAGCAAGGTATTCATTCATCCTGACTGAAAATTCCTGGTGGCCACTGATCATTAACTTCAGGTCTTTTGAATCAAAAAGAGTCGACAGTTCTTCTGCCTTACGCGATATAATTTCATTGAATGAAATTTCTTTATCAGGTATAAATTGTTTGTTTTCGATTTTTGCGAGAAGGGAAAGACTCTGATTCAGTGCTGAAAGACGTTTTAATGCGTTTATTGATGTTACTGCCTTATGAAAGGTTTCTTCCTTCACATCCTGCTGCAGAATCTCCTCCAGGTTGAGCAGGGCTATAGAAACAGGAGTCTGGATCTCATGGGAGGCGTTTTCCGTGAATTCTTTTAGCATTGAATAATCAGACTTTAACTTCCGGGTAAAATCAGAGACTATATTGTTCAACCTTTCAAATTCTTCAGTGTCTGATCTTAACAGGGAGAGCTCAATGTCCGAGCTGAGACTGAAACTTTCAATTTCATGAAGGATGTGTTCAAAGTCGGCCCATACCGTCCTGTTAAGTCTTCTTGTCAGGAAGAATGAAATAATGAATGCTGAGGAAAGCAATATGAAAAGAGTAAGTATCAAAATCAATATCAGGTCTTCATTTTCAAAGGAAGACTGCCTGATATTTACCGTGTACCAGATACCGTTGACCTGAATCTTGTTTGAGTATTCAAGGAAGCGTTCATCTTCCTTCTCCATCTCATTTCTTATAACCACGTCTCTGAATGAAGGCTTTACCACTGGCTCACGGTCAGCCTTTTGAACCTCAATAACCGGGTGCAGATTAGGTATTATACCTGTTTTCCGGATCTGACTTTCAATCAGATATTCTTTCGATAAAAGCTTTTCTTTAGCACCCTGGGTAATAATAACATGTAAGGCAAAATATCCTGCGACGGTAACGCCCAGGAGGATAACAGTGAACAGGACCAAAAAATTACGGTTAATTCTTGCCAGGAATTTCATTGGTCGGTAAATTTATAGCCCATACCGTACAGGGTGCATACATAATCATTTCCTCCTGCTGTCTTTATTTTACGGCGGATGTTGTTCAGATGTGTGTAAATAAAGTCGTAATTGTCAGCCATATCAATATTATCCTCCCACAGGTGTTCAGCAATGACTTCTTTTGTCAAAACCCTGTTCTTGTTGATCATGAAGAACAGCAGCAGGTCATATTCTTTTTTAGTAAGTACTATTATTTTCCCGTTAATGGAAACTGATTTACTTTCGGTATTGACAGATATTTCATGGAAGGTGAGAATATTGGTACTGTCAAATTGTTTTCTTCTCAGCACTGCCTTAATTCTTGAATTAAGTTCAGAGAGATAAAATGGTTTTGTTAAATAATCATCTGCTCCCAGATCAAGGCCGCTGATTTTATCGTCCAGTGAATTTTTTGCTGAGATGATTATGACACCTGCTTTTTTCTGGTGTTTTTTTATTGTATTCAGAAGGTTCAGCCCGTTTCCGTCAGGCAGTGTAATATCCAGAAGAATAATGTCGTACTCATATATTGCCAGTTTATCATCAGCCTTACGGAAGCTTTCAGCCAGTTCACATATAAAGTGCTCTTTGGTAAGATAGTTGCTTATGGCAATTAGTAATTCAATTTCATCTTCTATAATCAGGATCTTCATGCCGCAAGTTAAACCTTAAATTCTAAAGAGAATCTAAAGACAACCGTTACGACACAGTGCAGTAATTTGTAAATGCACAGACTCTGCATGGTAAAATCAATTTTGCTATATTAAAGAACTTGCCGAAATTTGTATCTAAAGCATTTTAATGGCAAGTAAAAACCATGAATTACTTTAAGATATTTTTAGGATTACTGATCCTGGCAGCAATACCGGCAATTATATTTTTAAAGGGGAAAAATGAGGTCACCGGTGATGCCCTTGATGTCCAGAGAGCTGAAAGAAGCGGCACAGCAATTCTGATCACTGGCGCTGCAGCACGTATACCTCAGGAGGCGGCGTTGCTGGAAGAGCTTTACAGGAGAGGCCTGCTGAAGGATGTGGTTTTTATTTCAGGAGTGAGTTCCGGCGCCCTGAATTCTGTGGTGATGAACGGCATTCTCAGCAACAAAATGACATGGGCGGAATATAAGGAGATATTATTCGACATTGAGAACAGCGATATATTTATCCAGGAAGGGAAGAAACTGCCCGTAAATACTGACCCTGAAAGAAAATTTATCACAGAAGTGGTGGAAAACAGGCTGGGATACAAAAAAATTGGCGATTTGCCATTTATGACCAATATATCAATAACCCACCTTGGTAATTTTGATATTAAAAAGACTGTGTATCGGTTATGCAGCAGAAAGATTAATAATGAATCGGATACAACGTTAAACCTCGTGGATATATTAATGGCCTCCACATCATTTCCCGTTGCTTTTCCACCCGTAAGAATAAGAAATGTAAAGACTATCCCGGATGTGGAATATATTGACGGAGGAGTGGGGGATGATCATGTTCCTTATAGTGCACTTCTTGATTTTGAAAAATTCAGGGGGATTGGTGTTGACAGCGTTTATATAATAAGCAGAAAAAGCGACAGTATTCCTGAAGTAAGCGAAGAATTGAGAATACTGGGTATAAATGACAGGGGTATATTCGACAGGCTTGGCATATCAATGGATAACATTCTTAAAAAAGGTCTTTTGAAAAGACTTGAAGCATTCACAGTCGAAGCCCCTGAACTGGTGCCACGAACATATGTGTGGATTCCTGATTTTCAAAAGGACTTTCTTATGTTCAGCTTCAGTAACCTTGAGGAACAATTTGAAATGACTTCGCAATGGGCACAATCCCATGATCCGGTACCTGTTTCAGAATACCTTCTGACTAATTCCTCTGCCAGGAGATAACTATTATACAGTCGAAGGACTTAGCAATTCTTTCTGTCGAATAATCACAGGGTAAAGCCTACCAGTAGAAACATCTGTTCACTATGGGGGTTAAGGACAAGCTGTCCCATAACAGGAATGCTGAAACGATCTGTCACCGTAAGTGTCTTAGATACTTCCAGTCCTAAATTGCATACTGCAAAGACACTTTCGTCTGTATCAGCGTCATAAGTATGCCAGCCGTTGCCGGCTCCTGTAAAGAGCCGGAGTAATTTGAACGAATAACCTGCCTCGAAATACAGATCACCTCCCAATGACCCTGCTCCCCCGGCTTCGTTAATTACGCAATTTGCGCTCACATCAAAGTTCCCGCCTGAAAAGTCAAGGGTGAGTTCAAAAGCATGACTTCCTGAAGGCGCCGAATAGTCAAAATACCTAAGATCAGGCGAGTAATAATCGGTTATGCCAATGCTGAATCCTGCCGGAAGGGCAACAGAGATATAAAGGTCAACTTCCTGATAATCATTAAAATCATACGAGCCCCAGGCTCCGGCAGTAAATGCCCCTGAAGTAAATTCAATCACCGGTTGAATTGCAGGTCCGCTTCCCAGTCTTGTTCCCCTCCAGATAAAACTGCTGTAAAAGTCCGCCCCGGTTGTCAAGGATGCTGGTTCTTCTTCCTGAGCATAAAGGCTCGTGCTGACAAGCAAACTCATTGAGCAAATTGCCCCCGTAAAAATCTTACAGTAAATATTCATGATCTTTCTTCAGGCGGTATCGTATTCAGCAACATTGATTATTACTATATCAACCAGCCCTTGCTTTAAACCCTTTATTAACTAAAGATGGAACTTATTTATCAAACTGACAAAAAAGAGTTACAGAGATTGATTTCGGTGTGAACATAATTTAACTTTGTTAATAACAATAAATCTCTGTCAGCTATGAAATCTTTAAGGATTCTTTCTCTGCTTTTTTCCCTTGTACTGTTCATTCCGATCCGGGCATGGGGGATTAATACCACTGATACCAGGATGCTCTCACAACCTGCAATCAGCTCAGACCAGATCGCCTTTATCTACGCCGAAGATCTGTGGGTAGCAAACACAGACGGCACTCAGCCGAGAAGGCTTACAGTAGATGAAGGTATTGAATCGAGTCCTGTATTTTCACCTGACGGGAAATGGATAGCTTTCAGTGCGGAATATGACGGGAACAGGGATGTCTTTATTGTATCGGCAGACGGGGGTATTCCTGTCCGTCTTACCTGGCATCCCGGTGCCGATATAGTCAGGGATTTTACGCCCGACGGCAAAAATGTGCTGTTCATCTCCCAGAGAGCAACATATACAAACAGGTATTTCCAGTTGTTTACGGTTCCCGTTACAGGTGGATTTCCAAGGCAACTTGAGATTCCCAACGCTTACTATGCCGTCTATTCTCCGGATGGGCAATCCATGGCTTACACTCCTATTCCTGACAGGTTCCAGCAATGGAAGAATTACAGGGGAGGTACTGTCTCTTCGATATGGATCATCTCGCTCGGTGATTTTGCTGTTGTAAAGATCCCAAAACCCGAAGGGGGATGTAACGATTCCAATCCTATGTGGGTAGGAGACAGGATATATTTCATAAGCGACAGGGCCGGGGAATTTAATCTTTTCTCCTTCGATCCAGGAAACAAAGAGATAAAGCAGCTTACAAGTTTCACGGATTTCCCGGTGCTTTCAGTCGGATCCGGCAATAACAGGATCATTTTTGAGCAGGCCGGGTATTTGCACAGTTTTGATCCGGCGGCATCATCTTCAAAAAAGCTTACCGTGGGCATAGCCGCAGACCTTCAGGAACTGAGACCACGGTTTGTCAGTGGCGGCAAATATATTCGGAGTGCCGGAATCTCGCCAACAGGAGCACGTGCACTATTTGATTTCAGGGGTGAGATCATTACCGTACCGGCTGAAAAAGGCGATCCCAGAAACATCACCCAGACTAACGGAGCTCATGAGAAATACCCGGCATGGTCTCCTGACGGCAGGTATATTGCCTTTCTCTCTGACGCCACCGGTGAGTATAAACTCTGCATACAACCCCAGGACGGCAAGTCTGAGACCAGGGTTTTCCAGCTTCCGGGTACTGGCTTTTATGCATTTCCGAAATGGTCACCTGACAGTAAAAAGATCACTTTTACAGATAACGGGAGGAATCTTTATCTCCTCGACGTGGCATCAGGATCGATAAAAAAGGTCGATACTGACGAGTTGTATGCCCCGGATCAGGCAAGAGATATGATGAACGACTGGTCACCCGACTCACGCTGGTTTGTTTACACTATAATTACGAAGACCTATTTCAGCCGCATCTATCTGTATTCCCTTGAGCAGGGGAAATCCTTTGCAGTTACAGACGGCCTCAGCGATGCTTCGGAACCGGTGATTGACGTGGACGGAAAGTATCTGTATTTCTTCGCATCGACAGATGCAGGGCCTGTGAATAACTGGTTTGACCAGTCATCAGCTGATATGAAAGCCACCAGGTCGATATACCTGATCACGTTGCAGAGAGACACTATCTCCCCCTTTGCAAAGGAGAGCGACGAGGAAAAAGTGGCTGCCGGATCAGTGGAACCTGCGAAAGTTGCCGAACCGGTGAAAAAAGATAAAAAGTTACCGGCTGAAACAAATAAGCCGGCAACCGTCATGAAAGTGGACCTGGAAGATATCCAGGACCGCATCGTTGCCTTCCCGGTTAAGAAGGGCAATTATTCCATGCTGGGGTCGGCAAAAAACGGAGATGTACTCTATATTGAGGGGTCTGACGACCCTGATTCTCCTGCAATGCTTCATAAGTACGACCTGAAGAAGCGTAAGGACAGTGAGGTGATGGAGCTTGACGGTTATATTCTTTCCGCTGACGGCAAAAAAATGCTTTACAACAAAAAAGATACCTGGGGAATAACTACGGCAGGTGAAAAGCCCGAGGCCGGCAAGGGATTACTGAATATTGCAGATATCCAGGTGAAGATAGATCCGCGTGTTGAATGGCCCCAGATATTTGATGAAGCATGGCGTATCAATCGCGATTATTTCTACGATCCCGGCATGCATGGGGCAGATTGGAAGGCTATGAAGGAGAAGTATTCCGTGTTCCTTCCTGACCTTGCCTGCCGCAGTGACCTTAACCGTCTTATCCAGTGGATGTGCAGCGAACTTTCGGTAGGGCATCACCGTGTGGGCGGCGGTGATTTTCTGAACACTCCTGGAACTGTCAGGGGAGGACTGCTGGGAGCAGATTATGAACTGACGAACGACAGATACAGGTTGAAAAAAATCTATGGAGGTCTGAACTGGAACCCCGGACTGCGGTCTCCCCTGACTGAACCGGGCATTAATGCGCGAACAGGCGAATATATCCTGGCGGTAAACGGAAAGGATTTGAAAACAGATCAGAACCTTTACAGCTTCTTTGAAAATACCGCAGGGAAAATCGTTGAGCTTACCCTGGGACCGAATCCTGACTACACAGGCTCAAGGGTGGTTAAGGTTGTACCGGTAGAAAATGAGTACAGTCTGCGCAACCGCGACTGGGTAGAGGGCAACCTGAAGAAGGTGACTGAGGCCACCAACGGCCAGGTGGCATATGTTTATGTGCCAAATACAGCCGGGGAGGGGCATGAGTATTTCAAGAGATATTTCTTCCCGCAGGCAGACAGGAAAGCAATCATAATTGATGAACGGTTTAACGGTGGCGGGCTTGATTGCTGATTACTATATCGATATACTGCAGGAAACCCTACCAGTCGTCACTGGAACATGCGTTACGGAATTGATCTGAAGACGCCCAGTGCTTCAATCCAGGGGCCCAAGGTGATGATCATAGACGAGACAGCCGGTTCGGGAGGAGACATGCTTCCCTGGATGTTCAGGAAGTTCGAAGTGGGCACACTGGTAGGGAAACGAACTTGGGGAGGATTGGTAGGCACAGTGGGCTTCCCCGAACTCATGGACGGAGGCAGTGTCACTGCTCCGAACCTGGCAATATGGACCAAAGACGGGTTTATCGTGGAGAATGTGGGGGTTGCACCCGATATTGAGGTTGAACAGTGGCCGGCAGATGTTATCAGAGGCAGGGATCCGCAACTTGAGAAAGCCATCGAGGTTGCCATGAAGGAACTTGAGAAAAATCCGCAGGTTGAACCGCAGCGCCCGGCCTTACCCCGTGAGAGTCAGAAAGTAAGGAAACTGAAATTTGCCTGATTATCACCCCCAGGTGATGATCAGGTTTATTCTGCTGTTTCACGCTGTGCCGTCAGCAGGAAGACATCAAACTGTCTTGTTTCAGTTTCAGATATTTTCCTGTCAATGACAAAGCACTTCCTGTGAGTGACATTTGTGAAACCCTTGCTGCCTGAGGTTTTCAGATAATAACTTCAACATCGAAGCCTTTATGGCCGGTCAAAACTCAGACCGTGAAATGAACCGTCTTCAGGATAAAGGTCTGCAATTGCGAGATAACCTGAAGGGTTAAGCAAATCATGAAACTTCTCTAATATTCTTCTCGACATCCCTGACATGATGAAGAACCATCTGGGTAAATATGAGATCAAATTTTTCCTCTGAATAATCATCATTTTCCAGGTCGAAGTGCAGGGTTTTCAGGTTCTTTACCCCGGTTGCATGTATCTTTTCCTTCATTACCTTCACCATTTCCACAGAGTTGTCCATCAGGGTTATCTCCTTCAGATGGTCCTTGAGCAGGAAGCTGGCAATTCCGGTACCGGCGCCGAATTCAAGTGCCGTCATATCTTTGTTTATAGGAATCAGCTGCTTTATAAGGTCTGTAATTGCAACTGAACGGTCCCAATGCATCGGATTTTTGTCCCAGTCAGCTGCTTTGGAGTCAAATTCGCTGGTTATATTTTTAGTCATAATATAGTTTTGATTTTAAAGCTATTAAGAAACCACACATGGTTGAGAATTAATCATTCCGGCTTTTCCGAAAAGTCATTTCAATAACACTATAGGGCGAACCAGTCGCCAGATATCCGGTCGCTGTCATCATGAAAACTGCAATGCCGGAATTCATTAGTATGCATATCATAGCAGTAATCATCCTTCCATTTATCTGCATTTTCAGATGTCACCCTTATTGCGTCGAGAATAAAGTTCAGTTCATCATCTGTCATTGTAGGATGAAGGGACAGTCTTACCCAGCCGGGTTTCATCGAAAGATCTCCGGCTTCTATTCTGTCTGTGATTTCCCTTGACATATTGAAGTCGACACCGAGCAGGAAATGACCGTAAGTGCCGGCGCATGAGCAACCGCCTCTGACCTGTATCCCGAACCGGTCATTCAGTAGTTTTGTTATAAGGTTATGATGGATATTGTCAATATAAAAGGAGAACACACCCAGCCTCTCTTTGATGTTGCCGGCGAGAATATGCAGGCCGTTAATTTCAGATAACTTCCGGAAGGCTAAGTCGTTAAGTTCGACTTCTCTCCGGCGGATCATTTTTGTGTCCATTTTTTCCTTCAGGGTGACAGCCAGGGCTGCCCGTATGCCCTGCAGGAATCCGGGAGTTCCACCGTCTTCCTTGACCTCGATATCCGTAAAATAACTGTAACCGCCCCACCTGTTCGTCCATTTTACTGTTCCTCCGCCAGGGGTGTCAGGGGTATCGTTTTTATAGAGCTTCTTGCTGAAGATGAGCACGCCGGCGCTACCCGGACCCCCAAGAAATTTATGAGGCGAAAAGAATATAGCATCAAGTTGCCTGAGTTTATCTGCCGGATGCATATCGATATCAACATAAGGTGCCGAAGCAGCAAAGTCTACAAAGCAATACCCGTTATGGCGGTGCATTATTTCGGCAAGCTCATAGTAATCAGGTATATAGCCTGTAACATTGGAGCAGGCTGAGAATGAGCCAATGAGCAGTGGCCGTCCGGCGTATTTCACAATTTCCTTTCTCAGTGAATCAGGATTGACTTTCAGGTCCGGGGTTGGTTCCAGCAATACCACGTCGGCAATAGTCTCAAACCATGAGGTATGATTTGAATGGTGTTCGGTATGAGTTATGAAAACAACAGGTCTGCCCTCCCCGATATCGTCTTTGCATCTGTTCTTATCCTTTGATGCAAACGCACAGTAATTTTTTGCCTGTTCAGGAATCTTCAAACCCAGTATCCTCTGCAGTTTGGCCAGTGCCGAGGTCATTCCGGTTCCGGTGAAGAGCAGAACGTCTTCGTCATTGGCGTTTACATGATGTTTGACAATTTTCTGGGCATGATGATATGCATCAGTCATTGCCTTGCCGGTAGCGGATGATTCGGAATGAGTGTTGCCGACCATCGGGCCAATATCTTTCGACATCCTGGTTTCTATCGGCTCATAAAGCCTTCCGCTGGCAATCCAGTCAGCATATACCAGCTTTTTCAGGCCATAGGGAGTCTCTATCTCATGATCAATTCCGACAATGTTCCTCCTGAAGGGCTCGAAGTATTTTTCAGTATCTGTCATCTGCCAAGTCTTTTTACGTTTAACCGGGGGATACCCTGTTCGCATATTCCGGCTCAAAAATAAGTAAAAGGATCATGGTATAATAAAAAACAGCACAATGCTCAATTACCTGAGTCAGAATGGTACCTGGAAGGGAACAGAAATCAAGAGACTCTCTGCGTGTAAAGAGTAATCGCAATAACCTCACAAAAATGAGTGGGTTCAGTTATGGGTAAACGACATTACACTGTGGCAACTGTCTCCTTAGTTCAGCAACAGCAGCCGGGGTTAATGTCTGACTCTGTAAACTCAGATAAGTCAGTTTCTTAAGATTATAAAGGTAAGGCAAGCCGGCATCGGTAATATTTGTGAATGACAGATTCAAGTTTTCCAGGTCAGTATTCTGCCCGATTATGGGCATGCTGGCATCTGTTATGGGAGCGTACTGCAATCCGAGCCTCTTGAGTTTTTTCAGTCCGGAGAGTTTTGCAAAACCGGCATCAGTAATATGGCAGCCATGGATCATGAGCTGGACCAGTTCCGGCATTTTTGCAAATACTTCGGCACTGCGGTCGGTAAGGTTTGATGCGGGCGACATGACAAAGCTGCGCATTTTAACAAGCTCTGCACAATTTGCCACCCAGTCATCGTTGCCGAATTGTGCGAGTTCCAGCGTCTCCAGGTTTTTGAGAACACGAAGGTTTTTCATGTTCTCAGTTGTAAGCGCCTGAGCCCTCTCCTGGGTACCGCCGGTGGCGGTGAGAGATTTAAGATTGATGACCTGGTCTATTGTCAGGTCATATCCGAGCTGAAGAAGCCAGGCCTGTGCAGCCTCAAGGGCCATCGATTCCTGAATCGCCGCCATTTGTTCCTTGTTGATAGCACGCGTTGTTGTTGAAACGCCTGTTTTGGACACTGTTTTTGTGCCGGTCTTCTGTACATTTACAGGGTTGGTGGTCTGGGAGAATGTACTTGTTGCAGCCAATAAAATGGCTGCAATCAGAAAGAGAGTTTTCTTATTCATATCCTGATATTAATAGGGGGTTTCGATGTTGAGAATTATTAAAATCTGCATTAAAGATCCTTTAAAACAGAATCCTTAATGTAAATATAACATTTAGTTTATCAGGATCAGGGCCTTCAGGCCTGCATTAATTTCTCAATATCAAATTTTTTCATCTGCAGGAATGCTTTGACTACTCTTTCCGATCTGGCAGGGTCGCTCATAAGTGCATCAAGGATTGTCGGGACAATTTGCCAGGAGAGGCCGAACTGATCTTTCAGCCATCCGCACTGAACCTCCTCGCCATTCTTTGTCAGCTTGTTCCAGTAGTAGTCAATTTCCTCCTGGGTATCGCATTCCACCACCAGGGAGACAGCTTCATTAAAGCTTGCCTGATGAGGCAGGGAGCTGTCCATGGCCATAAAATATTGATTACCGAGCCTGAACTGCGCATGCTGAACCGCACCCGGTACCACGTTCTCGTTGCCGCTGTATCTCATTATCCCTGTCAGAGCTGAATTTTCAAATACCGAAGTGTAAAACCCGATCGCCCGCTCCGCATTGCCATTTTGCTCACCTGTAAACATTAAAACGGGTGTGAATTTCTGGCCTGTCTCCTCAATTGTACCGAAAGACAACTGCCAGTTTAGTCCGAAACGGTCCTGCACCCACCCGTACCTCTGACTCCAGTCGTATTTGTCAAGGGACATCAGCACTGAACCGCCCTCCAGGAGTTTATTCCATGTCCGGTTTATCTCTTCTTCACTCTTGCAGATTACAAAAAATGAGATCGAAGAATTGAAATTAAACTCCGGACCTCCGTTCAGACACATGAACTTCTGGCCGGCAGATTCAAAATTGACTACCATCGGGGTGTCATCAGTGATGACAGCGCCGTCAAACACCGAACAGTAGAATTGTGCTGCTTCTTTCGCTTTCCCGTCAAACCAGAGACAGGGATATATTTGATTTTTCATGGTTGTGTACAATTATATTGGAATGGATTCAAAATGATCATTGAGCTTCGCAGATGTTTTTGAGCTTTTCCAGGGCCTGAGGCCAGGTTTTTTCAAAGTAAGCGATGAATTCCGGACTGAGATTCTGCATTGAAACCAGGTCTACTGAAACGGATGTTTGTCCGTTTACCCCGGTAAAAGTATAATTCTCAAGTGCTCCTGCAAATTCATCCACTATCGGACCGCTGAATATCTCTTTCCCATCCTGAATGACTCCCAGGTGTTCAATACTTACATACCTGCCCGGGATATTTTCTTTTATCCTGCTAACCATTCCGTGTGCTCTGCCATCCTCAGTTGCTCCAAGAAAACGTATACTGCTGCCCTTCTCCCATGACCCTTCAAAACTTGAATGGGGATTAAATACAGCAGTCCAGGAGGCATAATGTATTGGATCCAGCATTGTTTTAAAGACTTTCTCAGGAGTTGCATCTATCGTGATATCAAAATGAATAGTAGCCTGACTCCCCGCCTTTTCGCAGTACTTTTTAAAATTATCGAGAATAGACTGCCAGCCAGCCTGCTGCAGTTCCAACGAATTGGTCTGCTCCGCTTCGAAAGTTGTTGTGACCTTTGTTTCAGCTCCCAGGGCTGCAAAAGAGACATGTACAAGCCTCTCGTCATCAAGTGTATAGGCAATCTCCTCCAGTGGATCCACCCTGGTATAGGTTCCGGAAAAGTCAAATCCTTCGCTGCCGTCTCTGGCTTCCATTCGTGAGACGAATCTGCCTCCGACTCTAAGATCATTTTCCGCTTTCGGCGTATGCCAGTCGTCTGAAGCATTGTTCCATCCGACAATGTGTTCAGGGCCGGTAAAAAAACTCCATACTCTGGCAACAGGAGCATTTATCCTTGCATTGACGGTGATTAAATCATTTGTCTTGTTCTTCATGACTTCAGGTTTTATTTATTCAGGACTTACCGGTTGACATTCAGGACCAGATATTAAAACAAACAGGTATATAAAAGTGTTTAAAGTGGATGGCAAACGATAAACAAATTGTCCTGTTTGACGGAGTCTGTAACCTTTGCAGCCGCCTTGTCACCTTCATTGCCGCAAGAGACAGAATGGGGAAATTTACATATGTGTCGCTTCAATCGCCTTACGGCCAGACATTGTTGCACAATTTCGGATTACCTGACAGGGACTTTGACACTGTTGTTTACATAAAAGGTGAAAAATGCTTCTTGAGATCTACAGCGGTACTTCACATATTAAAGGATCTGGGAGGCATTTGGAAGATTGCCTGGATATTCATCATTTTCCCTGCGGCAATCCGTGATTTCTTTTATCATATTATAAGCAGATCCCGCTACAGGATCTTTGGCAGAAAATTCATATCGCATTCCTGAACTTAATTATAATGAGGGTGTTATAGATTTACATTATACCGTACGGTTTTTAATGATAAAAGTACTGCTGCAATAATGTTGTCTTGCTGACCGGTCTTTAGTTTAAGGAAATAAAGTAAAATTGAGATGGAAATTGAATCATTGCTAAAGTATGATCCTGTTTTGCTGGCTCTTGCTGCCACACTGTTCACCTGGGCCATGACCGCCCTCGGATCATCAATGGTTTTTTTCTTCAGGAATCTGAATCAGAAAATCCTGAATTCGATGCTTGGCTTTGCAGCGGGTGTTATGATAGCAGCAAGTTACTGGTCTCTTTTGAAGCCGGCCATAGAAATATCAGAAGCGAGAGGGAATATAATATGGCTCCCGGCTCTGGTTGGCTTTCTGAGCGGGGGAGCTTTTCTGTTAATAATAGATAAAATACTTCCTCACCTGCATCCCGGACTATCGACAGACAAAGCTGAAGGGATAAAGACTTCATGGCAGCGAAGTGTATTGCTGGTACTGGCCATAACACTGCACAACATCCCTGAAGGGCTGGCAGTGGGGGTTGCATTCGGCAGCCTGGCAAGTGATCCTTCCGCCGGAGCCCTTGCCGGTGCCCTTGTTCTTGCCGTGGGCATAGGGATTCAGAACTTTCCTGAGGGTGCCGCGGTTTCAATCCCATTGCGGAGAGAGGGTTTTAGCAGGCTCAAAGCATTCAATACCGGTCAGCTGTCAGGGATTGTTGAACCCATCGCCGGGGTAATCGGGGCCCTTCTTGTTGTTGCGGTAACGCCGTTATTACCTTATGCACTTTCATTTGCGGCGGGAGCAATGATATTTGTTGTAATTGAGGAACTCATTCCGGAATCTCAGACAGGCAATGAGACTGACTTCTCAACAATTGGAGCCATGCTGGGATTTGCTACGATGATGTTTCTTGATGTAGCACTTGGATAGTACAACGGGGCTGGATTACCGAAGCAATATTATCGAATGACTTAACCGGAACATTAACAAACCAATAAAAATTATGAAAAAAGTTGCAGTTATGGGAACAGGCAGTGTCGGCCAGACTCTCTCATTAAAGTTTGCCGCACTTGGATATGACGTGATGTTAGGTACCCGTAATGTGGAGGAAAAGCTGGCAGCTACCTCGCAGGACGCCTACGGGAATCCGCCTTTCAGTGCATGGCATGATGCCAACAAACAGATAAAACTTGGCACATTCAGCGAGGCAGCAGCTTTCGGGGAGACAGTTGTGAACGCGACGCAGGGAGTCAATTCTATCGGAGCATTAAAAATGGCCGGGGAGGAAAACCTGAAAGGGAAAATCCTTATAGATATTGCCAATCCCCTGGATTTCAGCAGAGGTATGCCCCCGGGTCTGATAAGTGATCTTTCGAACTCCAATTCTTTGGGAGAGGAAATTCAGAAGACATTTCCTGCTGTCAGGGTCGTCAAGACTCTGAACACAATGTGGTGCGGTTTAATGGTGAACCCGCAACTTTTAAACGGAGGAGATCACACTGTTTTTATATGTGGTGATGATTCGGAGGCCAAGGAAGTTGTAAAGGGGATACTGATAATGTTCGGATGGTCTGAAAAGAACATTCTTGACCTGGGCGGACTAGTTGCAGCAAGGGGAACAGAAATGTATCTGCCACTGTGGCTCAGTTTGTACGGGGTAACAAAAAAAGGGGCATTTAACCTGAAGGTTGTGAGCTGAAAACTCAGGAAAAGCTCACTGCTCTGGCAGTGTACCGTCAGTCTCCTCCGACAACTACATTCCAGGGACGGACGTTCCACTCTTTTATGAGGCCGTTTTTGACGTACGGGTCATTCCTGGCGAAATCTTCAGCCACTGCCGGACTGTCGGCTTTAAAAATCAATACGGCACCGTCAGCCGGATCGGTCAGTGCTCCTGCCATCACCAGCCTGCCTTTGTTATGAGATTCATTTACCAGGTCCAGGTGGAGCGGCCGGAAAGGAATTCGCTTTTCAATGTAGCCGTCGACTGTCTTATAAAACAAGATGTAATACATGACTTTATTTATTGATTTTTTGCTTTCAATATGATCATTCTGACATTTTTTTCCAGAGACGTTCAGCCTGTTTGCGGGCGTTTCTCATAACATCAGCCTCACTGACTCTTGTGAGTTGCCTGTCGCGCACTATGACCCTGCCGCCGGAGATGACATCCCTGACATGGCTTGAGCCGATGCCGAAGATAAAATGACCCGGGAAATTATCTCTGTTGAAAGGTGTGGGCGGGTCATAATCCAGCACAACCAGGTTATTGTCACCGTCGCCGGTAAATTTATTTTCATTCAGATACCTGTGCACATTCCTGAACCGCGCATAAGCCGAGGCATAATTGATTGTATCATACCTCTGTCCGTTGAAGAATGCCGATTTGGCACTCTGAAGCATATCGCTGTGCATGCCGTCGGTTCCAAGCATAATATTCTCTCCGAAACATGCACCGTCGAAATAACCGACATTGTTATTCAGGTTGCTCTCACTGTTCTCAACCACCCAGGCAGGGGAGTTACAGATTATTTCCCTTTCGCTGTTTTCAAGGTGCAGACAATGTACAAGAAGGGTCTTCGGGGAGTTCATGACGCCGGCCTCACTGAGCCTTTGCACAACTCTTTTACCGTGTTCCCTCAGGCAGATATCCTGATCATGCACATCCTCTGCAACATGGATATGAATGCCGGTATTAAAACGGTTCATCATCTCTACAGCCTGCTTCAGGGTGTTGTTGCTGACGGTGAATGAGGCATGCAGGCCCACAAGTCCCTGATGATCTTCAAGCTAGGAAGCGGTCTCTTCAAGTCCTTCAGCGGCAACCTGTTGTCCGTCCCGGTCCGAGATCTCATAACAGAGAAGGTGGGACAGCACCAACTTTTTCAAATGCCTTTGCAATTATCCCCAGTGACCCTTTAACGGCAGATGGCGAGGCATGATGGTCGATAACAAATGTAGAGCCTGCCTTTGCACAGGCTATCGCCGTCACCAGAGCACTGGCTTCAATCATTTCCGGATCAAGGCATTTGTCGAGGGTCCACCATACGTATTTGAGGATCTCCAGGAAGTTTTCCGGACTCTTCTTAGGTGCACCCATTCCCCGTGCCAGGGCCGAATAGGCATGATGATGACCCACAGCGAAGGACTTTGTGACAATTTTGCCGCTGCAGTCTATCACCTCAGGTTTATGCTTACGGATCACCTCGTCTGGGTCACCGATAAAGGAGACTGAATTCTTTTTCTCCTCTGCCAGGATATTCTGTACACTGAATTCCAGCGTTTTCCAGTCGATATATGTTGCGTTCTTAAGTAGTACTGACATCGCGATTGTCTGTTATTTGCAGTTTTATTTTTTCCTTCTCAGGGGAAGTTTCGTTCTCCGGATACCATCGCGTGCACAGAGGGCGTTGGCAATAGCGGCAGCAGTGGGTACCATGCCTATCTCACCGATGCCCTTGGCGCCGTATGGGCCTACCGGATCAGGTTCCTCAACACCTATTATCTCTATCTCCGGCATTCCGGAGGCTCTTATTATGCCAAGATCATTAAACTTCAGACTTACCGGCCTGCCATCTTTCATGGGAAGGTCCTCGGTCAGCGCATATCCCATTCCCATATGTATTGCGCCCTCGATCTGCCCCTCGAAAAGCGTGCGGTTCATAATTCTGCCCGCGTCATGTGCAGCAATTATCTTTGTCAGTTCACCGTTAGCGTCGAGAATAGCAACCTGGGTTGCGTAACCGTATGCAAAATGGATGATTGGTTCATCTTTGTCAGCACCTGGTTTACAGGTCCAGTCGCATACATACTTCCCTTTATAGACTCTTCCTGCAAGCTGTTCGAGTGTACCCTGCCCGAGATCTTCTTTCAACCTTTCCGAAGCATCGATAATTGCATTTCCCATCAGGGCTGTAGCCCTTGATGATGTTGTCATTCCTGTTGGCAGTCCTGCTTCGGTTTCCACCCTGACCTCAATGATACCTGGATCAATGCCTGTTTCCTGATGGAGTATCTGTACCGCCATTGTATGTATTCCCTGGCCCATCTCGCTCCAGCCGTGGTTAACTATAACTTTTTTTCCTGAGACGATCTCTATCGATATCTCGCTGTCATCAATCATGCCGTTGCCCACGCCGGTGTTCTTGATGCCGCAGGCTATTCCGGCATATTCAGCTGCCCGGAATTCATCCCTGACTGCAAGGAGGGTCTTCTTCAGGCCTACACCTCTAAGCACCTGTCCTGTTGCTGTTTTACCGCCCTCTTCAAGGGCGTTGTCATAGCGGAACTGCCATCGGTCGAAGCCTCCCGAATTGCAAAGTTCATCTATACAGCTTTCGACAGCAAAAACTATCTGTGGTACACCGAAGCCCCGCATCGCCCCGGAGGGTATGTTATTCGTATAGACCGTTACTGACCTGATATCCACGGCCGGAATGACATATGCTCCGGTAGCATGGCCAACCACCCGTTCCATCACCTTTGTGCCTACCGAGGCATAGGCGCCGGTATCGCCCACCGCATTTAGCCTCAGTGCTGTAAGTTTTCCGGCACGGTCGCATCCGATACTTATCTCCATCCTTACCGGGTGTCGTTTGGGATGCATTATAATAGACTCATCCCTGTTCAGATGAACCCTTACGGGCTGTTTAAGCAGGAATGCAAAAAGCGATGCATGACCCTGAACCGTAATATCCTCCTTGCCTCCGAAACCGCCTCCGTTCTGCACCTGCACCACCCTTACCTTGTCCTCTTCAATACCCAGTATCTCAGCCACCGCTTTTCTGTCGGCATAAGCACCCTGTCCCTGGCTGTAAAGCCTGATTCCGTCATCATCAGGAAGAGCTATGGCCGTCTCCGTTTCCAGGAAAGCGTGCTCAATGCGCTGGGTCTCATAGATGCCTGATGAGATGTAAGCTGCATTCTTTAAAGCTAGATCAGCATCTCCGAATCTTATGCTGCAGGTCTCCAGCACATTAGACCTGCCGGGATGCACCTGCGTGCTGTCAGGTTTCACAGCATCCGTCATTTCAGTGACCGGAGTGAGAACTTCATAATCAACTTTAATAAGCCTTGCAGCTTCCCGTGCTGAAGACTCGGTCACAGCAACAACAGCTGCCAGCACGTCGCCTACGCAGTTTGTCGTCTCACCCTCGTCAATCATCAGAGGCCAGTCGCGGAAGATAAGTCCTGTCCTGTGAGCTCCGGGGATATCTTTCGCGGTAAAAATCCTTATTACACCTTCTGCTTTCAGTGCTTCGGCGAAGTCAATCCTGACCACCCTCGCCCTGGGGTGGTCACTGAACCGCAGGGCTCCGTGAAGCATACCCTCGAAACGCATGTCATCGACGAAGTCCCTGTCACCGAGGGCTGTCTCCTGCGCCAGGTATTTCGGGTAGCGGGCGCCGACGAGTGCTGAGATCTCCCCGGCGGTAGCAGCCTCTCCGTTCAGTTCTTTAAACGTTGCTGCTATGGCATCGATAATCTTAACATAACCCGTACATCTGCACAGGTTCGGGTTAATTGCCTTTATGATGTCGTCGCGGGAAGGATTTTTGTTTATGTTGTAGAGGCACTTTGCCCTCATTATCATTCCCGGGGAACAGAAACCGCACTGTACCGCTCCCAGCCTGGCAAAATTTGAGGCAATGACCTTTCTGAAGCTTTCCGGCAGTCCTTCAGTGGTCAGTATAACGGCGCCTTCCAGGTCTTTCATCTTTGTCCTGCAGGCCAGCTTTGCGCTGCCGTTTATCTCTACGGTGCAGGCTCCGCAAACACCCTGTCCCGAGCAACCGTCTTTGGCAGATGTGATGCCGTTTTCCAGCCTCAGGTGGGTTAAGAGAGATTCCTCCTCGTTACCCGCGAAAGACCTTCTGATGCCGTTGAGAGTGTAATCAATCATGGGAACAGGCTCCTGAGCTCATCAACTGAGGGATAAATTGACCGGGGCATACTGATGATGCCTGACACTGCCTTCAGGTCTTTCAGGCCGCTGCCCGTAAGCATCACAACATTGTCACTGTCCTCCCTGATCCTGTTGTCGCGGCGGTATGAGAGCAACCCCGCAAATGCGGCACTGGCGGCGGGCTCTGCAAACAGACCGGTGGTACGTGACAGTAACGATGATGCGCCGAGGATCTCTTCGTCAGTCACTGTGACGGCTTCGCCTCCGTATTTCTGCATATACCGGCGGGTCATCAGAAAATTCCTCGGGATATCTACTGAAATTGAGTCGGCCAGGGTAGAGGAGGGAATTACCGTGAACTTCTTCAACGGAATATTCCTGACGAGGTTATCGCTTTTCTCCGACTGTACCGCAACAATGACCGGCATGCGGTCAATTATGTTAAGCAGGAGGAGATCCTCGAAACCCTTGTAGATACCTGAGATTATCACCCCGTCGCCCACAGGCACGAAAATTCTGTCAGGGACACTGTATTTCAGCTGGTCATACAGTTCGAATGAAACGGTTTTCTTTCCCTCTGTTGTAAGCGGATTGTAGGCTGTATTGCGGTTGTACCATCCGAACTCCGATGACGCCCTGATGCTCAGATCAAAGGCCTCGTCATAGGTGCCTTTGACGGGCACCAGGGTTGCGCCGTACATTATTATCTGTGTAAGCTTTGCCAGCGGGGCCTTTTCAGGCACAATCACGACTGCTCTCTGGCCCTGTGAAGCGCATATTCCGGCCAGGGAAGATCCGGCATTACCCGTAGAGGCAGCAACTATTGTTTCAAACCCGTTTTCCCTGGCGTAGGCCGACACCAGTGCAGAAGCCCTGTCTTTGAATGACCATGTGGGGTTCTGTGAGTCGTCCTTAAGATGCAGACGGAAGTCCACTTTCTCACTGCCAATATTATTTACGGTATACAGTGGTGTGTTGCCCACGCGAAGTGGCGGAAGGCTTTTAACCGAAGCAATGGGAAGGAGATCAATGAATCCGCTTTTCTTAAGGCAGTCAAAATCCGGATTTCTTTTTTGCACATCGGGGTAATCATACAGGACATTCAGCACTCCTGAAGGAGGTTCTGCGGCTGTATTGGTGGCACTGCATGAAGGGCACAGGTAGATTGTGTCGCCGCCATTGTATTCTCTGCCGCAGTCGGTGCATTTATATATAAACCTGTTCCGGTTCATTGTAAGACTCATTATGGAAAACGGCCTCTTCAGGGACTAAAGGTCCTTCATCAGGCCTGTCCTTTCGTTAAACTCATTTATGAGCATATCCCAGTGCTCAACCTGGTTGAACATCCTGTTCCATATCTTTTCGTCTGACCAGAGTTGGTTCAGCTCCTCCACATCTTTACCCTGCTGCTCTACCCAGGTGTAATATTTCAGGTTGTGGAGGGCCTTTCGGTCATTGAAGCCCAGCTCCTTCATGTTATCGGTACAGATGCCCAGAATGCACTTTTCAAGGTCCTTAACAGCCTGAATATCCGAATATTCTCCCCGTTCGGCAGAAAGCTCACCGAGCCGTGATTTGTACATATCGGCAGAGTCGGTTGCAATCGTTATTATGATATCGTCGCCGGTCAGTTCGAAATACTTTGCGGTCTTTATGGCGGAGATCATATTGGCGATACCCGAAATGCCTATCAGGTGAAGGTCATTAATGATTTTATCGTCTATGCCTGCCGACTTCAGGTACTCATGACCTTTTTTCTCATTGAAGAGCCTGAATATCCTCATACAGTCCTCATCGTCTATGGCGGTGACAACGTCTGTGTTTCTGACGTTGTGCACCCAGGGAACATGTTTATCGCCTATTCCCTCAATCCTGTGGCTGCCGAAACCGTTCATCAGGAGGGTGGGGCACTGCAGTGCTTCCGAGGCTACAACCTTAACATGAGGTGCCACTGTTCTGAGCCAGTCCCCTGCAGCAATTGTCCCGGCTGACCCGGTGGCTGAGATGTAGGCTGCCAGACGGCTTTCGGGGCCTCTGACACTTTCAAATACTTCCTCCACGGCATTGCCTGTGACATTGTAATGCCAGGCGGGATTGCCGAACTCGTCAAACTGGTTGAATATTATGCACTCGGGTCTGGTCCTGCGTATCTCCCAGCATTTGTCGTATATCTCCTTGACATTCGATTCAGAGCCCGGAGTGGCAATAACCTCAGAGCCGATGACATCACGAAGCCAGGTAAAGCGTTCCTTGCTCATTCCTTCGGGCAGAATGGCCACCGATTCGGTGCCCATCAGCCGCGAGTCGAAGGCTCCGCCCCTGCAATAGTTACCTGTCGAGGGCCATACAGCCTTATGGTAGGTAGGATCAAATCCTCCGGTGATAATTCTTGGCGCAAGGCATCCGTATGCCGCCCCCACCTTGTGTGCACCGGTGGGGAACCATTTTCCGATAAGGAGAATTATGCGCGCAGCAACACCTGTGAGGGACTGCGGGAGCTCAATAAAGTTCACGCCCCCGTAAAGTCCGCCGGCTTCAGCCGGTTCGTTTTTCCAGGTTATACGGAAAAGGTTCAGCGGATTGACATCCCAGAGCCCGATCTTTTTAAGCCGTGATTTGATTTTATCCGGGATGAGATCCGGGTTTCTTTGCTGCTCGAAGGTCGGCAGAATTATACCCCTTTCCCTGAAACAGTTTACGGCATTCTGCAGTGCTTTGTCATTAGTGACCTTGTCAACGGGCTCTATCATATAAGTTGAGTATTTCAAAAAAACTATCCTGCAAGTTAACCATTATAGGCCTATTTATCCGCTCTGCCGTCTCATTCGAACACCAGTTCTTCAGCTCCTTTTATCAGGACACTCATCTCTGCCGCCTTCATAAAATGTGCTTCTCTGACACAGGGGGTTTTGAATTCAGCCTCCAGGAGCCTGAACCCTTCCTTTGAGAACCGTCCGATTACATAGTCATTTTCATAAACATATTCACCGGCCAGCTCAGTAAGTGTTGTGATATGATCCTTATGTTTGAAAATCAAATTCTTACGGTCTTTAAGATTCGCAAAGTAGTAACCTTCCTCTGCTTCGTTGAAAGAAGAAACCGTCAGGTAAAACCTTGGTTTGTCCCTGTAAGGTGCGCCTGCCGAGGGGCAGAAGGTGTTGCAGTTACCGCATTCGTTGCAGAAATTGGCAATGTTCAGTATCTGGTATTTCTGCGCGGCCTCGAAGACCCTGTCGTCAGTTATCTCCACCACTCCGGTCTCTGACATTGTTGCCTTCTGCAGGTCATATCTGACAGGGGCTATCTCATATCCGAGGTTTGCGAAGTTAGGGCAAACGGTGGTGCAGATATTGCAAATCTCATCGCACCACAGGCACCGGTCAGCTTCATTCATTACGGCTTCCCTGGTCATGGTCTCACTTACCGGGTCGAAGTTTCTGAGACGGTTCTGCTGTTGCTCCGGGATCTGTTGTGCAGGCGTGCGGATGGCCCTTTTAATCATCAGCTCCCTTTTCGGCAGATTCTTCCTCCCGCCTGGTTTTTCAATACCGAATTTTAATCCTGCGTCATCAATAATTCCGGCGGCGGCCTTCCGGCCGTCACCGATGGCGTTGATGGCAGTTGAGGCGCCGCGCATGGCATCGCCGCCTGTATATACTTTCTCCAGTTTTGTCCTGTATGAGTTCCGGTCGCCAGCAAGATCTGCGGCAGTTGCAAAGGCGATATCAGTCTGCTGGCCTATTGCCGGAATGACAGTATCGCATGGTATCTCAAACTCAGAGCCTGCGATCTTTACAGGCATCGGTCTGCCCTTACCGTCAACACCTTTCAGTTCCATCCTGCAGCACAGCAAAGCGTGTACCCTGCCGTTTTTTTCAAGCACCTTTTCAGGTGATGTGAGTTCGATTATTTCGACTCCCTCTTCCAGCACCGCTTTTATCTCGCCCTGATCAGCGGGCATCTCGTTCAGAGTGCGACGGTAGACCACTGTCACCCTGCCGTTTTCACCAGCCAGGCGCCAGGCTGTGCGGGCAGCATCCATTGCGGTGTTTCCGCCGCCAATTATCACAACATTCCTGCCGATTTTTGTGCTCTTTGACTGCCTGGCATCAAACAGGAAACCAAGGGGTTCAAGAACCCCGGCGGCGTTGGAGCCCTCAATTTCAAGGGGTGTCGAAAGCTGTGCGCCGGGCCCGGCTAAATATGTACTGATAATCCTTTTTAAGTGCTTCAAAGGCATTACTGTCGACCCTGCTGTTGTACAGTATGTTAACGCCGAGATCAGTAATCCGTCTTATATCCCTGTCTACGGCATCATCAGTCAGCCTGAAGCCCGGAATAGCGAACTGCAGCATTCCCCCGGCCTTATCTTTTGCCTCAAAAACGTCGACTGCAAATCCTGCCAGACGAAGGTAATATGCGCAGGAGAGCCCCGAAGGCCCGGCGCCGATGACGGCTGCTCTCAGTCCATTGTCGTCCGCCGGTTTTAGCTTCACCTCTTCCTGCTCTGAAATGAACCGCTTCACCTCGCGGATCTGTAAGGGATTATCATAATTAACGCGTGTGCATTTACCCTGGCAGAGATGATCACAAACCATTCCGGTGACAGAGGGGAAAGGATTGGTTTTCAGTATCGTCTCATATGCTTTTTCGAACCGGCCGGCAGAAGTAAACCAGAGGTAGTCCGGCACATCCTGATTAGTGGCGCAGGTATCACGGCACGGGGCAGAGATACAGTCGAACGTTTCGAGTTCACGCCTGGTCTTTATATCAGGAGTTCTGATGTAATCCCTCCGGTAAGTTTCCGAGTGCAGGACTTCCGTGGCATAACGACTCAGGTTTGACAGTGCCGCACTGCCGGTAAGAAGACCAGGTTTGATATTTCTTTTCTCAATCTCAACAAAGTACTGGTTCATCCTCATGTATCCGCCGGGTTTTAAAAGATCAGTACAGACTGTGACTGTCTTAAACCCACCTGCTAAAAGGTCGGATATGTTAAATGCATCGGCTCCTCCTGAGAATGAAATCAGAAGCCCGCCCCCGAAATCAAGCTGCAGTTTTTCCGCAAGTTTTACGGAAATCGGGTGCAGGGCGCGGCCGCTCATGTACATCATTCGCTGCGTCGCTGTCAAAAACTTTTCCGTCATTAACAGTCTCCAGGGTGTTGGTGAGCTTCAGCCCGAACTGAAGACCGTTATCTGTGCCTGTCTTTTGCAGGGCACTTATAATTCTTACAGCATCAGGGTATTTGAGGTCATGTTCAAAAGCGCCGTCAGGCACCGAAGTTTTAAAGCGGAGATTATTGTTGAGAATATCCCTGAGCTTTTCCGGCCCCAGGAGGGTGGGATTCAGTTTGACGAGGGTGTGCAGCTTCTTCTTCTCAAGCAGGTAGCGGGCAATGTCCCCGATCTCGCCTGCCGGACAGCCGTGCATTGTCGACAGCGTTATATTGTCGGATAATTCAGAAGGAATGTGCAGATCAAAAATCTCCGGGCAGATATCGCTTATCTCTTCGCGCCTGGCTGCAAGCTCAGCTTCACAGTCTCTCATCTTTGACAGGAACCACTGAACATTTTCGTTCATGATCCCCTCCAGGTTATAACCCACGCTCATGTTGAAGACGGTGCCGGGATCATCACCGTGTCTGAGTCGGTGGTTAAGCACATGAATTATTATCCATGCATTCAGATACTCATTGAAGCTTTCTTTTATCTTCAGTTCCTGTGACCACTCGCAGTTATACCCTTCATCGCGAATATCGATGCAGGGTTTCGGAACCTTAAGTTCGTCGAGAGTCTGGACCGTCTTCAGTTCGATGTATCTGGCTCCCGTCAGCCACGCAGCAATAATATTCTGTGCCATCTGGGAATGAGGGCCGGCTGCAACGCCCACCGGCGTTTCAAGACGGTGCCCGAAGAGCACGGTCACCAGATCCGGGTGCCTTTCAGGAACAAAGAACAGCTCTTCGGGGATGCCGAAAACGGTGCCCCGGCTATGCAGTTCTTTTAAAATGATTTTAAGAAGGAGTCTGAGCGAAACAGGATGAAATTTGTCGGGCATGTGCGGTTGCAGGCATTAGTGGTTATATAGCCTCATCAGCACCTTTTCCGGCGTCAGGGGGGCATCAAAGTCTGTTATACATTCAGGTGAGAAAGACTTTACAGCTTTGCACAGTGCGAAGAAAGCGCCGATACCGTACATAAACGGAGGTTCACCCACTGCCTTTGACCTGAAGATGGCCAGTTCCGGTCCTGATGTCTCCAGTGCATAGCACACCACACGTGACGGGGCAGAGTAGATATCCGGTACCTTATATGTCGAAAGAGTGTCTGTCATAAGCCTTCCCGTGTCACTGAACGTAACTTCCTCCATAGTCATCCATCCGATGCCCTGCATTACTCCTCCTTCTATCTGACCGTTGTCTATGACCAGGTTGATGCTGTTGCCGAAATCATGGACAATCAGCACATCGTCTACCTTATACGTCCCTCTCAGACAGTCGAGTGTGACCGTGACCGCCGCTGCTCCGTAAACGTGATAGGCAAACGGATGGCCTTTTTCAATTTTCTTGTCAAAGAAGATTTCCGGCGTGGAATAATGGCCGTTCTCCGTCAGTGAGACTCTTTTAAGCAAGGCTGTCTGCACCAGCTTCTCCCAGGTTGTATCGGTCACAACTCCTTTTATTACCACCTTTTCTTTCAGTATCGCTGCATCTTCGACATTGCAGTCGTGCATCAGGGCTGCAACGGATTTCAGTCTCACGAGGAGTTCATTGCAGGCGGCAAGCAGGGCGTTGCCGTTCAGGTCAGCTCCTGAACTGGCCGCCGTGGGAGAGGTGTTTGCCACCCTGGAGGTATTGGTCGATTCCAGCTTTATCCTTTCGATACCGACAGAGAAGACAGTTGCTGCTATCTGAGCAAGTTTGGTATTTACTCCCTGTCCCATCTCGATGGCGCCGGTGCTTATCCCGATGCTTCCGTCATTATATATATGCACCAGTGCGCGAGCCTGGTTCATCGAGGTATTTGTAAACGATACTCCGAAGCAGATTGGCATCACCGCCATACCCCTTCTCCTGAAGGCATCAATGCTGTTAAAGTGGGCGATCTCCTTTTCGATCTTAGCAAGGTTGAACTTTTTGTCAAGATTTTCCCAGCATTTGCCGATGTTTACGTTTTCTGCCTTCTGGCCGTACTGGAATTCATCACCTTCGGAGAGCAGGTTGGCCTGCTGTACCAGATGTGCGGGTATCCCCAGCTCCTCGGCAGCTTTGGCAATAGCAGCCTCGATGACGAACATTCCCTGGGGAGCTCCGAAACCTCTGAATGCTGTATTCGGGGGCAGATTTGTCCTGCAGCTGTGCACCGTCACTTCAGTGTTCGGTATGTAGTATGCATTTGTCGAATGGAACAGTGTACGCTCCATAATTGCCGGTGAAAGGTCCGCTGCAGCCCCGCCGTTCTGGTACATTACGGCGCTGTAGGCTATTATTTTACAGTCGTGTGTCAGGCCGATCCTGAAGTCCGAAGTGTAGGGATGACGTTTTCCCGTCATCCGGATGTCATCAATGCGGTTCAGGGTGATCTTTACCGGACGCTGCAGCCGGAAAGATGCCAGTGCAGCCATTACTGCCACGGCAGTAGCCTGATCCTCTTTGCCTCCGAAGGCACCGCCAAGACGTGTAACATCAACCTCAATACGGTTCATCGGGATACCCAGCACCCGTGCGGCCACCTTTTGTACAAGCGTCGGTCCCTGAGTTGAGGAATGGATTTTAATGCAGCCATTTTCTGCAGGATATGCATATGCCCCCTGTGTCTCAAGATAGAGGTGTTCCTGGCCTCCGCTTGAGGCTGTGCCCTCGAAAATATGATCGCACTCTGCCCATGCGCCGGCGATGTCCCCCATGCTGAAAGTGCGCGAAGGGATAAGCAGCATCCCCTTCTCGTGGGCCTTCCGCGGGTCAGTAATTACCTCCAGCTCCTCGGTTTCAATCTTTATCAGGTCCAGCGCTTTACGGGCAATGTGCTCGTCAGCAGCAACTATCAACGCCAGGGGCTGTCCCCTGTAGTGTACCTCATCAGTGGCAAACAGCGGCTCATCAGCGATGATTCCTCCAATGTCATTATCGCCGGGAATATCTCTCCAGGTGAATATGCCTTCAACGCCGGGGAGTGACTGTGCATCGGTGACATCAAGACTGGTTACTTTTGCGTGCGGAAGCGGAGAGTCATACACGACACCGTGCAGGGTATTCTTCAATACAGGGATATCGTCGAGGTACACTGATCTGCCTGTTGCATGGCTCGCTGAATCCAGGTTATTCATAACACACCAATACTGAAGTTCATACTCTCCGGAAACAGTTTTATAAAATGAGCCACAAGCAGTTGTCTCAGCAGCAGTCTCTTGTACTCGGCACTGCCCCTTACGTCACTTATGGGGGAAATTTCGTCCTGCATGATGATGCTTGCCTTCATTATGATATCTGGTGTAACAGGTTTGCCTCTGAAGAAATGACTTGTCTTCCTCAGCAGAAGGGGTATGGGGCTCACGCCGCCTGCTGAGAGAATGCAGTCCCTTATTTTATCACCCTCCAATGTCACGTGCAGTGCACTGTTTACGCTGGCAATATCGAGGTGCTTCCTCCTGCTTACCTTTTCAAAACTGAAGAGGGCAGGCTCATGCTTGTATTCGAATGAGATACGCTTAATTATCTCTCCGGCACCCAGATCCGTCTTTTTATATCCCTGAAAAAAATCCTTAAGCATTACGTTTCTCTCACCGTCAGGTCCGCTTATGGCAAGCCTGGCATTCAGGGCAAGCAGCATGACAGTTATGTCACCGATGGGTGATGCATTGACGATATTCCCTGCGACGGTCGCCATATTTCTTACAGATTCAGAAGCGACAAGCTTCATATATGCAGAAATATCCGGGATGAATTTGACTAAATCCGGTGACTCTGCCAGCTCACTGAAAGTGGTGGCTGACCCGATATGGCACTTGCCGTTACTGATCCTTATGCCCCTGAGTTCTTCCCTGTTACCGAGAGAGACAACCTCAGCCCCGTATAGCACCTCAGCCTTTTGTACCATCAGGTCAGTGGCGCCTGCAATTTTAAAATCGCCGTTCCCGGGATGGGGATCAGCTCTGAGTATTTCGATAAGCCTTAACCCGATTGTCAGGAAATAGTCAGGCAGATGCTTCTGCTGAACAAGCCACCACACAGGGTCATTGACGTCTTTTTCCCTGAGGAGTATGGCGATAGCCTCAGCGGCTTTTTCTATCGATTTGTAACCGGTACAGCGGCATATGTTGCCACTGATGGAAGCTATGGCTGATTCCACGGTGGTCCTCTCCGGAGACAGGCTGCAGGCTGTCAGTGACATCACAATCCCCGGGGTGCAAAAGCCGCACTGTGTCGCCCCGTGGTTTACGATAGCCTCCTGAACCGGTGTCAGGGTTTCCATTTGCAGTCCTTCAACCGTGACAATATGTTTACCGTGCGCATTTATAAGGGGTGTAAGGCAGGAGACAACGCTTCTGTAACTTGTCGTCCCGTTTTCATATGTGCCCATAAGAACAGTGCATGCTCCGCAATCGCCCTCCCGGCATCCTATCTTGGTGCCGGTAAGACCTTTTTCGTACCTAATAAAATCAAGGAGAGATGACCCGGAAGCAATGCCGGTACTGACCTTCTCATTATTAAGGATGAATGTTACCATCTAACAAAGATAAACCAATCGGGATTTAATATAACTTTGATTTCCCTTCAATTAAAAAAGAAAATATGGAAAATATCCATAATAGAATTAATGCCCTGTCTGAGAAGTATCGCGACTACACTGCAGGAAACCTGTCAAAGCTTGTAAGGATAAAGGCTACCACCGGGAAGGAA
Organism: uncultured Bacteroidales bacterium; assembly: GCA_963757935.1. Taxonomy (GTDB): domain Bacteria; phylum Bacteroidota; class Bacteroidia; order Bacteroidales; family VadinHA17; genus SR-FBR-E99. The sequence continues at coordinate 30,747 of CAVWSZ010000018.1, read as the reverse complement.
AAGGAGGTTCAGCTGGAACTGAAACGCCAGATGGAAGAGGCGGGCATCGATGAGGTCTTTATCGACGGTCTTGGCAACGTGATAGGGCGCATGGGCAGGGGAAAGAAAATCATAGCAATTGACGGCCATATGGATACGGTCGACATTGGCAACCCTGACAACTGGAGCTTCGACCCGCTGGGCGGAGAGATCAGGGACGGATATGTCCACGGACGCGGAACCGTAGACCAGCGCGGAGGGGTTGCTGCATTCGTTACTTCAATCCGTATTCTCAAAGAGATGGGATTCAACAGTGATCTCACACTGTATTTTGTTGGAAGTGTGATGGAGGAGGACTGTGACGGCCTCTGCTGGAAATACATAATTGAGGAGGATAAGATCATCCCTGACCTGGTCATCAGTACCGAACCCACCAATCTTGGAATTTACCGGGGACAGAGAGGCCGGATGGAGATGCATGTTCACTTTAACGGCATTTCATCACACGGCTCTGCTCCTGAGCGCGGGAAAAATGCAATCTACATGGCTTCACGGGCTGCCCTGGAGATAGAGAAACTGAATGAAAGGCTGGCGTTTGACGAGTTCCTGGGGAAAGGAAGCGTGACAATCTCGGAGATTATATCATCAAGTCCTTCGCTGTGCGCAGTGTCAGACTATGCCCGTATTCACGTTGACCGGAGGCTGACAGCAGGCGAGACTCAGGAGTCAGCAGTAAAGGAGATAGAAGAGATTGTAAGCGGAATGAATGCGCGGGTAAATACCCTGCACTATTCCGAAAAAGCCTATACCGGTCTCGAGTACGGCATGGACAAATACTATCCGACATGGGTGGTGGATGAAAACCATGAGTCAGTACTTACCGGGGTCAGCGCGTTTAAAAACCTGTTCGGCAGGGAGCCCAGGGTTGACAAATGGATATTTTCCACAAACGGCATTATGACCTGCGGCGTCTATAAGATTCCAACGATTGGTTTCGGCCCCGGCAACGAGGTACTTGCCCACGCCCCCGATGAAAAGGTGCCTGTAAGCGATCTGGTCACCGCATCGGCATTTTATGCCGCTTATGCCTTTGAGGAAGCCGGCAAACGGTAGCCGGCGGACTCATCCCGGTGATGTACTTAAACAATTATCAGAATGAACCTGAAAGATAAGATTGAAGAGTTGTGCAAAACCAGTTCCGGAATGCACAACAGTGATTTTCTGCTCACCTGGGAGAAGAGCGAAAGCGACCTCAGGCTGGTGCTGGATGTGGCTGCAGTGCTCATGGAACTGAGGAAAGAGAATATCTCTCCGAGGGTATTCGACTCTGGTCTGGCTATTTCCAATTTCCGTGACAACTCAACGCGCACCCGTTTTTCATTCGCTTCGGCGAGCAACCTGCTGGGTCTGGCAGTGCAGGACCTGGATGAGGAAAAGTCACAGATAGCTCACGGAGAGACTGTTCGCGAGACGGCGAACATGATCTCGTTCATGTCTGATTTTATTGGCATCCGCGATGATATATTCCTCGGAGAGGGCAACAGGTACATGCGAGAGGTAGGAGCCGCCCTCGATGAAGGTTTCAGCGAGGGAGTGCTGCCGGTCCGTCCGGGGATAATAAACCTGCAGTGCGACATGGATCACCCGACACAGTCGCTGGCCGATCTGATGCATCTTCGTGATGTCTACGGTTCTCTCGAAAACCTCAGGGGGAAGAAGATCGTGATGAGCTGGGCCTACTCACCCAGTTACGGAAAACCGCTTTCGGTACCGCAGGGAATCATCTCACTTTTCTCCCGTTTCGGGATGAATATCGAACTTGCCTACCCCGAGGGTTATGGATTGATACCTGAGATTATCGATATTGCAGGGAAGAATGCACAGCAGAGCGGCGGATCGTTCAGCATCAGCCACTCGATGACTGAAGCAATGAAGGATGCAGATATTGTCTATCCGAAGAGCTGGGCTCCGTTTAACATAATGCAGCAGCGCACTGAACTTCTGAAAAATGCAGATAAGGCAGGCCTTAAGGAGCTTGAGCAGGCCTGTCTGGCCAATAATGCAAAGTTTGCCGGCTGGGAGTATGATGAGGCGAAGATGAAAACAACAAGGAACGGTGATGCTCTTTACATGCACTGCCTGCCTGCCGACATCAGCGGCATCTCATGCGAAAGGGGAGAGGTAAGCGCAGCTGCCTTTGAGCGTTACAGGATCAAAACTTACCGCGAGGCAGGGTTTAAACCTTACATAATTGCTGCTATGATGCTGACAAACAGGTTTGCAAATCCGGGTGAGGTACTGCGCGATATTCTTGAACGGAACCGGAAACGTGTGGGTTCAGCACAGCGGTCGCGATAAGAATCTGCCGCCTGTCTGCTGACCGGTCAAAATGCCGTTTTCAATTATAACCCTGCCGCCTGCAATGACGCAGTCTGCATTTCCCCTGACGCGAAATCCTTCGTAGATATTGATATCACAATTCTGGTGGTGCGTTGCTGATGAAATGATATCCTGTACATCAGGATTCCATATGACAAGGTCAGCATCTGAACCTGTCGCCACAGTTCCCTTTTTCGGATAGAGTCCGAAAATCATTGCCGGGTTTGCAGAAATCAGTTCAACCATCCGGTTCATGCTGATACGGTTTCCGAGGACACCGTAAGTATAAAGCAGTGCCAGACGATGTTCCACACCGCCGGCTCCACCGGGAATTTTTCTGAAGTCGTCAATACCTGTTTCCTTCTGTGCCAATGTAAAGGGACAATGATCAGTACCAACGACGCTTACAGTTCCGTCAGCCAGTGCGGCCCACAATGCCTCGTTGTCTTCCCTGGTGCGAAGGGGAGGACTCATTATATACGGCGCCGTGTGATTAAAATCGCCCAGGTATCTGGAACTGTCAAGGAGCAGATATTGCGGGCAGGTCTCAGCAAACACCTTCTGTCCCCTGGCCTGTGCCTCCCTTATATGCTTCAGCGATTCTTTGGCCGAAACATGTACTATGTACAGAGGGCAGGCAGCCTTTTCAGCAAGCCCGACAGCCCTGGCTACGGCCTCACTCTCCGTCGCTGAAGGCCTTGACAGATGATGATAAAAGGGCCCGGTATATCCTTCGCCGTAATATCTGTCGCGCAGTTCCTCAATTTCATCACCGGTTTCGCAGTGCACAGTTACAGTTCCTCCGGCCACAGCTACAGATTTCATAACCTCCAGGATGTCCTGATCATTCAGGCCCACCGTGTCCCTGTAGGCCATATAAACCTTAAAGGAGGTCACCCCGGCAGAAAGACATTCCCTGATTTCATCTTCTGTGGTTTTTCTCCACTCTACAGGGCTGACATGAAATGAAAAATCAGCAAGTGAGCACTTTGCTTCCTCCATCCTTTTTTCAAGAGCTTTTGGCAGCGATTCCCCTCTTGCCGGTGTGACAAAATCGATGAGGGTTGTTGTTCCGCCGTAAAGGGCGGCTCTGCTGCCGGTATAAAAATCATCGGAAGAGAACCCGGCCGGCCCCGGGAGGTGCATGTGCACGTGAGGATCAACACCTCCCGGGAGAATGTATTTTCCACCTGCCTCTATTATCCGGTCAGCGTCGTTTTCCGGCAAACCCGGAGCCACCTCAATCACAGTACCGTCACGAATGAGGATATCTGCAGTTTGATTTTGCGAACCTGTAACAACTGTGCCGTTTCTGATAAGGATCTTCACTGGTTTCCTGTCAGGTTATATGATTACGGATCAGGATAGGTAAAATTAACATAAATGGCTGAGCGAGCCGGTTATGTTGCACAAATAATGAATCAGCCGGATAATAATAGAAAATTTGCTTTTACTTAGATGGAATTTCAAAAAGAGCTTATGCAAAATACAGAATTCAGGGTTTACGGATACAGGTGGATTATGCTCAGCGTGTTCATGCTGGCTATTGCGGTCAATCAGCTTATGTGGATCACCTTTGCGCCGATAACGAGCGATGCCACCGTATACTATGGTGTTTCAGACCTTAAGATCGGCATTCTTTCTATGTGCTTTATGATTGTTTACCTGTTTGTTTCAATCCCCGCATCGTGGATTATAGATACTTACGGTATTCGTATCGGAGTAGGCATCGGGGTTATTTTTACGGCTCTGTTCGGATTGATGCGCGGACTTGTCGGGGTAGACTATAATATGCTCCTGATATCGCAGATCGGCATTGCAATCGGTCAGCCGTTTCTGTTAAACTCAATTACAAAGGTAGCGGCAAGATGGTTCCCGATCAGTGAAAGAGCTACAGCCTCAGGACTTGGAACCCTGTCAATGTATGTCGGGATACTTGCCGGAATGAGTCTCACACCCTTTCTGGTCAACGGGTCTGGCATTGGTGGTACACTCTACATATACGGGATTCTCTCAATAGTTTCGGCAGTCGTTTTCATAGTTTTAGCCAGAGAACGCCCTCTCACTGCACCATGCCTTCCGGGACAGGAAGAACGTGCCCTTGCTATTGACGGCCTTAAACTGATTTTCAGGAACAGGGACTTTAAATGGCTGATGCTTATCTTCTTTATAGGACTCGGTGTTTTCAATGCCGTCACAACGTGGATCGAGAATATCCTGGGTCCGAGAGGCTTCACCGCAGAACAGGCGGGGATCACCGGCGGGCTGATGATAGTCGGAGGCATTTTCGGGGCTCTGATTATCCCCATTGCTTTCTGACCGCAGCAAGAAGCGGATACCTTTTATACTCCTCGCACTGGCAGGGTCTACCCTGGGCCTTGCAGGCATCACCTTTGCCACGAATTATCCGCTGCTTCTTGTCTCGGGGACTCTGTTCGGATTTTTCCTGCTCTCTTCCGGACCAATTGGCTTTCAATACGGTGCGGAGGTTACTTACCCTGTTTCCGAGGGCACTTCCAACGGTTTTCTTCTGATGATGGGACAGGTTTCCGGGATAGCATTCATTTTTGGCATGGATGCATTCAAGGCTGCAGGGACTGGTTCAATGACAAGGCCGCTGATTATAATGACGGGATTAATGCTTGTAAGCTTTATATGCTCTACGAGGCTCAGGGAGTCTGCACTTTTAACCGGTAATAACAGTTAGGAGGTCCCGATGAAAGAAATATTCAGTAAAACCGGACTAAGGGCAATCCCGTTTTTGTTCATTTTTCTGCTGCCGCTTTCGCCGCTTGCAGGACAGGTGGTTTCAGCAGATTCAACGTCAGATAATATGATTCATGATCTCAGTGATCTGGCCAACCAGGACAGGGCCCGTGCACAGGCATGGTGGTACGCATGGCTGGGGGGTTACAGTGCAGCCACTGCAGGACAAGGAGTAGTATATTTTACCTCAGAGGATAAGTCATTAAGACAGGATATGGTGCTGGGAGCGGCTACAACCTTCCTGGGCGCTGTGGGACAGCTTCTGACACCAGTGTTGCCTAAGGATGCATCATACGGTAGGCCAAAAGGCGGTTATAATGCATCAGGAGCAGAGCCCCTGTCATACGAGCAGTCTGCAGAATTACTGAAAGCATTGGCACTGAGGGAAAAAGAGGGCAGATCATGGAAAGTGCACGCCGTTGCAGGTGCTGTAAATCTCGGAAGCGGCCTGATTACATGGCTTGGATTTAAGCGTACTTTTCTCGACGGACTCGGGAATTTTGCTCTTAATACCGTTATAACCGAGGCCCAGATCTGGACCCAGCCCACAAGGGCGATAAGGGATTATGAACGGTATTGCGGGGAGCAGGCAATGGCAGGTAATCAGGGAGCTGACAGACCTGAGAGCGAGTGGACCGTAAATGTCCACCCGGGAGGATTTTCAGTCAGACTTGATTTTTAACAGGTCAGTCTGAAGGAACTGTTATTAAGGAAATTTTCCTGATGATACAGGGCGCAAAAGTCAACAGAACAGGGATTTCAGGAAGAGCAAGGATAGTATTCCGATCACTTCAGTACAGGAACTACCGTCTTTTCTTCAGTGGTCAAAGCATATCACTGATAGGCACCTGGATGCAGCGTATCGCATTGCCATGGCTTGTGTATCAGATGACTGGCTCTCCATTCCTCCTGGGTGTGGTCGGCTTTGCCGGCCAGATACCAACCTTTCTGCTTGCCCCTTTTGCAGGTGTCCTTACTGATCGTTGGAGCAGATACAGGGTGCTCCTTGTAACCCAGATCCTGGCTATGATACAGGCGGGTATACTCGCCTGGTTGAGCATTGCAGGTTTGCTTGATATATGGCATATAGTTGTTTTAAGTGTTTTTATCGGATGTATAAATGCTTTTGATGTGCCTTCGAGACAGTCTTTTGTAGTTGATATGGTGGAGAAAAAGGAAGACCTTGGGAATGCAATAGCCCTTAATTCATTGATGTTTAACGGGGCCCGGCTGATAGGCCCATCTGTGGCAGGCATAATGCTTACTGTCACCTCTGAAGGTATCTGTTTTCTCTCCAATGCCGTCAGTTACATTTTTGTAATAGCATCTCTACTTGCAATGAAGGTCCCGAAAAAAGAAGTGATGAGGAGCGGGACTCCTATTTTTAAAGAGCTGAAGGAAGGGTTTGACTATACATTTGGATTTGCCCCCATAAAGCATCTTATCCTCTTACTGAGCCTTGTAAGTCTCATGGGCATGTCATATACCGTATTAATGCCGGTATATGCAAAAGAAATTCTGCATGGAGGATCCCATACCTACGGATTCCTTATGGGAGCAGCCGGATCTGGTGCTTTGCTGGGGGCTCTTTTTCTTGCCTCCAGGGAGACGGTTATTAAACTCGGCAGGCTCATTCCTGCTTCAGCAGCGCTGTTTGGCGCCGGACTAATCATGATGTCCTTCTCAAGGTTCTTTATCCTTTCCATGGTTCTGATGGTTTTTACAGGACTGGGTATGATGATGCATACAGCGGCAAGCAATACGATTTTACAGACAATTACCGATGACGATAAACGGGGCAGGGTAATGAGTTTTTATACAATGGCCATTATGGGAACCGCCCCATTTGGCAGTCTTCTTGCAGGAGGCCTTGCAAAGCTGGTTGGCACACCTGGAACAATACTCGCCGGTGGAATTGCAATTATTGCTGGTGCCATCGTATTCTATAAGAAATTGCCTGAACTTAAGAGAATAATCCGTCCTGTTTATGTCAGGATGGGCATCATACCTGAGGTAGCCACGGGTATTCAGACTGCCTCCGAACCTTTTATCTCAGGGGAGATAAAACTATAACTGCAGCTTTTTAAAGGAAGGAAGAGCAGTTTATCATCAGGGACTTTACGATTTTATTATGTGGTTTAAAACAGAGGGGACGCTTACAAGATCGTAATCATTTTCGTATATCAGGTACTTGTCATGCCACACCGGCCTGAACTTTTCCTTATATTCCCGCTGGCCCTTATAATGTGAGAATGAACGTATCTTTTCATAGGCAAATTTCATCGATCTTTCAGCAAACTTCTGAGGATCATCCAGTCCTGACATCGGAGCCATTCCCAGATTTACATATCGAACCCCCTGAGATTTGAAGTATTTAAACAGCTCAACCAGCATGAAATCCATAATGCCGTTAGGAGCGTCAACTGTTTTACGCAGCAGATCATAAGTGCCCTCATTTACCGCAAAATCAGGTATGATATTGAGAAATGCCATTATTTTTTCCTCACTGTTTTCCACTGTCAGCACGGTCTGATTCTTAATCTCCTTTTCATCAAATATACCCTGTGAAAATGTGATCTCTTTTTTTTCTGCATCCTTCAGCCACTCTTCACTTACAGTTTTTAGTTTTTGTATCAGCCCATCCCTGAGAGGAGGGGTATGAACGCGTGTCACATATCCCCGTTCTGAAATTTTGTTCAGGGCATTTCTGATTGATTTTCTTTCACCTCCTTCAAGTGAAAAGACCGACAGGTCAACCACAGCTTCCTGACCGAGGAAGAGACTCTTTTTTGACAGTTCATAATATATCTCAAGACTTTCTCCCGGCACCCTGTAATAGATCTCTTTCAATCCGTTTTCAAAGCAGAACTTCCGGAACTCAATTATTATTTTCTTCATTTCCTCCCTGTCTGGTGCAACAGGATCCTCAAGGACTACGGCGAAATTACCGCTTACCTTATATGAAATAAATGAATTGTACCCGGGAGGCAGAAATATCTGTTTATCATAATATAATTTAAAATAGTCAAGGGCAGATTTCCCGAAATTATGGATGATACTTTGCGCTTTTTCAATTTCTTCAGGCAACGAACTGTTCCTGAAGATGTATGGCCGGATGAACGAATAGACCAGAAAGCTTATCGAGGCAAATCCGCTAATCCTTATTGTATAAAGAAAATCAAGAGCGAAAGAGTCTCGGGGTACCAGGTCAGGGCTTCCTAAAAGAGAAAAATTCAGAAAGGTATATTTTACTGACTGAAGGATACTGAAATCAATCTGAAAATGGTTTTTATCAAGCAGGTAAAACCCGGCAATTCCGTAGACGAGCACAACTGCAATAATCAACAGAGCGGCCTTAATGCCCATTGATCTGACCCATGAATTTGGTTTCACATTGTACTCTTTTTTTGTGGTGATCAGTGATAAAAGCACAAACAGAGCGATTCCTGCTTCCGGGTAATTTATGCCTTTTGTAATATGTCCGACTGCTGAAAACAGGGTGAGAATTGTTGCAAACCACCATGACATCCGAAGCCCTTTTAACATAAAGGCTGCAGTAAAAAGAAGAAGGAGTCCGGTAATGAGAACAAATCCGTTTGAAAAGTTTACGACATCAAAAAACAGATAATCTCTCAATAACTGGAGTTTCTCGGGAACTCCGGGTGACAGAACGGATAAGATATTTACTATACCGAGGGTAAAGATCAGGAATGATGGCAATATTCTCCTGAGTAGTTTTCCGATCTTTAGTAAAAAACTCATAATTCCCGCAAAAAGAGGCAGCCAGAATTCAAAGAGCCTGAATAGCAGGGTGATGGCAACAGCGTCAGTGTTTCCGTAACCTGAATGAATAAGAATGTAGGACATGGAAACCTCAATAGCCCCCAGGCCTCTTAAAAATGGAGAGATAATCAGGAAGAGGACCACAATAATGTATGCGATTATCGCACTCTGTAAGGATGGGGTAAGATGCAGGGCTGCCATTGAGATGTAAACATGAGCAATTCCGGCAAATTCAATAAATACGGAGACAAGGACAGTGGCTAAAAAATACCTGGTCACAATTTTATTATTGATAATCTCATCAATTAGCACTTCAGCATCAGGCTTAATCCTCAGCAGTAACCGGTATGCCGTTTTCCGGCCAAGAATTGACTTATAGGTTCCATAAATAACCAGCAGAATGAGTAATGCACCAGTTACAGCATACCACTTCGCCGGTCCGCCGTTATCAGCTGATACAGCGAAAAGAAATGCGGGAAGTGCAACTATTATTACTGAAAGAATTCCGACAAAAGCATAGATTGATGACGCAAAATAGATCTGTGATCTGGATACACCCTTCTTTTCAATGGTGTTTCCGAAAAATGCCAGCGATGATATACCGCCAGCGGGTATAAATACACTGATGAAGTTTCTTTTAAGAAAAAGAATCACAGCATCCCAAAGATTAACCTTCGCATTAACAGCCGCAAATGAAGTAACATACATCAGACCCTGGAGAAGAATATAAATTATGAGAAGAATGAGCCCGGCCGATAACCATGCAGGACTCGCTCCGAATAACACTCCTGTCACACTGTGAAGTTCAGTCTTTTCATGATTGAAGAACCAGACAGCAAGAGTGATAAAGAGCCCGGTCAGGGCAAACCTCAAGATTATTCCCGCATTACCTCTGAATATATAGGCTATTTTACCCGGGAACGCGGGTTGATTAGGGTTACCTGTTTTTGGTTTCTCCATATACTCCAAAAGGGTTAAATTATACTCTTCTCACGGGCACAGGCACCGGTAACGTAAAGATAGGTTTTAGTATGAAAGTTAAGCTCGTAAACAGGTATTAGTGTACATGTTGTGGGGAAACGCCATTCTTTGGTCATAAGATAAATCTTTGCTTCAGAGTAAGGCGTAAGATTAATTTGCAGAAGAGATACCCGTTTCGGAACTTTGGTATAAATTGATTATGTCGCTGAAGGCAGTATTCATTAACATTTGAATGGCAGAAGAAGTTTATGTTAACTCTGACAAACATACTTTTTAATAGGAAAAACCTGGTCAGATTAAGCAGCGTTTTATGCATCGCAGCATGCATTGGGGATCTTCTGGTTCTGTTCATTCTTGGCAGAAAATTTCCCGGTTACAGTCAGGTCTCTGATACAATAAGCCTTTTAGGAGCGTCGGTAAGTCCTGTGAGTAACCAGGTTTCTTCATGGTGGATTATCCTGGGTCTTCTCTTTATTGTCTTTGCTGCAGGTTTTGCTGCAGAGTATAAGGAAAGGGGAAGGCCGGTTATTATTGCAGCCTTGCTGATTGTCGTATACGGTCTGGGTGAAGGCATGGGATCCGGCCTCTTCAAAGCTGACCATGTTGGTGATGCTTTAACGGTTTCAGCTTTAATTCATGACACAATAGGAGGTATTGGTATCGTAGCAGTTCTCATTTTACCTCTTGTAATGCGCAGGATTTTTCGTGATGAAAAGAATCAGGCTTTTTATGTTTTCTCAACCGTGATTTTTTATGTCGGCATCTTTACTTCACTTCTGTTTTTATCAAGGTACAGTGGTGATAATTTTCTGGGTCGTTATACAGGTCTCTGGCAACGAATGTCTCTTGTCAACATTTATCTCTACTTTACGGTTATTTCAATTATGATGGCAAAAAACAGATCATAAATCCGCAAGGACTTTGCCCGGCTTTTCTTTCCGGTCTGTCGTCAAAAAATGCCTTAACGTCGGCAACTTACCATAGACTGTCTATAAGATTTTAATTGCGGATACTGCTGCGGTAGCTTTGTCTCATCAAGTTTCAGAAAATGAAAAAGATGAGAACAAAGAAAACTTTAGCAGCAGCATTTATATGTCTGCTGGCACTTTCCCCGCTGCAGGCGCAGGAAAAGATGTGGACGCTTTCGGAATGCATAGATTATGCGCTGAATGAGAATATCCAGGTACGCAGGGCAGGCGTCTCAACGACTATCGGTGAGATAAACCTGCAGCAGGCACGCGATAACCGCTGGCCGGACCTTAGTGCCTCGGCACGCGAAAGCTTCGGATGGCAGAAGGAGACAGACGGAGCCTCAGGTACGACAACGTTTAACGGATCAAACAGCACCAGCCTCTCATTAAGCAGCGGAGTAACCCTTTTCAGCGGATTCCAGGCACAGAATGACATCAAAAAGGCAGGTATAAACTATGAGTCACTGCAGTACAGCACCGCAGAGACAAAGGAAGCTGTCTCTCTGAATATAATGAATGCCTATCTGCAGGTACTCTATGCAGAAGAACAGGTAACCAACAGTACCAACCAGGCTGATGCCACACGTAAGGGCCTTGAACTGGCGTCTGAGCGCCTTCAGCTGGGGGCTATTGCCAACAGCGATTACCTGCAGGTAAAAACCCAGCTTGCCGGAGATGAACTTACCCTCGCAAATGCTGTCAGCACCCTTGAAATGGCAAAGGTAACCCTTATGCAGCTCATGGAACTCGCAGTTGATGAACCATTTGCCGTTGCCCGACCGGATATTGAATCTATAATTTCTACAGTTGTGGCAGCAGATCCTGCAGAAGTGTATGAGACCGCGCTACGTGTTAAGCCAGTCGTGAAGAATGCCTCCCTGGCCCGTGAGGCTGCCATCGTGGACCTTGATCTTGCCAGGGGTGCCTACTGGCCGACACTTTCGCTAAGTGCAGGATTGAGTACAAATTATATGTCTGCGGCAGATGCAGTCACTACCGGCTCCCAGTTGAACAACAACCTTGCACCATCGGCAGGACTGTCTGTATCGATACCCATTTTCCGCAATAACCAGACAAAATCGTCTGTGGCAAAAGCCAGGGCATATATAACCACAGCAGAACTGGATGAAACAGACACCCGTAATCAGCTTCGCAAGGAGATAGAACAGGCCTGCCTTGATACACGGTCTGCTGCTGTAAGTTATGAAGCAGCAATCAGACAGCATGAAGCAGCCCTTGAATCATATAATGTTGCTGAAGAGAAATACAGACTGGGAGCTATGAATTCAGTCGATTTTCTGCTTCAGAAAACAACACTCACAATGGCGGAAAGCAGCTTGCTTCAGTCAAAATACCAGATGGTTTACTCCTCGAGGATCATTGATTTTTACAGGGGCTTACCGCTGACACTTTAATACAAAAAATAATACAAAATATAAAGCAATGAAAATCAAGAGATTACTTACCCCGATAGCATTCCTCGGCTTCATAGCCCTGGCAGCGATTGTTATCCATGGCTGTAAAAAGAACCAGTCGTATACATACGAGACCGCGACTGTGCAAAAGGGATCGATAACCAATACGGTAACTGCCACAGGCACCCTGGAGGCAACCACTTCAGTGGTGGTCGGAACACAGGTGTCAGGCATAGTTGAAAAGCTCTATGTCGACTTTAATTCGTCGGTCAAAAAGGGGCAGATACTTGCCGAACTTGACAAAACCGCACTCAGGTCGAGTGTTGACCAGGCACTGGCAACGCTTGAGAATTCAAAGGCAGAGATGGAGTTTCAGGAATCGACTTATGAGCGGACAAAAGCTCTGTATGACAAGAACCTTGTTTCGAAGGCTGATTATGACCAGGCGAAGTATAACAGGGAGAAGTCGAAGGCGAACCTGAAGACGACACAGGCACAGTATGACAAGGCACTCGTCAACCTCAACTATGCCACAATCCGTTCGCCTATCGACGGTGTTGTGATGAACAGAGCAGTGGATGAGGGTCAGACAGTGGCAGCAAGTTTTAACACGCCCGAGATTTTCACAATCGCTAATGATCTTACCCAGATGCAGGTCGAAGCTGACATTGACGAGGCAGACATCGGACAGGTGAGCAATGGTCAGAGGGTTGAATTCTCAGTTGATGCTTTTCCGGATGAGACCTTTTCAGGCACCGTGATGCAGATAAGACTTTCTCCCGTTTCGACTTCCAATGTTATTACCTATACTGTCATCATCAATGCCCCGAACCCTTCGCTGAGGCTGCTGCCGGGCATGACCGCCAATATTGTGGCGTATGTCGAGGAGATTAATGATGTTCTTACAATTCCGTACAAAGCAGTCAAATTCACTCCCGCCGAAGATTTCCTGACCCGGGCTGGCAATTTAAACGGGCCAGAGGGTAAAGTTTTACCGGAGGCACGGGCCGGGATGCCAACACCACCCGCAGGACAGGAATCCGGACCTGTTTTCTCACCGGGAGTCACACCTCCTGCAGGTATCAAAACAACAAGCGTCTGGATTAAGGACGCGACAGGTATTCACCAGGCAGCTGTAACACTGGGAGCCAGTGACGGCACAACGGCGGAGGTAAAATCAGGACTGCAGGCAGGTGATGAGGTAGTTCTGAGCATGACAGTTGCAACAGGCAAAACAAAGGAAAAGGAAGTCGCTTCAAATCCGTTCATGCCCAAAAGGCCGGGACAGACACAGAAGAAAACCGCTGCAAAAAGCTGACAATGGAAGCAATAATAAATATTTCATCGCTTAAGAAGGATTACCACATAGGTGAGATGACAGTTCATGCCCTCAGGGGTGTTGACCTGAAAATCACCCGGGGGGAGTTTGTAGCGATAATGGGAGCCAGTGGCTCCGGAAAATCTACGATGCTGAATATAATAGGTTGCCTTGACAGGCCCTCTGATGGAAGCTATCTTCTTGACAGTGTAAGCGTTGCCGGGATGACAAAAAATGAACTTGCTGCACTTCGAAATCGCAAGCTTGGCTTCGTCTTTCAGTCGTACAACCTTCTTCCGCGCACATCTGCACTGGAGAATGTGGAGCTGCCGCTGATGTACAATCCTGATATAAGGGCAAAAGAGCGCAGAGAGAAGGCCCTGGCAGCATTAGAGGCTGTCGGTCTTACAGACCGTCTCCACCATATGCCCAACCAGCTGTCAGGCGGACAGCAGCAGAGGGTAGCCATAGCACGGTCACTCGTGAATGATCCGGTGGTGATTCTGGCTGACGAGGCAACAGGTAACCTTGATACCCGCACCTCTTACGAGATAATGGCTTTGTTCCAGGACCTTAATGCCAGGGGAAAAACAATAGTGTTCGTCACCCATGAGCCTGACATAGCACGGTGCGCAACGCGCAACGTCATATTCCGCGACGGACATATCATAAGGGAAGAACAGGTGACAGACAGACTCTCGGCAAGGACAATGCTCGAAAACCTGCCTGCAGAAAATGACAATTAAAAGCATTATAAGATGAATATAGCAAATCTTTTAAAAGTAGCCGTCAATGCCCTGAGACGTAATAAACTGAGGGCATTCCTGACAATGCTCGGACATAATAATTGGTGTGGCTTCGGTCATCACAATGCTTGCGATTGGCCAGGGTTCAAAGAAGAGCATCGAAGACCAGATCTCGAGCATGGGCTCTAACATGCTTTTCGTGATGCCCGGGACCATGCGTATGGGTGGGGTTCAGCAGGGTAGTACAACATCGAAAAAACTGAGTCTCGCCGATATAAATGCTCTGACGGCTGACTGTGACGCCCTTTCTGCAGTATCTCCGGAGGTAAGGGGGAGCGGACAGGCTGTTTACGGCAGTTCGAACTGGCCTACGACAATTTACGGAGGTAATGAATCTTACCTTGAGATAAAGATGTGGACCGTGGTGAGCGGTCGCAATATGACTGACAGGGAGGCAAAGGGTTCGGCAAAAGTGTGTCTTGTGGGACGCACAGTGGCTGATGAACTTTTCGGCGAAAACATCGACCCGACAGGCGAGACAATACGTTTTAAAAATATTCCCTTCAAGATTATAGGTGTATTGAAGGAAAAGGGGCAGAGCAGTTTCGGCGATGACCAGGATAATGTGATAATAGCACCTTATACTACTGTGCAGAAGCGCATCCTGGCGCAGACACATATACAGTCGATAATAATGTCGGCAAAGAGTGCAGAGTCTTCTGCACTTGCCCAGACACAGGTTGAGGAGGCGTTACGCCGCACGCACAGGCTGAGTGAAAGCGAGGATAATGACTTCGAGGTAAGAAGTCAGGAGGAACTTGCCACAACAATGACATCAGTGAGTGATGTACTTACAATACTGTCTCGGGGCCATTGCGGGCATCTCACTGCTTGTGGGAGGCATAGGCATTATGAACATCATGTACGTGTCAGTAAATGAGCGCACACGTGAGATAGGGCTGCGTATGTCGATAGGCGGCCGGGGTATTGACATCCTCCTGCAGTTTCTCATTGAGGCGATGCTTCTGAGTGTGATAGGTGGAATAATAGGAATTCTTTTGGGCCTTGCTGCTTCAAATATAGTAGCCTCGGCAATGTCATGGCCGGTAGTTGTAATGGCAAACTCAGTGATCCTCTCGTTTCTTGTATGCACCGCAATAGGGGTCTTCTTCGGATGGTATCCCGCGCGCAAAGCTTCCGAGCTTGATCCTATAGATGCCCTGAGATATGAATGATGTGTGAACCAAATTTATTAGCTTTGAAAGAATAATGAGACCTTTAGAAAAGATAACCGGGGAGCGGAGAGGAATGGGCCTCCTCCTGCATGCAACAGGATGGATAATACTATTCATTCTGCCCCAGTTCCTGATTACGGGCGGGTCTTTTGAGGATATCCGAACCTCATTGATAATCTTTTTCAAGACAATGGTCTTCGGGATCATCTTCTATGTAAACTACCTGTGGCTTGTGCCTCTTCTGCTGCACAGGAAGAAGGGATACTGGTATGTTCCGGCAATGCTGGCCCTGGTTGTGATTGTGCACATAGGATCCAACTACAGCTTCCGGAAGATTTTTCCTCCCCCGCACACAGTTGAACAGCAGATAAACCGTGAAAGGGAAGTGAGACGTGATGGCCGCAGAGGTTTTCCCTCTCCGGCTAAAATGATGGTGTATAACTATTTTATTACTGCATTCCTGGTGACCGGATTTGCCATCGGACTGCGCTCGGCTGAACAGTCGGTCAGGAAGGAGAGGGAGATCAAGGAACTCGAAAAAGAAAAGCTGAATTCTGAGCTGACGCTCCTGAAAAACCAGGTGAGCCCGCATTTCTTTTTCAATACGCTGAATAATATTTATTCCCTGATAGAGATAAACCAGAAGGATGCCCAGGAGGCTGTGCTGAGCCTGTCAAAAATGATGCGGTACCTGCTTTATGAATCTGAAGGAGGGTAACACGCGTCTGAGCAGGGAGCTGGAATTCATTACCGGATATATTGAGCTGATGAAACTCAGGATAAGCAACAGGATAAACCTGAAAGTGGACTTCCCCGAGGTATATACAGACGTTGACATTCCTCCGCTGCTCTTCATTCCTTTTATAGAGAATGCCTTTAAGCATGGGGTAAGCAATCAGGGCAGTTCCTTCATCGATATTGCACTAAAGGTTTCCGACGGACAGATCGTCTTCACTGCAGTTAACAGTGTTGCCGTGAAGAATCGGTGATACTGTCGCGGGAGGGTTCAGGCATCGGGCTGGATAATGTGCGCAAGAGACTGGCGCTGCTATATCCCGGACATCATGAGCTTAAAACGGAAGTTAAGGATTCGGTTTTCACTGCGGAACTCAGACTGGATACTGTAAAAGCGGGATAGGATGATAAACATTGTAGCCGTTGATGACGAGCCCCTTGCATTGCAGCTTGTGAAGGGATACATTGAAAAAACAGATTTCCTGTCTCTGGCAGGTGCCTTTGATAATCCCGTTGAAGCCATAAGTTTCATTGAGGGGGCCGATATCGACCTGGTGCTTCTTGACATCCAGATGCCTGACATTACCGGGACCGAACTGGCACGTGTCATTGCCGGAGGGCCAAAGGTGATATTTACAACTGCATATGAGAAATATGCCCTTGAGGGTTTCAGACTCGATGCTGTTGACTATCTGCTGAAACCGTTCAGCTATGCAGAGTTTCTGAAAGCTGTCAGGAAGGCGCAGAAGATTATTGAGGCAGAGAGGAAGGACCTGCCGGTTGTAGAGGTAAAAAATGATTTTCTGTTTGTCAAGTCGGAGTACAAGATCCGCCGCATTAACTTTTCAGAGGTGCATTATATTGAGGGATTGAAAGACTATATAAAGATCTGGATGATAAATGAGAAGAAGCCGGTTCTTTCACTTACGACCCTGAAATCGGTTGAAGCAAAGCTTCCTGCTGAAAAATTCATGAGAGTGCACCGCTCATTCATTGTAAACCTTGACACTGTAAGGGTAATTGAGCGCAACCGTATAGTCTACGGCGAGGTTCGCATTCCTGTCACCGACCAGTACAGGGAAAACTTCCAGAGGTTTCTGGATACAAATTTTATCTGAAAGCGGAAGAGACAGGCTGTTGCCCACCTCCTCCGCTGAATTCTGAAAGCTACTTGATTCTGAAAGCTACCGGCAGTGAGAAGTATACTGCTACCGGGTTCCCATCCTGTTTGCCTGGCTTCCACTTTGGCAGGATGCTGACAACCCTCTCAGCCTCAGCATCAAGAAGCGGATTCGCCTTGCGGGTCACCACAATCCTGTCTATGCTGCCTGTTGCCGTTACCACAAACTGAAGGATGACAGTCCCTTCAATTCCGTTTTCAAGTGCGTCTGACGGGTAAACGACGTTGTCCATAATAAATTTCAACAGTGCTGCCTCTCCTCCGGGGAATGAAGGCATCTCCTGAACTGTGATGTATGTATGCGGTTCGGGCGGAGTTATGGGGTCAGGATCAGGCTGGACAACCGGAATTTCACCGGGATTACCGTCGACTGCGGTCTCGATCCTCTGATCGGTGGTGGGTATATCACCGTCTGTGACCATTGTGTCTGCAACCACCTCAGGAGGACTGAACTTCGACTGGTCAGCGATCTTTTCAGGAGGCAGCTGGGGTGCCGGAGGTTCCGGAGGTGTCATCTGATCAAGCAGGGTTGGGTCCGGAAGCGAAGTGTAATCAATGATCTGCCCCGGGAGATTATTGACCCTGTCAGCATTGAAAAACGGTACCAGCACAAGCGAGATGGCAAAAACCATTCCCGCAATGATTGAGATCCTCATCGTTGAGCTGTAGCTCCTCCGGAGCTCATAGGCCCCGTACTCCTTGTTTCGGTCCCGGAAAATGACATCATCAAAATTCGGGGTGTTGTTAATAAACTTCTTCATCTTGGACAGTTTAGGTTTATAATATTCAATTAACGGCGCCATATTATTATTGACATCAAATTCTGTACCATAATTGTTAAACAAATTAAAACTGACAATAATCATTTCAGGTTAATGTATCACGTTGCATATTTGCATCCGATATGAAAAAAATAACATAACGAAAAAGATTAATTATGAAAAGGAAGATCATGTTTCTGGTTGCTGTGTCATTAACAATACTGACGTGTTGTTTCATGCGACAAAGTGGAAGGCCCCGAAGTAATCAGCGTAACGCTTGGAGCACAGGCAAACACGACTGTCGACGGTTTTTATGCAGTTGAGGAGAATGAGACATATACAATGGCCACTGCAGCAGATAACCAGGGGGTTATAGATATTTTCTGCTTTTACGAAGCTGAAACAGGTAACAATATTGCACTTGCTGCACCAGGTACCGGCATAACAGGGATTTTTACCGGGGCAGATGCACCCGAAACATGGACATCCAAAAACACAACCTATTTTATAGTTACAACGATAACTGAAGAACAGTTTGAAGCAGTGCAGGAAGGTGATGCTCTCATTGTTTCTTCATTCGACGCTGAAAATGCACGCAGGAAAGCCAAGGATATCCAGGCAGGCCAGGTGTGGTCATTCATGACACAGGATGCCGTTTACGGACTGCTCCTCGTTACCGATGTGGTTCAGGGTGCTGACGGCAAGGCCACTTTCGTTCTTAAAACCAAAAAAGGTGATTGATGCAAAATAAGGCCAGCATAATTCTCTTCTTTCTGGTGGCACTGGTAACAGCCTGTACGCCAATGGAGCCGGAGCCGGAGACTTTCCCGTTCATTATTTTTAAAACGGGCAGCGGGTTTATTGCAGACGGTTCATCTGTGCCACCCGGAGGAACAGTGAAAATCGGTATCTCAGCCACAGGAGGCGGTGCTGCAATTACAAACCTTGTCGTTAAACGCGAGGCTGACGGTGTGGTAACCACTGAGACCGACCGCGGATTATATATAGTATCAGGAGGTCTTGATACCACATTGATTTATACCCGCGGCTATGCAAACACTGAACGGTGGAAGATTTTCATAATGAACTCCCTGCGTGACACGGCTACAGCAACCCTGATGGTTCTGAAAGGTACCGGATCGGCCTGGGGTGAAATCAACTACTATTCTTCCGTTGTGCTCGGGATGCAGTCAAATGTGACACATCCCTGCTATCTTGACCTGGCATCAGGAACAGCATATACTAAAGTCAACGTCACAGGCAATGAGGCTGCAGTTGATCTTTCGGTATTCTGGTATCTCACATCAGGTATTTCATCGCCAACACTGACATGTCCTTCTTACCCGTCAGCGCTTACCTGGTTTCCTGAATATTCTTCCTGGCCGGTGAGGAACCAGACCCTGTATGATTACTATTCGTCAGATAATGATCTGGTCTCCGCGACTCAGTTTGCCGCCGCGGAAAATGACAGCCTTCTTGTCACGGCATACCGGTCACAGACTGTCAGCGGACAGTCGAAGTTTGCCTATACCGGCAAGATTGTGCCATTCCGGACTTCTGACGGCAGGTATGGATTGCTGAAGGTAATCAGGGCCGATGAAAGAGCTGACGGGACTGTGGAAGTGGCAATAAAAATTCAGAAATAGAGCACTAAGATGAAGTTTATATTTAACAGGATTTTCCTGACTATTTTGCTCCTGGCTGTTTCACTTGTTGTGTCGGGACAGGGTGCACTACAGGGAAGGGTAACCGAATCTGAAGGCGGGAGTGTTGTTGAGGGAGCCAATGTAATAATAGGGGGCGTAAGAGGAACTGCCACAGACGCCGGAGGCCGGTTTTACCTCGGTAACATTCCGTCAGGAAGACAAATGGTTGAGGTTTCGGTGCTGGGCTATAAGCTGCAGAGGGTTACAATTGAGGTGAAGGACAACGAAACTCTCTCCATCGATGTAATTCTGGAACCATCATTTATCGAGGCACGGGAGGTTGTGATCTCTGCAACGCGGACTGAAAATTTCATAAATGATGTTCCCACGCGTGTGAACCTTGTATCTTCAGGGATAATCAGGGCAACACCGGCGCTGACAGTTGATGATTACCTCACACTCGTTCCGGGCATAAATATCAGTCGTTCATTCGGTATTTACTCCCACAAATCAAACGTTACAATGCGGGGTCTCAGCGGTAAGGAGCAGGCCCGGGTACTGGTGATGATCGACGGTGTTCCTGTAAATAAGTCTGACGGAGGATCAGTGAACTGGAACCTTCTTGATCCTGATATGATTGACCGGATAGAGGTGGTCAAAGGTCCGTCATCAGCAGTTTACGGAAGCAACGCCATGGGTGGTGCCATTAACATTATTACACTGAGGCCGTCAGGCAGGCTGAAGACCAGGATCAAGGCAGGTTACGGAACATACAACACGCTTACCGGCCGTGTCAGTTTATCTCAGCGTCTGGCACCGGACAGCAGCAGGGGCTTTTATTACGCACTGAACGGTCTTTACCGGAGCAGTGACGGGTATATTACGCAGTCTGTTTACGACCAACAGGCTAATCCTTACATAGTACCGTCAAATTTAATGGAGCTTTCAGGTGGCATCAAGGCAGGCTATGACTTCAGTGAGAATGAAAAAGTCGAAATCGATTTGTCAGTTTACGATGACCAACGCGGAACTGGTGAGCTTGTTCATATGCCAAACGGCAATACCACAGATCATGATACATACCAGTTCAGGGCGAGATACAACCTGAAGCATAACAGGCTGGCTACCGATGTCAGCATCTTCTGGCTTAAGGAGAATTATAAAAAAGTCAATGAGTATATGAAGGATGACTATACCTGGTACAATGTTCTTTCTGAGAGAACGGATGCCGGGTTACTTTCTTCGGTGTCATATACAGCAGGTAAAAACCACACTCTTTCGACCGGTATTGACCTCAAGCTTGGCAGTGTGGATGCCAGTGATGTTTATTATACATCTACAGATATTGTATACAACAGAGGCAGGATGTTCAGCGGGGGGATCTATGCACAGGATGAGATGAGCCTCCTTGATGAAAGACTTCGTGTTGTGGCCGGACTGAGATTTGATGTTTCATATTTCTTTGACGGGGCTTTTTATATTGAGACACCCTCCGCAGAAACATCATTCATGAGAAACATTGAAGATCAGGCAATTGACAATGCACTATGGAATGCACTGAGTCCGAGGCTTTCAGTGAATTACTCTCTTTCACCGGATGCACGGATTTATGCATCTTTCGGTCGCGGATTCCGTCCTTCTGTGCTTGATGACCTCTGCCGTTCAGGGAGGATGAAGGGGGGCTTTAAGCTTGCCAATCCCTTTGTGAATCCTGAGTATCTCACAAGTGTGGAGGCAGGCGGGGACATTATTGTAAACAGAAATATACGGGCTTCGCTCTCTGCATATTATTCAACGGGAAAGGATTTCCTTTACTATGTCAATACAGGTGATTCGATTGAAATGGGATACGGGCTCCGGCCAATCTATGTCAGTACAAATATTCCTGAAGTCAGGATTGCAGGCATCGAGGCAGAGCTGAACTATACTCCGCGGAGAGAGATTGTTTTTACAGCTGCATATGGATTAAGTCATTCATTGATAAAGAAATACGAACCTCTTGATGCAGCTGATCCGATTGATCTGACCGGCAATTATCTAACAGATGTGCCCGGTCACACAGCCTCATTGTCGGTGCGGTGGAACAACCGGATTGTAAATGCGAGCCTGGCAGGAAGATACCAGGGCACGATGTGGGTAAATGACCTGAATCTTTTCGATGATATTGTCGGGTCCGACCGTTATCCTGATTATCTGGTGATTGACCTGCGACTGTCAAAGGTCATCGGGATAGTTATCCGTGGATCTCGGAATTCAGAATCTTCTTGATAAGAAGTTTTATGACAGTAAGGCGGCAGTATGTCCGGGGCGTTTTATCACCCTTGATCTTGGTTTAGCCTTTTGAGTTTTCAGGGTGCCGGAAGCAGTCAATGAGGTGGTCATTGACAATGCCTGCTGCCTGCATAAAGGCATAGCAGATTGTTGTGCCCACGAAGGTAAAGCCCCTCTTCTTCAAATCTTTGCTGACAGCATCGGAAAGCGGAGTGCTGGCCGGGATATCTTTAAGGCTTTCCCAACGGTTTATTACCGGTTCTCCGCCGCTGAATCCCCAGATATAGTTGTCAAAACTTCCGAATTCCTCCTGTATTTTGAGGAATGCCCTGGCATTGCTGACGGCGGATCTTATTTTCAGTCGGTTCCGGATGATGCCTGTGTCATTCATTAGCCGGGCGATATCCGTTTCATCGTAAGCTGCCACCCTGGCGGGGTCAAAGCCTTCAAATGCCCTGCGGTAGCCCTCCCGCCTGTGAAGTATTGTCTTCCAGCTCAGACCAGCCTGCGCTCCGTCAAGAACTATATGTTCGAACCATCTGAAATCATCGTGCACCGGGAGTGCCCCAATCGTGTCATGGTATTCCGTCATCAGTGGATCGCCCGAGTGCCATTCACAACTGCTGCTCATAAGTCTTATCTTAAACCGAATCTGTATGAGAACTTGATGAGGAATATATTGTAAGGCTTGTTCTGCCTGAATACATCCCTGAACTGTGTCCCCAGGTCAAAAAGGCCATCGGAAGTACCATAATCACGGGTCTGCGACCATACCAAATATGCTGTTGAACCTGGAAGAAACTCCCAGCGCACGACAAGATTGCTGAGGAACTCGCTGACTGTGAAATCAGGATTTTCAAAGTCGTAGTCAGGAAGCAGGTCAGCATCTTCATATACAAAATATTGCTGTGCTGAGGCGTCATAAAAAATCTCACCGGGACCTGCAATGACTTCCCTGACTGAATACAGATGGAAACGGTCAGTATAAGCATCAGCCACCGGATCGGTTATACGCTTGAAGTTGCTGTATTTCCCGGAACCGAAGAAGGGTTGCCCCCAGTACTGTACAGTAAGGTCAGGTGTTATATTATAATCGACCCTCAATGACATGCTGAGGATCTTCTGGTCAATATTTGCAAAGATATACTGCGGGGAATATACGCCGCCTGTCTCATTTGTGGTGACGTACTGCATCGAATGACGCGTCTGTTCCCATTCCGGTTCAGCGCTAATCGTAAGGTTGTCTGAAGGTCTGTACATCAGCTCCAGTCCTACGCTTTTCTGGGTATAAACATTCTCATTGCCCCATCCGTAGCGCGCATCTAATTCTGCCACCAGCTTTTTACGTTCACTGGTGCTGAACCCTCCGTAAATGCGTCCGGTGCCGGGCATTTTCATCGAAGGTCCTCCGCGCAGCAACAGGTTGTCTCTCTCCCTGCTGTTGAAACCGCCGCCGAAATATGTGTTCCAGAGATTCTTAAAGCCGGCGCTCCACGAGAACTCATCACCCACCATCAGGGTATTACCTCCGAAATCCATAAGATGAATTAAATTGGTCCCGAAACTCATCCTGTTGAATATGCTGAAGGGCTTATAGATGCTGTAATTGAAGACCCCGACGCCCAGGTATTGATCTGCAACTCTCATGTAACCGATGTCATTAAGTTCCAGTCCGGGCGACTTCCATGCGGCGAGGTATATTATCTGCATGTTGCCTCCTATTTTCCCCGCCATAATGTTGCCTCCGGTGCCGTTAAGTGAGGTGCGTGTGGGGTCATACTCCACATAGTCAGCGTCAGGGCGCAGAAAGTTATGCACGGCTGACTTCTGGGTGCGGGCAATTGAAACCTTATTTCCCCGGATGTCGCTGAATACAGTCCGTAACTGGAAGATGTACTTCATATCCTTGAAATACTGCGTAAAATCAAGACCGGCCGTTGAGGCGGACTTGTTAAAATAGTCCTGTGTGGTTTCATCAAGCGACCTGATGGTGCTTGTGACCATGCCTCCGATTATTGTATTACCCTGGTTAAGGTCCTGCTGGACCCTGCCGACAGCATAATTGGCAAACGGCTCAGCGGTCACATGCCTTGTCTCACCTGTCAGTTCATTATATATGCGGGTGTTCACCTGTGCGGTGACTGCTTCAATCACACCGAGTGAAAGCCCGTTGCCTGATTTCCCGGTTATTTTTGCTGCCCCGAGTATTGGTATAAAGCCCGGAGTATACGCATACTCGTCATTGCCGGGTTCGGCGGGCCGCCTGGGACTCCTGCCTATTCTCCTGGAATAGAAGAGGTTGTCATTGCCGACATCACCATCGCCAATGCCAAGGCCATAGCTTGTTATATTTTTACCCTCCACGAAGAAGGGTCTCTTCTCCCTGAAGAATGTTTCAAAAGCCGAGAGGTTTACTTCTGAAGGATCTGCCTCCACCTGTCCGAAGTCGGGATTTACCGTCAGGCTCAGTGTCATATTGTTCGAGATGCCTATTTTGGCATCGAGGCCGGCATTGGCTTTGAGGTCAGTGCCGTTGAGCCACGGGTTGCCGGCTTCGCCCTCATAACTCTCGAATTTTGTGACCCCGTAGGGGGTTATGTCAAAGATTGTGTGCGGCCTGATCCCTTTCAGCCCCTCGAGCAGTCCTGCGTTATGCACCAATCCGGAAGCATTCCTCGCTATAGGCTGCCACAGGTCACTCTCGGCATTCCGGTAGATGTTTCTGATGACTTCCAGTCCCCATGTCTGTTCATCTTTTGCTGAGAAGCGAAGCTGGGTGAGGGGTATTCGCATCTCGGCAGCCCATCCCCAGTCGTAAATGCCAGTCTTCACATACCAGATCGGATCATAGGTTTCATCTTCGTTTGTGCCGTCTTCAGTCCAGATGAGATCGCCTTTCACGCCCGCCGCACTGACTCCGAATCCGAAAGCCGTCCGCTGGTCAAAATATGAATCGAATGCAATAAGAACCTCGTCGCCGTCGGTGTCATCACGGCGTGTCATGCGAGTTACAATGCTGTCAGGTGATGAGTCATAAGCTTTTATCGCAACATAGATATTATTGTCGTCATAAAGTATTTTGAATTCAGTCTTCTGTGACACAGGCAGGCCTTCAGCCGGCTCAAACTGTATAAAATCACCTCCCCAGACACCGATAGACCAGGCTTCTTCATCGAGCTCTCCGTTGATAATAGGCGGTGTTTCAATACGCTGAGCCGTGTATTTCCTTTTCTCATAATCCTGACCATAAATTAGAGCAGGGAGGAAAAGGACAAACAGGATAAGGACTCTATTCATATCAGGCCGCGTTGTAAAACAGTAAGTTTAGGTTATCAGAGGTGATACAAATATATTTAAATTTTTATCAGTGACATTCTGCATATAATTGTCCAGTCAGAAATAAAGAGCGGAGATTACTCCCCGCTCTTAATGGACTTTGCATTTTGAAACCTACCGGAGTCCGAACCTGTAAGTAAATTTTACCAGGAATATATCACTGGGTTTTTGTGTGCTGAAAAGGTTTGAAAGGTTCTGGTTCAATGAGAATGACCCGGTCTCGTCTGAATAATCACGTGTCTGTGACCAGACAAGGTACACTGTTGAACCGGGACGGAATTCCCAGCGCACGACGAGATTTGACAGGAATTCGTCAATGTTTCCATCCGGGTTTTCGAAGTCATAGTCATCGGTTCCGTCTCTGTTTTCGTCCACAATGTATCTGTTTTCAGCTCCGTCAAAGCGTATCTCGTCTGTGGTGAAAGTATGAAAGCGGTCTGTGAAGTTTGCGGCTTTCGAATCTGTTATGACCTTATACTTGCTGTAATCCATTGCTGCAAGGAATGGTTGTCCCCAGTACTGAATCGTGAGATCGGGTGTGATATTGTAATTGAGTCTCAATGACATACGCACGATCTGCTGATCTATCTGGCTGAGGATATACCGGTCCTGCCCCTCGTACGATAACTGGGTGACGTACTGCAGCATGCTTGTTCTGCCGGATATTGACGGGGATAATGAGACCGAGAATGACTGTCCGGGCTTTGCTGTCAGGTCAAGCCCTGCAGAGAATGATTCGGATGACTTTCCCCTCCCCTTGAAATATTTCCCCAGAGCTCTGCCGTGATCATCTTGGAAGAGCTGCTGTTCAGGTTGACAAAGTAGTTGACATTATCGGGAAGCAGCATTGACGGTCCGCCCCTCAGCATTGTGTTTGAGGTAGCCTTCCCGTTGTAATTGCCGCCGATATTGAATGACCAGAGGTTTTTAAACTGTGTGTATACACTTAGGTTGCCTCCTGCATTCTGGAAGTTACCGCCGAAGTCCCAGCCGTTCCATTCGTTTGCATTGAACCTGATTCTCCTGAAGATGCTGAAGGGCTTATCGATTGAGTAAGCCGACCAGGCTACTGCCGTAAGTGCATCAGCGCTCTGCAGGTACCCGAGATCATTGAGGTCGAATCCCGGTGATTTCCACAGGCCGAATAGCATGAAGTTCCAGCGCCCGCTTACCTTTCCGAACTGTACATTGCCGCCGTGGCCGTTGAGTGATGTGCGTGTCGGATCGACTTCGACATAATCGGCATCCGGGCGCTGAAAGAAGTGCACGGATGACCGCTGGAGGTCTTCCATGGCCTCAGTACTGCCGTTTAGATTGCTGAATGCTGCAGTGGCTGATAAGACAAGGGTCCTTTCCTTAAAGTACTGTGTAAAGTCGAGGCCGGCTGTATTTGCACTTTTAACAAGATCTTCGATGCCCGTACCGTCAAGATATCGGTGCGTATTTGTGTAGGATCCGCCGATGATAGTCTTCCCGTCGTTGAAATCTTTCATTACCCTGGAAACGAAATAGCTTGTCAGCGGCTCCACAGTCTGCAGTCTTCTCTCACCCATTAAGTCAATTTCTGCTTTCGCCTCGGCAGTCACAGCCTCCAGTATTCCTATTGACAGGCCATCGGGAGTTTTGCCGGTCACTTTGGCGGCGCTGATAATAGGGGTATTACGCGGCGATCTTGCGAATTCATTTTCCTCTGTATCAGGCCAGATGTGGGGACTCCTCCCTATTCTTCTGGAATAGAAGAGGTTGTCATTGCCTATATCACCGTCTCCGATGCCCACCTTGAAGCTGGTGATGTTATTGCCCTCAATGAAGAAGGGTCTTTTTTCCTCGAAGAATGTCTCATAAGCAGACAGGTTCACCTCTGACGGGTCTGCCTCCACCTGGCCGAAGTCCGGATTGACGGTCAGGTCGAGTGTCATATTGTTTGTGATTCCCAGTTTTGCATCAAGTCCGACGTTGTACTTAAGGTCGCTACCGTCGACAAACGGGTTGCCGGCTTCCGCCGGATATTTTTCATAGCTGCCCACGGCGAAAGGGGTTATGTCAGCCTGTTTACGCGGTCTTATTCCTTCAAGGCCTGTCACTTCCCCGAAATTATGAACCATGCCTGAAGAATTCCGGTCAATGTGTTGCCAGAAGGTTGTTTCCTGGTCACGGAATGTCTGTCGCATTACCTCCATTCCCCATACACCACCTTCGGATATCCTGAATCTAAGTTGTGTAAGGGGTATCTTCATCTCGGCAGCCCAACCCCAGTCATACACTCCTGATTTTGTAAACCATATCGGGTCCCAGGTATTGTCTTCCACCTGCCCGTCGCTAGCCCATATCATATCAAGCTTTACACCGGCGGCATTTACAATAAATACGAACCCGGTACGCTGGTCATGGTAGCTGTCAAAAGCTATTCCCACGAGGTCACCGTCGGCATTGTCACGCCTCGAGATGCGCCGGCTGATACTGTCGGGAGAAGTGTCGTATGCTTTGATGGCAACATAGATATAGTTGTCGTCAAACAGAACCTTGAATTCTGTTTTCTGGCTGGCATCTGAGCCATTGTTGGGTTCGAACTGAACGAAGTCGCCGCCCCAATCACCGGTCTGCCAGGTTTCCTCATCGATTGATCCGTCTATCACCGGTGCCGAGGCGGTGTAAACGGCTTTGTAACTCTTCTTATTTTCAGGAGTCTGAGCTGCTGTTACAAGGCACAAAAATGCCATAACAGCAAGCATCATAATTCTTTTCATGGCGGTAAGGTTCAAATGTCCAAAATGCAAATCCTTATCAAAGACGTCGTGGCAGTGGAAGTGCTGCTTGTCCTCAGAAAAATTCGTAGGAGGTGCCGTTGTGGACAAGGAATTTGAAGAGCCCCTCGCGGGGTATGATTAGCGACGCAGTATTTGTATTGGGGTGGAACGAGAGACGCTCGTGCTCGAGCAGGGATTTATCAATAAAGAGGTGAACATGCCGTTCGGCATCATTCATGAGTCCGAATGGAGAAACAGACCCGGGTGTAAGACCGAGATACTGCATCAGCCTGCGGTCGGAGGCAAACGAAAGCTTGCCCTGCCTGAGCTTCTGCTCCAGATCTTTAATGTTCAGCTTTGAGCTGTAATACAGTATGACAAGATAGTGCCTGTCGCCCTTATGATTCCGGAAAAAGATGTTTTTGCAGTGACCCGAGTCAATTCCGGCCCAGTATTTCATTGCCTCGTCGACTGTGGCGACGGGCGGGTGTTCATGATACTCGTAAGGTATTTGAAGCTGATCGAGCAGAGCATACAGTTCTGCAGGTCCCCTCATTTTGCGGGGTTATTTTTGGCGCAGTATTTGAACTCCAGTCCGCTCAGCAGTGCCATATCCTCTCCTGCCTCCTGAAGGTCCGTATCTTCCTCGTCATAATGCCATTCTACGACAACAGGAATTTCTTTTTCCCTGATCTCCTTGAGGATTGTGAAGATATCATAAAGAAATTTGGCTGATGAGGAGTTAAAGTATTCAAGGTCAACCTTGAAGAGCAGCGGTTTGGTATCGGTATATGGACTGTTCGTCTTAATTTCCCCGGCAAATGCCGTCAGCCAGTCGATTACCGGATAGAAGAGTTCTCTCACGTCTTCCGGGGCCGACTTACCCGATATTGAAAAAATATTTTCTTCCGGGGAAAGAATAATTTCAGGTTTATTACTCTCGGCCTTGATTTTTAAACTCTTCATTGTTACCCTTTTTACAAATATGCAATCTTTTTTCTGAAATGACAATCCGTAAATTTAATCTGTCAAACAGTAAATGCTCCGTTATCTTCAATTAAATACCCTGTATCAGGTTTCAGGTCCGGTCTCCTCGATAGCTTCAACGGCAAGTGCGTCGCAGCGCTCGTTCCCGGGGTTGTTGTTATGGCCCTTCACCCATATTAGCTTAACGCTGTGCTGCCTGTAGACATCCAGAAAACTAAGCCACAGGTCAGGATTTTTCTTTTTGGCAAAACGTTTTTGTTCCCAGCTAAAAAGCCATCCCTTGTTCACGGCATTGACTAGATAGTGGGAATCGGTATAAAGGCTAACCTCTGTCCCCGGTTTTTTAAGTGACTCGAGGGCCACGATGGCGGCGAGGAGTTCCATACGGTTATTGGTTGTCAGGCTGAATCCTTCTGACAGTTCCTTTCTGCGGGGCCGGATATGAGAACGACACCGTAACCGCCCGGGCCGGGATTACCGCTGCAAGCACCGTCAGTATAAACAGTGACCTTATGTGGCATGTGGCAGGACGATTCCGGTATTATGGATAAAGAGCCTGACAGCGATTGCGATCAGAATGATGCCGAAAAACTTCTTCAGAATATGCAGCCATGTTGGTCCGAGGAACCTCTCAATGGCCGTTGTGCTCCTGAGCACAAAATATACGATGATCATATTCATAAGGAGCGCGATGAGAATATTGATTGGTGTGGTATTCCGCCCTGAGGGAGAGTACGGTTGTTATTGATCCGGCGCCGGCGATCAGGGGGAATGCTATGGGACTATTGTGCCTCCGCCGGGCGAGTCATGGTGGAAAAACTCGGCGCCCAGCACCATTTCCATTCCCAGGAGGAAGATAATGAACGCTCCTGCGATGGCGAACGAGTTGGCGTCGATGCCGAAAATATTGAGTAGTTTTTCACCGAAGACGAGGAATACGAGAAAAATGGAGAGTGAAACCAGTGTTGCTTTAAGGGCGTTAACATTTCCTGTCTTCATCTTGATATCCAGGATGATTGGAATCGATCCGGGGATGTCAATGATTGCGAAGAGGACCATGAATGATGCGACTATCTCGATGAAGCTGAAGTGCATGCGGAAATTTTTTGCAAAGATAAAAGAGAAAGAATCGAAATGGTTTATAGGTTTATGGGTTTATAGGTTTGGAGCAGGGAGCATGGGGCATGGGGCAGGGGAGCGCAGAGCAGACATTATGATAGGAGCCTGAATCCAGGGGAACTCCGAAGGAGTGACATTATGATAGCAGTGACCATGAATCCAGGGAACTCCGAAGGAGTGACATTATGATAGACCTTCAGACAAAAAAAGGGTCCCCGACGCCGAAAACCCTTTTTCTGAATCTGTAAGATTTTTGTTACTGCCTGATATCCATCTCCTTCAACAGGTGACCGGCACCGGCATAAACATCCATAATCCAGAGCACATACCTGATATCCACACAGATGCATCTCTGAAGATCGGGTTCGAATGCGATGTTGCCTGTCATGGCT
>CAVWSZ010000017.1:0-23641 GCA_963757935.1 uncultured Bacteroidales bacterium | reverse complement strand
TCGGCATCCGGGCGCTGAAAGAAGTGCACGGATGACCGCTGGAGGTCTTCCATGGCCTCAGTACTGCCGTTTAGATTGCTGAATGCTGCCGCAGCTGATAAGACAAGACGATCCTTTCCGAAAGTACTGTGTAAAGTCTATGCCGGCCGTATTTGCACTTTTAACAAGATCTTCGATGCCCGTACCGTCAAGATAGCGGTGCGTATTTGTATAGGATCCGCCGATGATTGTCTTCCCGTCGTTGAAATCTTTCATTACCCTGGAAACCAAATAACTTGTCAGCGGCTCCACAGTCTGCCAGATCTTCTCTCGCCCATGTGAGTCAATCTCTGCTTTCGCCTCTGCAGTCACAGCCTCCAGTATCCCGACTGACAATCCGTCAGGTGTCTTGCCGGTCACTTTGGCGGCGCTGATAATTGGGGTATTACCGCGGCGATCTTGAGAATTCATTTTCCTCCGTATCTGGCCAGATGTGGGGACTTCTCCCTATTCTCCTGGAATAGAAGAGGTTGTCATTGCCTATATCGCCGTCTCCGATGCCCACCTTGAAGCTTGTGATGTTATTGCCTTCAATGAAGAAGGGTCTTTTTTCCTGGAAGAATGTCTCGTAAGCTGACAGGTTAACCTCTGAAGGGTCTGCCTCCACCTGGCCGAAGTCAGGATTAACAGTCAGGTCAAGAGTCATGTTGTTTGTGATTCCCAGTTTTGCATCAAGTCCTACGTTGTATTTAATGTCGCTACCGTCGACAAACGGGTTGCCGGTTTCCGCCGGATATTTTTCATAGCTGCCCACTGCGAAAGGAGTTATGTCAGCCTGCTTACGGGGTCTTATTCCTTCAAGGCCGGTCACTTCGCCGAAATTGTGAACCATGCCTGAAGCATTCCGGTCGATGTGTTGCCAGAAGGTTGTTTCCATGTCACGGAATGTCTGCCGCATCACCTCCATTCCCCATATACCCCCTTCTGATATCCTGAACCTCAGCTGTGTAAGGGGTATTTTCATTTCGGCAGCCCAACCCCAGTCATAGACTCCGGATTTTGTAAACCAGATGGGGTCCCATGTATTGTCTTCAACCTGTCCGTCGCTGGCCCATATCATATCAAGTTTTACACCCGCGGCATTTACAATGAATACAAAGCCGGTGCGCTGATCATGGTAGCTGTCGAATGCTATCCCAACAAGGTCTCCGTCGGCATTGTCACGCCTCGAGATGCGCCGGCTGATGCTGTCAGGCGCAGTGTCGTAGGCTTTGATGGCAACATATATATAGTTGTCGTCAAACAGAACCTTGAATTCTGTTTTCTGGCTGGCATTAGAGCCGTTATTGGGTTCAAACTGAACAAAGTCGCCGCCCCAATCTCCAGTCTGCCACGTTTCCTCCTCGATTGTCCCGTCAATCACCGGTGCCGAGGCGGTGTAAACGGCCTTGTAACTCTTCTTATTTTCAGGCGTCTGAGCGGCTGTTACAATGCACAAAAGTGCCGTAACAGCAAGCATCATAATTCTTTTCATAGCGGTAAGGTTCAAATGTCCAAAATGCAAATCCTTATCAAGGACGGCCTGGAATCTGAAGTGCTGCTTTTCCTCAGAAAAATTCGTAGGAGGTGCCGGTGTGGGCAAGGAATTTGAAAAGCCCTTCGCGGGGAATGATTAGCGAAGCAGTATTTGTATTGGGGTGGAACGAGAGACGCTCGTGTTCGAGCAGTGATCTGTCAATAAAGAGGTGAACGTGCCGTTGGGCATCATTCATAAGTCCGAATGGAGAGACAGACCCGGGTGTCAGGCCGAGATACTGCATCAGCCTGCGGTCGGAGGCGAATGAAAGCTTGCCCTGCCTGAGCTTCTGCTCCAGATCTTTAATGTTCAGCTTTGAACTGTAATAGAGTATTACGAGGTAATGCCTGTCGCCCTTATGATTCCTGAAAAAGATGTTCTTGCAGTGACCCGAGTCAATTCCGGCCCAGTATTTCATTGCCTCGTCAACCGTGGCAACGGGCGGGTGTTCATGATACTCGTACGGTATTTGAAGTTGATCAAGCAGAGCATACAGTTCTGCAGGGCCCCTCATACTGCAGGCTTGTTTTTGACGCAGTATTTGAACTCCAGCCCGCTCAGCAGTGCCATGTCCTCTCCTGCCTCCTTAAGGTCAATATCTTCCTCGTCATAATGCCATTCTACGGTAACAGGGATGTCTTTTTCCATGATCTCCTTCAGGATTGTGAAGATATCATAAAGGAACTTGGCAGATGAGGAGTTGAAGTATTGAAGATCAACCTTGAATAGCAGCGGTTTGGTATCCGTATATGGATTCCTCGTATTTATTTCGCCGGCAAATGCCGTCAGCCAGTCAATTACAGGATAGAAGAGTTCTCTTACATCTTCCGGGGCTGACTTACCTGAGATTGAAAATATATTTTCTTCCGGGGAAAGAATAATCTCTGGTTTGCTAGCTCTCGGCCTTAATTTTTAAACTCTTCATTGTTACCCTTTTTACAAATATGCAATCTTTTTTCTGAACTGGCAATCCGCAGAATATTGTTTTTGTTAACCAGGCATTGACACCTGTTCATCGCTTAAGTAACCTGTATCAGTTGCCAGGTTAGTTCTTTTTGATGCTGTCACGGCAAGGGTGTCACAGCGTTCATTTTCAAGGTTGTCATTATGGCCTTTGACCCATATCAGTTTCACCCTGTGCTTTCTGAAGACCTCCAGAAACCTGATCCAGAGGTCGGGATTTTTCTTTTTGGCAAACCGTTTTTGTTCCCAGCTAAAAAGCCATCCCTTATTCACGGCATTGACAAGATACTGTGAATCGGTATACAGGCTGACCTCTGTCCCCGGCTTTTTCATTGACTTCGAGGGCCACGATGGCAGCCAGGAGTTCCATACGGTTATTGGTGGTGAGGCTGAATCCTTCTGACAGTTCCTTTCTGTGGGGACCGGAGATCATGACGATGCCGTAACCGCCCGGGCCGGGGTTACCGCTGCACGCACCGTCAGTATAAACAGTGACCTTATGGGGCATGTGGCAGGACTATTCCGGTATTATGGATAAACAGTCTGACGGCGATAGCAATCAGGATGATGCCGAAGAACTTCTTCAGGATGTGGAGCCATGTTGGTCCGAGGAATCTCTCAATTGCCGTCGTACTCCTGAGCACAAAATAAACGATGATCATATTCAGAAGGAGTGCGATGAGAATATTGATTGGTTGGTATTCCGCCCTGAGGGAGAGTACAGTTGTTATTGATCCGGCGCCGGCTATGAGCGGGAATGCTATAGGGACTATTGTGCCTCCGCCGGGCGAGTCGTGGTGGAAAAACTCGGCGCCCAGCACCATCTCCATTCCGAGGAGGAAGATGATGAATGACCCTGCGATGGCAAACGAGTTTGCGTCGATGCCGAAGATATTGAGCAGTTTTTCACCGAAGACAAGGAACACGAGAAAAATGGAGAGTGAAACCAGTGTTGCTTTAAGGGCGTTAACATTACCTGTCTTCATCTTGATATCCAGGATGATAGGAATAGATCCGGGGATGTCAATGATTGCGAAGAGGACCATGAATGATGCGACTATCTCGATGAAGCTGAAGTGCATGCGGAAATTTTTTGCAAAGATAGAGAAAGTTGAAATGGTTTATAGGTTTATAGGTTTATGGGCATGGGGCAAGGATCAGGGAGGGCCGACTGTTAAGCAAAATGCCATGTAGGCATTGTTAGGCAGTAGTGACAGACAGGCGGTGAGCCTGAGCAGTGGAACTCCGTCAAGGAGTGACTAGATTTTGATAGACCTTCAGACAAAACAAGGGTGCCCGACGCCGAAACCCTTTTTCCTGAATCTGTAAGATTTTTGTTACTGCCTGATATCCATCTCCTTCAACAGGTGACCGGCACCGGCATAAACATCCATAATCCAGAGCACATACCTGATATCCACACAGATGCATCTCTGAAGATCGGGTTCGAATGCGATGTTGCCTGTCATGGCTTCCCAGTTGCCGTCAAATGCCAGCCCGATGAGTTCACCGTTGCCGTTAATGACCGGACTTCCGGAGTTACCGCCTGTGATGTCATTGTTGGTAATGAAACATACCGGCATGTAACCTTCAGGTGAGGCATACCTTCCGAATTCCTTCTTGTTGTAAAGGTCTATCAGCCTCTGCGGCAGATCGAATTCATAGTCGGCCGGCTTGTATTTCTTGATGACACCGTCAAGTGTTGTATACCAGTTGTAATGAACGGCATCCTGCGGATAGTAATCCTGAACCTTGCCGTAAGTGAGTCTCATTGTGAAGTTCGCATCAGGGTACTGAGTCTTGTCAGGTGCATATTCCATGACACCGGCAAGATATGTGCGCTGTCCTTTCGAGAGATCGGCATTGAAGGCAGCAAGATCCTGCTGCAGCGTTCTTCCCACAGCTGAAATTGACTTCGATGCAACCAGTGCAGGATCTTTCTGTAAGGTCTTGAGGTCAGGCTTTGCAAGGAATGCCTTCAGCTTTTCAGGTGTTAAGAAAATTGACCTGGCGAAAAGATCGTCGACATACCTGTCGATATCGCCTTTGAACTTCTTGTCTATGAAGGCATAAATATCAGGCAGGAATTTAGGGTCGATGTCAGCCTTGTAAAGCTTGAACATGGCCTTGGTTGTCTTTATGTCCGTGGGATAGTTGTAGTCGCCGTAAAATGCATCAAGGTTCATCAGCACCCTGCCGGTGATATCTGCCACCCTGTCTTTGTTGCCCTCTTTAATCGCATCCTCAAGCGCGGAAAACTGTCCTGAGAAAGTGATAAGCTCGCATGAGCTCCTGAAGGTTTCGTTAAGATACTGCTGAGCATTGTATTTCTCAGCCCTGCCTTCTATTGCGTTTTTAATTAGTGTGAGTGCGTTGCCGTACTTTTCAACTCTTGCCTTATCTGCATTTACCCACTTCATGAAATCAGCTTCGAATGCGGCTTTTGTAGCTGCTGTGCGCAGACGCTCGAGGCCCTCGTTCTGGCCTATCGAGAATTTCCAGTAATTTGAAGAACCGGCGAATTTTGATGCGTACTGTATGTTGACTTTCGGGTCAGCCATCATATCTGCCATCCAGATATCCTGCTTCTCACCGCGTATTTTGACCCTGTTGGCGTTGGTGATCTTCATCGCTTCGTCAACTTCGTATGAGGTCATGAAACGTGTGGTGCCGCCCGGGTAACCCATAACCATTGCGAAGTCATCCTTCTTCAGGTCTTTGATCGATACAGGGAGGTAGTGTTTCGGTTTGAGGGGAACATTGTCCTTGGAATACTCAGCCGGTTTGCCGTCGGGGCTCATATATACCCTGAACACGCTGAAGTCGCCTGTATGACGGGGCCACATCCAGTTGTCAGTGTCATGACCGTATTTTCCGACAGAGTTGGGAGGGGTTCCTACCAGTCTTACATCACTGTAAATTTCATATATAAGGGTAAAAAACTGGTTGCCGCCGTAAAAAGAGCTTACCTGTGCCCTGTAGCCTGTGCCTTTTGTGGCTTCGAGGGTTATTGCCGTTCTCTCTGCATTGAGGGCTTCGGCGCGGGCTGCCTCTGTCATTTCAGGTGTAACTTTTGACAGCATGCGGGCTGTGACATCTTCGATCCTGACGAGGAAGGTCACGCTGAGTCCGGGATTAGCGAGTTCCTCATCGCGCGTCATTGCCCAGAAACCGTTCGTAAGATAGTCGTGCTCAACTGTACTGTGATTTTGTATCTGACCGTAGCCGCAGTGGTGGTTGGTAAGGAGAAGACCTTCAGGCGATACAATCTCGCCGGTGCATCCTCCGCCAAATATGACGATGGCATCTTTCATGCTGGCTTTATTGATGCTGTAGATGTCTTCAGCCGTCAGTTTCAGCCCCATTTCGGTCATTGTACCGATATTCAGCTTATCGAGAAGCGGAAGGAGCCACATCCCCTCATCAGCCCTGGCGGCAGTGCCGGAGAGGGTCAGGATGATGATCAAAAGTGAAAATAGTTTCTTCATGTTATAAATATTAGATTGAATATTTGCGAAGCGTCAAAGATATTCTTTTAGGGAATAGAGAAGGATGACTTTAACATTTTATAAGAATCGCAGTTCTGTCTGCAGTTCACGGAGGTTAAATGTCAGGCGGTGCCATTCGGTCACGCCTTGCTCCATTATCGCCCTGCGGTGGTCAGCTGTGGGGTAGCCTTTGTTGTGGCGCCACCCGTATCGGGGATAGAGGGCGTCAAGCTCTTCCATGAAACGGTCGCGTTCCGTTTTTGCCAGTACTGAAGCGGCGGCAATTGAGAGGTATGTCGCGTCACCGCGGACGATTGTGAGATGGGGGATATTTTTATAGGGATAGAACCTGTTTCCGTCGATAAGAAGCAGCTGCGGTGTAACTGATAGTCCGTCCGCTGCCCGGTGCATTGCGGTTATTGAAGCGCGGAGGATATTCATTGTATCGATCTCTGTATTGCTGCATGATGCAATGCTCCAGGCTATTGCGTTTTTCAGGATGTCATCACGGAGGCTGTTGCGCTGGCGCGGGGTAAGTTTTTTGGAATCGTTGAGGGTATGGTTTACAGTAGTCTTTGGGAAGAATGACGGCGGCGGCGAAGACGGGGCCTGCGAGGCAGCCGCGGCCGGCCTCGTCAAAGCCGGCTTCTGTCAGCAGGGGGTCATGGTACTGGTCTGAGCATCAGGGTCTGTTTTCTGTTGCTTTGATGATGCTCTTCCACATTTCTTCGGCGGCTTTTTCCCATGTATATCTTTGGGAGTTGATGATACCCTGTTGGGAGAGGCGGCGGCGCAGCGCGCCGTCGTTGACGAGGCGCGCCATAGCCCCGGCTATGGCGTCTGCGCCGGCAGGGCCGGCGCAGAGCGCTGCGCCGCCGCTAACCTCCGGCAGTGACGACGTGTCAGAGAGAATGCACGGCGTACCGCAACGCATCGCTTCTACAACCGGAATGCCGAAACCCTCGAACCAGGGCACAAACGTCAGCGCCTCCGCACCCCCGTACAGCCTCCGCAAAACCTCACGACTGACTGACCCGGTAAAGATTATGTCACCGCTGTAAGGCGATGCCTCCAGCGCCTGATCAACCTCCCCTGTCAGGTATAAACGTTTCCCTGCAAGAAGCAGAACGTGTTCCGCTACCGCTCTCCCGACGGAAAATATCATACGCTTTTATAAGTGTACCGATATTCTTGCGCGGTGAGAAGTTGCTGACAAAGAGAAAGTAAGGCCTTCCCGCAGTATACTCGTGCCTTGTAAGTTCAGCCTCATCACCCTCAGGTGGTGAGAACACCTCCGCCACGCCGTTCGGCACAACATCAATTTTTTCAGCATCAACCCCGTATACTTTTGCGATATCACCTGCCGAAAAGTGTGACACAGTAGCTATCCTGACAGCCTTCTCCGCAAACTTCCTGAAAAAATGTCGGTAATAGTGTCGGGCAGTGAAGGGGATGTCCTCAGGCCTGTGTTCATGATTAAGATCGTGAATTACAGACAGGCAGGGAACATCAGTGCGAAGCGGTATTATGCCGTCAGGGGCAATGAAAATATCCGCCCCGATCTGTTTCAGTACCGGCGGAAGAAGAAATTCATGCCAGAGATACCACAATGCAGGATGAAATGTGCGCGGCCCTAAAGTTATGTATTCAGCATTTGCAGCTCCTATCGGGGGGCTGCTGAAAGGCCTGTCTCCGATCATAATGAAACGGTGCTCAGGATGGCTCTTCACTATGCGGCTGACAACCTCATATGTAAACCACCCGATACCGTCACAGGGTATATTCTTCAGCGTGCGTGCATTTACTGCTATTACCATTCCGCTTTAACTATCTAAAAAACAAGATTGAAAGTAATTGATTTTATTCTGATATTTGTGCGGAGTGCATCTTATATTTGTCTGATCAATTTAATGTCTTACCCGCATGAGAAGCTCTGGTCACCGTATTTCAGAGGAAGATAAGTTTCGCTCTCTGTTTGAAAACGTGAGGGAAGGAATCTACCAGAGTACCCCGGACGGCCGGATACTGACCGCTAATCCTGCACTTGTGGAGATGCTCGGCTACAACAGCGCTGAGGAGCTGAAGTCCCTGAATATCGAGAAGGACCTTTATGTTAATCCTGATGAGCGGAAGAGCCAGATAGAGACCCTGCTCGGCACGAAAATGGATAGCGATATCGAACTCCTGCTGAGACGGAAAGACGGAATGCATATTACTGTCCTCGAACATTCTCACCCTGTTTTTGATGAAAAGGGCAAGGTCATCTATTTTGAAGGTACCCTGACTGACATCACCCGCCGAAAGCAGACCGAAATGGCTCTCAGGGAGAGCGAAGCCAAATACCAGAGTCTTCTGGAAACCATGCAGGATGGCATATCACTGTTCGATGAAACAGGTAAAATGCACTACTTCAACCAGCGGAAAAAAAGAATGCTTGGCTATGAGAGTGATGATGAGCTTTTTAACATCAGCGTTTTCTTCCTTATCCACCCTGACGACAGGGAGCTGGCAAAAAAGTATTTTGAGGAGCTTACAGAAAAAGGAACGGTCAGTATTCCTGAATTACGTGTGCTCAGAAAGGATGGGTCATTCTTCTGGGCGGAATTCAGCACAACGGTAATAAATAATTCAGAAGGAGGCCTGAACCTTTTTATGGATACGATGAGGGACATCACATCCAGAAAAAGAGACGCCGACCTGCTTCGTGACAGTGCCGAAAGCTACAAAGCCCTGTTTAACAGC
Organism: uncultured Bacteroidales bacterium; assembly: GCA_963757935.1. Lineage (GTDB taxonomy): Bacteria > Bacteroidota > Bacteroidia > Bacteroidales > VadinHA17 > SR-FBR-E99. The sequence continues at coordinate 14,893 of CAVWSZ010000017.1, read as the reverse complement.
ATCACCAATGCAATGTATATCCTTGACCTGAAGGGGAAATTCATCAATGTCAATGAGGGCGCTGTACAGATGTATGGCTATGAAAACGAAGAATTTACAGGCCAGACCCCGGAGTTTCTCAGTGCTCCTGGTAAAAATGATCTCCATGCGGTGATGGAGATGATCCGGGAGGCTTCAACAGGCCGGCCTCAGAGGTTTGAATTCTGGGGACGTAAAAAAAACGGAGAGATCTTCCCTAAGGAAGTGAGCCTTTTCTCAACCAAATACTTCGGTGAGGAAGCGATCATTGCAATAGGGGTTGATATCACTGAACGCAAGATGGTTGATGAGGAGTTAAAGCAACATTCAGAACATCTTCAGAAAATTATCGATCTCGTTCCCAGTTATATTTTTGCCAAAGATATCAATGGCCGCTTTTTACTGACCAATAAAGCCCTCGCAGATGTTTTCGGACTTCAGCCCGGGGAGATAATGGGTAAAACGGATGAAGAATACGGGGCTACTCCTGCGCAGGCTGAGGTTTACCGGCAAGCTGACCGGGAAGTAATCGAAAGCGGTGAACCGGTAAAGATACCCGAGGAGCAGGTTCTGCGAAAGGACCATTCACTTGGCTGGTTTCAGACAGTTAAGATCCCTTATATGCATCCGGGACATAAGATGCCAGCCATACTGGGAGTTGCAACTGATATAACTGAAAGAAAAGAGACAGAAGATGAGCTGCGCAGGAGCGGCGAAAGATTCAGAAAACTGTTTGAGTCCCATTCTGCGGTTAAACTAATTATTGATCCGGCAGACGGAGCCATAGTGGATGCCAATCGTGCAGCTGCAGATTTCTATGGTTGGCCTCCTGAAAAACTAAGGCAGATGAGGATCCAGGAAATAAATACTCAGCCTGGTGATGAGGTGGCAGGAAGGATAAAGAAAGTGATGGATCATGGAAACCTTAGGTTTGAAGCCAGCCACAGACTTGCTGACGGAAGCCTGCGTGAGGTGGAAGTATTCACAAGCAGAGTCGAAATTGACGGCAAGGAACTGCTCCATTCAATCATCCATGATATTACCGAAAAGCGAAAGATACTTTCTGACCTGATTGCTGCCAAGGAGAAAGCCGAGGAGAGCGACAGGCTTAAAACAGCATTCCTCCATAATATCTCTCATGAGATCCGGACACCGATGAATGCCATCGTAGGATTTACATCCCTGCTTGATTCCCCGACACTTTCAGAAGATACCCGGAAACAGTATATTGATGTTGTCTACCAGAGCAGCACCCAGCTCCTTTCCATAATCTCTGATATCGTCGATATTTCAAATATTGAAACGGGACTGATCAGGCTGGCAATTGCAGAGACGAATATAAACAAGCTGCTCGTGAATGCTTTTGACCTCTACTCCCTGCAGGCAAAACAGAAGAAGCTCAGGTTTTCATTCACCACTTCCCTTACGGATCAGCAAGCCTTTGTAATGACTGACTCAACAAAAATCCTTCAGATACTGTCAAACCTTGTCAACAATGCAATTAAGTTTACACAGCGGGGATCAGTCACTTTCGGATATACATTGAAAAATAAAGAGCTGGAGTTTTTTGTATCCGATACCGGGCTGGGAATTCCGGAGGACAAATTTTCGCGCATTTTTGAACGCTTCTACCAGATTGATGACCCGAATATCCTTAAAACGGTTGGCACCGGGCTGGGACTTTCAATCTCAAAGGGTTATGTCGAATTACTGGGAGGGAAGATATGGCTTACCTCCCTGCCGGGAACAGGCACGACTTTCTTCTTTACCGTGCCGTATGTTGAGTCAAAAGCCGGCAATAGCCCTGTGGATATACCGGAAAGTCGCCGCAGTAAGCTAATCCTGCCTGGGAAGACCATCCTGGTGGCAGAAGATGATGATGTGAATTTTATTTTAATGCGTGAGCTTCTCTCAGGCGTTGATGCCACTATCATAAGAGCGGTAAATGGTGAGGAAGCTGTTAAGCACTGTGATAACAACAAACCTCCGGATCTTATCCTGATGGATATAAAAATGCCCATTATGGACGGATACCGGGCTGCGGAGATAATCAGACAGATGAGACCGGATGTGCCTATCGTGGCAGTGACCGCGTATGCCCATGCTTCAGAGAGTGAGAAAGCCATGGCTGCAGGCTTTAATGGGTATATTTCGAAACCTGTGGACAGATCTCAGCTCCTCTCCCTCATCTCCAGGTTTCTCTGAATTACACATTTTGTGATCAGCACTTAAGCAGTCACTTAGTCTGTCTCAGCCGGATAACGTATGGTTTTATTTCTTGTGTCGGTATATTAATAATGGGGGAAAGTCATTTTGAGAAGAAAATTTCTTATAAATATTGTTTTTCTTCTTACAGTTAGCCTGATAATCAAGGCCTTCTGGGTTCTGGGCATCGACCGTACAGTGCAGAACATCGCCGGCGAGGAGGCATACGGGTTTTATTTTTCCCTGTTCAGCTTCTCTGTAATCTTCACACTGGTTCTTGACATGGGCCTTTCGGGCTTCAACAACAGGGCCGTCTCCGCCGACCCCTCCAGGGTAAAACTCTATTTTGGCAATGTGCTGCTGCTCCGGCTTGTCCTGACTATCGTTTATTTTGCGGTCACCCTCACCGCTGCCTGGCTTTTGGATTACTCCGCCAGCCAGATATCGCTGCTTCTGCTCCTGATGGTAAACCAGTTCATGGCCTCCCTCACGCTCTGGCTCCGCTCAAACATAAGCGGGATGCAGTACCTTATTCTTGACAGCCTGTTATCAGTAGCCGACAGGCTTCTGATGATAATCATCTGCTCCGTTCTGCTCTGGGGAGGAGCTGACTGATTCTCCATTTAAAATCGAATGGTTCGTGTGGTCTCAGACAGTCGCGTACTTTACTGTGATGGTAATCTCATTTGTAACAGTCATCCGCAGGGGAGGCGTTTCCGCCATTCGACCCGATATGGCAGTTCTGAAAGGAATAATTGTTTCAGGACTGCCCTATGCCCTGGTGGTCTTTACAATGACGATTTACTGGAGGGTCGATTCGGTGCTGATCGAGCGGCTTATGCCCGACGGAGCGATTCAGGCAGGGTACTATGCCCAGGCCTTCAGATTATTCGATGCCTTTTCAATGATCCCTGTAATGTTCGGGGGCCTGCTTCTGCCAATATTCACTAAGGAGCATGCGGCAGGCAATGACATAACCCCCCTTGCCTCGATGGCTTCAGGGATGCTTCTTGCACCCGTAGGGATCATCGCCGTAACAGCGGCAACGTTTCCGGAGGAAATACTTGATCTTCTTTACACCTCATCAGTAAAGAGTGCCGTGCAGCCTTTCCGCTTACTGATGATTACACTTATTCCCGTAGGGCTGACATATATCTACAGCACCATGCTGACAGCCGCCGGATTCATAAGGAAGCTTGGCATGATCACCTCGGCAGCACTTGCAGTCAATCTCTCGCTCAACCTGCTGCTAATACCGTCGCTTGCTGGCACAGGGGCCGCAGTGGCATCACTTGCCGCACAGCTTATTGTGGCCTCCCTGTGCATAATCACTGTGTACCGGTCGATGACAAAGGTTTCCGAGCCGCGAAGAGTTGCACTCTTCATTCTGCTGTTGCTTGTAACTCTGGCTGCAGGCCTTGTCTGCCGGGCACTGAAGGTGCCGTGGCCGCTGGCAGCGGCACTGCAGTTGATCGCCGGAGCTTCATGGGCCCTCATTTTCAGATTGGTTGAGCCTTTGAAAAGCCTGAAACTCATTCTGGAGAGACGCAGTTCTATTTAAAAAATACTATTTTTGGCATTGATAACTCATTGACCCGAAATGAAAGGATTGTTTACCTGCATTATCCTCTTGCTGTCATGCCTGCAGTCTTTTCCGCAAAAGGCATACAACCTGTCGCACCAGGTGCTGGTACCGGCCGGGAACCTGGTCACTGCAGGAGGAATTTCATACCAGCAGACCATCGGTGAGACAGCTGTGGAAATATCGGTTCCCTCGATTTACAATTTATCACAGGGCTTTCAGCAGCCAAGGTTTATTCCGGCCAAAGTCCTTCCTCCCAGGGAGGGTAACGGGGTCGACTTTTTCCCGAATCCTGTGACCGAAGATAAAAATCATCTGTTTTATATAAGGCTATACGGTGTGCTTGCCAGACACTATAACATTATTATCTCAAACTTTACGGGCTCCCTTGTCTACACGAATGAGATCGAGCTTTCCCCTGATCATGATTACATTATCGAAATCAACATGCATCATTACGGGAACGGAATTTACGTAGCGAGAGTCATCAGTGCTGACGGTGTTATAAACAGATCATTCAAAGTTGAGAAATTCTAAAGTGAAGGAGTTATGAAAGGAATTGTTTCTATTATGCTGACTGTCATGGTGCTGTTGGTTGCCGGGGCAGAGGTGGCTACAGGTCAGACTACCGTTCCGGGAGGCATTAATTACCAGGCCGTTGCACGAGACAATAACGGCGATGAACTTGTAAATACTGATATCGAGGTCAGGTTTTCGATAAAAACCGGATCCCCGACCGGACCGACTGTTTACCAGGAGGTTTTCACCGGAGTCACAACCTCAAGGTATGGTGTATTCTCTCTCATCATCGGGAAGGGCGATCCGGTCATCGGCACTTTTACAGGTATTAACTGGTCGACTGCCAACCATTATCTGCAGGTGGAAGTGAAGTTCGAGAACATCTTCATGGATATGGGTACAATGCAGTTCATGGCAGTGCCCTATGCACTGTATGCGGGTAAGTCGCTTGAACCGGGACCGGCAGGTCCGAAGGGCGATCCGGGTCCCCAGGGACCCGAGGCGTCGGATGACCAGCAACTGAGTTACGTCAGGGCCACCCGGACCCTTTCTCTTACAAACGGAGGAAGCGCCGTTCTGGGCACCGAGGTGGCGTTCAGGGCACGAAACCTCATTTCTGACATTGCACCTCAGATCACAAATGTTACAATGACGTACGATGCACCTGACCTTAGCGTGGGAGGAGGTTTTAATCCGGAAACCGGAATATTCACTGTTCCGGCCGACGGTATTTATACTTTTAATGTATCATATTTTGCAGACGGGACCGGAGGATCAAGGGAGGTGGCAATCTATGTGAACAATGCCACATATGAAAAACTTGCCGTTGAAATTGGCGGCGGAACCACAGTAACTGTCAAATCTGTCACTATCAGGCTGAGCGCTTCGAATACAGTTAGCGTAAATATATATACAGGCACCGCCACCCAGACCGGCACCGGTTCATTCTCGGGCTATAAGGTGGATTGAAGAAGATACCTGCTATCATGCTCCAGTAGATCTCCCCCTTCTCCGCTGTTCTGCGGAGAAGACCCCTCCTCACCGGATCATCCTTTTTAATTCGCCTTCGCTCCCTCCTTCGGAGTTGCCCCATGCTCCGTGCTCTATGCTCCATGCCCCATGCTTTTTTGTCTAAAGTCTGAAAGTCTCAAGTCTGAAAGTCAGAAGGAATAACTTCTTAATCTTTCCTTGCCGTCTCCTCCGTGCTCCATGCTCCGTGCTCCATGCTCCTGCTCCCTGCTCCATGCTTTTCAATTCCTTTTATTGTATCTTTGGCCAAATTTATAAGCTATGATAACCAGTGACCAGATAAAAGACCTGGCCGGACGCCGTGACGCGTTAAGGAGGTATCTTTGACGTCCAGGGCAAACTTGAGGAAATAAGAGAAAAGGAAGAGATCACCAAAGACCCCACATTCTGGAACGACCCCAAAAAGGCCGAGGCAGTAATGAGGGACATATCTTCCGTGAAAAGCTGGACATCAGCCTTTGCTGCCGTGGATACAGCCGTGGAGGATCTGCAGGTGCTGTATGACTTTTACAGGGAGGGAGAAGCTTCCGAAGAGGAGCTTGCCGTCCAGGCAAAAAAGACCATATCTGCGATTGAGAAACTCGAGCTCCGCAACATGCTGCGCCGTGAGGAAGACAGGCTTGGTGCAGTGATGAAGATAAATGCAGGGGCAGGCGGAACAGAGAGCAACGACTGGGCCCAGATGCTGATGCGCATGTATCTCATGTGGGGAGAAAGCAGCGGATATAAGATCAAAGAAGCATATTACCAGCCCGGAGACGAGGCAGGAATAAAAACCGTCACCCTCGAGTTCGAAGGCGAAAACGCCTACGGATTCCTGAAGAGCGAAAACGGAGTTCACCGCCTTGTGCGCATCTCACCCTATAACGCACAGGGCAAGAGACAGACGACCTTCGCTTCGGTCTTCGTGTCTCCGCTGATAGATGACGAGATAGTCGTGGAGATAAACCCGGCCGACATCACCTGGGAGACATTCCGTTCATCAGGTGCCGGCGGACAGAATGTAAACAAGGTCGAGACTGCCGTCAGACTTCGTCACGCACCCTCCGGAATAGTCGTGGAGAACCAGGAGACAAGGTCGCAGGGCCAGAACAAGGAGAACGCTCTCAGGCTCCTCAGGTCATATCTCTATGATATCGAGCTGCGCAAGAGACAGGATGAGCTTGACAAGATCGAAGGCACAAAGAAAAAAATAGAATGGGGCTCGCAGATACGCTCCTACGTGCTGCAACCCTACAAAATGGTGAAAGACCTGCGCACAGGCCATGAGACGGGCAATGTCCAGGCTGTCCTCGACGGCGACATTGACGACTTCATCAAAGCCTGGCTCATGGAGCAGGGCGGCAACCAGTGATCAGCCATGGCCTGGGGCGGGATTTTGAAGGGAGTCAGCAGGTGATCCGCCGGGACTACCAGTGTGAGGGCAGGATGAAGTCAGTGCTCATCGAATGACACTCCATGACAAAAAGCAGGATTTAATGGGGTAATATTCTGTTAATTTGCATCATCACAAACATACTGCCGGATGAATAAAAGAGAAAAGCTGTTTGAGAAATTCCCTCCAGTAACCACAGAAAAGTGGATGGAGAAGATCACAGCCGACCTGAAGGGTGCTGATTTCTCAAAGCGACTGGTCTGGAAGACCCGCGAAGGCTTTGATGTGATGCCTTTCTACAGACAGGAAGACACTGATAAGCTGTCTCATAAAAACACCCTTCCCGGTGAATTCCCCTTTGTCAGGGGTTCACGCATCACAAGTAACGAGTGGCTTGTAAGACAGGATATCACGGTAACCGATTTTAAGGAGGCCAACGCCAAAGCACTGGAGATCCTGATGAAGGGGATCACATCACTGGGATTCATAATAACCGATCCTGATACAATTACATTTGAAAATATTTCGCTGCTGCTCAGAGAGATACACTGCGAAAGCGTGGAGCTCAACTTTGCAACGGCAGGCAAGGCCAGAGAACTTCTGGCACTCCTCACGGAAGTGATGAGGGCGTCAGGGACAGACCTCTCCAAAGTGCACGGCTCCATCGCCGCCGACCCCCTGGGCAGGCTGCTGACAAACGGCAAACTGTGTGTCAGCATTGAAGAGGGACTTGATTACCTCGCTGAACTCGTAAAGGAATCTTCAGCCATCCCGGGACTGAAATGTGTCCAGGCCGGAGGCACTCTCTTCAGCAACGCAGGTACCGGTGTCGTAATGGAACTTGCCGGCACACTTTCACTTGCAAATGAGTATATGGCTGCACTGACGGCAAGAGGAGTCACTCCCGATGCCGCAGCCTCAAAGATAAAATTCAGCTTCGGCATCGGTCCTGATTTCTTCCCGGAGAGCGCAAAACTCAGGGCGGCACGAATGCTCTGGGCTATAATTGTAAAGGGATATAAGCCGAAGTCTGAAGACAGCCCGCTGATGACCGTCCACTCCGTTACAGGCAGGTGGAACAAGACATTGTATGACCCATATGTAAATATGCTGCGCACCCAGACCGAAGCCATGTCTGCCGTGATGGGCGGCGCTGACTCGATCACCGTGGAGCCGTTCGACACTGTCTTCGGCACTCCTGATGAATTTTCGGAGCGCATCGCGCGCAACCAGCAGCTTCTGCTGAAGGAGGAGTCGCACCTCGATATGGTGGCAGATCCGGGTGCCGGATCCTATTATATCGAAAAGCTTACGGCTCTTATCGCCAGTGAGGCATGGAAGCTCTTTATCGAAACCGAGAATGAGGGCGGTTTCCTTGAAGCCGCAAAGAAGGGTTCGATACAGAAAAAAATCAGTGCTTCGCAGGAAGCCCGCCAGGAGGATATTGCAAAGCGGCGTGGCATACTCCTCGGAACAAACCAGTATCCGAATTTAAATGAAAAGCATTCGCCAAAAGCAGACCTCGACAAGGTTTTTGCGGAGGCACATCCCGAAAAAGGTGAGGTGGAACCGATAGCTGCGTCACGAGGAGCCATAGGGTTTGAAAGACTCAGGATTGCCACAGAGAGATCAGGTCGCAGACCTCTCGCATTCATGCTTCCGATAGGCAATTTTGCTATGCGCCGTGCACGGTCGCAGTTCTCTTCCAACTTCTTTGCCTGTGCAGGCTATGAGGTCAGGGACAACAAGGGTTTTGAGACGGCAGAAGAAGGAGTAAATGCTGCAATAGCGGCAGGGGCGGATATTATTGTGATCTGCAGTTCTGACGACGATTATGCAATTGTTGCTTCTGACATCTTTACCCTGACGGCCGGCAGGGCGCTTGTAGTGGTGGCCGGAAACCCGCCCTGCACGGATAACCTCAGGGCAGCCGGGATAGAATATTTTATCAGTATGCGCTCGAATGTTCTGGAGACCCTTCAGATGTTCAGCAAGAAACTGGGAATCAACTGATCAGACATGAACAAGAGACCGAAATATACACAGAACGATCTTGACAGGATCTCTTCCTCCCCGAAGAATATTGAGAAGTGGGAGAAGGAAAACGGAGTTGTTGAAGCCTGGGAGACATCTGAACGCATACCCGTCAAAAGCGTATACACGCATGAAGATCTGAAGGGACTGGAACACCTGGGTTATGCTGCCGGGCTGCCCCCGTACCTCCGGGGACCCTATTCCGCAATGTATGCGATGATGCCGTGGACTGTCCGACAGTATGCAGGCTTTTCGACCGCAGAGGAGTCCAATGCATTCTACCGCCGCAACCTGGCCTCAGGCCAGAAAGGTCTTTCAGTGGCCTTTGACCTGGCTACCCACCGCGGATATGACTCTGATCATGAGCGCGTTATGGGTGATGTCGGGAAAGCTGGCGTGGCCGTGGATTCCGTGCTTGACATGAAGATCCTCTTCGACCAGATACCCCTCGACAAGATGTCAGTATCAATGACAATGAACGGCGCCGTGCTGCCTGTCATGGCCTTCTATATCGTCGCCGCTCTTGAACAGGGCGCAAAGCTTGAGGAATTGCAGGGTACGATTCAGAATGACATCCTCAAGGAGTTTATGGTGCGAAACACCTATATCTATCCGCCGGCATTTTCGATGAAGATCATTGCTGACATCTTCAGGTACACTTCGGAGAAGATGCCCAAGTTCAACTCAATTTCAATATCCGGGTATCATATGCAGGAGGCAGGTGCCACTGCAGACATCGAGCTGGCCTATACGCTTGCTGACGGTCTCGAATATCTGAGGACAGGTGTGAATACGGGGCTCAACATCGATGACTTTGCACCCCGCCTCTCATTTTTCTGGGCTGTTGGAATGAATTTCTTCATGGAAATTGCAAAGATGAGGGCTGCCCGTATGCTGTGGGCACGGATAGTCAGTGAATTCAATCCGAAGAACCCCAAATCGCTGGCCCTGCGCACTCATTCACAGACATCGGGATGGAGCCTTACCGAACAGGATCCCTTCAACAACGTGGGCCGGACCTGCATAGAGGCAATGGCTGCAGCACTGGGGCATACACAGAGTCTCCATACAAATGCACTTGACGAGGCCATAGCACTGCCCACCGACTTTTCCGCCCGCATCGCCCGCAACACTCAGATCTACCTCCAGGAGGAAACCAATATATGCAGGTCTGTTGACCCGTGGGCCGGATCATATTATGTTGAGAAACTGACCGATGAAATAGCTCACAAGGCCTGGGAGCTGATTCAGGAGGTGGAGAGCCTGGGAGGCATGGCCAAAGCCATTGAGTCAGGTATTCCCAAGATGAGGATTGAAGAGGCTGCCGCCAGGGCACAGGCAAAAATTGACTCGAAGGCACAGACAATTGTGGGGATCAACAAATACCGCCTTGATAAGGAGGAACCTCTTGAGATACTTGAGGTTGACAACACTACTGTGCGTGAGTCACAGTTAAACAGGCTTGCGCAGCTGAGGGCTTCACGTAACGAGGCAGAATGCCAGAAAGCGCTTGACGCAATCACCAGGGCTGTCGAAACAGGGGAGGGCAACCTCCTTGAACTTGCAGTTGATGCAGCAGCGAAAAGAGCTACTCTTGGAGAAATTTCTTATGCATGTGAAAAAATAGTCGGGAGGTACAAAGCAGTGATCAGAACAATATCAGGAGTATATTCTTCAGAATACAAGTCGGATTCCGACTTTGAAGAAGCAAAGGCGCTGGCGGCTGAGTTCGCTGCCAGGGCCGGACGTCAGCCCCGCATCATGATAGCCAAGATGGGGCAGGACGGTCATGACCGTGGTGCCAAGGTGGTCTCCACCGGCTATGCCGACATCGGCTTCGACGTCGACATCGGGCCTCTTTTCCAGACACCCGCCGAAGCCGCAAAACAGGCGGTCGAAAATGACGTGCACCTGCTCGGTGTATCAAGCCTTGCAGCAGGACACAAGACCCTCATCCCGCAGGTGATTGCGGAGCTGAAGAAACTGGGGCGTGAAGATATCCTGATCATCGCCGGCGGAGTCATCCCGGCACAGGACTACCAGTTCCTGTATGACGCAGGTGTGGCGGCTATATTCGGACCGGGAACCTCCGTTTCAAAGGCTGCAAAACAGATTCTTACAATCCTTCTTCAGACAGTCTGACGAAAAAAATATTTCTGTTGTAATACGGCTGCCGCTCATTTCGGCAGCCGTATTTTCATTTTTGATTATCTTGCAAGACAAATATGCAATCATGCAAAAGAAACTTGTACTCCTGTTGCTGGCAATAACGGTAATTACCGCATGCCGTACCTCCAGGGTGGCGAGCTACGACTGAACCTTCGCCGCCACCTCCGGTACCTGCCATACCAGTCATTGACGACGCTTCAGAACACGTCTGGGATTTCCGCGATGCAACAACCTGGATACTGGGAGATTTTAACCCTGACAGGCTCCTTGATTCACCGCATTCAACCTGGTACTTAAAGGGTTACACCGAATATGAGCCTGACCCGGCGATAATGGACGAGCTCAAGGCTATCAGCAAAGAGGGCCTTAAAATCACAATAGTGCTTGGTACCTGGTGCCCCGACAGCCGCAGGGAAGTGCCCCGGTTCATGAAGATCACGGAACTGTGGGGATTTCCGTCATCGGACATCAGATTCATCGGTGTTGACATAAACAAGATAGCCCCGCTGGGTGACTACCTTCTGCTTGGCATAGAGAGAGTTCCGACTTTTATATTTTATAAAAATAATGTTGAAACCGGACGCATCATTGAAGTTCCTGTCACGTCTTTAGAACAGGATACAAGAGATATCCTGAAGAAATAAAAGAAGAACAACCAAAATATCTGAACCGATGGAAGAAGTAAAAAATAATCAGGGAACAGGTGCCGGAACGGGCATGGGCGTAGGCGCTCTTGTCACAGGCATAATAGCATTCCTGCTGGCGGTAGTACCCTGCGTGGGTATCATTGCAATCATTCCGGCAGTAATAGCCATCGTTCTTGCCATTATCGGACTCTCCAGACCCGGAACCAACCAGGGAATGCTGATTGGCGGCCTTGTTGTCGCCATTATCGCCCTGATGATTTCAATATCGCAAAGCGTCATAATAGGTAAGATCGCCGACAAATCAGGAGGCTGGGCAACCGACATCGAAAAAGCCGTTAAGGATATCACCGATGACCTGGAGAATGAGTTCGGTTCGAATGATATCACAATCCGTGTCGATAAGGACGATGAGAGTGTGGAGATAAATGCCTCCACCAGGAAAGGTGACCTGCAGAATCAGCTTGATGAGCTGGAGGGAGGGAGTGACACCACCGCTGCTGATACTACAGTGAAGATAATTGTGAAGTGACCTCCGAAGTCGCTGATCAACGGAGGGCAGCCCGAAGGGGTTATCTTGCCGTGAATATTATATTTGCCGGAGTAATCCTGTTGATAATGGGTTACTCCGTTTTTTATTCACCAGATGAGGAAAAATATCCCGTTCCCTGCGTTCACGAAAAACTAACCGGAGAGCAGTGTCCTTCGTGCGGAATGTCGCACGCATTTTCACTTATCGTAAGGGGAAGGATTGATGAGGCAATGGAGTGGAACAGGGCATCTGCCGGCGTCTTCCTGTTCTTTGCATTTCAGCTTTTACTGAGAATTGTTTTGGGTATAAGAGTTTTATATACAGACAGATACATTCGCCCGATTTCAATAGCAGATTCGACAGTGTCATCACTTATGGCAATTGCAGCATTCTTCCCGTTTCTGAAAGCGCTGGGACAATCCCTGTTCTGATTGTTAAGCAGCATATTCTGCCCGGGTGACATTTTGGCCTTGTCTATTCTGATGACTGCCCTGTAAACAGCGAGTTTACAGCCTCATAGACTGCCTGGCTTTCAAATCCTTTTCCGAGTGCGTATCTCACAAGTTTGCCCTTCAGGTCATACCTGTTCTTTGACTTCACTGAACGGCGGTGGGTCTCGAGCAATTCCCCGAGCGCAGCAAGATATTCCTCATTGTCGATTGCTTCAAGTCCTGCCGCAATGGCTGCTGCCGGTATCTTCCTGATTCGCATGGCAGCGCTGATCTTTACCTTTCCCCAATGCTGGTACTTAAAGTGATCCAGTGTGAAGGCCCTGCAATATCTTTCTTCGTCAATGAATTTATCGGCGATGAGCTTTCCTATGACAGATTCAGTAATCTCCGGTGTCATTTTCTCCCCACTGCCCGATTTTTGCAGTGATCTCACTTACACAGTATTCCCTCACCGAGCAAAGTTGCTGCGCCCGCTGCAGAAGCTCCTCCATGCGTTTCGGCTTATCCATTTTTGAATGCTTTTAAAAATCTCTTCCTGCCGTTTATATCTTCGGTTACAGTGACACCGGTAAATCCGTTTTTGATAAAAATGCCGGCGGTCTCTTCACCCAGCGCTTCATTAATTTCAAGGTAGAGCTTCCCGTGCCGGCGCAACCGTCCGGATGCGATCAATGCTATGCTGCGGTAAAAGATGAGCGGATCATCATCCCCGACAAACAGTGCCTCATGGGGCTCGTGAGCCAGAACATTCTGTTGCATGAGCGTTTTTTCGCTCAGGCGTACGTAGGGCGGGTTGCTGACAATAATGTCACACAGCGGGAAATAATCCGGCAGGTGCTGTGAGAATATCGGCCCTGAAGAACAGTACTGAGGCCTTATTGGCAGCCGCGTTCAATGCTGCTGTTTCAAGGGCTTTCTCCGAAAAATCTGTCGCATGCACCTCTGCACCGGGGAAAGCCGCGGCAAGGGAAACGGCGATGCATCCTGAGCCCGTGCACAGATCGAGGGCAGTCCCCCTGAACCCCGGGTTTTCAGAAATAACCCCCATTGTCATCTCTTCTGTCTCCGGTCGGGGGATCAAAACTCCGGGGCCTACCTCAATGCGGTGACCGCAAAAGAGGGTATGTCCAAAAATATATTGCAAAGGTTCTCCTGACGATGCTCTGTCGGCTGCCGCCATTATCACGGCGGCACTCCCGGGAGAGACAGTCGTGTCACCGTAGGCAAGCTGCCGTGCGCCGTCCATTCCTGTGAATTCCCTGATAATCACCGTGGCCATGGCACCCGCTTCACCCGGCGACCGGGAACCGGTAAACATAGCGATGAGAAGATGACGTATTTCGCTTATTGTTTGTAACTTTTCAGCCATTTTCCAAAGATAGGAAATTGCATTTTATGGCTCAGTCAGAAGACTCATTATATATGAACCGGTGCCTGGAACTGGCAGGCAGGGCGGAGGGATACACAAGTCCCAATCCCATGGTTGGCTCAGTGGTGGTGCATAATGGTAAGATTATCGGTGAGGGATTTCATCTCAGGGCCGGGGAGCCTCACGCTGAGGTGAATGCAATAAACTCAGTCACAGATAAAACGCTGCTTCCGCACTCAACCCTCTATGTGAACCTGGAACCCTGTTCTCATCACGGCCGCACGCCGCCGTGTGCTGACCTTATCATCAGCTGCGGCATACCGAGGGTTGTGGTCGGGGCAACAGATACAAGCTCCAAAGTAGCCGGAAGAGGCATAAAAAAAATGGTTCAGGCAGGAGTAGAGGTCATCACCGGCATTGAAGAGGTAAAATGCCGGGAACTGAACAAACGGTTCTTCACCTGGAATGAAAGAAAAAGGCCCTACGTAATACTTAAATGGGCACGCAGTGCCGACGGGTTCATTGATTTTGTGAGAAAAAGCGGCGATACAGCAGGCCCGCACTGGATTACCGGGATGGCAGAGAGGGTACTGGTTCACAGGTGGAGAGCAGCCGAGGATGCCATACTTGCCGGTGGCGCCACCGTACGGCTTGACAACCCGGCTCTTGACGTACGCTACTGGAAAGGAAAAAACCCGGTAAGGATCATTGTTAGCCGCAGCGGCGAACTGGACAGGAAGGCAAAAATATTTTCCCCGACAGCAGAGGTACTTCTGTTTACCCGCAATCCCAATGTGACATTTCCGGGAGTGAAAGTGATCGTGATGAGCGATGAGGATGATACTGTTACGACAGTCCTTAAAACCCTCTTTGACCTGGAGATCCAGTCATTGTTTGTGGAAGGCGGATCGCAGATCATTAAAGCATTTGTGGCCTCCGGAAAATGGACGAAGCACGAAGATTTA
>CAVWSZ010000016.1:0-373933 GCA_963757935.1 uncultured Bacteroidales bacterium | reverse complement strand
GAGACGACATCCAGCTGCCGACCTACCTCGGGTTCTTCGGCGGACGCCGCTTCGTGCCGATCGTCGTGTCGTTCACCACGCTGCTGGTCGGCTTCGGCCTCAGCTACTTCTACCCGATCTTCAACACCGGTCTGACCGGCGTCGGCGCCATCTCGGCGGTTCGGGCGTGATCGGTGCCTTCGTGTACGGCTTCGCCAACCGCCTGCTGATCCCGATCGGCCTGCACCACATCCTCAACTCCTTCATCTGGTTCGTCTACGGCGACTTCGTCAACCCGGCAACGGCGCCGTCGTCACCGGCGAACTGACCCGCTTCGCCGCCGGCGACCCGAACGCGGGCGCGCTCACCGCGGGCTTCTACCCGATCCTGATGTTCGGCCTGCCCGCCGCCGCGCTCGCCATGATCCACGTGGCCGCGCCCGGCGCAGAAGAAGGCCGCCGTCGGCATCCTCGGCGCCGCCGGCCTCACCGCGTTCCTCACCGGCATCACCGAGCCGCTGGAGTTCGCCTTCATGTTCGTCGCGCTGCCGCTGTACGTCCTGCACGCCGTGCTGACCGGTCTGTCGCTGGCCATCGCCTACGCCCTCAACATCCACCTCGGCTTCTCGTTCTCCGCCGGCCTGATCGACCTGCTGCTCTACGGCACGGCGCCCGCCGCGAAGAACATCCCGCTGCTGCTCGTCCAGGGCGTCGTGTTCGCCGTCCTCTACTACGTCGTGTTCCGGTTCGCGATCGTCCGGTGGAACATGCGCACCCCGGGCCGCGAGCCGGACGCCGACTTCGAGGCCGAGCAGGCCGCCAACCTCACCGACACCGCGCTCCGGTGCCGCGGCCGGTGGCAGCAGCCAAGACCGAGCAGCTCATCGCGGCCTTCGGCGGCCGCGCGAACCTGCTCAACGTCGACGCCTGCATCACCCGCCTGCGAATCGAGGTCGCCGACAAGGCAGGCGTCGATCAGGCCCGGCTCAAGGCGCTCGGCGCCGCCGGGGTGATCGAGGTGGGCAACAACGTGCAGGCGATCTTCGGTACCCAGGCCGACGCGCTGAAGAGCGACATCAACGCAGCGCTGTCGGTCCTGCCCCGCCGCGCCGGCGGTCCCGTCGCGGCCGTGACCGAAGCCCCGCGAGGTGGCGCCCGGCTCCGCATGCCGCGAAGCCGAAGGTGACGACGCAGATCGTCGCGCCGCTCCGGGGCCGCGCGGTCCCGCTGACGGATGTCCCGGACACGACGTTCGCCGAGGGCATGGTCGGCTACGGCGTCGCCATCGATCCGCCCCGCGGGGTCGTCGACGCGGTCGCGCCGGTCAGCGGCAAGATCGCTGAAGCTGCTGCCGCATGCCTACGTCATCATGACCGCCGACAAGGTCGGCGTGCTGGTCCACCTGGGTCTGGACACCGTGCAGCTGAACGGCGAGGGTTTCACCACCCACGTCGCGCAGGGCGACGACGTCACCGCGGGCCAGGCGTGATCACCTACGACGTCCCCGCCGTCGAGGCGACGGGCCTGCAATCCGATCGTGCCCGTCGTGGTCATGGACGAGCGAGAGCGCCGAGCACGTCACGCCGTCGCTGACGCCGTGCACGGCGGTGACGCGCTGCTCGCCGTCACGGCTGACCGCGACTCGACACGCCAGCAAAGGACACACAGCATGGAAGTCGTCATCCTCGACGACGCCGAAGCATCGGCGGGATCGCCGCCGACGCGATCGCGTGCGCTGCTGACGCAGAAGCCCGACGCCGTGCTCGGCCTGGCCACCGGCTCGTCGCCGCTGGCCGATCTACGACGAGCTGGCCGCCCGCTGCGACGCCGGGCGAGGTCTCGTTCGCGCAGGCCCGCGGCTTCACCCTCGACGAGTACGTCGGCCTGCCGGCCGACCACCCGGAGCGCTACCGCAACGTCATCGACGCAGGAGTTCGTCTCGCGGGTCGACTTCGCCCCGGGCGCCGTCCAGGGCCCGGACGGCCTGGCCGACGACATCCCGGCCGCCTGCGCGGCCTACGAGGCGGCGATCGCGGCGGCCGGCGGCGTCGACCTGCAGATCCTCGGCATCGGCACCGACGGCCACATCGCCTTCAACGAGCCCGGCTCGTCGCTGGCCTCGCGCACCCGGATCAAGACGCTCACCGCAGCAGACGCGCATCGACAACGCGCGCTTCTTCGGCGGCGACCTCGACGAGGTGCCGCACCCACTGCCTGACCCAGGGGCTGGGCACGATCATGGCGGCGCGGCACATCGTCCTGGTCGCGACCGGGCGCGGCAAGGCCGAGGCGGTGCACCAGCTGGCCGAGGGCGCGGTCAGCGCGATGTGGCCGGCCACGATCCTGCAGCACCACCCGCACGTCACCGTGCTGCTCGACGAGGCCGCCGCGAGCCGGTCTCGCAGCTCGTCGACTACTACCGCGAGACGTACGCGGCCAAGCCTGCCTGGCAGGGCCTGTGACGCCGGCCGAGGACGAAGCCGATGACCACGATGCTCACCGCCGCCACGATCGTCACCGGTCGCTCGATCCTGCGGCCGGGCTGGATCGAGGTGACCAGGGCCGCGTGCTCGGCGTCTCGGCGAGGGCGAGCCACCGCGTCCGCCGGGTGACGGGATCTCGCGCTCGGCGACGGTCACCGTGGTGCCGGGCTTCGTCGACATGCACGTCCACGGCGCGGGCGGCGGGGCGTTCCCCGACGCGACCCAGGAGTCGTCGCGCGCGGCCGTGGGCCTGCACCGGGCGCACGGCACGACGACGCTGATCGCGTCGCTGGTGTCGGCCCACCCCGACGAACTGCTGCGTCAGGTGTCGGCGCTGGCCGAGCAGGTCGAGGACGGCCTGATCGGCGGCATCCACCTGGAGGGTCCGTGGCTCGCGCCGAGCAAGAAGGGGGCGCACGACCCGACCGCCCTGCGCACCCCCGACCCCGCCGAGATCGACCGGGTGTTCGCCGCGGGCCGCGGCACCATCAGGATGGTCACCATCGCCCCCGAGATCGACGGGGCGATGGCCGCCATCCGGCAGATCGTCGACGTCGGCGCCGTCGCCGGCCGTGGGCCACACCGACGCCTCGCTACGAGCAGACCCGGGCGGCGATCGACGCCGGCGCGTCCGTCGCGACCCACCTGTTCAACGCGATGCGCCCGATCCATCACCGCGAGCCGGGGCCCGGTCCTCGCGCTGGTCGAGGACCAGCGGGTGACCGTCGAGCTGATCGGCGACGGCGTCCACCTGCACCCCGCGCTGTACCGCGAGGTGTGCCAGCGGGTCGGCGACGACCGCGTCACGCTGGTGACCGACGCCATGGCGCGCGGCCGGCATGGCCGACGGCGCCTACGAGCTTGGGCACGCTCGCGGTCGAGGTGGCGGGCGGCGTCGCGCGGATCGCCGGCACCGACACCATCGCGGGCAGCACCGCCACCATGGACCAGCTGTTCCGGTTCGCGCTCGCCCACGGCGCGGGGACGCCCGACGAGGTGCTGCGGCCTATTTTCCGTGGTTTCAATCCGTCAGATTACTCGGCAGGCATCGCAGGCGCGGTGTTTCATACGAATAAGGGATTCGATCTCGATCCTGATTCCATGATGACGCAGATCGGTGGGAGTGGCGTCGAATACGATGTGATCAACGGATTGTCGGCTGCCCTCGCCTCTGCAACAACGAGTCCGATCAGCGTCACAGCGACATGCACCGCAAACACTGACAGAGCAGAAAAGGTACCGGGAGTCTTTTCTTGCGCGCAGCTTATACAGCTTTCCGGGAAGGGGGGTAGCCCGGAACCGAGGAAGGCTGAGGCTCAGGTTGAGGTTGAACCGGGGAAAGAATTTTAGTGCAGATCACGGTTGAGTCCGGAGGCTCTCGATGTGGATCCTGGTTCTGATGGCCCTGCTCCTCGTTGTCACACCCTCCTTTGCTGAGCAAGGCTTCTTTGAGCAGTACGAGCGCGACTACAATAGCTTCAATCCGGCCAGTCAGTATGCGCCGGACAATCCCTTCAACCCGGCCAATCGTTTTGATCCCGGCAATCCGGTCAACCCAACGAATCGCTATGGGCCGGAGAATCCTCTGAACCCAGCCAATCACTATACCCCCAATACCCCTTTTGCCCCGCTCAACCGCTCACGGTGATCGCCGCAAACTCGGGATTATGATTCGATCCTGAATGAGCGGCGGCGGACGGGTGTCTCGACGGGATGAAGTCATTCCAGCGTGCTTCAAGAGTGTGATTCCGCCCTCGACCCAGTCGGCTCGGCGCTTATGCGGCCTCGATGGACAATCACAACCCCAGGGCCTGCAGCACGGTGGCCAGACTTTGAATTTCTGGATTCCCGTCTTTCGAGAGCATCCGATAGAGATGTTCCCGATTGAGTGCGGCGGTCTTGGCCAGCCGGGACATTCCGCCGCGCGCTTCGGCGACATGCTTGGCAGCGAGCAGAAAGGCCTCGCGGTCTCCAGCTTCGAGGGCTGCATCCAGATAGGCCGCCGCTTCGGCGGGGTCTTGCAGGTCGTCCATGAGTTTGGCGTCGTACTTTCGACTTCGCATGAGGTTTCCTCCGTCGTTGGTAGGCGGCCCACAACTGTTGGGCTTGTGCAATTACCGGTACAGTCGCCTTGTTTAATGAATCTATTAAATCAACCCTTAATTAAAAATGGAGAACAAATTATTATCCCTAATAGAGACACTTTTGAAAAAAGCAATAATTTGAGATTGTTATAGATTTTGAAGAGTTACAGAGCCAAATGAAAATAATTTAAATTGAATAAATTACGGTTGCCAACAGGACGGTATATTTCATTTGTTTGTCACGGTTTTTGCCAACTTCCTATAACACGATGTATAAACTGAGAGATTTGTAATACCCAGCAAGTTTGTGGTTGCGGCGCGATAGCCTGGAATCGAAAACAAACATTGTTAATTGCGCCGCGATTTGCAAAAACCGCGCCATGGCTCCGCAAGCTCCGCCAACACAAACAAAACATACCGCCGACCGTTGGCAGCAATTTGAGACATTAACATGAGATATCCATTATCATATAGTAACGAGTTTTAAATGGAACTAAATCAATGTTTCACAGATAGCTGCTCAATTCGGAGTGTCTACCATGCATGGTGGGACAAATAAATTCAGCTCCATTTTTCTGGACTTTGATTAGGTCTTAGAGAACGGTTCTGCAACTGAGAATATTACGGTAAGTGAAATGCCATGAGATATCTTGTAATCGTTTCAGTCAATTGAATCGGTAGTTGACTATCAGGTTGGTCCAATCAATGTAGACAATAGCACAAAGAAATATGCGACAACTCAATTAGTATAAAACCAATTAAGTTATAAATCATATGCGCTAGCCAATATCCTTGAACCACAATTAATGGATATCAATGGATATGATTGGCAAGAATTGAGGTTCAGAGGGCTTGCCTATTATGGATGATCATTTAATTATTGCAATGAACATGAAATAGATACTTGACTGTTTGTGATAAAACCTATTGAATTATCCACAACAGAACAGGAGATGGAAGATAAAAAAATTGACTTTCAGCAAGCAAGAAAAGTCACAAAAAAAATTAAAGGCTGCCAAGCTCAACTCTTAATCAAACTATGAGACAAATAAAAACCCTGCAGCTAACAGGTCGGTATATGCAATTGCCTTCGGCTGGTTTTTGCGCGCTGATAATTCTACCAGCACCCCAAAAACCAGTCGGTGGTTTATCAGCCCGTTCTAGCGGCTAACGCCGCCTCCCAAAAACCAGCCGGCTGGCCCCGGCTGAACGCCGGGGCGCTCCCACCGGGTGTCATGGTTTTTGCACTTCTCGATGATTTCGTGAACCTGAAAAATCTCCACATCCAGCACGATGGCAAAAACCCATGCCACCCCCAAGCTGCGGCAACATGCACATACCGCCGAACGTTAGCAGCAATGGCGACACTAGACAATTCATAAATTGAAGACATTCAATATTCTTGATAAAGATACCATATTTGCTCTAATAAAAAATCTACTTGATTCAATACCAATGTAGTTTTACCTCTACTTGCCATATGTAATTAATAACAATGGTCAAATCATTACAGATTGGTTATATACTTGATGGATAGATGATTATCCATATCGTCAAAATGATTCTAATGAAAGACCTAGTCGTTGAAATGCTGAAGTAATCAGTTGAATTATAAAGCAATAGCTATATTCATATGACGTGATAACTTACATGAACATGAAACTGGCAATAGGATGATCGCAATCGCTGTACATACTGAAAACATAGAATAATTCAAATGCGTTTACCATTATAGCTATCCATTATGAATTTGGCAATGAATCTTCAATTATAATAAAATCTCGCTTGGAAAGAATTGAGCAAAAGAAAAGTTTTTGATAAATAAATGCCCAGCTGCTAACAGGTCGGTATATGCAATTGCCTGCGGCTGGTTTTTGCGCGCTGATAATTCTACCAGCACCCCAAAAACCAGTCGGTGGTTTATCAGCCCGTTCTAGCGGCTAACGCCGCCTCTCAAAAACCAGCCGGCTGGCCCCGGCTGAACGCCGGGGCGCTCCCACCTGGTGTCATGGTTTTTGCACTTCTCGATGATTTCATGAACCTGAAAAATCTCCACATCCAGCACGATGGCAAAAACCCATGCCACCGCCGAAGCTGCGGCAACTGCACATACCGCCGAACGTTAGCAACAATATTATGAAACCCTTTGTCTACATTTTATCCTTACTGCTACTAGTTTCCTGCCAGCATTCAATAAATAGAGGAGAACCTCAATTCGTGTCTATTGAAATTACAAATGATAATGGTTGGACTGGAGGTCAAACAGCTTATATTGATAGTCATGGAATAATAATAAAATGTAAGTACCATATTATTAGTCAAATAGATAGTGCAATTTGCTTCTCTGATACCCTTGATGCACATATCATTGACTCCATTAATTCTTACATTAATATTCTTAAATATGAAGTTATCGATTCCATTTACGATGGACACTGCCATGATTGCGGGGGCTATATAATAAATATCAACCTTGATAGCATGACCATAAAATCAGTAATAGTTGGAACAAATGAATTTGATAACACTATATCAAAATTCGCTAACTTCATCTCTAACATAACTATAGATTATAATGTTATGGACACAGTCATCGTTTTTAAAACAACAAAATATATCATTCCACCGCCACCGCCGGATAGCATAGAAATGAAGGACCTCCGTCCAAATAATTGAGTTAATAAAATACTGTTGCTAACAGGTCGGTATAGGTCAATGCCTTCCGCGGCTCGACAATAATGTAACTAAATAGGAATAATTTGTGGCTGGCGCCACGGGCCGCCCCCGGCACCGCCGGGGGACTCCCTCCTGGTGTCACGGTTTTTGCCAACGCGAGAATTAACTATTAACCGAATAATCCTACACCGCACCACGAGTGCAAAAACACGCGCCACCGCGACACAAGGCAACAGACCCATACCGCCGAACGTTGTATGCCATTTAAACATAACAACATGGATGATTTAAACAAACAATATTTCGAGACGAAAGAAACTCACAGAAAGACTGTCAAGAAAAATGCTTGGATTACATGGAGTATAATTTTATTACTTGCATTGACGTGGATTATACATGATGTTTATAAGACAGTTAAAAAAGAGGAACTAGTCTCTGAAAAATCAATCGAAAATAAGATTGAAGACTTTTATTTTGCATTAAACGACACAATTATTTACTCTAACCAAAAAGATTTTAAAATCCTGATAAAGAGTGGGCTGTACTTTGGCTCCGTAAATGAACAAATGCCACTAATGGTAATTTCAAATGATACAACTGAATTTCTTTTATTCATTAAAAAGGCTAAAGCAGATAAAAAGTATGATTCTCTAATTAAACAATGGGAATCAAGTATTACCCAAACGGACTCGACTTATAAATTTTCAAACATTGAAAAAATAACAGAAAATGTTATAAGAAAAGAAATTGGAACTGTAGAGTTATTTAAAAACAACAAAATATTTATGGGAGAGATATTGGTTGTCGAAAGTGGACTTGACATTTTTATTGTTCAAGGAATTACTAATATAACAAGTTGGGATTTGATGCAAACTGACATTAAAACAATGATTCGTAGTTTTGAAATTAATTAAAACGGCATACAACAGGTCGGTATATGCAATTGCCTTCTTCCGGTGGAAGAACGCGAACAATACAACAGAATAATATGTCCACCGGAAGGCTGGCCCCGGCTGAACGCCGGGGCGCTCCCACTGGTGTCATGGTTTTTGCACTTCTCGATGATTTCGTGAACCTGAAAAATCTCCACATCCAGCACGATGGCAAAAACCCATGCCACCGCGAAGCTGCGGCAACATGCACATACCGCCGAACGTTAGCGGCAAGCTTAAAATAATGCCCAGACCAAACATGATAAAATCTAGATTGAATAAATTCGCTTTAGGATTATTGCTTGTTATAACATTAATCTTCATGACTTTTGATTTTTTATTAATACTCCAAAAAAATACGGAATTGCAGATTTTTAATAATAACGACCTGATTTTAAAGAGAATCATTTTCATATTTTCAATATGTCAGTATCTGGAATCCTTATTTCCCTAAACATTTTATTAAAGCTGAAAAGTATTACGATTGATAAAAAATCGAGTACATATTCATTAAAAACTATTTAACAGCCTATAACAGACAATATTCATTAAAAGAATTCAATGGAATTATAAATTCAAGTTGGGGGCCATCAGAAAAAGGGAATAGGTCAATCTATTTGATTAAGAATAATGTTAAAATTGAGAAAATATCAGAATTCTCAATACGAAACTTTGACGAAATCCTCAATGGACTAATAAATATTGAGAATCTTGGATATGATGATTCTTCATTCATTGAAAGAATTAAAAATACATTTCGATTTAAATAACATTAATGAGAAAAGCATTAATAAAAGCCAGCCGCTAACAGGTCGGTATATGCAATTGCCTTCGGCTGGTTTTTGCGCGCTGATAATTTTACCAGCACACCAAAAACCAGTCGGTGGATTATCAGCCCGTTCTAGCGGCAAATGCCGCCTCCCAAAAACCAGCCGGCTGGCCCCGGCTAAACGCCGGGGCGCTCCCCACCTGGTGTCATGGTTTTTGCACTTCTCGATGATTTCGTGAACCTGAAAGATCTCCACATCCAGTACGATGGCAAAAACCCATGCCACCGCGAAGCTGCGGCAACCTGCACATACCGCCGAACGTTAGGGCCAATAGCTCCGGTCAACAAAGTGAAGTAAAAATTGGGGGGCAAGCATTCCGTCCCGCTCCTATAAGTCTTGCCCTAGCGCCGTAACTTAGAAAGAAAGAATTCAAAGAGAAAAATAAGTATAGATCAAGCACGACTCTCTATTACCCCCCAACTCAGCCTTTGTCCTCCGCTTCAATGGATATAGAAAAGCCGTTGGGTGTAAATGGAAAAACCCGCTTCAAATGACCATTTCCGCCTTATGCAATAACCCGCAGCAAGAGAATACCTCCGCTACAATCCCTAACAGGTCGGTATATGCAATTGCCTTTCCGTACCGCGAGAATCTTCTGGCTAAAGAGGACCGTTAAGTGGCCGGCGGTACGGGCCGCCCCGGCACCGCCGGGGGCTCCCTCCTGGTGTCACGGTTTTTGCCAACGCGAGAATAAACTAATAACCGCATAACCCTACACCGCACCACGAGTGCAAAAACACGCGCCACCGCGACTCTGCGGCAACTGCACATACCGCCGAACGTTATGGGTAATTTAAAACACAGATCATTGCAAATGAATGTATACAAGAACTTAAACATAGAATTAAAATCGCAGTTGTATTTACTGACAAGATGGACAGATCTATTTAGAGTCGGAGACTATGACGTTTTACTGTCAAGATAGCAAAAAGTTCTCCGTGATGGTTGGACAATGATGAATGATTTAAAAAATTTCCAGAACAACTGCTCTAAATGAATTGAAAGAAATAAATGAGTCGTTTAATACAATGATTACAACATTTAAAGAACTATCAGACTTTATTATAAGGATGCAAGTATGAATACCATTTGGGATATGACTATGGAATACGTGTCTTCAATTTGTAGTGATATCAGTGGACAATTTAATAATGGACAACTGAACTTCATGACAATTTTTAAAACTATAATAAATTCGGGAACAAGGTTCTAATAAGCATCATGAAGAATGAATTGTTAAATCGACTGAATGAAATAAAAAAACGCCCATAACAGGTCGGTATATGCAATTGCCTTCGGCTGGTTTTTGAGCGCTGATAATTCTACCAGCACCCCAAAAACCAGTCGGTGGATTATCAGCCCGGCTTGGCGGCTAAGGCCGCCTCTCAAAAACCAGCCGGCTGGCCCCGGCTGAACGCCGGGGCACTCCCACCGGGTGTCATGGTTTTTGCATCTTCTCGATGATTTCGTGAACCTGAAAAATCTCCACATCCAGCACGATGGCAAAAACCCATGCCACCGCCAAGCAGTCGGCAACTGCACATACCGCCGAACGTTATAGCCCATTTTAGATGCGACAAATTGATGCCTATAATGAAATTGATTTGACTGGATGATAAGTCTATATTAAGGATAAGACAATTAAAAAAATGAAAAAATGAAATCAACTAAAAGAATTGCAGTAATTGTCGGTCTATTATTTCTGGTATCGACATTAACGTTTATGATAGGGAGTAACCTGATACGATCTTTTTTAATTGATGTATCTCAAAATAAATCCCCATTATTTCTGGGTGTTATTCTTGAAATTATTTGTGGAGTTGCTGTTGTTGGCATTGGAGTTTTGATGTTTCCGATTTTAAAACTGTTTAAAAAAAGACTAGCACTTGGATATGTTATATTCAGAATTATTGAGTGCACAATTATAATTGTTGGCGGAATCTACCTATTATCTTTATTAGAATTTATGTGGAAATACGAAATGATAATTTTTGTTTTCACTGCCCTGGGAGGACTTATATTTTCTTATTTATTATATCTGTCAAAACTTGTTCCGCGATATTTGTCTGGACTTGGAATAATAGGGTACTTAATGTTATTTCTTGGAGTTGTGTTGGATATGTTTAGCATTTTTAATATTAATGATGGTGCAGGTATGCTTTTATATCTTCCAGGAGGTTTATTTGAATTATTTCTTCCAATATGGCTTTTTATTAAAGGTTTTAATTCATCAGCAATCGCCTCTGTATATGACAGAATGGAGAACAATATTAAAAAGTAATGATATTTTGACAGTACAAACAATTGAAAATTAAGAAAAACGGGCTATAACATCGTGTATAAGTAATGGCGGGGTTTGTAGCGTATTCGAGCGTTTTACCTCGCACTAACTTCAGTGTAACTTGATAGGAAAATGCCCGTAATCCGCCACTACTCATACACGTAACCGTTACCGCTAATGCTGAACCACACTGACCTTCGTTAAGATATTTGCTTAATCTTATCAGATATACTATAATATGTAAAGAAAAATTGTTTTTCTTTACAAAACAGGTTTCCTTTGTATAGAAAACTGAATTATCTTTACACAATGAAAACAATAAACCAACTGCCATTCGATTTGATCCTGAAACAAAGGCTGTACTTAAAAGTCTACCTTCGGCACATGCTGCGCTTGCTGAATTAAAAGGTATTGCTACTACAATACCCAATCAAACAATACTTATCAATACTCTTGGACTACAAGAAGCTAAGGACAGCTCTGCAATAGAAAATATAATTACTACACATGATGATCTTTACAAGTCAGAGCTTAAACCTTGATTCATTCAAATCTCTTAATGCCAAAGAAGTACAAAACTATATTGCTGCTACTAAAAAGGGATTTGAGTTAATATCAAAATCCGGACTTATTACTAACAAAATTATATTAAAGATTCAGGAAGAACTGGAGGGGAATAAAGCAGGTTTTCGTAAACTCCCCGGAACAACGTTAATAAACTCCTCAACCGGAGAAGTGATATATACTCCTCCACAAGATCCGGAGGAAATAAAAAGCTTAATGGCAAATTTGGAGAAATTCATTAACGATAAAGAAATCTGCACATTGATCCCCTCGTAAAAATGGCCATAATTCATTATCAGTTTGAAAGCATTCATCCTTTTTATGACGGTAACGGGAGAACCGGCAGGATAATAAATATCCTATACCTGATACTTGAAAAACTTCAAAATCTTCCGATACTATACTTAAGCAACTACATAATCAAAAATAAACCAGACTATTATAGATTACTTCAAGATGTCAGAGAACCAAACAATTGGGAAGAATGGATTCTTTTTATGATTAAGGGTATTGAACAAACTTCGAGAGAAACAATTGATCTGATTCTTCAAATTCGTGAATTAATGATGAGCTATAAGAGCACACTACGAGAAAATTATAAATTTTATAGTCAGGATTTATTAAACAATCTATTCAAACATCCTTATACCAAAATTGAGTTTATTCAACGAGACTTAAATGTATCCAGGATAACTGCTGCAAATTATCTTAATCAGCTTGCTGATGACAAACTTCTAACCAAAAAGAAACTAGGGACAGGTAACTACTATATAAATGATCCTCTGTTTGAACTACTGACGAAAAGATAAAAGCACTAGCGGTAACAGGTCGGTATATGCAATTGCCTGCGGCTGGTTTTTGCGCGCTGATAATTCTACCAGCACCCCAAAAACCAGTCGGTGGATTATCAGCCCGTTCTAGCGGCTAACGCCGCCTCCCAAAAACCAGCCGGCTGGCCCCGGCTGAACGCCGGGGCGCTCCCACTGGGTGTCATGGTTTTTGCACTTCTCGATGATTTCGTGAACCTGAAAAATCTCCACATCCAGCACGATGGCAAAAACCCATGCCACCCCCAAGCTGCGGCAACATGCACATACCGCCGAACGTTAGTAGCATAATTGCCAAACACGCCAATAAAAGTTACATGAATAAATATATACATAATATGCATTTTAATTCATAATTATTGCATGTTACGCACAAATATGCTTATATCAGGTAAACTGGGTAATCTAGTAGCTCCATTGTTGAGTATAAATAATTCATGTAATAGATCAATGACTTATTTTGAATATAGATAAATCTGATAATTGACTACTGGATTTAAGTGATAAGATATACTCCTCAGATATCATGTTATTGAATTAGCTCAGAAATGCTTCAATTAGAATATGCAAATACACGCTTGAGAAAGTTCATAAGAATCAGTATATCGCTACATTAATGATAGCAGAACTGTAATTGATTAACTATCCAGATTCTGTAGATTGCTTGCATAATATCAAAGATGACTAATAAGTATTATTCTAAATCATGGAATAAATGAATACATTGACTATTGGAATTTGTCTATTTGATGAAAGATACAATTGGTATAGTCATATAACTATTGAATCACAAGGATATTACTAAATTTTAAGTTATTATACATTCATAATAGAATAAAAAATAACACTAGCTCTAACAGGTCGGTATATGCAATTGCCTTCGGCCAGCACTCAGAAACTGATAAAAACAAAATTCCGTAATAGCTGGCCGGCTGGCCCCGGCTGAACGCCGGGGCGCTCCCACTGGGTGTCATGGTTTTTGCACTTCTCGATGATTTCGTGAACCTGAAAAATCTCCACATCCAGCACGATGGCAAAAACCCATGCCACCGCGAAGCTGCGGCAACTGCACATACCGCCGAACGTTAGGCACAAGCAAAGACAATGGGTGAAATATCAGCAGTAGATATATTAGTTGAAAACCTCAAGAAAAGAGGTATCAATCCTGAAATCCAAAGAATTGAGAAAAACCTCATTCAGCCAGGGAGTAGTCGGATATGGTACAAAAAAACTGTGCTTGCAAAATTCGACTCCATCCTTTACTATGCAGCTGATTCTTTTGGAGCAATAGCGTACTCATCAAATACTTTTACAGGAATATATACTGAAATATTTAATGCTCAAGATATCGACTGTGCCTTGTATAGAAAAGATTGGATACACAAATTATTAGTGCGCAATAGAATAAGAGCAGGCGTTAGATATATTGATGATTATCTGACGATTACTTCTCAAACCAAATATAATCCATCATCCCTCCTAACCCAGTCAGATGTGAATCTATTCCTTGAAATAAATGAAGCAATCAATCCTTTAAAACTAATTATTGAGAAAGGATATCCTCCAAGTATAGTTAGTGATCCTAATAAGCTAATGGTAGGGATAGAAACAGACTATTGGATTTACAAAGATGAGGAGATTGACCTGTTTTTAAATCAAGGGGTAAGGCTGATAAAAAATATTAAAATTGCCAGTGCCTAACAGGTCGGTATATGCAATTGCCTTCGGCTGGTTTTTGCGCGCTGATAATTCTACCAGCACCCCAAAAACCAGTCGGTGGTTTATCAGCCCGGCTTGGCGGCAAGTGCCGCCTCTCAAAAACCAGCCGGCTGGCCCCGGCTGAACGCCGGGGCGCTCCCACCTGGTGTCATGGTTTTTGCACTTCTCGATGATTTCGTGAACCTGAAAAATCTCCACATCCAGCACGATGGCAAAAACCCATGCCACCGCCAAGCTGCGGCAACATGCACATACCGCCGAACGTTATGCAGCATAATCAACAACCCCTAATACCATAATAATATGTTTGAGAACGAACAAATCAGAAAAATTGCCAAAGTAATTAATGAGAAAATTCTCGTAAAGGAAATCTGGATGCTCATTATAATGTTGGCAACGTATGCAATACAAATAGCAACTAAGAATTCAATCGGCGTACATTGTAAATTTCGTTTTTACAATAGCTGCGGTTATCTATTTCTTTTCCGCTTTTGCATATCTGGCAATTCCAGAGGCAACACTATTTGATCAATTCTATATAAAACTGGTCGGTTGGGGAAGTTCCATAATGTGCATAGGATTACTTTTTAAGATATCTCACTATCCTAATGCTGGATTGATGATGACTATCGGAATGATTACACTTGGAGTAGTAATAGTAACCATGGTGTACCTCAGGTCCACAAAGCGAAGTATCAAATTTGCTATTACATTAATCAGACAATATCGGAATTACAGTCTTAATGAATAGCTTGACATACTGATCTATGAGAAACATAATCAATATGATTGTAAATAAATTAACACGGCACTAACAGGTCGGTATATGTCATTGGCTCTCCGCACCGCGAGAACTCTTCTGGCTAAAGAAGACCGCTTAAGTGGTCGGCGGTGCGGCCTGCCCCGGCTCCCGCCGGGGACTCCCTCCTGGTGTCACGGTTTTTGCCAACGCGAGAATAAACAATTAACATCATAACCCTGCATCGCACCACGAGTGCAAAAACACGCGCCACCGCGACTCTGCGCCAACGCCACATACCGCCGAACGTTAGAAACAAGGGTGAGAATGAATCGTACCTTTGATTTGCCAAGCTAACTTAACCCAGTCAATATTTATTAACCATTAATAGATTTCATCCCTACTTAAATGGCTCAAATTCATGGTCAAATTGAATCTTTGAAAAAATTAAAACATGAATTAAATTCTCATGGTATTCACAGGTTTAACTCAATTAAAGAAGATAAATGACTTCTTGATCAATTTTCAACATGAAAAGGAAGCAATAATTAATGCTCAAAGAGAAATCTTAGATAAATGAAATCAAGGATTTAAACCTCACTATTAAAGAAAACATAAACAAATGTGAGATAATTAAAAGTAAGAAAATCACTGAAATAGAAGTTAGAAATCGACACTATCAGGATAAACATTGAGAATCTAACTGCAAAGAGTCAATAAAAGGCTTTTTTCATAAGATTTTTTATAGCTATAAATTGAAGAAACAAAAGAAATTACTGGATTATTATAGTTCCAATACACCAGTTAATTATTTCAAATGCAACTAAAAACATTCAGGAAAATCATTGAGAATGATGAAAATAGACTAAAGTATATCAATGAAAACAATGAACTAATCATTAATGAGCGAAGTCTTCCAGAGATTCAAAAACTGAACAATGTAAAAAAAACCATTGAAGATTTATATCCCTTAATTGCAGGAGCCATTGGTGAGAATTTGGTAGTAAAAGAAATAGAAAAATTGCCAAATGATTATATTTTAATCAATGACTTTAATCTGAAATTTAATCCGCCAATTTATAACAGAAATACTAATGATAAAATATTTTCAATTCAGATCGATCATCTTTTAATTTCAAAATCAGGCATTTATATCTTAGAGACTAAAGAATTGGAGTAAAAAATCTATAGAGTCTTTGGATTTAAGATCACCTGTAGAACAGATTACCAGGACAAGTTATGCTTTGTTTCTAATAGTAAATGATGCAAAGATTAAATTGACTGAACATCATTGGGGGGACAAACAGATTCCTATAAGAAATATTATAGTAATGATAAATGAAAAGCCGAAAGAAGATTTCAAATATGTAAAAGTAAAATCATTAAAAGAACTCAATAACTATCTAACCTATTTTGAACCAGTTTTTACTGAAACAGAAGTTGACAGAATAGCAAATTATCTCATTAAAATTCAGAACTAATTAACCCCTGTTTCTAACAGGTCGGTATATGTCAATTGGCTTCTCCGCACCGCGAGAACCTTCTGGCTAAAGAGGACCGTTAAGTGGTCGGCGGTGCGGCCTGCCCCGGCTCCCGCCGGGGACTCCCTCCTGGTGTCACGGTTTTTGCCAACGCGAGAATAAAGTAATAACCGCATAATCCTGCATCGCACCACGAGTGCAAAAACACGCGCCACCGCGACTCTGCGCCAACTGCACATACCGCCGAACGTTAGGGCTAATAGCAGCGGAACTGAAAAAACCAACTAAAGCCTGCCCCACCGCAGAGTATTTTAGCCAGTCTGCAATAACACCTCAAGAAACTTTATTGTTGGTTGGCTATTCTAAGAACTCTTAACAGTCCAGAATACAATCCGTAAACGCATAAAATACCGTAACAAATAGAAAAACAACCGCTGCAACAATCCCTAACAGGTCGGTATGTCCAATTGCCTGCCGGCCAGCAACTAGATACTAATAAAAAAAGAAATCGCTATCGCTGGCCAGGCTGGCCCCGGCTGAACGCCGGGGCGCTCCCACCGGGTGTCATGGTTTTTGCACTTCTCGATGATTTCGTGAACCTGAAAAATCTCCACATCCAGCACGATGGCAAAAACCCATGCCACCGCGAAGCTGCGGCAACTGCACATACCGCCGAACGTTAGCACTAATTGCCGAATGACGAACTCTGATAAGAAATATCTATTGTACAATTCAAGAGATTGGTATTTTCCAGCTCAAATTATAGTAAGCATAGTACTCATGCTTCTAATAATTTCCAAAGTAAAACCTATTTCATTTCTAGAATTTATGATAACATTTGTTGTCATACACCTAATAATCTGGATTATAATAAAATATTTATTATTGCAGCCTATTCAGGTTTCACTTTTACCTGGAGAAATTAAGTTAATGTATTTGACTCGTGATCTTCAGCGGACACAGAAACAACGTATAATACGGCTTTCAAATATTCAATATTACTCCGAATTTGAGTTTAGGAGTGATCATTCCTTTAAACTTGAATCAAACCAAGGTCGTTCATTCACATTATATAGCAGTTTTGTTTATCATAGAAAAGATGATTTTGAAGAATTTGTAAATGATTGTAAAATTCATTTTAAGAATTGGAACAAAACAATTGATAATCCTGCCCAATCAGAAAGTAAAATCAAACAAAATAATAAATACTACGAATCGTGGCAATCTCATGCTGGGTATTCTCGATAATTCCTCTGTTAGCAACTGTCGATTCACTGGTTGAGAACAGATTGATTTAAAGCTAATTTACAATACTTATTCAAATTATTATTGAGGTGGATTTGCATTGTACAAAAAACATTCACCCAAAAGAATATTAATAAATGCAACTAGTGCTAACAGGTCGGTATATGCAATTGCCTTTCGGCTGGTTTTTGCGTGCTGATAATTCTACCAGCACCCCAAAAACCAGTCGGTGGATTATCAGCCCGTTTTAGCGGCTAAAGCCGCCTCCCAAAAACCAGCCGGCTGGCCCCGGCTGAACGCCGGGGCGCTCCCACTGGTGTCACGGTTTTTGCAACTGCAAGAATAATTCATAACCTGCATAATCTCCACATCAGCACGAGTGCAAAAACACGCGCCACCGCCGACTCTGCGGCAACTGCACATACCGCCGAACGTTATAAGCCATAAAATTCCTGCATATGAATAAGGTATTACATATTAAAAATTCGTATAAATTTCGAGTGATTAATTTCTTATTAAGCTAATATGTCAAAAACTACAGTTTCCAATTATGGAAAATAATATTACCAAACATACCCTCTTGAAGTCCATTGTCTTGCACCTATTACCTGGAATACTTGGTGGTATTTGTTTTTATATCCTTAGCCCAATTGTAAAAGCAAGTGGTTTCCCAACAATAATGGCACTTATTATTTCTGGTATAATTGTTTTAATTCCTTTTGAATTAGGGTTCTTAATCTACCAGAAAAAAGTAACTGGGCAGAATCTCTTTAATGGTGTAATCCAATATTTTAAAACTATCCCATTTTGGCAATATCTTTTATTCATCCCATTGATTGTACTAATTGCTGGTATTCTGTTTAAACTACTTGGTTTTACCTCGACATTTCTCATGACATTTTTTAAATGGATGCCTTCTGATACGATTTTTGACATGGGATTGAATTCTTCTCTGACTAAATCAAAGCTTTTATTTACCTATCTACTCTTTCTACCCTTTTTGGTTTTTGTCCTTCCAACTATTGAAGAATTTTATTTCAGAGGGTACCTTTTACCAAGAATGCCAAGTAAACTTAAAGGTTGGACAGAAATAACACACAGTGGATTATTTGCACTCTATCATACCTGGACTCCATGGATGTTTGTAGTTCGCACATTTGGCGTCTTGCCATTAATATATTTGGTTAAAAGAAAAGAAAATTTGTTTCTTGGTATTGGAGCCCACTGCCTTTTAAATTCTATCGATTTCATAATAGGTTTAATATTTATACTGAAGATATAACATGAGCATAATTCTACCAGATTTAGAACCATTTAAAAATAATTACGGCTTATAACACGGACAATAAAGGTAAGTTGCTTGTCACACTTTTTGCTTTTGCTCCTGCACCCAGACAGATTTGTAATGGCGCCTGCATCCGGACACGCGCATCTGCACGCAATCTAATTCCTGCACCGTGACAGTTTTTCGGCTAAAGTATCAGGACTCTGCCCGGTGCTTGCGTCCGGTAACACAACCTCCCTTTATTGCCGGGCCGTTAGGGCTAATAGCAGCGGAACTCAAAAAACCAACTAAAGACTGCACCACCGCAAAATAGTCTAACCTGTCTGCAATAACAACTCAAGAAAATTTGTTTTTGGTTGGCTAATCTTAGAATCCTTAACAGTCCAGAATACAATCCGTGAACGCATAAAATTCCGTAACAAATAGAAAAACAACCGCTGCAACAATCCCTAACAGGTCGGTATATGCAATTGCCTTCGGCTGGTTTTTAAGCGCTGATAAATCTACCAGCACACCAAAAACCAGTCAGTGGATTATCAGCCCGTTCTAGCGGCTAACGCCGCCTCCAAAAAACCAGCCGGCTGGCCCCGGCTGAACGCCGGGGCACTCCCACTGGGTGTCATGGTTTTTGCACTTCTCGATGATTTCATGAACCTGAAAAGTCTCCACATCCATTACGATGGCAAAAACCCATGCCACCCCCAAGCTGCGGCAACTGCACATACCGCCGAACGTTGAGCGCAAGCATTTACAACATAATGAAATTCATATTTTTAATTTTGAAGAAAGATAAATCATAAATGACCAATAGACTGGAAAAATATCACATTACATTGGCAGGATATTATGTGAGACAGCCTCTTTATTTAGACAGGCCCATAAATCACAAACCAAATATAAGGAAACTTGTAGAGTTACCCTATCAACAGGCTCAAACTGGGACATATAAGGGAATAGAGGATACACTAACTGATTTTTTTTTCATTCACTTAAAATTAAAGTCTCTTGGATTACTATCATTAATCAGGGATTATGATCTATTGTTTCCAACTGTCCTTGAAGATCTTCGATTGATTCAAACCGCCTTGAAAATGTCATCTCATGCAATTGTTGAAGATGACACTCAACTAGCGGGCCAATTAACAGGCAGATTACTTTCAAGTTCTTTACCTGAAATTCAAAAATTATTGAAAAGTGCAAGTTGCTGGAGAGGATCACCCTGGCTTAAACCTACAGGGACAACTCTGACAACACCTGTAGGATTTTTGCATCAAACCTTTGAAGGCCATACCGGACCAGTCTTTTCTGTAGCTGTATCGGCAGATTGTAAAATAGTAACAGGAGCAAGAGACAATACTCTTAAAGTGTGGGAACAAGCAACTGGCAAACTCATCCATACTCTGGAAGGTCATACCGCTCCCGTAAAATCAGTATGTGTTACAAGCGATGGCAAAGTTGTGTCTGCGTCAGGTGATCATACAATAAAGATATGGGATATTGAGTCAGGTAAAAACCTCCGCACTCTGAAAGGACATTCAAGCGTAGTATTTGCTGTTGCAGTGTCCTCTGACGGCAAATTGATATCTGCGTCAGGTGATCGTACCCTAAAGGTATGGGATATTGCTTCAGGTGTGCTCCTTCGCACTCTGAAAGGACATTTGGGATGGGTCACTGCTGTGGCTGTGACTTCCGACAGTAAGATAGTATCAGCATCAAAAGACTTTACCTTAGCAGTTTGGGATCTTAACACAGGTAAGCTCCTTCGGCATTTAATAGGTCATAGTGGTATCATTTTTAAAGTTATTGTAACTTCAGATGGTAAGGTAATATCCGGGTCAAATGATCAAACAGTCAAAATTTGGGATATTGCCTCTGGTAAACTACTTAACACTTTAAAAGGTCATGAGGATGCGGTCACTGCAGTTGCTGCAACTCAAGACGGTAGAGTTGTAACCGGATCGGACGATAAATTTATGATATGGGACATTGCCTCCGGAAAACTTTTGAATACACAAATATTCCGTATTGGATTTATTTTTGACTTAGCAATAACATCCGATGAAAAATTAGTGTCAGGATCCATGGATCATACCATGAGGATATG
Source organism: uncultured Bacteroidales bacterium (assembly GCA_963757935.1). Classification (GTDB taxonomy): domain Bacteria; phylum Bacteroidota; class Bacteroidia; order Bacteroidales; family VadinHA17; genus SR-FBR-E99. The sequence goes on along the minus strand of CAVWSZ010000016.1, from coordinate 352,705 downwards.
GGATCTTTCTTCAGTTAAGCTGCATTCTGCAATAGCAAGCAATAATTGTAATATCAATGCCCTTGCAGTGACAGGTAGCGATAAAGCAGTGTCCGGGGGGTCTGACAATACGCTCAGAGTATGGGACCTTATTACCGGTAAAATGCTCTACACCCTTGAAGGCAATTCCGATCATGTCGAAGCAATTGTTACTACAACTGATGACAAGGCAATAGTGACAGGAGGCTATGACAATTTCATGAAGGTATGGGACATTTCTTCCGGCAAGCTTCTTCAAACATTAAAAATCGCAGGCAATGCCCTTTGTTTAGATTTAACAAGCGAGGGCAAGGTGGTATGTCCTTATCCCAAAGAATTTAATCTTAAACTTGGAATGCTCGATCTTGATTCCGGCAAATTCATTTGGCATATGAAAGAACTCGGCCATCCGAGAGTGATTGCAGCTGTGCGGGTGGCATCTGACGGGAATATTGTGTCAGTATCAGTTGATTATACTATCATCGTATGGAATGGTACTTCAGGTAAACTACTTCATAACTTGTATAACGGCAATGGTTATGAACACATCAAATCTACTGCGGTAGGTCTGGCAACGACAACTGATGGCAAAGTATTGTTTGTGGATGGAAATGAAACCTTAATGGTGTGGGATGTCGCTTCCGGTAAGCTGCAATACGAAATTGAAGGTAATACCATTCAATCTAAACCTATTAAGAAAAAACCTGATGATAAGGTTTTACCTTGGACCCTGTCAAATGATCTGAAGTGGATTTGGAATCTAATGTTTGATAAAGTACCCTACGGGAATAATGTCAAAAAAATTATATGTGACTTTTCATTCTCCAGCGGTCCACTTCTCTCAAAGCAAAGCCCTGTTAAAACTGCCAGGGCTCTTACCGTTTCAGCTAATGGTAAAATAGTTTCATGTGCATGGAACAATAAAATAATTCTGTGGGATTTAACTTCATTCCGTTTCTTAGCATCTTTTATTGGAGATTGGCAATTTCTTGCTTGTGCTATTGCATCAGATGGGCGTACAATTATGGCAAGCGACGCGGCTGGCCAAGTGCATTTTATTAAACTGATTTTACCAGAATCCTAGTCTTTTTAAGATATTACGCAAATTAATATGAAAAATTCCAAAATGTTGGAATTAATCATTGATAGAAAATATTATTAACTTACTAATTCATTGAAGAAAAAATAATATGCCAGCGCTCAACAAGTGGTATAACAAATAAGGGTTTCATTGGTATGCGAAGGTCATCACCAGCATCATTGTTTCGTCTCGGTTGTTAGGAACATAGCCCTGCAATCCCTTACTGGCCATACCACCAACGTTATGTGCCACATTTAACACTAAACCAATAACTTACAATATGAAAAGAATATTCATAATTCTACCGTTTGTAATGCTAGTTAGTTGCAATCCAAAGAGTGATTATAAAACAATCCTTCTTAAATCAAGCGGTACTGTCGAAATTGCACCAAATGAAGCAAGCATTATCATAACTGCAAGCTGCCTTAATAGAGATATCAAGCAAGCCAAATCCTGCTTAATTGATATTACCTCAAACCTAGATAATGATCTCAGGAATTTTGGTATTCAGAAAGAAGACATTTTAACAACAAATGTCAACTTAAACAAACAATACGTTTGGAGCAATAACTCAGAGATATTTAATGGTTATAGTGCTTCGACTACGACAAGTGTCAGAGTACGTGATTTAAAAATCCTTGATGAATTGTATACAAATCTGCTCAGTAATGACAAACTAACTGTTGGCTCTCTTACATATGGGCACAGTAAAATGGACAGTCTTAATAATATAGCATACACCCGTGCATTAGAAAACGCTAACAGGCTTGCAGATCAAATTCTTACTCAGTTGCCAGAGAAAAACAAGAGTATTCTGCAGGTGAGTAATTTTGAAATCACAAAAAGTGAAAGCAATCCAGAGATTCAATATGAGAGACTTGCAGAAACCCAAGAACTTAGCAAAAACAAACTAACAATTAATTTTGGGAATATGATTGCCATCCAACAACTCTATGTAAAATATAAAATTTACTAGAAAAATACGGCACATAACAGGTCGGTATATGCAATTGCCTTCGGCTGATTTTTGCGCGCTGATAATTCTACCAGCACCCCAAAAACAAGTAGGTGTATTATCTGCCCGCACTAGCGGCTAACGCCGCCGCCCAAAAACCAGCCGGCCGGACCCGGCTGAACGCCGAAGCTCTCCCACTTGGTGTCATGGTTTTTGCACTTCTCGATGATTTCGTGAACCTGAAAAGTCTCCACATCCAGCACGATGGCAAAAACTCATGCCACCTCCAAGCTGTGGCAACATGCACATACCGCCGAACGTTAGTGGCAACATAAATTGAATATCAACCCCATACATATCTTATGAATAAACAAATCTTTTATGCATTAGCCTTGACATTGTTTTTAGCAAGTTGTAAAGGAAATCCAGGATCCAATCAAACTGGATCCGGAGATATTGCATTTCATAATCTTTCTGAGGAATTCCTAGAGGGCTATATCTCCTGGCGACCTCAATATGGTGTATATTTAGGATTGCATGAATATGACGGAAAAATAACTGATTTCGACAAAAAATCCATTGATTCAGAACTCTCAAGACTAAAAGCTTTCGAACAAAAGGTTCTCTTCAATTGATACTGCAACTCTAAGTTCTAACATGAAGTTTGACCATCGAATATTTCTGAATGCAATTAGAAATGAGATACTTAACTTCGAAGATATTCAGGTTTTTAAGTATAATCCAATGGTCTATTTCGATCCCAGCGGACTAATTGATGGGATATTGGCGATGGATTTAAGTATTTATCTTAACCGTAGCTTTGCTCCATTAGAAGATAGATTCGAGTCAATTCTATCTCTTGAAAGAGAAATCCCTAAAATAGTAGCTGATGCAGAATCCAACCTTGCAGATTCTCTTCCTAAGCCTTATATCGAATCAGCTATTGAAATTGTGAACGGATCTACTGATTTCCTAAAAAACGATTTAGAACTCGTTTTGAAAGACATAAAAAATGATTCATTGGCTAAATCATATATAACTATAAATAAGGTGGCAGTTGATGCCTTAACCGGGTTTGTTAGTTATCTCGAAAAAGAGAAGGTTCCTAAGGCTACCAACAATTATGCTATCGGCATACAAAATTTTCAAAAAATGCTTCTATACGAAGATATTTCGATTACTCCAGATAGACTCCTACAAATTGGTTTAAAGGAACTTGAAAGAGAGCAAGAAGCTTTTAAATCTGCAGCAAAAATCATAAATCCCGATATTACTCCTTTGCATGTTTTTAGTAATATGAAAAAAGAACATCCAACAGCTGAGACACTAATTCCTCAATCAGCCAATAGAATTGAAGCTCTCTGGCAATTTATCGTTAATAAAAACCTTCTGACAATACCATCAAATGTTCGTGTAAAAGTTAAAGAAATGCCTCAATTTATGCGATCATATGCCGCAATGATGGACATACCTGGACCTTTTGACACTAGGGCTACTGAAGCCTATTATTTTATAACACCCGTCAATCCACAATGGACTGCAAAACAAAAAGATGAATGGCTTAGTTTATTCAACTATTATACATCTGACTTGATTGCAATACATGAAGCATATCCCGGACATTATGTACAATTCCTTCATGTTAATGCTTCCTCTGCTTCTAAAATTGAAAAGGTTTACATGGATTATGCTTTTACTGAAGGATGGGCTCATTATACAGAACAAATGATGATTGAGGAAGGATTTGGTAATTCAGGCAATCCAATTGAGGCTTCTAAATATAAGTTGGCTCAACTGAATGAGTCCCTTGTTCGTTTATGTCGTTATTGTGTTTCGATAAAAATGCATTGCTTTGGCATGTCATTAGATGAGGCTACCAAATTCTTTATTGATAACTGCTACCTCGGAGAAAAGCCCGCTCAACTAGAAGCTATAAGGGCTACATATGATCCGAGATCCCTTTTCTACACCTTAGGTAAATTACAAATAATCAAACTTCGAGAAGACTATAAAAAACAAGAAGGATCAAATTTCTCATTACAAAAGTTCCATGACAAATTTCTGGATCATGGAATGCCTACTATCCAACAGATGAGAGAGACTATGTTGAAAGATAATCTTGTCTGGAATGATATCTTATAACTTATTATAACCTTTCAATTATACTTGAATATGTAACTTGATTTATAATATAATGAAGCCACTAACAGCGTGTATAAGCCATTGCTGGTTGCGGGTTTGCTAATGTCGGCACATTTGGTTACCTTGGTGTATCTAGATAAGTAAGCGCTCTTGCAACGCAACGGCTCATACACGCAGAACGTTATAGGGCATTGAACACGATACTTCAAATACATTCGTGGATAAATCAATCGCACAATCAATTGTATCAAAAGAGATGAAAAACTAAATAGGTCTGTTCATTTTGCTATAACAATTATGTCCACTAAAATAAAAACCTTATTTGATATGACTGAATCAAAACATGAGGTCTCCAAGGTATTAGATGCACATTGGTCTGCATTAAAAGCAAAAGATGCTGATGCTGTCATTGCTTTAGTAACTGATGATTTTCTTTCCTGCGGAAGTGATCCAAATGAATTCTGGAATAAGACAGATATGTACAATAATATTAAACAGATGTTTGCCGACAGTGAATTCATAATAGATATCACAATTGATAAACGTGAAATACGAATTGCCAAAGATGGTAATTCAGCAATTGCCCTTGAGCAAATGTTTCTGAAACCTTTTAGTCAGAAGATACCTGTCCGTACGGTTTATCATCTCGTAAAAGACAATGATACCTGGCAAATCGATTTTACAAGTACTGGTTTTATTCCGAACAATGATGATATAGACAAACTAAATAAGGCATTGGAGTAAAACATAAGTCATTACCAATCAACCTAATCTTATAAATTAAAAACATAACCCCCTATAACAGGTCGGTATATGCATTGGCATTTCCGCACCGCGATAACTTTCTGGCAAAAGAGGACCGCTAAGTGGTCGGCGGTGCGGCCTGCCCCGGCTCCCGCCGGGGACTCCCTCCTGGTGTCACGGTTTTTGCCAACGCGACAATAAACAAATAACAGCATAATCCTGCATCGCACCACGAGTGCAAAAACACGCGCCACCGCGACTCTGCGCCAACGCCACATACCGCCGAACGTTAGCATTCATGTTAAGATCCCCGAACAAATATCAGGATACACCATGAACCTCATAATAATTCTTTGAAAACTGTTTTATGACAAAAAGCTTCTTGATCTTAACATTTCTGAGCTTTGGGCTAATTGTTACTGCTCAAACTAAACCAATCATAGAATGGGTCTCAATTCCTGCCGGCACCTTTACAATGGGTAGTCCCGAAAGTGAAGTTGACAGAAGTAAAAATGAAACTCAGCATCAGGTAACACTAAGTGCTTTTATGATGAGTAAATACGAGATAACCTTTGAGCAGTATGATATATTTTGCAATGCCACCGGCAGAAAAAAACCTGGTGATGAAGGTTGGGGCAGAGACAACCATCCTGTAATAAATGTCAGCTGGGACGATGCCACTGCCTTTGCCGTTTGGATGGGTTGCCGCTTACCTACCGAAGCCGAGTGGGAATATGCAGCACGCTCAGGTACTTCCACCCCATTTAACACTGGCAACAACCTTACTTCTTCACAGGCAAATTATGATGGGAATAATCCCTATAATAACAATGCAAAAGGTGAATACAGAAAAAAAACTTTGCCTGTAGGCAGTTTTGCAGCCAATGAATATGGTTTATTTGATATGCATGGCAATGTTTGGGAATGGTGCAGCGATTTGTATGGCGCTTATTCTACCTCTCCACAAACTGATCCAAAAGGAGCAATATCAGGGAAAACCCGCGTACGTCGTGGTGGCGGCTGGAACGACTATGCGCGGCGTTGCCGGTCAGCATACCGCGACAATGTCACTCCAGCATACCGCGACTACTCTATAGGTATCCGTCTTGTCAAATCTAATTAGACAATTATCAAAATATTAGCACGAAATGCTAACAGGTCGGTATAAGCAATTGCCTTCGGCTGGTTTTTGCGAGCAGATAATTCTACCAGCACCCCAAAAACCAGTCGGTGGATTATCAGCCCGTTCTAGTGGCTTACGCCGCCTCCCATAAACCAGCCGGCCTGCCACGGCTGAACGCCGGGGCGCTCCTCTGCCAGCTGGCGGATCATGGTTTTGCACTTCTCGATGATTTCGTGAACCTGAAAAATCTCCACATCCAACACGATGGCAAAAACCCATGCCACCCCCAAGTTGCGGCAACATACACATACCGCCGAACGTTGTGTTCAATTGTAAAAGAAACCATACATACCTAGAATGAATATTCAACGAAAAGAAAATGAGCAACCATTGGCAACCTCAGAATGGGGATGGCGATATCATCATTTAGGAGTACCTACAAATGAACCAATTAAGGATGAAATATATCTCGACACAGTTCAAATTGTATGTTTCCGGATTTGATACCAGCCCATATGGCATTGAATGGATGCGATATGAACCTGATAGTCCTATCGATGAATTAATCAAAAGTGTTCCTCATATTGCTTTTGAGGTAGATGATTTGGAATCGGAACTTCAAAAACATGACCTCCAAGATTATCACACCTCCCAATTACCCAGCTGAGGGGATTAGGGTGGCAATGATCATCCATAACGGAGCACCAATTGAATTAATTGAATTTGATAAAAACAAGAAAAAATAATAACAACTGAACACAACAGGTCGGTATATGTCATTGCCTTCGACTGGTTTTTACGCACCGATCCGCCAGACCGGCACACCAAAACCAGTTGGTGCTTTATCGGCCCGGCTTAGCGGCTAGCGCCGCCTCCCAAAAACCCATGCCATCCACAAGCTGAGGCAACTGCACATACCGCCGAACGTTAGGTTTAAGGCATAGTCTCGTAATGACCATGATAAAGCCCCTTGATAAAAAGATTGAATCTTTAAATGTATTAACGAAACCTCCTATGATTGGGCGGTTCGCAATAATATTTCAAGGTAAGCTAATGCCCTATCTTTATAGTAACTTTGAAAAGATTAACCTTCCAAAAATAATCTGATGTGGATTGTAATTATTTGCCTGGCCTACCTTTTTGGAATATCAGAATCCATACTTGCTTATGCCAGACGTTCAAAGAATAAGACTGTAAAAACCAGACGTGATAAAGGTTCGTTAATAGCCCTTTATGTGGTATTCAGTATTAGCATGACGGCCGGTTTTATGCTGGCTGACTTCAGGACAGGCACTGTATCTTATTACCTTACTGTATCTTGTGGACTGATCCTGTATTTACTTGGACTGATAATAAGGTGGACTGCCATTTTACAGCTTAAAAAAGCCTTTACGGTTGATGTGGCAATTAATCAGCAGCATGAGCTTAAAACCGATGGTATATACAGTATAATCAGGCACCCGGCATACCTCGGGCTTTGGCTTATCTTCATGGGACTGTCGGTTTCTTTGTACAGCATTTTATCATTCATTGCAATTACAATTCCTGTTTTCCTGGTGATCTTGTACAGAATTAAAGTTGAGGAAAAGTTGCTGACTGAGGAATTTGGTGTTGAATATCAAAATTATGCCAGGAATACGAGGAGACTGATTCCCTTTATATTTTAATTCATTTGCATCTGTTAATCCTGATCTGAAACAGCCCTAAACCTAACACGGACGGTATCATTAATAAGCTTGTCCCAATTTTTGCAGTTCCGTCCCCATGTTACCGTGACTAAGAAGTCTTCAGGTATTCTCCTCAATTTTTGGCCGCGGTGAACTTGTAAACTGTAAAATCGGGACTAATAACTTTCACCTGGATTGGCAAAATTGCGCCGTACCCTCCCTGCACCGGGACTCAATTTCGGCTAATGAAACGGGACTCTACAACGGTGCTTCGTCATGTATCGCTTACTAATTATACCGCCGGGCCGTTAGCACACATATTATGAGATTCGCAATAACTATATGGCTTTTAGTCCTTTACCAATTTTGCAATGCACAGAGCGACTTCTACTCTCAACTCAATAGTGCGGCTCTAGAATTAACAAAACAAAGCGTCATCTACGACCCAAGATATTTTTCAATTCCCTATCCTAATGGCGATATTCCCAATGATAGAGGTGTTTGTACTGATGTAATTATCAGAGCTTATAGAAAGCTTGGTATTGACCTCCAGAAAGAGGTTCATGAAGATATTAAGGCAAACTTTTCTGAATACCCAAAAAACTGGGGTCTCGCCAAGCCCGATCCAAATATTGATCATAGAAGAGTTCCAAACCTTATGGTTTTCTTCACAAGAAAGGGAACTACCCTACCTATAACCCTAAAACCTGAAAACTATTCCCCAGGTGATATTGTATGCTGGGATCTTGGTGGTGGTATAACTCATATAGGGTTTGTGGTCAACGCTAAATCGCCTTTTTCAGACAGATACCAGGTCGTTCACAACATTGGAACCGGTCAAGTACTTGAGGATTGTTTATTCAAGTATAAAATAATTGGGCACTATAGATACGAAAATTAACAAATACGTGTGCTAACAGGTCGGTATATGCAATTGCCGCTCCGTACCGCGAGAATCTTCTGGATAAAGAGGACTGTTAAGTGGCTCGGCGGTACGGCCCGCCCCGGCTCCCGCCGGGAACCCCCTACTGGTGTCACGGTTTTTGCCAACGCGAGAATATAATACCAACCGCATAATCCCTGCATCGCACCACGAGTGCAAAAACACGCGCCACCGCGACTCTGCGGCAACGCCACATACCGCCGAACGTTAGCCGCAAGCGAACGAGCGACAATGCGATGTACAATGAAATAGAAAATTGAATTAAAGTATAAAAATAAAAGAAGGACACCCCATGCAGAATAAGTCTTTAGTGGTAATTGACATTCAAAATGACATTACCAAAAACTACAAAGAAATCATTAACAATGTTAATCGGTCAATAGATTGGGCAGTGGAAAATGAAATTCATGTCGTTTACATAAGGCATTATAACTTATCTGACGGCACAAGGACTTTCAAACCTAATACTCGTGGGTCTGAATTAGTTTCGGACATGAAATTGGTTTCCAAAAACATTTTTGAAAAATCCAAAGGCAACGCATTGACCAGCGAAGATTTTGCTGACTTTATCAAGAAAAATGAAATAAACGAATTTTACATTACAGGAGCAGATGCCCTTGCCTGCGTGAAATCAACCGTATTTAATATGTGCAAGGAAAACTACAAAGTTACAGTCTTATCAGATTGTATTACGAGTTATGATAAAAGGAAAATTGACGAAATGCTAAATTATTACGAAAAAAATGGAAGTAAAATAATTAATTTGAATGAATTGTTAGATTCTAAATAAAAATGTCAGGGGCTAACATCGTATATAAAACATTTGGCAGTCATTGGGTTATCGAGCGTTTCAGCTCGTATCAAAAGCAGTTGTAACTTGATAGAAAATCGCTTCGAAATGCCAAACGTTTCATATAAGTATCCGTTTGCGGTAATGCTTGAACCAACTGCTAACATTTAAATATCTAATAATTATGGAAATCATTGGAAAGCCTACAATTAATCCAATCCTTTTCTACTCCGGAAAAATATCCGGATATACTATTTGGATCTTTCTATTATTAGCTATTCTTAAAATACGCATACTCCCATTGATGCTTCCTTGGAATTTAGATATTATTGCCTACCTATTATTGATTGTTGGTCTAATATTCTCCTTCTATAGTCTTTTAAACCTTGGTAGATCAACTCGATTTGGAATACCCACTACTAAAACAAAGCTCGTAACAGGAGGATTGTACCGAATTAGTAGGAATCCAATCTATTTTGGTTTCAACCTTATCACAATCTCCTCGATAATTTATATTCTCAATCCAATAGTTCTTGCTTTGGGGATATATTGCATGGGAATCTATCACCTTATCATTTTGAGGGAAGAGGAATTTCTTACAGAAGCTTTTGGAGATGATTATTTAACCTATAAAAGAAAAGTCAGAAGATACATTTGATAACACGTAACCATTACGTAATCTTTAGTACGAACCGCTAACAGGTCGGTACATGCAATTGCCTTCGGCTGGTTTTAGCGCGCTGATAGTTCTACCAGCACACCAATAACCAGGCTGTGGATTATCAGCCCGGCTTAGCGGCTAACGCCGCCTCCAAAAAACCAGCCGGCTGGTCCCGGCTGATCGCCGGAGCGCTCCTCCGCCCATCTGGCAGATCATGGTTTTTGCATCTCCCGATGATTTCATGAACCAGAAAGATCTCCACATCCACCCTTGTCAATAAGTTGTATATCAGGAATCTCGGGCGTTGCCAGCTGAACGGCCTTATTCATGTCGCTGTGCCAGACAGCCATATAGTTCTGCACGATGGCAAAAACCCATGCCACCTCCAGGCTGCGGCAACATGCACAAACCGCCGAACGTTAACGGTCACTGCAGGACGGTACCCGAGCCCAATTGACATAAACTTAAAAATATGAGAAAAGTAATTGCAGCAATCAATATGACACTTGACGGGTTTTGCGACCATACAGCAGGAATTCCGGATGAAGAAATACATCAACATTACACTGAACTATTAGATAATGCAGACGTAATTCTATATGGAAGGATAACCTACCAACTTATGCAATATCTGGCAAACACTGCTAAAAAATCCTTCAGGAGAAAAATCAATGGACGACTTTGCTATAGCAATAGACAAAATTCCAAAAATTGTTTTTTCGCATACGCTGAAAAATACAGAATGGGACAGTGCTAAATTGTCAAATAAATCTCTTGAAGAAATGTTTTAGAACTTAAGCAACAACCAGGCAGAGATATTTTAGTTGGCAGTCGGAGTTTAATTATACAGCTAATGAAACTTAATTTGATTGATGAATACCAACTTTGTGTTCACCCTGTTGTTGCAGGAAGCGGTTTGCCATTATTTGAAAATATAAACGACAGGACTATTCTTAAACTCATAAAGACTAAAACCTTTAGCTCTGGTGCAGTAACACTTTATTATGAGCCATCAGGACAATAACCAACGAACAGCTAACACATTTACAGTATTTAATACTAAATTCATGATACCAAGAATAGTAACAATTCCTCCAAAAAAATTAGTTGGAAAACACCTGGTAATGACTTTCTCCCATAATCGCACACAAGAGCTTTGGAAAAGTTTTATACTCATTAGAAATGATATCAAGAATACTATTGGTACTGAATTATTTTCAATCCAAATTTATCCTCCAGGTTTCTTCGACAATTTTGATACAAATCAGCAATTTGAGAAGTGGGCAGCGATCGAGGTAACAGATCATAAGGTCGTTTCTGAGGGAATGGAACCATTTAACCTTCCTGGTGGGCTGTATGCTGTATTTCAATATAAAGGTCATTCAAATGAGGCAGAAAGCACATTCAAATATATTCTTGGAACGTGGTTGCCAAACTCAAAATTTGTGTTAGATAATAGACCTCATTTTGAGGTATTGGGCGAAAAATATAAAAATGAAGATCCTAATTCGGAAGAAGAAATCTGGATACCTGTCAAGTTAAGAAATTAACGCCAGCGCCCAACATGCGGTAAATGCAATTGGTACACCGTGGCGCGACAATGGAGTAACAAAGGAGGAATATTTTGTGGCCGGTGCCACAGGCCGGACCTCTCACAGCCTCAGACAGCCCCGGCACCGTCTCAGACGGCCTCGTTACTGCCTCAGACCACACCCCACACCGCCTCAGACGGCCTCGTTACCGCCTTTGGCTGCACCCGGCACCGCCGGCGGACCGCCAGCCGGCGGACCAGCCGGCGGACCAGCCAGCGGACCAACCAGCGGACCAACCGGCCCAAATCACGCAAACGCAAACGATAATTATAACAAACTTTAAATGAGATAATTATGATATCAAAAAAACATTTTTTGCCAGTGGTAATTACATTTTGCATTTTCGTAATTACAGGGTGTGTCACTTATTATATTCCCGTTCAAAGCTTTAAAGAACAATTTCAAGGAATTACCGAATCAGATCTCAAGACAGTTAAAGTTCAAGGACCAGTGGGCTACATTACAGAATATAAAGCCAATCCAATTGAAGAAATTAGTTGTATTGACAAAAAAGGTAATCCATTCACATTAAAGAATAGTCCATCAATAGAGGTACGCTTTACCGACAATAACAACAAAAGGACGATCTATTATTTCGATCGTATTTTCTTAAAAGACACTTTAATTGTTGGCGATATTTCAAGATTCTTACCGGGACTTAAAGCGCTGTCTATTAATGACATTAAGCTAATTGAAATTCAAGATGGACATAAAAACTTCAAATACATTGAAGTAAAATAACTGCTGGAAACAGTACAGCATACACATTCCGCCGAACACCATCGGCAACACAACATTCCGCCGAACGCCACCGGCAATTCAAACAAATACATTATAGAAATGAAGAATAACCTTCTGCCCATGCAGTTTCTAATTGTAAGTATTCTTGCAGTTACTTTTAGCTGTTCAACGGATACGGAAATTATAAAAAACCCGGACTTCACTTACAAGAAGTACATCCCGGAAAATACTGACATAGTTGTAAACAGGGAAATCTATTATGATAAACTTCAAGGGTTTTGGCTGGCTGCCTGTATTTCAAATTGGACCGGATTAATTACCGAAATGGACAAAATCGGAAATATCGGTGAAATAAAAACTGGTGATTTTTACACCCGGGACGACTGGGGCAAACCCGACCTGCCAAGTATTTGGGGAGAAGGCGTTCCCAGCAACCTCTCGGCTACAATAGATTTCGTATTTGCTGATATTGACAGCATATGGGGTGCTGATGACGATACTGATATAGAGTACATTTACCAGGAACTTTTATTAAAACATCAGACCTCCCTGCTGACAGGAGAGCAAATAAGAGATGGATGGTTAAGGCACATAAAACACGAAGAAGAAAACTACTTGTGGGTATCAAATCAAAAGGCTTTCGATTTGATGAACCAGGGTTTAATACCACCTGAGACTGGAAACCCCAAGAATAATCCTGAATACGAAATGATTGATGCCCAGCTAACGACTGAAATTTTCGGACTGTTTTCACCTGCACGGCCGGATATCGCATTGAAGATGGCTCTGTTACCTATTCAGACTACAGCAAGGGAAAATAGTCAGTGGATTTCTGAGTTTTATGTAACCATGTTTTCTCTGGCATCTGCTGGTGATGAAAAACTACCTGTGAAAGACAGGATATTTTGGATGGCAGAGCAAGCTAAAAACTGCTTGCCACAAACATCTTATGCCCATAATATGTATGATTTCGTGAAAAGTAAATACGATGAAGGTATATCATGGGAACAAGCCAGGGATTCAGTCTATTACAGATATCAGGTCAAATCATCAGACGGATATGATATGACTTCCCGAAACCTGTACTGCAATGGATGTTTTGCAGCCGGGATAAACTTCGCAGCAAGTCTGATCAGTCTGTTTTATGGCGAAGGTGATTTAATTGAGACGATTAAGATAGGGACATTGGCAGGATGGGATTCAGATAACCCGACAGCAACATGGGGTGGTTTACTTGGTTTTATGACAGGTAAGGAAGGGGTTGAGAAAGCTTTTAATAAAAAACTCTCAAACCGTTTTAATATCCACAGGACAAGAACCGGCTTTGAAAATGATGGAATTGATACCTTTGAGAATATGGCTTTAAAAGGCATTTGGGTAATTGACAGGGTGGTGCAGGAAGAAATGAAAGGTGGCATTGATTTGAAAAACAATGTGTGGTATATACCTGATAATGTGTCAACCAGTATGAAAGATGAATAAAAAAGCCGATACCAGGCGCTGTAGTTAAGACCTGAACAGAAATGCAGGGCTTATCAATCTTTCAACAAGACGATCAGGAGATATTCCCAAACCGCTATTTTTGTTAATATAACGATCATACCCAAACCAGCATAACTCTTAAATCCAGGAAAATAATAACTCTATTATGGCTCCCAATTATATCTACTGGAACGTTAATCCTGAAATTATCAATGTTTTCGGGATCTCTGTCAGGTATTATGGTCTGTTATTCGTGGGGGGATTAATCCTTTCAATTTATGTTCTAAGTAAAATATTCAGATTGGAGAACATTCCGCCGGAATACCTGGAAAAACTCTCACTATACGGAATGATTGGAATCATAATCGGAGCAAGACTAGGACACTGTTTATTCTATGAACCTTCATATTATCTGGCTCATCCCTTAGAAATGATACTTCCGATCCAACAACAACCAGGTGGCGGATTCAAATTTACGGGATATCAGGGTTTAGCCAGCCATGGTGGCGCAATAGGTATAATCATTGCCTTGATTGTTTACCACAGAAAAACAAAACAATCAATGCTTAAAACAGTTGATCTGGTCTCAATTGTCGGACCTTTAGCCGGTTGTTTTATCCGGTTAGGTAATTTGATGAACTCAGAGATTATCGGATTGCCTACAACTAAACCCTGGGCTTTTGTTTTCGCCAGAGTAGACAACATACCAAGACATCCTGCCCAACTATATGAAGCTATAGCTTATTTCATAATCTTTTTAACTATGCTTTACCTATATAAAAATTGGCGTGAAAAGCTACAAAACGGCTTTTTCTTCGGACTAACTTTAACGTTGGTTTTCGTGGCCAGATTTCTAATCGAGTTCATAAAAGAAAATCAGGTTGGCTTTGAAGAAAATTTAACCATAAACATGGGACAAATATTAAGTATTCCATATATCATCGTTGGAATTGCCTTCATGGCATATGGAATAATAAAAACCAGCAAACTATCAGATGTTAAGCAACATACGTAATTAAAGTGTTTATCGGCGGGATATGCTGTTGTCTCAGGCTCGCCACGTCTGACCGTAAGCTGCAAAGCCAAAGAATATCCGGTTCTGAAACACGTTGACACTTTTTTAACCGACCTGAGAAGGAATGAGAGAAACAAAGAAGATGTCCCCCTGACAGTCTAAAGACTACATCATGTCTGACTGTTTGTTATAGTAGTTTGTGCTTTCGAATATCTTATCAGCGTTGGCAGCTATGAAGCCTGAATACTGCGTCCCGTCGGGCTGGTTATACCGAAGCGTAAACTCATAGAAGCACGATGGGATCTCATGTACCCCGTCGGTAAATTCAAACGGCTGTATCTCAGCCATTGTTGCGGACTGCTCCAGCAGTTCCGCGGGTGTGCCGTAGATCTCTCCCCCGGCAGTATTCATCAGATACCCATTTCCCTTTACAAATTCATTAACCGCCTGCAGAGTCAGGAACTTTTTCAGTTCATTGACCTTAACGGCAAAATGGTTCGCCCGGTAACCATATACCAGCAGCCATGCGGCATATTCCGACTCTTCGCGCAATTTGTTGTAGGTGGCGAATGATATCTTACCCCACAGGCTGCCTCCGTAAACCAGGTCCGGATCAGCATAGGCGCTATCACCCAGACTGTTCAGATAACCCCGAATGGTTTTCTGCAGATTATCACTAAACTGATCAATCAACAACTCACTGATAAAAACCTTGGGTGCCATCCGATTGCTTTTATGCTCAAAATGCTTCCCTCTCAGCTTCTTGGCCTTGAATTCGTAATTCCCCTTTGCCTCATAACCGTTTTCGGTAAACAGACGAGCAATAACATCTATATTCATTCTGGGGTCATCGAATGTTCGCAGGGCAATATGGTCATGCACAACCTTCTCTCCACTGTAAGTAAAAAGATCATAGATCCGTTTTGCATTTTGATTATCAGTAGAATAGCGATTCCAGAACCGTTCAAATATCATTGCTGTATCCATATCATTAAGCGTTTTTTCCAACCAATAACACAAATCTAAACCAATTCCGGAATACCGGATTACAATCATAATTAATAATTTAATGCCTTAAGGTAACGGGCAAACATGTTTCCCCTGTAAGACTTCAATCCGAACTGCGCAGCCAGGTGCCAAAAAACAGTGTATTATTGACTTTCTCAGAAAGAATTTTTAAATTCCATACTTTTATTCGTCCTGGGTATAAATAGCTGAATATCAAATTATCAAGGTTATGAAAAGAACTATAATTTATGTATTCATCCTCGCAATTATATCTTTTTGCGCCTGTACTTTACTTGGAGCGAATCCGACCAACAATCTGAGTCCTGCAATCAACACCGACAGTCTTCACTCAGGAATACTGAACGAAAACAGAAATATCTGGATTCATGTTCCTGCCTCATATGATGCTACTTTAAAGCAGAAATATCCTGTCGCTTACCTGCTTGATGGTGATGCACATTTTCAAACTGTTTTGAACATCATTCAGCAATTAAGCGAAGAGAACATGAACCTGGTACTTCCTCAAATGATTCTGGTGGGCATAATAAACACTGACCGGATGAGAGATCTTACACCTTCGCATGTTTTATATGACCCGGACATTCCTGACTCGAGTTATGTGAAAACCTCAGGCGGGAGTGAAAACTTCACATCATTTATCGAAAAGGAACTTATTCCATATATAGATTCAAAATATCCTGCTGCGCCCTACCGCATTCTTATTGGTCATTCTGACGGAGGTTTGTTTTGCATCAGCACATTGTTAAATCACACAAATCTTTTTAACGGTTACATTGCCATCGATCCTAACCTCGGGTGGGATAACAATAAGATTCTGACCCTTGCAGAAGTAACTTTGAAGAATAAGACTCTTGAAGGTACTTCACTTTACATGTCGATTGCAAACCAGGGGTATTCCGATTCTGACACGTATAAGGACAATGCCGCTGCATTCAAATTGGCCACACTATTAGACTCCTGTAAACCGATCAAACTCAGATATAAATGGCAGTATTACAAGGACGACAACCATAGCTCCGTTCCACTGATCTCCGAATATGACGGTCTGCGATATCTGTTTGATTTCTATAATCCGAAGATTCCCTATGTGAAGTTCCGTGATCCGGAATATGATGCTGACTCTTTTCTTAGAGCGCATTATAAAAGAGTCAGCAGCAGGATGTGTTATGAGGTTAGTCCGCCCGAATTAGTCGTAAACTGGCTGGGGTATCTTTTTGTTATGGAAAAACAATATGATAAGGCTTACAAAATGATGAAATTAAATACAGACAATTATCCGGCAAGTTGGAATGCCTTCGATTCTTTGGGAGAAGTACTGATGATACAGGGGAATACTGTTGCTGCAATTGAAAGCTATGAAAAATCATTGACCATTAATCCAAAAAATGAAAATGCCAGAACAATGATCGAACAATTAAGGAAGGCAAATAAATAGAAATTAGAGATACCCGAATAATTTATCAAAATGATTGACAAATCAAAAGAGCTTTGTTCATCGATCAGGCTTGTAAATGACAAACTAAACTTCATCGGAACAGTCGACGAAAATGCACCTGTTTCAATTGACTACATCGCGCCTCTCGGCGACGATCTTGGCTATACCTCACTTGAGTTATTACTCCTCAGCCTTACATCCTGCATTGGTAGTGCTGTTCTCACTTTTCTTCGCAGAATGAACAAAACAATTAAAAACTGTGAGATAAATGCCCGGGGGTTAAGAAGAGAAGAGCATCCGACAGGGTTCCGGAACATTACAGTTGAAATTGTCATAGAATCGCCTGATCTCACCAATGATGATATGATCAAGGTGATCAAGCTCGCTGAAGACAAATACTGCCCGGTTTACTCAATGATTAAAGGCAATACAGACATCCGGATAGAATTTAATATCAAATGACAGGTCAGAAGATACGGTTGTCTTCCGCCAGGTAAAGTATAAAGTCATGGTTTTTGAAAGCTCAGAAATAACATTATCAACGCAGCGACTAATTCTTCGACCGATCAGCATAAATGATGCGGAAGAAATCTTTCATTATCGCTCGGACTCAATTACAAACAAATACCAGGGATGGATTCCCGCCACAATCGAAGATGTCCGATACTTCATTAATGAGAGGGTCTCCCCTACCATCGATATAAACGGTACATGGTTTCAATTTGTAATCACTTTAAAACCCGGTGGAGAAATAATCGGGGACATTGGCTTGCACTTCTTTGATGCAGAGAATAAACAGGTAGAGATTGGATGTACACTAAATAAAGATTATCAAAAAAAAGGGTATGCGAGTGAAGCCATGCATGAAGTCATAAAATTCGTATTTGATACCCTTAAAAAACATAGAATTATTGCGTCCATTGCACCGGAAAACTCAAGCTCATTAAAACTTGTAAAGCGGCTTAACTTCAGAAAAGAAGCACATTTCAGACAAAGCATCTTCTCAAACGGAAGATGGAATGATGATTTAATTTATGCACTTCTTAAGAGCGAGTGGTCTTAGAGTAGAACAGGACCGCCTCCGGCCACTCCAAAACCACCGGGAGGTTTAACCCGCTGAAAAACAGTTCAGCCACTCCAGACAGCAATCCAAGGAGTCATTTTTGACAAAGGAGATTCCTGCGTGAAATGTTTCTGATACTGAGGCATCCGGATCAAAAAATATGAATGATGTAAATCCTTTCAGTAAATTTGTAACAACTTCATTTTTAATGCGGTTAATTTTGCGAAAGAGGTACGCAATAATTAACTCCTAAATGAAAAGAGCAGAAAATAAAGTTGTCATAATAACCGGTGGTGCATTTGGAATAAGGCGCAATACATGTTTTATTGGCGCAAGAATGCGCAAATGTAGCTGTGACGGTGGTTATACATGCAAATAAATTGAGTGGAAAGAGAAAATCATTTTGTAAAAAGAAGCGGATGGCTGAGAGCCTCCGTACTGGGTGCCAATGACGGCATTCTTTCCACCACCAGTCTGGCGATCGGTGTTGCAGCCGCAAGTGTGGCACGTGACCCGATCATACTTGCAACTCTGGCTGGCCTGGTGGCGGGAGCATTGTCAATGGCTGCTGGTGAATATGTTTCTGTAAGTTCGCAATTAGACGTCGAAACTGCAGATCTAAAAAGGGAAAAAAATGAACTTGCCAATACCCCGGAAAGTGAGTTAAATGAACTCTCTACAATATATGAGAACAGAGGGCTTACACCTGACCTGGCAATAAAAGTTGCACAACAACTCACTAACCATAATGCTTTGGAAGCACATGCAAGGGATGAACTGGGGATTAATGAAATTTCCAGGGCAAAACCCTTACAAGCTGCCCTGGCATCTGCAACTTCATTTATTGCTGGCGGAATATTCCCTCTGTTATTAGCTGTTTTTGCACCCTTAAAACAGATGATATTCTTCCAGTATGGGTTCTCCATACTTTTTCTTGCTGTATCCGGAACCCTTGCAGCTAAAGTCGGGGGGTCTTCAATCATGAAATCCGTATGGAGAATATGTATCTGGGGTACCATCGCCATGGTGATGTCAGCCTTGATAGGGTATTTGTTCGGAGTGAGTATGCAATAGGCTTTTAATATTTATAAGACAAATGACTTTCATCGATTATTACAAGATTCTGGGAATCGAAAAAAAGGCCACCGCAAGCGACATTAAAAGTGCCTACCGGAAACTGGCCAGAAAACATCACCCCGATTTGAATCCTAACGATGCAGATGCGAAAAGGAAGTTTCAGCAAATCAATGAAGCGAATGAAGTACTCAGTGACCCTGAAAAACGAAAAAAATACGATAAATACGGAAAAGACTGGCAGCATGCTGAACAGTTTGAAAATGCAAAACAGTACCAGGAACAGCCATCAGATTTTCGTGGCCCAGAGTATTCCAGGGCGCAATCGGGCAGTGATTTTTCGGATTTTTTTGAATCCATGTTTGGTGGTTCATCAAATGCCGGCAGAAGCAGGCAGGTAAAATTCAGAGGCGAAGATTATAACGCTCAGTTGCAGCTCAACCTTACAGATGCATTTAAAACCCACAAACAAACTCTGGCTGTAAACGGTAAGAACATAAGAATAACAATCCCGGCCGGAATTGAAAACGGTCAAACCATTAAAATTTCAGGACATGGGGGTCCGGGAATAAATGGCGGACCGAACGGTGATTTGTACATTTCATTTTCGATAGCCAATCATCCCGTAATCAAAAGACTGGGTAATGATTTATATATGAATGTCGAAATAGATTTATTCGCAGCAGTATTGGGAGGTGAAATTACAATCGATACCCTCAGCGGAAAAGTGAAACTTAAAGTAAAGCCCGAAACGCAAAATGGAAGCAGGGTAAAACTCAAAGGGAAAGGATTTCCTGTATATAAAACCGATGGGCAGTTCGGAGACCTGTATATAACTTATTCGGTCAAAATCCCAACCAATTTAACCGAAAGGCAAAAAAGCTTATTTACTGAATTATCAAAATCATAAACCAGTATTATGGAACCAAAGCATATAGATGATTTAATAGCGGTAAATGAATTCTGCGTCAATCACAATATCGAGATTTCATTTTTAAACCTTCTGCAACAAAACGGATTAATTGAAATCAGCACCATAGAGTCAAAGTATTTTGTGGAAAAGGAGCAGCTCCCCCGGCTTGAAAAATTTGTCCGTTTCTATTATGATCTGGATATTAACCTGGAAGGGATTGAGACCATAACCTATTTATTGCAGCGAATAGAGAGCCTGCAGAATGAGATAATCAAACTCAAAAACAGGCTTCGTTTTTATGATGCACAAGGCTAAGCCCAAAACAAGGAACAGCCAGGTAAAAAATACCCGGCTGTAATACAATTTTATTTGGAAAAGAATCGCTATTCACACATTTGAAATGTTCTAACGGGAATTTCTCACGCAATTCTCTCCCGTTTTCCCGAAACTCTGATAAAAATCTTGATAAACTCATTTAAAGCTAAAGGAGTTAGTCCCAGTGCAAAAATAATTCCCCATGCCCTGATATCAGGCATCTGCAGATGAAATGCACTTTTTATTACCGGTATTCCAACCACAACCAGTTGAAGGGCCAGACCTGCCAGAATTGCTCCCACAAGGTATTTATTCGAGAAGATTCCAATACTGAAAATAGATTTTCGTTCATCTCTAAAGGCCAGCGAATATAACAGCTGGCAAACCACCAGCACCATAAAGGCCATGGTCCGGGCATATTCTACTGTGTCTTGCGGCACCTGTTCATCAAACGGGGTGTATCCCTTTTCGTAATAACCAAAAATGTAAGCGGTGATAGTCAAAGCCCCGATTAAGAATCCCCCGAGTAAAACATGCCTGCCGCCGCCGTTTGCAAAGAAACTCTCTTTTGCAGGTCGTGGCTTTTCTTTCATCACATCCGGATTTCCCGGATCCATACCAAGTGCTATCGCAGGGAGGGAGTCGGTGATCAGGTTTATCCACAGAAGCTGGGTTGCAATCAACGGTGCTTTCCAGCCCAGAATCAGTGCCACGAATATGGTTATCACTTCACCAAGATTACAGGAGATCAGAAATATTACGGACTTTTTAATGTTATTGTAAATATTTCTGCCCAGCTCGATTGCAGAAACAATTGTTGAAAAATTATCATCAGTAAGAATCATATCTGAAGCGCCTTTTGCAACATCGGTGCCGGTAATGCCCATTGCAACTCCAATATCGGCGGTGTTCAATGATGGGGCATCGTTGACACCGTCGCCGGTCATTGAAACGATGTTGCCGCGGGATTTCAGGGCCCGTACAATTTTAACCTTATGTTCGGGGGAGACCCGTGCAAAGACAGAATAATTATAAATGCTTTCAGAGAATTCCTGATCGGTAAGTCTGTCGATTTCCTGCCCGGTAACAGTTTGCTCAATTCTTTCAGCGATTCCAAGCTGAAAGGCGATTGCGAAGGCAGTATTCTTATGATCACCGGTAATCATAAGCGTTTTAACTCCTGCACTTTTAGCTTTAAGTATAGAGTCCTTAACTTCCGCCCTGGGTGGGTCGATCATTCCCACCAGGCCAACAAGAATAAGGTCTTTTTCCATATCAGAAGGGTCAATTCTCCCCTTTTCCGGTTTATAGGCTGCTCCGAGAGTACGCAGAGCCTGGTCAGACATTTCAACAGCTGCATCCAGGTATCTTTTTTTGTGGTCCTCTGTCAGGCGTATTATTTGCCCTCTTTCCAATACCAGGGTGCATATCTCAATGAGGTTACCGATGGCGCCTTTCGTATATACCGTAAAATTTCCGTTTTCTTCGACCAGTGTTGACATTAATTTCCGGTCTGAATCAAATGCTAATTCATCGATCCGTCTGGTGCTTTGTTGAATTGTTTTCCGGTCAGTCCCCAGTTTGTCGCCCATAACAAGCAAGGCTATTTCGGTTGGATCGCCTGTTCCTTTTCCATCATCGTAACTTGCATCTGAGGACAGGATCATGGCTTTTGCCAGGAATTTTAATTCTTCTGAGTTCGCATTATCCGCTCCAATCTGCAAATGACCATCAAGGGTAAAGCAACTTGTTACCGTCATCTTATTCTGGGTTAAGGTGCCGGTTTTGTCAGAGCAGATAATATTCAGGGAACCCAGGGTTTCAACAGCCGACAGTTTTTTTATGATTGCATTTTTTTTCGAAAGTTTGGTTACGCCAATGGCCAGCACTACCGCCACGATTGCTGCCAGTCCTTCGGGAATGGCAGCCACAGCCAGGGAAACCGACATCAGGAACATTTCAGACAAATCCCTCCCCTGAATCATTGCAATTATGAAAATCAGTACACAAATTACAATAGCAATGATTCCCAGGTTTTTCCCCAGTTTATCCAAACGGATTTCCAATGGAGTTTTCGAATTGACCTCTCTGTTAATTATGGAAGCGATTTTGCCAATTTCGGTATTCATGCCTGTTCCCACTACCACTCCAATTCCCCTTCCGCTTGTAATTATCGTCGACATAAACCCAAATTTAACCTGTCTCCCAGGGGGGTTTTCAGGTCAGTTTGAACAAGGGAAGCGTCTTTTTCTGACGGAACTGATTCGCCTGTCAATGATGATTCATCGACCTGAAGATTAATGGATTCAACCAGCCGGATATCTGCGGAAATGATTCGTCCGGCATCGAGGATAAGAATGTCGCCGGGGACGATTTTTTCAGAATCGATCTCCTTGACTACCCCGTTTCTGCGGACAAGTGCTCTTGGGAATGTCAGTTTCTGCAGGGCTTCAATCGCTTTCCCGGCTTTGACCTCCTGAACAACGCCCAGCAAAGCATTAATATTTATAACCAATAGTATTATAACTGCATCAACATACTCCCCCATAAAAATGGTTATAACCACAGCTCCCAGCAGGATATAAATCAGCCAGTTTTTAAGCTGTGCAAAGAACATCATGAATATGCTTTTCCTTTTTTCAGCCAGTAATCTGTTCACACCTGATATCTTCAATCTGGTTATGGCTTCTTCATCAGAAAGGCCATAAGCCGGATCAACACTTAGTTCATTTAAAACTGCTTCTGCTGATTTGGAAAACCACATGTTTTGGCTACGATTGGTTTACTGACTTATCTTATCAAGATTATCTGATTCAGCGGTATTGTTGTTTCAGGTTGCAGGTTTCAGTTTGCAGCCTGCAAAGCACTGAAGCAATTTAGGGGCCCGCCGTGAAAAAATACGTTACATAATAATTGTTATGTCTTGCATAATTCATTGCTTTTTTGATTCATTACCGGCAAAAAGGAATACCCTACGATAAAATGAATTCCGGACCTTTTCAGAATTTGATATAAGGAATGGCACCAAACTCATTTTATAAATATTTAACAAAAGAATTACAAGTCCATTTTATGGAACTTTAATAATATCTTAGTTAATTTGGAACTTGAGAACTATTAATCTTGCTTTCTTCATTGATAGAATAACAACTGAAAAGAAATTTTATGAAAACATTTAAGCTGTTCGTTGGAATAATAATAATGAGTTTTTGTGCTTTGAGTACAACTTCGGTATTTGCACAAGGCGGTGATCAGATTTTAGACGGAATCGGAGAAACAGGATTAATTGCCCGCTATATATTTAAAGGGGATGCAAAAGACTGGTCACGTAATAATTTACATGGCAGCATTAAAGGCTCTGATTTCAGGTTTGTGGAAGACACCCTGTTTGGCAATGTGCTTTCTCTTACAGGGAGACAGTGAAGCATTTATTTCAATTCCGGGTGAATGCGGTGACAGGAGAAGAATCACTTAGTATCACCGGATGGATTTACCTGCGTTCTGCAAAAAGCGGACAGCTATTTTTCGATTTTGGAAAAAACAGCAAGTCGCATTTCTTTGCTGCTCCGGCAGGGACAAAGGACAAAGAAGGTTATCAGGCTCAAATCATAACTAAATCTGATAAGTATATTGCAGGTTCACCAGCGGTGGCAGTTAATAAATGGAATCATCTGGCAGTTGTTATTAATGTTCCGTCCAAAACTCTGAGTACATACCTTAATGGAGTGCTGGTAAGTGAGGCAAAGAATGTAGCGGTGGAGTTAGAACAACTGTTCGATAATAATTCAGGAGAAAACAATAAACTCTATATAGGAAAATCACTGGCATTCTGATAATACATTTTTAAATGCCAAATTGCACGATTTCCGGATCTATAGAATCCCTTTGAGTGAAAGACAAATTGCCAGGATTTATAATAATGCTTTGAAGAAGGAAGAACCGGCAGTCAGAAGAAGAGTTGAACCGGACCGGAATCTTCCGGTGTTTCCCGAAACAACTCCTCAGTTGTATAATGCAATTTCTGACCAGTGTTCCGGATATTCAGGTGGAGACAGCAGTGGGGTATCTTCCAAGATTACCACGCTATGTAAAGGGCGTTTACAGCAATAAAATCGAAGGGCCGGATGTAAGAGTGCTCTGGCCGGCACCTGTGGATAACAGTCAGGTACTTACCCCTGGCACATATACAATAACAGGAAAGATTGCCGGAACAGACATACAACCAAAAGCGATTGTCACAGTTAAAGAGGCTGAAGTGCCTGCTACACCAGATCGTACACTGGAAGCTTTTAATCTTGATCAGGTTATATTAAACACTGATATTCATAATCACGACACAAAATTTATAGAGAACCGTGATAAATTTATGACAGGCCTTGCCAATACAAATCCGGACAATTTCCTTTATATGTTTCGTAATGCCTTTGGGCAGGAACAGCCTGAGGGAGCAAAACCACTGGGCGGATGGGATAGTCAGCAAACTAAATTGCGCGGTCATGCCACAGGGCATTATCTCAGCGCTATCGCTCAGGCGTATGCAAGTACCGGTTATGATGCAGTCGCTCCAGGCTAATTTTGCTGCCAAGATGGAATATATGGTGAATACACTGTATGAATTGTCACAAATGTCGGGACAACCAAAAACAGCCGGAGGAGAACATGTGTCAGATCCGACAGCTGTACCACCGGGTCCGGGTAAATCAGGCTTTGATTCAGATTTGAGTGAAGAAGGTATCCGGACAGATTACTGGAACTGGGGTAAAGGATTTATCAGTGCCTATCCGCCGGACCAGTTTATTATGCTGGAAAAGGGAGCGACCTATGGAGGGTCTAATGCTCAGATATGGGCACCATACTATACCCTGCATAAAATCCTGGCCGGGTTGATGGATATTTATGAAATCAGCGGCAATGAAAAGGCGCTGGAAATAGTAAAAGGTATGGGCGACTGGGTATATGCCCGTCTGAGTCAGTTGCCAACAGGAGACACTTATAAGTATGTGGAACAGATACATTGCAGGAGAGTTTGGGGGAATGAACGAAGCTATGGCAAGACTGTACCGGATTACCAACGAGCCTCGTTATCTGGAAGTTGCACAATTATTTGATAACATCAAGAGTATTTTATGGTGATGCTGAACATTCTCACGGACTGGCTAAGAATGTAGATATGTTCCGTGGGTTACATGCCAACCAGCACATACCTCAGATTATCGGGGCACTTGAAATTTATCGTGATTCAAATGCTCCGGAATATTATCATATAGCTGATAATTTCTGGAATATGGTCACTAATGATTATATGTACAGTATCGGAGGAGTTGCAGGAGCACGTAACCCTAATAATGCGGAATGCTTCACCGCCCAGCCGGCAACACTTTATGAAAACGGTTTCGCGGCCGGTGGCCAGAATGAGACCTGTGCTACCTATAATATGCTCAAACTGACCAGAGACCTTTTTCTCTTTGATCAGAGTGCAGAGTAATGGATTATTACGAGCGTGGGCTTTACAATCACATTCTTGCTTCTGTTGCAGAGAACACCCCTGCAAATACCTATCATGTACCCCTGAGACCAGGTTCGGTAAAACAGTTTGGTAACGCTAATATGACATGGTTTTACCTGTTGTAACGGTACAGCTCTTGAGAGTAGTACAAAGCTTCAAAACTCAATTTATTTTAAAAGTGCAGACAACAAGGCTTTGTATGTGAACCTTTATGTGCCTTCAACATTAAAATGGACAGACAGGAATATAACTGTAACGCAAACAACAGCTTATCCAAAAGAAGACCATACACTGATTAACAATTAAAGGTAATGGCAGGTTTGACCTTAATGTACGTGTGCCACATTGGGCAACCAAAGGCTTTTTTGTGAAGATAAACGGTAAGGAAGAGAAGGTTAAGGCTGTGCCGGGAAGCTATCTTACAATAAGCCGTAAATGGAAAAACGGTGATACGGTTGAGTTGCGTATGCCGTTTAAGTTTTATCTGGAACCGGTTATGGATCAGCAAAATATTGCCAGTCTGTTTTACGGACCGGTTCTGCTGGCAGCTCAGGAGTCTGAGCCACGGACAGAATGGCGTAAGGTAACATTAAATGCAGAAGATATAAGTAAATCGATATCAGGTGATGCTGAGCAGTTGCAGTTTAATATTGACGGTGTTGTTTTTAAGCCTTTTTATGAAACATACGGGCGTCATTCGGTTTATCTGGATGTAACCCTGAAATAGTACTGAGGCTGTAGGTTTAGGCTATCACCGTAAGAAGTGCAGGCTTATGCAATTGCTTCCAAAGCCGCATCGCACCGCAAGTGCAGAAACATGTGCGGCATTCCGCAATTCATAGGAGCGGCTGCACATGGAGTCACAGTGTGTGAAAGCCTTGAAATGCAACATCTTCCCGGTTCATCTATAAAACAATTTTTTTTACAAATTTTGTTGACGAATTAAAAACAGGGATATGGAAACACCGATTATATTCTGGATAATTTTTAATGCCTTTGTGCTTATCATGTTGGCACTTGACCTAGGCGTTTTTCATCGAAAAAGTCATGAAGTGTCAGTATAAAGAGGCTTTAACATGGACTTTTGTCTGGATTTTTCTTGCCTTGATATTTAATGTAATAATTTATTTCTGGAGAGGACAGCAGCAGGCATTGGAGTTTTTTACAGGATATCTGGTCGAAAAGGCCTTAAGTGTTGATAATATCTTTGTTTTTATAATGATTTTTACCTACTTCCAGATACCCACAAAATATCAGCATAAAGTTCTTTTCTGGGGTATTATCGGGGCATTAATCATGCGTGTAATTTTTATTTTTGCAGGTGTTGCCCTGCTTGAAAAATTTCATTTCACAATTTATATTTTCGGAGCATTGCTGATTTATACCGGGTTATAAAATGTTTAATCATAGTAATTCGAAAATTGATCCCGATAAAAATCCTGTTATAAGATTCTTTAAGAAGTTTATGCCTGTGTCTCCGACTTTGCATGAAGATAAATTCTTTACTAAGAATTGATGGAAAGCGATTTGCAACACCCTTGTTTTTAGTTTTGATTCTCATTGAAACAACCGACCTGATTTTTGCTGTTGACAGCATTCCGGCAATTCTTGCAATTACTCAGGATCAGTTTATTGTTTACACGTCCAACGTTTTTGCGATACTTGGGTTACGTTCATTATATTTTGCCCTGGCCGGAGTTGTTCACCGTTTCTGGCTTTTAAGCTATGGTTTAGCCATTGTCCTGATTTTTGTGGGGATTAAAATGGTTTTAATTGATTTTTATAAAATACCCATCGAATGGTCTCTCCTGTTTATCGCCGCAATAATTGCGGGAAGCATTTTCTTATCATTGAAATTTAAGAACAAAAAAGTAATATAAGGAACCAACGGGATTCACATTAACACTCAGTCACCTCCATTCAAAGCAATAAATTCCGACCATATGAAGAAAAGAACTATAATAATAATCGCCTGTGCAATGCTATTCCTTGTAATTGCTTTCTTAATTCATGTCCTAACCAAAAATGACGGATTCAATATTGGAATCCTTAATGATGACTTTTTCTCCGGCTTCTTCTTTGGATTAGGCATTACATTACCAGCACTTCTATTTCGTAAGAGTGAAGTATCCTGAAACGTGTGGTAGAAGGCAGGTACATAGAATCAGCAGTGCGCCGGGCCCTCTCCCGGGATCACTTCCGCCGGCTGGCTGAGCAACAGCACATCATTCGCCGCTTGCTGTAGCTCGTTACTCATGAGATCACCCGATAACCGATTATGCGGAGCGGGAACGGGTCACCAAACACCGGTTAAAAAGCTGAAAAACACCTGATAATAAACAAAATGGATATAGACATCATTGAAGTAAACGGAAAAAATATCGCGGTGTTGAGATCTTCGGGAATATTAATCCAGGAGACTCAGGATGCACTGGATTTAATGGCGGAAGCCACATATCTGAATTCAAATAAGATAATTATTAAAGAAGATCAGGTGACGCCTGCATTTTTTGATTTAAAAAGCGGGATTGCAGGGGAAATCCTGCAGAAGTTTTCTACATACAATGTTCAACTTGCAATAATTGGTGATTTTTCAAAATTCAGGAGCAAAAGTCTGAGCGACTTTATATTTGAGAGCAATAAATACGGTCGGATCAATTTTGTGAGTTCATTTGAAGAAGCGAAAGAAAGATTAGGCAGGTGACAGCCTGATACCAAATGCACCTTCAGAGCAGCCTGTTTGATTGGTCCTTGCTTCTTTCATAATCTGAATTACCGGCACCATCCATCGCCCACCATTAATTCCTTGCCATTCCGGAAGTTTAAAAATAATTATAAAATAGTCCGGACTGACTCAGACAGACACAATAATTTTATTAATTTTGTTAAGCTTTTGCATTGGTTATCTGCTACTTATACCACTTTGCACTGCTTAACAGAACCGGGATGTGACCCGTATCAATTGAATTATCTGATCTTGACACTTAACAAGGAATCATACAGGTGAAGTATATTACCCGAACAGTCTGGATTTTATCATTGGTCAGTCTGTTTACAGACACAGCAAGTGAAATGCTGTACCCGATAATGCCGATATACTTAAAGTCCATCGGCTTTTCCATTGTACTGATAGGGATACTTGAAGGTGTTGCCGAAGCTACTGCAGGTCTCAGCAAGGGATATTTCGGCAAGCTTTCAGATGCTACCGGAAGACGAGTGCCCTTTGTGCAGATCGGTTATGCATTGAGTGCCATTTCAAAACCGATGATGGCAGTATTCATATTTCCAGTATGGATATTTTTTGCGCGAACAATCGATCGTTTCGGCAAAGGTATACGTACCGGTGCGAGGGATGCAATTCTTTCAGACGAAGCAACCCCGGGGACGAAAGGGAAAGTCTTCGGGTTTCACCGGTCGATGGACACATTTGGTGCAGTTATCGGACCTGCATTTGCCCTGCTCTATTTGTATTACAATCCCGAGGACTACAAAACGCTTTTTTTAATTGCATTTGTTCCGGGATTACTGGCTGTTCTGTCATCTGCATATCTTAAGGACAAGAAGAAAAATGAGAAAAGGTCCGGAATAAAAACTCCGTTTTTCTCATTTTTAAAATACTGGAAAGTAAGTCCGCCAGCATACAGAAGGCTGGTAATCGGACTTTTAGCATTCACTTTGTTTAACAGTTCGGATGTTTTTCTCCTGCTGCAGGCAAAACAATCGGGTCTTAATGATACGATGGTCATAGGTGTTTATATTTTCTACAATCTGATTTACGCATTATTTTCCTTTCCCATAGGAATCCTTGCTGACAGAGTAGGTCTTAAAAATATTTTTATGGCAGGCCTCGCCCTTTTTGCATTGGTATATTTCGGGATGTCAGTAAATAAAAACCTGTATTTCTTTTTTGGACTTTTTTTTCTTTACGGTGTTTATGCTGCAGCAACGGAAGGAATTTCGAAAGCCTGGATTTCGAATATTTCAGACAGAAAAGACACAGCAACTGCGATAGGAACATTTACAGGGTTACAGAGTATTTGTGCAATGATAGCAAGCTCCCTGACAGGGCTTATCTGGTTCTGGCTCGGCGCTAAAGTGGCATTTATAATGACCGCCGGGGTGACTCTGTTCGTCCTGGTCTATTTTTTTACAGTTCCGAAGCCCATATTAAAATAAGACATAGTTTTCAGTCCTCACGTTGAACAATTTGGGATGTGAATCCTTAATATCTGAAATACCTTACTATGGCAGAATTAAAAACGAAACAAAACAATGCTGACATAACTGAATTTGTCAACTCGTTTGCCGACACGGAGGAAAAGCGCAAAGACAGTTTTGAGTTAATAAAGCTGATGCGTGATTTTACAGGACAAGAGCCAAAAATGTGGGGGTCTTCCATTATAGGATTTGGCAGCTACCATTACAAATCGGAGAGAAGTCGTCAGGAAGGTGACTGGCCACTGATTGGTTTTTCACCGCGGAAGGCGGCTATTTCCCTGTATGTGTATACCGGAGCTAAAGAGCATGAGCACCTGTTGGAAGGGTTAGGTAAATTTAAAATGGGGAAAGCCTGCATTTACATCAGGAAGCTATCTGACATCAATCAGGATGTTCTCAGGCAAGTGATGAAAGCAACCATTGATTTTCTCCAATCGAAGTACAATTAATAATGAAATGATATGGACAAGGCAACGCAAAAAATGGCAACGCCGGTCTCAAAAAAGGAGCTGTCAGGGCAAGAGGGAGATAAGTTGCTCATTACGCTGAAAGCACGGTTTGAGAAGAATCCTGGCCGCCATAAAGGTCTTGAATGGGGCATGGTACTGGCAAAGCTGAATCAGCAGGCCGCCAGGGAAAAAATGTGGTCACTCAATGAAATGGAAAGAACCGGCGGTGAGCCGGATGTTATCGGTCTTGATCAAAAGACGGGTGAATTCGTTTTTTATGACTGTTCCCCGGAAAGCCCCAAAGACCGCAGAAGTTTATGTTACGACCGCGAAGCGCTTGAATCAAGGAAAGAAAATAAACCTGAAAACAGCGCCAACGATATGGCCGCCGCCATGGGCATTGAGTTATTGACCGAAGAACAGTACCGGGAGTTGCAGACACTCGGGAATTTCGATTTGAAAACCTCGAGCTGGGTGAAGACACCTCCGGAGATCAGAAAGCACGGTGGTGCACTGTTTTGTGACCGTCGGTATGACCATGTCTTCGTTTATCACAACGGTGCAGAATCTTACTATGCCGCCAGGGGTTTCCGCGGCTCCCTGAGGGTCTGAATCGGGACCGACAACTACTTCCCATGGAAAATATTATCGAAAAGATACGGGCGGAACTTAAAAGCAAGAGCGATGAAAAAACCCGGACAGTCAGTCAGAATTATTTTAAAGAAAAGATCAAGTCATACGGAGTAAAGACTGCCGTCGTAACCAGTATAGGCAAGGAATACTACAGGCATATTAATGTTCTGACAAAATCTGAAATATTTGACCTTTGCGAAAGTCTGTGGCAATCGGGGTACATTGAAGAATCATTCATTGCATGTCACTGGTCTTATTATGTTCATAAAAAATATGAACCTGAAGACTTCCGGGTTTTCGAAAAATGGATTAACAGATATGTAGACAACTGGGCTTCATGCGATACTCTTTGCAATCATACTGTCGGTGAATATCTCGAAATGTATCCTGAGGCTCTGAAAAGGTTAAGAGACCTGGCTAAGTCAGACAACAGGTGGATGCGCAGGGCTTCGGCAGTGTCACTGATCATTCCTGCCAAAAAGGGGAAATTTCTCTCTGACATCCTGGAAATTGCAGACATTTTACTTTTGGATAAGGATGATATGGTCCAGAAGGGATACGGATGGATGCTTAAAGAAGCAAGTAAAAAGAATCAACGGGAGATATTCGAATATGTAATGAAGAATCGTGCTGTAATGCCCCGGACAGCATTGAGGTATGCGATTGAGAAAATGCCCGCTGATCTGAAAGGCATTGCGATGGAGAGATAAACGGGATTTGCAGTAAGGATCAGCATTATTGAGTTAACCATTTACCAAATTAACGGATAAGAAACGATGACAGCATCTTTTGGCGTAACAGAGAGAATGCCTGTACTCTTTATTGGTCACGGCAGTCCGATGAACGCGATTGAAGAAAATGAATTCGTCAGGGGCTTCCGGAATGTTGGCAAGACAATTCCCAGGCCGAATGCCATACTATGTGTTTCGGCGCACTGGGAGACGCGGGGGACTTTCGTGACTGCAATGGAAAGGCCGGCAACCATTCACGACTTTGGCGGCTTCCCCAAAGAGTTGTATGAAGTGCAATATCCCGCTCCCGGCAGTCCTGACCTGGCCATGGAGTCAAAAGAACTGATCAAAAAGGCAGATGTGGGTCTGGATCAGAAATGGGGCCTTGACCACGGTGCATGGAGTGTCATAAGACACCTCTATCCTTCTGCAGATGTGCCGGTAATTCAGATGAGTCTGGATTATTACAGGGAGCCACAGTATCATTATGACCTGATGAAAGAACTCTCCCCGCTCAGGAAGAAGGGAGTGCTGATTATAGGAAGCGGTAACATGGTTCACAATCTTGGAATGGTTGCCTGGGATAAGTTCGAAGCTGACAACTATGCCTTTGACTGGGCGCAGGAAGCCAGTGACAAAATGAAGATGTATATCCTCAACGGCGATCACAAACAGCTGATCAATTTCCGTAGTCACGGAAGGGCTTTTGAACTCGCCATTCCGACGCCTGAGCATTATTTACCACTTTTGTATGCCCTGGCGCTGAAGGAAGAAGACGAAGAGGTGACGCTGTTCAACGATAAAGCTGTGGCAGGATCGCTGACGATGACTTCGGTCAGAATTGGAAACTGACCAGCAGACAAGGAGGCTTATTTGAACTTATTGAGGTACCCGCAGTTGTACCCTGTTTAGAAACAAAATTCATACGGGAATTATGAAATCAGAGAAAAACCTGCCAAAAAACATTGATGAATACATCTCCGGATTTCCGGATGAGATACGGCTTCTGCTTGAAGAGGTCAGAAAGACCATAAGGAACGCTGCTCCTGAAGCTACGGAAGCAATAAGCTACCAGATGCCCACATTCAGGCTGAACGGCAACCTGGTCCATTTTGCGGCATTCAAGAATCACATCGGGCTTTACCCTGCTCCCACCGGAATTGAAACATTCAGCAAAGAATTGTCGGCATACAAAGGCGGGAAAGGATCAGTGCAGTTCCCGATTTCAGAACCTCTTCCTCTGGATCTCATCACAAGGATTGTCAGATTCAGGGTGGATGAAAACCTGAAGAAAGGAAAACTGAAAGTCACAAAATAAAACCGGATGCAAAGCCGGTGCTGCTACAGCTGCCTGAATTTGTTTATATTAGGGTTCGTTTTCAAATATCACTGAGAAAAATGAAACTTGAACATCGCAGGCAGGAAGTAGTCCCCTTACCTCAATTCCTGTTGAGACTTGGCAGGTACGGATTGTTCGCACTGGCACTTATAATTTTTTCGCTCCTGATCGGGATCACGGGGTACCATTTTTTCGGAAGGCTTAAACTGGTCGACAGCTTTCACATGGCATCCATGATTTTAACAGGTATGGGGCCTGTTGCCGAGATGACGTCAAACGGTGCCAAAATCTTTTCATCGCTTTATGCACTGTACAGCGGTGTTGCGTTTCTGAGCATCACTGCAGTATTCTTCGCCCCGATAATTCACCGATTATTGCATATCTTGCATGTAGAAAAAGGCAATCCGGAAAAAGAATAAACAACCTGTGCCGGATAATCCGGGAATTTAATCCTCCATGAAAATCAATATCCGAGAAGCGACTGAAGCAGATTTCCCGGCAATCCTTTCGATGATA
Organism: uncultured Bacteroidales bacterium; assembly: GCA_963757935.1. GTDB lineage: Bacteria > Bacteroidota > Bacteroidia > Bacteroidales > VadinHA17 > SR-FBR-E99. The sequence continues at coordinate 318,530 of CAVWSZ010000016.1, read as the reverse complement.
AAGGAATTGGCTGATTTTGAAAAAGCACCGGAAAAAGTGACCAATTCAGTCGAACAAATGAACCGTGAAAAAGATCTGTTCGGGTGCTTCGTTGCAGAGACCGGGTCGAAAGAAATAATCGGGATGGCACTATATTTCTTTGCCTACTATACCTGGGTAGGCAAATCGCTCTATCTCGAAGATCTGTATATTAAGGAAGAGTACAGAAGGAACAAGGTCGGGTCAGCCCTGCTCCGTAAGATTTTTGAGGTTGCAAGTTCCGAAGGATGCCAGAGGGTAAGGTGGCAGGTATTGAACTGGAACAAGTCGGCCATTGAAATGTACCGGAAGAGCGGTGCCGAAATTGATGATGAGTGGCTGAATTGCAACTTCGACGCCGACGGAATAAAGAATTTCAGTATTTAAAATGCAAAAGTGACTAAGAACGCCCCAAAACAATAAAAGATGAAAAACTTATTACACTTTTTGATTCCGATGGCGATGCTTTTTTCATTGATTTCCTGTCAGAACAAAAATCAACCTGCAGATATGATAATAACCAATGCAAGAATCTGGACGGGCAATTCCGTTCAGCCTTATGCCGAAGCGATGGCCGTCAGCGGAGACACGGTCATGGCAATAGGTTCGGTAAGGGAGATTATGAAACTCAGGAGCACCGGCACCGAAATCACAGATCTGGAAGGAAAATTTGTCACACCCGGTTTCATCGATTCCCACATACACTTTCTGATGGGCAGTTCAAATCTGGCATCGGTACAGCTCAGGGATGCAGCCACTCCCGAAGAATTTATAAGGAGACTGGCTGATTTTGCCCGTACGCAGAAACCCGGCATCTGGATCACAGGCGGTGACTGGGACGGAAAGGGATGGGAGACCCTGCCGGAAAGAAGCTGGATTGACTCTGTAACCGGCGAAAATCCAGTGTTTGTCAGCAGGCTCGACGGACATATGGGAATTGCCAATTCACTGGCGCTGAAGCTGGCGGGAGTTGACCGGAAGGTAAAGAATATCGAAGGCGGCTCCATTGTGCGCGACGAGGCCGGTGAGCTGACCGGTGTCTTTAAAGACAACGCCATGGATCTCATTTTCAATAAGATTCCCGGTTTTTCAGATGAACAGACTGACAATGCCCTGATTGCCGGAATGAATTACCTCTCATCCAACGGTGTCACCTCGGTGCACGCGGTGGATGCCGGTGGTTATGCAGATGCTATTGTAAGGCTGCGGAATAACAACAGGCTGATTGTCCGGGTCTATGCAATGACGCCTGTAAGCATATGGGAATCGCTGAAGAATAAAATCGAACGTGAAGGCAAGGGTGACAAATGGATAAAATATGACGGTGTCAAAGGGTTTGTAGACGGTTCACTTGGATCGCATACCGCTGCATTCATTGAACCGTATACTGATATGCCCTCCGATTCAGGTTTCTTCGTCAATTCGGAAGAGGATCTGTCGGGGTGGATATCAGGTTCAGACAAAGCGGGATTGCAGGTTGCGATTCACGCAATCGGCGACAAGGCAATTAATTTCCTTCTGAACACTTATGAACTGGCAGAACAGGAAAACGGGCCAGCGAGACAGGAGGTTCAGAATCGAGCATGCGCAGCACATTGCACCTGCAGATATTGAAAGGTTTGCAAAACTGAATGTAATAGCCTCAATGCAGCCGTATCATGCAATTGACGACGGCAGGTGGGCTGAGGAAGTGATAGGTCCGGAGCGCATCAAAACAACATACGCTTTCAGGTCGTTATTCGATACCGGGGCAAAGGTGGCTTTCGGGAGCGACTGGCCCGTAGCCCCTGCCACACCACTTGAAGGCATATATGCCGCCGTGACCAGGAGGACCCTCGATGACAAAAATCCTGAAGGATGGGTGCCGGAGCAGAAGATTACTGTGGAACAGGCCCTTCAGGGTTATACTGTCAACGGTGCTTACGCCTCCTTCGAGGAAAACATCAAGGGCACGCTTGAGCCCGGGAAACTGGCTGATTTTGTGGTGCTGAGCGATGACATTACTAAAATGGACCCGGTAAAGATCCGCGAGGCACGGGTCCTGCAGACATACGTCGGGGGCAAAAAAGTGTTTGACCTCAGCGACAAGTAGATGAGAGCTTATCTGCTGTTTTCCGTCTGTCTTCTGATGACAGCCTGCGCAACGCGAAACGACAAAGAGGCTCTCAGGGAGCTTGATACGATGCTGTCGGAAGAATTTAAGGCAGACCAGCCCGGCGGTTCTGTTCTTGTAATGAAGGGTGACAGGACTGTCTTCTCGGAGAATTACGGCGTGGCGGACCTGGTGACAAAAGAGAAAATTACTGAGAACACGCTGTTTAACCTTGGCTCCATATCAAAGACATTTGTGTCCAACGGCATACTCATTCTGAATGAACAGGGTCTGCTCTCACTGGAAGACAGTCTCGCTCAGTATTTTGATGATTTTAACAACGGTGATATAGCGCGGAAGGTAAAGATAAAGCACCTTCTGTCACATACCTCGGGGTTGCCTGACATACGCAACGTGTCTGACAATTTTGATTTTTTTCTGACTGCAAAGGACGAAGAAAACTTCGCGCCCATTAAGCTTGCTGACAGCCTGAATTTTGAGCCGGGAGAAAAGTTCGAATATTCAAATCCTGCCTTCAACGGACTGGCGCTGATAATTGAGAAAGTCACAGGTCAGAAGTGGCAGAAGTTCATTTCAGACAGCATCTTTGAGCCTGCCGGGATGTTAACAAGTAAGATTACAGACGGTCCCTATCCTCAGGAAGGGGTAGCTCACGCATACAGTCTCAGCAACGGTGATTTTAAAGAGGATGACTACGGTGAGTACCCGACCTTTGCCGCCGCCGGGAACGGAGGTGTATGGAGTTCTGTGAGGGAACTTGCCGCTTATGAACGGGCCATTGAACAAAACAAATTCCTGGGGAAAGAACTGACTGATGAATCCAGATCGGTCTTTCATCCTGTGAACTGGGCTGACAGCACAGGTCCGTTCATAGGTTACAGCTGGTTTATAGGCGAAGAACGTTTTCTTGATGAGGAAAACAGTTTTGGGGTCAGGTTTATTTATCACCTGGGAGACCAGGGCGGATTCAGGGCATTTTACATTGTGATCCCCGAAAAGGATATCCTGTATGTCGGGTTGTTCAACAGGCCACCTGAAGACCTTGACAAGATCATTAAAAATGGTATTTCCTTTTCTCGAAAAATAACTGGCTGGAATAAATCGGAGGGCACGGAATTTGTGAAGTCAAAGTAACCCACTTAACCTGAACTGCCATGGAAAAGAACAGATCTTCAAAACCTTTCCCGGAGACTATTTTTCGGTTTGTCGTTGTCCTTGCCGGTATCATTTTTCTTTCGGGATGCACGAAGTATCAGTACATTTCCGTAACAAGCAAACTGCCCCAGAATGATAACAATGAATTTGTCATCGAGAACGACACCGTACTCATCAGATATTCGTTTTCCGGGGAGAATCTGCAGGTGAAAGCCACCCTTTACAATAAACTGCAGCAGCCCATATATTTCGATGTGGAGAGATCTGCTGTAATAATTAATGACTACCAGATCAGTGATGCCTTCATGACCGATTATCAGCCCAGTTTTATTGCACCCCTGGCAAAGGTGACTGTCGCCAGCAACCTGCTAAGGGACCAGTTTATTTCAACGGACACGCTGGGTCTTTCAAAGAATAAAAGGAATCCTGAAACAGGGGTACCCTCATTTTCCTTCAATGTGGCCACAACCCCGCTGTTTTTAAGATGTGTGCTTGCAATATGCCCGAACGGGGACTATACATACCCCACTATCTTCGATTACTCATTCTGGGTTTCGGATATAGATGAGACAGTTCTCGGTCCCTCCTCGGTGCCCAACAGGCCTTCCAACCAGTTTTATATACGGCATGCCACCGGTGTCGGCTCGACAATGAGCTGGGTGGGATTATTAGGATTGGTGGTAGTTGCCGCAGCGATAGCGCCGGGAGAATAGATGCTGAATTTTTAAGGCAATTCCGGATTACGATCGGTAAGGTTCCAATACGAAATCTGACAGGAAAGAAATCGGAATGCCTGCCAGAAAAAGATTTAAAGCAGGTAAATCTGGAATTATGAAGACAATAAATATTGCAATTCTAACAGCCTTTACGATGACTGCAGGTTTACCGGTTCTTTCCCAGGAATATTCAGAATCAATATTTGAAGGCAATGCAGATGTGGGCACCTGCAACATTCCGCGGCAGCCTGACATTCAGCGGAGACAAACAGGAATATGTTATATCCGGGTTCGGGTGATAATATCTGGTTCGGAACTGACCAGTTCCATTATGCCTGGAAAAAGCTTGAGGGCGACTTTATACTGAGTGCCAATATTGGATTTCTCGGAAAAGGCAGCCACCTCCACCGCAAGATCGGATGGATGGTCAGGGAAACCCTGGAAACAAATTCGCCTCATGTGAGCGGTACAGTTCATGGCGACGGGCTGAGCCTCGCTGCAATTCAGGAAAACGCCCGGGGGCGAAACCGGAGAAAGAAAATCCGCCATATCAGCTCCTGATGTCATTCAGCTTGAGCGGAGAGGCAACAGGTTTATTTTCTCCTGTGCTCATGCGGGCGAACCGTTTGACACCGTGGCTGTTTCAGACCTTCTGGCCGCCCGGGAGGTATTTGCCGGAATATTCATCTGTTCACACGACAATAATGTGCTGGAGCAGGCGCGTTTCTTCAACGTGCGGATCATCCGTCCCGCCAAAGACAACTTTGTGCCCTACCGCGATTACATAGGCAGCAACCTGGAGATAATGGATATTGAAACAGGAGTCAGGAAAGTTGTGTGGCAGTCACCTGTCTCCATCCAGGCTCCCAACTGGACCCCTGACGGCAATTACCTGATATACAACGGAGCAGGACTACTTTACAGGTTTGATCTCCGGACCGGGCAGCCGGAAAAAATCAATTCAGGATTTGCCGTGAACAATAACAATGACCATGTTCTTTCCTTTGACGGAAAGATGCTGGGTATAAGCCACCATGTTGCGGAGGAGGAAAACAGGTCGATAATCTTTACAATGCCGGCAGAGGGAGGCACCCCGAAAAGGATCACAAAAGAGGGTCCCTCCTATCTTCACGGGTGGTCACCTGACGGCAGATACCTGATTTATACTGCAGAGCGCAACGGCAATTTTGACATCTATAAAATCTCCGTAAAAAAGAAGAAGGAGATCCGGCTGACAGAAGCCCCGGGCCTCGACGACGGCTCCGAATATTCGCCTGACGGCCGGTACATTTATTTCAATTCGGTACGCACCGGGACCATGCAGATATGGAGGATGAAGCCGGACGGCAGTGACCAGGAGCAACTCACCTTTGACGGTTATAACAACTGGTTCCCTCACATATCGCCGGATGGCAGGCAGATAGTATTCCTGTCATTCATGAATGATGTGCGGGCTGATGATCATCCCTTCTATAAACATGTGTATATCAGGGTTATGCCAGCTGAAGGCGGAACGCCGGTCATAAAAGCTTACGTTTACGGCGGTCAGGGAACAATCAATGTTCCGAGCTGGTCACCTGACAGCAAAAAGATAGCCTTTGTGAGCAATTCAGACCTTCAAATCAAGTAAAAGACTAAAAACCCGCCAGCCGTTTCTGACATCAGACCAACTGAAAATTATCTCCAGGAGTCAATTTTATCAAGGGGGTAGATCGGCCTCGGAATATTGACATAGTTCAGTGCGAAAGGGTCTGTGTTGCTCAGTCCCGGAGACATCACATTCACTGTTTTCCTGTTGTAAAGGAGGTAGTTGTATCTGAAAGGGAAGAGGTTCTTGACAACGACTATATCCGCCTTCCACACTGACAGGCCCAGGTCCTTGAAATCCCCGGGCTTCCTTGATGCCATCGGCAGTTCGGAGAGGATCAGGTGGATGCCGTTATGTTTCACAATGACCGTTTTTCCGAATGATGTCTCCTGTTTGAGTGCCACAATGCCGGTATAAGTGAAGGACTGGTTGTAGACAGTGTCTATCTTCCCTCCCACAGTCAGGGTCACCTCGTCTCCCACGCTGCTGTTCCAGGCTTCGCGTGCAGCCTGTTCATCGCGCAGGGTGATGTAGGAGGTCATTTCGCTTCCATTCTCCACCAGTGCTTTGAGGATCCAGGTGCTTTCGCCCGGTGTTCCGGTTCCCACGGCGTCAGACACATCGCAAAAGACAATGGTACCGAGAACCCGTGCAGTCTTTTTCTCGCGTGCCATGGCCACCGCCTCCTCAGGCGTGTTGCCGGCAGGCTGGGGAACATCACGCACTGCCCATGCCATCTCTGCAATCTCATCGGCCAGTTTCCCTGCCAGTTCAGGTTTCCTGTCAGTAATCGCTACCGTGCTGTATCCCAGTTCAGGTTCATCAATCCAGATGTGAACCGGGAAGAATGAAACGGAGAGAACATCCTCTTCACTTTCCATCTTTTTCATTCTTGCAAAAATTTTCCGGAACGGGGGAAGCAGGTCGATATTCATTCCTCCGCCCTTGAGGAGTTTCATTTTGTCAACAACCATTACCGGTTCTATTTCTCCGGTGACAGTGCGGATTAGCAGTTCTCCGGCTTTTCGTCCAGTCCGGAAATGATCACGGTGCGGGTTAGTATGATACCCCACAATAATGTCGGCATTGTCTGCTCTCTTCCTGGTGACGTTCGCATGAAGATCGAAAGAGACTGCTATGACTACATCTTCGCCCACAATGTCTCTGAGGCTTTTAATAATATCACCCTCGGGGTCAAACATACCCTGCACTCCCATTGCTCCGTGCAATGAGAGATAGATTCCGTCAACCCTTTCCTGTTTGGTCACAGCCTGTACCAGGGTGTTTTTGACAGAAGCATAAAATACACTGTCGACCGGACCGCCTGACATAGATTTTGCATGAATTACCGGCACGGCTTTCACAGTGCCTTTCCCCACCTCATCGACAGCTTCCAGGAATCCGGCCAGCTGCTTATCCTCCTCAATTGCTGATTGTATGACATCTTCACCGTAAAAAAGATGGTCAGCCCTGAAATCACGCTCAGTTGTAATCACCGGAGAAAATGAATTTACCTCGTGCATAAACTCGCCATAAAGAATTACACTGGGGTTCTCAATCATAACGGGTTTCTCAGGCGAAGAGCACGCGAAGCAGCTGAAAAGAGCAGCAATAACAAGGAATTGAACAGGCAGTGTTCTCATTGGTACAGGAATTTAATTCGTTGGATTCTGCAGATATGCATAAACAAAAATAAATAAATTTTATCTTTCGGTAACCCAAAGCACCAATGTTGCATAAGCACATAAAATCCAGCAGTCAGACAATCCGATAATAATATGAGCATTCTCTGGAAATATTTAAAACCGCAGCAATGGCTTATCGTGCTTTCCCTACTCCTGGCAACTGCCAGTCAGCTTCTGAGCCTTATTGATCCGGTGATATTCGGGAAAATCATAGATAATTATGCGACAAATGCCGGCAACCGGACTGAGGACGAGCTCATTGAAGGAGTATTATTCTGGCTTGGAGTGGCAATTCTTATTGCATTGCTGGCGCGTGTTGCAAAATCGTTCCAGGATTATTTCACAAGGCTTGTGGTTCAGAAGTTCGGGATGCAGATTTTCAATGACGGCCTGAAGCAGACCCTTCGCCTGTCATTCCAGGAATTCGAGGAACAGCGAAGCGGAGAGACACTTTCGGTTCTGCAGAAAGTCCGTTCCGATACGCAGATGTTTATCAACTCCTTCATCAACATCCTTTTTTCGTCAGTAGTAGGAATGGGATTCCTTATCTGGTACTCCGTGACGAAGAACTGGATGCTGATACCGGTTTTCGTAGTGGGCATCCTGATCCTGGGTTCTCTTACCGGCCTCCTCAGTAAAAAGATTAAGACTACCCAGCGGTCGATAAACCGGGAGACCAACAAGATGTCAGGAGTAATAACCGAGTCGTTGCGCAATATTGAACTGGTCAAGAGCCTGGGCCTCACCTACCCTGAAATAAAAAGGCTAAGATTACAGACACAGAAGATATTTAACCTTGAAATGCTGAAGGTCAGGAAGGTGAGAACACTGAGCTTCCTGCAGGGGACCACTTTAAGCATTCTGAAACAGTCGATTCTCTTCATCCTTCTGTGGCTGATTTTCAGGCATGTCCTGACAACCGGCGAGCTGATTGCAATGCAGTTCATCTCAACTTCGATCTTCGGTCCTTTGCAGGATCTTGGCAATATTATCCTCAGTTACCGCGAAGTGGAAGCTTCGGTCAGCAGTTTCGACCTGCTTATGAAGAAGCCGATTGAGCGAAGACCTGAAAACCCGACGGAGATCGGTGATCTGGAGGATATTTCATTTCAGGATGTAGTGTTCCGGCACAGGACGGCCACCTTTAATGCCATCGACGGCATTTCATTCCGCGCTAAGACCGGGGAGACTGTGGCTTTTGCGGGGCCGTCAGGATCGGGGAAGACAACGCTCGTAAAGCTCCTCGTGGGGCTCTACAAGCCGGCTGAGGGTGAGATCTTCTTTAACGGGCACACTTCTTCGCAGGTCAGGTATAATGAGCTTCGGCGTCAGCTGGGGTTTGTGACGCAGGACACGCAGCTTTTTGCCGGCACTATAAAGGAAAATATGTTATTCGTCAAAGCCGATGCAACGGACCAGGAGATATCCGATGCACTTAACCAGGCATCATGTGAAGGGTTGCTGAAACGGTCAACCAGCGGCATTAATACTGTGCTTGGCGAAGGAGGGATGAAACTGTCAGGAGGTGAGAAACAGCGTATCTCTATTGCCAGGGCCCTGCTGCGGAATCCGCGCCTGCTGATCTTCGACGAGGCAACCTCGGCCCTCGATTCTATAACGGAACAGGATATCACAAACACAATCCGCACCATTTCGAAAAGAAGCAACCAGATTACTGTTTTAATTGCGCACCGTCTGTCGACGATTATGCATGCTGATGTAATACACGTACTTGAAAAGGGCAAGATCACCGAATCAGGCTCGCATGAGGAGTTGTTGCTTCAAAAGGGACTGTACTATGCAATGTGGCGTCAGCAGGTGGGTGAAAGAAGAACAGTCACGGTGTAGGTGATTCTGCATCACAAATACAATTATCTTTAAGCGACCTGGAAACTAACATTATGAATTCACTTACCCGAACCACAGATTTCATAGAAGGCAGACCCACTGACCGTGTACCCTTCCACCCCATCCTGATGCGATTTGCTGCAAAACACGCAGGAATACCTTACCGCGATTTCTGTCTCAGTGCAACCCACAAATGCCGTGGAAATATCAGGTGTGCTGAGGATTTTAGCACTGACTGGGTGAATACAATGTCTGACCCATATGCCGAAGCCGAGGCTTTCGGGACTGTATTGGAATACCCTGATGACAGCCTTCCAATTGTAAGGAAATATGCCATAATTGATATCGATGACATCGACAGGCTCTCCGGTCAGAAAAGTGAGTGAACATTCAAGGTTATCCGAAAGAGTCCGCGAGATCGAAGAATACCGGAGACTTACCGGGGAGAAATACTTTGTATGCGGTTGGGTAGAAGGGCCCCTGGCGGAGTACTGTGACATCAGGGACATATCACTTGCAATGACTGACCTTTATGAATATCCGGATAAAGTCCACCGTGCCCTCGACATTATTACTGAAAGTGCAATTCATTTCATTACGGCACAGGTAAAGGCCGGGGCACACTGCATTGGCATAGGTGATTCAGTATGTTCGCTGATTTCACCGGAGCTGTTCAGGGAGTTTGCGGCCGGGCGTGAGAAGATACTGATTGATCACATACATTCCCTGGGCGCTTATGCCAAGGTTCATATCTGCGGCAATACCTCCGCAATTCTGGCTGATGTAATAGCGACAGGGGCTGACATAATTGACATTGACCACAGGGTGGAATCTGTTGCGAAGGAGCTGGGCCTGCTGTCTCCAGGACAGGTATTCTCAGGCAAAAGTGATCCTGTCTCGGTGATCCAGGACGGTGACGAAGCTACAATCACGGAAAATGCAATTTCATTCTTCAGGCAGGCAGGCGGCAGATGTATTATTTCTGCCGGATGTGAGATTACTCCGGGAACCAGCACGGAAAACATGAATGCATTCAGCAGGGTTGCCGCACTGTTAACAATATGAACAAGTACAAAACTCCGATGTTGACGATAAAATGAAGATCCTTCTTACCGGTGCTACCGGGTATATTGCAAAAAGGCTGTTACCGGTGCTGCTGGCCGGCGGACATGAGGTTACGTGCTGCGTTCGTGACAAAAACAGGTTCGACATTTCAAAATTCAGTACCCCGAACCTCAGGGTCATCGAGGTCAATTTCCTGGACCTGTATTCGCTGGGCAACATTCCCTCCGATATGGATGTTGCCTATTATCTTATCCATTCGATGTCGGCATCTGTTGGTGATTTTGAAGAAATGGAAAGTGCTTCTGCCATCAATTTCAGGAAAAGGATGCAGGAGACTGCGGTAAAGCAGGTGATATATCTCAGCGGCATTGTCAATGAAAAAGAGCTTTCAAAGCATCTTGCCTCACGCAAGGCTGTCGAGGAGATTCTCGCAACGGGCTCATACCATCTTACCACGCTCAGGGCCGGGATAATACTTGGTTCCGGGAGCGCCTCCTTCGAGATAATGAGGGACCTTGTGGAGAAGTTACCTGTGATGGTCACCCCGAAGTGGCTCAATACAAAGTCACAGCCAATAGCAGTGCAGAATGTCGTCGAATTTCTGAACGGCGTTATCCTGAATGAATTTACATATGACCAAAGCTTTGACATCGGGGGGCCTGACATACTGACTTACAAGGAGATGCTTCTCAGGTTTGCAGCCATCAGGAGCCTGAAGAGGCGGATATTCGTCGTACCGGTGATGACTCCCAAACTCTCATCGTACTGGCTCTATTTTGTGACATCCACTTCATATAAGCTTGCCGTCAACCTGGTGCACAGTATGAAGATTGAGGTAATATGCCGGAAGAATGATCTGGACAAAAGGCTAGGCATCAAGCTTTTAAGCTTTGACGAAGCGGTGAGGATGGCATTTGACAAAATTGAGCGGCAGGAAATACTGTCAAGCTGGACCGATGCCCTTTCCAGCAAGGTTCTTTCCGTGGGGATTCCGACCTGATCACTGTTCCCACCTTCGGTTGCTACTTTGACAGAAGGGTGATTAAGGTTGACTGATGAGGAGAAGTCGCTGAACAGGATTTGGTCTATTGGAGGGAAAACCGGCTGGTATCATGCAAACTGGCTCTGGGAGATGAGGGGTTTCATGGACAAGCTTTCCGGGGGTGTAGGTCTTCGCAGGGGAAGAAAAAGCTCAACCGAGATATCTCCGGGTGACGCCCTGGATTTCTGGAGGGTCCTTGTATGCCGACCGCAAGGACAAAGAGGCTTTTGCTGTATGCCGAGATGAAACTGCCGGGCGATGCCTGGCTGGAGTTTAAAATATCAGACGGATACCTTTACCAGACTGCAACATTCAGACCACTGGGGTTGTGGGGCAGGCTGTACTGGTTTTCAGTCCTGCCTTTCCACGGAATTGTATTCAGCGGAATGAGCAAGAAAATCGCCGGTCCTGCTGAACATTGTAATTATCTGCCTTATAAGACATCAAATTGATGAAAGAGACTGCAACATTTAACACTCTTGTTTGGGCATGGATAGTTGTAGCAATCATTACATTCATTATCCTGCTGTTTATAACTGCTCCCTACGGCAGGCATTCTTCAAGGAAATGGGGTATTTCAATTCCTAACCGGTTCGGATGGATGCTGATGGAACTCCCCGCACTGGTTATCTTTCTTGTCTTCGTAATCACCGGAAGTGGTGAAAAGAGTGCTGCAGTATGGGTCATTACAGCACTATTTGCTATCTCATTACACCAACCGTTCAATAATATTTCCACTCAGAATCAGGACAAAAGGCAAAGAAATGCCGCTGGTTATTGCGCTTATGGCAATCATGTTCAATACTGTAAATGCCGGTTTCCTGGGCTATTACACCGGAACACTTCAGACAATGTACACCGCTGACTGGCTTACTGATCCGAGGTTCATTACCGGCCTAGCGGTCTTTCTGACAGGTATGGGAATAAATGTTTGGTCGGACGAGAAGCTGATTCACCTGCGGAAAAAAAGGAACAACGGATACCAGATTCCGTCCGGCGGGCTCTTCAAAAGTGTCTCCTGTCCCAATTTTCTGGGAGAACTCGTGGAATGGTTAGGATTTGCCCTTCTCTGCTGGTCATTGCCTGCCCTTTCCTTCTTTGTATGGACATTCTGCAACCTTGTGCCAAGGGCACTTGACCACCATAAATGGTATAAGAAACAATTTGCCGGATATCCCCCCGACAGGAAAGCTGTATTCCCGTTCATACTTTAAAAATCTGATCAGAAATAACCCTTAGTATGAGATCACAAGACCTGAACACCTCCCTGAAATTTGTCTGGCTTGCCGTTTTTGCAGTGGCCATGGGGTTCCTTGAGGCAATTGTAGTCGTATACCTCAGGCAGATATACTATCCGGGAGGATTTGACTTTCCCCTGAAAATGATGTCGCCTGAAATTATTACAGTGGAGTGGATAAGAGAATTCGCAACACTGGTCATGCTTGCTGCAGTTGGGATCATTGCAGGAAAGAACAACCTGCAGAAGCTTCTTTATTTCCTCTACAGCTTCGCGGTCTGGGACATTTTCTATTATGTGGCGCTGAAACTGCTCCTCGGCTGGCCTGCTTCGCTGCTGACCTGGGACATACTTTTCCTAATCCCTGTAACTTGGCTTGGCCCGGTACTTGCACCTGTAATATGTTCACTTACAATGATCCTGATGGCAGCCGTTCTGATACCGTTGCAGGAAAAGCGGGCTTCATTCAGAACACTCTTTTATGATTGGCTTCTTATATTTCTGGGCGCTTTCATAATCCTCTACACATTTATACGTGATTATTCCGCACTTCTGATTAGCTACGGCTTCCTCGGAGGAAGAGGAAAACCGTCTGACGAAAAGGGTTTAACGGAAGCTGTTGCCCGGTATATTCCCACAGATTATAACTGGATTCTTTTTATTGCAGGTGAAGTATTAATCCTGACAGCATTAACACTGATGATAAAACGTAACATTAAAAATACACCATCATGAAAAATTTACTTTCCTTCAGCCTGCTTTTCCTGGCATTACTGTCAGGTTGCTCCGGTGGAAAAAAAGAAGCAGCCGGTGCAGAAGACCCTTATCTGTGGCTTGAAGACATTGAGAGCGAAAAATCGCTGGACTGGGTGCGGGCCCGTAACAAGGTCTCAGATGAAGCTTTCAGAAACCTGCCCCTGTATGAAACACTGAGAGGAAAATTCCTGAATGTGTTCAATGATAAGGATCAGATCATGTATCCGGGTATCGTAGGGGATTATGTTTACAACCTCCGTCAGGATGAAATAAACGAGAGAGGTCTCTGGAGAAGAATGCCCCTGACAGACTATATAAACGGCAGTGATGAATGGGAAGTCGTTCTCTCACTCGATAAGCTCTCTGCTGCCGAAAACAAGAAATGGGTTTTGCACGGTGCTGACTGGCTGGCTCCCGATTACAGATACTGTCTCCTGAATTTGTCAGACGGTGGTAAAGATGAAGGAATTACGAGGGAATTCGATGGTGTGACAAAAAGCTTTGTCACAGACGGTTTTTATGTTGGCGAAAGTAAAAGCAGCGCAACGTGGGTTGACAAAGACAATATTGTAGTCGCGACAGATTTTGGCCCGGGCACAATGACCACTTCCGGCTATCCGTGTACAGCCAGGCTTTGGAAGAGAGGTACTGCCATTGAAGATGCGGTAAAGATAGCTCAGGCAGATACAACTGACATGGGACTTTTTGTTTCAGGTATTTATGCCGAAGGTCAACAGAAGGTCTTCATCAGTTCAAAGAAAAGCTTCTATGAGACAGATATGTACCTGCTTAACCAGGCGACGACCAGGAAGATAGATTACCCATCTGATGCTGAGTTCTACGGCATGTACAGGAATTATCTTCTTTTCTATCTCCAGTCAGACTGGTTGACAGATGACAGGAAATTCGAATCAGGATCGCTGGTCAGTTTTGATCTGGGCTCATTCCTTGAAGGAAAAGTATCAGTGAAAACAATATACAAGCCGGATTTGAAATCAAGTTTTGTTTCTCTCCTTACAACAAAGGATTTTATTGTGGTTTCCACAATGGAAAACGTCCAGAGCCGGTTAAAGACTTTCAGGATTGAAAACGGAGAGTGGACTTCCGCCGAGATTGCCGTTCCCGCTTTTGGAACAATCTCACTAACGACTTCCGGTGACCGGTCAGATGACTATTTTTTTGAATTCAGCAATCCTGTCACCTCCACAACCCTTTTTTACGGAAATAACTTTGGCACGAAGGTTATTAAAAAACAGAAGGACTATTTCGATGCAAGGGGTCTTATTGTAGAGCAATATGAAACGACATCAAAAGATGGCACCACGGTTCCCTATTTTATTGTTCATAAAAGTGATATAGAACTGAATGGGGAAAATCCGACCCTGATCTACGGTTACGGTGGCTTCAATATTTCGGAACAGCCTTACTACAATTCTGTTACGGGAATAGGGTGGCTGGAGCAGGGAGGTGTGTATGTCATTGCCAACATCCGCGGTGGCGGTGAGTTCGGCCCCGGATGGCACCAGGCTGCGATGAAGGGAAAAAGACAGAATGCGTATGATGATTTCTTTGCTGTCTCTGAAGACCTGATTAACAGAAAGATTACCTCCCGTGATTATTTCGGCGCTTTCGGCTGGAGTAACGGGGGCTTGCTGGCAGGCGTGGCATTCACTCAGCGGCCTGATCTCTACAATGCAGTTGTTGTGGGGGCTCCCCTTCTTGACATGAAACGGTATTCAAAGCTGCTGGCAGGAGCCAGCTGGATGGCAGAATACGGTGACCCGGACATACCTGAGGATTGGGATTACATCAGTAAATTCTCACCATATCAAAATGTTTTCAGGGATAAGAAATATCCTGAGGTGCTTTTCATCACCTCGACAAAGGATGACCGGGTCCATCCCGGCCACGCACGTAAAATGGCTGCTAAAATGGCTGACATGGGACACCCGTTCTATTATCATGAGACCATTGAGGGAGGGCACGGAGCCGCATCAACGAATGCCCAGGAAGCTGACATGCTGGCTTTGATTTACACTTATCTCAACGTAAAATTAAAGCATGATTAGATGAACAGGAATTCTTGTTACTCCATAATTGCTGTGGCCCTTTGCCTCACGAGTGCAGTCTCAGCCCAGGTTTCATGGGTGAATGTGGATGCAGAATTCGGCCGTCTTCCTCAGTCGATGCATGTTTTCCGTACAAATGACAGCCTTGACGGCAAGCCGAATATTGCATACTACGTGAAAGTACCGCTTAAGGATGCTGGTATTTTTTTTGATGCAGACACCGCACTTAACAGGGGGCTGACTCCATCAGCATATTTTGAAAGGAACAGCAAACCTCTTCTGGTGACAAATTGTACCTTTTTTTCACCCGAAAGAAGAAATGTTAACCTGGTTATCGATGAGGGCGAGTTGGTTTCATACAATATACCTTCGGTCTTCAGCAAGGAAGACAGCCTGTTCCATTATGTGACCCGAAGTGCAATAGGCATTGACAGGCACAGGAATGCCGATGTTGCCTGGACGATCACCGACACATCCGGGAAGAAGACTTACGAAGTTAAGTACGGGCCGCTTACCGGAACCGGAAAGGAGTCAATACCCGATATCAAACGGCTGAGCAGGGAAACCGCAAACAGGCTGCGAAGCGATGCCGGACCTGAGAGGAACGATGCGGGACCTGAGAGGGGCGGCGCCGGACCTGAGACAGACTATGCCGGATCCAGACTGCGAAGGCCCGTCAGGCCCTGGAAAATGGTTACTGCCGTAGGGGGCGGCCCAACGCTTATAACAAACGGTGAAATTAACATTACCAACAACGAAGAGCGCATGTTTTCCGGCAAAGCGATCAATGACCGGCATCCACGGACTGCAATGGGGTACACTTCTGACGGATTTCTGATAGTCATGGCAGTACAGGGCAGGTTCCCGGGTCTGGCTGAGGGCGCCACACTCGGGCAGGAGGCTGAAATGCTCCGGTCACTCGGGTGTGTGGAGGCTCTCAATCTAGACGGCGGAGGAAGCAGCTGCATGCTGGTGAACGGCATAGAGACTATAAAGCCAAGTGACAAACCAGGCCAGAGACCCGTTCCGGCGGTTTTCCTTATAAGGCAAACAAAATAACTTCTCATGGCCCCTGTCATAAGGGGCTTTTTTTTTTAGAATGACCTTTTCTACTTTTTTTCGATGCTGATTTTTATGATTTTTCTCGGGATTGAAACGGAAATTTTATACATTTATCCACCCTGATTACTTTTAAAGTTTACTAACCTAAAACCGTACAATTATGCTAAAGACAAAATTATCAGCATGTTCATTCCTGCTTGTATCACTGTTCATCCTCGCATCATGCGGCGGAGGTGGCAAAAAGGAGGTAAAGTCAGTTGTTGCTCAGGAAACGGCAATGATTGAGGTCTCTATAACCGGAATGACATGCACGGGCTGTGAGAACACCATTCAGTCAAGCCTGGCAGAGGTTCCAGGGGTCATTGGGGTAACTGCGTCCCATACCGCCGGGAATGCTATTGTAGAATACAACCCTGCGCTTGTCGACTCTCTTAAAATCAAGGATGCAATAAACGGATGCGGTTATATTGCGGTAAAGGTTATGCCTCACCAGGCAGAAGCTGTCAACTGACCCCGTGCACAGTCCTTTCAGTGGTACTTCAATCAGCAAAAAATGTCAGAAGAGAAGCAGGAAAAAAGCAGTGAGAAGCCGGATCTTGATAAAGTGGTTGAGACTTCCAGGCGCGATTTTATCAGGAAAGTTACAATAGCGGGTGCAGCATCAGTTGCTGGTGCCGCTGCGGTATATTCCGGCTATCGGTTTGAAAAGTCGAAGCACAGAGAAGGGATGGTGAGAGTTCTCACCGAGGATAACAGGCTTGTGGAGATACCGGTCGAGCAGATGCAGGATTTCAAGCCTGACCTGAAAGTCCTGCAGACAAGGGGCAGAGAAGGAATCAAGGGAAAGAGGTGGGTCATGGTAATTGACCTCTCGAACTGCAGGAATGCGAGGAAGTGTGTGGAGGCATGCCAGGGCGCCCACCATCTGAGGCCATACGAGTACCATATCAATACTCTTGTAATGCAGGAGTCAGTCAACACCCCTGCCTACTTCATGCCCAAACCCTGCCAGCACTGTGACAATCCGCCGTGTGTTTCGGTCTGCCCGGTGGATGCCACGTTCAAGAGGCAGGACGGCATTGTCCTTATTGACAACGAAAGATGCATAGGCTGCAGGTTCTGCATGGCAGCCTGTCCCTATTCAGCCAGGATGTTCCACTGGCAGGAACCCTCGATGGCGGAAGCTGACAAGGAAAGGAATATAATGTTGAACTTAATGTCCCGCAGAAAAAAGGCACAATATCAAAATGTCTCTTCAGCGCCGACAGGCTCAGGGAAGGACTCCTGCCCTACTGTGTCTCCGCCTGCCCCAACGGGGTGTTTTACTTCGGTGATGAGAATGAAGATGCCGTTACAAACGGTACCACCAAAGAGACAGTGAGTCTCAGCCTGCTCCTGAAGCAAAACGGGGGCTACAGGCTCATGCCTGAACTGGGAACAAAACCCAGGGTGTACTACCTTCCGCCTAAAAACAGGCTCTTCGAGTTTGAACAGGGACCGGAAAAGGAATATAAGGAAGAAAAGATATAAACAGCCGGCATTATGGATAAAACCCGCTTCAGCACACCCAGGGAACAGGACAGGATCGATTCCGTGGCTGCCGACATACTGAGGAATGTCAGAATAAACAAGAGCTTTATCCTCTGGATGGGATTTCTTGTTACTGCGCTGGCTTTGTGCCTGTATGCTTACATCATTCAGCTTAAGCACGGACTCGGGGTGACAGGCCTGCGCGATTATACAAGCTGGGGAATGTATATTGCCAACTTCGTCTTTTTTGTTGCCACCAGCCTCGTGGGGATGCTGATCAGTTCAGTGCTCGGTCTGATCGGTTATCAGTGGGTGAAGCCTATCGCCAGGATAGCCGAGATCATTGCAATAGCTTTTGCAGCAGTGGCAGGACTGGTGATAGTCTCCGATATGGGTCGTCCCGACAGGCTCCCCTATGTATTTATGTTCGGCAGGGTACAGTCGCCCATTCTCTGGGATGTCACCGTTGTTACAACATACTTCGTACTGAGCCTTCTGCTCTGGTTTTTCCCGATGATACCTGACCTGGCTATATCGAAGAGCAGGCTTCAGGGCAGGCCTGCGTTCCTGGTAAAGGCTTACGAGTTTCTCTCATTCAGGTGGGAGCATCATGAGGCGCAGTACAAGATCATGGGGCAGGCGATCAGGATTCTGCTGATACTGATTATTCCTACAGCCTTTGCGATTCACACAGTCACCTCCTGGCTTTTTGCGGTGACACCAAGGACCGGATGGGACAGCTCGATATTCGGACCCTACTTCATTTCAGGCGCTTTTGTCTCGGGAACTGCTGCTGTAATTATAGCAATGTATTTTTTCAGGAAAAGCTACAAGCTTGAAAAATACCTGACTGATGATCATTTTGAAAAGATAGGGCGTGTGCTTGTGCTGGTCTCCATTGTCTATTTTTACTTTAACCTGAACGAGTTTCTCGTGCCGGGCTACAAGCTCAAGACCGGAGATGCCATACACCTGCGGGAGCTTTTCACCGGCCACTATGCGATGCTCTTCTGGGGAATACAACTCCTGGGACTTATTATTCCTGTTTTTCTGCTGCTTGTCAAAAAGATGCGCAGGCCCTTACCGATGCTGGTTATCTCACTCTTTGTCCTTGCCGGCGCATGGCTGAAACGTTATATCATTGTGGTGCCGTCCCAGGGTCATCCGAACCTTCCGATACAACACGTTCCGCCTGAGTGGGTGGTTTACAAGCCCACACTGATTGAGGCGGCAGTGACGATGGCATCGATCCTGCTTGTGCTTATCATCATTACGATCCTTTCCAAGCTCTTCCCGGTAATTCCCATCTGGGAGATGGCTGAAGAGGAAGATGAGAAATCAGGTAAGACTGTAAATGAGTAACAATATGACCATGAAGTATATAATCTCAATATTGCTGTTTTTTCTTCTTCTTCCGTCTCTCTCGTGGGGTCAGGACTGGGTTGTGCCTGAAGAAAGGAGAGGAAGACTTAGCACCTTTCCCTTTACGGATGAAACAAGAAAAAGCGGTGAGAAACTTTATACCGCCAACTGCATGTCGTGTCACGGCACACCCGGAAAGGGAAATTATCTGAATCTCGTACCGGTACCCGGTGACCCTGCCACTGAGAAGATCCAGAAGAACACTGACGGTGAGATCTTTCACAAGGTCTCTACCGGGAGAGGACAGATGCCCTCATTCAGGAATGTGCTTACGGGTGAGGAAATATGGAACATAGTCTCCTACCTGCGCAGCTATAATAAAACCTATGTTCAGAAAGTGATGCAGGTAATAACTTCTGCTGCCTATCCCGGTGCTGTAATCAGGATGACAGTGGGTTATAACGGATCTGACAGCACTGTAACAGTCAATGCCCTTGCAGTGGATTCGACAAAGAGCGTTGCAGTCACAGGCGCCGGAGTGAGGCTGTTCGCTCAGCGGTATTTCGGACACCTGCAGGTTGATGAGGAGAAGACGACCGATGAGAGCGGCAATGCCACTTTCAGGGTGCCTGACGGTCTGCCGGGTGACACTGCAGGAAATATTAGCTTCAGTGCAAAATTCACCGATGAAGAGACATTCGGTGCCGTCTCGAAAGATACAGTTCTGGCAGCAGGCATCATTACAGCCCGGCCAGGCCTTACTGCCGAACGGGCTATGTGGAATACAGTCAGGAAGGCCCCGGTCTGGGTAATCCTTGCCTACTCCCTGGGAGTGATTGCGGTATGGGGATTTATCCTTCTGACGCTGCTGAAACTTCGTGACATATACACTATCGGCACTGCCCTCAGGGGAGACATGCCGGGAAAAACCAATGCAGTAACTGACAACTAACCGGCAAAAACATGAAAAATCTGACAACCCTTGGCAGAATCCTGTATGCATTACCATTTATCGTGTTCGGCATAAATCATTTCCTGATGATGGATTACTACATCGGGATGCTAACCTCATTCATCCCGCTGGGAGCCTATACAATTATCCTGACCGGCCTGCTGATGATTGCAGTCAGTATGAGCATCATCACGAAAAAGTTTGTCAAGCTGTCAACTCTGATTCTTGCCGGGCTGCTGTTTATTTTCATTCTGACAATACATATCCCCCATCTCCTTGCGGGTACCGACAGACCAACCGTGCTCATCATGCTTCTGAAAGACATATCACTGATGGGCGGCTCACTTATGATAGCAGGCATATATTCTGCCGATGAACCAAGAAAAAAATAATCAATGATTATGAGATATTCAATTACATTATTGATGCTGTTCTGCCTCATGCCTTTCCTGGGCGCCCAGGAACTGAAGACAGCGGGGTACAAACAACCGGAACCTGAAATCGGGGTTTTTGAAAAACTGGGGGACACTATTCCGCTCGACCTGTGGTTTTTGAATGAAGAAAGTGAAAAGGTCACTCTCCGGCAGCTTATCAACAAGCCGACAGTAATGTGCTTTGTCTATTTTGACTGTCCCAATCTCTGCAGTCCCCTGATGGACGGAGTTGCCGACGTAGTGAGCAAGATGGACATGCAGCTCGGAACTGATTACCAGGTAATAACAATCAGTTTCAACACCAGTGACACACCCGAAAAGGCCAGGGAAAAAAAGGTGAATTTTGTTCAGCGTATCAGCAAGGAGCATCAGAAAGACTGGATCTATCTGACAGGAACACAGGAGAATATAAGTGCCATCACTGCAGCAACCGGATATAAATACCATCCGCAGGGTCTTGATTTTGCGCATCCTTCAGTGATAATGGTGTTGAGTCCTGCCGGCAAGATCACAAGGTACCTCTACGGACTCACCTATCTTCCGTTTGATCTGAAGATGGCAATCATCGAGGCCCAGAAAGGGATAGCCAGACCAACTGCCAACAAGATCCTCGAATACTGCTTCGCCTATAACCCGGCGAGCAAGACATACACCCTCCAGGTAACAAGGATAGTTGGAGTGATCACAATATTCTTCCTCATTCTGATAATGGTAATCCTGCTTGTCAGGAGAAGAAAAAAATAAAACAGATCACTGATATGAGTTTATCCGGAAGTGAAAAACAGGTGAGTTACCTTGAGTACCAGGGCAAGCACAAGGGAATATGGGGATGGTTGCTGTCGACTGACCACAAGAGGATCGGGCTGCTGTACCTCTATGCAGTCATAGTTTTCTTTTTTGTGGCTGCTTTTCTCGGGCTACTAATGCGAATAGAGCTTATAGCCCCGGGACGGACCATCATGGGGCCACAGACTTACAACGGACTGTTCACAATACACGGCATAATAATGATATTCGTGATAGTGATACCGGGCCTGGCAGCAGTATTCGGTAACTTTTTCCTGCCCATACTTATCGGGGCAAGGGATGTGGCTTTTCCGAAGCTTAACCTTTTCTCATGGTATCTGTATATGACCGGAGCCATTCTGGGAGTTCTTTCACAGTTCATCGCAGGCGGTGGCGCACCTGACACAGGCTGGACCTTCTATGTGCCCTACAGTGTTGAGTCATCAACCAATGTCATCTGGGCGTCTCACTGCAGCGTTTATCCTGGGATTCTCATCGATACTTACCGGGCTGAACTTTATTGTCACAATACACAGGATGAGAGCCCCGGGAATGAAATGGATGAGGATGCCGCTCTTTCCCTGGGCATTGTATGCCACGGCATGGATACAGGTTCTTGCCACCCCGATAGTAGGCATCACCCTGCTGATGGTAATTGCCGAAAGAGTTCTCAACATCGGCTTCTTCGATCCGGCACTGGGCGGCGACCCCGTGCTTTTCCAGCATCTTTTCTGGATATACTCACACCCGGCGGTCTACATAATGATCCTGCCTGCCATGGGTGTGGTGACCGAGATTTTCCCGACCTTCAGCCAGAAACCCGTGTTCGGATACGGGGCTATCGTGCTCTCGAGCCTTGCAATAGCTTTCGTCGGCTATTTTGTCTGGGGTCATCATATGTTCACCTCCGGAATGAGCTACAATGCCAGATGGTTCTTCTCATTCCTGACGTTCATAGTGGCAATCCCCAGCGCCATCAAGGTCTTCAACTGGATATCCACGATGTACGGTGGATCTATTGATATGAAGCCTCCCCTGCTGTATGCCATTTCGTTCATCTTTCTCTTCATGATAGGCGGATTCACAGGCTTGGTCCTGGGTTCCCTTGCCACCAACGTACAGACGCATGACACAGCCTTCGTGGTGGCGCACTTCCACTATATCATATTCGGAGGCATGGGTTTTGCATTCTTTGCAGGCATCCATTACTGGTTTCCGAAAATGTTCGGAAGGATGTACAACAACAAAGTGGCAAATATTGCGTGGGTATTGAACTTTACGGGATTCAACCTGCTTTACTTTCCCCTTTTCATAATAGGTATGCAGGGAATGCCCAGGCGATCCTACGATTACCTTCCTCAGTTCGAGACCGGTCATGTACTGTCAACTGTCGGAGCCTTTATTCTGATTTCCGGACTGATACTCATGGTTTATAATCTTGTGGCCGGTGCCCGCAAGAGGAGCTGTTGCCCCTGCAAATCCATGGAAGGGTGTAACTCTCGAGTGGAAGATACCTTCGCCCCCGCCGCATGAGAATTTTGACGAAATCCCTGAGATAACGTCAAAACCTTATCTTTTCGGAAGTAATACAGACACCAAATAGACTCCGGCCTATGTCAGTCTCAACAAACCACGAGGAGCATATAGACAGCGAAACAGGCAAACTGGGGATGTGGATATTCCTGTTTACCGAGCTCTGGCTGTTCGGCGGGCTCTTCCTTGTATATGCCATTTTCAGGGCAAAGTATTCCGCGGATTTTCACACCGGGGCCGCAGAGCTAAATGCATTCATAGGCACTATCAATACGGTCGTGCTGCTGGTGAGCAGTATGACCGTTGCAATGGCACTCACGGCAGTTCAGAAGGGTGACCGCAGGCTGGCCCTCTTCCTCGTATTTCTGACGCTTGTTCTGGCTGCAGTCTTCATGGTCAACAAGTATTTTGAATGGGCACACAAGTTCGAATACAATCTGTTTCCCGGATCGGAGGTGCTTAAGAACCTGCCGCCACGGGGAGCTGCTGTTTTTCGGGCTCTACTACATGATGACAGGGCTGCATGCACTCCATGTCCTGGTCGGAATGATCCTCCTGAGTTCAACATAGTAAAAATCAGGTCCGGCGCCGTGAACAGCGAACGTTACCTTATGCTTGAGAACAGCGCCCTTTACTGGCATCTTGTCGACCTTATCTGGATCTTCCTCTTCCCTCTTTTGTACCTGATAACATAAATGACAGAAATGAAACACGAGGAAAAACATATTTCAAGTTACTCATCGCTTGCAATCATACTGGTTGTGCTGCTGTCACTTACAGCCATCTCGGTATGGGTCACAGGTTTTCATTTCGGATCCCTGGCAGTTGTGATTGCCCTTGTAATTGCCAGCGTCAAGGTGAGAACAGTCATAACATATTTCATGCATCTCAAATTTGAAAACCGGTTCCTGAAACTGATGGTAACAGGCGTCTTCGGACTGTTCGCGCTGGTGATAATAATAACATTCGTAGATTACTATTTCAGATAAAAAAGGGAAATCATGTTTTCAGGTGCATCAAATCTTGCTGACGGAGTAGACAAGGCGTTCCTGTTTATTTTCATCATCGCCTTTATTTTCATAATCGGGATCTCAGCCTTCATGATCTGGACAGTGATTCACTTCGCCAGGAAGAAGGGCAAGGCACCGATGCAGTTTTCAGGCAGTACGACGCTTGAAATAGTGTGGACTGTCATACCCCTCATCCTTGTGATGTTAATGTTCTGGATAGGATGGAAAGGATTTGCTCCCATGCGCAGGGTGCCGGCTGATGCGATGAAGGTTACGGCAATTGGCAGGATGTGGGAATGGGAATTCGATTACGGTGACGGCATGAGGTCAAAGGAGCTTGTACTTCCCGTCGGAAAACCTGTGAGGATAGACCTTTTCTCTGAAGATGTCAATCACAGTTTTTTCATCCCGGCATTCAGGGTAAAGGAAGATGTTGTACCCGGTTATGAAAACTACCTCTGGTTCACTCCCAACTACATTGGAGACTATGAGGTACTGTGCACGGAGTATTGCGGATTGCTGCATTCTGCGATGGTGTCAAAAACGCGTATAGTAGAACAGGGAGAGTATGACAGGTGGCTTGCGGAACTCAGAACTGCGTCACTTGTACCTGAGCCGGCCGGGCTTGTGCTCCTGAGAAACACCGGTTGCCTTGCGTGCCATTCCCTTGACGGGACAAAGCTTGTGGGTCCTTCATTCAAAGGTTTGTATGGAGAACAGAGGAATGTGGTATCCGGGAACGCCGAAAAAAGCGTTACAGCTGATGAGGCCTACATAGTAAACGCGATATATAATCCTGATGAAGAAATTGTTGCAGGATATCCCAAAGGGTTGATGAAGTCCTACAAATCACTGCTGCTCGTCAGTGATATCTCGATAATTACCGATTATCTGAAGACACTTAATGAAGTTGACAAATAGCGGAAACGGCTTCAGGAGCATTGCAGAGCTGATGAAATGGAAGCTCTCCGCAGCTGTGGCATTTTCGGCGGTGACAGGCTATTTTATTTGTGCAGGAGGAGCAGACAGTGAGTTGGCTGCAGTTGCCGCGGGCGTATTCCTTCTTGCTTCAGGGTCCGCTGCGCTGAATCAGTTCACGGAGAGAAAAAGCGATGCTCTGATGCAAAGAACCATGAACAGGCCTTTGCCCTCTCTTAAGATGAATCCTGCCGGAGCGCTCCTTATTTCGGCCGTACTTTTGCTGGCGGGTGGAGCAATTCTTGCGCTCACCGGTTGGCTGCCGCTGATTCTCGGAATACTCAATGTGTTGCTTTACAACGTTATTTACACGGGGCTAAAAAAAATAACCTCGCTGGCAATAATCCCGGGAGCCCTGGTCGGTGCCGTACCACCGCTAATCGGTTACGCTTCGGCCGGGGGTGCCATAACGGACACCGGGATTCTGCTGTTCGCCCTCTTCATATTCCTCTGGCAGCTTCCGCATTTCTGGCTGCTACTGATAAGGTACGGACGGGAGTATGAAAATGCCGGAATAAAAACAATTTACAGTGTGCTCAGCCCGTCGCAGATAAGCCGCCTGGTGTTTTTCTGGATTGCCGGTTCATCATTGCTTTTATGGATTCTGACATTTTCTCTCCTGCCCCTTGAGGTTCCTGCAGCATTGATACTGATGACACTGAACCTGGCTTTTATAATCCTGTTTTTCAGGACACTGTTTGACTTCTCAAATGAAAAGAGTCTAAAGAATGCGTTTATCCTTGTAAACTCTTTCTCACTGATCATAATGATAATTCTAATCGCAACATCATGAAAATAAACATTATAATAACTGCTTTCCTCCTATTGACAATACCGGTTGACAATCTGCTGTCGCAGAATGTCAAGGGACTTCCCCTGACAACCGGTCCGGCTTCGGGCAGCCTGGTGATCGTTGGCGGAGGCAGGCTGTCAGACACAATAATTGAAAGATTCATCGAGCTTGCAGGTGGACCGGACGCTTACTTTGTTGTGGTTCCTACAGCTGCCGGCGCTGACTCTTATTCGGAAAGGGAGGGTGAGATTCTCAGTTCGAGGGGTGCAAAAAACGTAACAGTGCTCCATACTGCCAACAGGGACACCGCAAACAGCAAATACTTTACGCAGCCTCTTGAGAAAGCAACCGGGGTCTGGTTCGGCGGAGGCAGACAATGGCATCTCGTTGACTCATATATGGGAACCCTTACAGAAAAGATGTTCCGGGGTGTTCTTGAGCGCGGAGGTGCAATAGGCGGTTCTTCAGCCGGAGCTACAATCCAGGGTTCTTTTCTTACCAGGGGCGACACCAAAGACAACCAGACTATGATGGGAGACCACCAGGAGGGTTTCGGTTATGTTACCAATATTGCGATAGACCAGCATGTACTTGCAAGAAACAGGCAGTTTGACATGTACGGGATACTGAAGGAAAGACCGGAATTGCTGGGTATCGGTATTGACGAGAATACTGCAGTCATCGTAAAGAGAGACACAATGGAGGTACTCGGAGCCAGCTATGTACTGATTTATGACGGCACATTCTGGTCGCGTGAAGGAAGCTCTCAGAAGATACTTCCCTCCGGTGATTTGCTGTTTTACATGCTCAGGCAGGGAGACAGGTATGACCTCGCGAAAAGAAAGGTAATAGAGCAGAAATAACACATTCAGGGCTGAACACAAAAAACACCCTTTGACTGTTTAATTTAAACCAGGAAATCAATGAAAAAGATCATTTCCTTATGGCTGTTGCTGATACTGGCTGTTGTATCATATTCTCAGCCGGTCACATCAGCTCAGATAGACAGGACTGTAGAACAGGCAATGAAGGCATTTGATGTTCCGGGCATTGCAGTTGCTGTTGTCAAAGACGGCATAGTGATCCATTCCAGAGGCTACGGTGTGAGGTCTGTCAACACCGGGCAGAAGGTAGATGAAAACACCCTTTTTGCGATTGCCTCGAACACCAAGGCTTTCACCGCTGCTTCATTAGGGATACTGGTTGATGAAGGAAAGCTGAAATGGGAAGACAAAGTAATTGACTACATCCCTGAGTTAAGGTTGTACAATTCGTATGTCACTGAAAATTTCATAATTAAAGACCTCCTGACCCACAGGAGCGGGATGGGCCTCGGTGCAGGGGATCTGATGATCTGGCCCGGATCACCGGATTTCACAAAGGATGACGTAATCCACAATCTCCGTTATCTCAGGCAGACATCACAGTTCCGCACCAGGTATGATTATGATAATCTTCTGTACATTGTTGCAGGAGAAGTGGTTGCAAGGGTTTCAGGAACCAGCTGGGAGGAATTTGTCGAAAGCAGAATCATGAAACCTCTTGGCATGAATGTGACAGCAGCGTCTATCAACAGGCTGAAAGACAGGTCCAATATTATCGATGCCCATGTACCCGTGAACGGGAAGCTTGAGGTTGTGCCCAAACATGAGGGCGATCTGCACAATCCTGTTGGAGGCATTATGAGCAGTATAGCTGACATGAGCAAGTGGGTAATCATGCAGATGAACAACGGTAAATACGGTGAAAAACTTGAAAAACAGATTTTCTCTGAAGAGGTTCACGCAGAAATGTGGACTCCTCAGACAATTATACCGGTGAGGAGCAAAAACGCTTATAACACCCATTTTGCAGCATACGGACTGGGTTGGAGGTTGAGCGATGAAAAAGGTTACAAGGTTGTCGGGCATACCGGAAGTCTTCAGGGCATTGTCACCCAGGTCACCCTGATTCCGGAGATGAAGCTGGGTATCATCGTGTTCACCAACCAGCAGTCAGACGCGGCATTCAGCGCCATCACCAACACGATCAAGGACAGTTATTACGGAATGACAGGTAATGACTGGATCACCGAATACAAAAACAGGGTAACTGCCAGCCAGAAAAATGCCGGGGCAGTAACAGAAGCGGTCTGGAAAAACATAGAGGCTCAGTCCAATTCAGCCAGGGTGATACCTGATAACGCTCCCTTTACCGGAACCTACTCAGACGTCTGGTTCGGTGATGTCACAGTTACACAGAAGGAAGGCAAGCTCCGGTTCTATGCGGTAAAATCTCCAAAACTTTCCGGTGAGATGATATTCTACAGGGGAAATACTTTTATTGTAAAGTGGGACGACAGGACGCTTGATGCTGACGCCTTT
Organism: uncultured Bacteroidales bacterium; assembly: GCA_963757935.1. Lineage (GTDB taxonomy): Bacteria > Bacteroidota > Bacteroidia > Bacteroidales > VadinHA17 > SR-FBR-E99. The sequence continues at coordinate 290,435 of CAVWSZ010000016.1, read as the reverse complement.
GCGGTCTTTTCACTTGACAGGGAGGGCAAACCTTCAGGTATTACAATGGAGGCAATATCTCCGCTTACTGATTTCAGTTTTGACTTTCAGGATCTTGATTTTCACAGGAAACAGTAAACGGGAACGACTATCGGCCAGGGTCAGATGCTAAATATCCGGAGAAAAACGGAGCAGTTCATTCTGCCAGCTGATAAACCTGAAGAGTGTGAAGGTGAATATAACATTTACCCCACCTTCAAAACAGATGATAATCAGATCTTTACAGGATTCGATTCAATTGCCTCAGCCATACGGCAATCAAGGACTGTTATAATTGACGGGTACATCGGAGTATTTTTTGACATCTTCACGGAAAAACTGGGTGAAATATTCTCGCGTTCAGGAACCAGGATTAATTGGATAAGGACGACCGATTTCCTGAAATCTGAAATAGAAGTCCTCAGAATGACAGCTCCCTTTTCCGGAGGTGACGATGCTCTTTTCGGAAAAAGGTGTAACCTGGGTCTTGAAGATTTTTTCGAACTTGCCGGATTCCGTGCCGCACAGCCCGACAGCAGTACGGATATCACCATTATTATCGGTCCGGGAGCATTTCTGGTCGTGCCGTGAGGGATTGAAGCTCTATATCGACCTTCCGAAAAATGAACTTCAGTACCGTGCAAGGGCGGGAGAGGTTCAAAACCTGGGATTGACCGGCAGGGCTGATCCCGGAGTAATATACAAGCGATTTTATTTTATCGATTGGCCTGTTTTAAACAGGCATAAGGAAAAATTCCTTCCGGATATCGATATTTTCATTGACGGGCAGCATCCTGAGGACCCGGTGTGGATGAGAGGTGCCGTGCTCAGGAAATCGCTTGCTTTGATGAGTCATAACCTCTTCAGGGCAAGACCATGGTTTGAACCAGGGCCATGGGGAGGTTCCTGGATTAAGGACCATATTGGAGGGCTCAATAAAGATGTACCGAACTATGCGTGGTCATTTGAACTTATCACTCCGGAAAACGGATTGCTTATCGGGAGTTCCGGAAAATTGCTTGAGGTCTCCTTTGACTCGCTGATGTTCCTCAACGGCAGGGAAGTGCTGGGAGACTGTTATGAACGTTTTGGCAGTGAGTTTCCGATACGTTTTGACTTTCTTGACACGTTTGACGGTGGCAACCTCTCGCTGCAGTGTCACCCCAGGCCGGATTATGCAAGGCAGCATTTCGGAGAGAATTTCACACAGGAAGAATCATACTATATCCTTGACACAAAAGACGAAGGAGTAGTTTATCTGGGATTCAGGGATGATATTGATCCGGAAAAATTCCGACAGTGAACTTGAAGAGAGTGAGCGGGAAAAAGTACCCTTCGATGCCGCTGAATTCATCCAGATGCACAGTGCAAAAAAGCATGATCTTTTCCTTATCCCTTACGGAACTGTTCACGGTTCAGGAAAAAACAACCTTGTACTTGAGATAAGCTCGACACCCTATATCTTCACCTTTAAAATGTACGACTGGTTGCGGCCGGATCTCGGTGGCAGGCAGCGTCAGCTCAATATCAAAAGGGCAACAGAGAATCTTTTTTTCGAACGAAAGGGAAGCTATGTCAGTGAGAAACTACTCTCAAAGCCTGTACTGATTCAGAGTGGAAAAGACTGGCAAAAGTGGCATCTCCCGACGCACGAAACACATCTTTATGATGTTCACAGGATGCATTTTAAGACATCTGTATTAATTCCTACAGAAAATAAATGCCTTGTAATGAACCTTGTTGAAGGCCGAAGCATCACTGTGGAAACGCAGGAAGGGATCAGGCAAAAATTCAATTATGCAGAGACCTTTGTAATTCCGGCTGCTGCCGGAGGCATAACAGTCAGAAACAACGCCGACGACCAGGCAATCATTGTAATAGCTTTTGTAAAATAAAATCCGGGACAATGAAAAGGACCATACTCATCCTGACAGTGCTTTTATGCACCCCCTCCCCTTTCTTACGGAGCCAGTCGTTCTTCACGCCTGATGACCACATTATCAACGGCTATGCAAAGAAGACCGCAGGTTTGGACTTTGAGTACCATTCATGCATTCCAGGACTCCGTGAAAGCATTCTTATCCGGGCTACAAACGGCAAGGATTTCATGGAATGGGATACAGAACCGGTTCCGGAGAGCATAAAAGAAAAATACGCGACATTTGTCTGGATCGCCGCCCTTGGTTCCAGTCCCGGTTCAGCCGGTATGGAGCTGACTGCAAATGACAAAATAAAAATATCATTTAAGACTGACGCAAGGCCACAGTGGGATACAGAGGGTGAACAGGGATCCTCACTCAGTTTCCGGTCAGTAATGACAGATCAGTACGGAGACCGTCACGGGTATATGATACTGAGGATACCGGCGGAGGCGCTTACCGGCGGCTCGCCGCTCACGATACGTGTGACAGGCAGCGCAGCCAACCTCAGTTCATGGTATATGACATTCAAAAAGCCTGTTAAGACGGGTGTTACAATGAACGCTTTTCCGGCAATAATGAAGAACAGCGGTTCTCCGCTGCAGCTTGTGGAGGCAGCTATATTCTATTTCGGGCCCGAAACGGAGGCAGAGATCTATGCCAACGGGAAACTTCTGAAAGCCACACCTCTGAGGTTTGGTTACAATGCAGTAAATCTTGGTCTTCCGGCTGTCAGCAAGTCTTCCAAAGTCAGATTGAAGGTGGTTGCAGGGGACTTCGCTGTGACCAGCACCGTAACACTTGAGCCGGTGAGAAAATGGAAGATCAGCTTCATTCAGCATGCCCATACAGATATCGGTTACACCCGCTCACAGACAGAGATACTTGCAGAACATCTGCGATATATCGACTATGCGCTTGATTACTGTGACGCCACTGATGGCTATCCTGAAAACGCAAAGTTCAGGTGGACCTGTGAAGCCTCATGGCCGGTTGATGAATATCTGCAATGCAGGCCTGCTGAACAGACAGAGCGATTGATAAGACGTATCCGGGAAGGCCGGATTGAAGTGACCGGGATGTATTTCAATTTTGACGAAATACCTGATGAACAAATACTTGCAGCATCATTGAAGGCTGTTGGAAGGATTAAGTCGAGGGGCATACCGGTGACCCTGGCAATGCAGAATGACGTGAACGGAATCGGGTGGTGTCTTAATGACTACTTCAACCAGCTCGGGGTAAAATACCTTAATATGGGCACACACGGGCACAGGGCGTTAATTTGCTTTGACAAACCCACGATGTTCTGGTGGGAATCGCCCTCAGGCAAACGTCTGCTAACATTCAGGGCTGAGCATTACATGACAGGCAATACAGTTATGGAGATCCAGGCGGACGATATTGACAAGTTCAAGAACAACCTGCTTAACTACCTTATCAGTCTCGATGCCAGGCAATACCCGTACGACGAGATGGCAATCCAGCACTCAGGTTATCTTACAGACAATTCCCCTCCATCCACCTTCCTGAGTGACCTCATCATACGGTGGAATGAGATCTTCGAGTGGCCCCGAATCACTACCTCCACTGCCGGGAGTTTCTTCTCTGCTATGGAGAGGGATCATGGCAGTGAGTTTCCCGTGATTCGCGGGGCGTGGCCCGACTGGTGGACTGACGGCTTCGGGGCCTCAGCACGTGAGGTGGCGACGACACGTGCTGCCTCGGCCACTCTTTCAGCAAATACAGCGGGTCTCTCAATGGCAGCTGTGGCCGGTATACAACTGCCTGCCGGAATCAGTGAGAAGACTGATCTGGCCGACAACGCTATGTTGTTTTTTACTGAGCATACAACAGGTTATTCAGAGAGTGTGCGGGAACCCTACAGTCAGCCCACAATGGAGCAACGGGCAATAAAGGAATCCTATGCATGGGAAGCAAACAGGCGCACCGCATCGATTGGCGAAGAGACAATGGGATTGCTGCAGAGCCTTTTCAAGCGTGAACCGGAACCTTCGCTTGTGGTATTCAACACTCTGAACTGGACAAGGTCAGGAGTGTCAACTGTTTATATTGATCATGAAATAGTCCCCCGGGGGATGCAGGCCGGTATTTATGATTCTGAGGGAAAAAGATGTGCCGCACAACCCGTTTCTTCACGTTCAGACGGCACTTACTGGGCGGTATGGATGGATGATATACCTGCTTTCGGTTACAAAAAATATTCAATAAGACCCTATGAGAAGAGTTCTGCTCTAACTGAAACCGGCACAGGTGAAGTCCTTGAAAATCAATGGTACAGAATTGTCACAGACCATGCAAGGGGCACTATTATATCACTGTTTGACAAGGAGTTGTCACTGGAACTTGCTGACGGTTCATCACAATACGGGATCGGAGAGTTCATCCTTGAACAGCTTGGCAACAGGTCTCAGATGGAGAGCAGGATGCTGAATGATTTCAGTCGTTCACCCCTTGACACTGTCTGGTTCGATTCATTCGCCACTGATGAGATATGGAACAGCATCAAATTCTGCGGCGAATCGGAGACTTTTACCGGGCCCCGGGGCTTCACCTTTGAGATAAGGCTGTACAATACTGAAAAAAGAATCGATTTTGCATATTCTGCTGTCAAGAAAAGCATCACCGACCCGGAGAGTTTTTATCTGGCATTTCCCTTTGTTCTTAAAGAAGGCAAGCACTTCACAGAGGTTGCCGGAGGAGTCATCGAGACCGGCATTGAGCAGATTCCCGGCTCGTCGAACGACTGGTACACCGTGCAGAATTTCACTGCAGTCCGGAATAGCTCTGCACAGCTCATTATGGGCAGTGGCGAGATGCCGCTGATGCAGTTCGGTGCAATAAATACCGGGAGGTACCTTGCCGGGGCGATGCCGCAAAGTACTCATATCTTCTCGTGGCCAATGAACAACTACTGGGTTACAAATTTTAATGCTGACCAGAGGGGCGGCATCTCGTGGACCTATTATCTGACAACTGCCGGTGACATCTCAAACGGGTTTGCTACCAGATTCGGATGGGGAGCCAGGGTTCCGTTCCTGACACGCATACTTCCCGGAAACGGTCCGGGTGACGATAGAAATGAAGGCACATTTATCAGCGGGTGGCCCTCAAATGTAGTATTGGTTAGTGCCAGGCCCGTTCCTGAAGAGGAATCACTGACAGTACAGCTCAGGGAAACAGACGGAAAGGAGACAGATTTGTCTCTGGTTAACGGGATTACCGGAAAGCAATTCACAATTACTGAAGTTGACGTAACAGGCAGTCCGGTTGCGGAACCCTCACTGAAAATGGCCCCGCTTGAGTCAAAATTCTTCAAAATATTGCTACATTGAACACCAATAGATAAGAAACAAGAACAAGTAAGTGACCCTGCAAATGACTGATTTACTTTTTGTTGACCTAACCCTGAAGGAAAACGACCTGGCTGTCATATTCCCCGTGCTGGTTACTATTGTTTTCTTCATGATATACTGGTTTATTTCACAGTCAGGGAGGATCAGAAATTGGTTCTACGGCAGATCCGACCATGACACAGCCGCAGTGAGGCATTTTTTATTCGCCAAGATACTGGGCTTTACTCTTATGGGCCTCATCCCTCTCATTTTAACTCTGATACTTCTGCCAGGTTATTCACCTGCCGATCTGGGTCTTACATTCAGGGTTGAGAACCCCTCATTTTCAATTGCTGTTGGAGCAGGACTGGTACTTCTTGCCGTGTTTTCAGCCGCGACGGCTGCACGAAAAGCACAGGACCGGGATCATTTCCCTCAGATCAGGGCAAAGGTCTGGACCACCAGAACCGTCATGGCTAATATCGCCGGGTGGGGACTCTATTTACTTGGATATGAGATTCTGTTCAGGGGGATACTGCTGATGCCCCTGGCGGACCACCTGGGAGTATGGCCGGCCATTACGGTAAATATTGCCCTTTATGCTGCAGCCCATGTCCCGCAGGGGCCCAGGGATGCATTCGGTGCGATCGCTGTGGGATTAATATTCTGTCTTGTAACTCTGGCCTCAGGGACAGTTTATATAGCCTTCCTGGTTCACCTTTCAATGGCCCTTACAAACTGTTTTACATCCATGAAACATCATCCGGATATGTGTTTCCGGAAAAAATAAGATTACCGCCGGATTCCTTATCTTTGAGGTACGCCTGCTGAACAGGCGGCTGAATCCTGCCGGCAAATAAATACTAATATCGGGAACCCTGAACTGACATGAATTTCTTCCATCTGAGCATTTTGATTTCTGTAATAATAGGCATTGCCCTTATTGCAAAGATCCGCAGCTATGACATATACGAAAAGGAGACCTTTGCTGCAATGTTTTTTGCCTTTTTTACCGGGGGCACTGCTTCGGTTGTTGTTGCACTGGTACTCTATGAACTTCTGGGACTTGCAGGAATAGATGACAGTATGATAAGTACGGTTGCCGGTTCATTTCTGTTTATAGGTCCGCTGGAGGAATTTGCAAAACTGGCCGGATTGATTCTGGTTTACCTGCTGATAAAAAAGCAGTTCAATGAAGTCACTGACGGTCTGGTCTATATATCCTGCGTAGCCCTGGGATTTTCAATAATTGAAAACTTCTTCTATGCCAATTCCGGTCCCGGCACCGAACATCTTATTGTTTTCAGGGCGTTTATCAGCACTCCTGCGCATATTTCATTCAGTTGCATCATCGGGTACGCATGGTACAGGTTCAAAAACGAAAACAGGCCTTTTTCGACTGTAGTAATCGCCTTTTTAATTGCATCCGTACTGCACGGAATTTTCGATGCCCTGGCTTTCAGCAGCTATTTCAGGTTCCTGTTGTTTTTCTATCTCTGGATTATAATTCATCAGTCGTTTAAGATAATGCAGTATTCCAATATCATTTCACCCTTCAGGCCTGTGTTTGATGATCTCTTCACTGTTCAGGAGGAGTCGCTTGCACCGGAAACGGTGTGCCCGTACTGCAAGTCAGCAGCACCGAAACCGAAGTTCGTGAACAGATATTTTACAGCATACCGGTGTGATTCCTGCGGGTATCATATGGTCTCCATGAAGGATCTCCGGAACATATTCAGACATTTTGCACCTGAATATAAGAAATTCAGCAGGAAGATCTTTCCGGTAAACATTGCAGGCAAAAGATATTCAGGAGTTTACGGGAGCGCTTTTTTTGAGGAAGGTGCTGATTTCGGCTTTTTCATGGTGGAAGAGACATCGGCAAGGCTGAAACTGCTTAACGAGGCAATAGTCAACGGGTTTATGAAAGCAGGACCCATTCCCGGGAAACTTCTGCTTAAACTTATAAACTGACAAGGTTTGATATGAAACGGGATATTGCTTTGGTATTGTCAAGCGGGGGTGCAAGAGGGTTTGCTCATATTGGTGTTATAAAGGTTCTTGAACAGAACGGTTACCGGATCAGGTCCGTGGCAGGTACTTCAATGGGTGCACTTGTCGGAGGGATTTACGCCACCGGCCAGCTCAGGCAGTTCGAAGAGTGGGTCAGCGCCCTTGACATCCGGGAGGTGCTCAGGCTGACTGATCTGACTGTCAGCAATAAGGGGCTTTTTAAGGGGAAGAAAATAATCGATAAGATGAAAGAGATAGTCCCCGACAGGAATATCGAAGATCTGCCTATCCCCTTTTGCGCTGTGGCAACCGATATAATCAATGGAACTGAGATGGTTTTTACGAGCGGCAAACTTTTTGATGCCATCAGGGCCTCCATATCGATCCCGACTGTTTTCCAGCCCTTTAAAACCGGCGGCAGTTACTATGTCGATGGCGGGGTTGTCAATCCTGTGCCGATAAACAGGGTAAAAAGGCATAAAAACGATCTTCTTGTTGTTGTAGCGGTCAATGCAAATATTCCGTATGAAAGGATACAACCAGACCCCGAAAAAAACCTTGACAATAAATTACTGAAACAGATCAGGCTGATACAGAGCAAGCTCAGTAAAGACATACCCAGGAGCAAGCAGGATGACATAGGCATCTTCAACCTGACCAACAGGAGCATCAGCATCATGCTGAACCAGATTGCCCTGCTGACAGTCGGCAATCACAGGATTGACATCATGGTTAATATATCTAAGGAAGCATTCGGCACCTACGATTTTTACAAGGCAAAGGATATAATTCACGAGGGTGAGGAGGCCGCGCTGAGGGCGCTGGCCCAAATAGCAGAAAACAATAATTTACCAGGGGAGATATGATAAACTATGAAGCGCTTTTTAATGTGTCGTACGGAATGTACATAGTCTGTTCAGGCAACAGCGAAGCCGGCAACGGGTACATTTCAAATACTGTTTTCCAGGTTACCTCTGACCCACCGAAGTTTGCAACGGCTTGCAACAAAGAGAACTTTACCGCCGGAATCATATCAAAAACAGGCGCCTTCTCTGTCTCAGTGCTGAGCAGTACTGTTGCTCCGGAGCTCTTCGGTCGCTTCGGGTACCGTAGCGGCAGGGATTACGGAAAACTTCAGGGCCTGTCTGTAAAATACGGGGAAACGGGAGTACCAATTGTGCTGAATGACTCTGTGGCTGTATTTGAATGCAGGCTAACTGACACTGTTGATGCGGGCACGCATCTGATATTCATAGGTGAGATTATTCATTCGGAAGTAATCGACGGATCGGCGGAGCCTCTCACCTATCTCCAGTACAGAAAGGTCAGGAAAGGTTCCGCGCCCAAAAATGCCCCTACATTTATTGACAGGTCAAAACTGGCAAATTCCTGAGGATAAGATTTCAGAACTCTGACAAAATTTCTTTATCTTTTTAGAAATGGAAACCGGGATTGAAAGAGTCATCTCACTGGGAGTGTCTGATACTCCTCTCGGACAGATGGTTGCCGGTGCCACGGCAGAGGGTATCTGCCTGCTGGAGTTTACTGACAACGGTGTGAGGCTGAAAAATGAAATTGCTGCGCTTGAACGGTTGCTGGCTGGAAAGGCAGCATCAGGGGAGAATCCTTACATTGGACTCCTGTTTCAGCAGCTGACTGAATATTTTGAAGGTTCGAGAAAGGTCTTCACTGTTCCCCTTATTGTCCCTGGCAGTCCTTTCCAGCAGAGTGTATGGCAGGAACTTCTGAAGATCCCCTACGGCTCCGTACGGTCTTATATGGCCCAGGCCAAAGCCCTGGGGAAGCCTGACGCCATCAGGGCTGTTGCCCACGCCAACGGGATGAACAGGATATCAATTGTAATCCCCTGTCACAGAGTCATAGGATCAGACGGAAGCATGACAGGCTACGGTGGTGGATTATGGAGAAAGAAGAGATTGCTTGATCTTGAAAAAGGATCGGAACTGAAACTTTGGGAATAGGAAGAAACAGTGCTGATTAACATGTTTTTTTTGTAACTTTGTTGACTTCATTTAAAAATCTAAAAACATGAAGAAATTTTACTTTCTGATCACGCTTGCAGTTATCTTTTCCGCGCTGAATGCAAACGGCCAGAAGCCTATATACATCAGTGAGGACAGCGTCCTTGTCGGCAATTCATTGCATCCCGGATTCACAGTTACAATCCCTGAAGTGGACTTTAACAGAACACTGAAGAACTGGATAAAAGAGCAGGAAAACGGCACCAAGTCAAAGGTGGTGACAGAAAACGGTGAGATGTCGATTTTCGGGGCAATCAGGAAAGACATTTCTCCAAATCCGATCAATATTTACAGTACCCTTCTGAACCAGGATACCCTCCAGTTTCTGATGGTCTGCATCGAGCTAAAAAAGGAAGAGTATGTTGAACCGTCAGCCGGGGATATCCAGATGACAGCTGCAAGAAATTTCCTGAAGGATTTTGCAAAAAGCCAGTATATTGATTTCATTAAGGACGAAGTAGCCGCACAGGAAAAGATACTCCGGGAGCTAAACAATGAGCTTAACGGTCTTCAGAAGAATGAATCGAAAACTAAAAAGGGAGCTCAGTCGAACAAGAATGTAATCCGTGATGAGCAGGATAAGCTTATTGTTAAGAATAATGAGCTCAATCAGCTTTCTACAGAGATAATAAATCAGAATAACCTTCTGATCTCTATGGAGGCAGGTCCCGGAAGAGAAGCAAAAGCTGCCCAGATTAAGGAACTTGACAAGAGAAAGAGTAAACTTCAGAAGGAGATTCAGTCTGCAGAAAACAAGATTTCAAAGTCCAAGTCAAAAATCGACCAGGCTGACAGGGCCCTGCCCAGAAATGAAGACGATCAGCAGAAAATGAATGCACGCATAGAAGAGCAGGAAGCAGTTGTACGGAAATATATGGATAAACTCAACACCGTGAGAAACTATTGATTTTAGTGATCGCCGCTGTTAAGATATAGTTTAGGGAGTAAGTTTTTAATAGTTAAAGTTATGGAAGAAGAAAAAAAAGAAAACTACCAGGCAAAAGTAGAAGCTCAGCTTAATGAGTGGAGAGCAGACATTGACAATCTGAGGCTAAGGGCAAAAGATGCCACCGCCGAAGCCAAACTGAAGTATGAAGAACAGATTGATAAACTGGAACTTAAGTTTTACGAAGGCAAAGCGAAGCTCAGAGACCTGAAGGAATCCAGTGAGGATGCCTGGGACTCAATTAAAGAAGGGGCTGATTCAATCTGGGACACAATGAAGGCCACATTTAAAGAGGCTAAAGAGAAGTTCAGTGACAAGGTGGATGACGGGAAAAATTGAGTTCAAGGTACCGGACCACTGGCAGAAGATCCGGACAATTGACATGCACACCGGAGGGGAGCCGCTCAGGATCCCTGTAGACGGTCTTCCGGAAATAAAAGGAAACAGTGTTCTCGAATGCCGCCGCTATTTCCGTGATAACCTTGATCATATTCGTACAGGCCTTATGTGGGAGCCGAGGGGGCATGCCGATATGTACGGTGCGATCCTGACTCCTGGTTTTTCAGAGGGGGCGGACTTCGGTACATTCTTCATACATAATGAGGGATACAGTACAATGTGCGGTCATGCAATCATTGCCCTTACAAAGTTTGCGGTGGAGACCGGTATGGTAACCCCTGAGAAGGCCCGGAACGGGCTTGTAATAGATGCGCCGCCCGGGGTTATAAGATCACAAGCAACAATAGAGAACGGCACCGTTGTAAAGACATCATTCCTGAATGTGCCCTCATTCCTGTATCTCAGGGATGAAAGTGTAATAGTGCCGGGGCTGGGGCGAATCCACTTCGATATAGCATTCGGTGGAGCCTTCTATGCTTTTGTTGATGCTGATTCACTGGGGCTTAAAATGGACGAGACCCACTATACGAATCTCATCGATTTCGGACGGAGAATAAAGGAGGCAGTAATTGAAAGCTATGAGATAAAACATCCTTTCGAAGAGGATCTCAGTTTTCTGTACGGCACAATTTTTACGGGCAAGCCGTACGATGAAAGAAATCACAGCCGCAATGTCTGCATTTTTGCCGACGGTGAAGTTGACAGATCAGCCACAGGGTCGGGAGTCAGTGCCCGCGCCGCCCTGCACTATGCAAAAGGGGACCTTTCATTGGGCGAGACCATAACAATCGAAAGTATACTCGGAACTACAATGACAGTCCGGGTACATGAAACAACTACGTACGGGCCATACCAGGCGATTGTGCCTGAAGTGAGCGGAACGGCACATTTCTGCGGGAAGAATGAATTCTGGTTCGATCCTGCTGATTCTCTGAGAGAGGGCTTCATTTTCAGGTAACAGGACCGGACTGTAAATCAGGTGGCTTCTTTTTGGATTTAAGAACCATATATTAGTACCTTTAATAAAAATTCATACCTACAGCAATGAAGAAATATATCAAGCTCACTATTTTCGTTTTGTTCCTCGTTGCAGCCGGACTCTTCTGGTGGAGACACTACTTTGTATTCGGAGAGGGTGTAAAAGCCGGTGACCTTAATTACCTTGTAAGAAAGGGCTATATTTTCAAAACCTGGGAAGGCCGTCTTATTCAGACAGGCTTCAAGACCCCCTCACCGGGAGCCATGCAGAGCAATGAATTTGAATTCAGCATCGTGAATGACAGCCTGGCGACAGTACTTGAGAGGGCGAGCGGTAAGTTTGTAGAGCTTCGCTATAAGGAATACATTGCCTCACTGCCGTGGAGAGGCATGAGTAAATACGTTGTAATTGAGGTTCTTAACATCAAGGATCTTGATCCGGTTACCGGGCTTCCATATAATCCCTAAAAAATGAAAGTTGCTGTTGTTACAGGAGGTGGCAACGGTATCTGACGGGCTTAACTCTCCTTATTCTTGGCCCTCTTGCGGTCGTTTTCGTCAAGCATTATTTTTCTAAGACGCATTGATTTAGGGGTAATCTCAATATACTCATCAGAGGATATGTACTCCATTGCCTCCTCAAGGGAAAACCTGATGGGGGGAGTGAGCAGTGCCTTGTCATCTGAGCCCGAGGCTCTCATGTTGGTAAGCTTCTTAGTTTTGGTGATATTGACAGTAATGTCGTCAAGGCGTGTATTTTCACCGATGACCTGACCCATATAGACATCTTCACCCGGGAAAATGAAGAATCTTCCGCGGTCCTGCAGCTTGTCAATTGCGTAGGCTACTGCAGTTCCGGTCTCCATGGCTATCAGCGAGCCGTTCCGTTTCACTGCCATATCGCCCTTTCCAGGGTTCGTAACCTTCGAACCTGTGAGCCATTATGGCTTCACCCTCGGTCACTGTCAGCACCTGGTTTCTCAGGCCGATGATTCCGCGTGCCGGGATTTTAAAATCGAGATGGGCCCGGTCGTCCTTAATCTCGATATTCACGATCTCACCTTTTCGCTGTGTCACCTGTTCGATGACCTTGCCCGCAAAGTTATCGGGCACCTGAACCGTCAGAGCCTCAATTGGTTCGTGCTTAACTCCCTTGATCTCCCTGAGCAGCACCTTAGGCTGCCCCACCTGCAGTTCGAATCCCTCCCGCCGCATTGTTTCGATGAGTATCGAAAGATGCAGTATTCCACGTCCGAATACCATGAAGGCATCAGAAGAGGCGGTCTCCTCCACCCTGAGTGCCAGGTTTTTTTCTGTTTCCCTGAAAAGCCTGTCTCTCAGCTGACGCGATGTCACAAGTGTTCCCTCACGGCCGAAGAACGGCGAGTTGTTGGAGGCGAACAGCATGCTCATTGTAGGCTCGTCAACCTGCATATAGGCCAGGCCCTCCGGAACGTCAGCATCAGCGATAGTATCGCCGATCTCGAAGTCCTCCATACCGAACACGGCGCATATCTCACCTGACCGTACTGATTTTTTGGTTTTTTCCTTGCCCAGTCCCTCGAAAAGGTAGACCTCCTTAACGGTGTTCCTGATAACTCTCCCGTCACGTTTGACAAGCGAGACCTGGCTGCCCGGCACCAGGGTGCCGCGGCTTATCTTACCGACTGCAATTCGTCCCATGTACGATGAATAATCAAGAGATGATATCCTCATCTGGAGCGTCCCTTCAATCTTCTTGGCAGCCGGTATATGCTCTATTATAGTATCGAGCAGGTAAGTTACATCAGTTGTGGGTTTGGCCCAGTCAGGTCCCATCCATCCATGCTTCGAGGAACCGTAAACAGTTGGAAAATCAAGCTGATCTTCGGTCGCCTTCAGGTTATACATAAGATCGAATACCCTCTCATGTGTCTCATCGGGATTACAGTTGGGCTTATCGACTTTGTTGATAACCACAATGGGTTTCAGTCCCAGTTCAAGAGCTTTCTGCAGAACGAACCGGGTCTGCGGCATGGGTCCTTCAAAGGCATCAACAATCAGAAGTACTCCCTCAGCCATATTAAGGACCCTCTCAACCTCGCCTCCGAAGTCGGCGTGCCCGGGGGTGTCGATGACGTTTATCTTGACATTTTTATAACGGACCGAGACATTTTTTGAGAGTATCGTGATCCCTCTCTCCCTTTCGAGATCATTGCTGTCGAGGATCAGTTCACCCATTGCCTGGTTGTCGCGGAACAGCTTTACCTGATACAGGATACGGTCTACCAGTGTTGTCTTTCCGTGGTCAACGTGGGCAATAACAGCTATATTTCTTATTTCTTCCATTTCCTCATATTATTGGGGTGCAAAAGTAAAAAAAGGATTTTCTTTACAGGCAGTTTCAAGAAGACTCTTTGCACCTGTTTTTGAAATTTCGCACAAAGATATAAATAATCTGCTGATATTATGAGTGATATGCAAATCATCGGGCTGGATCAGATTGACTGGATAAGAAGGAACCGGTACAGGCGGACCATAAATTTCATGATGAAACATATTTCTGCTTCCGACCGCATTACAGATATGGGCACCCCGAATCCGCTTTCCGAACTGATGAAGAAAAACGGACTTAATGTGACAAACACCGGCGGTGAGGATTTTGATACAGAATATGGTAAAATAGCTGATTATGAAGGCGATGTAACAACGTCATTCGAAGTCTTCGAACACCTGCTTGCCCCGTTCAATATCCTCAGGGAGATAAAAAGCCCGAAGCTTATTGCATCAGTACCACTTCGTCTGTGGTTTGCAAAGGCTTACTGGAATGAAAAATCCGAGTGGGACAGGCACTACCATGAGTTTGAGAGGAGGCAGTTCGACTGGCTTCTTGAAAAGAGCGGATGGAGGATCACTGACAGCGAAAGCTGGACAGCGCCCATTAAAGCTGTTGGACTGAGACCGTTGCTCAGGCTGTTTACCAAAAGATACTACATTGTCTGCTGCGAAAGAATGCCGCGGTGAGTGCCTTTCAGCGAAAGTTTTATAATTTTAGCTCCTGAATTAACGGGCCGGTAAAGGCTGCAAGTGATCAGTTGCCGGATTATAACCAAATACAGTACTGTCATGAAAACTAAAATAATTGCACTTTTTATTTCATTTGTAATCTTCACCGGATGCACAGAACTGATGAAGGTGGTACAGACCGTTTCAACAACCGGGGCCCTTACAGAGGCTGATGTTATAAGCGGCCTTAAAGAGGCGCTGACAGTAGGCGCAAGAAATTCGGCAGGAAAGCTGTCAGCCTTAAACGGATATTACAATGACCCTGCCGTTAAAATTCCCCTTCCGGAAGAGGCAATGACAATTGTCGAAAATATTTCAAAGATCCCGGGCGGACAGAAACTTATTGAAGATGTAGTTCTGAATATCAACAGGGCTGCAGAGGACGCCGCAAGGGAGGCCGCTCCCATCTTTGTGAATTCAGTGAGTCAGCTTACAATTGCAGACGGCTTCAAGATTTTGAAAGGAGCAGACAATGCTGCCACACAGTACCTGATATCGACCACTTACACGGATCTTTATAATCTTTATAAGCCAAAGATAGAGACCTCCACACGCAAGGACATGGTGGCCGGCATTTCAGCACAGGAGTCATGGGAAGCCCTCACAACCAGGTGGAATTCATTTGCCAACAGCCTGGCAGGACGGCTTGGAGGCTTCAAGCCTGTTACCACCAACCTCGATGACTTTCTGACAAGAAAAGCTCTTGACGGCATCTTCCTCAAGATAGAAGGTGAAGAGCTGAAGATCAGGAAAGAGGTTTCGGCCAGGGTCACCCCCATCCTTCAGAAAGTATTCGGCAGTCTCGATGCCAAATAACTGATAAGCAGATTATTAATTTCAAATACAGTTGAATATGAAAAGACAATTATTAGCCCTGATAATGGCCTCGGTAATTATTTCAGGATACAGTGCAACAACATTCAGCCAGGACACAGATACAGTAAAATACTGGAAAACAGGCGGAGTCTTCTCCCTCAATATGGCGCAGAGTTCATTTACAAACTGGGCGGCAGGCGGACAAAACTCTCTGGCTCTTAACGGGCTGATAAACCTGAATGCAAATTTCAAGAAAGATAAGCAGGCATGGGACAACACACTTACCCTGGGATACGGAAAGATGCAGCAGAAGGGCAATGACCTCGGTTGGGTAAAGACCGATGACAGGATTGATCTGCTTTCGAAGTATGGCTACCAGGCATCGAAATTCTGGTATTACACCGGGTTGGTCAGCTTTAAGACACAGATGGCCCCCGGGTATAACTATCCCAATACTGTCGATAAGATCTCCGATCTCTTTTCTCCTGCCTATTTGCTATTTTCTCTCGGTATGGATTACAAACCGAGTCCTGTATTCTCTGTCTATCTTTCTCCCCTGACAGTAAAAACGACTATAGTCGCTGATGACGTCCTCTCTGCGGCAGGTGCATTCGGTGTGGATCCGGGCAAGAAGTTCAGGGCTGAACTTGGTGCTTATGCGAACCTTCTCTTTAAGAAGGACGAGATTATCAAAAACGTAAATTTCCAGTCCAAGCTCGACCTCTTTTCGAATTATCTGCACAACCCGCAGAATGTTGATGTCAGCTGGGAGAACCTCATTGTAATGAAGGTGAACAAATTTCTCTCGGCTACTGTCACCACTCACCTGCTCTATGACGACGATATACTGATCAAGGTCGGCGAGGACACCGAAGGTGATCCCGTGTTAGGAAAACGTATACAGTTCAAAGAGGTAATAGGTGTAGGATTCACTTACAAGTTTGGCAGATAATTTTTCTGTTGGCTGCAGGGGAATCAGGTGATACCGGTAGCAGGAAAGAGAGGAACTTTTGTAACTTAGTCAACAGAAATCATTACAGATGCTGAAACTAATAACCCATCCCCTGATAATCCACAAGCTGTCTCAGATCAGACGGAAGGAAACCGGAACCAAGGATTTCAGGCAGAACCTTGATGAGATAGCCGGGCTTATGGCTTACGAGATATCGAGGGACCTGCCGCTTCGTGACATTGTCATTGACACTCCCCTGTCGTCGTGCAAAACTTCGGAACTGGCGAAGGAAATCGTGCTTATCCCCGTTCTCAGGGCGGGGCTCGGTATGGTTGACGGGATCACCAATCTTATCCCCACTGCAAAGGTCGGGCACATTGGCATGTACCGTGACCATGTGACGCTGATGCCGATGGAATATTTTGCAAAGTTTCCTGCAACGCTGCCAGACTCCATAGTGATGGTCCTCGACCCGATGCTTGCCACAGGCGGAAGCGCCAGTGCGGCCATAACGGCAATAAAGGCCAGGGGAGCCGTGACAGTCAGGCTTGTCTGCATTGTGGGCGCGCCGGAGGGCGTTGCCCGGATGGAGAAGGATCACCCCGACGTGGATATTTACCTCGCTGCTCTTGACAGTCACCTGGATGAAAACGGTTACATAGTGCCCGGGCTGGGTGATGCAGGTGACAGGCTTTTCGGAACAAAATAGAATGCCAAAGTAAATAGCTCGTTATAATTTTATCTAAACTTATTATGGGATTAAAGAACAGACTCATTGTAATGAATTTCCTCCAGTTCTTTATGTGGGGAGCATGGATGATGACACTGGGTCATTACGGATTCGTGGAAAAACAATGGAATGGCGCTGAGTTTGGCCTGGTCTTCTCAACTATGGGTTTCGCCTCACTGATTATGCCCACATTGTTCGGTATTGTTGCCGATAAATGGAAGGCAAATTACGTCTATGCGATTCTTCACCTTATGTTCGGGGCAACAATGTGCTTCCTGCCTCTGATTGAGGCGCCACTGCCCTTCTTCTGGCTTCTGCTGCTTGCCATGTGCTTTTATATGCCGACAATCGGTCTGAATAACTCAATCGGTTTCAGATTGCTGAAAAGCGAAGGTAAAGAGCCCACAGAGTACTTCCCTCCGATCAGGGTGTGGGGTACGGTAGGCTTTATCATGGCAATGTGGGTGACAAACTTCTTCACCAAACCATGGGGTCTGGGATATAGCATCAAGGCCTCATTCATTATAGCAGCCGTATCTGCATTTTGCCTGGCTCTCTTTTCATTCTTCATGTTGCCGGCAGTAAATAAAGTAGAAAACGATGCGACTGAAGAGAAGAGTTTGGTTCAGAGACTGGGGTTAAACGCATTCGTACTGTTTCGGCAAAAGAAAATGCTGTTGTTTTTTATCTTCAGCATGCTGCTGGGCGGTGCCCTTCAGCTGACCAATGCCTATGGCGACAGTTTTCTCCAGGATGCTAACGTTTTCCCGAAAGACGGGCTCATTAATAACTTCTCCACTATAATACTCTCAGTATCACAGATCTCAGAAACCCTGTTTATCCTTTCGATTCCTTTTTTCCTGAGGCATTTCGGCATCAAGAAAGTGATGCTCTTCAGTATGGTAGCATGGGTGCTGCGTTTCGGTCTGTTCGGCCTGGCCGGCAATACCGTCATAGGTTTCATACTGATTATCACCTCCTGTATTGTTTACGGAATGGCATTTGATTTCTTCAATATATCGGGAGCCCTGTTTGTGGAAAAAAACACTGACTCAAAGATCACTGCTTCGGCACAGGGTGTTTTTATGCTGATGACTAACGGGATAGGCGCCGTGCTGGGAAATCTCATTGCCGGGCAGGTTATTCAGAAGTGGTTTGAAAACCCGGTAAGTCTGGTCAAAGACTGGCCGGGTATTTGGTTATCCTTTGCGGGGTATTCCCTCGTGGTGGCGATCCTGTTCGCAATTCTGTTCAGGTATAAGCATGATCCGAAAGCTGTTGTAACCAAGGGAATACTTTAAATCCCTGCAGGTCTTACCAGCTACAGCATTACTGTGGAATTTTTCTGCCGGGCTATTTGAGAAGAATCAGGCTTAGTCCTATTACGATGATGCCGCTAATAAGTCCGTAGATTGCAGTATGGTGTTTGCCATACTTATGTGCGGCCGGCAACAGTTCGTCAAATGAAATGTAAATCATGATACCCGAGACCATTGCGAACACAAATCCAAGGACGGCGTCAGTTTTGAAGAGCGAAAGGATCAGCAACCCCATGCCTGCACCAACGGGTTCGGCAAATCCTGAGAGGACCGACCAGAGCAGAGCCTTTCTTTTTGAGCCGGTGGCAAAATAAACCGGAACTGATACGGCGATCCCCTCGGGGATATTGTGAATTGCAACTGCCACCGCAATACTTATTCCGATTGTGACATCAGCCATCCCCGCCATAAATGTTGCTATACCCTCGGGAAAGTTATGGATGCCCAGGGCAATGGCGGTGAAGATCCCGATACGCATCAGTTTGCGGTCGTGATGGTGGTGATGATGGTGACCGTGGTGGCGATGGTCCTTCTCCCTTTCCCTGTATTTGTCATCCTTTCTTTCAAGGTGCCTGTCAGAATGTTTGTCAGAATGCTTCTCTCCGGGATGCATCTGTTCAATCCTCTGCATCTCGTGTGGGTTTTCACTTGAAGGAATAAGTTTATCAATCAGGGCAGTCAGGCCAATCCCGCCGATGAATGAAATAAATGTAAACCAGGCCGCCTTGTCATCACCGTAAGATGCAGCAAGGGCGATGTTGGCTTCTGTAAGGATCTCGGTAAGTGATATGTAGATCATTACGCCGGCAGAAAAGCCAAGTGAAAAAGCGAGGAAGGAGGTGTTGGTCCTTTTGGCAAAAAAGGCAATCATACCACCGACCCCGGTGGCCAGCCCGGCAAACAGCGTCAGACCAAAAGCAAAAAGAATATGGGAATTTTCCATTTACCGGACTATTTAGACTCAGTATAAACTGCAAAAATAGAAGAAACCGGAAAAAAACAAGCCTTATCCGGATGAATAAGATAAAATTACCTTAATTAGTAATTGATTTGATAAAATGATTTTTCCTGAGTACTATAGAATCCTTGGAATAAGCATAGGAGCTTCCGATGCTGAGATCAGGAAGGCTTACCGTGCCAGGGCCATGGAATTCCATCCTGACCGTAATCATTCACCCGGGGCCAGGGAGATGTTTATAAAAATCACGGAGGCATACCAGTACCTGACAGCGCACCCTCATCACAACGGGGTTACGGAGGAAGAATACCGCCGTAATTACCAGGCGTGGGTTGACTACCGGCAGGCGGAAGCGCGGAAGAAGGCAGAAGAATATGCAAAATCGACATTCAGGGTCTTCTCAGGATCCAACTTCTATAAAAGTACATCAGTAATAGACGGGTCTATGGTGTTCCTGGGACTGGGACTGGCGGTGGCAGTAATATTTATCGCCCTGTTCGGGTATGCAGACAGGATGAAGATGGCAGTCACCCCTCAGGAGGAGCCGTCATTCACACTGATGATCCTGTCGCTTGTTATAGGACTGGTTTTCCTGGGTATTTCGTTACTTTACCTGAGTGCCTGGAGTGCCCAGAAAAAACGGGAAAAAGATGGAAAAGAGAAAGAAAATAAGGAATCCCTTTGAGTGGGACCAGCACGGTTGTTTCGGATGCAGCCCTGCGAATTCTGTCGGTCTCAGACTTACGTTCGAAGAAAGCGCCGGTCACCTTCATGCAGAATGGGTCCCGCTTCCTGAGTACCAGGGGTACATAAACGTTATACACGGGGGAATTATCGCCACCCTCCTTGATGAGATAGGTGCGTGGTGTGTTTATATAAAAGCCGGGACCTCTGCTGTCACCTCAGTGATGACCGTAAGGTACCTGAAACCGGTTTACATAAACAAAGGTAAGATAACCCTTGATGCGGCCATTGTCAGCCGCGACGGGAAGAGTGCCAGGCTGTTGTGCAGATTGTATGACGGCGGGGGAAAGCATTGTGCAGAGGCTGATATCGACTACTTCCTATACCCTGAGGATATAGCCCGTAAACGCTACTATTATCCCGGCAGGGAGGCATTTTACTATGACTGAAAAGAAGCAGGGACTTCCGGAGATATGCCTCAGGCATGCCCTCCGGTCTCAATGTAGGTAAACTTCAGTTTCACAGCTGAAGAAAAATACTCTCCTTTTTCAAGGATGTCAGAATCGCCTTCCTCATAGTACCAGTTTACTTTGAGCAATTTGTGCTTAAGAGTAACCAGCAGCAGCTTCCTTAAAAGTTTAATGATCTGCTTTGATGATGCAGAATTGACATACTCAAGGTTGAACTCAACGGTAGTAATATCCTCAGGATCAAGGATGTACTCGTCAATCCAAAGGCCTATTGTGTCGTAAAATGCCCTTGAATCTTCAGAAACAGACCTCCCCCAGATCTTGATAACACCTTCCGGACCAAGGTAAACTTCGGGTGTTTTCCTCGTCGGTTCAATTTTCTTCCCCTCCATTCAAAAAAATTTATGCGAATGTAATCAATAGTTAATTCTGAAACGAACGGTTCCGGAAATAATCAAATATCAAACCTTGCAAGCGGAGTCACCGAGTGGTCTGTAAATTCCGCCTGCAGGTACTTATAATAACCTGTAATCCCTATCATTGCTGCATTATCAGTTGTATACCTGAATTCCGGCAGAAAAACATTCCAGTTACGTTTTGAGGCTTCGTTCATTACAGCTGATCGCAAACCCGAATTTGCCGAAACACCTCCGGCGATTCCAATCTCGCGTATTCCGGTCTCTTTGGATGCCCTTACCAGTTTGGCAATCAGAATTTCGATTATTGTGCGTTGCAATGAGGCGCACAGGCTGTTTATATTTGCCTCAACAAAATTCTCATCCTCCTTTAGCCTGTCGCGGAGAAAATAGAGGAAACTGGTTTTAAGTCCGGAAAAACTGAAATCGAGTCCCTGTATCCTGGGTTTCGAGAACTGAAATGCATTGGGGTCTCCCTCTCCGGCCATTCTGTCTATAAACGGGCCTCCCGGGTAAGGAAGTCCCATGACCTTGGCGCACTTGTCAAAGGCCTCCCCTGCCGCATCGTCGATTGTATTTCCAATCAGCTCCATAGAAAGGTAGTCACGAACAACTATAAGCTGTGTATGACCTCCTGAGACCAGCAGGCACAGGAAGGGGAAATCCGGAACACGGTTCTCTCTTCCATGCTCCTTTGCAAAATGCACCATTACGTGCGCCTGCAGGTGGTTCACCTCTATCAGCGGCAGATTGCGCGTCAGTGCGAACCCCTTTGCAAAAGATGTTCCCACGAGCAATGAACCCAGCAATCCGGGTCCCCGGGTGAAGGCCACGGCGCTGACCTCATCCCTGCCCTTGCCCGCTTTCGAAAGAGCCATGTCTACAACAGGAATGATGTTTGCCTGGTGAGCCCTGGAAGCAAGCTCGGGTACAACTCCGCCATAGGCACGGTGTATCTCCTGGTTCGCAATGAGATTCGAGAGTACAAAACCGTCGGTGACCACTGCTGCAGAGGTGTCATCACAGGATGATTCTATGGCCAGTATCGTTATGCTCATTGACGCTTTGTTTTCGCCGTTTTTTTAAATTAACTTCGCTCACGGCAGGATTGCGGAAACGAATGGCCAAAATTATCAAAAAAATCGTCAGGTCACTTACTGTTGTGATTGTACTGCTGATCTTTATTGCGGCGGTTGCAGTTATGCTTGCCCGTGCACCTAAGTTCCAGACTTTTGCTGCAAGAAAGTTCGTTGAATATTTTTCCGGTAAGTCAGGAACACAAATTTCAGTTGGCAAGGTTTCATACACTTTCTTTAACAAACTGGCTTTAAATGATATCCTGATCAGGGATCAGAATAAGGACACCCTTCTGTCAATACGACATACAATTCTGAAAATAAAAGAGTTCAGGCCTGCAGAAAAACGGTTTATATTCGGTAATGTTGATGTTTACGAACCAGATTTCAGGATGGTTCAGGACACTTCGGGAATGCTGAATCTTACCTGGCTGATTGAAACCCTGAGCGGTGATAAGTCGAAGGATACACTGAAGAAGTCACTTATCACAATTGACGGTATTGAAATTTTTGACGGTGCATGGTCTCTGACAGATCTCGGAGATACCGCCACCATTAAGCCCGGAGTCATTAATTTCAAGGATCTGAAACTGACCTCCGTGAATGCCAGCGTTAAAGATATGGTAATCATTCCGGATTCAGTCTCTTTCAATATCCGGGGACTGACTTTTACCGAGTCAACAGGGTTTAAGTCTGCAGGACTGGATATGGATGCAGTGATAAGGCAGAGTTCCCTTTACTTCAGAGACATTGACCTGAGCACTGACTCCAGCATTATAAAGGCCGACAGGATCAGCATACTTCCTGCAGATTCATCGGCATATGCCGATTTCATTAACAGGGTCAGGCTTGACATTCTCCTCAGCCGGTCAGTAATCAGAACATCTGATGTTGCATATTTTGTGGAACCCTTAAAGGGAATTTACGAGACCGTATACCTGTCAGGCAAGCTGACAGGGACAGTGGCTGAAATGAGAGGCAGGGATGTTGCAATTGATTATTCAGCTGACACGAGGTTGCGTTGTGACTTTGACATTTCCGGACTGCCTGATGTCAGTGACATGTACATGTTCCTCGATTTTGCCGATCTGAGGACAAGTGCAGACGACATTGAGAGGCTCCGTTTAAGCAAGGCCGGATCGCTGAAGTTGCCTGTAATTGCACATGACCTGGGGAAAGTCACCTTTGTCGGAAACTTTACGGGGTTTATAACTGATTTTGTCGCCTTCGGCAGACTGAAAACAGAACGGGGCAATTTTGCGACTGACATCTCCCTCAGACCTGACGGGAGTAACAGTTTCGCATTCAAAGGTTTGCTAAATGCAGACCAGGTAGACCTCGGTTTTCTTACGAAAAACAGCGAACTCTTCGGCGGATTGACGTTACATGCTGAGGTTGACGGGTCGATGGAGTCATTCAAACACCTGTCAGCCAATATCAACGGGGTCATCGACAGTGTAGGGATAAACGGTTACAAGTACAGGAATGTCTCGCTCAGGGGTAAATACAGTGACAAGGTCTGGGACGGTGCCGTGGAGGTAAGGGACAGGAATATTAAAATGGATATCCTGGGGAGGTTTGATCTCAGCGATGTCCTCCCGGAGTTTGACTTTACAATGAATCTTGCTCAGGCAAACCTTTTTAAGCTCAGGCTCGTGGAAAAGGATACCGCGTACCGTGCATCGGCACTTCTGACTGCAACATTCACCGGCAACAACATTGACAATCTTGACGGTGATCTTCGCCTTATCAATTCAACTCTCCGGAATTCAAACGGGGAAATTACAATATATGATTTTATGCTTCATTCCGGTACGGAGAACGGTATTCCTCTGCTGACTGTTCGTTCAGACTTTGCTGACGGCGAGATCAGGGGGCAGCATACATATGCCTCGATAGGTACTGCCGTAAAAGCAGCAATGGCAGGACTGTTTCCCACAAGGTTCAAATCACCGGCGGCACCTGAAAAGCTTTCTGAGAACAATTTTACATTCAACGCCCGTTTCAAACAAATAGACAAGTTAAGTGAGTTCTTCAATGCCGGCATAAGTGTGGCCGAAGGAAGCACCCTTTCTGGCTTTTTCTATGCCGAGAGCAAAAAAGCGTCTGCAAGGGTCTTTTCACCGGCACTTGGAATAGCCGGGGCTGAATTCAGGAACCTCACGGTTAACAGTTCAGTGAGCGGCAATAAAATGAATGTGACAGTCAATTCAGATACCCTCCATCTTCCTGACAACTCAGATCTCAGGAATTTCATTGTCCAGGTTGACACACGGCCTGACTCGATGAACCTTGACATTAACTGGGATAACAGGGACGGCGGCAGGACACTCGGTGACCTGAAAGCTGAAGGTTATTACGGTCTTAATAACCGGGGAAAACCGGTTTTGAATATCAGCATCATACCCACGGAGTTTATTGTATCCAGCACGACCTGGAAAGTAAATCCCGGTCATATTGTAATTGACTCAACAAGTGCCAGGTTTGATGATATACTGGTTAGCAGCCGGACAAATTATCTCAGGCTTGATGGAGTGTTGTCGTCAAATCCTCGTGACAAGCTGACATTCAACTTTGAAGGGCTGAACCTTGCATACCTGAACAATATCAGCAAAAAAAACGGGAAAGAAGACGGGGAGAGCGCCCTGGAACTGAGTTTCGGAGGTATACTTAACGGCAACATCACACTTTCAGACGTCTTCGATGAATTTCTTTTTGAAAGTGATATCACGGTCCACGACTTCCTCCTGAATAACAGTCCCTATGGTCTTGTGACGGCAAGAAGCGAATGGAATACCCAGAAAAAGGTTGCAGTAATTAATGTAAAGAATGACTTCGGGGGATCCAGGTATTTTGACATAAGCGGCACCTACGATCCGGTCGCCAGGTATACGGATATAACGGCATCCACATTCAGACTGCCGCTGAACAGCCTGAATTCGATCGTTAAAACATTTGCCTCAGATGTGCGGGGTACCGGGTCAGGTAAGGTAAACCTGAAAGGAAAGCTGAACCGGTTGTTCCTGACAGGGGCAATTAAGGTTGATGATGCATCAATGAAAGTAGATTTTCTTCAGACCAGGTACAGTTTCTCTGACTCTGTACGGTTCACCAGGAAGGGAATCGAGTTCAGAAAGATTAAGATTTATGACGAAAAGAGGAACCAGGGACAGGTAGACGGGATACTTGCCCACAACTCATTCAAGGATTTCAGGATTGACCTCAATTTCGACATGAACAACATGCTGGTGTTGAATACCAAGCCCAAGGACAATGAAATTTTCTACGGTACGGCATATGCATCCGGGTACGCCGGGATAAAGGGTTCAACGGAGAAGCTTGCCTTCAACATCTCTGCACGTACGGAGAAAAACACGGAATTTTATATCCCCCTGAGCTCAAGCGCCACTGTGAGCGAGTACCCGTATATTATATTTATTGACAGGCAAAAAGAAAATGAGGCCGCGCTGGAACGCGAAAACAGGTTTGTCAAAAATGAGTCCACGGCGGGAATGGAACTTAATTTTGATCTTGAAGTGACACCTGATGCCGAGGTTCAGCTTATTATGGATTCGAAGGCAGGTGACGTGATACGAGGCACCGGGGCGGGCAAACTGAACATCAGCATGAGCAGCAAGGGGAATGTAAAGATGGCTGGCGATTATGTGATAGAGGACGGCGATTATCTTTTCACACTTGGCAACATACTAAACAAGCGATTTTCAGTTGACGAAGGGGGAACGATATCATGGAACGGAGCCCTCGAGGATGCTGTAATCAATTTAAGGGCTGTATACAGGCTCAAGACATCGCTTTATGACCTCTTCCCCGATGAGGCATTCAGGGAGAGGATCCCTGTTGAATGCAGGCTCAATCTCTCGGAGAAGCTCATCAACCCTGTTGTGGGCTTCGACATAAGTCTTCCTACTGCGGATGACGAGACTCGGGAGTACCTTAAAATGGCCATAAACACCGAGGAGGAACTAAGCCGCCAGTTCCTGTACCTTCTTGTCATGAACAGTTTTTATCCTGATCCATCACTGTTTTCCGCAGCTCCGCAGACGACGGCGCAGGGTGCATCTGCCATCGGGGTCACTACAACGGAGATGCTCACAAACCAGTTCAGTAACTGGCTGTCACAGATAAGCAATGATTTCGATGTAGGTTTTGCCTACCGGCCCGGCAATGAGATTACACCCCAGGAACTCGAGGTGGCTCTTTCAACGCAGCTGCTGAATGACAAGGTGGTTCTGAACGGGAACTTTGACGTCGGGGGCAAACAGTCGAACACCCAGGCCAGCAACATCTCAGGTGACTTTGATATTGAATTCAAGATAACCGAGAAGCTTCGGTTCAAGGTTTTCAACAGGTCCAATGACAATCTTTTCTACAAGACAGCGCCTTACACCCAGGGTTTCGGTATTTTTCTGAGGCGTGACTTTGACAGGCTGAAGGACCTTTTCATACGTCCGGAAACCAGGAAGAAGAAAAAAACCGATAGTGCTGAAGTGGCTTCAGAGAGATAACATTTCAACATCAGGCCCCTTTTTTTCACAGGCCGCATAATTCGGAGAGTGTTTGCGCGTTTTTTTCATATATTCGCCCGTTGTTGCAAAGAGGGTAACAATCACAGAAATTCAAACAGTTAACAAAACTTTTACAGTATGATATTATCAACAATTTTCTTGCAGGGTACTTCAGCTGTTGCAGCTGGAAAAGAGGCTTCCATGTCATTGGCTGAGTTGTACTTCGCCGGCGGCTGGGTCATGCACATCATAAGCCTTCTCTCTCTTGCAGCGTTCTATATTTTTGTTGAGAGGTTCCTGGTAATCAGGAAAGCCACAAAAGTAGATTCCAATTTTATGAACCGTATTAAGGATTACATGTTTGACGGGAAGGTGGATGCCGCTTTGAAGCTCTGCAAATCAACCAATACTCCTCATGCACGGATGATCGAGAAGGGGATCACCCGTCTCGGAAGGCCGGTAGCCGATGTGGAATCTGCAATTGAGAATGTTGGGAAAATGGAGATCTACAAGCTCGAGAAAAACTTTCCAACCATGGCCACCATTGCAGGAGCCGCCCCTTTGCTTGGTTTTTTCGGTACTGTCATCGGGATGGTACAGGCATTCTATGAAATGTCACAGGCAGGCAACAGTCTCGACATAAGCACCCTCAGCGGCGGTATATACGTCGCTCTCCTCACCACGGTATGGGGACTTATTGTAAGTATCCTCAGCTATTTCGGATATAATGCCCTTGTAGTCAGGGTCGAGAATGTAGTTTTCAAACTGCAGTCCACGGCAGTGG
Organism: uncultured Bacteroidales bacterium; assembly: GCA_963757935.1. Classification (GTDB taxonomy): domain Bacteria; phylum Bacteroidota; class Bacteroidia; order Bacteroidales; family VadinHA17; genus SR-FBR-E99. Next base: position 262,988 of record CAVWSZ010000016.1, on the reverse strand, counting down.
AATTCATGGACATCCTGAACGAACCTGTAAAGTAACGCTCCATGGCAATAACCAGTAAAAATAAGGTTGGCATAAGTTTCAGCTCGGCAGGAATGTCAGACATTGTATTTCTTCTTTTGCTGTTCTTCATGCTTACCTCGACCCTGGTGCACCCGACTGCACTGAAGCTGTTGTTACCGAAAGGGACAACACAGTCAAACGCACGGCCCATGACTACCGTCTCCATCACTCCGGATCATCAGTATTATATTGAGGACCAACTGATAAGTATTGATAACCTGGAGGCAGCCTTGCAAGCCAAGGTGGGAGCAAATCCCGAGATTTATATTTCAGTTCATGCTGACAGAAGTGTGCCTATTGAGTATGTTGTGAATGTGATGAATATTGCAGCAAAGAACCAATACAAACTAATTCTTGCAACCTCACCCAAATAACCGGAAAGAATCAGCTTTCAGCAGGGAAAAGAAGCAGGGAATTGCAGCAAGTGTTGTAATACATTTGCTCCTGGCAGTCTTTCTTCTGATCTTCACCTTCAAGGTGAAGCCGGCTATGTCTGTGACCGTCGAGGAAGGTCTTCTTGTCAATTTCGGCTTTGACGAAACCGGTGACGGTCTCTTTGAACCTGCTCCGCAGGAAGAAATAGCTCCGCCACCTGAACCCTCTGCAGGTGAACAGGGAGCAGATGACGCCATTCTGACGCAGGATTTTGAGGAAGCGGTGGAAGTGAAAAAGAAGGAGCCTGATCCCGAGCAGCTCAAAAGAGATGCTGAGGCGCGGATAGCAGAGGCAAAAAAAAAGGAAGAGGCTGAAGCTGAACGTAAAAGAATAGCACAGGAGACGGCTGAAAGGGTCAGACGCGAGGAAGAACAGCGCAGGCGCGACCAGATAAGCAACCGTACCAAAAATGCATTTGGCAATGCCGGTAATGTAGGGGAGTCAGGGACCAGCGAGGGCATTGCAGGTGGCGAGGGAAACCAGGGTGTTGAGACAGGCACCGTTGGTGCTCCCAATTACGGCCCCGGAGGAGGCCCGGGTAACGGGACCATTTCATACAGTCTGGGCAGCAGGGGATTTCAGTCACTGCCTAAACCTGAATATAAATATCAGGTTGAGGGTAAAGTTGTTGTGGAAATATCTGTTGACAGGTCAGGCAATGTCACCAAGGCTGATGCCGGTGTCAAGGGTTCAACAACACTTGATGGGAACCTCCTCAAGTTAGCACGAGATGCCGCCATGAAAGCGAAGTTCAACAGAAGTGACGATGCCCCCCTTCTGCAAAAGGGCAACATCACCTACATCTTCAGGCTGAATTAGAAAACTTTTATTTCAGAATAATCTGATCAGCAGATCAAAGGCTCCTGTCAGTTCGAGGGCGGAGGCCATTACAGCCACCAGCAGTATTATCCTGACGACCTTCGGGCCCCAGCTTACCGCGAACCTCGAAGCGATGAGGGCGCCTACACCCTGCCCTACTGCCAGTATGGCCCCAATGAAATAGTCGACCTGTCCGCTGAGCATAAAGACTGCCAGTGCGACAGCCGTAAAGATAAAAACTATCACCACTTTGAGTGCGTTTGCCTTCGTAAGGCCGACGCCCGCTCCCAGGACCAGTGCAGCCAGCAGGAAGAATCCCACTCCGGCCTGGATGAACCCTCCGTAAATACCGATGAAAAAGAAAATCACTGATACCCACCAGCGCCTCCTCGCGGTTATGTTCAGGGCATGTTCGCGGACCCATTGCTCAGGCTTGTAAAGAATAATGAAAAACATGAATACAAGGAGGATGCCAATCATGACCCGCATTGCGTGTTCATTGATGCGGACCGCCGCCAGTGACCCGATCAGTGAGCCGGCAGTTGCAGGCAAGGCCATCCAGAGACTTTCCCTGACTGTATAGATCTTCTGCTGCCTGAAGCTCCAGGAGCCTACCGCACTCTGAACAAGTACCCCGATCCTGTTGGTGGCATTGGCAACATTGGCAGGCAGCCCGAGAAACATAAGCAGTGGAAGTGTCAGAAGCGATCCGCTCCCGGCGAGGGTATTCACAAAACCTGCAAAAAGGCCGGCTGCAATTACAGCGACATAAAGATACCATTCCATAAAGGGCCGGCTTATTTTTCGAAGATTTCCTTAACCGAAACCAGAAGATTATCCATCAGGCTGTTGTCCTTGATGACGTAGTCAGATATTCCCTTTCTCGCCAGTTCGAGCACCACATCACCTTTTTCCTGTGCAGAGAGCATGATCACCTTAACGTCGGGCATCAGCCTGAGAATTTCGTCGAACACAGCCATACCGTTCATTGGACGGCCTTTGTCACTAACGAAGTAATAATCAAGGATGATCAGGTCCGGGTTCTCACGTAATGCTGCAAGACAATCCTCTCCGTAGGAAAAGGTCCTGACACGGTAACCCTCAGTCCCAAGACGGCCAGCCACAAGTGCTGTGATGAAAGGATCATCATCTACTACAAAGACCAGTCTGTCATTCAACGGCATTCGATCAGAGATTTGATTCAAAGATATAAAACAAAAACTAAAGTGAACACTACATAAAAAATAACGGTAAGTCCTTCATCATTTTCATCACCTTCTCTCCTACTCCTTCAATAACCGATTCATTTTCAATGTTCGTCATAACCTCGTCGATAAGGCTGACAATGGTTCCCATCTCATTTACTTTCAGTCCGCGTGTTGTCACAGCCGGGGTTCCCACCCTGATTCCCGATGTCAGGAACGGAGAACGTGAATCAAAGGGCACCATGTTTTTATTCACTGTTATATGGGCTCTGACAAGAGTATTCTCGGCCTTTTTGCCTGAGATATCGGGGAATTTTGGCCTGAGATCTATCAGCATCGAGTGATTATCGGTTCCGTCTGAAATTACCTTATATCCGAGTGCCATGAATGCGGCAGCCATTTCAGCAGCATTTTTCTTTACCTGTCCCTGGTAGACCCTGAATTCAGGCATAAGAGCTTCTCCGAAAGAGACTGCTTTTGCGGCTATCACATGCTCAAGCGGACCGCCCTGAATACCAGGGAAGACGGCAGAATTAAGCATGGCAGACATCATTTTTATTTCGCCCTTCGGTGTTGTGATCCCCCAGGGATTCGGGAAATCACTGCCCATAAGAATGATTCCTCCGCGTGGACCCCTCAGAGTTTTGTGCGTGGTTGATGTTACAATATGTGCATATTTCAACGGGTTGGAAAGAAGTCCGGCGGCAATGAGACCTGCAGGGTGAGCCATGTCAATCATAAGCAGTGCCCCGATCCTGTCTGCGATTTCTCTCATTCGCGGATAGTCCCATTCCCTTGAGTATGCAGAAGCGCCCCCGACAATTACTTTCGGTTTTTCTCTGAGAGCCACTTCTTCCATCATGTCATAGTCAACCCTTCCGGTTTCCTGTTTGACACTGTAAGATACGGGTCTGTACAGAATGCCTGATGAATTCACAGGAGAACCGTGAGACAGATGGCCTCCGTGAGCAAGGTCAAGGCCCAGAAAAGTGTCACCCGGTTTCATAACCGTCAGAAAGACTGCCATATTGGCCTGTGCTCCGGAATGTGGCTGGACATTGGCATATTCTGCGTCGAAAAGCTTCTTCAGCCTGTCAATGGCAAGCTGCTCAACCTTGTCGACCACCTCGCAACCCCCGTAATACCTGTGTCCCGGATAACCTTCAGCATACTTGTTTGTAAGTACTGATCCCATAGCCTCCAGGACCTGGGGACTTACAAAGTTCTCGGATGCTATCAACTCTATTCCGTTGGTTTGACGAAGACGCTCCTCAGTGATGAGGTCAAATATCTCAATGTCTCTTTTCATGATTTTAAAAAATCAATTAACTGTTTAACCATTAATTATTTAGATTACCTGCAGATTCACGGTATTCACACAAATATACGCTTTAATATTTATTTTTCTGATGACATATATTTTTGCACTTCTGATCAGCGACCGGTAAACCGTTACCGGAATTCAACCGGCACGGAGTCCGCCGGGACTATTTCGCGGGTATCAGTTTTTGCGCAGTCTGAGGTGTACAGGTTTTATCCCTGACGGTATTGTGAGCGGTACTTTCTCTTCAGTCACAAGGGTTGTATCGAGACCGTAAGCAGCCACATCATTTATGCCCAGCCGGCGAAAGATGAAATATAAGTTCAGTGTCAGCTTTTCCCAGAAAGGGAGGTCTATATAACCCGGGAGGACGCGGACAAGCTGTACAAATCTGAAATCAGTTTCAATGCCGTGCTGATTGAGTGAGGGGTAACTGCTTGTAAGATTGACTTCTCCCTCCTCTTTCATCGAATGAAGTATCTGAAGGAAGTAATCATTTACTCTGATGGGGACTTTGAATCCCAGGTAAAGGTCGATCCTGTAAACCTTACCTGCGACAAGCTGAGTGATCCTGTACTCTGCCGTATAGGGATTATCTATTATATCTACATGGAGAAACCAGTAGGCATCAGCCCTTTTCGGCTGGCGAAACAAGAGCGACCAGATTGTCTTGGCCTCTATTTCATCACACCTGTCGGCATGAGTGATATAGACAAGTTGCCCTGCATATTTTGGGACCGTTTTATCCTGTGAAAGATCTGCGAGTACAGTAAGGTAGTTTTTCAGTTTGTCGAAACTGATGAACCTGTTTTTTATGCGCCGGCCTTTGAAAAGTACGAGCATAATTACTGATAAGAATCCGCCGGTGGCAATTGTGAACCAGCCTCCGTGAATGAATTTGGTGAGGTTGGCTGCGAGGAAAAGCGATTCTATAGTCAGGTACGTAATCCCGAAGAGAGCCACAGAAGCCAGAGATTTATGGTGAAGACGCAGCCAGGCGATCATGAGCAGGGTGGTCATCATCATTGTTATTGTTATGGAAAGGCCGTAAGCCGCCTCCATGTTTGATGAAGTCCGGAAAGCGATGACCACCGTGGCCACAGCCAGAAATAATGTCCAGTTAACGGAAGGAATGTACATCTGGCCCTTGGCAAAAGAGGGGTATTTTATCTTTATTTTGGGCCAGAAGTTAAGGGAGATGGCTTCGCTTATAAGGGTATAGGAGCCGCTTATAAGCGCCTGGCTGGCAATTATCGCCGCAACGGTTGCAAGCAAAATTCCGAACGGCAGGAACCATTCGGGCATAATGGCATAAAAAGGATTTATACCCGGTATTGCCTTTTCAGGATTAGCCAGCAGCCATGCACCCTGTCCCAGATAAGTGAGAATGAGCATGGTCTTGACATATATCCAGCTTACGCGGATATTCTTCAGGCCGCAGTGCCCAAGGTCGGCATATAACGCCTCTGCTCCGGTGGTGCAAAGAAATATCGCCCCCAGGAGAATGAATCCCTGGGGATGAGCCGAAAGAAGCTTGTAAGCGTAAACAGGACTGAATGCCGCCAGCATTCCGGGGACTTTAATAAGACTTGCAAAACCCAGTGCGCCAAGAGCAGTAAACCAGACAAACATGACAGGACCGAAAGATTTCCCCACGACAGAGGTACCGAATTGCTGAATGAAGAAAAGAAAGGTAAGTATGGCCAGGGCAATAACAGTCACCGGAAGGTCAGGCTTGATTATCTGCAATCCTTCAACTGCTGACACAACCGTAATTGAAGGTGTGATGATGCTGTCAGCCAGGAGTGCGCTGCCACCGATAACAGCAACGATATAAAGGTTGCGTTTTCTCTTGCGCATAAGGGCAAACAGGGAGAAGATACCTCCCTCACCTTTGTTGTCAGCCGTCAGGGTTATCAAAACATATTTAACTGTGGTCTGGAGGGTGAGGGTCCAAATAATTGCTGAAACGACACCAAGTATAAGCATTCTGTCAACCGGACCTCCATTGTTAACCACTGCCTTCATGACATATAACGGGGAGGTCCCTATGTCACCGTAGATTATCCCCAGGGACATTATCACCCCCAAAAGACTGAGTTTTTTGAGAAAGTCGGACCTGTCGTAAGTCATACCTCAGGAATTTGAGCCCGCAAATGTAGATAATTAAGTACCAGGTTATCCGGCCCTGTGAAAATTTTTATTCTTCGGAAAACTGTTTCAGCAATTCCCTGTAAGCCCCGAAGATTCTTGATTTGGAAATAAACCCCACATACTCTCCGCCGTCCAGCACCGGGAGGTTCCACGCACCTGTCCGTGTGAAGGCATCAAGGACAACGTCACCCTTCTCATGGATGTCGATATACGTCGGGGGTATTGTCATAAGTTCACTGACTGATACTTTTTCATAAAGGTCAGGGATAAACATCTTGTCTCTAATGTCGTCAAGAAGTACCACACCCTCCAGAATATTGAACTCGTCAACAACAGGAAAGATGTTACGTTTGGATTTGGCCACCTGCCTGACAAGGTCACCGAGGGTGTCCTCAGGGTGTACTGTCAGGAGGTCGGTCTCCACCTCTTTTGTCCATTCGAGCATTGTTATAACCGCCTTGTCCTTGTCGTGCGTTATCAGTTCTCCTGTCGATGCAAGCTGCTGGTGATAAATTGAGTGTTTCTGAAAGCTGCGGATTGTAATGAATCCGACAGTTGATGTTACAATAAGTGGTATGAAGAGACTGTAACCTTCCGTAATCTCTGCAATAAGGAATATGGCAGTAAGCGGGGCATGCAACACTGCAGCGAACAGACCGGCCATGCCGGCGAGGGTGAAACTGCTCTCGGGAAGTCCAAGACCGAAAACAGTGTTCATAATGCTGCAGAAAAGATAACCTGCCACGCCGCCGGTGAAAAGCGTGGGTGCCACAATGCCTCCCACCCCGCCGGCACCGTTTGTCGATGCAGTGGCCACCACCTTGATAAGTACGAGCGCTGTGAGGAAGAGGATAATGATCCAGGTTCCTGATGCTACATCCCCAAAGAGAGTCTGGCCCACAGCAGCGAGTGATTCTCCCTTCAGCAGAACCATTACAGTATCATAGCCCTCACCATAGAGTGAGGGGAAGATATATATCAGGACACCAAGAACAATACCTCCCGTGATCAGCCTGACGTACATGTTGCCGATCTTCTGGAAGAGCTTCTCAATGCCAATTGTCATTTTCGTAAAGTAGGCACCGGCCAGGCCGCTGAAAACTCCCAGCAAAAGATAGTAAGGGAGGTTCCGGAGAAGGAAGCTTTCCCTCACCTGGAAAGAGAAAAGCACGTCATTTCCCATGAAGAAATAGGCGACGGAAGCCGCGGTAACTGATGAAATGAGGAGGGGAACAATTGATGACATTGTCAGGTCAAGCATGAGGACCTCAAGGGTGAACAATATGCCTCCGATAGGGGCCTTGAAGATGCCTGAGATTGCTCCTGCGGCACCGCAGCCAAGCAGAAGGGTAATATTCTTGTAATTGAGGTTAAAATAACGACCTATCGTAGAGCCGATAGAAGCACCCGTGAGGGCGATCGGCGCTTCTGCTCCCACTGATCCTCCGAATCCGATAGTAAGGGAACTTGCGAGAATTGATGACCAGTTATTATGTCGTTTTATGTAGCTGTTCCTTCGTGAAATTGCATACAGTACCCTGCTGATGCCGTGCGAAATATTGTCGCGGACCAGGTATTTCACTACCAGCACCGTAAGCAAAATGCCGGCCATTGGGTAGACAAGAGAAAGAATGCCCGCTGAACCGTCCGTTACGCCCTTCGTAAACAGGAGATGAGTGTAATGGATTGCATTCTTCATTGCAGCGGCTGCCATTGCACTCGCAATCCCGACGACAAAACTCAGCAGGTAAAGAAGTTTCTGCTGGTCGGCAAAAAATGAACTTATAATCTTTTGAAACCTTGAAAATATACTCCCTGACATTGTCTGTACGGAATCCTTTTAGCTCTCCTGCTCACAAATATAGGACAAAATGAGGAGCACCATTTAATTTTGGTAAGTTTGACGGGAATTCCGGCAACTGTTACCGTTTAACCTGCCGGTTACTGAAAAATGTATTTTCATGATCAACTTTGAAAAACATATCCTGTCAAACGGGCTTAAGGTTCTGGCGCATTATGATCCATCCACCCCTATGGTCACTACCAATCTTCTTTACAATGTGGGATCGAGGGATGAAGATCCTGAAGCGACCGGTTTTGCCCATCTCTTTGAACATCTGATGTTCGAAGGCTCAGATAATGTGCCTGTCTTCGATACTCCTGTCATGCTCGCCGGGGGTGAGAACAATGCATTTACAAACAGTGACATCACGAATTACTTCATTACACTTCCTGCCGGAAACCTGGAGACTGCGCTTTGGCTTGAGTCCGACAGGCTTAACGGGCCTGACCTTTCAGATGAAAAACTGAAGACACAGAAAAGCGTTGTGACTGAGGAATACAGGCAAAGATACCTCAACCAGCCTTACGGCGACCTCTTCCTGCTTCTCAGGCCGTTGGCATACAAAATTCATCCTTATCAATGGCCGACAATAGGCAAAGACATCGCACATATTCAGAATGCAGACAGGAAAAGCGTTACGGATTTTTTCAGGAGACATTACAGGCCTTCGAATGCAATACTCAGCACAGCCGGAAATGTAAAGCCTGAAACTGTTTTCCGGATGGCAGAAAAATGGTTTGATGATATCGCTCCGGGGACTCCGCACATGCGTAATCTTCCCGGAGAGCCGGTTCAGGATGCAAGGAGAGAAATGACGGTTCAGCGCAGGGTTCCTTCGGCAGAGCTTCTGATGGCATTTCATACAGGAGGCAGAACCAGTCGCGACTTTTATATCCTGGATCTTCTTACCGACATACTCTCCGGCTGCGACTCAGGGCGCTTCCCGGGTATCCTTGTAAGGGAAAAGGAGATATTCAGCGAGGCAGACATCTATCTTTCAGCGGAAATCGACCCAGGGCTTGCGATAGTCTCCGGAAGGTTAAAGGAGGGTGTGGATATAAGAACAGCGGAGAAGGCTGTCAGGGATGAGCTGAACAGGGTGGCAGGAGAACAGGTCACTGCCGCTGAACTTGACAAGGCGCGTAACAGGTACGAATCGCACCAGCTGATGTCATTCCTTAACGCCGGTAACAAGGCATTTAATCTGGCCTACAACGAGCTTCTGGGAGATGCAAACGGCATAAACACCGAGAAAGAAAAGTATATGAGTGTTACCGCGGAGGAGATAATGGAATGCTCCGCACGAACCTTCGCTGAAAGCAACTGCAGTGTAATCCACTACTTACCGGAAACGTTATGAGCAAAGTTGACAGAACCGTACCTCCTGAGATTATTACCCCGTCAGCCGGCAGTTTTCCTGTTCCTGCCATACATGAGCTTACCGGCGGAGTACCCGTTTATCTTCTCGGCACAGGAACACTTGACCTGCTGCGGGTTGAGTTCGTGTTCAACGCAGGCCAGCGCATGGAAGAGGTGCATCTGGCAGCCTCCACTGCGAATGCAATGCTGACCGAGGGCACTATCGTTCACGATGCCATGTCAATCAATGACCTCATCGACAGGACCGGTGCAGCATTCACGCATATGGCCGACAAGGATACCGCCTGTCTCATTGCGGTGACCCTGACAAGGAAACTGGGTGAAGTCATGGCACTCGCAGCCGAGGTACTTTTTCAGCCCTCATTTCCCGCCACCGAATTCAGGATGCTGATGGAAAAGAGGATACAGAGCTTCCGGACTAACAGGCAGAAGACATCAGTTATCGCAAGGGAAGAATTCTACAGGGCGATCTTCGGCGGTGACAATCCATACGGAAGGGTAACTGTTCCTGAAGATTACACATCGCTTACCCTGGAAGATGCACGTCAGTTCCATTCACTTCATTACAGGCCTTCCAACATGTACATTACAGTTGCAGGCAAAGATCCGGAGAAGGCTTTGCCTGAACTTGAGAAATATTTTTCGTGCAGGGTGAAGAAAAGTGGAACAATCCGGTTTTTCCTGAAATCATCTTCAAAACGGCATCACCCGGCCGGTTGTTCTTCGAAGTCAGCAACTCGGTTCAAAGCGCTGTCAGGGTCGGATGGAGGGGCATAACGAGGCAACATCCCGACTACCAGGGGCTGCAGGTGGCGAATGTCATACTGGGAGGCTACTTCGGATCGAGGCTGATGCGCAATATCAGGGAAGAAAAGGGTTATACATATGGTATAAGCTCCGTGTCAGGCGCCCTTCGGGATATAGGATTTATAGCAGTTGTCACCGAAGTGGCAAATGAATACCGCGAGCAGACACTGGAAGAGATACGCAGGGAGATCACAGAACTGGCTACTGTTGAAGTGGGTATTGACGAACTTCTGACCGTGCGAAACCATATCATGGGTGAGATAGCAAGAACCTTTGACGGCCCCTTTGCATCTGCTGAGGCAATAAGAGGACTTATTGATTACGGACCGGATCCGGACTATTACAGGAGATTTGAAGAAAAAGTAAAAACCATAACGCCCGGTGAAATAAAGGACCTGGTGGCAACGTATTACAATACTGACAATGCCATAGAGATCATTGCAGGAGCAAAATGAAATTTTGCAGGATCATACTGACATTTGCATTTTGTTCCTTAACTCTTTCAAGTCTTAAGGGACAGGATGTCACGCAACCGCTGCCTCCGGTGCTCGACAGGGTATCAGTTGACCCCTCAACAGGATTTGCAGTACTGAACTGGCTTCCCGGCGGCTCACCGGATGTTGGCAGTTACGTGGTTTATGCCTTCAGCAACAACACCGCATTTGCCGTTGACACGCTCTGGTCTCCCTTTGCTGTAAACTATACCCATACAGGTTCTGCAGCAAGGTACCGGAGTGTTACTTACGTAGTTGCCGCGATGGATTCTTCATTGAATATCAGTCCGCTCAGCAACAGTCTCAGTACAATGTATCTCGAAGCTGTAAATGATACGTGCAACGGCCGTATTGTGATGACATGGACACCTTACTCCAATACAGCACATCCGGCCGACGGATACGGCATTTACCTTTCTGTTGACAATGCCCCTGCAGTTCTGCACGGTACGGTACCGGTGACCTCAGTGTCCTATATTTTGCAGGGATATATACCTGACACCGGATACTGTCTGTATATATCAGCATTGAGCGGAACCGTACAGCTTTCGACCTCAAACAGGCAGTGTCTCGTTACGGGCAGTGAAGGGGCTCCCGCCTGGACTATTGCGGAAGCGACTGCGGTTACTGACGGGAAGATAATAATTACAGGCAGTTACGACCCTTCTTCCGACATTCACACATTCAGGTCTGAACGAAAGACAGGAGCCTCCGGGTCATGGATCCTCTCTGACCCGGTTTCGGGGAGTGGCGGAACAGTAATAATAAGTGACAGCAGTGCTGACACAACGCTTATAAACCTTTTCAGGTTATCGGCGGTGAGCAGTTGTGGCTACCCGGTTGCTGTCTCGGCGCCGGTAAGGAACATTGTTCTTTCAGTCTTTCAGGATGGAACGGAAGTGGCTCTGAGGTGGAACAATCCCTTTCCTTCCGCACCGGCACAGTTCTCGGTGTGGAGGAATACAGGCAGCGGTCCTGAGGAGATTGCCCGGGAGTTGTCTGACACCCTCTGGACTGAAGATTTAAGGAGTTTTGCATATGAAGTTTCCACAGGTGAAGTGATATATTATGTGACAGCTGTGGGGGATGATGCGCCGGCAGGCATAACGGTGTGCCGTTCGTCAGCGGCGGCGGTCAGGGTTGCGGAGAACATTTATGTTGCCAACGCCTTCACCCCTGACGGTGACGGCCTCAATGACACCTTCGCCCCCGTGCTCTCCTTCACCCCGCTCACATACGAGTTCAGGGTCTTCAACCGACTCGGGGTGCTTCTTTTCCGCACATCCGCCCACGGCACGGGGTGGGACGGCCGCCACAACGGCACACCGCTGCCTGCCGGCGCATACCTATGGACACTCACTCTTACAAAACCTTCAGGAATTACCGAGCGACGGAACGGTACTGTTACCATTCTGCAATGATTTACAGGTGCAGTTTTTAAGCCCGATTTTTGTATCTTTGACTCTTCCAATCACCTGAGGGACTGATGGGCAAAACAAAGACGAAAATTTTCACAGAAGAGGATATCAGCCGGATTGAAGCCGAGTACAAATCACTGACAGACAGTCTTTACAGGTGTGATAAGCCCAGCGACAGGGTTCTCATTGACAAGGCATTCAGGTTTGCAAACGAAGCGCACCGGGACATGCGGCGCAACTCCGGTGACCCGTATATTATTCATCCTATCAGTGTGGCACGGATTGTAAACCAGGAGATAGGCCTGGGAGCCAAGTCAGTGGCAGCTGCACTGATGCATGACGTTGTGGAGGACACTGATGTGACTCTCGAAACGGTTGAGAAGGAGTTCGGACCAAAGATAGCCACCCTCATTGACGGGCTGACGAAGATCTCGGGGACTTACAGCAAAGAGGCCAACTCGATGCAGGCTGAGAATTTCCGGAAGATGCTGATGACCCTCTCAGATGATATCAGGGTCATTCTTATAAAGATCGCTGACAGGCTTCACAACATGCGGACCCTCGAGTCTATGCCCGAGCACAAGAGGATGAAAGTTGCCGGGGAGACCATCTACCTTTATGCACCGCTGGCGCACCGGCTCGGACTCTTCGCTATAAAGACCGAGCTTGAGGATCTGAGCTTTAAATTCAGGCATCCCCGTATATATGAGGAAATTGCCCGCAAGATTAAGCTGGATGAGAAAAAGAACATTGCACTCATAAACAGGTTCAGCCTTCCGATAATTGACAAACTGAATCTGAACAACATTGTCTTCGACATTTCAGGACGATTTAAATCCATCTATTCCATCTGGAAGAAGATGCAGTCGAAAAACGTACCCTTCGAGGAGGTTTTTGACCTGCTAGCTGTCCGTATCGTTTTCGAGCCGGGGCCGGAGGACGTCAGCGAGAGAACCCAGTGCTGGCAGATATATTCGCTCATAACGGACATATATACCCCAAAACCTGACAGGCTGCGTGACTGGGTGAGCAGACCCAAACCCAACGGTTACGAAGCACTTCACCTTACAGTAATGGGTCCGGGTGGCCGCTGGGTAGAGGTGCAGATTCGCAGCCAGAGAATGGATGACATTGCAGAAAGGGGCTTTGCAGCTCACTGGAAATACAAGGGTGACACCTCCCAGTCAGAGAGCGAACTCGACAAGTGGCTCAAACATATCCGCGAAATGCTTGCCAACCCCATGGCTGATCCGGTCTCCTTTCTTGATGATTTCAAGATGAGCCTCTTTTCATCGGAGATAATGGTCTTTACTCCCAAAGGTCTGCTCGTGAATCTGCCCAAGGGTGCTTCAGCCCTTGATTTTGCGTATGCCATCCATACGGATGTTGGTAATAAGGCCATCGGAGCCAAGGTAAATTATAAGCTCTCTCCGCTCTCAACCACTTTGCAGAGCGGCGACCAGGTGGAAATAATCACCTCAAGCATTGCAAAACCTGAGAAGGAATGGCTCGAATATGCACATACCTCGAGAGCAAAGGGAGCAATAAAAGATATTCTTAAAGATGAGTCTAAAGATCTCATCCAGAAGGGCATGGATCTGCTGGAGCAGAGGCTCGGCGAACTGGGTGTAGTACCTAACTCGGACATCATTAAAAAACTGCTTGATAATTACCAGGTTCTCAGCAAAGATGAGTTGTATTCCAGGATCGGCCTGGGGGTGATCAATCTCGACGAACTGCGCAAGGTTCTCAAAAAAGCGCCTGAAGGAAGCCTGAAGAAGTACTGGAAGCTGGCTATCGGAGGGGTTACCAAGCGGTCCGGACCTGTGAAGCCGGAGGCCGAATCGCCTGCTCCTATCGATAAAAGTCATCCATATCTGCTCAGGGAGAATGTGGACAACACCGGCAACTCCTATGTGATTGCAGAGTGCTGCAATCCCATCCCCGGAGATGAGGTTATCGGTTATATGGCGCCTGACAGCTCGATTGTCGTGCACAAGCCGAAATGCCCGAATGCAATAAGATTTATGTCAAATGAAGGCAACAGGATTATACCCGTCAGATGGACAATTCACAGGCTGGCATCATTTCTTGCCAGGATCAGCATAAACGGAATAGACAGAATCGGGATGGTGAATGAGATCACCAGCATTATTTCAACAGAGCTGAGTGTAAACATCCGCAACATCAACGTCTCGGTTTACAACGGAATATTCGAAGGCACAATTGACCTCTATGTGCATCATACAAGTGACCTTAACAACCTGCTGATGCAGCTTTCCAATGTCAGGGGTGTAGCGAGTGTAAAAAGAGTTGAAGAATTCATTGAGTAAGAGTGAACGAACAATAATTTGGATCAATAAATGCCGTAAAAATGGCTAATGATGATGTCAGGGCAACAGTCAGACAGGTCTTTACCGAATATCTGACAAGGCACGCCTTCCGCAAAACACCGGAGAGGTTTGCAATTCTCGATGAGATATACTGCAGGGAGGGACACTTCGATATCGAATCGCTCTACATTTTTATGAAAACCAAGAATTACCGTGTCTCAAGGGCGACCCTGTATAATACAATTGAGCTCCTCATTGACTGTAAGCTGGTCATCAAGCACAAGTTCGGCCGCAGCATGGCGCAGTATGAAAAAGCATACCAGTCCGCACGGCATGATCATCTCATCGATACGGATACAGGAAATGTAATTGAGTTCAGTGATCCCAGGATTGATGAGATTATCAAGACAGCCGGAGAAAACAACAATTTCATTCCGCTGTATCATTCCCTGTATATTTACGGGGTAAAAAAAGACAGAATCAATAAAGCTTAATTATGCGCACCGCGAGATTTTGCCATAAAATAATGCGTAAATTGCTGTCTGATTTTCAACCAGATCAGGATTATCTAATATGAAGATTGACATATTGTTAGGACTCCAGTGGGGTGATGAAGGAAAAGGGAAGATAGTTGATGCATTGAGTCATGAATATGAAGTTGTAGCCCGGTTTCAGGGCGGACCAAACGCAGGTCATACAATCGAATTCAATAAACAGAAGCATGTACTCCATCTTGTACCTTCGGGGATTTTCCATGAGGGAAAGATAAATGTAATTGGCAACGGGGTGGTTCTTGATCCCGTGGTGTTCCGGAAAGAGGTCAATGATCTCGGTATCGCAGTTGAAAAGGTACGTGAGAGGCTTGTGATCTCGTTCAAGGCGCACCTGATTCTGCCGACCCACAAGATGCTTGACGCCGCCAGTGAATCTTCACTCGGCACATCGAAAATCGGCTCCACTCTCCGCGGTATTGGCCCTGCCTACACAGACAAGGCCTCACGCAACGGTCTGCGTGTAGGTGATATCCTGAAGAAGAATTTCAGGGAAATATATGATACCCACACAGCCGAACACCAAAAAAGACTGGGAAACTTCGAGTCAGGTCTGAACCTGTCTGAGCTTGAGGCAGAATGGTTTGATGCAATAGAATTTCTCAGACAGTTTACAATGGTTAACAGTGAGTACCTGATCGACAGGAGCCTGAGTGAGGGTAAACGGGTTCTGGCTGAAGGAGCGCAGGGTACTATGCTTGACATCGATTTCGGAACCTATCCGTTTGTCACCTCCTCAAACACTGTAGCCGCAGGTGCCTGCACCGGGCTTGGTGTTGCCCCCGGAAGAACAGGTGAGGTCTTCGGCATTTTCAAGGCTTACTGTACCCGTGTCGGGAGCGGCCCTTTTCCAACGGAACTCAATGATGAAGATGGTCAGAAAATGCGGGACCGTGGCAATGAATACGGCTCGACAACCGGCAGGCCCCGCCGCTGCGGATGGCTTGACCTGCCTGCTTTGAAGTATGCGATTATGGTTAACGGCGTTACGCAGCTCTTCATGATGAAAGCCGATGTCCTGTCAGGTTTCGACGAAATCAAGGTCTGCACCGCATATACTGTTGCAGGGAAAGAAATGACAGAATTGCCTTACTGTCTGTCTGATATTGACAAAATAATCTACAAATCAATGCCGGGATGGAACTGTGAGATAACCGGCTGCAAGAAGTGGGATGAGCTGCCTTCAGGGCTCTCATCTTACATTGAATTCATCGAACAGGAGACAGGAGTACCCGTAACCATTGTTTCAGTGGGGCCCGACAGATCGGCAACTGTGTACCGGTGATTTTACCTGCCTGTAAGAACCCAGGCCTGCATGTCAAAACTGGCCATGAAAGCCGGCAGTTCATTATAGGCACCGCGCAAAGTCGCGAATGACTTGGCAGAGACAAGGTTCCAGCGTCCATCATTCCATTCAATGATCTTTGTATCGTATCCCATTTCACTGCAATGGTCTGACCATGAAGCTGCATAGGCGCGATTCAGGAAGCTACCCACGATAATATGGTACTTTGAAGTTGATTCAGCAGCCAGCCTGGCCTGCTCCTCAGCGGCCACTCTTTCGAGTTCTGCCTGTCTCGCCTTCTCTTCTTCAACCTTCTGTGCAGCCACCTTTATCGAGTCAGCAACACGAAATGCCTCCTGTTGCTTCTGCAGTGCCTCCGTAGCCCTGGCCTTTCTCCCAAACGGATTAATGCTTTCTATGAACTTGCATGAGGGTGTCAGAAGCAGCAGTGCGGCCATCAATACCATGATTAATCTCTTCATATATAACAGCTTATAGAGGTTTCAGTTTATAAAGATACAATCTTATGAACACAATTCCAATGAAAATCTGATATTCAATGCCATATTGATTCAATTCTTTCCTATATTAGTTTGCCAAAAAATAAATTTATAGGGAAGCACCATGAAATCATTAATTCAGTTCTTCGAGGAAAATGTTGAAAAGTACTCAACAAACATATATCTGTGGGAGAAGCCGCAGGACAAATATGAAGGCACTACATACCAGGAAGTAAGGCATCAGGTGCATGAGTTTGCCGCCGGTCTTATGCAGATGGGGGTCAGAAAGGGAGACCGGGTCGCTCTTCTGTCCGAAGGAAGGAACAGCTGGGTAATCGGGGAACTTGGAATTCTGTATGCCGGGGCCATAAATGTACCTCTGTCAGTCAAGCTCAACCCCGAAGAGATAAAATTCCGTATTAACCACTCTGAATCAAAGATGGTTATTACTTCCAGCGGACAGAGCGAAAAGATAAGGGCAGTTATCGATCAGTGTCCGGGAATAACCAGGGTAATTTTCATGGACCCGCGCGAAGAATACTCGGACAGTGAAATACACTTCAACGAGGTACGCAAGACCGGAAGAGAGTGGCTTGAAAACCCCGCCAGCAGATCAGCATTCGAAGAGTTTATAAGAGGCATCAAACCGGCTGATTTCGCCAATATATGCTACACATCAGGCACCACTGCCGATCCGAAGGGAATCATCCTGAGTCACGGCAATTATGTCACAAACGTTTACCAGTCGTACAGTCTGATGGATATCCCGCAGCACTTTAAGACGCTGCTTATACTTCCCTGGGACCACTCTTTTGCGCATACAGCCGGAATATATGCATTCATGGGTAAGGGAGCCAGCATTGCTTCCGTAAAAATCGGAAAGACACCCATGGAAAGTCTGCGCAATATTCCGATCTGCATGAAGGAAATCAGACCGAACCTGCTTATGAGCGTGCCTGCACTGGCCAAAAACTTCAGGAAGAATATCGAGAAGGGCATCAAGGAAAAAGGCAAAGTGACTGAAACACTGTTTAATACAGCCATGAGGATGGCTTATTCCTACAATAAGGAAGGCTACAATAAGGGTCAGGGGCTGCAAAAGCTCAATAAACCTTTCCTCAGGATGTTCGACAAAATACTTTTCTCAAAGATCCGTGAATCGTTCGGCGGAGAACTTGAATTCTTCATTGGCGGCGGAGCATTGCTTGACATCGAACTCCAGCGCTTCTTCTATGCTATCGGGGTGCCTATGTTCCAGGGTTACGGACTTTCAGAAGCATCTCCGATAATTTCGTCAAATTCACTTTCACGTCATGTGCTCGGTTCCTCCGGTTACCTGGTGAATAATATGGAGCTTAAAATATGTGATGACAAGGGTGAAAGTCTGCCCGAGGGTCAAAAGGGTGAAATTGTAATCAGGGGAGGAAATGTGATGCACGGATACTGGAAAAATGAGACAGCCACTGCTGAAGCCCTGCGCGACGGGTGGCTTTACACAGGCGATATGGGCTATATGAGCAACGGTTTCCTGTACGTCATGGGCCGGTTCAAGAGCCTGCTGATCGCCGACGACGGTGAGAAATTCAGTCCTGAAGGAATAGAGGAGGCCGTGAGCGAACAGTCTAAATTTATTGATCAATGCATGCTCTACAACAACCAGAGACCGTACACTGTTGCTTTGATAGTTCCGAACCAGCATGCCCTTAAATTGTATCTCGAGGAAAGGAATATTTCAGCATCGACCGAGGACGGGAAGAGAATAATCCTCAACCTGCTGGAGAGCGAGGTAAATGAATACCGGATCAACGGGAAATACGGATCAATGTTTCCTCACAGGTGGCTGCCGGTGGCAATCGGCGTGCTGAACGAGAGCTTCAACGAGGAGAACGGGATGATGAATTCAACCATGAAGGTGGTCAGGGGAAAGATCATCGAGAAATACGGCGACCTCATCGAGTGGCTTTACACGCCGATGGGTAAAATTGTCTACAACGAACGGAATATGGAAGAAGTCGAGAATATGAAACTCGGCTGATCCCCCAATAAAGAAAAGTTTCTATGAAATATTCACTTATCCTGGCTGCTGCGCTTGTTGCCGGACTGAGCAGCAGCTGTTTACGAGAGGCTGATACAACCTGGCAACCGGCTGAAAGCCCGCTCCTGACAAGATGGGCAAAAGATATTGACCCTGTCTCGCCCTGGCCTGAGTATCCCAGACCTGACCTTGTAAGAGACCGGTGGATGAGTCTCAACGGTTTATGGGATTATGCTCTTACTCTTAAAGATGCAGAATTTGGTGAACCGGAAGGTAAAATACTGGTCCCCTACTCTGTGGAATCGGCATTGTCAGGTGTAAGGCGGCGGGTAACCGACTCCCTTGCCCTGTGGTATTCGAGGGAGTTTATAATGCCACGCGAATGGAACGAACAACAGATTATCCTGAATTTTGAAGCATCGGACTGGGAGACTTCAGTCTGGATCGACGGAAAGCTTGCAGGAAAGCATTCAGGCGGTTATGATCCGTTTTCATTCAATATTACACCTCTCCTGGCCGACAGTAAGAAGCACAAAATTCTTGTCAGGGTTTGGGATCCGACTGACAGGGGCAGACAGCCCAGGGGCAAGCAGGTGTCAAAACCCGGAGGAATTTGGTACACCCCGACAACCGGCATCTGGCAGAGCGTATGGCTTGAACCTGTAAACAGAAGTTGGATCAGCGGGTTGCGTGTTGTGAGTGACATTGATAAAAACACATTTACAGTCACAGTTTCAGAGGATCACTGCAAGGGTGCGGAAGGGTGCCCGCCGGTAGATATGGCTCCTTCACTTGCCGAGGTTACTTTCTTATACAAAGGAGAAGTTGCCGGAACTGCAAGCGGTGAAACGGGAAAACCTCTGGCAGTATCAATCAGTGATCCGCAGTTGTGGAGCCCTGAGAATCCGGTACTGTATGATATGGAGATAAAACTTATCTCGGGAGGCTTTCCTGTTGACAACATAAAATCATATGCCGGCATGCGGAAGATCTCTCTCGGCAAGACTGCTGACGGATATACAAGGCTGATGCTTAACAACGCATTTGTGTGGCAGAATGGTCCATTAGACCAGGGTTTCTGGCCAGACGGAATCTATACTCCGCCAACTGATGAAGCCATGGTTTACGACATTGAGATGCTGAAGAATATGGGATTCAATATGTTGCGCAAGCATGTCAAGGTTGAGAACAGGAGATATTATTACCATGCAGACAGATTGGGCATGCTGGTCTGGCAGGATATGCCCAGCGGAGATGATTATATCTGGGGTGACAAACCGGATATTGTCAAGTCTGAGGCTGACTCAACCCAGTTCATGACTGAGCTGCTAAGCATGATCGACACAAAATACAATCATCCATCCATAATAATGTGGGTGATTTACAACGAGGGATGGGGGCAGTACAACACTGCCCTGGTCACTGATTTTGTTTCAGCATATGATACCACCAGGCTTGTAAACAGTGCCTCCGGATGGACCGACAGGGGGACAGGCGATGTCATGGATGTCCATAATTACCCGGAACCTGTAGCTCCACCGGCAGAGGAGAAAAGAGCAATTGTTCTGGGTGAGTTCGGAGGTCTGGGACTACCCGTACCGGGTCATACATGGGAGCAGAAAAACTGGGGTTACCGCAATATGACAGACAGCACGGATCTTCTCAGGAGATATGAGGCTTTCTATTCCGTTGTCAGGGAACTTGTAGAAAAGAAAGGACTGAGCGCCTCTGTCTACACCCAGACTACCGATGTTGAAACTGAAACCAACGGACTTATGACCTACGACCGTGAGGTTGACAAAATGGGATCTGAGAATGTCCGCAATGCACACAGAGGTGCAGCAGTGGTCAGATAGATCCCCTGTCTTAACCTATACTATCAGTCTGCTTTTAAAAGGCAGAAAAGTCATGAAGTCGGCGTGATGCACTATATACGCTTCTGTAGTCCTTTTAACAAGATCCCCCTCATGCGCATGGGCGGCGATAATGTGGCAAACCTCGGGAGGCACGCCGCATTCTTCCGCCAGGCTGACGCCTGAAAAGGGATGACGGAGATACTGTCCGTATTTTCCCTGTACAGCTTTTCCGCCGGCATCAAGTTCATACTCGAGCATTTTACCGACATCGGCCAGGATGGCGCCGGAGATCAGTACATCCATATTTACCGGTAATTCACCCCTGAAGAATTCGTTCATTTTTTCGCCTGCATCCTTTGCAACGTGCACTACGCACCGTTTGTGATCCATGAATGTGACCTTCAGGTCAGGGCCGCAAAGCAGCGTGAACGGTATCCGGTCAAGATCATCGGCACTCAGGACACTTCTTTCAAGTGCCAGTTCCCATGTACGTGCGGTCTTTTCCCTCAGGTCCGGATCACTGATCCATTCCAGCTCGGGCCAGAGTTTTTTAATCTCTTCTGTCATCGTGGTCTATTTAAGGCAGGCAATTATGGCATCTGTCATCTGACTGGTTGAAGCGGCACCCTGTTCAATAACCTCAGGCTTACCTGACATCTTCATCATATCGTAGGTCCGTACCTTTCCATCCTCTATCACTGTGGCAATGGCTTTACGAATGCGGGCTGCAATAGCCTTCTCCTCAATATAGTCAAGCATCATGCAGGCAGATTCTATCATTGCAATGGGGTTAACTATCGAAACCTTGAAATCTGCATATTTGGGTGCTGAGCCGTGAGTAGGTTCGAAGACTCCGATTCCGTCTTCGGAGAACTGTGCGCTGCAGGCAAACCCGAGACCGCCGATAAGACCGGCGAACGCATCTGAAGCTATGTCACCGAACATATTTCCGGCAACAATAACACCGTAATCTTCAGGATTCTTAGTCAGCCACATCATCTGGGCGTCAATATTGGTGTTCAACAACTTTATTGAAGGAAATTCATTCTTCTGCATATCCTTTGCTATCTTCCACATAAGTCCCGAAGTCTCCCGGATGACATTAGGCTTCTCGCAAACGGTTACCGATTTGTACCCGAATTTCAAGGCATGTTCAAAGGCAGCCCTGACGATTCGTTCGGTATATTTTTTGGTAAAAATCCTTGTCGATACAGCCAGTTCTTCTTTCGGGCACCACCCGAAGTTCTCCCTGAACTTGGGGTGAGTCATCAGCGCATCATACACCTGTGCCGGAGGGTTGGACCATTCCACACCGCCGTAGAGACCTTCGGTATTCTGTCTGAATATTACAACGTCGATCAGTGGTTCCTCCACCGGGGTGGCGGTTCCCCTGCGTATGAAGTTAAGGGGGTTGCCTTTGTAGCTCTTGCAGGGTCTTATGCATATGTCAAGACCGAAATGCTGACGGAGTCCCACAATCGGGCTGCTGTATGTAAATCCCTTGCCGTGCAGGGCAGGTGCCAGTTCTGCTACCGCATCATCCTTGGGTTTGGAGGTTATCGCCCCGAAAAGGGCTATTTTATGCTGAGCAATAAGATCTATGGTACGTTGAGGCAGGGGATTCCCTTCTTTGCACCAAAGATCCCATCCGATATCGCCGTATACATATTCTGCATCAAATCCGGCTGCATTCAGCACGCGAACCGCTTCATTCAGAACTACTGCACCGATGCCGTCACCCGGCAGTGCCACTATTGTACGTTTTGCCATATTTGAAAATTTTTGTTTTGATTATGGTATGACGTAAAAATAGAGTTTTTCCCGAGTTTAAAAAAAGATATTTAGCGGTTAAATCTCAGGTTTGTTGCTTAATAAAAAAACTATATTTGTCGCTTAAAATAAAACAGGCTTCGGCCTGACGGAGAAATAACCGATATGAGTCAGTTGGGGGAAATAAGACCGGGGAAGGTTTGGAGCTATTTCGAAGAGATCTGCAAGATACCCAGGTTGTCAAAGAATGAGGAAAAGATCAGGAAATACCTGCTTGAATTTGCAGCCCGGCATAAACTGTATGCAAAGGAAGACAGTGTCGGGAACATACTCATAACGAGGGAAGCCTCTCCGGGTATGGAGCGGGTGAAGACAGTGGTACTTCAGAGTCATCTGGACATGGTTGGTGAGAAGAATGCTTCTTACCCCCATAACTGGCAGGAAGACCCTATCATTCCGGTGCTTGACGGCAAATGGGTCGGCGCCAGCGGCACTACCCTGGGAGCCGATGACGGCATTGGCATAGCCGCACAGATGGCCATACTAACGGATCCCTATCTGAGATGCGGTAAAATAGAGTGTCTTTTTACTGTAGACGAAGAGAGCGGGATGACCGGGGCCATTAACCTCAGTCCTGATTTTTTCACAGGCAGAATCCTGCTTAACCTTGACTCGGAAGATGAAGGCATTCTTTTCATAGGCTGTGCCGGAGGAATAGACACCCAGGCAATGCTTCAGTATACGCCTCAGCCGGTAGCAGCAGGTGACAGGGCTATGAACATCTCCGTTACGGGGTTGCACGGCGGTCATTCGGGCGATGAGATCCATAAGGGTTACGGAAATTCGATAAAGATCATTTCCAGGCTTCTTCAGGAGCTTGAAAGGAAGTACGGAATTTCTGTCAGCAGTTTCACAGGAGGCAACCTGCGCAATGCAATCCCAAGGGAGGCATTCGTCACTGTCACTTTCAATCCCTCCCATGAAGAGGCAATCCTTAAGGATACAGCAGTTTTCAACACAGTGATACGCGAAGAATTCGGAAGACTTGAGCCTGACCTGAAGGTTATGGCCACACCTGCCGATGTACCTGCAACAAAAATTGATCCTGATACACAGCATAAAATCCTGAACGCACTTAGTGTCGTACCTCACGGAGTCATAGGATGGTCTAAGGAGATGCCTGACCTGGTGGAGACATCGAGCAACCTGGCAACCGTACGCCTGACTGAAAACAATTCAATACATGTGGTTACAACACAGAGGAGCTCCTCTGAAGAGGCGAAGCGATATGCGGCAATGAGCACGGAAGCGTGCTTCGAGCTCGCCGGAGCCAAAGTGACACATTCTGACGGTTATCCCGGATGGAAGCCGAATATGAACTCAGCCATTCTGAGGCTTCTTATCGATTCTTACAGGAAGCTCTTCGGAAAAGTACCCCAGGTAAAGGCCATTCATGCCGGGCTGGAGTGCGGACTTATACTTGAGAAGTACAAAGGCATTGATATGATCTCGTTCGGACCCACAATCAGGGGAGCCCACACTCCGGAAGAGAGAATAGAGATTGAAACAGTACAGATGTTCTGGGATCTGCTTTTGGATGTAATAAAACACATCCCTGAAGAGGAACCTCAGACAGAGAATTAATCGTACTCCTCAAAATCGTCGTGGGGAGCCCCGCATACAGGACAAACCATCCTGACGGAAGGTCTTCAAAGGCCACTCCCGGTTCAACACCGGCAATCTCATCACCAATCTCCGGATCGTACAGATATCCGCACACCGGGCATTTATATCTATTCATATTATAACTTTTTCAGGGATTAATATTTCACTTTTCGGACAGCATCAATAACTGTGCCGTCAACCCATTTTATGGCAGCCACGACACGGTCATCAACTGCAGCCTTTTCAGGTTTGCCGCACATTCTCTCGGCCATATCCTTCAGTTCTTCAATAGTCATAACCGGCAATCCCGTTCCCTTTACAGAGTCAATAAGATCCTGTCTCCGGGGGTTGATTGCAATACCCCTTTCGGTGATTATAACATCGATGAGTTCTCCAGGGCCGCAGAGAGTAGTAACCCGGTCCACAATCACGGGGATCCTGTCACGGAACAGCGGAACAGGTATTATTACATTGCGCGCGTGGAGACAGTTCTGCCATCCGCCGATGCCGTGCAGCAGAAGGCCATCAGAGTGGGTGACTACATTTCCGTTGTAATTAATGTCTATTTCGGTGGCTCCCAGGATCATGATATCCATCATCGCTGTCAGGTTGCCCTTCGAATGGTAATTGTAGGCATTGAATACCGGGTAAGGAATATGGTTGGGGTTTATCTCTATTGACCTCACAGAGTCAAGATCAAATGCCTGGGCATCAAGTATATAACCCATCTGCCCCTCTTCCAGCATCTGTACCATGTATTTTGTGCTTCCGCCGAAACCGAACCGGAATTTCCACCCTTTCTTCTTCAGAATCTCATGGGCGTAAACAGCAATTGCAAGGCTGGTGCCGCCTGCCCCGGCCTGCATTGTTGCTCCGTCACGCAGCAGTCCCGATTTTTCAAGAAATGTTGCAGTCAGTTCTGCAATGAGAAGTCTGTCAGGGCTTTTTGTGATCTGGGTAGTGCCGGAGACTATTTTTTCAGGTATACCGATCTTATCAACCAGCACCACATAATCGACATAGTTACCCTCAATTTCCATTGGGAAACAGGGAAGGTCCACCAGGTTGTCAGTCACAACGATTACCTTATCGGCGTACAGGTAGTCAGCCTTAGCATATCCGAGCACTCCGGTTGCCGAGGGGCCGCCAGTGCCACGGGCATTGCCGAAAGAGTCGGAGGCCGGTGCTGCCAGAACGGCAATATCAATCTTCACCTCACCGTCCTGAATTGCCTGAACCCGTCCTCCATGCGAACGCAGAACGGCCATTCCCTTCATCCTTCCTTCGGAGACAAACCTTCCGAGGGGTCCGTTCATGCTGCCCTCAATATGGTCTATTGTCCCGTCCTCAAGATACGCTATCACCGGGTCATTGCAGGGGAAAGATGCCGACGGCAGCCAGGTAAGGCCTTTTATCCCCATTGCAGATGCAATGTCAAATATCTTATTGCTGACAAGGTCACCGTCGCGGAGATGGTGATGTGTGGAAATTGTCATCCCGTCTTTCAGTCCACATTTTTCAAGCGCCTCCTGCAGTGAGCCAACCACTTTGTTGTTGTCATCAGGAAAGTCAATGCATGTGGGAATGGGAGGCCCATACTTACGGCCGTCCGGACGGTGTTTCCCTACGCCTTTGAAAGGCACTGCTTTTACTCCGTTGATTTCATCCGGAACAAGCCTGCCGGCAGCATTTTCTGTCATTTTCATGGCTAAAGCTTCTAATTAACTATTCAATTGTCTCTTCCTCTGCCCATTTCTCCGGCAGCAATCCCAGTTTCACGGCGAGATTGATTGTCTTTTCAGCCCTCGCCACAACAGGAGGATCTATCATTTTAGTCCCCAGGGAAACAACACCGAGGCCCTTTGCCTGAGCATCACTGAAAGCGATTACAATCTTTTTCGCCTTTTCAATTTCATCTGGTGTGGGTGAGAAGCCCCGTCTGATCACCGGGATCTGCCTCGGGTGGATACATCCCATTCCTTCGAATCCCAGCGCCTTCGATGAAATTATATTGTTCATGAGGCCATCCATGTCTCCTACGTCAGAGAATACTGAATCGATGGGTTGAATACCTGCAGCTTTCGCTGCCACCACTATCCTTGTGCGTGCATAGAGCGACTCCGCTCCCTCTTTTGTTCGCTGGACGCCCAGGTCGGCAGTGTAGTCTTCAAGCCCGATAGCCAGTGCAACCACATTGGGTGTAGCCCGGGCTATGCCGAAAGCATTTTCAACGCCAAGGGCGGTTTCAATTATAGGCATCAGGAATACGGGGTGTGAATCCTTCTCCCCTTTCTGAATCGATTTTATTTTTTTCTCAATTTCAACAAGCGTCGCCGGATCTTCACATTTTGGAACCAGCACAAGGTGCACATTATGGGGGATCAGCCATTCAAGGTCCTCGAGTCCACGCTGCCCCTGGTTAATGCGGATCATTCTTTCAGCCCCGTAAAAGTCAACGGCGCGAAGGGCATTTCTGACAAGAATGCGGGCTTCATCTTTTCTTGCCGGAGCAACTGAGTCCTCAAGGTCAAGTATCACGCCGTCAGGTGAGTGTAGACCTGCATTCAGGAACATGCCGGGACTGTTGCCCGGAAGATAGAGCCTTGAAAAGCGAAAACGTCCCCTCTCAGATGTGTACAGGTTTTCAGGAAGCATCTCCGGGAGGAATTCTGAATGGATTTTCCCCAGTGCCCTTGCAGCGGCTTCAATCCTTGCGGCGATCACAAAAGGAAGTGCACCGGAATCGTTTACCGACATCCTGGCATTTGTGATACCGAAGTGTGTCAGCAGCTCCCGGCATTGCTTATCGATGGCAATGCCGTACATGCTTTTCACCTTTGACTTAATACTGAGTTCAATGCCGCCCGAATCTGTAAGTTCAAGGGTCACCTCTATATCAGATCTCACCTTTGGGCCGGCGTTTCCGGTTACGCATTGTGTCATCTCCGCTGTTTTAGGTAGTGTTATACAAACTTAAATAAATATTCCGGCATAAAGAATGAGATAGATCACTATCAGGCAGACCTTACTTTTTACCCTGCCGTGAAAAAAAAGACCGTCGTTTCCGGCGGTCCTTAAATTTTAATACCAGGGCCTTTAACCAAGGTATCCCAGCAGAATCCCTGCAGCAATTGCAGAGCCAATTACGCCTGCCACATTAGGTCCCATGGCATGCATCAGCAGGTGGTTTGTCTTATCGGACTTCAGCCCTTCCATCTCAGAAACACGGGCACTGTCAGGTACTGCCGAGACTCCGGCATTACCGATGAGAGGATTGATCTTGTCATCCTCAGGCAGGAACAGATTCATGACCTTGGCGAAACCAACACCTCCGAAGGTTGCCACGCCGAATGCACATGCTCCCAGTCCGAAAATCAGTACAGATTCTTTGGTAAGAAATACATCAGCCTGGGTTGAGGCACCAACTGTCAGACCTATTATTATTGTAACAATATCAATCAGTGATGTTCTGGCAGTCTCGGCAAGTCTTTTAGTGACCCCTGACTCCTTCAGCAGGTTACCGAAGAAGAGCATTCCAAGTAGCGGAAGTGCGCTCGGTGAAATGAAACAGGTAAGAAGCAGCCCGAAAATCGGAAACAGTATCTTTTCCGTTTTGGTTACAACTCTCGGAGGTTTCATGCGGATAAGCCGCTCCTTCTTTGAGGTCATCAGTCTCATGATCGGCGGCTGAATGACCGGAACCAGCGCCATATATGAATAAGCAGCAATTGCAATAGGGCCGATCAGGTTTTTCACTGTCGTACCGTCAGGCAGAATGTTTATGCCATTTGCAAGTCTGGAAGACAGAAAGATAGCTGTCGGACCGTCTGCGCCGCCGATAATTCCAATGGCAGCAGCCTCAGGTTTTGGAAAACCAAGGGCAATTGCACCAAGAAAAGTTACAAATATACCAAGTTGTGCTGCTGCTCCCAGAAGCAGAAGCCTTGGATTGGAGATCAGGGAAGAAAAGTCTGTCATTGCTCCGATCCCGAGAAAGATAAGAGGAGGATAAATTCCCTTTCAGGACTCCGAAATAGAGGTAATTCAGCACACTGCCCTGCTGATAAATTCCTACCTGCAGGTTCAGGTCTCCATCCTGTAAAAAGGGTATGTTTCCGATCAGTATGCCGGTACCGATTGGTATCAGCAGCAGAGGTTCATACTCATATCTTATTGCGAGGAAGATAAAGACCAATCCGACAACTATCATTATCAGGTGACCGGAGGTGGCATTCCGGAATCCGGTATAGGCCCAGAATTGCTTAAGACCCTGTGACAGCTGTGATTCCCCCGGATCAGAAGCCTGATACTGGGGTAAAGCCGAAATGTTTTCAATACCGGCAGCTTTCAATGCCTCCGCTTTCTCCTTCTCTGGTTTCACAAAGGCAGTCCATGCCAGTGATATGATCACCAGCATCCCAAGCATGGTCCATAGTTTTCTCTTTGCCATCATCAGTTGATTTCAATTAACAGTTCATCCTGCAAAACTGACTGACCGGGGTTGACCTTAACCGAAGCCACAGTACCGGCGATATCAGTTTTAATGGCATTCTCCATTTTCATTGTCTCCAGCGTGCACAGTGTCTGTCCGGCTTTAACCTCATCACCGGGTCTGACAAGTACCTGGAGTATCACTCCCGGCAGAGGAGCTTTCACTCCTGTAGACGGTCCTCCGCTCTTTTTGGCAGGAGCCGGGGAGGAACTTTCCTTCGCCGCAGCTCTTGGTGCTGCTGCCGGCTGAACTGGCCTGGTTTTCGGTACCTCCTGGTGCAATTCAACCTGGTATGTCGGTGCCGTTAACCTCGATGCGTGGCCATGTTACCTTCAATCTCATGAACCTCAACCTCGTACTGGTTTCCGTTTATCGTGAATTTGTAGTTTTTCATTTCGGATTTCCTTAGACTTAATCTTCTGTTACTAAAGATTTTTCATATTATAAAGTTTTGAACTCCACGGAGAATAATTTTTTGATACGCGCTTTATCGTAACTATGCCGCTCTCCACATCGTGCATTTCATTAAAATAAGAATAGAGTGCCATTGCAATGGCTGCATTGACCTCACCTGACATCATAGTTTTGGTCTGTATACCTCTGCCGGATCGATGCCCTTTTTGCGGGCAAAACTCTTCAGCCTGAAGTTCAGGATAAATGTCAGAACATACCTGAAAAAGAGGTAAATGATCAGAAGTGAGAGAAAAACAATACCAATACCCACCAGGACTATTATCCAGGTCAGTGAATCAAATACCTGACCGTATACCGCGGAAATAGCTGATACAGTTCATTGATCCTCATTATTAGAGTGGAATATTCGAATGTTTCTTCATTGGTCCGGGATCCTTCTTGGTGGAAAGAGTTCTCAATGCCCTGATGACCCTGAACCTTGTGTTTCGCGGTTCAATTACATCATCAAGATAGCCGTACCTCGCTGCCTCATAAGGATTTGCAAATTTAAGCCGGTATTCGTCCTCCTTCCTGGTGACATACTCTTTTCTCTGCTTGGGATCCTCAATCTCGCTGATGGTTTTGCCTTCAAGTACCTCGATGGCACCCTGGGGGCCCATAACAGCTATCTCTGCCGTTGGCCATGCATAGTTAAGATCACCGCGAAGCTGTTTTGAAGACATTACACAATGGGCTCCGCCGTAGGATTTCCTGAGTGTGACTGTAATCTTGGGTACATTGGCTTCACCGTAGGCGAACATGAGTTTGGCGCCGTGAATAATTATGCCGCCGTACTCCTGCGTTGATCCGGGAAGGAACCCCGGAACATCAACAAATGTAACTATCGGGATATTGAATGCATCACAGAATCTTATGAAACGGGCTGCCTTGCGTGAGGCTTCGATATCCAGAACACCTGCGAGGAAGCAGGGCTGGTTTGCAACAATGCCCACAGGCATTCCGTCAAACTTGGCAAACCCCACAATAATATTCTTTGCATACAGTGCATGCACTTCCAGAAAGTCATGATAATCCACCACCCTGCTTATTACATCTTTGACATCATAAGGCTGGTTGGGGCTTTCGGGAATTATATCATTAAGTTCATCCTCAAGCCTGTCAATCGGGTCATCACAGTCTGTCTGCGGAGGTTCCTCGAGGTTATTCTGCGGCATGAAGGAAAGAAGCTTCCTGATCAGGTCCAGGCCCTCTTCCTCATCTTCGCAGACAAAGTGAGCCACGCCTGATTTTGTTGCATGCATTATTGCGCCGCCGAGATCCTCAATTGAGATATCTTCACCGGTAACAGCCTTTGCCACCTTCGGGCCGGTGACAAACATATAGCTGTTCTTCTTGTTCATTATTATGAAGTCTGTCAGGGCAGGAGAATAAACTGCTCCTCCTGCACAGGGTCCGAAAATGGCTGATATCTGAGGGATAACTCCTGAAGCCAGGATATTGCGCTCGAATATCTCAGCATAGCCGGCAAGACTGCGTACACCTTCCTGGATTCTTGCACCGCCTGAGTCATTAATGCCGATCAAAGGTGCTCCCACCTGCATCGCCTGGTCCATTATCTTGCATATCTTCTGTGCAAAAGTCTCGGAAAGAGATCCGCCGAAAACGGTAAAGTCCTGGGCAAAAACAAAGACGATACGGCCGTCAATTGTACCGTGGCCTGTGATTACACCGTCTGAGAGGAACTTCTTGTCTGCCAGACCGAAATCCTCGGTACGGTGTGTGACAAACATGTCATACTCTTCAAAACTGCCCTCATCGAGCAGCATTGTAATACGCTCCCTGGCTGTTAGCTTTCCCTTTGAATGCTGATCATCAATACGCTTGTCGCCTCCGCCCTTGCGCGCCTTATCCCTGTAATCCAGAAGCTGTTGAATTCTTTCCTGACTGTTCATTGAACGTGGTATTTATTATTTTCTTTTATTACTGTCTTCGCAAAACTCTGTGAGCACACCGAATGTGGATTTTGGGTGCAGGAAGGCAATATTCATGCCTTCGGCTCCGCGACGCGGATGAAGGTCGATGAGTTTGATGCCGGCTGCCTCTGCCTCTTTCAGACTCTCCTCGATATTCTCAACGGCATAAGCGATATGGTGAATGCCTTCGCCCTTCTTTTCTATAAATTTGCCTACCGGACCCTCAGGATCCGTTGACTCGAGAAGTTCGATCTTGGTCTGTCCAATCATGAAGAATGCTGTCTTAACCTTCTGTTCAGCAACTTCTTCAATGCTGTAGCAATTTACGCCCAGCACTTTTTCATAAAAGGGAATTGCCTCTGCCAGTGAATTTACCGCAATTCCGATATGCTCAATATGTGTTGGTTTCATAAAAAAAGAGGATTTAAAGTATTCGAAAAATGACAGCGCAAAGTAAGGCTGTTTCGCACACCTTAAAAAGATAAATATCATGTTTTTGCATTATTTTAAAAATGCCGCAAAACCACCGGACAGGTGAAGTCAGAAGGGGAAATCTTCGGTTGTATACCTGAAGTTCTTTTATTTCAGGTTTTTTAGCTGCCTCGTGATTCGGGTTGCCGTCTACAAATATTGCACGGTAAGGTCTCGTGGGACAGGCGTGTTCACAGGCACCGCACCCGATACATATATCGTCTATTACTTCCGGAATGACAAGTGTACCTTCATACGGGATCATCGAACAGGCTTTTGTAGGACAGTGTTCTGAGCAGGCTCCGCAGGCCGTCTTTTCAGTTTTTACAATGCAGTTATCCTTAATAAAGACTGCTTTCCCGATCTGGGTAAGTTTCTTTGCCTCAAGCATCAAGCGGCATGATGGCTCCTGTGGGGCAGATATCAGTGCAGATAGTGCACTCATAGTTGCAGAAGCCGCTGTGAAAATCCATCCTGGGCTGCATAATGCCTGCAAAACCATACTCACTGACAGATGGCTGCAGGACACTGGTGGGGCAGGCGCTGACGCATAGTGAGCATGCCGTACACCTGTCTGTAAATTTTCCAAGTCCCGATAGAGCCGGGAGGTGAAACAGGATAGAGTCTGTCTTCCTTTACTGTAGAATCCTTTGTGGGTACAGGTGCAGTTTTGTCCTGTGCTCCTGACCAGCTGTGATGTTCCTGCGAGAAAAAGCAATGACCCGGCAATGAACTGACGACGTGAAGCATCAGGTTCGACAGGAGTCACAGGCTTTTTCAGCCTTACCAGTCCGTATCCCATCGCTTTCTCGGAACATGCATCAAGACAGTTGAAGCAATTGACACACCGCGTTACGTCGACATGGCGGTGGAGAAAATCGATGCATGATGATTTGCAGGCATGCAGCGCAGCGGCCGCAACGGGTACATGCCGACTCGTCAAACCTGATCCTGAAGAGTGATACCTTGCTCAGGAGGCCGAGAAAAGTTCCGACCGGACATACAGTGTTGCAGTAAAGCCTGCCGTACCGGAAAGAGAGTATGCCCACGAGCAGCACAAAACTTACAGGCACTGCATATGCAGCAAGCTGGTATGTCTTAATATCAACTTTGTAAATCGTGTAAATATCAAATTCCCCGAGGAGTGCAGCTACCTGGTTGTTCAGGAAGATCAGGGCCGGCTTGCCGAAGTATGTCATGAACCGGCCGAAGGTGCTGTACGGATCAAGGATTGTGAGGACGTAGGCTCCGCCGAGAAGCATTATCCCGGCTGTCATTGCAAGAATGAAGTAACGGAGTACTGTGTAGGGCTTCTTGAAGCCGTATTTCCGGAACCGTCTTTTGAATGTGCCTCCTACCCTGCTTATCACATCCTGAAGTATTCCGAGCGGACAGAGAAATGAGCAATAGGTACGGCCTGTGATGACAGTTATCAGAATTATAACCATGAATCCAGTTGCTGCGGCAACGCCGGCAATTGCAAATTTAAGTAACGAGGGCACAAACTGCAGGTAAAGCAGCGGACCGAATGCCTTCACGGGAACCATACCCCTGAAATCGAGAAAGAGCAGGGCAAGAGCAAATAGGACAATTACCGAAAATACAACCCGGATATGTTTTAACGCCGAAGACCTCATCAGGTGTTACATTTTAATCCTGTGGATATTCATTGTGGCAAGGTCAATCTTGCCCAGACCCATTCCGGCAGCTATTGGTAAATAATTTATTTGTGACGGTTCAAGACCCATCATTTTGGCACCGGCTGCATCAATTGCAACCCAGTCGGTTGAAAGCAGTAATGACTGCATCAGAGACAGGTCATCTTTCGACACTCCACGCGGACCGTTACGCATCATGACATTATAGGCATCCATGACGTTAAGCTGCGGTTTCTTTGAAAAAAGTGCATAGTCGGCAATACACTGGTTAAGGTCATTTTTGTGCCAGAAGCCACGGTCCCAGACAACACCCATCATATTCTTCAGGGCTCCCGTCATCTTGGCGGAACTGTGATGTTTAAGTATGGGGACATTTATAAATACGTCACTCGAAAGAATCAGCTCATGGACTTTTGCCTTTGTAAGCTTTTTCCCGTTGGGGATCGATATTTCCTGGT
The DNA here is from genome assembly GCA_963757935.1 of uncultured Bacteroidales bacterium. GTDB lineage: Bacteria > Bacteroidota > Bacteroidia > Bacteroidales > VadinHA17 > SR-FBR-E99. The sequence continues at coordinate 229,591 of CAVWSZ010000016.1, read as the reverse complement.
AGTAACTCTCGGAGTTGGCAGGAACTATTTTGGCTCCGGCGTCTTTTGCGGCCTGTTCTATTCCTGAATTCTTGTAACATCTTATCCAGTTGTCACAGGTGTTGTCAAACACATAAACCTCTTTTGCTCCCGCTTTCAGGCAATGTTCTATAACACGTTTTACGAGGGCAGGATTGGTATTACCACCCTTTTCAGGTACCACATCCCAGCCTATATTGGGTTTAATAACGACTTTCTGTCCCTTGCTGACAAACGATCCCATTCCGCCCATTGCCTGAATACCTATGTCGAACATGGCGGCTGGTTCGCCACCTTTTACAGCAATCAGATCATAGCTGGCAGCAGCCGGCAGCGGAGTCCCTGCTATCGCTTTCTCATATCTGCCCAGACTCAGGAATGTGCCGGCAGCAAGCCCTGCCCCGACGGAATTTCTTAAAAACTGCCTTCTTTTCATACCTTCTTTTAATTGAATTACCCCACTTTAAAGAACGTGCAAAATACACATTATTTTTAAATTTATCGTAACCAAGTGCTATATTAGCAGGCCCGGGAGAGCGACCTGGCAGAGGGGAAGAGAGCTCCGGGTTTAACAGATAAGACAACAGTATGAAGATATTATATTACGATTGTTTCTCAGGCATCAGCGGCGATATGAACCTCGGCGCAATGCTTGACCTGGGAGTAACCCGGGAGACTCTTACCGACGGTCTCGCCAGGCTAAACCTGGAAGGGTGGAAACTGGATATAATGAAGGATCAGAGGCACGGCATCTCCGGAACAAAGGTCACAGTAATTACCAGCGGGGAGAATAACGCTGAACATGGCCATGCGGGTCATGATCACCACCATGATAACGACCATGATCACAATCATGACCACAAACATGATCACAACCACAACCACAGCCATGACCACGACCATGACCATGACCATGACTACAGCCACAGCCACAGCCACAGCCGAAGGAATCTATCTGATATAGAGCTTATAATTAATTCCAGCTCTCTCGGTCCGGATGTAAAGGATCTGGCCCTGAGGATCTTCGGCGTTATCGCCGAGGCAGAGGCTGCGGTACACAATGTATCGGTGAATGAGATTCACTTTCATGAGGTGGGTGCCGTGGACTCAATTATTGATATCGTGGGTGCGGCCATTTGCTTCAGGGCGTTGAATGTTGAGAAGGTCTATGTTTCTGATCTTGAACTTGGAAGCGGCATGGTAAGATGTGAACACGGGTTGCTGCCGGTGCCGGCACCGGCGACTGCCCGCATAATAAAGGGTTTCCCGGTGCACCGCGGAGGAGTCGGCTTTGAAGCCACCACCCCCACCGGCGCTGCAATAATTGCCGCCCTGGCTGAACCGGCACCGGCAGACCTGCGTTATATAATAGAGAAAGCCGGCTATGGGATCGGACAGAAGGACAATCCTTCACTGCCGAACATTCTCAGGGTTTATCTGGCTGACACCGATGAAAAGGCCGTTTCAGGCCACCAGTCGATGATTGTAGAGTGCAACATTGACGACATGAATCCCGAACTGTCTGAATATATTTCCGCAAAGCTTTTTGCCTCAGGCGCAAAGGATGTATGGTTCACCCCTGTCATCATGAAAAAGGGCAGGCCTGCGTTTACAATCAGCATTATATGCGAGGAAGAAAGGATAAGTGATATCCGTGAAATACTCTTCACCGAATCGTCGACAATCGGACTGAGGATCATTCCGTTTATAAAGGAGACCCTTCAGCGCGAGTTTGAAGAGATTGAGACCCGTTTCGGTAAAGTGGTTATAAAAAAATCATTCTTCAACGGACGTCTTGTCTCCGTTAAACCCGAGGCTGACAGGTGTGCGGCCATAGCCACGGAAACAGGCCTTCCGATGAAGCAGGTAATACAGGAGATCATGACACTGACAGGCAACCTGAAATGAAGAGGGAAGAAAAACTGCAAACACTAAGGAACCTGCTTGCAGAGGCAGGATCAGCTGTGGTGGCCCTGTCAGGAGGCACCGACAGTGTTTTCCTCGCCTGGGTCGCCTCGGAAGTAAAAGAACTAAGGCTGCTTGCCGTGACTGTAAATTCGCCCTACATGTTCGCTTCTGAGGTGAGCGAAGCCATTGCATTCTGCACCGGTCATGGCATTGATCACAGGCAGATCATAATGGGAATTCCTGATGTTGTCGGGAACAATCCTCCGGAGAGATGCTATCTGTGCAAGCGGGAAGTCATGAACCTCATAACGGGTGAGGCCGTTAAGGCCGGATTCAACTATGTATTTGACGGTACCAATCTGGATGATGTATCCGACTACCGTCCGGGCATGAGAGCCCTGAAGGAGTTCGGTGTAAGGAGCCCGCTGCTTGAAGCAGGAATGAGCAAGGAAGACATAAGGGCACTTTCCCGGGAGGCCGGACTCCCAACATGGGACAAGCCTTCGAATGCCTGTCTCATGACTCGCTTTCCCCACGGAACGGTGATCACACCGGAAGAACTCAGAAAGGCTGAAGCTGCTGAAGATATTCTAACCGGATTCGGGCTGAAGGGATCAAGGGTTAGGGTGCATGGTGATGTTGTAAGGATAGAATGCAGAACTGAAAACATGACTTCATTACTTGATGAGAAACTGAGGACCGGCATTACCACGAAACTTAAAGCGCTGGGATACAGTTATATTACGGTAGATCTCGAAGGGTACCGTACAGGAAGTATGAACCGGAAAATCGAATGAAATGAATGCCAGAGAGCTTGAGAATATACTGAACCATATAAAGGACGGTTCACTGCAGGTAAACGAGGCCATGGAAAAGCTGCAGAACTTTTCATACAGTGATCTCGGGTTTGCCCGGATAGATCATCACCGTGAACTACGTACGGGTTATCCGGAGATTGTCTACTGTGCGGGCAAGACGCATGAACAGGTAAGGGCAATTTTCGCCGTGATGGAGGAACATGAAAACAATATTATAGGTACCAGGGCAGACAGGAGTCTGAACGATTACATCAGGATACACTTTCCCCATTCGGTATATTATGAAGTTGCGCGGATAATCAGCATCAAAAAAAAGGAGATAATTCCGCAGCCGAAGAAGATTGCTGTCATCACTGCCGGGACTTCTGATATTCCTGTTGCGGAGGAGGCAGCAGTCACAGCAGAGCTACTCGGCAACGAGGTAGTAAGAATCTATGATGCAGGTGTTGCCGGAATTCACAGGCTGGTTGACAAGCTGCCCGAGATCCGTGAATGCAGGGTAGCTATTGTCATAGCCGGAATGGAGGGGGCACTCGCAAGTGTAATCGGAGGTCTTGTTAACATGCCGGTCATTGCCGTACCCACAAGCGTGGGTTACGGGGCTTCTTTCGAAGGGATCTCCGCATTGCTTGCCATGCTCACCAGCTGCGCTGCCGGAGTGACAGTTGTAAATATCGACAACGGTTTCGGTGCGGGGTTTTCAGCCAGCAGGATCAACCGGCTCTGAAAACAATGGCTGCCACAGTTCTTCTTTCCACCGCCTATTTTCCACCGGCAAGATATTTCACTCTCATAGCCGGTGCCGGGGATGTTCAGATTGAAAGGTGGGAGAACTATCACAAACAGACATACCGCAACAGGTGTACAATTCTTGGGGCAAACGGGCCGCTTGATCTCGTAGTTCCTGTTTTGCGCGGGTCATTTCACAAGACACCTGTAAGAGATATTGAAATCGACAGCAGCCGCAGATGGCGTGAGCTTCATCTGCGGGGCATAATGTCAGCCTATGCCACTGCACCGTATTTCGAATTCTATTTCGATATCCTGAAGGAGGTCATAACCGGTGATTTCAGGTACCTGCTCGACCTTAATTATAATGCCCTGAAGGCTATGCTTGATGCCATAGGGATAAATGTGCCGGTACGTTTCACCGGTGAGTTTACAGGTGAAGGAATTGCTGAAGCCGACTACAGATATACTCTCACTCCAAAAAAGTCTGAAGGAGCATTCAGGAATCCTGGCGCGGATTATACGCAGGTATTCTCTGACAGGTACGGTTTTGTGCCGGGATTAAGCATCATTGACCTCCTGCTCAATAACGGACCGGAGACTAAAGCATTGCTGCTGAAGTCTCCGGAGTGAAAAACAGAATAGGAAATATAATTAAAACTTAAGACCAACTGTCGCTGTAATAAACTTGTCATTGGTGTCAATCACCGCAGTTTCAAGCCAGGCATCGGGATACATCAGATAATTCTCGGAATGTATCAGGCCTGCAAATGAAAAGTCTAAAAAGAATCCAGGTTGCCTGTAGCCGATTCCGGCACTATAACCGTTATAATCAGCCGTTTCGTTGAGGGCACCGTCACTGTACGATGAGCCGTGATGGCTTAGTCCGCCCCGGAAATAGACCGAACCGAGACGCACCTCAGCTCCAAGCCTCAGGTTTCCTGCACTTTTCAATTCAGATTTAATATCATCATTCTCCGTGGAGAATTCGTATCCGTCAGACCCACGACTGAGTTTTGCACTTGAATAATCAACAAATTCATAGTCAGCACTTACAAGGGCCATCGTTCCGATCTGGAAAGCAATACCTGTGTTTATCCTGTAAGGAGTAGTGACCCGGTATCCGTAGCCCATCGGATCCTTGCTGACCTCATAATTGCCGTCGTCGGCGGGATTCGAAGGCGTATCTCCGTCAAAATAGGATGTAAGGTTGCTGTAGTAATTTTCGGTCACACGGTAAACAGTCGGAGTAGTGAAACTGAATCCCAGCCTTATCGCCTCAATCGGCTTGAGGATTGCCCCGAGCTTGAAATTCAATCCTGAACCTGTGGCAACAAAATGGTCAGTATATGTAAACCTTACAAAATCAGGAACATTGTCCAGGTCATCAGATTCGGTATGAGTATAATGTCCTGTAAATGAAAGTGCCGTAATTCCGAATCCTGCACCCAGGTATAGCTTGTTTCCTACATTTGCGCCGAAGGCAATTGTATGTTCTCCGGTATAGCCGCCGTTGTCAATTACCCTTTCGGTCTGCTGACCGTATGCCGGGTTCATCTCACCGTAATAAGAGAAGACTGAAGCATACTGTGTATAACTGTTTGAAAGTGTGTCGATCAACCATGTCTCATATGCCATGAAACCGCCTGAAGTATTATCTTCAAGCTCGTCTGTATAGTATCCGTTGGCCAGTGAGGCCCAGTAGTCAGACATGGAGCTTGCGTCGCTGGTTCCGGAAACTATTGTTCGCTGGCTGAAATTATTCGTCCGGTTGTATGAATAGGCGACACTAAGACTTTTCAGCGCGGATCCTTCACCAAGGGTAATTGCAGAGACAAGTCCTATCTGGCCGATATTGAAATCAGTCAGCTTGCTGTCATTCGATGATCCTGAATAATTAGCCCAGTCGTTTCTGAACATCAGCTGCGGTGAAACTGCAAATTCCGTGGACCTGAAGACAGCAGCGGAAGCCGGGTTAAGCGATATGGCAGAAAGGTCTCCGCCAAGGGCTGTGAATGCTCCGCTCATTCCGTTGAAGCGTGCTGTACCCTGGTAGAAGAGCTTCGAATACCTTAGTGCATCATCGAGGTTCTGTGCCATCATACCGAGAGGGATCAGCAGAACTGTCATCATTATGAATACTTTCCTTTTCATCATTTCTTTATTTTGAAGTATAAGAACCCTGCTGCTCCTGCATTGGCGGAACATGACTTTCAGGATATTTTTATTTTATTACCTCCTTCTTCCTCCCGAACCTTCAGATGATGAAGAGGATGATGACGAAGAACCTGAGGAAGAACCTGAGGAAGAACCTGAGCTGTAGCTGCCCGATGATGAGGATCTTGATCCTGACGAGTAGTTGGAGCTGCCTCCCGAGTATGAAGAACCTCCGCTGCTGCTACGGCTTCCGGAACTTACCGAGGTGCTGCCGCTGCTCCGTGATGGTGCTGAATAGGAAGGTGAGGAGGAGGACCTGGAGGGCGTGTAACCTGATGAGCTGTTGTTATACTGCGTTCTCGACTGACCCGGTGTACTGCTGCTGCTTCTGACAGCCCCCTGGTTGTTGTAGACAGATGTGCCACTGCCTTCGGTTGTACTCCGGCTGTTGTTGTATGACGGCCTGGAACTCATCCTGGGGTTATTATAGCTCGGTGTGTATGTTCTTTCAGTTGTCTGGTACTGTGGCCTGTTTACGCTCTGTGTCCTTGTTTCTCCCTGTGCGGGAATCTGACCCTGCGATCTTACCTGTGTTGAGATGCCTGTCTGTTCGCGGCGGGTATAACCCGGATTCTGAGTTACTGTGTTGGGTGCTGAATAAGTTCTCGTACCGTCGGTAGAGGTCCTCGAAACGCCGGAGCCGGATCTTGTTAGTTGTATTCGTGCCGTCAGTTGTACCGTAGGTTGATCTCCTCGAAGGAATAGTCCCCTGCGAACCTGAGGCAACATTTCCCTGGGTATATGATGAACCGGCCTTGTTCCTGCCGTCACCGGTAGTACCTGTCCTCATTGATGTGCTGAAACCTCCCCTGCGGGCGATATAGTTACTGTTCGCATCATTACTCTGGTAATAGTAGCCGTTGTTATAGTAGCCTGAATACATCCATGGATTGTATCCGTAACCCCAGTACGAGTTATAGCCCCAGTATGGGTTATATGAGTAGTAGGGATTATACATATAGGGGCTGTACATATAGGAGTCATACCAGAAAGGATCATACATTCCGCCACCGAAGTAGGGAGATCCGAAATAATTATATCCGAATGAGAGCCTTGTTGAGAAAGGGCTGAAGTAGAACGGGTCTCTCCAGTAGGGGTAGAAATAGCTGTCATTGAACAGATAAATCTGATCTGAGGGGCTCAGGTAATTATAGTAATTATTATCTATTGAACCGTCTTTCAGAATAACTTCCTGTGCAATTGACTCGTCATACGGCACATATTCGTCAGCGATAAGTGTGTCGCCGGCAAAGATATTGTCATAATACTGCTCCGTTGTCCTGTCAGGGGAGTTCTGCTGTACCGCTACAACCGGCTGATCTGACTCCCTGTAATAGAGATCATCATAAGCAGTTCCGGTGAAAAGCTGTGATGTACACGAGCTTGCTGCCACCAGAATTACCGGGATTATGTACCTGAATTTTTTCATCTTAACCCTCCTAAAGTTATCTTTATCTGAATATAACAAAATCCGTACCAATTTTAAGGTTACGCTGATATCATTACCGTTTTTTTACTGAAGTAGTGCTTCTTCTGCCCGATTCGGTTTTTGAGGTCTTGCTCTCTGCTGATTCTGTTGACTTTTTCTCCGTGCTTTTTGTGACGGTTGTCTCTCCTGCCCGGGTTGTGCCCGTTGATGACCCCTGACTTACAGTAGTCTCATTTCTGCGGGTATTGGTTCTGACTGTTCCCTGAGTCTGCTGACGCGACTGGGCAGGGACCGGGGCCTTCATCTCAGTTTGTGTCCGGGTCTGTGTTCCTGTCTTTTCCTTCCCCGGATCGATCCTGTCATTCACATTTGGATTATTGGGTCTTGCGGGTTCATTTGGTTTTGCTTCAGCAGGAACGGCAACACCTCTCCTGTACTGACCCACCCGCAATCCGTTATTACTCTTTTCCTTATCGTTGTTACCCTGACCGGTGCTGGTGCCACTGTTTTCTGAAGTGCCTGTGCCGACTCTTGTGCCCTGGGTTCTGCCGGTGCCGGAAGTGCCCGTGCCGACTCTTGTGCCCTGGGTTCTGCCGGTGCCGGAGTGCCTGTGCCGACTCTTGTGCCCTGGGTTCTGCCGGTGCCGAGTGCCGGTGCCTGCGCTCCCTGTGGATCCGGTTCCGGAGCCTGAATCCCGTGTACTCCTACCGTTGACAATCGTATATCCTGACCGGCGGTCTGTTGTCTCAGTCCGGGAAGGATTGTAATTCCTGCCGTAATTGTTGGTATTGACGTATGTGTTGTAGCGGTTATTGTTCACAATATAGACAGGTCTGTATGAATCCCAGTGCTGATGATAGTTCCATCTGTTCCATGCCACCGGGTAGTGGTACTGCGGCCTGCCCAGGTAGATATTTATACCGTTGCTGAATCCCGGACTGTACCATGAGTTCCATCCGTATCCCATCCAGGGATCATAGTCCATCCAGGGGTCATAGCCCCACCAGTAAGAGCCGCCAAAACCGCTTCGCCATGAATACCTTGAAACACCTGCTCCGTAATAGTACCAGTCGTCATAGATGGAGACACCCCATGTATAAGGAGTAAAGTTGTACCAGTACGCTTCGGTGTAAACCGGTGAATAAAAATCAAAGCTGGTGTAGGAGTTGTGAAACCTTTTCAGGCGTGACGAGTACTCATACCCGTTACCGTAATAATAGTTGTTCACCACAACCTGCTGACTGCCATAACCATATCCGGAAGCTCCGGAATCCGGGCTTCGTTCTTCAGCGGTCGCACAGAGTGCAAATGCCAGCATGGCTGTTACTGCGAGTAATATTTTTGTCTTCATGGCGTACCTCCTCTTTCCGGTTCACAAGTTTTATCTATTTTTACGCAATCTTTTGCAATGCTATTTAACATTATTCAAATACTATACCAAACAAATGGCCAAATTTCTGACAAGCAGGGAAGAAAATTATTCACAATGGTACAATGATCTTGTAATAAAGGCAGATCTGGCTGAAAATTCAGCCGTGAGAGGCTGCATGGTTATCAAGCCGTACGGTTATGCTATCTGGGAGAAAATTCAGGCAGAGCTTGACAGGAAGTTCAAGGCCACGGGGCACGTAAATGCATACTTCCCGCTCTTTATTCCCAAGTCTTTCTTCAGTCGCGAAGCGGCACACGTCGAGGGCTTCGCAAAAGAGTGCGCAGTCGTAACACATTACCGTCTCATGAAGGATCCCAACGGGAAAGGGGTAATCGTTGACCCGGATGCAAAGCTTGAAGAGGAACTGATAGTCAGGCCCACATCTGAGACAATCATATGGAGTACATATAAAGACTGGATACACTCCTACCGTGATCTTCCCCTCCTGATCAATCAATGGGCGAATGTTGTAAGGTGGGAAATGCGAACGAGGCTCTTCCTTCGTACGGCAGAATTCCTGTGGCAGGAAGGCCATACAGCCCACGCCACACGTGAAGAGGCCGTGGAGGAAACAAACAAGATAATTGACCTCTATGCCGACTTTGCCACCAACTTCATGGCTATTCCGGTAATCAAGGGATATAAATCTGTAAGCGAACGTTTTGCCGGTGCTGAAGACACCTATGCAATCGAGGCTCTGATGCAGGACGGCAAGGCACTTCAGGCAGGCACCAGCCACTTCCTGGGGCAGAACTTCGCGAAAGCCTTCGACGTACAGTTTACAAACAGGGAGGGCAAGCTCGACTATGTATGGGCCACCAGCTGGGGAGTATCAACCAGGCTTATGGGTGCTCTGATAATGGCTCACGGTGATGACAACGGCCTGATAATACCACCGAAGCTCGCTCCCATCCACGTCGTCATAATTCCCATTTACAAGGGGAATGAACAGCTTGATAAAATTTCCGAAATAGCCACAGACCTCAAATTGAAGCTTGAGAATGCCGGACTGAATGTCAAATATGACAACCGTGATACCCAGAAGCCCGGATTCAAATTTGCAGATTACGAACTTAAAGGTGTACCGGTAAGGCTTGCAATAGGGCCCCGCGATGCAGATGAAGGGACAGTCGAAGTGGCAAGACGTGATACACTCACCAAGGAGACTGTCAGCCGTGACAACATAGTGGCTCATGTGACAGCGCTGATGGATGAAATACAGAACAATATGCTGCGCAAAGCCACTGAATTCCGTGACAAAAGCACTTATTACGTCGAAACCTGGGAAGAATTCCGGGATATCATAGAGAATAAGGGCGGATTTGTGATGGCGCACTGGGACGGAACACCGGAGACTGAAGAGATTATTAAAAACGAGACAAAGGCTACAATCCGCATAATTCCCTTCGACAGCCCCGCAGAAAAGGGAAGGTGTGTCCGGACCGGCAAACCCTCGGAAAGAAGAGTTCTTTTTGCCCGTTCCTATTGAGCAAAAATCGCATTTAAAGACGCCGTTTCATTCAAATGAAGCGGCGTTTTGATTTTGTAATAAATAAAACGTTAAATTAGGTGCGCATAGTTAAAAGAGAGTACCATGCAGGATGAATCACCAAAGAAAAAGTTAATGATCGTTGACACCCTTAAGAGTAAGTCTGTGCTTAAGGAAAAGGTTTATGACAACACCTCGGTTGCCTTCATGATCATAAAGGATATACTTAAAAACCTTACCAAGGAGGTCAATACAAGCCTTTTGGGAATTGATCCCAGGATACGGATGGAGTACACTGACCGAAGCAACTATGATGCACAGCTAAGGGTTGCCGCTGATATGCTTTTATTCAGCATGCATTCGAACATTTTCCAGTTTGACCGCGAGCATCCGGCCTGGAAAACGGCGTACATCCAGAAGAACAAGTTCAATGCCTACAGCGGTGTCATCAACATTTACAACTTTCTTGCTGACTCATTCAGGTTTTCAAGGCTGGAGGATCTTGGTTACCTTATTGCCCGTATATTCATCAATCATGAGAACCAGTATTTTGTGGAGGGCAAGAGGCAGATGGGTATGCTGTTCACCAATTACGGGAATGAGGAATACAGCAAAGAATCACTGCAGAATATAGTCTACACCGCCATCAATTACTCTCTTGAATTTGATCTTCTGGTGCCTCCATACGATGCAATAAAAATTGCCTCTGTCGGCCAGGCAGAATCAAAAATTCAGCAGACCAGGCTCATCACCGGAAAACGACTGGGATTCCAGTTTAATTCTGATGACGTTCTGGATGACAATCCCAAACAGCAGTGAACCGGTGCTTAAATAGTCTTTTTCTATTCAGACCAATTACTGTAATACTTACCTTACTGCTGGGTTTTTCCACTGCCTCATATGCGCAGGAGGAGATCAGCCGTGACACTGTTACCAGGGCATTTTATGACACTCTCAGGGTGAGGGCCGAGAAAAGACGTCTTACCCGCCTCCTTTATGATATTATCGTTGTCACCCCTCCGTCAGGCGTAGACCTGAAAAATAACCTGGGAAGCACCAGGCCCTTCATTCAATACGAGGGTATGGTAATCAGAAAGCGTGAGATAATGAGGCTGAACGCCTTTGGAACCAATATCGACGACCCGATATTTTATGACCCCGCCAAATTTGAAAAGATACTTAATTCTACCTACACCAAATCAAGGAGTTTTGTTCTGGGGAAATATATGCTTTTCAATGTTGGCGACACGATCTCATCGCTCGAGATGTCTGATAATGAAAGGCTTCTCAGGAATCTTCCGTTTATCGAGGATGCGCGCATTCTTATCATCCCGGCCGGAGAAAATCAGGCTGATGTGGTAATTGTAATACGTGAAACTTATCCACTGGGCCTCGAAGTGAGGCTTGATGATTTTACCAGGGGTAAAGTAACATTCCTGAACCGGAATTTTGCGGGATTCGGACACGAATGGGACATCAGCGTTCCCTATAATTTCAAGGAATACAGTTACCCGGGGATAGGTACCAGGTATGCCGTAAAGAATATAGCCCGTACTTTTGCAAATCTTGAACTTGACTTTTCTGACGGCCTCGGGTCGAATACCCTAGGAGGTGTGTTCAGCAGGACCTTTATCAGCTCCGACACAAAATATGCCTGGTCGGCAACGGCACGGCTGACAAATACCACCGAAGACCTTGACACGATGCTTGTTCCGGTTCCTCTGCGCTTCACCTACCAGGATTACTGGGTCGCAAGGTCGTTTTTACTTGACAGGGCAAGGGTCACACGACTTATTTTTTCCACGCGGTATATTAACAATAACGTCTTCAACAGGCCTGAAATAACCGGAAACGATTATTACAGACTGCAGAAATACCAGTTATTCATCGGGAGTATCGCCCTTTCGACACAAAAATTCATCAACACCTCTCTGATATACAGCTACGGACGCACAGAGGACATACCCTATGGATATCTCATCGAAGCCGACGCAGGCAGAGAGATTAATGAATTTAAGTGGAGAACATATTTTGGTGCCAGGGTGGCATACGGAAATATCTTTAACCGCTTCGGATATATTTACGGCGGATTAAGTTTTTCTTCATTTTACAATGACAGGGCCACTGAACAGGGAATGCTTCAGCTGACTGTCAGGTACTTCACTCCACTTGTCCATACCGGCCGTTCACAGCTCCGGACATTTGTCAATCTCTACTATACAAGAGGATTTAACAGGTACTCTGATGAATATCTCTATTTTAAGAGCTCAAACCTTGTAAGAGGATTTGTCAATGACTCTATTAACGGTAATCACCGGATTGTCATAAGTGTTGAGCCTGTACTGTTCACTCCGAAGCCTGTCTACGGTTTCAGGTTCGCACTTTTCACATTTGCCGATGCAGGGTTTCTTATCAAGGGCAATCTCGGTTCAGGCGAATACCATAATGTCACCGGGTTCGGACTGGGAGTAAGGATCAGGAATGATCAGCTCGTGATTAACACAATTCAGCTGAGATTTGGTATCTATCCTTCATCGCCTCCATGGTCAGAGACTTCATGGGCCTCTGTCAACGGTATTGTTAAACTCAGACCTCCCGGCTTCGAACCGGGACCGCCAGGTGTTATCCCCTACCGCTGACATAGCTAATTCACCCGGCAGACAGAACTGTTCTTAAAAATATAAATTAATGATAAAAAGATTCCTCGAATATTCAGAACAAAACAGGCTGTTCAGCAAAGAAGCAAGGCTGCTTCTTGCAGTCAGCGGAGGCATCGACTCAATGGTCCTGGCATGGCTTATCAGGGAAGCAGGTATAAATCATGCTATCGCGCATTGCAATTTCTCCCTCAGGGGGGCGGAGTCTGACGGTGATGAAAAGTTTGTACGCGATTATGCTTCAAAATACGGGATTACATTTTACGCAGAGACCTTTAACACACTTGCTTTCTGTGCAGAAAAAGGCATTTCGGTGCAAATGGCCGCCAGGGAACTGAGATACTCCTGGTTTAACAGCCTGGTCACCGAAAAAGGGTTCGATGCCGTTGCTGTGGGACACAACTTAAATGACAATGCCGAGACATTTCTTATTAACCTGCTGAGGGGAACAGGACTGAACGGACTGACCGGAATGAGTCCTCATCACGGAAATGTTATCAGACCTTTGCTTTTCGCAAAGCGCGATGAAATTGCAGCTTATGCCGCCAGGAATGGGATCACTTTCCGTGAGGACAGTTCCAACTCACAGATTAAGTATGTCAGGAACAGGCTAAGGAACAGGGTTATACCGGAGCTTTTGGAAGTTAATGCCCACTCCCTGTCTGCGATTACCGCCACTATGGAACACCTGACCGCTTCTGCAGCTATTATAGAGACCTGTATTGAGGAAACACGCAAGTCACTCTTCAGGAACGCAGGAGATGATATTGCAGCTGACGTTTCGGCGCTGTCAGTACTCCGTCCTGAGGGAGCTTTCATGTTCGAACTCTTCAGAAAGTATGGTGTGTCACCCGGGCAGACCAGAGATCTGCTTGCTCTTCTCGAATCACCGACCGGGAAATACATAACGACTTCCAGTCACCGGATACTCCGCGACAGAAACAGGCTTATAATAACTGACAGGAAAAGTGAGCAGGAAGCTGGCTACAGCTTTACATCCCTTGATGAAATGAGCTTATCAGGTCTTTTTTCAGATATTACCGTAATAAACAAGGGTAATGACCCGCTGCCTTCAGGAAGTCTGACAGCCTGCCTCGACCTTGATCTGCTAAGATTCCCGCTGACTGTCAGGCGGTGGAAACCGGGAGACAGATTCTCTCCGCTCGGCATGACCGGAATGAAAAAGATAAGTGATTTGCTGACAGACCTGAAGGTGCCTGTGACATCCAAGGAGAAGGTGATGGTTTTACTCTCCGGAAAGGATGTTGTATGGGTCATGGGTTACCGGATAGACAACCGGTACAAAGTCACACCGGAAACTGGAAAAATTTTGATGATCACGATGTGAATATTTGAGGCAATGGGCAGTAGGCAATAGAGGACCGACCGTTCAGAAATTGTCCGCCAGCTGGCGGACAATTTTAGGGAGGAGACAGACAGCGGGGAGGCGAAAAGAATTAATTCTTAATTTTTACGGGGGATGCCCGCATAGTAAAGATCAAACCCGCCCTTTCCACCCGGCCGGTTTGACGAGAAGATCATCAGATCATTAATGTATCTCTCCCCTGCCGCGACAACTACAGGCCGGTATTCATCGTATTCCGTATTGAAATCCTCGCCGAGGTTAACCGGTGCAGACCATTCCTGGCCGTTATAAACGGAGTACCACAGGTCGAAACCGCCAAAACCTCCCTCGCGGTCAGATGTAAATACCAATATGTTTCCACAGATATAGGGACACTTGTCATCGGCGCTGCTGCTCAGCTGTTGGACCTTTGTGATGGTGACAGCTGCGGATTCGGTGATCAGCTTTTCCTCCTCACCCGTGGCGCGGTAGATATCGAATGAGCCCTCGCGGTCCGACATGAAATAAACCGTCTCCCTGCCGGTCTCACCGCCGCTGTGAATTGTCAGGTATCCTTCATCAAATGCTGTGTTAAGTATGCTGACACGGAACGGGTCTCCGGCAGACCGGAAAACTTCTTCTCCAAATTCATATTTGCAACAGAAGATATCGAGGTTTCCGTTCAGGTCGCTGCTGTAAAAGAAACGCCTGTCATCGCCGCTTTTCATCCAATTGTAATAATCGGAATAATCTGATGTAAAGAACGGGCCGAACTCATTGCTGCTTGTGTTGACAACTCCGAGAAGGCTGTTATTCTTCGTTGAGGCTACCATAGTGAAGCTTCCGTCGATAAGGTCAAACTCATTGTGTCCTCCGTAACAAATGAAGTCGAAGTTATTATTGGAATTCCTGTTAGTGGAGAAGATCAGGTTGAAATTCATTTCGGTCCACGAGATCTTGAGGTCCGAATTGTAATCGTCATACGGCGAATTGACTGAATGAGAAATTCACAGGTGTGTGAGGAATGATCCCCTTGTCGAAGTTCAGCCTGTTACCGCCACAGGAGACGAGGAGCATCGGTAGAAGGAACAAATATGATGTTCTTTTCATAGTGATGCAGGTTTAAGGTTCATAACGAACCCGATATTGATGTTTGAATAGTGTACAGGCAGGAAAAAGCTACCCCCCGGGCCTGTTTCATCATAGAACCCTGGCAGAGTCAGGTTCAGACCTGCGTTCAGGGTCAGGCCATACTGCCTGGTCAGCCAGTAATTGATTTTCAGTCCCGCATTGCTTACCGGGGCGCCGCCGGCGTCCTTTGCTACTCTGTTTATCTCACCCAGCTCCGAGTTGGTCACGAGCAGGTCTGGGTGAACGGTGAGTGCATAGCCGAGATGAAAGAGAATCATCACCTCGGTATGACTGAACTCGGGGATTTTGAGGGTGTAGCCGACAAGGAACTTAATTATCTGGTAGTTACCTGCCGTCACCTCGTTGATGCCGTAGCCTCCCAGCACACGTGCGTATTCTGCCTGGTAGGCCTTTTCATTGAAGAATATGCTGGCATAGCCGATGCTTGAGGAGAAACCGAATATCTTACCGTAATAAAGGTATTCCGCCTCGATGTTAGGACCTGCAGAGGCAAACCCGGCACGATAGATCATTGTTTTGTCAGCGAAATCGTTAAACGGAAGTGAGACACCCGAATTTACGCCGAAGACACTCTTTTTGCCGGTTTTTTGTGAAAAGAGGGGTGGTGCGGCCAGGATGAGCGCAATGTAGACAAGGAGTATTCTGGACATTACTGAAGAATTTATCAGGTTCTGGGAAAGGTTGTCTAACCTGAATTTCACAAAAAACGAGCCAAACAATCGCAAATTTAAAATCGCAATTCGCAATTCGCAATTCGCAATTCGCAAATCGCAAATCGAAAATTCTCCTTACCTCTCCCTCACACCGTTGATTCCCCGGTCGAGCAGAAACAGGTCGGCAAGACCTATAGCTACGGCGGACTCGAGGATGACAGGTATCCTGCGTGCAATACAGGCATCATGCCTGCCGGTAACTTCCAGTTCGGTCATTTCTCCCTTCTGCAGGTCAAAAGTTGTCTGGGTCACACCTGTACTTGCCGCAGGTTTAACTGATACTCTCATTACCAAATCATTGCCGTTGGTGATACCCCCGTTGACCCCGCCTGCATTGTTTGTTGAGGTCCTGCCTCTTGCATCGATGAACGGGTCATTGTTCCGGGAACCGTAGCTCCGTGAAGATGCAAACCCCGCTCCGAACTCAACCCCGTTCACTGCAGGAATGCCAAAAGCTATCTGACCCAATTCCGATTCGACAGATAGAAATGCAGGTTCACCTATACCCTTCGGTACATTGCGGACAACACACTCGACTACACCTCCTATTGTATCATTTGTTTCAACCGCCCGGCTTATGGCGGCGGCTATATCTTTATCACCCCCAGCCTCGATGAGGTTGGCTGAAATGATTGCCGGGGAGAGTATCTTCCGGGCAAAATATCCTGCCGTCACGAGTCCCCAGGTCAGGCGTCCTGAGAAATGACCTCCTCCGCGCATATCACTGAATCCCCTGTATTTGTAACCTGCAGTGAAATCTGCATGGCCGGGCCTCGGGATGCTGGTAAACATCTCATAATCTCCGGGTCTGAAGTCGTTGTTCCGGGTACATATTACCAGCGGCGCCCCGGTGGTGAAGTTTTTGTATATCCCGCTCTGTATCTCCGGCTCGTCTGTCTCTTTCCTCATAGTGGTACCGGGCACCAGTCCCTTTCGCCTTGAAAGGTCTGCCATCAGTTCTTCACGCCAGTACTGGAGTCCGGCGGGGCAGCCGTCAATCACTACGCCTATAGCCGGTCCGTGTGATTCGCCGAATATGGATACTCTGAATGCAACGCCTACAGTATTCATCTTTATTTTCTAAAATTTACCTTATTTCTGTCTTCAAGGAATGCCTCTATTCCGGAAAAGGAGATCCTTTTTACAAACGATTTCCCAACGGACCGAAGGAGAACAACATTCAGCACACCTGACTCGCTTTTCTTGTCGCGGGTTACCCGGGTCATTATGTCTGCCGGCAGATCGTCATTTGCAGCGGGGATCATGCGGCAGCAGCATCCCTTCCAGGAGCCTCTGTTCCTCTGCCGGCATCACCCCTGTCCAAACTGAAAGCTCGGAGGCTATGAGCATACCCTTCATGACCGCAATGCCATGAGGCAGCCCGGATGCCATCTCAATGGGATGGCCGAAGGTATGTCCGAAATTGAGAAGTCTTCTTAAGCCACTCTCGAACGGATCGCGTCTGACTATCGAAGCTTTTATCCTCACAGACCTGAGGATAAAATCTTCCAGTAGAGCCGGATCCCTGTCCAGAATCTTCGGGAGGGCACCAGCCATTTCAAAGAAAAGCTTCCTGTCACGTATAACAGCGTGTTTAATAAGTTCACCGATGCCTGAGAGATATTCTTCATCGGGCAAAGTCGATAGCATTGACTGGTCGCAAATGACAAATTCCGGTTGCCTGAAAGTGCCGATCAGGTTTTTCCAGGAACCCAGATTCACCCCGGTTTTGCCTCCGATGCTGGCATCTACCTGTGAAAGAAGTGTAGTTGAGACAAAACCGTGACTGACTCCTCTCATGTAAAGAGAAGCAACCAGCCCTGCTATATCGCATACAACTCCGCCACCAAATCCGAGGATAAATGATGACCGGTCCGCTCCGTTTTCAAGCAATCTGCCACACAATTCGCCGACCACATGGAGCGCTTTGCTCTGCTCGCCGGGTTCCACAGTCAGCACTGTCGCCGGAGGAAACGAGCCCCCGTAAAGGCGGTTCACATTGGTGTCAGTAATAATAAACAGCTTCTTACCAGGAAGATACCCTGAAAGATCACTGATCTGGCCTCCGATAACCAGGACCGAGTCCCCTGTTTCACCTGTAATTTTTATCCTGTGCATCGAGGTTAAAAGTAACCATTAGGAAATAATAATACCATGATATTTTTCATCCCTCTGCTTTTTCGCTCAGTTCGAGCCATCTTAGCTCCTTAGTGTCAGTAAGATCCAGCACTTCGGCAAGCCTGGCAGAAAGCTCGCTGATGTCAGCATGCGAGCCGTCGGGGCTTGACAGCCTTTTTTCAATTTCATTTCGTTCTGCAGTGAGTGCTTCAATCTCCGCCGGGAGTCTTTCGAGCTCCGTTTTTTCCGAAAAAGTGAGACTGCGCTTTCCGCGGTCAGGTTTCCGGCGCGAAGACTTTTCCGGTGAGCCGGTGCTTCCTGAAGGAACAGGTACAATAGCATCGGAGAGCGCGGCTGCCTTTTCTTTCTCAAGCCTCAGCCGGGTGTAGTTGCCCGGATAGATGACAACTTCACCATCGCGGATCTCGAAAATATACTCTGCAAGCTTATCGAGAAAATAACGGTCGTGAGATACAACAACCAGTGAACCCTGAAATGCCATAAGGTAATCTTCAAGCACATTAAGAGTCAGAATATCAAGGTCATTTGTCGGCTCATCAAGAATCAGGAAGTTCGGATTCCGCATAAGCACAGTGAGCAGGTACAGACGTCGCCTTTCACCGCCTGACAGCTTCCGGAGAAGGGTATGCTGACGTGACGGCGGAAACATGAAGTAGGTAAGGAACTGACTTACCGAAAAGTCCTTGCCCATAGAGGAAACGACTGTCTCGGAGATCTTTCTTGCAGCCTCTATGACGGTAAGCCCCTCGTCAAATACTATTCCCTCCTGCCTGTAATAACCGAAGACGACCGTCTCCCCTTTTTCAACGAAACCGGTATCAGGCTGAAGCTGTTCTGTAAGAATGTTGAGAAGGGTGGATTTTCCGGACCCGTTGGCGCCTATGATCCCCACCTTGGTTCCTCTTCCGAAGTTGTAACTGAAATCCCTGATTATCTGTTTGCCTCCAAATGATTTGGAGATACCGTGCAGGTTTACGATTTTGCTGCCAAGGCGTGATGTAGAGATATTTATTGACAGGCTTTTCTGTTCAGGAGGCCCGCTTGCCGATTCTTTAAGCCCGTCAAATGCTTCTACGCGGTATTTGGCCTTATGGCTTCTCGCCTTTGGCATCCTGCGGATCCATTCCAGCTCTTTTCTCAGCAGGTTCCGGGCCTTGTCGGCCGAAGCCAGCCGGCTGTTCATAAGCTCGTCACGTCGGGAAAGGAAATAGCCGTAGTTTCCTTCATAACGCGTAAGAGAACCCTCTGCAAGCTCATATATGACATTGCAGACATTATCAAGAAAATACCTGTCGTGAGTGACAAGCAGTATGACCTTTGTGGAATTCAGGAGATAATCCTCCAGCCATTCCGTCATCGTCACGTCAAGATGGTTGGTGGGTTCGTCGAGTATGAGAATGTCAGGGTCATCGACAAGCACTTTTGCCAGCTCCACCCGTTTCTGCTGACCTCCTGAAAGCGACCCGACAACGGCTGAATGATCAGGGAGTTCCAGCCGGGTAAGTATCTGCTTCACCCTCACCTCGTAGTCCCACGCCTTGATATCGTCGATTTTCTGCATTACAGTATGCAGCTTCTGATGGTCTCCGGCATCCACTGCCTCCTCATATTCCCTTATGAGCCGCAGCGCTTTGTTGTCTGATGAAAATACCTCGTCGAAGACAGTCCTGGTCTGGTCAAGATCGGTTACCTGCCGGAGATAGCCAACCGTAGTGCCTTTACGCCGGATAATATTTCCGGTGTCCGGGGCTTCCCTTCCTGAAAGGATATCAAGCAGAGATGATTTTCCGGCACCGTTGACGGCTACTATGCCGATTTTGTCACCGCTGCCTGCATTGAAGGTGAGCTCATTAAAGAGCACCAGGTCGCCGATGCGTTTGCTGATATCTGTTGCCTGGATGTAATTAGTCATTTTGCCGTATTGACCGGCAAAGATAAAAAAGTGTTACTTTCATCTCATTAAAATATTGCAGGGTATGAATTTAAAAGAGAGATATGATGGAATACTCTCATGGTTTTCCGTCAATGTCCCTGTTGCGGAGACTGAACTTACATGGTCTGATCCCTTTCGACTGATTGTGGCTGTAATTCTTTCGGCACAGTGCACAGACAAGCGGGTAAATCTGATTACCCCTGCCCTGTTCAGGCGTTTTCCGGATGCAGATTCCATGGCCCGGGCTTCCGTTGAAGATATCTTTGATCTGATAAAGAGTTGCTCTTATCCCAACAATAAGGCGAAGCATATCAAAGGGATGGCAGAAATGATAGTCAGCAGATTTTCAGGAAGAGTACCCTCCGAAATAAGTGACCTGATGCTTCTGCCGGGTGTAGGCCGGAAGACAGCCAATGTAATTGCGTCAGTGGTGTGGAATAAGCCTGTTATAGCCGTGGATACGCATGTTTTCAGGGTGGCAGGGCGGCTTGGGCTTACCAGGGGTGCCAAAACCCCGCTCGATGCAGAACTTCAGCTAACCCGTCATATTCCGGAGGAGCAAAGACCGCTGGCACATCACTGGCTTCTTCTCCACGGACGCTATACATGTACTGCACGCAATCCTGCATGCCCTGATTGCGGTTTGGCCCAATGGTGTGCCTATTATGCAAAGCATACCGGCAAAACCACATAATTCTGACCTGAATCTTTCATTTTATGGTATATATCACTATTTTTATGCCACTTAAATAAGCTGTTTCATATTGTGTTATGTACATTGCGGACACCTCGGAGGATAAAATGAAAGATGAAAGCCAGAGAGTAGAAAGCACTTCGTATGAAATTCCTGCCCTTGCATTTAACTCTACCAATCAGCTGATTACCCTCAGCAACCTGGAGACTGGAGAATATGTAGAGGTAAACCAGGCTTTTCTGGATACCCTGGGTTATAAAAGGGAGGAGATAATCGGAAAGACTTCCGATGACATTCAGCTATATGTCGACCTTATTCAGAGCCGTAAGTTCATCAGGCTCCTTTCGAGGCTCAGGAGGGTTATGGACCTGGAGATCAGGCTGCGTGACAGATCAGGTGTTGAAAGACCGTACCTTTTCAGCGCCCAGACAATCTTTATGGGTGACAATATCTTCCTCATTACTTTTTACAATGATATAAGTGCCATTAACGCAGGCCATGCCCGTGCCGAATCAGAGAAGATACTCAAGGAAGTCTTTGACACGATGAGCAGTTATGTGGCAATATTCAGATACACCAACGACAACAAGTTTTATATAATAGACTTCAACTACCGGGCTGAGGAGCTTGAGCAGACTGACCGCGAAGATGTACTCGGGAAAGAGATAGAAGAGACATCGCTGGCCGGGAACACTGTTCTCAGGTCACTGCTTGAGACCATCGTCATTCGCCAGGAATCCCACCGGATGCCTATATTACCCGGAGGGATGGATGAGGCGGGTTACTACATTGGTCTTCTTCTCTCTTCCGGTGACATAGTGGTAACCTGGGAAGCAGGCCAGCATCAGAAAGCGAGAGAAAGCGAGATACTCAAGCAGGGGATTGTATTCGAGACTTTTGCAGAACTCCTGCCGGAAATGATTATCGAAATCGATACCTCTGGCCGTATTACTTTCATAAACACTCAGGGAATGCTCACCCTGGGCTTTAACAATACTGACATTCAGGAAGGTGTCTTCCTTACAGATCTGCTGGCCAAAGAGGATATGGAAAGACTTATGAAAGACCTTTCCGACCTTACGAAGCCGGGTCAGATTACTTTTAATGAATACCTTCTGTTAAACAAGCAAAAGAAGAAAGTCACAGTACTCTTTCACGCCGGGCCGATATTCTCACGAAAGGCCAATACCGGTTACAGGTGCGTGCTGACAGATGTAAGCAAACATAAGGAATACGAATCACAGCTTTCCACAGAAAAGGCACTGCTTGAACATCTCATAGATGCAGCACCGGAAGGGATCGTCCTGACCGATTTTGATGGCAGGGTACTCAGGGTGAACAAGGGTTTCACCAAGCTTTTCGGATACAGTGCCGAAGAGGCTCAGAACAGGATGGTAGATGACCTTCTGGTTCCCGATGAATGCAGGGAAGAGGCCGAAAGAGTGGATGAAGAAGCCGCTACGGGAGAGACTGCAATACGGGAGACTGTCAGGCTGGACAAACAGGGCAACAGGATTAACGTTTCCCTGATAGCCTCGTCTGTCATAGCCAATGATCAGCCAATTGCATTCCTGGGCATTTACCGAGATATTACGAGGGAGATCAAAAGCCGCCTGATGCAGGAAATTCAGTACAATATTTCCACGGTTGCACTGCAGGACTTTGACATCTTTGATATCTACCCGACCATAGTAAAGGAGATTGGCCGCCTGTGGAACGTAAATAACTTTTTTATCGCCCTCTACAACCGCGAGAAAGATACACTCAACTTCCCGTTTTTTGCCGATGAGCGCGACCATTTCCAGGAGACGGACGCCAAAAATACCCTTACAGGCTGGGTAATAAAAAACAACAAATCAGTCCTCCTCGATGAAAATGACATCCTTCAGATAGAAAAAACAGGTGCAATAAGCCTGGTGGGATCACCCTGCAAAATATGGATGGGAGTGCCACTGAAAATGGATGATGAAGTTATCGGTGCCATATGCCTGCAGGACTATAAACGGGTGGATGCTTTCAACAATGATGACCTTCAGGTATTCGAGTTCATTGCAAATCAGATGGTTCTGACAATTCAGCGGAGGAAGATGCTTGATAACCTTATCAGCGCAAGGAAGAGAGCTGAAGAAGCAGCAATCTCGAAGCAGCAGTTCATGTCAACAATGAGTCACGAGATCAGGACTCCGCTCAATGAGGTAATAGGGATCACCAACCTGTTGTACCAGGGTGATCCGCGTGAAGACCAGATGGAATTTATCAAGACCCTCCGTTTTTCTGCCAACCACCTCCTGACCCTTGTCAATGACATTCTCGATTATAATAAAATGGAAGCCGGGAAAATCGTCTTCGAGAAGACCGAATTCGACCTGACTACTCTGATAGAGGATATTATACGGTCCTACACACACAGGGCTGAAGAAAAAGGCATAACCTTCACTGTTGAGAAAGCCTCAGACCTGCCGGCTGAACTAATAGGTGACCCGATCAGGCTTAACCAGATACTTTCGAACCTCCTGTCGAATGCAATGAAATTCACCAGTGAAGGATCAGTGGCCCTGAAGATTGCAGTGAAGGAGAAGAGTGTTAACAGGGCTCTGCTGGAGTTTTCGGTTTCTGACACAGGTATTGGAATTGCTGCCGACAAGACTGAGGAGATTTTTGAAAGCTACACCCAGGCTTCTCCTGATACGACGCGCAAATTCGGAGGCACAGGCCTCGGCCTTGCCATCTGCAAACGGCTCATTGACCTGCAGGGTGGTAAAATCGGGCTTACAAGCGTCCCTGACAAAGGATCAGTGTTCACATTCTCTCTTGAATATGCACTGCCATCTGCCGTCCATAAATCGGCCGATCTGGCCACTGCCGATACAATGAAAGCCCTGATCGGCAAAAGAGTGCTTGTAGCTGAGGATAATAAAATCAATTTCTTTGTGGCCAATAAGTTTCTTGAGAGCTGGGGAATAATTGTCACTCATGTCGAGAACGGCCGCCTGGCTCTTGATGAGGTCAGCAAAAACGAATATGACCTAATCCTTATGGACCTGCATATGCCGGTTATGGACGGAATAGAGGCAACGCGCATCATTCGGCAGGATAAGGACCCTAAAATCAGTCAGATTCCTATTGTCGCACTTACTGCAGCCGTAATGTCAGAAAATACTGATAAGGTCGAAAATCTGGCCATAAACGATTACGTGCTAAAGCCTTTCAAGCCTAAAGACCTGTATGACAGGATCCTGAAGCACTCAAGGTAGCTGTTCCCGGCTGATAATACTATTTGAGACAGTACTTTGCCAGGTACTGTGCTGCCGACTTTTCACCAAGATCCCTGGCCTTCCTCAGAAAATGGCAGGCGTCATCAGCCTTGCCACTGTTTATCAGCGACAGGGCAAGGTTAAGGTTCACTGCCGGATTTTCAGGATCAAGGTCAAGGCTCATTGTATAATCTTCGGCAGCTTTGTCCCACGTGCGCCCGGCAAACCATGCGTCACCTCGCAGACTGAATGCCTGTGATTCGCCCGGATGCTTTTCAATGTTCTCATTGAGGTAAGGGAGGGCTTCATAAATGGCCCCTTCCTCTGCGAAAGTCTTGCCCAGAAGGCTAAGTGCCATGAAATCGTCAGGGTAGTAACCCAAAAATTTCTGAAAATCTTCAATGGCTGCTTTTGTATCTCCGGCCTTAGCCCGCATCTCGCCCCTTTTCAGGAAAAGGGATGCGTCGGGGAATTCAGATGTGATCAGCCTGGTATACACCGATGCTGCTGCCTGGTAGTTTCCGTTCTTCGCGTGAGCTTCCGCGAGGGTAAAAAGCCATGCAGGCTGTGCGTCTGCCTTTTCGGTCAACGGCTCAAGTGTCTTCACAGCCTCACTGTATCCGGACCTTGCCATTGCGATCAGGGCGCCGCAGTACTCAGTCACAGGCATTCCGGGATACTCCGCTGCCAGTGATGACCATGTCTCCGCAGCCATTTCAGTCCGTCCCGCTTTCAGATAGTGTTCAGTCTCCCACTTCATTCGTTCAAAACCCCTGTACCATTCTTTTTTCCACAGGGCTCTCCATTCTGGTGATGATGAGACGGAAGCAAATGAGCTGTCAAGGATTATGTCAGGCTCGCTCCTTTTATACGGCGACTTCAGGTGGGCCTCCATATAACGTGCAGCTTCGGCTGCATTGCCTTCTGCAGCGGCACACCTCGCAAGACCGTACAGGCCGGTCCCCTGCATACGGCCTTCAGCAGCCATGAAATCAGCCCTGGCCTCTTTTATCACGGAACCCCTGAGATATATTTCACCCCTTTCCAGGTAAAGTTTGAATGAACTCTCCGGCGACATCACGGAACTAACAAGAGCCGCAGCTTCTGCAGTTTCCCCTCGTGAGGCCAGGGCCCTGGCCCTGAGCACCGCATCATAGGCTGACTGGCCGTATGCGCTCTGTACTGCGACGAAAATCAGGGAAAAAATGATGTTTATTTTCATACAGCTCTATTTTTT
Organism: uncultured Bacteroidales bacterium; assembly: GCA_963757935.1. Taxonomy (GTDB): domain Bacteria; phylum Bacteroidota; class Bacteroidia; order Bacteroidales; family VadinHA17; genus SR-FBR-E99. The sequence goes on along the minus strand of CAVWSZ010000016.1, from coordinate 204,427 downwards.
ACCTTCCAGAATTTTAGGTCCGGCACCTTTTTCAGTAAGTACGTGTACGAAACCGCTGAGATGAAACTGCTCTGTGCCGGATATCCTTCTTTCAAACACTTCACAGTCATAATAATAGACACCTGACGGCACAAGATTGCCCTTGTATGTACCATCCCAGTTGAGCTTCGGCTCCTGAGTGCTGAATATAAGAAGCCCTCCCCTGTTGAAAAGGCGGAACTCCACCTTTTCTACCAGCGGTGAGGTCTTGGCTACAAGCCAGTCGTTGATGTCATCGCCGTTAGGAGTAAAAACGTTGGGGATCTCGTAGAAATTACATGAGTCTATGCACACAAGGGCTGACATTTCACTCTCGTTACCGTTGTCATCAAACGCCGAAACAGCATAACACCCGGCAACGTAATCAGGACGCTGGTGAATATATTTGAATATGTTCCTGTCGGTAATTGTCGTCAGAAGTGTCAGGTTTAGATCAGTGGTCTGTTTGAAATAAATGTTGTAACCGCTGACATCCTCAGAACATAGCGGTTCAGGTAATGTCCATCTCAGGGTATTGTACAGGCTGTCGCACTGTGAAGAGACAGTAATTACAGGAGTGCACGGCGGTTCATTGTCGAGGGGTGTCGCACAGGAACGTTGGGAGAAATTCACAAGGTTTTTCGGTGTTTCTGCGCCCTGGTAACCGCCGGTGGAAACCACATAATAGCAGTACTCCGTGCCGTTTACAAGTCCTTCGTCAGTATAGGTGAGAAGGTCAGTGGTACCCTTAATTTCCCAGGCCGATGAAACCGGGTTGTACCGGTAAATGTCATATTTCGTATTGATCCACGGAACATTGCGGGTGAATGTGAATCTTACCTTCCGGTCGCCGGGAGAGGTGACAATGAAGAGAGATGAAGCCACCCCCGGATCACCTATCAGGAACCGGTTGCCCGGCTGGTTGTTGTACAGTTCAATTTTATAGACATAGCCACGCACTGCCGTATTTATAAGGGTGTCAATAAAAACAGTATCATTAAGGTCAGCAGTGGCAATTGTTTTGACAAGCTGATAGTCTGACCCGGCGATGCCGTCTGCCCTGTAAATAAGGTATTCATACGGACCGATTGCAGGGATTGTATCAAGATGCAGGGGTTTTTGCCATGCCAGTCTCAGTGACCCGTTCACGGGATCTGTTGTGCGTATTGATACATGAGTTATGAGAGGAACTCCGGTTATAAGGGAGGTTACTATCTCATTGGACGGTTTGCTCTCCGTCCCGTTGGGGTAAACCGCAACAATACGGTATGAATATTCAATCCCGGATTCCAGTCCTGCCCCGTTATCAGTATCGGTAAAAGAAACTGTTGCAGAGCCGGCAACATAGCCTACCTTTTCATAGCCGGCTGACGGAGGAATCCCGTCATAGCACTCGTCCGGTGTGAAGGGTGAAGCCCCTTCGCGGCGATAAACACTGAATCCGGCAATGTCTCCTGTCCCGTACGGATTCCATGTCAGGCGGATGAACTTTCCCTCCGGGGCAGCGGCAGTCAAAACAGGCGACGGTCCCAGCACCTTGATTGTCATGTTGTCAATATCCACAAGCTGCAGTTCCTCATTGTAGTCTTCGGCCTTAATTACAATATCATAAGGCTGGTGTCTTACGCTGCTGTGACAAGTTATCCAGGTCAGACGCGAGGTTACAGTGCCCGGTGTGTAAGAGATCCTGCTGAAAGTGGCAGGGCATGTTGCAGAGGTAAAAATTCCAGATGTGGCAAGAAGCGCAAGTGAGTCGCCGTCTGCATCCGATGCTGTAATGTCAATGCTTACTGTTGCCCCTGCCTCAACGCACAGGTCCGGAAGCGGTGAGGTCACCGGCGGATGGTTGTCAGTCTCGTAGACCTCTATCTGCATGTCGCGAACCACAACCCCTATCTTGATTCCGTTACGCCATTCCTGTATCTCCATTGCTGCATTATATATGCCGATGGCGGTTGGTGTATCCCACACCAGGTCACCTGAGATGGAATCTACATAGAATTTATTGGAGGCCGGGGGAAGAGTATAGTTTGTGATGACCTTGCCGTCCTCTTTTGTGCATGTGGTAAGCTTGTATGACAGGCTGTCACCGTCAGGGTCAAATGCTGCCGGGTTGTGTATAAATACCTGGCCCAACGCCGCCTTGTCGTAAGGCGGATTAAGCAGCACGGGCGTGCTGTTGCGCCCGAATGAAGGATTTGCGATCAGTATTGTCTGGATTGAGAATACCACGTTGACAGAATTGGGAATATTCAGTACTCCGAAGTTCCGGTTGGGATCCTGCACAACAATTTTATAGATTCCCGGCCCGGGGTAGGTATGAGTGGCCACATACACGTTCTTTTTGTAAAAGTTCGGAAGATATGTTTCGGAAATACGGTTTACAGTAGTTACCGAATTATCTCCCCACTCGCAGTCGAGCTGAGGTCTGTCCGCCTTGCTCTGGGTGTATGTAAATGTTGTGATTGTAACTTCATATGTAAGGTCAGACAGCTGAACATATGTTATTTCACCGGCACGGTTGTGGGTTGCCATAACCGCCGGAAAAAGTGCCATACAGAATATGATTCCCAGAAAAAATCTTTTATCCTTCATAATCAACTGTTTCATTTCACAAAATAATTTCTAAGAGTATCGGAAGGAGTAAATTTATATCCTTCCTCCGTATCATCAAACCTGAACAGGACCATGTTTGCCTGGTCATCATAAAGCCGGGTCATTATCCGGTTAACCACTGCCACCGTCTTAACCCTGCTGCCTCCCTTTGCCTCCAGGGTGAACCTGTGCTCAAGTCCGTCTGACTCCGTTCCAGTCAGTTTGAGTCCCAGTTTCTTTCCGTCCTCCATTATCACCACCCTGTCACACAAATAATTACCGTACTGTTCATCAGGGGAACTGAACGGCCCGCTCTTGCATCCCGGATTCAGTCTCATATCAGATTCCAGGTCATCTGAATATACCTTAACAAAGATTGTATATGTCCGGTTCGCGGAATTATAGTCAATCCCGGTAAGTGACACATGTACCGGATGTAAAAGCACTGCCAATGTCAGGAATAATATTTTCATGCCCCAATCCGGTTTTATGCAGCAAAAATCAAGCCATCAGGTCGCTGTCTCCCATGCTTACCCTGCCCTTAAGGTACTCAACAGTTCCTACCTCGATAAAGGAAAATCCTGTGCCTCTTGAAAAGTTTCCGGCGACAACAATTACTATATCACTGTCTTCCAGGTCATTGGTTGTCAGCAGTTGCTTAAGCGAAACATAAAGGAACTCGTCAACCGAAGTTTTCTTCTCCATATAGACTGCCACAACGCCGTAAGAGAGTGCCAGTTCTCTCATTGTGCGTATCGAGTAGCACTGTGAAAATATAGGGTTGAACCCCCTGTAGGCAGCCATATCTCTGATTGCTGACCCCTTTATTGTATCAGCAATAATTGCTTTGGCATCAACCCGTATGGAAGTCTTGACTGCAACCTTTGCAAGGTATGAGGAGACCTCTCCGGACAGGCATCCTGCAGGCATTTCAATGTATTTTTCCTTTTCAGCCTCCACTTCGTGAGCTATTCTGGTCATTGTCTTCACCGACTCAACAGGGTATTTTCCGGCAGCTGTCTCACCGCTGAGCATCAAGGCGTCAGTCTGGCTGTAGACTGCGTTAGCCACATCACTGACCTCAGCCCTTGTAGGCCTTGGGTTCGAGATCATTGAGTGGAGCATCTGAGTGGCCACTATCACCGGTTTGCGTTTTTCAATGCATTTGGCAATTATCATCCGCTGAATTCCGGGAATTTTCTCATACGGGACTTCAATGGCAAGGTCTCCCCGGGCAACCATGATGCCGTAGGAATGTTCCATTATCTCGTCCAGGTTATCTACACCCTGCTGATTTTCGATTTTGGCTATTATCCTGATCTCACTTTTATAACTGTCAAGTATTTTCTGGACGGCTTTTATGTCTTTTGCGGACCTGACAAAGGAATGGGCTATAAACTCAATGTCAAATTTTACTGCCAGGTCAATAAAGATCAGGTCACGCTCACTCACTGAGGGGAGGTTAATCCTTACCTGTGGTATATTCACCGTTTTCCTGGCGCCCAGTATGCCGTCGTTTTCTATTCTGCCCTCCAGGGTAATCCCGTCTGTGCCAATTATCCGTATTTCAAGCTCGCCGTCGTCGATCAGGATATCGGTCCCTACCGGAACATCCCGGGCTATCTCGCTGTAATTTACATTGATCACCGAAGCAGTCGTTTTCTCATCTGCATTTCCGGCAATCGTTACCTTCTGTCCCTTCAAAAATTCAAGGGGAGCATCGCAAACAGTGGTTCTGATTTCAGGGCCCTTGGTATCAAGCAGGATGGCTATCTTGTCAGATACCGCCCTGACATTGGTTACAATTTTCGTCACTCCTTCGGGCGTCTGGTGGGCGGAGTTGATCCTCACAACGTCCATTCCAGCCTCATAAAGTTTCTTCAGAAATGAGGGTTCACAGTTTTTATCGGAAATGGTGGCTACTATCTTCGTCCTTTTCCTGTCGAGATTCTTCCCCATTTTATTGCTTTTCGTTTTCAGCTTTTAAAACAAAATACTCAGCAGCCAGGCGGTAGCCGTCAAGACCCAGTCCCATTATGGATCCCCGGCAGAATCTTCCGGTGATACTCGTATGACGGAACTCCTCCCTTGACAGCAGGTTGGATATATGCACTTCAATAACCGGAGTACTGACCGATGCAATGGCATCTGCAACAGCAACCGAAGTATGTGAATACCCACCCGGATTAATTATGACAGCGTCAGAATCCCTGCCGGCATGCTGTATCATATTTACAAGCTCTCCCTCTATGTTTGACTGAAAATAGCTGAAGGTGACCTGCGGCATCTTTTTCCGGAGATCTTCAAGGTAATCTTCAAAACTCCTGGTCCCGTATTTTTCCGGTTCACGGGTTCCTAGCAGGTTCAGGTTGGGTCCGTTTATAATCTGTATCTTCATTTATCAGTGGCTGACATGTTTGTCGGGCCGCAATGCAAAAATAAAGAAATGACCGGATTATTGACTGTTTTGGATTATGATATAACTTTGCCGCTACCCCTTCATTTTCCTGAAGGAGCGTTTTGATATCCGGAGGAGACGGAAGGTATGACAACAGGCTGTATCGTATGATGACAATTACCTGGCAGGAAGCAGAAAGAAGCTTCGGGAGCTACCTGAGGATAGAGAAATCTCTTTCCCCTAACAGTGTGGAGGCATATCTGAACGACCTTGGTAAGCTCCGGTCATTTATCGATTCAGAGAAGGCCGGCAAGGACCCGGGGAGTGTCACCTATACCGATCTGAGTGATTTTCTGGCACAGACTCCCGAGGGTGGCGATTCCGCCCGTACCCAGGCCAGGATGATATCGGGAATCAGGGCTTTTTATAAATTTCTTCTGATCGAAGGGACTGTCACCGATAATCCGACTACCCTGCTCGAATCACCCAAGCTGGGACTCAAACTGCCGGAAGTGCTCACAATCGAAGAGATAGACAGGCTCATAGCAGCAATCGACCTCAGCAAGCCGGAAGGTCACCGCAACAGGGCAATGATCGAGACGATGTACAGCTGCGGTCTCAGGGTATCAGAACTCGTAAACATGAAGCTGACTGATATCCACCGTGATGACGGTTTTGTGACCGTTACAGGCAAAGGTAATAAACAGCGGCTTGTGCCTGTGGGGCGAACTGCCCTGCGCGAGATAGACAGCTATTTTGAAAAGAGGAAGCTGCTGCCTGTTATAACTGATCAGAACATACTGTTTCTGAACCGCAGAGGAAAAAGACTCACAAGGGTCATGGTCTTTACAATTATAAAAGCTCTTGCAACTGCTGCCGGAATCAGGAAAAATATCAGTCCTCATACCTTCAGGCATTCATTTGCAACACATCTGGTCCAGGGAGGTGCAGACCTGAGGGCCGTACAGGAAATGCTGGGTCACGAATCAATCACCACCACAGAGCTTTATACGCACATTGACCGAAGCTTCCTGAGAGACACCCTTATAATGTTTCATCCGAGGTCTTAAAACTGTTTTTAAAGGTGTTTTTTATATCCGCTTTTATTATAATTTTGCGGATCAATAAAAAGCTATTTACTAATTGTAATTTAAATAAGTTATGTCAAAAGTCAAACGTGTTTATTCCTTTGGCAAGAAAAGTGCTGAAGGCAAGGCAGATATGAAGAATCTGCTCGGTGGCAAAGGTGCCAATCTTGCTGAAATGTGTCTGCTCGGTCTCCCGGTTCCGGCCGGTTTCACAATAACAACCGAAGTCTGCACAGAGTATTATCAGAACAATTGCGAATTACCCGCAGAGCTGATGCCTGAAGTATGGTCGGCAATGACAAAGGCGGAGGAAGCCATGGGCATGAAATACGGTGACAGGGAGAATGCTCTTCTTGTATCCTGCCGTTCAGGAGCCCGCAGCTCGATGCCCGGCATGATGGACACGGTCCTCAACATCGGACTGTGCTCTGAAACAATCCCGGGTCTTATAAAGAAGACCGGAAATCCGCGTTTTGTATGGGATTCATACCGCCGTCTCATCATGATGTATGCAGACGTGGTTATGGAGAAAGCCGAAGGAATGGAAACGGCTGACGGCAAAGGCATTCGCAAGCAGCTTGACGAGATGCTTGACGAGTTTAAGCACAGCAAAGGTTATAAGTCAGACACAGACCTGACTGCAGACGAGCTCAAGCAGCTTGCTGAAAATTTCAAGAAGAGAGTAAAAGAGTCGCTTGGCAGTGAGTTTCCTGATGATGCACGTGAGCAGCTTGAGGGAAGCATCAAGGCTGTATTCAAGAGCTGGAACGGCAAGAAGGCAGTATCATACCGCCGCATCGAGGGCATTCCGGACGATTGGGGAACAGCTGTAAACGTACAGGCGATGGTATTCGGCAACATGGGTGACTCATCAGCCACAGGTGTAGCATTCACACGTAACCCGGCCACCGGAGAGAATCTGTTCTACGGTGAGTGGCTTGTAAATGCTCAGGGTGAAGACGTGGTTGCAGGTATCCGTACTCCCGAACCCTCTCAACGATGACACCAAGAATGAGCAGAACAAGCACCTGCACAGCATGCAGGAGTCAATGCCTTCAACATATACAGAACTTGACAATATCCGCAATATCCTTGAGAAGGCATTCCACGATATGCTTGACATCGAGTTCACAATACAGGAAGGTGTGCTTTATATGCTTCAGTGCCGTGCCGGCAAGCGTACAGGTACTGCTGCACTGAACATGGCAATGGATATGCTCCAGGAAGGGCTTATTGAGGAAAGAACAGCTGTTCTGCGTCTTGATCCTGCTCAGCTTGATGAACTGCTGCATCCCATATGTGACCCCGCTGAAGAAAAGAAAGTGTCACCGATTGTTAAAGGCCTTCCGGCAGGTCCGGGTGCCGCAGTCGGCAAAATCGTCTTCACCGCTGAAGATGCAGTAGCATGGAACCGTAAGGGAGAGACTGTTATCCTCGTGCGCGAAGAGACTAATCCCGAAGACGTTGAAGGAATGCGCGCAGCAGCAGGTATTCTTACCGCACGCGGTGGAATGACCTCGCACGCAGCCCTCGTGGCACGCGGCTGGGGTAAATGCTGTATCGTCGGCGCAGGCGGACTGCACGTCGATGCAACAGCCAAACAGGTCAAGATCACCGGAAGCGACAAAGTTCTTAAGGAAGGTGATGTTATTACCCTTAACGGTACCAGGGGCAACGTGTACAACGGAGCCATGAAACTGATGGATGCAACCGAGAACCCCAGGTTCCAGACATTCATGAAGATTGTTGACAAACACCGTATCATGGGAGTACGCACCAATGCAGACACTCCTGAAGATGCAAGGATAGCACGGGAATTCGGTGCAGAGGGTATAGGCCTCTTCCGCACAGAACATATGTTCTACGGCAAAAACTCCGAGAAGCCCCTCTTCCTCCTTCGCAAGATGATCCTCAGCTCTTCCGTTGAAGAAAGAAGGACTGCCCTTGATGAACTCTTCACATATGTCAAGAGAGACATTAAGGATACGATGGTTGCTATGGACGGTCTTCCTGTCACATTCCGTCTTCTTGACCCGCCTCTTCACGAGTTTGTGCCGCAGGGTGCCGAGAAACAGGCTGAACTTGCAAAAGCACTGGGTATCAGTGTAGAAGCTATTGCAAAACGCGGAGAGGCTCTCCATGAGTCAAACCCGATGATGGGCCACCGCGGTGTACGCCTCGGAGTTACATATCCGGAAGTGTCAGAGATGCAGATACGCGCAATCTTTGAAGCTACGGTTGAACTGAAGAAAGAAGGAAAGAACCCGATTCCGGAAATTATGGTTCCCGTAACCTGCGATGTTTCCGAACTCGATTTCACGAAAAAGCTTGCAGACAAGGTGTACGCTGAAGTATGCAGGAAATTCGGTGTTGAAAAGATCGTCTACAAATACGGAACAATGATCGAGATTCCGCGTGCGGCACTGCTTGCAGACCGTATGGCAAAATCTGCAGAGTTCTTCTCATTCGGCACCAATGACCTCACACAGATGAGCTTCGGATTCAGCCGTGATGACATCGGCGGATTCATGAATGACTATCTTGACAAGAAGATGCTTGCTGCTGACCCGTTCCAGACAATTGATCAGGACGGCGTAGGACAGCTGATAACGATGTCAGTTCAGAAGGGCCGTGCAACACGTCCCGACCTGAAGATTGGCATCTGCGGAGAACAGGGTGGAGACCCGGCTTCAGTAGAGTTCTGTTTCAAAAACGGACTCAACTATGTAAGCTGCTCACCGTACAGGGTTCCGATTGCACGTCTTGCTGCAGCACAGTCTTCGATAAGATTCGGGAAGAAATAATTCCTGAACATAAATACATGAAAAGGTACCGCAATCCGGTACCTTTTTTTTATTGCTGCCGGGTGATGACACACTTCACAGTAGCCATCAGACGGCATCTCCTCGGGCCTTCTCCGAGATTCCATACCTGATCAGGCAGATTCCGTCAGGTGTGAAGACCGGCGGGTTCCATGGAATTGTTTTTACTCCTGGCTCAAGCCACCCGCTGACTAAATTCTCTGTTTTTCTTCCGTCAAGCGTCATCACATCAACATTCACAAGTGATCTTTCCCTCAAGAGTAAATGTAACAGTACCCGAGGAGGAAACAGGATTCGGAAACACAGAAAGACTGATGTCTGAACCCTCCGGGAAATCAGTTCCGGTGGGTACTGAAAGCATGGCATCGTCAAACCACACCGTTCCGCTCTTCGAGCCCTGTTCTGACTGCCTGATGACCACACTGTGGAATTGTTTGTCGCCGCTACCCCCTATTGTGTTCAACGGAATTGTTATAAGGTCCCATCCTGCCCAGTCAACAATGTCAGCATAGACAATCTGATTAGTTGTGCCTGATGAATAGAACCAGTACTCAAGAATATTCATGCTCATATCACCGAAGACCCATATGCCGAAACTGGCTGCCGGATTCTGGCCGACGACTGGTTTTCGTGTGTTGAAAACACGGCAGACCCCTCCTGCAGCGTTTGTGAATACATAATCAAGTCTTCCGGCAGCGGTACCGGATCGCTTTACAACGGTGGATGTAGTAAATGTCGTCAGTGGATTGTCAGTGCCCACGGTGCTGCCGCTGGCATCGGGATCCCAGAAGACCGAGGGATCGTCAAAGCTCTCCACCTCTGACCCGGATAATATATGCTGAAGTGCGTGTCGTGAAACTTATCTCGCTGCCCGGCCCGAATGCGGTTCCGGTAAGGTCGGTAAGATTACCGCCGATATTAAGCTTGTATTGCCTGTTAAGGTCAAGTGGCTGGGAAAGACCGAAATAATAGCCCCCCTGGCCGCCGGATACCGGAAACTCCTCCCCGGTCTTTATCAGAGGCAGCCCCTGATCATCAAGGATATCTTATTTCAGTCTGCGCCGAAGTGTGAACCGGAGGAGCATCAAACCACAGCCTGACCTGTGGATAGAGTGTGACACCGGCTTGCCCTGCTGTGGGATAACTCTTCAAAAGAATCAGTCTGCTCCTGTTTTTTGTCACGAATGAATTCGCAACCTCCGCGCCGACATTGGCACCTTCCATTTTGAACATGCCACGGTTGTCAGCCTGACATTATATACGTCTTGCCGGTAAAGCTGACAGCAGGCCTGACCCTGAGCACTTTACTCCTTTCATCCCACATATAGACAAGATCAGCTGCAGGTGAAAAAACAAGGGCTTTCTGAACCGAATCCCTGTCCATTGGAATTGAAAAGGTTAATGTAAACTCCTGGTTGAACGGCACACTGTCTGCAGAAAGAGGGGTCATCCCGGTCAGTCGGGGTACGATGGTAGTATCAAACTGCATCGCAAAGTCAACCAGCGCAGATTTGTTGGCTGTCACTGCAACTTCCAGGGAGTCATCGAGAAAATCCTGTACCCCCTCAAAATAGAGTTTATAAATCCCCGGCGCCAGTGAGTCATAGAAAAAGAATCCGTTATTGAGATCATCGACATAGTACTTTTTGTTGCCGGGCTGGAGTGTTACAGTGGCACCGTTAAGCGGCACTGCTTCATCCCTTGTCCCTGGCTTAAAATACCATGAGGGTGAATTCAGTGTATCCCTTAAAACCCCTGCTATTATTCCTGATGCCAGCGGCGGCTGAATTGTCATACTCGATGAATGATCTGACGAAAGCCCATGATTCATGGTGAAGAAAATCATTATTGCGCAACCTCCACCCCTCGGGGACGTAATCATGAAAGGAACCCTCTGACAACACCCCCGGCATTGTCAGGGTACGCAGTACACCAAGCCCCACCTTGTCACCCCACTCAGGATAGAATGACCAGTCGCCCTTCACCCATACATTACTGTTTGTCCAGCAGTTTCCCTTTTCAAACAGTTTTTGCCACAGCACCAGGGCCATCGTTTCTGATGGTGCGTAAACCGGCTGGTTATCATAACCCCTGTAAAGCATCAGGGGCTGGTTCTGTTTTCCGTCAAAACCGTTGCTGTGAATTGCGAGAAAAAAATCCACATTGGCTGAATTTGCCATTGTGGCAATGGCTGACAGCGGGAGATCGTCAACAGAATTATTCGTGGTTCTGGACATATAAACATCAGCATGCAGGTTGATTAGCAGCGACCTGAGAAAAAGGCCCTTCTCAAGGTTGCCTTCCGATTCCCAGAAGTCGGTTGCCAGCATATGCCTGTCATCCGAGTCATTACCGCCGTGACCGGGATTTATGAATACCCTGAAACCGGTCAGGTCAGCTACCTGCGCATTTACACCGGCAGCTGCGAGAATAAACAGCAGTGAAATGACCAGTCGGGTAATCTTCACGGTTTTAGTCATTAAAGTATTATCCTGAGTTTCATCACGAAAATATCACCTTCCGATGTCTGAAATACCACGCTTTTACCTCCGGGAAGGGGAAAGGGGTACATCTCCGTTCTTGATGCAGTGGAAGTAAGATATGTGGTTTCATTTGATCCGAGGGAGAAGCAGACAATCTCTGAGCCGGTCACATTGTGACCGTCATCCCTGTCATCCATTCCTATAATAATCTGATTACTAAGCCATTTAGGAGCGCTGATCCTTCCGGGTGCAAACAGGATCCTGCCTTCAAGATCACTAATGAAAGTACCCTTTCCGGCAAAATAGTAGACGATCCTGGTTTTATCAGGGGAAAGTGAAGCCCAGATGTAGGATCCTTCGCCGCTGGGTTTCAGGGTCTTTTTCTGGCCGTTCAGGTTCAAAACGGGAGTCAGGTTTTCAAGCAACAGCACGGTATCGGCGGTTGCAGCATTTTTTAATGTAGCAGTTCCAGCCCCTGATGAAACCAGGGTGCCTTCTGAAAGGCAGAAGATTTTTCCGCCGGAAACTGCCGGGGCAGTAAGGTTCCGGGTTTTTGGTAACAGCGTCCGCGTCTCACCGGTAGACAACTCATAGCTTAACACAGAGGAAAGTTTTCTCTTTCCGCTGAAGTCATCCGCCTTGAAAATAATAAAATGTCCGTCACCGGTAAAGCAAGGTTCAAATCCGGCTCCCGGCATGTCGTTTACAGGGGTGGTTCTGCCAGTCGTTATATCCATCAGGGAGATTCCCCTGTAACCGGTCTCTGATACAAGTATTTTCCTGCCGTCCGGTGAGACTGCAGACAGGAGGTGTTCGCCATCAGCATGACCTGCCAGCTTTCTGGTTTTATCCGCTCTTATTTCCTGCGCCTGCAGCTGTAAGGCAAACAGGCAAAGAAATAACAGGGTCAGCGCACGGAGAATGTTCTTCATAAGTTGTGAAACAGACCATGAAATTAATCATATTTGCTTATTAATCCATAATATTACCTTTGAAGTAAGTTTAAACAGGGAAACGATGATATCAGAGGAAACGCTGAATAGCTACGGGATTGACCGCGTCAGGGAGATTGTTTACAATCCGTCATTCGATGAACTCTTTGAGGCGGAGACATCGCCTGAACTGAAGGGTTACGAGCGTGGAATTCTTACAGACACAGGTGCAATAACGGTGGATACAGGAATATTTACCGGCAGGTCTCCTAAAGACAAATACATTGTTCTCGACCCGAAGACAAAGGACACTGTCTGGTGGAAATCGGAAAAATCACCTGTTTCGGATAACAAGCCGATAGACATGAAGACGTGGAATCACTGCAAGGACCTTTCGGTTAAGCAGCTCTCCGGGAAGAAACTCTATGTTATCGACTGCTTCAGCGGAGCCAATACTGATACACGCATAAGGGTAAGGTTTATTATGGAGGTTGCCTGGCAGGCTCATTTTGTAAAGAACATGTTCATCAGGCCGGAAAGTGACGAACTTGCAGACTTTGAACCCGACTTTACAGTACTTGCTGCTTCAAAGACTGTCAATGCTGACTTTCAGAAGCAGGGACTTAACTCTGAGAATTTTGTGCTGTTCAACCTGACTGAAAACATGGCGCTTATAGGCGGCACATGGTATGGCGGGGAGATGAAAAAGGGCATTTTTTCCGTTATGAACTATTATCTTCCTCTGAAAGGTATTGCGTCAATGCACTGCTCTGCGAATGTCGGTAAGAAGGGAGATGTTGCCATATTCTTCGGACTGTCAGGAACAGGCAAGACCACACTGTCTACTGACCCTGACAGGGCTTTAATAGGTGATGATGAGCATGGCTGGGATGATAACGGTGTTTTCAACTTCGAGGGAGGATGTTATGCAAAGTGCATAAATCTGAGCAGGGAGAATGAGCCTGATATTTACAAGGCAATAAGACGTGATGCGCTGCTTGAAAATGTTGTCGTCGATGAGAAGGGCAGGGTAGATTTTTCAAGTAATGCAAAGACGGAGAACACCAGAGTTTCATACCCGATATATCATATCGATAACATAGTGAAGCCCGTATCCAGGGCCGGTCATGCCGACACTGTAATATTTCTTACGGCAGATGCTTTCGGTGTTTTGCCTCCGGTGGCGCGTCTGACAGAGGAACAGACAAGGTATTACTTTCTGAGCGGTTATACAGCCAAAGTTGCCGGAACCGAGCGTGGGATAAAAGAACCGGTTCCATCATTCTCAGCATGCTTCGGAGCAGCTTTCCTGTTGCTTGATCCCATTGTGTATGCGCGTGAACTGACACGTAAAATGAAGGCTCACCATGCAGAAGCATGGCTGGTAAACACAGGATGGATGGGAGGCCCGTACGGTACCGGGAAAAGAATAGACCTCCCCTCAACCCGCAATATTATCGATGCAATACTGAACAGGAGCCTCGATAAGTCGGCATTTGTCATCCTGCCGGTATTTAACCTGAGTGTTCCGTTGGTTGTGCCAGGTGTCGATTCCGGACTTCCTGACCCGAGGAAAGCCTGGGGAAGCGGGGAAGCCTGGGAAGCTGCAGCCAGGGCACTGGGGCAGAAATTTATCGCCAACTTCAGTAAGTTTACAGCCAATCCTGAAACTGCGAAGCTTGTATCAGCCGGACCTCAGCTGTAAGAAAGAAAACCATGAATACTACACTTTCGATACTGGCTGTTTTACTGGCCTATATTGCAGGCTCCGTACCGACTGCGGTGTGGGCGGGAAAACTGTTCCATGGCATTGACGTCAGACAACACGGCAGCGGTAATGCCGGAGCCACCAACACCATCAGGGTGCTCGGATGGAAGACCGGAATCCCGGTTCTGATAATTGACCTTGCAAAAGGATGGCTTGGCGCTTCCCTGCCAGCATTCTTAAATGCCGCACCAGAAGGATCGTCGGAGTTAACCGCACTGAAGATAATATGTGGTATGGCGGCAATAATCGGACATGTCTTCCCCATGCTGGCAGGCTTCCGTGGCGGCAAGGGGGTGGCAACCACATTCGGGGTACTGCTTGCACTTCATCCGGCCCTTACACTTACATGCGCCGGGATCTTCCTGGCAGTCCTCCTGATCAGCGGCTATGTTTCACTGGGTTCGATGGCGGCCGGGGTGATGTTCCCCGTACTCCTGCTGACTGTATTCCAGACCCCCTCGCTCCTGCTTAAAATTTTCTCCGTGCTGGTTGCTATTGCAATCCTGCTGACCCATGCCAAAAACATCAGCAGACTGAGAAAGGGGGAGGAAAAGAAATTCATCAGAAAGAGCAAAAACTGAGGCAATCCTGGTTACCTGTCTGCATTCCGGAGGAAACTTGCTGAACCAACTGTTGGTCTGGGCAAAAATATTTTGCTAAATTTATAGCTTTAACAACCGAATTAATCCAATTAAAAAAATAGACTATGGAAGGAATTAAAGGAACCCGCACCGAACAGAATCTTCTGAAAGCTTTTGCCGGTGAATCACAGGCCAAGAACAGGTATGAATTTGCTGCCAAGGTTGCCAAGGAGGAAGGATATGAGCAGATATCTGCTATCTTTCTTGAGACTGCCATGCAGGAACAGATGCACGCCAAACGTTTTTTCAGTTTTCTGGAGGGAGGTATGGTGGAGATCACAGCTTCTTATCCTGCAGGCAAGACAGGTACCACAGGTGATAATCTGGCTGCTGCTGCTGCCGGCGAACACGAAGAATGGTCGGAGTTGTACCCTGCTTTTGCAAGAATAGCCGAAGAAGAGGGGTTCAAGGAAGTAGCCACTGCATTCAAAGCAATATCTTCAGCCGAGAAGGTTCATGAAGAGAGATACCGGAAGCTCCTGGAAAATGTAATGGGTAACAAGGTGTTCGAACGCGGTGAGAAAGTCTTCTGGTACTGCAGAAAATGCGGTTATGTTCATTTCGGTACAAAGCCGCTTGAAGAACTGTCCTGCCTGCTTACATCCGTTCAACTACACAGAGGTTTACGCGGAAAATTATTAATCGTACCGCTGATTCCCGAAGATGATTGACAGCGGTAAGATGCTCGACCTGATGAACAGGCGGCAGAGTGAGAGAAGGTACCTGGACCTTCCGGTAGAAAAGGAAAAGATTGAAAGGATCCTCGAAGCCGGACGACTGGCGCCTTCAGCCTGCAACGGTCAGCCCTGGAAATTCATTGTTGTTGATGATCCGGTACTGCGTGAAGGAGTGGCAATGGCTGCCTCTGCACGGGTACTGAAGATGAACACTTTTGTTGACCAGGCTCCGGTTATAATAGTCATTGTACGTGAAAAGTCAAACCTGTCTTCAAGGGTCGGTGATTTTGTTAAAAGCAAGGATTACTCGCGTATAGATATCGGCATTGCAGCTGTTTCTATGTGCTACCAGGCGACTGCCGAAGGACTGGGAACCTGCATTATCGGATGGCTTGATGAAAAAAAGATTAAAGCCCTTTTGCACATTCCATCCACAAAAAATGTGGAACTTATAATTACCCTCGGTTACACTGATAACAAGGTGCGTTCAAAGATCAGGAAACCGCCCGGTGAAGTAGTATCGTACAATAAATACTGAAAAAAAAGCTGCGTATTCCGCAGCTTTTTTGTTATACCAGTTTTTCAAGGGCTTCCCTGATCCTTCTGACGGCCTCGGTGATCTTTTCGTCAGAGGTCGCATATGAAATACGTATGCAGTCAGGTGCTCCGAAAGCACTTCCTGCGATCACGGCAACCCTGGCTTCGCTCAGCAGGTAAAGGGCAAGATCATCTGAATTCTTGACTGCCTGCCCGTTGTAACTCTTCCCGCAGAAATGCGTCACGTCAGGCATTACATAGAACGCCCCCTGCGGCACTCTCACCTTCAAGCCTTTTATTTCACCCAGCAAACTGCATATCAGGTCTCTGCGGCGAAGAAAAGCCTCCCTCATCCTCTCCTTCGAATCGCTTTTTGATGTCACTGCTGCCAGTGCAGCCCTCTGGGCAATTGAACACACCCCTGATGTAAACTGACCCTGCAGCTTATTACACGCTTTTGCCAGCCAGAGAGGTGCTCCCATATATCCGATCCTCCATCCTGTCATTGCATATCCCTTGGAGACACCGTTTACAGTTACTACCCTGTCAGCAATGGATGTAAACGAGGCCATGCTTATGTGTTTACCCGTGAAGGTTATATGTTCATAAATCTCGTCAGAGATAACAAGTATCTGCGGATGCTTTTCAATCACTTCAGCTATGGCCTTCATCTCTTCACCTGTATAAACCATGCCGGTAGGATTCGAAGGTGAATTGAAAATGAGCACCCTTGTCCGGGGGGTTATGGCGGCCTCCAGCTGTGCAGGTGTCACCTTGAAATCAAAATCGATGCTCGTGTTCAGGATTACCGGCGTTCCTTCAGAGAAAATCACCTGGTCAAGATAGCTGACCCAGTAAGGCGCGAGCAATATGACCTCATCACCCGGATCGACAACTGAAAGAAGTATGTTTATCAGGGTATGCTTGCCTCCGGCAGATACAATTACCTGCTCGGGAGAATAATCAAGCCCGTTTTCTTCTTTGAATTTTACAGAAATTGCCTTCCTCAGATCGGTATAACCTGGGACGGGAGGATAAAAGGAAAAGTTATCGTCTATCGCTTTTTTTGCTGCTTCCTTGATGTCATCTGGTGTATTGAAGTCGGGCTCACCAAGGCTGAGGCTTATCACATCAATACCCTGTTCCTTGAGTTCCCTGCTCTTCTGCGCCATTGCCAGTGTCTGTGAAACTGACAGCGATTGTACTCTCCTTGAAATATGCTCCATGATATTTAAATTTATTCTGGTTCGTTATCCGGAAAGGCCAAATGTAGAATTTTAAACTGAAAAAGAAAAGGTATTAGAACAGGTTGGGACAGGGATTGGTGCGCCCGAGGCGCAGGGATCCCAGACAGTGGATACTGCACTCGCAAAAAATGAGTAATTTGCGCTCAGCAAACATGCAAATAGAAATATATGGAGACTTTTATCGAAATTCTTAAGATTACCCTCCCCGCGCTGATGGTTATGATCACCGCATATCTGGTCATCCGGAGCATGTTAAAGGATGATCAGGACAAGAGGCGGCAGGAAGCGCTTTTGCAGACAATCAAGACCGTCACCCCGGTGAAGCTGCAGGCTTACGAACGCATAATACTATTCCTTGAGCGTATTTCTCCCGAATCACTCATTATGCGAATCGCCGGTCCCGGTCAGAGTGCCCAGGAACTGCATTCGTTACTTATAACCTCAATAAGAAGCGAGTATGAGCATAACCTCTCGCAGCAGATATACATGAGCAATGAATCATGGGAGATGGTAAAAAATGCAAGGGGTACCGTTGTAAGCATAATAAACGGCATAGCAACCAAACTGCCTCCGTCAGCCTCCGGCGAAGAACTGTCAAGAATGCTCATAGAAGAGGTAATGGAATTGGATAAGGAACCTACCCGGACAGCCATTGACTTCCTCAAGGCGGAACTCTCACGGATAATGTAATAAAAAAGCGGGTCAGACCCGCTTTTTTAATTCTTACAACAGGCTGATACTTCGCCTGACGAAGCTGCTTAACGCCTCGCCTTTCAGCATGTTGTTTGCAAGCATTGCAAGGTCGATAAGCTGCCTTACTGATTTATGCTCTTCGCCGAAACCGGTCAGGACTGTTTTCCGTTTCTCCTCCAGCTGTTTGAGCTCACCCCTTAACCGTTCAAGGTCATCCTTTTCAAAGGTCGATATCTCTTCAGGCTTTTTCTTGGCATGTTCCTTTTCCATAAAGTCAATTTCGACTTTGGTCTTTTCAATGCCGGCGTTGTTTTTCTTGAGTTCCTCGGCATGTTCCTTTTCAAGTGCCCCGGCCAGTGAAATAATAAGCGGATGATTCGAGTTCACAACAAGGTTGTAGCTGTCAGGCATCTCACCGTAGAATGAGTAACCTCCGCCGTACTGTGCCATATCCTTCATCCTGCGCATAAACTCGCTCTGGGTGATTACAAGCGGAAGATCATTTTCATCGAGACTCTCTGAATTAATCTGGAAATGGGTCTTGTCAGTGTCTGTCACCTGGCTGCGGAAGATCTTGCTGAGGTCTTCAGACTGCGCAGGTGTCAGCTTTGAGGTTCTCTTTTCTTCCTTCCGGATCAGGTTGTCAACCACATCGGAATCAACCCTTACATACCTTGATTCAGGGGTCTTCGATTCGAGCGAATTTATAAGGTGCGTGTCAAGCTGACCGTCAAGCACCAGAACGTCATAGCCTTTTTCCACAGCCTTCTCAATATATGTATGCTGTGCCACCTGGTCGGTAGTATAAAGGTGAATCAGAGCCTTGTCCCTGTCTGTCTGGTTCTCCTTAATTATGTTGTCATACTCTTCAAGGGTGAAATACTTACCGGCTGTGTTCTTGTAAAGGGCGAACTTCGAAACTTTTTCAAAGAATTTCTCTTCGGTAATCATTCCGTAGTCAATGAAAAGCTTCAGGTCATCCCATTTCTTTTCGAAATTCTCCCTGTCCTTCTTGAATATTTCTGCAAGACGGTCTGCAACCTTCTTTGTGATGTGGCTTGAGATCTTCTTGACGTTGCTGTCACTCTGAAGATAGCTCCTTGAAACGTTCAGAGGTATGTCAGGAGAGTCTATCACCCCGTGAAGCAGTGTCAGGAAGTCGGGTACGATTCCTTCAACCGAGTCAGTCACAAATACCTGGTTGGAGTAGAGTTGTATCTTGTTCTTCTGTATCTCGAAGTTGTTCCGGATTTTCGGGAAGTAGAGGATTCCGGTCAGCTTGAACGGGTAATCAACATTCAGATGGATATGAAAAAGAGGGTCTTCACCTGCGGGGTACAGCTCGTGATAGAAGCTGACATAATCCTCGTCCTTTAACTCTGATGGTTTGCGCGTCCAGGCCGGTTTGGTGTTGTTGATGATTTTCGGTTTGCCGGTCTCTGTCATTTTACCGTCTTTCCATTCCTTCTCCATGCCGAACTGCACGGGTACCGGAAGAAAACGACAGTATTTTTTCAGCAGCGACTCGATTCTGTTCTCATCGAGAAACTCCTTTGACTCTTTATCAATATGCAGGATCACATCTGTGCCCCTACCGGCTCTTTCGGCGGGTTCGATAGAGTATTCAGGACTTCCGTCACAAATCCATTTTACTGCAGGGACGTCTTCGGCATAAGATTTTGAAATGACCTCCACCTTGTCAGAGACCATGAAAGAAGAATAGAAGCCGAGGCCAAAATGTCCGATCAGAACATTTGCCTGATCCTTGTATCTGTCGAGGAATTCATTGGCGCTGGAGAAGGCGATCTGGTTGAGGAATTTGTCGATTTCATCCGCACTCATCCCGATACCGTTATCGGAGACTGTTATTGTTTTCTTTTTCGTATCGAGGTGAATCTTTACCTGCAGCTCACCCAGTTCTCCCTTGAAATCGCCGGCGGAAGAAAGCGTTTTAAGCTTTTGCGTAGCATCCACGGCATTTGACACCAGTTCTCTCAGGAATATTTCATGATCTGAATAGAGAAACTTTTTGATTATCGGAAAGATGTTCTCAGTAGTTACTCCAATTTTGCCCTTTTCCATATAATTTGTTTTATAATTTGTCCACGGCACTGATATTCAAAGGACGTGCCGCATAAGGAAATATGACAGAGTGTCAGTCGTGGGGTGAGACTTCGTCAAGGAGTTCACCGAGGCGATGGCAGGCAAGTGAAATTTCGTCAGGGGTGACAGTCAGCGGAGGGGCTATCCGGAAGGCCTCATCGCAGAAGAGGAAATAGTCCAGCAGGAGTCCGTGGTCAGGCGCCTTTGTGATAATGTTTCCTATTGTATTCTTGTGCAAAGGGACAACGGCAAGCAACAGCCCTTCTCCCCTCACTTCCTTTATTGCCCTGTGCGTCAGGCCATTTCTCAGGAGTCTCTCTTTTTCCCTGGCTGCTTCTACGAGGTTCTCATCAAGGATGACATCCAGCGATGCCAGTCCTGCCGCGCAGCATACCGGGTGCCCGCCGAAGGTTGTGATATGGCCGAGAGAGGGGTTATGTGTCAGTGATGACATTATCTCTCTGGAGGATATGAATGCGCCGAGAGGCATCCCTCCGCCGAGGGCTTTGGCAAGGACAAGGATGTCAGGTGTCACACCGTACCTGTAAAGTGAGAAGATTGATCCCGTGCGACCGAATCCTGTCTGCACCTCGTCGAAAACGAGCAGTGCACCGTGTCTGTCACAGGCAGCCCTGAGGCTTTGAAGGAAGCCCGGCACCGGTTGTATCACTCCTGCTTCGGCCTGCACCGGTTCAACTATCACTGCTGCGGTGGCACTGCTTATCATATCTGCAGCTGTTGTCGAGTTGAACTCGGCCATTGTGGTTGCCGGCATCAGTGGTCTGAAGGCGTTCCGGTACAGTTCAGATCCCTGGATACTCAGTGTGCCTGTTGTGGATCCGTGATAGGCATTGCGAAAGTAGATTATTTCGCTTCTTCCTGTGTAACGGCGTGCCAGTTTCATTGAGCCCTCGATGGCTTCGCTTCCGGAGTTGACGAAGAATACCGACTGCAGCTGCGGAGGCAGGAGTGATGCGAGGCGGGCAGCGTATCTCACCTGCGGGCTCTGCACAATTTCGCCGTAGACCATCAGATGCATATACTTGTCTGTCTGCGCCTTAACTGCCTCCACCACTTTCGGGTGGCAGTGGCCGGTATTGCTGACGGAGACGCCTGATATAAGGTCGAGATAGTCACGGCCGTCGGGACCGTAGAGGAATGACCCTTCAGCCCTCTCTATCTCAAGCAGCATGGGCGACTGAGAGGTCTGGCCTATATGGTCCAGAAAAAGCTGTCTGAGGGAAGGCATTTCAACGCGTCATTATGTTGATGTAGTTCATAATGCTTTCGCGGTAAGATTTGCCTACGGGGAGGGTTTTGGGCGTGCTGCCCACGTGTATTGTGAGACTGTTTTCGCTGATTGAACGGATGACGCTCTTATTTACAAGGAATGACCGGTGAATCCTTACAAACAGCCCTGAAGGCAGTTGCTGCTCAATGGCCCGCATTGTAAAGTGAATAGTATATTTTTCGTCTTTCGTCATCACGCTGACGTAGTTTTCCAGCGCTTCGACGTAGAGAATTTCTTTAAGTTTAAGGCGCACCAGGGAGGAAGCCTTCTTGATGAAGATCTCTTCATCACCCGCGACTGAAGGTATGTTCCTGCTTGGGTTGTAATACTTCATTATTTTTTCGACGGCCCGGCAGAAGCGTGAATATGCGATGGGCTTGAGCAGGTAGTCGACACCGTTGTAATTATAGGCCTTATATGCATGCTCCTCGCTGCCTGAGACGAAGACAATATGGGGTGGGTTCTCGAGGCTTGAAAGAAAATCGAAGCCGTCCATCTCCGGCATCTGAATATCGAGAAAGATCAGTTCTATATCTTTTCTGGACATCAGTACATTGCGTGCTGATACCGAATCACTGTATGTGCCGATAAGATTCAGTGAGGCTGACTTGCCCACGAATTCCGCCAGGGTCCGGCACCAGATTAGATCATCATCAACAATTATACAGTTCATCTCGGGGCAAAAATTGCTTTCATTTCACGGATAACAAATATACTAATAAATTAACGCAATTGAAATTCGAATATAATTGTAATAAATAAATGCCATCTTTTAGGGACGGCATTTAGAAATCATTAAAAAAAAAGGGGTGCATCAGCACCCCGGAAATTCTTACTTCAGGCCTTTTGTAAGGGCCGGAGCAGCTTTGAATTTAACAACCTTCTTGGCTGGAACATTAAGTTTGGCGCCGGTACGTGGGTTGCGAACAACTCTTGCGCTTCTTTTCTCAACTTTGAAAGTGCCCATTGACGGGAGCTGAAGCCTCTGGCCTTTTTTCATAGCATCACCGAATGATCCTACAAATGCGTTCAGAGCATACGTTAGCGTCTTTGAGAGAAATGCCAGCTTTTTTTGCAATGCTGCCTACTAATTCTTTTTTTGTCATAGTGAATAGATTTTAGGGTTAGACCAAATTCATCTAATTGCATACAAATTTATTTCATTTTAATTCAAACACAAGGCTTTTGACTTTTTTTTACACTGAAGTGCTTATTTTTATGTTAACAGCGCGTTTTTTTGGACGAAAGGTGCCCATTATAAGGTAAGTGGAGCGCTTTGTCAGTTACAGAACGCCCAAATACGGGAGTTTTACGACGCTACAGGAAATTAAAAATACTGAGGAAAATGCAGATTCTTCAATGCGGCGGAGAAAAAATGAAAAAATAACTATATTTGCGGCGGAGAAATGGCAGAGTGGTCGATCGCGGCGGTCTTGAAAACCGTTGTCCGGGCGACTGGACCGGGGGTTCGAATCCCTCTTTCTCCGCAGACCATATCACTCCTGTTCCGTCCGAGACGGAACAGGTTTTTTGTTTTCCGGCAGAACGAGCCCGGCTCGCCGGAGCGAGTAATGCAGGAAAACAAAAAAAACTCTCATACGCTGAAGCGTATGAGAGAGTGATATGGTCTGCGGAATCCTCCCCCGGGGATCACGATCCGCCGAATGGCGGAGAGTAATCCTCCCCCGGGGATCACCAAAGGTAATCCCTTACGCGTACAGCGCCTAAGGGATCACTAAATCGGTGAGCAATCCCTCCCGGGTTAAAACCTGATTCCTAAAGTGGCCTGGTACCACATATTTCTGTAACGGGGATTGGTGGTTGTTCCATCACCGTTATTATTCTGAAGATCCCATCCGGCTCTTAAACCAAGCACAAGCATATCCATGTTAATATCAATACCACCTAAAAAACAAAATACACTTTTGTCATTTTCAAACTCCTGCTGCTGTGTTTCAGTAAAATTTCCGCTCGTAAATTCATTCTTTTCCATAATAAGGAATGAATATTGAGGTCCTGCCAGCAAGGTTAAAAACGGACTCGGTTTAAGTGTTACAAGCAGGGGAACATCTATATAACTTGTTGTATGGGTATATTCATACGGGATAGTAAGAAATGTGCCTGAAGCCTTGTATCCTTTTTGAGAAAATAAAATTTCAGGCTGTATACCTAAAAATTTCCCTGCAGGTATCGACAAAAAAGCTCCTCCTGCAAAACCAAATTTGTAATCAGCAGTAAATTCCTGGTCTTTAGTGTCATAAACGTTTGAGAAATTTGCACCCGCTTTCAGGCCAAACTGAACCTTTTCACGCAAATCAGTACTATTTTTCTGAGCACTTATAATGTTAGCCATTAAGCTAATTGCCACCAATAGTAAAATCATCTTTTTCATTGTCATAAACTTTAAGTAATCAAGTAAATATTCTTGCCAGCAAAGGTATTTCTCACTGATCCGGCATTGGTTATATTATTATCTAAATAAGTTATAAATTTCACACTACATTCCTCATTGACACCTTAGCAGGAATTTTACCTGAAAGCTGAAACCGGATATCAGTGGCTCACTAACATTAAATTTCCCCACCTCCTCCTTTTTTTGCAACTTTGCACCGCCACGGCCAATACGTATCACCGGCCCGGAAAACTCCCGATCATGAAAACAGGTCATAAGCACAGAGAAGAGTCTGAACTCGAAGTCAAAGAAGAGATCATCCTGATGCAGTTCCTGCTTGACAACCTGAAAAACAAAAGCCGCGATAATGTCAAGTCGCTGCTCCGAAACAAAAAGGTTTTCGTAAACGGCAAACCGGTGACTCAGTTCAATCATCCGCTGATACCAGGCAACAAGGTTGTAATCAAATGGGATGCCTCATACGAGGGTACCATAAACCGCAACCTCAGCATCCTTTACGAGGATGACCATATAATAGTGATCGAGAAGCATGCCGGGCTTCTTTCAATCGCCACCGACAGAGAAAAGGAACATACTGCCTACAGCATACTGAGCACACACGTAAAACTGCAGGACCCGCTTTCAAGGATCTTCGTGGTTCACCGCCTTGACCGTGACACATCAGGGGTCATGATGTTCGCCAAAAGCGAAAAGGTACAGTCGGTATTGCAGAAGGACTGGAAGTCAAATGTCAGGGAGCGCACCTACATTGCCGTGGTTGAAGGCAAGGTGGAGGAAAAAGAAGGAACATTAAGCTCGTACATATATGAGAGCAAGGCGCTTGTTATGCACTCCACCCAGGATCCCGAAAAGGGAGAGCTGGCCGTCACACGGTTCAGAACAATAAAAAGCAACAGTGATTTTTCCCTGCTGGAGGTGCACCTGGAAACCGGAAAAAAGAACCAGATAAGAATCCACATGCAGGAACTGGGGCACAGCATTGCAGGTGACAAAAAATATGGAGCTACCGGTAATCCAATCGGCCGGCTGGGGCTCCACGCCAGCGTACTGGCATTTACCCACCCGGTGACCGGCAAGCCTATGCGCTTTGAATCAAAAGTCCCTGCGAAGTTCCGTCGGCTCGTCTAGAAAGGCCAGAAACTGTTGTCATACCAGATCTTCTCCCTGAGATCACGGTCAATCCTCAGCAGCCATTTATGATGCCCTCTCTCCCATTCCGCGAGCATGTGATAGGTGGCTTTTTCGTTTTCATCTGTTGCAGATTCAGCCCTGCCGGAATAAAGATTCACAGCCCTGGTCTCGAAGTCCATGGCAGCACCTATGGCAGCAGCCTCAAAGCTGGCAGCACTTATCTGGTCCTTCATCTCCTTCGAGAGAACCTGCATGGCCACTTCCTCTGACGGGTCTTCAGTATGAGGTTCGTTCCCGGCAAAGGTCTTATGCTTTTCATAGTGTGAGAACTGCCGTGACAGGAATTGAATATGCTGGTCTTCCTCATCGGCCATCATCGAGAATACCTGCCTGACGGCTTCGCTTTTCGTCTGGGCTGCAATGTTCGAATAAAAGGCCTTGCCTCTCTGTTCAAGCAGTATCGCCTCCTTCAAAATTTCAGTCGTGTCTTTCTTTTCCATGATCTTTCTGGTTATGCCGTGTAATTCAGTTCCTCATTAACAGAAAACAAAGTCTTTGAAATATTGTTCTCAGGATATCCGATCTTTTGCTCCCGTCTGTTTCGGGCGCTGAAGGCTTCAGCAACCGGCTAAAACGACTGCATCTCGTAAAGTTTCCTGTAAATACCGCCGGTACGCACCAGCAATTCCTCGTGTGTTCCGGACTCCTCAATGCGACCGTTTTCAACAACCACTATCAGATCAGCGTGCTGCACCGTTGACAAACGATGCGCAATTACAAGAGAAGTGCGGTTCTCCATCAGTTTCACCATCGCATCCTGAACCAGTCGTTCAGATTCGGTGTCAAGAGCCGATGTCGCTTCATCAAGTATGAGAATCGGCGGATTGGCCATTACAGCCCTTGCAATGCTGATCCTCTGCCGCTGGCCGCCGCTAAGCTTGTTGCCGCCCTCTCCCACTGTGCTTTCATAACCGCCGGGCGTCTCCATTACAAACTCATGGGCATTTGCAATTGCAGCCGCCTTTTCAACTCCCTCAGTGTCATTGCCCTGCATTGCAAATGCGATGTTATTCCTGAATGAGTCATTGAAAAGTATAGCCTGCTGGCTGACGATCCCCATAAGGTGGCGCAGGTCCTTCAGGCTGACATCCCTGATGTCAATTCCGTCGATAAGCACGGACCCCCTGTCAGGATCGATAAAGCGGGGTATCAAATCGGCAAGTGTCGATTTCCCTCCGCCGGAACGGCCAACAACTGCGACCGTCTGACCCTTGAGAATTTTAAGGTTTATATCCTTCAGCACCGGCTCCTGTCCGTATGCAAACCAGACATTCCTGAACTCGATGCTCTCCTTAAAATCTGCAATTCGCACTGCATCAGGCTTTTCCTTAATTGTCTCCTCGGCATCAAGCACCTCGTTGACCCTGTCAATTGAGGCCATCCCTTTCTGAATGTTGAACCATCCGGAGGTAAGTGACTTGGCAGGCTGAATTATCTGCGAGAAGACAAGCACAAAGGCGATGAGCCTGTCGGGCGACATGTTCCCTGTACCCTTCAGTGCCAGCAGTCCGCCATAGTATATAAGTATGAGTAAAACCACCGTCGAAAGGAACTCACTTACAGGATGAGCGAGGTAGGCTTTTCGTGCCACCCTCCTGAATACTTTTGTGTACCTCTCATTGGCCTCGGAAAACTGTCCTGTCATCTTGGCTTCGGCATTGAATCCCTTGACAATACGCAGTCCTGACAGCGTCTCTTCGAGCACGGACAGCAGCCTGCCGAGCGACTGCTGACCTACGAACGATGCACTCTTTAGCGACCGGCTGATGCGGGCTATTATCCAGCCGCTGACCGGCAGCAGCACCAACGCAAACAGGGTAAGCTGTGCACTGTTTACAAACCAGGTAAATGACGAAAATGAGAATTGTGAACGGATCACGGAACATCATCGAAAGCGATGACATAACCGAGATCTCAATCTCCTGGACATCATTGGAGACCCTTGTCATCAGATCGCCCTTGCGCGCCTCGGAAAAGTAGGAAAGCGGCAGCCTGAGAACCTTGTCATAGACCTTCGACCTGATATCCCTGACGGTGCCGGCGCGCATCCTCGCCATACAGTTGTTGGCCAGGAAGATGAAGAGGTTCTTTATGAAACTGGCGAATGCAAAGATAAACACAACATACATCAGGGTGCTGGCCTCTCCGTAAGTCTCAATGGATGACGAAAAGATATAATTTGTGTAGTTCTTTATGTATTCAGCCTTAAATGCAAATGATCCGGGATGAGGGCTCGCCTCCACCCTGTTGAAGAGTATCTGCAGGAAAGGTATTATCAGCGTATATGTAAAAAGGGCAAAAAAGGCGCTCAGGATATTATATGACATATTCTGAACAGCGAGCCATTTATATGGCTTAAGGTATTGCAGGAGAATTCTTACGCTCTTCATTCCGGCAGGGTCAGAACCCGGTGTAGTTAAATGGCGTGATTGCCTTGAGTTCGTTTTTGACCGCATCGGAAATGTCAAGGCTGTCAATGAACCTGTGAATGACTGCCTCAGTCACCTTCCCGTTGGTCCTTGTCAGGTCAAGCAGCGCTTCATAGGGCTTAGGGTAACCCTCACGTCTCAGAACCGTCTGTATGGCTTCTGCAACAACCACCCAGTTGTCTTCCAGGTCACTGTTGATCTTTTCACGGTTGACAATAAGCTTCGAAAGACCCTTTTTAACTGATTTGTATGCTATCAGGGAATGAGCGATTGCCACACCGGTGTTGCGTATCACGGTGGAGTCAGTAAGATCTCTCTGCAGCCGTGACAGGGGCAGCTTAGATGAGAGATGGCCGAATATGGCGTTCGCCATCCCGAGGTTACCCTCCCCGTTCTCAAAATCGATCGGATTTACCTTGTGGGGCATGGCTGATGATCCTATCTCTCCCTTTACGATGACCTGCTTGAAATAATCGAGTGAAATATAACTCCACATATCCCTGCACAGGTCTGTCAGAATCGTGTTTATACGGCTTATATTGTCAAACAGCGAAGCAAGTCCGTCATAATGTTCAATCTGGGTGGTGGTCTGCTGCCTTTCAAGTCCCAGGCTCTCTTCGAGAAACCTGTTTGCGAATGTTATCCAGTCTGATATCAGGATATGCAACCTTATGTGCATTGAAATTACCCGTGGCACCGCCGAACTTTCCGCTGTAGCGCACAGCTGAGAGCTCCGCCAGCTGAGCATCAAGCCGTTCCCTGAATACAGCCACCTCCTTACCCAGGCGCGTTGGCGAGGCTGGCTGGCCGTGTGTTCGGGCAAGCATCGGGATGTCAGCCCAGTCTGATGAGTGTACCTCCAGCGCTTCACGCAGGGAGAGAAGCTTCGGAATTATGACTTCCTTCATGGCATCCCTGACAGCCATCGGGATGGCAGTATTGTTGATATCCTGCGATGTCAGGCCGAAATGGACAAACTCAGACCATTGCTCCAGACCTGCCGCCTTCACCTTTTCCTTTACGAAATACTCCACGGCCTTGACATCATGGTTTGTCACCGCCTCGGTATCCTTAATTGCCTCAGCATCAGCTTCACTGAATCCCGAATAAATTTTTCGCAGAGCTTCGGCTCCTGTTTCAGGGAAACCTTTGAACTGTGGCAGGCCAGCCGCCGAAAGGGCAATAAAATACTCCACCTCGGTCACCACCCGGTACCGCATCAGCCCGTATTCGGAAAAGAAGGGCACCAGTTCCGCAACTCGCTGTCCGTAGCGGCCGTCAACAGGGGAAATTGCCTTGAAGTCTGTCCATACAATAGTCTCTTCACCGGATTGTACCGGGGCATTAAAAAACAAAAATACTATTTTGTACTGGTGTAAAAAAATTGAACCTTTGTATTTCTCTGCATGGCGAAAACAAATGAGATGGAAAAGATCAGGGTTTCAGCAGTAAAATATATAAACAGTTATCCGTTTATGATCGGTCTCCGGGACGGGGAGGTTGCTTCGATGACGGAACTCGAAGTGTGCCATCCTTCTGAGTGTGCCGACAGGCTAAGGAACGGGCTCACCGATGTGGGGCTGGTGCCCGTGGCATCGATTGCCTCGATGAAGGAGTACCATATAATAAGCGATTACTGCATCGGCACGCAGGGTGAGGTGCGTACAGTGCTCCTTGTAAGCAATACTCCCCCGGATGAGGTGAAGGATATTTTTCTCGACTTCAGGTCACGAAGCTCGGTGACCCTCTGCCGGATCCTTGCAACGAAATTCTGGAAGAAGGACTTCACCTGGCACCCGACAACGGAAGATTTCGATATTACCGCAATGAAACACGGCGAGGCTGCCGTTATGATCGGCGACAGGTGTTTTGAATATGCGCGGCACTTTAAATACCGCACTGACCTGGGGCTCGAATGGAAAAACTTCACCGGGCTGCCTTTCGTATTTGCCTGCTGGGTATCGGCCAGACCTCTTGACAGTCATTTTACAACCCTCTTCAGTAAAGCCCTTGGTGAGGGGATTGACAGGAGGAATGAGGCTGTATCCCTTCTCCGCGAGGGATCAGTGGCAACTCCCGAAGAGGTTATTGACTACCTTAACAACAACATCGACTTCAATCTTGACGACAGGAAAAGGGAGGCCATTTCCCTTTTCATCAGTTATATAAAGGAATTAAATCTGAACCCATGAAGAAACTCTTAATTGCAGCCTCTGCCTTAATTATTGCGGCCACAGTCCGTGCACAGAGCCCTCAGCCTCAGGTCAGTCATGAGTACTCTGCCTCAGGATTCGGTCATCAGTACTCTGCCCGGGATCAGGGCACAGGAAGTACGCTTGTCTACCTGTGCAAGATTGACAAGATGATTGCCGCTCCGCTCTGGAGAAGTGTAAAGAAGAGCTTCGCAGGAGGCTGACACTCTGAATGCCGATTATATGCTGCTACATATGAACACCTACGGTGGTCAGGTTGACATTGCCGATTCAATTCGCACACTTATTCTGAACTACCACATCCCGGTTATGGTCTACATTGACAACCAGGCTATTTCAGCCGGTGCGCTGATAGTCAGTTGCTGCAGACAGCATATACATGAGACCCGGGTGCAAGCATCGGTGCTGCCACCGTAGTTGACCAGACAGGACAGAAAATGCCTGACAAATACCAGTCGTTCATGCGCGGCATGATGAGAGCCACGGCCGAAGTCACACGGCAAGAAGCCGGTGGTGAATGACGGTGACACCACCTGGGTATGGCACCGTGACCCTGAAATTGCCCAGGCCATGGTCGACCCCTCAATTAGTCCTTGAAGGCATTGTCGATACGGGCCAGGTGCTGACACTGACAACGCTGGAGGCAATCAAATACGGATTCTGCGAGGGCGAGGCTGCGACCGTTGAGGAAGCTCTAAAGAAGGCAGGGATAAAGGAATACACAATCAGGGAACTGAAGCTGACAGCCGGTTGACAGGATCATAATGTTCCTTATCAATCCCGTAGTCTCAGGGCTGCTTATAATGCTAATCATCGGCGGGATATACTTCGAGCTGCAGTCACCCGGCGATGGGATTTCCGCTGGCAGTGGCCGGGATTCGCGGCACTGCTCTACTTCGCCCCTCTTTATCTTGAAGGGATGGCCGAGAACTGGCACCTTGTAGTATTCATTATCGGAATAATCCTTGTGCTTGTCGAGATATTTGCCATACCCGGCTTCGGTGTGACGGGTATTCTGGGAGATCATCGGCATTGTAACCGGACTGGCCTTCGTGATGATTGACAAGATCGTCTTCAGATTCGGTCCCTGTTCTGACGGTGTGCGTGAAATAGTATCGCGCTTTCGCAGTGGTGGTGCTGGCAATGCTTACATCATTTTTCCTTTCCCTCTGGCTCTCATCGAAACTCTTTTCTCCGAACAGGTTTTTCGGCAGCCTGGCCCTGGAGACCTCAGAGAACAAGGCGGACGGATTCGTAAGCTTTGACACCGAGAAGCAGAAGCTGCTGGTGGGTAAAATGGGTGTGGCACATACAATACTTCGTCCGTCAGGAAAAGTTATAATTGAGGCGAAGTCTACCTGGCTGTTGCCGAGACCGGATTCATCACTGAAGGGACAGCCCTGTGAAAGTCCGCCGCGAAGAACAGGGACAGCTTTACGTTGTGGCCGCTGAATAATATAACGACCGGAGCAGCAGAAATGACAGTCAGACAGTATCGGACAAGGGTGATTTCAGCAGCATAATGGAGTTATGGGTTGCCACAGGATTGGGCAGAGCCTGACAGGGGAGACGATGAGGAGACCGTTGAAAGATCCATTTCAATGGGAGGCGCAATGCTGGTCATGTGTGCCGGTGAAGAGGAAGAAAAGATTACCGGCACCTCGTGGATGACCTTTGACGGACGACGTATACATCTGCATCATTTCGGCATCCTTCCTGAATTCCAGGGACAGGGACTGTCAAAGGTCCTGCTCCGTGAATCGCTTAGATTCGTCAAAGAAAAAGGGTACCAGGTAAAGCTTGAGGTACACCGGTCAGACAGTAAGGCTGCTCGGAATATATCAGAAGGCAGGATTCAGGTACCTGGGCGATTATGACGTGTACATTATCAGGGACTTACAATCAATTGACATATAAAATTTAAAGGTAATGTGCCATTATCGGTATGATTTGTAAACTGTAAATTTAATGTGTATCTTTGGGGAATATAATCCGTAAAAAATCATGGCACGAACAATTACTTTTTCAGAGCTGAGGAAGATCAAAGATCAGCTTCCTGACGGTAGCATAAAAAAGATAGCCGACAAGCTGGACCTGTCTGAGGAGACCGTCAGGAATTATTTCGGTGGCTGGAACTTTGATCGCGGGCAGAGTGCCGGGATCCACATTGAAAAAGGACCTGAAGGAGGCATAGTTACTATAGAAGACACTACGATACTTGACCTTGCCGAAAGTATGCTTTCCCGCTGATCAGATGCTTTTAAACAATTTACAGAAAAGCAAAAGTTGTTTACTTTTGCTTTTTGTTTATCCCTGAAATGCAGCATACGTTTCTATCAGCCGCAGAGGCGAAACACAAACCGGCACTGATGATCCTCTGCCGCAGACTGTTTGAATCCTCCCCGATGCCCTCACATGACCACCTGCACCATTCACGGGTATGGGAAAATGCAAAGATGTTGCTGGGCAGGCTTAATGACGCCGGGCTGATAAGTGACCCCATGATTGCAGAAAAGGCAATAATAGCGGCTTTCCTCCATGATACCGGCCTCACAATCAACCGGAATGCTGACCACGGAATTCAGAGCAGGCAGATCTGCAGCAAATTCCTGATGACAACGGACTTTTCCGCTGCCGACAGTGAGGAGATACTTGAAGCGGTGGAAAAGCACGACGACAAGGATTACCCAGGTGCATCAGATCCGGCCTCCCTTGCCGCAGTAATCTCGGCCGCCGATGACATGGATGCCTTTGGGTGCCTGGGCATAGGACGGTATGCAGAGATCTACATGCTCAGGGGTGTCCCGCACAGTGAGCTTCCGGGAAAAGTGATAGCCAATGCAGAATCACGATTCCGCCATCTTGAAATGACTTACTCAATGTTCCCTGACCTGATACAGGCAGAAAAGAAGAGAGTCGAAACACTTATTACCTACTACAAAAATTTCATTCAATGAAAAACATTCTGTATCTCATATTTTCGCTGGTGCTGCTCCTGCCGGGAGCTCTCAATGCCCAGGACAGGGACCTTCAGTCAATGCTCCGCTACAGTGAAAACCATAGTCTGACATATGAGGAGGCCATTGAATTCTATACCCTCCTGGATCGCGAATACCCGGAGGCAGAACTGAAGGAGATGGGAATGACTGATGCCGGGCAGACCGCTGCATCTCTTTATCATTTCAGGCGACAAAACATTTGATCCTGCGGAACTGCACCGGAAAGGCAAAACAATATTACTTATAAATAACGGGATACACCCCGGAGAACCCGAGGGTATAGATGCCAGTGCACAGTTTGCCCTCGATATTCTGAAGGACTCTGAAGGACTGAAGAAATACCTTAAGAACACCGTAATCGCAATCATACCTGTTTACAATATCGGAGGTGCCCTGAACCGCAGCGCATACTTCCGCATAAACCAGAACGGTCCTGATGAAAAGGGCGCAAGGCGGAACACCCGTTTCCTTGACCTCAACCGCGATTTCGTCAAGCAGGAATCGCGCGATGCCAGATCGTTCGCCGCTATCTACAGTTACCTCGATCCCGACCTGTTCCTGGACACCCATACCACCAACGGTTCTGATCACCAGTTCACTGTCACCCTGATTGCCACCCAGCCTGAAAAAATGTTCCCGGAAATGGAAGAGTATTTTCCGCAATCAGATGCTCCCGGCACTCTATGACGGAATGCTTAAGGAACAGAAAAACGAGATGGTACCCTATGTCCAGTACACTGACAGGGGGCGAGATAAAGGCAATTACCGGATTCAATGAAACACCATTTTATTCCACAGGTTATTCTGCTCTCTTCAACTCCTTCGGGTTTATGACCGAAACACTTGTCTATAAGCCATATGCCCAGAGGGTGAAAGGCACTTACCAGTTTATTGAGGAGCTTGTGAAGTTCGCCTCACGGAACAGCCGTGATATCATAAGACTCAGGACAAAAGCCAATCAGCTTACTATTGCAGAGAAAGATTATGTCCTTAACTGGGAACAGGACGATTCAAGGTGGGATACGGTAATTTACCGCGGTTACATGTATGATGAGACAGTCACTCCCATTTCAGGCAGGAAAACAGGATTTTACAACAGGGAAAAACCGTACGTCGATACCATAAAGTACTTTAATTACTTCAAACCTGCACTGACCGTGAAAGCTCCGGAAGCTTATATAGTTCCATTTGCATGGGAGGATGTCATAGAACGGTTGAAGGCCAACGGGGTGAAAATGCAGCAGTTGAAAAGGATACCTCCCTGACGGTTGAATCGTATTACATCGATAAATTCGAGCCTGCAAAACGAGCCACCCAGGGACATTATTTCAACAGCAATGTTGCTGTGCATTCCGTCACCCAGAAAATGGATTATTTCCGCGGTGATTACATTGTACCGGTAAACCAGAGAGCCAACAAATACATCGTTTACATGCTTGAGCCGCAGAGCGAAGCAGGATTTTTTGCCTGGAATTTCTTCGACGCTTCGCTTGAAGGTCAGGACTGGTATTCGGTATGGGGCTTCGAAAGCCACCTTAAGGAACTTGCTTGATCATGATCCTGTTCTGAAAGCCGCCTTTGAAAAGGCAAAGAAAGAAGATGAAAAAGTAGCCTCTGATCCTGTGGCACAGTTGCAGTGGCTCTATGAGCATACTCCTGCATCGGAACTTGAAAAAAGGACAAACCTGTATCCTGTTGGCAGGCTGATGAACGCCGGCGCCATTATTAAGTAAAGAGTACTGAAAACATTAAGATGAGTGACGCGGTAAAGAAACCATATTATGACAGTGAAGAGTTCAGGCGCCAGGGTCATGAACTAATTGATATCCTGTCCGATTACCTCAAAACTGTTACCTCCCGCAGTGAGACGCCGGTCCTGAGTTACACCGAGCCTGACGATCTTGTCAGGGAATTTGCATTTGAAAACCCCTCGAACAGAGACCTGAGCCTGAGCGATTATGTCAGGAAGGTTATCGGGAGCATGAATCACATGCATCATCCGAGGTTTGTCGGGCACCAGAACTCACCGCCCCTCACCGCGGGTATAATTGCGCAGATGTGCACCACCCTGCTCAATAACGGGGTTGCGGTTTACGAGATGGGACCTGCCGCAATGGCAGCTGAGCGAAATGTTGCACGGTATATTGCTGCAAAACTGGGATTTGGCGCCGGCGCTGACGGCATCTTCACCCACGGTGGCAGTGCCGGAAACCTCACGGGTCTTCTTGCAGCACGACAGGCGAAGGCCGACTACAATATCTGGGAAACCGGCGTAAAAAGCGAGGGCAGGATCGGCATTATAGTCTCAGAACAGTCACACTACAGTATTTCCCGAAATGCAAAGGTTATAGGCCTGGGAGAAGACTCGGTTATAAAAATACCGTACAACAGCCGGTATGCAATGGAAACATCTCTGCTGCGCGAAACGATGGACAGGGCAGCTGACAGGGGGATACGGGTAGTATGCGTTGCGGCAAACGCCTGTTCAACAGCAACGGGAACTTATGACAACCTGAGTGAGATAGGTGCATTCTGCAGGGAAAACGATCTCTGGTTCCACGTTGACGGAGCTCATGGCCTCGGCGTACTTTTCTCGGAACGGTACCGTGAACTTGTCAAAGGGATAGAGATGGCGGATTCAGTGGTACTGGACTTTCATAAAATGCTCCTCACACCGGGGCTGAATACTCTTGTAATGTTCAGCGACGGGGCACGCTCGTATGAGACTTTTGACCAGAAAGCAGGCTACCTGTTCGAAAAGAATGATGAGAAGGAGTGGTTCAACAGTGCGAAGCGGACTCTCGAATGCACAAAAAGCGGGCTGGGCATTACTGCCTGGGCAGTCATTAAATATTACGGTGACAGGGTCCTCGGCGAGTACATTGACAGCAGGTATGATCTCGCAAGGAGGTTTGGTGAAGCCATTGCAGCCGATCCGGAGATGGAGCTTGCAACACCGCCTGAATCAAATATCGTCTGCTTCAGGTATAAGCCGGACTATTCACTGACCGAAAAACTAAATGAGCTTAACATTAAGATCAGGAAGGCAATAATCCGAAGCGGGGAGTTTTATATTGTGCAAGCGAACCTTGAAGGGAAAATATACCTGCGCACTGCCCTGATGAATGCGCTGACCGATGACGGTGATCTTACGAGGCTTATTTCGGCTGTCAAGAAACACGGCCGGCTGATATTGAACGGAGCTACCTGACAAAAAAGTCAAGCACCGGCTCGTCCCCTATCCATGCTTTCAGGTTGTCGCCCTTCGAAACCGGCCCGACGCCGGGGGGTGTCCCTGTAAAAATCAGGTCACCTGTCTTGAGGGTATAAAATCTTGAAACATAAGATATTATGTCACTGAATGAAAATATCAGATCCGAAGTATTCCCATTCTGCCGTTCAACACCGTTTACCTCCAGCCTGAATCCGATGTCATTCAGATTGCTGAACTTTTCCTTTCCAACGAATGTACCGACAGGTGCGGATCCGTCGAATGTCTTCGACAGCTCCCAGGGTTGACCTGCCGCTGCAAACTTTCTCTGCAGGTCGCGTGCAGTGAAATCGATACCTACTGTAAGCGCGTCAAAATACCGGGGTGCAAACCTTGGGCTTATCCCCTTTCCCAGTTTTGAGATCCTGAGTACCACTTCGGCCTCGAACTGAAGGTCATCGGAAAAATCAGGAAGAAAAAAGGGTTTATTCTTTTTCAGCAGGGCGGAGTCGGGCTTCAGGAAAACAAGCGGCACGGAAGGCACCGGAAGATTCATCTCAGCCGCATGGCTGCGGTAATTCAGTCCCACACAGATTATTTTCACGGCAGGTCAGGCTTTACCGAATGAGCGCAGCTTAATGGCAGTCAGTACCTGCTTCGTATTCAGCGGGAAATCGCCATTCATCATCCAGGAATAGTAAGAGGGCTCTTCCTTCAGAATCTGCTCCACTGTCTTTCCTTTGTGTTTGCCGAAGTTAAAAACCTCAACACCCTGCTCATTGAACACTATGCGTCCGGCAAGGTCCGCATTGTTGTTGAAAGAGCTGAATGCCGATAATTTTTCAATATCATTCTCCAGGTCAGGGTACCTGTCGAGCTGCGCCTTCAGAATCTCGTAGGTTGCGGCGGTGTCGGCCTGAGCACTGTGGGCATTCTCCAGGTTCTTTTTGCAGTAGAAAAGGTATGCGGCACTGAGTGTCCGCTGCTCCTTCTTGTGAAAAATCACCTGCACATCCACATACCTGTGTCGTGAGGGGTTGAAATCGACATTCACCCGCAAGAATTCTTCACAAAGAATTGGGATATCAAATTTCATAGAGTTGAATCCGGCAAGGTCACAACCCTCAAAAAAAGAGGCTATTTTCTTTGCTACATCCCTGAACGGAGGTGCATCAGCAACATCAGCATCAGAAATTCCATGGATACGTGTCGCCTCAGGTGAAATGGGAATACCGGGATTAATTCTCATTGTAAGCCACTCCTCTTCACCGGAGGGCTGGACTTTCATTGCCGAAAACTCTACAATACGGTCAGAAACAATGCTTACACCGGTTGTCTCAAGATCGAGCACCACCAGTGGCTTCTTCAGATTTAGCTTCATAACGCTCTGTTATCAGGCGTTTATCATCATCGGCATCAGCAACATCAGAAGATCTTCATCTGCATTGCCGGTTTCTGACGGAAGGAAGAGCCCGGCCCTTGTCGGATCAGCAAGCTCGATGACAACATCCTGAGAAGCTATATTGGTGAGTATCTCGAGCAGAAAGACTGATTTGAATCCAATTTCCATTTCATCGCCCTCATAAAGACACTTGTGACGCTCATAGGCTGAAATTGAAAAGTCGACATCCTGTGCGGAGACGGTTATCTGATTCGGAGTGAACTGCAGCTTCACAAGGTTGCTTGCCTGGTTTGAGAATACCGACACCCTTCTGAGAATGTTATAGAATTCCAGCCTGTCGATACGGACTTTCCTGGGGTTGTTCTTCGGAATGACGGAGTTATAATTCGGGTAGTTTCCTTCAACAAGCCGGCAGACAACTTTATAATCCGAAAGTTTGAAGAATGCGTTCCGGTCATCGAATTCCACGGAGACTACACCGCTTTCGCGGGGAAGAATGTTTTTAAGAAGCGATGCAGGTTTTTTCGGGAGAATGAATGAGGCTGTATCGTCCGCTTTGGCATCGCTTCGCTGGTATCTTACAAGCTTATGGGCATCAGATGCCACGAATGTTATCTTTTCGGGAGAGGCTTCGACGAGTATACCCCCCATGACAGGACGAAGCTCATCATCGGCAGTGGCGAAGAGTGTACGTGCAATGCCTGCAAGCAGTATTTCAGCACTGATGCTGAAGGCAAATTTCTTTTCTTTTTTGATGACCGGCAGTACCGGAAAATCGATGCCGTTCTGTCCCACGACGCTGAAGCGACCGTTTTCGGAATTGATGACAACAGCCATAGTGTCAGGGTTGATGTCAAAGGTCAGCGGCTGTTCGGAGAACTCCTTCAGGGTATCAAGCAGTATCCTGGCCGGCAGTGCAATTGTGCCGCTGCCGTCTACATTGTCGAGCCTCATTTTGGTTATAAGTGTAGACTCAAGGTCAGAGGCTGTGATTTCCAGATCATTGCCGGTGAGGTTAAAAAGGAAGTTATCAAGGATGGGCAACGTGTTCTTTGAACTGATAACCCTGCTTATTGCCTGCAAATGACCCAGAAGTTCCGTGCTTGATACAACAAATTTCATATTGTAAGTTTTTAAGTTATTCTGAATTGAATTTCTTCCGGACCGCAACTCATTGATTAAGTGAG
The DNA here is from genome assembly GCA_963757935.1 of uncultured Bacteroidales bacterium. GTDB lineage: Bacteria > Bacteroidota > Bacteroidia > Bacteroidales > VadinHA17 > SR-FBR-E99. The sequence goes on along the minus strand of CAVWSZ010000016.1, from coordinate 166,089 downwards.
CTGTTTAAGGTAAAAACCGGAGTATCAATATTACAAAAAAATATCGTTCTCTCAAACAAAATTATTTCATTCTGTTATATCTTCTCCGTCTCACTGTGTTAAATGCAATTCCGGCAAGTATGATGAGCAGCACCGGAAAAACGGTATTTAGCATCTGCCAGAACGAGCGTTGTGTTTCGATCCTTGCGCCATCAAGCAGTCTCGGTTTTATCTCCCTGGATCTGATACTCATCAGACCGTTATCATTTACCAGGTAATTAAGACAATTGACAATGAAATCCTTGTTCCCGAAGGTTTGCATTGTGTACCTGTCAAGTCCCAGTGCAAGAGGTTCCGGAACTTCTCCGGTCCATCGCACTTCATTGCGGATTATATCTTTGTCCGCCACGACAACCATTTTCGAGGGATTCCCGCCGGTGATTATTTTCCCGCCTTCAACTCCGCCTATACTCTCTGTCATTCTGTTTTCAAAGGCAGAACGGAACCTGCCTTCCAGCAAAACCGCAACCGGCAGTTCCCCTTCGGTGAAGTACTCTTCCGGTGGCGGATTCCTTGTCTCGTCGAGTGAAATGAGGACCGGAGGGGTCACCGTCCTTGAGCGGCCTGATGTGGTCAGCAACACTGTTTTCTTCACTTCAGGGTTCCGGCCCACTGTATCGATGTAATTGGCAAATTCAGTTTTGACCCTGTTGAGGTTCCGGGTTATCGGATGTTTCTGTGAGGGTTTCAGCAGCGGATAGTAGATCCAGGGAGCAGGTACATACTGGGGTTGTCCTCCGGCGTCTGAGACCTTCAGCGGGATGAGAAGGCATTCCGTGTCCTGTATTAACACGGGATTTATCCGGACTCCGTACCTGAACAACTGATCGTCAAATGAAAGCGGCTCATATAGCGCCACAGTGCCTCCGTAAAGAAGGCTGTCAGCGTTTACATTAACCTCTTCGGCGAGCCACATTACACGTCCGCCCTTCATTATGTACTGGTCGATTATGAGTTTGTCTCGCTCATCCAATGTGGCAGTAGGGCCTGCAATAACTATGGCGGCGTAATCGTCTATTATCCCTGTCTTGCCTCCGATTGTACCCCTGTCAATCGTAAAGAATTTAGCAAGTTCAAGGGTTATATCTGCCACGTAGATCTCATCTAGTTCACCGTGTCCCTCAATGAAAGCTATTTTATATACTGTATCAGCCGTTGCCGAGGAAATTGCCTGCATTATTTCATATTCCAGTCCCTCAGCAGAATGGAGAAGGTTTACTTCGGGAGGGAGTGCAGGGTTGTTTTGCAGGAAATTGACAGGTATCTCCGCAGCGCCACTTGTTACAGTCAGTGCCGGGAAGACCCGTTTCTGGGTTTTGCCTCCTTCGCCGTCACTGGCCATGACATTCACAGGCAAAAGTCCGCGGCTTATAAGTCCCGAATGAAATTTATTCCTCTCAGCTTCATCGGAGCTCCCCGACGGATTAATGAATTCATAAGATACCTTCCGCTTCGAGACTACACGGAATTCATCAAGGTACTGTTCCGCAGTCCGTTTCAGCTTCTTGAACCCGACCGGCATCTCACCGTCGAGATAAACGCTGACATGAACATCTTTTTCAAGTCCGCGGAGGATTTTTTCGGTAGGTTCTGCGAGGGTGAAGCGCCTGTCTTCCGTAAGGTCTATCCTGACACTGAGCATTGAAACCAGAAGCGTAACCAAAGCAGTCAATGCAATTATAGTCAACGGCTTACGGAGTTTACGCCGCAGTAGGACAAACCTGGCAGCTTCGTTAAACAGTACAGTCACAAAGATGAAGTAGGCAATATCCCTGATGTCAAGCACTCCACGGCTTACAGACCTGTAGTGTTCACTTATTCCCATCGCGGTAACAAATTCATCAACCGAAGACAATCCCGGCAGCAGGGCAACTGATTCGAAGCCCGTCCAGACGATGAACGAAATAACAACGGCGATGATGAATGCCACAACCTGGTTTTCCGTAAGGGAAGAGGCGAAAAGCCCGATGGATGCGTAAACGGCAGCCAGCAGGAACAGCCCGGTGAAAGATCCCAGGGTTCCTCCCCTGTCGAGATTACCCGGTGTCTCGCCAAGCACCCACACGGAGACAACAAATACGATGCAGGGCAGGAGTGAAAGAAGCACCAGTACCACAGCTGCGAAGAACTTGCCGTAAATAATTGCCCCCTCACCCAGCGGTCTCGAATACAGGAGTTCAAGAGTCCCCTGGCGCTTCTCCTCGGCAATCAGGCGCATGGTGACCGCCGGTACAAGGAAAAGAAAGAGCCATGGAGAGATCACGAAGAGGGTGTCAAGCCCGGCGTAACCGCTGTCAAGCAGATTCCACTGTCCCGGCATAATCCACATTATGAGACTGTTGGCCAGGAGAAATACGATGACGACAACATATCCTGTCAGTGAACTGAAAAATCCGGAAATCTCTTTTCTGAAGAGCGTGAACATAACTTTGGTTTACTGTAAAATTATTGTTTTTAGAATCACGGGCTGATGAGTTTTTTGGCATATTTAATATCTATAACGGCAGTACCGGGATAATAAAACCCTGTTATCTCCTGATAACTCTTACCCCCCGAGGCCATAACCCTTGCGCCGTCCTGGCAAAGACCGACTCCGTGACCGTAGCCTCTGCCTTTGAAAACCACACTGTCAGCTGTGGGTATAACCGTAAAAAATGACGATCTGAGATTGAATGCAATCCTTATGTCCTCATAAGACACGGTCTTATCGGTAATCATAAGGTATCTTGTCCGCTTTGCCTCAGGCTGCGGAGAAGTGATTACCGATGACGGACCTCCGGGAACTATGCCTTTTAACCTGAGAAAGTCATTCCACATAGAGACCGGAAAAATCCTTTCCCACCGTGCAGAGGGTGATGTTCTGCAGTACGGGTCGGTCACCCTGATAAGGTAGGGATGTGCACTGACCCATACATCTGAGGATGCAGCTGTCTGACCGCCGCAATTGGCATGAAAGGCTGAAATAATAAGGATACTGTCGCTGTCGGCCTGAACTTTTCCGGCTGTGCTCCTGCAGGCATCGATCAGATTGGTTTCAGATATTATTCCAGGATAGACCTGGCAATGAGTATCATCACACAGGTTAAAACCGTCGAGCTGATGCCGGTCAGTGTTTCTGTACGCATATGTGCGGGCTACAACCGCCTGGGCACGAAAATATTCAATCGGTCCGCGGCTGCCTGCCTCCGACTTCACCACCCCCGGCAGATAATCCTCGATGTTTACAATATTGACGGCGAGAAGAGACCCCGGGTAGGAACTGACCTTCAGTGACCCGTTGAGAGTTTTCACCGCATCACTCTTTCCGGCCGCACGCAGCGTAAACAACGCGGCCGGTCCAACTGGTCTTATCCATACAGAGTCAGCAACAACCGAAGCTCCCGTTTTAATTTTAATTATAACCCGTTTGTCATACCTGGTAATTATAACCGGTTCATTGACAGCAACTCTCAGGCTGTCGCCCGAGGATGAAAAGAGGAAATATTCGCCTTTCGCGGGTGTAAAAACCACTGTAAGAGGTTTGCTCCGGGCAAAAATGCGGACGGATATTTCGCCCTGGGCCGAACAGGGAAGGAGAAGCAGTAAAATGCAGGTAATGTATCTTATCATGACCCTGCCTGCAATTCATTTAATGAATAAACCATTTCCTCAGCAACACGGGTGGAGGCACCGGCACCGCCCATTTCCAAACGCAGGGCCGAATAATTCTCGAGCATAACCTGATGCTTGTAACCTGACCTGAGTATGAGTGAAAGTTCTCTGTGGAGGGCCATTTCATTCAGTTTATCCTGCACCAGTTCAGTGACAATTTCCCTGTCCATTATAAGGTTCACAAGCGATATGAACCTGACTTTAAGAAACATCATGCTGAGTTTATAAGTGAGGGCGCTGGTTTTGTAACAAACCACCTGCGGAACGTTAAAAAGTGCCGCCTCAAGCGTTGCAGTACCTGATGTGACCAGCGAAGCCTCCGCAACGGTGAGAAGTTCATAGGTCTTTCCTGTAACGATTTTTACAGGAAAAGGTCCTGCAATTTCACGGTATAGCTCTGCCGGCAGATGGGCCACCGCAGCCACAACAAACTGGTAATCAGGAAAACTGTTAGCCACCTTCACCATTTCTGGCAGGATGTGTTTTACCTCCTGCTGCCTGCTGCCTGAGAGCAGTGCAATAACAGGCCTGTTATCGAGTCCGAGTGTTTCTCTTGTCGATTTAATGTCACCTGCTTTCCTGCGGAAAGCTTCGGTATTGTCTATCAGGGGATTTCCCAGGTACCTGGCTTCATACCCGTGTTTGCGGTAGAACCCGACTTCGAAAGGAAAAATAATATACATCCTGTCGACATACTTCTTCACAAGTTCAACCCTTGCCTCTCTCCAGGCCCAGAATTTGGGCGAGATGTAGTAGAACACCTTTATCCCCAGTCCCCTGGCATATTTTGCAATGCGGAGATTAAAACCGGGATAGTCGATGAGAATTACAACATCAGGATTAAAATCTTTAATCTGACGGCGGCAGACATCGAAGTTGGACATGACGGAACGTATGTTAACCAGCACCTCCCACGCTCCCATGAATGCTGTTTCGCGGTAGTGTTTCAGAAGCTTACCTCCTGCTTCCTTCATCATATCACCTCCCCAGCATACAATTTCCGCCCCCGGGTCAGCCTTCAGAAGACTCCGGATAAGGTTTGATCCGTGCAGATCCCCCGAGGGCTCGCCTGCAAGAATGAAATATCTCATATCAGAGGAGTTTTATTCCGAAAACCACAAAAGCCCAGGCAAGTGTCACACCGAGCACACCCCTCAAAGCTTTCAGCATATCCAGCCTGTTGAACACCAGGAATATGAAGATATTCAGGAAAACGGATGCACTCATTATCTGTGTTATGTTTCCGGCTACTTCCACCCTCTTCAGGTATTGACCGGCTGAAAGGCCCTTTGCAGTTATAAAATAAAATATTGCAAAACCTATCAACGGAACCAGTAGTCCCGAGATCACTCCTGTGATGGCATGATCATATCGTTTGGCAAAGCGCATTTTCAGAAACGTGACTTCAGTTCGCTGATAAAAGCGTGGGCTGTCATGTCTGTTGTCACCGGTACGACGGAGACATACCCGTTATGGATTGCCCACTCATCAGTATCGGTTGATTCAGGTTCATGGTTCTGGAATGATCCGGTAAGCCAGTAGTATGTCTTGCCCATGGGATCCTTTCTCTTTTCAAATTCCTCCTGCCAGTTTCCTTCAGCCTGGCGTGATATCCGTATTCCCTTTATCTCCCCTGCGGGTATGGCAGGGATGTTGACATTCAGGCAGATTCCTTTGGGAAGGGGACTGCTCAATACCATTTCGGCAACTTTTCTGATGTAGGGGCCGCAGGCGGAAAAATCAGCCGAGGAAGAGTAACTGTTCAGGGAGAATCCCACTGAGGAGATACCATAGAGACATCCTTCGAGTGCTGCAGCCATGGTGCCGGAATAGAGGACACTGGCGGAAGCGTTAGAACCGTGGTTGATACCTGATACAAGCAGGTCAGGTCTTCTTTCAAGCAATTGGTTAACAGCAAGTTTAACACCGTCAGTTGGCGTCCCGCTGCAGGCATAGATACGGTGCCTCTCAGTCTCTTCAAGGAGTTTCACCCTCAGCGGTTCCTTTACAGTCAGGGCCTGTGACATCCCGCTGCGGCTTTCCGTGGCAGATATTACAACCACTTTTCCGAACTCCTCCATTACAGCGGTCAGGGTCTTTAATCCTGCGGCATACAGACCGTCATCATTTGTTATAAGAATAAGCTTATCGTTCTCCTGAATTGTCATTTTTATCAGTGTTGTGCTGCAAATATAACGAAATAGCGCCATCAAATAATATTGGTCTGCAGCCCCTGTCAACCTTTTTTTAAAATGCTTACTTTTGCATGTTGAAAAAATCATTATAAGAAGCGAAAATGAAGATCTCCTATAACTGGCTGAGAGATTACCTGAATACCGATGTTGATATCGAAGAGCTCGGGACAGTACTGACAAGCATTGGCCTCGAGGTCGAGGAAACTGAAGCGTGGGAGTCTGTCACGGGTGGAATGAAGGGAGTGGTCATTGGCAGGGTACTCACCTGCGAGCGTCATCCTGATGCTGACAGACTCAGTGTCACAACTGTTGATATTGGCACCGGGCAACCGCTGAACATTGTTTGCGGAGCTCCGAATGTAGCTGCCGGGCAAACTGTTGCAGTGGCAACAGTCGGAACCATGATATTCAAAGGTGACGAACAGTTCGAAATAAAAAAATCAAAGATACGCGGCCAGCTTTCCGAGGGGATGATATGTGCCGAAGATGAGCTTGGCACGGGAACTGACCACGAGGGAATCATTGTGCTTGACCCGTCAGCGAAAATCGGATCTCCGGCGGCTGATTATTTCAATGTCACGACTGATACTGTATTCGGTATAGGGCTGACTCCCAATCGCATCGACTGCAGCTCCCACTACGGTGTTGCACGTGATCTGGCAGCATATTTTAACCTCAGGAAACCGGTGAGGGCAAAACTCCCATCGGTGGAATCCTTCCGGAAAGAGAGGTCTGACGGATCAATCAGCGTGAGCGTCGAAGCTACTTCACAGTGCATCAGGTATTCAGGCCTGACAATTCACGGGATAACCGTAAAGCCTTCACCCGAATGGCTTCAGCACCGTCTCAGGTCGATAGGCCTCAATCCGATTAACAACGTCGTGGATATTACCAACTTTGTTCTCCATGAGACCGGACAACCCCTGCATGCATTCGATGCTGCTGCAATCACAGGAAATAAAGTGGTTGTCAGAACGCTCGCGGCAGGATCGAAGTTTGTAACCCTTGACGGAGTCGAACGTGAACTCGCCGCTTCTGACCTGATGATCTGCAATGCTTCTGAAGGTATGTGCATCGCAGGCGTTTTCGGAGGACTGAGATCCGGAGTGTCAGCTGACACCACCTCGGTATTCCTCGAGAGCGCCACATTCAGCCCTGTGTCAGTGCGCAAAACATCGCGCCGCCACGGTCTCCAGACAGACGCCTCATACAGGTTCGAGAGAGGCACAGACCCCGAGATGACAATCTACGCACTTAAACGGGCTGCCCTCCTGATACGGGAGATTGCAGGCGGAGTGATTACCGGAGATATCGTCGACATTTATCCTTCTCCCGTAAGGAAGGCAACAGTAAAACTTTCATTTGACAGGCTGAAAAAACTTATTGGCAAGGAGATTCCCGTTGAAACCGTCAAGACAATCCTTTACAGCCTTGATATACACATTACGGATGAGACCCCTGATCACCTGACGCTTGAAATACCGCCATACAGGGTTGATGTCACCCGTGAGGCCGACGTGGCGGAGGAGATACTCAGAATCTACGGGTACAACAATATTGAAATTGGTGAAGAGATGCATTCTGTGCTCTCATATACCGTCAAACCTGACAGGGAGAAGGTAGCCGGTAACATGGCCGGGCTTCTTTCAGGAAACGGTTTTGCTGAGATAATGTGCAACTCCCTGAATCCGGCTGCATGGTATGAGACAACCGGAGATTACGATGTTGCATCGATGGTCCGCCTGGCAAACCCCCTCAGCAGTGACCTGAATGTAATGCGGCTTTCACTTCTGCCGGGTTTACTCAGCACTGTAGCCTGGAATATCAACAGGCAGAACAGCGATCTCAGACTCTATGAACTGGGCTATGTTTATGCGAAAAAAACTGGCAGGGGCACTTCGGAGATCACTGACAATTTCAGCGAAAAACAGGTGCTGGCATTCTCGGTCACGGGAAACGCCGCACAGAAGAGCTGGAACACTGCAGAGGCGCCAACAGGATTTTTCCATATCAAGGGTTACACTGACCTGATCCTTTCACGGTTCGGTATAAGAAGTGCGGATCTCACAATTGAGGATGCAGCAGGCAAATGGTTTACAGAAGCACTCAGGTATTCATCAGGCGGCATTGAACTTGCCACCTTTGGAAAGGTTTCACGCAAATACCTCGCTATGTTCGATATCAAACAGGACGTCTGGTATGCGGAAATCAGCTGGGAAAAACTGCTTAAGCTGCTTGTTGGGAAAAAAACCGAATTCAGTGAACTGCCAAGGTTCCCCTGGGTACGCCGCGATCTTGCGCTTCTCATTGACAAAACAGTAAAATTCAGTCAGATACGGGAACTGTCATTCAAAACCGAAAGGAACATACTTCATGAAGTGGATCTTTTCGATGTTTATGAAAATGAGAACCTGGGGCATAACAAGAAATCGTATGCGGTCAGTTTCATTCTCAGGGACGACAGGCAGACACTCAACGAGAAGGCGATTGAAAAGGTGATGGGGTCTCTCGCCAGGGCATTTGAACGTGAGTTTGGAGCCACTCTGAGATGATGAAACTGTTCAGCAGGACAGCCGACTACCTTTCGCTGGTCAAGTTCAGCCACACAGTCTTCGCCATGCCCTTTGCGCTGGTGGGATATTTTCTCGCATCGGCAGATGAGGGTCACGGCTTCAACCTGAGAACTCTTCTGCTGGTCATTTTATGCATGGTCCTTGCCCGCAGCGCCGCCATGAGCTTTAACAGGCTGGCAGACTACCGTTTTGACAGCATGAACCCCAGGACCGCATCGCGGGAGATACCTTCAGGTGTCATTTCAAGAAGGAATGCACTGGTCTTTGTAATTGTCTCATCATTACTCTTTATCGTTGCTACGGCATTCATCAACAATATGACGCTGCTGCTTTCCGTTCCGGCGCTTGCGGTTGTGCTGGGATACAGTTACACCAAGCGGTTTACTCCTCTCTGTCACCTGATACTCGGCCTCGGGCTCAGCCTGGCGCCTATCGGTGCATATATATCAGTAACAGGCCATTTCGCTCTTTTACCACTGGTTTATTCAGCCATTGTACTTACCTGGGTGAGCGGTTTCGATATCATTTACGCACTTCAGGATGATGAATTCGACCGCAGCGCCGGACTCTATTCACTGCCAGCCGTTCTCACCCGGGCGCAGGCGCTGACCGTATCGGTTACACTGCATGTTCTGACTGCTGTTCTTGTCTTTGCCGCCGGGTTCCTCGGTGAGGCAGGAATACTGTACTGGATCGGCACAGCAATCTTCCTGACACTGCTTGTCTACCAGCATTTCATTGTCAGACCCGACGACCTCAGCAGGGTGACACTCGCCTTCGGTACCCTGAACGGAATTGCAGGACTCCTTTTCGGCTTGTTTGTGATCCTTGACATTTTGATATAACTTGTGTCAAAATAATTTCTACATTTAGCCAAACGCCCTGACCTATGAACCTGGAAATCCGGGAGGTTGCCAACTCCGCTGAGCTTCGCACCTTTATTTTTCTTCCCAAGAAGATCCACCGTAATGACGCTGCCTGGCTCCCTCCGATCTGGAGTGATGAGAAGGTGCTCTTCAATAAAGACAAGAATCACTCTTTTCAGCATGCAGACACGATATTGCTTCTGGCCTGGCACGGCAAAGAGGCAGTAGGCAGGATAATGGGCCTTGTCAGTCACCGTTACAACAGGATCAACAATGAGAATAACGGCCGTTTCTGCTTCCTGGAATGTTATGATGACGGTGAGGTTTTCCATGCACTTATTACTGCGGTGGAAGTGTGGGCCAGGGAGAAGGGCATGACAGCCCTGGTTGGTCCCCTGGGATTCTCCGACAAGGACCCGCAGGGGTTCCAGATTGAGGGCTTCGACCTTCCCCAGATCATGACAACCACTACCAATCTGCCTTACCTTCCGGAGCTGATTGCCACTGAAGGATATGTAAAGAAGAAGGACATTCTGAATTATCATGCTCCCATACCGGAGCATCTGCCGGAACTGTATGCCAAGATCTTCGCACGTGTCAGCCAGCGTCAAAATCTTAAGATAATTGAGTTCAAAACCAAAAAGGAGATTAAACCGTATATTGTTGACGTGCTGGAGCTTATGAATGAGACCTTTGCGGAAATATACGGGTTCGTACCGCTTACCACGGAAGAAAAACTGGAATTTGCGAACAGGTACCTGCCGTTGATTGATCCTGAATTCATTAAAATAGTAAGCAACGGAACAGGTGAACTGGTGGGTTTTGCAATAGGTATGCCGGATCTCAGTCCCGGAATCAAAAAGTCACGCGGATACCTCTTCCCCATCGGGATCTTCCATATCCTAAGGTCAGCCGCAACATCAAAAAAACTGATGATGATGCTTGGCGGTGTGAAGGCAGGTTACCGTGGTCAGGGCATTGATACACTTATGGGAGCCAAGATACTGGAGTCGGCTATCCGCAAGAAGATGACCCTTATTGACAGTCACCTCGTGCTGGAGGAGAACCTGCCCATGCGCGCAGAGTATGAAAGAATAGGCGGAAAAATCGTCAAGCGGTTCCGTATCTTTACGAAAGATCTCTAAAACCTGAAGACAAACGAGACCCCCAGCAGCTCCTTGAACTGTACCCTGGGTGATCTCTTCTGTTCTCCGTCAGATCCCAGAACCGGCTTGTCATCACTGTCGTAAACCGGAAGCAGGGTATTGTCATCATAAATAAGGTGAGCATTAAGTCTCAGATCAGTAAACCAGTTGAGACTGGTTGTCATTATTACTTCCCAGTCAACATCCACGTTCTGAGGCTTTGAGATGAAGTTGCTGAAGAACTGTACACGGTTGGTCATATTCACCTTGTCGAACAGCCTTGGCGGTACTGTTGATCGTAACATAAGCCCCCATCTCATTCTTTGATCTCCTGTCAGCGGCCACACCGTACTTTGTCTGGTTTATCATCGCTGTGTCAGGCACGAATATGCCCTTGTATGACAGCGGGGAACAGTTTATTGAGAGATTTTTATTTGGCTTATAATCAAGCCCATAACCTAAGATGACAGTGGCCGGATTAAAGAATTTGGAAACCTTTACTGAATCGTTGGGGTAATTGTACCCTGGCAGCGACTGTGTCTTGAACTGAAAGACGCCGCTGAAGTCGAATTTCCCGAAGGCCTTGTGATTAAGCTTGGAGTTTATTTCCAGGACATCCAGGTTTTTTCTTATTCCGGTCTTGCCCGAAGCCATTATTCCGAGAGCGAATCTACCAGTGGTGCTCGAGGTAATTTTCGTGACCTTGTTGTTGTAATCCAGGTAGCCAGTTACATCAAGCACACTCGAGATGTTGTTCTCGCCTCCCTTGGCCCAGTTCGACACTGCTCCCTGTGAAAGGAGATACGACATGTCGCCACGGTATCTCCAGTAGTTGGGCTTGACCTTGCTCAGCTCCACTTTCCGGAGATCCTCGTCATTGGCGGTGATAACGTTTACCCTTGTATTCGCATACCTGTCATGCCAGAGCTGTTTTTTAAAGAGAACTCCCTCTTCAGCTTTAAGGCTGATTACATTTCGTGAAGGACTTCCAACCCACACTGTGACAGAGTCATTCTCACCACCGGGAAGCCAGAATCTCGAAAGGTTATCGCTTCGGCTGTTAAGCCAGACATCTGTGCTCCTGCCTGTCTCACTTACAAGTTTCAGAAGTGTGGAGTCACGCGCTTCAAGAAATCCCGTCAGTGATCTTACTGCCACCTCCAGCGAGTCACCAATCAGCGGGTATTTCAGGTACCGGAACGGAAATTCCCTTGTATGCAGGGCGGGTTCCGGCAATGTATCGGTGATAACAAGAATTATTGTATCATTTGTTCTGTGAGGCAGCGCCAGGGGAACAAAGTCCTTCATCAGGATATATACGCTGTCATTCAGGGCCAGGGTGTCGTTTTTCACAATTGGTTTTGAATCTGATGTAAGCAAAACCTTCTCCATTTTCTTCCCTGCTTCGATATACATTTCACCTGCCCTGCCCTCCTCAGGCAGTGAATCAGTCTGTGAAGAGTCAGGCTGCATTACCGGCAGAATAATCCTGACGGAATCAAATACGTAATAGTTCCCGGGAGGAATTGTCAGCCGGTCATAACTGTAATTCAGGAGAAAATGTGTAGTTGAATCCAGTGGCGGTCTTATAGCGTTGTAAATCAGAATGCCTATTGCTTCCCGGAGAGGGTCATCGGTCTTCTTCCACATCCGGGCTGAAGTATATATCCCGAGGAGGTATTTCAGCGATGCATCCCTGTCAAGGTAAATCTTATCTGTTCCCGAAGGTGCAGTTACGGGCGCCCCCTTTATCTGCCGCAGCGCAGATTGATGCAGGGCTGCACTGTCTGCACGGATTATAAGTGTCTGATCAGCCCTGGTCTCACCCTGTGAAAATAACCCTGTATTGCAGAAAAGGCAAATAAATAACAGAAGAATCGATGCGGTTCTTAATCTCATAGCACAATACTTAAACAGTTTTCGGATTGCTCCCCAAAAGTAAAAAAGCTATCTTTGCAAAAATAGGCCATTTATCATGATTTCCATTTTACAAACGGAAAGAACCGCCAGACTGATATACCGGAATATAAAAAACCGGGATGCCTTTGTTTCGATATTATAAAAGTTTCCATTTCCGGAAACTTTTTCCGATTCACATTCCCATTTCCAATTCGCAAATCGCAAATCTAAATTCGCAATTAATCATGATCTTACCGTACTGTGAACCGTTCAAGATAAAAATGGTGGAATCAATCCGCCGGAGCACTCCCGAAGAGCGCAAAGAGTGGATAAAGCAAGCCTCCTACAACCTGTTTAACCTGCGCTCAGACCAGGTAATAATTGATCTCCTGACCGATTCAGGCACGGGAGCCATGAGCGACGTGCAGTGGGCTGCCGTAATGACGGGTGACGAGAGCTATGCCGGAGCATCATCTTATCATCACCTTAAGGAAGCCGTCAGGGATATAACAGGGTTCGAGTATTTCCTGCCGACACACCAGGGCAGGGCTGCAGAGAATGTGCTCTTCTCGGTCCTTGTCAAAGAAGGTGATGTGATACCCGGGAACGCACATTTCGACACTACAAAGGGACACATAGAATACCGCAGGGCAACGGCTGTCGATTGTACTGTTGAGGCAGCAAAGGATACCACCAACCTTGACCCCTTCAAGGGCAATGCTGACCTCGACAAACTGGAGAAGGTACTTTCGTCCACCCCTCACGAAAGGCTGGGATGCATAGTAATGACTATCACCAATAACACTGCCGGAGGACAGCCGGTAAGCATGGCGAACCTCAGGGGTGTCCGTGAACTGGCTGACAGGTATGGTGTGACCCTCATCTTCGACTCAGCCCGCTTCGCCGAGAATGCATACTTTATAAAAACACGCGAGGAAGGATATTCAGGAAAAACAATCAGGGAAATTGCCGGCGAGATGTTCTCCCTTGCTGACGGAATGACTATGAGTTCCAAGAAAGACGCCATAGTGAATATGGGTGGGTTCATCGGTTTCAGGGACAGGGAGCTTTTCCGCAAGGCTTCCACCTTTAATATAATGTTTGAAGGATTCGTGACCTACGGGGGGATGTCGGGCCGTGACATGAATGCACTTGCACGGGGACTGTATGAAGGCACTGAATTCGATTATCTCGAGTCACGTATAAACCAGGTGAAAAGGCTGGGCGAAAAGCTTCACAGCGCCGGCATTCCCGTACAGATGCCGATAGGCGGACATGCAATATTCATCGATGCGGGGAAATTCCTTCCCCTGGTACCTGCAGAAGAATTTCCCGCCCAGAGACTGGCTGTTGAGATCTACCTCGAAGGCGGTGTTCGGGGTACCGAGATCGGGACACTGATGGCTGACCGTGACCCGGTGACTCGTGAGAACAGGTACCCGGCTCTTGACATGGTCAGGCTTGCAGTGCCACGAAGGGTCTACACAGATAATCATATGGATTATGTGGCTGCCACCCTGATCAATATTTTCGGCAGAAGGGAAAACATCAGAAGGGGACTTGCAATTAAATGGGAAGCTCCCATAATGAGACACTTTACAGTTGAACTTGACCTCCTCACTTAAACGCAAAAAGCATATCTTTGAAATAATAACAGGATCAGTATGATAAGATCAATGACAGGTTACGGTAAAGCCGTACTGGAAACTCCTCATAAAAAGATCACTGTGGAGGTGAAGTCGCTGAACAGCAAACAGGCTGATATCAGCGCCAAGCTGCCGTGGATCTACAAGGAGAAGGAGATGGAGATCAGGAATATGGTCAGCCGGAAGCTGGAAAGAGGGAAAATCGACCTCTACATCAACTTTGACACAATGGAGGATGAGACTATTCCGGTAATCAACAGGAACGCCGTAATGAATTATTACAACCAGCTGCGGGAACTGGCCAACGAACTTGGGGCAGACCGGAACACCGACCTCCTGTCAATTGTAATGCGTATGCCGGAAACCCTCAGGGCAGAGAAGGCGGAACTGACCGAGGAGGAGTGGAAGGGTGTCGCACAGCTTATTGATGAAGCCCTTTCAATGACAGACCTGTACAGACTTGAAGAGGGTAAAGCCCTGGAGGCTGACATTTTAAAGTCTGTGAACAGGATCACCGGTTATCTTGACAACCTCAGGGAGGTGGAGGGTGACCGCATTGCAAAAATGCGTGAAAAGCTCACCACCCTTCTCAGTGATGCAGTTGGCAGTGAGAATGTCGACAAGAACAGGTTCGAACAGGAACTCATTTTCTACCTCGAGAAGCTTGACATTAATGAGGAAAAGGTAAGGCTGCAGAAGCACTGCGACTATTTCCTCGAAACCATGAAAGGTACTGAGTCAAACGGCAAGATGCTCAGCTTCATATCCCAGGAAATGGGACGCGAGATAAATACGATCGGGTCGAAGGCCAATGATGCTGCAATGCAGAAGCTGGTAGTGATGATGAAGGATGAGCTTGAACGCATTAAAGAACAGACACTTAATATTTTATAGTTTTAGTGATGAATCCCCTCATCAGCAATAAGCTACTGATTGTCTCAGCCCCCTCAGGTGCCGGCAAATCGACCCTGGTAAACCACCTGCTCTCACTGGGGCTTCCCCTGTCATTTTCCGTTTCGGCAACGAGCAGAAAACCCAGGGGCACTGAAAAGGACGGCCGGGAATATTATTTTATCTCGGCCGATGAGTTCCGGAAAAGAATTGCTGCGGGCGAGTTTGTGGAGTGGGAAGAGGTTTACACAGATCATTATTACGGCACACTGAAGAGCGAAATCAAGCGGATCCACGATGCCGGCAGAGCGGTTCTTTTTGACGTTGACGTCAGGGGCGGGATCACCCTGAAGAAGATTTTCGGCGCCAGTGCTCTCTCCCTCTTTATTATGCCGCCTTCAGTCGATGAACTTTCGCGAAGACTGCACGGCCGTGGCACCGATACGCCTGAAAAAATCAGAATGAGGGTGGAAAAAGCAGCATCAGAGCTGAAACTTGCCGGCAGTTTCGACAGGATCATAATTAATGATGACCTTGAAGAAGCCTGTCGCGAGACAGTAAAAGCAGTAACTGATTTTCTTAAGGAGTAACAATGAAGACAGGACTGTTTTTCGGATCATTCAATCCGATACATATCGGTCACATGGCAATTGCCAACTATATTGCAGAGTACACTGACCTCCGCGAAATATGGTTTGTGGTCAGTCCTCAAAACCCGCTGAAACCCAAGGATTCACTACTTGACGACCGTGACCGCTTTTACCTTGTCGAGCTGGCCATTGGCAATGACCTCCGATTCAGGGCATCGGATATCGAATTCAGCCTTCCTCAGCCATCGTATACAATTGATACAATGGCATATCTCTCAGAGAAATACCCGGAGCGGGATTTCACTCTTATTATGGGTGAAGACAACCTGAATACGCTTCATAAATGGAAAAATGCTGCTGAACTGGTGAAGAGATATCCGCTGATTGTTTACCCGAGGCTGAATCCCGGAAGGAAAAGCAGCAGGAAGCTTCAGGATATACTTGTCACGGCCTCGGTGACGGAGGTCAAAGCGCCGCTGATGGAGATATCAGGAACTTTCATACGGCATGCAATCAGGGAAGGAAAGGATCTTTCGTGGTATGTGCCCGCCCCGGCGTGGAAATATATCACGGAGATGCACTTCTATAAGTGAAATCAGATTTGCCGGATGATTTCCATCCCCCTCTTTATCGCCTCCTCATTCATCGGTATCATATTGTGATACCTTTCCGGAAGCGACTTCTTCAGTCCTTTTATAACATACTCGATTCTGAGTATCGGTTTCACCTTCATGAAGCCACCGAGAACAATCATATTGAACACCTTCTGCATCTTCATGCGTGAAGCTTCCTCCGCGGCATCAATCCTGTAGACGGTAATATCTTTACGTGTGGGATGATGCGTGATACCGTTGCCGTCGTAGATAAGGACTCCTCCCGGCTTTACTGAATGCTCAAATTTATCCATGCTCTGCTGGTTGAGGATGATAGCAGTGTCAAAATTCCGCAGAATTGGTGAGCTTATCCGTTCATCGCTCAGTATTACATTGACGTTGGCAGTTCCGCCCCGCATCTCCGGACCGTATGACGGCATCCAGCTTACCTCCATTTCCTGCATCATTGCCGAATAGGCCATGATCTTTCCCATTGACAACACTCCCTGTCCGCCAAAACCTGCTATAATTAATTCTTCTGTCATGATCTTTAAGTTTTACTGTGACGGATTACTTTTACTCTTCAGGGACCTTGATGTCGCCGAGCGGATAGAACGGGATCATATTTTCCTCCATCCATTTATTCGATTCCACCGGAGTCATTTTCCATCCCGAGGGACAATTTGAAACAACCTCTATGAAGCAGGTGCCCCTGTTTTGTTTCTGGTATTCGACGGATTTCTTCAGTGCTTTTTTAAGCTTCCTGACACCTGCTGCGGTATGCACGCTCTGACGGGTCACATAACATGTTCCCGGAAGCATGGCAACGATGTCAGCCATTTTTATCGGTGAGCCCATCATGGCCTTGTTACGGCCGTACGGCGAAGTTGATGACTTCATCCCGATAAGGGTTGTCGGAGCCATCTGGCCTCCCGTCATTCCATATATTCCGTTGTTGACGAAGATCATCAGGATGTTCTCCCCCCTGTTGCAGGTATGAATTGTCTCTGCAGTACCTATAGCCGCAAGGTCGCCGTCACCCTGGTAGGTGAAGACAAACTTCTCAGGCATAAGCCTTTTGATGGCTGTTCCCAGTGCAGGAGCCCTTCCGTGAGCAGCTTCCTGACAGTCGACATCGAGGTAGTTGTACAAAAGGACAGAGCATCCCACGGGTGCCACACCTATAGTCTGGCTTTGCAGATCTTCTTCCTCTATCACTTCTGCCAGTACATTATGGACTGTGCCGTGACCGCAACCGGGGCAATAGTGCATCACATTGTCAGTCATCACCTTTGACTTCCTGTATGCAAGATTCTCAGGCTTGATTATATCTTTAAAAGTCAGTTCTCCCATCTCATTTATCCTTTAATGAATTTCTTAAGGTTTTCCACCACTTCCTCCGGTGTATGGATCATACCGCCCATTCTTCCGTAATGGCCTACGCGCGTTTTGCCGTTCACTGAAAGCTGAACATCTTCAACCATCTGGCCGGCGCTCATTTCCACCGCCAGCATTCCCTTTACACGTGGTGCAAGTTCAAAGAGTCTCTTTGTGGGGAAGGGATAAAGGGTTATCGGACGGAACAGTCCTACTTTTATTCCTTCGGCCCTGGCAAGCTGGATTGCTTTCTGTGAAATCCTGGCACTTGTTCCGTAGGCTACCAGAAGCCATTCGGCATCCTCAGTCTGGAACTCCTCGAACCGGACCTCATTTTCCTTTACCTGCCTGTATTTTTCAACCAGTTTGAGATTGAACTGTTCCTGGCGTGCAGAATCAAGGTCCAGAGAGGTTATGATATTCCGTTCCCTGGTAGCAGGTTTTCCTGTTGTAGCCCACGGGAGAAGTTCTTCCGAGCGCTTTTTCTGGGGTTTCAGGTAGACTTTCTCCATCATCTGGCCTATTGCTCCGTCAGAAAGGATCATCACCGGGTTACGGTATTTGAAAGCCAGGTCAAATCCGAGCTCCACAAAGTCCGCCATCTCCTGAACTGATGCAGGTGCCAGGACTATGAGGTGGTAGTCGCCGTGGCCGCCACCCTTTGTCGACTGAAAGTAGTCGCTCTGTGCCGGCTGAATTGTTCCAAGACCCGGGCCACCGCGGACAACATTCACTATCAGGCACGGCAGTTCAGCGCCTGCAATATAGGTCAGCCCTTCCTGTTTCAGGCTTATGCCGGGTGAAGATGATGAAGTCATAACCTTCTTCCCGCAGGCAGCGCCTCCGTAAACCATGTTTATGGCAGCAACTTCACTTTCTGCCTGAAGTACCACCATACCCGTGGTTTTCTGGGGGTCGGCCTCCATCAGATATTCAAGTATCTCGCTCTGCGGAGTGATGGGATACCCGAAATAACCGTCAGCACCCATGCGTATCGCCGCTTCGGCGATAGCCTCGTTACCCTTCATCAGTCTCAGTTCCTTTTCCATATATAATGTCTTTTTCGTTCTCAGTTATCCGACTTTGACCTTGTATACCGTTATCACACCGTCAGGACAAACAACGGCACAGTTAGAGCATCCGATGCATGCATCAGGATTGGCTGCATAGGAATAGTAATATCCTTTCCCGTTTACTTCCCTGGCCAGTGCCAGAACCTGAGTAGGGCATGTGACTACGCAAACCTCGCAGCCCTTGCACTTCTCAGTATCTATTACCACAGCGCCTCTTATCTTAGCCATATCTTAGTATTTAGATTTGAAATGATGTTTTAAATATACTATTTATAGGGATTGTTCTCCCTGAAAATCTTCAGTCTTTCTTCAAGCGCCGGCATCTGGTCAACCCTTACCTGGGAAACACATGCCCGGAGGCCTTCAAGCCGTTCACTACCGGTTATCTCAAGTGAGATTGCAGCTATACCGTAGCATAGCAGCTGTTCCAGGAGCGCAGCCCCGCTGAAACCCGGATACGAGATTGTAAAATAAAATCCGTCAGCGAGTGCCTTCTCGATATCCCTGTCGTATACTATTGAGAATCCGTACTTTGTAAAAAGATTCTTCATTATTGCTGCCTTGCGGCCGTACTCTTTTGTCTCTTCAACAAAGTTATACTTACCATCGTTCACTGCCTTAAGTATTGCAGCAAACCCGTACTGCACAGAGTGAGTCACACCTGAAGAGAGTGCATAGAGCGCTCCGAAGATCATTGCACGTCCGAAGAGATCGGATGAATAATACCTCAACAGATCAGGATAACGCCTGTTGTACAGGTGGTCAGACATGACCATGAGTGCCACCCTCTGTCCTGCATAGCTGAACGCCTTGGAACTTGAAATCAGGAGAATATAGTCGTCACAGTATTTAGCAACCGTTGGCTGAAACGGTGCAACTCCCGGTTCAGAATAATCATTGCGGAAATCCATTCCGAAATATGCCAGGTCTTCAATTACGATTGCATCATATTTCCTGGCCATGGTACCGATTGTCTTCAACTCATCATCTGTGAAACAGATCCATGAAGGATTATTCGGATTTGAATAGAGTATTGTCGATACCTTGCCGCCTTTCAGCAACGACTCAAGTTTTGCTGCAAGTTTTGTTCCGCGGTAATTATAGACGTCAAACGACTGGTAATCCTGACCCAGGATCCTTGTCTGCGTCTTCTGAACCGGAAATCCCGGATCAATGAACAGGGTACCCTCCTTGGTGCGGTCATTGCGGTTGGCCACCATGAAGCTTGCCATCCCTCCCATCATTGAGCCTGCCGTGGGCACGCAGCAGCCCGGATCCACATCAAGGTCAAGGAACAGCTTCACAAAACGGGCTGCCTCACTCTTCAGGCGTGGCAACCCTTCAATGTCAGGATAAATTGAAGCTACACCGCTACGCAGGGCTTCGATCTCTGCTTCAATACCAACCTGCGCTGCGGGGAGCCCCGGAACACCCATCTCCATCCTTATGAATCCCACACCGGTCTCCTTTTCGATGATATTGACAAGCTTGACGATCTCCCTTATGCTGGAACGGCCCAGGTTAGTTATTCCGCTCTCTGAAATAGCTTTCCTTACTGTTTCGTATTTAATGGGGGTATTTTTCATAAGTTTTCAATTTTTGGCCCTCATTTACGACTGCAATTTACAAATTATTAAGTGTACAGAAACTGCCTTTTGTCACCTTTCATTTACACTTCAAAAAGGCAGACCTGGTTTTCTCACTTTTTTCCGGAAGCGGCGAAGGCAAGTATAACACCGAGGACGATACTCAGTATTGCCGCAAAGAGTATCTGGAACTCTGCAGGCAGGAGAAATGTGACTGTCTGAGCCGGGATCCAGAAGAGCGGAATTGTCTTTTTCAGTACGAATCCCCACATCGTTTTCCAGTCGATCTGTTTCAGGAGCCCTGCCGTGTCCGGCACTGTGAAGAAGCCTGAGAGGGTACCTCCGGTTGCCCCGATATGAAGGTCAGAGATTCGGTGGGTAACCATCAGGACCGGGGCGTAAAATATATTCAGGAAAGTGCTGATACTGAATGCGAGAAGCACCTTTGCCGCTGTCATGCCTCCTTTCATCACTGCACCCGGGTCAGTCCATGCCCAGTTGGCCGGCAACAGATGGGACGCCTGCACCAAAAATCAGAAAAGCCGCCTTTACTGTCATCCCGAGGAAACCCCAGACCAGTGCCCGTGGAAGAAGTCCGAAACCGGGGGAGGTGTACTTTCCGGTACGGATCCTGTGACCAAGCATCTCTCCCATTGTGGCAAGCAGGGCAAACTTAATGAAGCTTGCAGTAAATGCCCATTCTGTTGTGAAATTCCTGAAAAAAGCATAGAGATTTTCCGAGAGAAAAAATGGCACAAAAATCGCCGCAAACGCCGCAATAAATAAGATATCCGTCCTTTTCATAAAAACTGCCTGTTCTTAATTCCTGATTCTATCAACAATGTCACTCCTTCGGAGTTCCCTGCTCCCTGTTCACTGTCCATTGCCCCCTGCGCCATTCCTCACTGTCTCGTCTGCTCTCTAAAAATGCCCATCGGGCTTTTCTTTAGGCTCGCTCCCATGCTCCATGCTCCCTTCGGCCTCCGTGCCCCTTTATCCCTGCCTTTCTATCCTGATCCTGGCATCCACCGCCACAATCTCATCACCGGAAGCCAGCAACGGATTAATATCCATCTCAAAAATCTCCGGGGCAGCCTCCAGAAGTGCCGAAACCGACAGTATTACATTTATGAAAGCTTTCTCACTTATCGGCTTTCTGCCGCGGAGACCTTTAATGACTTTATACGATTTCAGTGATCTGATCATCGATTCAGCCTCTGCCTCCGATACCGGCACCAGTGCCGTTGTCACATCCCTGAAAACCTCTATAAAAATGCCTCCCATTCCGGCCATTACGAGGTGGCCGAACTTCTGTTCCCTTTTTGCCCCGCAGAAAAGCTCGGTGCCGGAGATCATTTTCTGAACAAGTATGCCAGTCACTTCCGGCAGCTTAATCAGCCTTCCGAATTCTGCGCGGACAGTTTCGGGCGTTTTCACATTCAGCACAACGCCGCCGATATCAGATTTATGAACGGGTCCTACAACCTTCATCACAACCGGGAAGCCCATTTCTGATGCCTCGCTGACAGCATCCTCCACGGCAGTGACAACGGTCTCTGGCACCGTGGAAATCCCCGAAAGCCTCAGGAGTTCCGACACTTCTTCCGGAGAAAGATATCCGTTGCCTGACCTGTCAATCACGGACCTTATCCCGCTGACATCAATTTTTGAAGCGGCCCCTCTGTTTTCAGCCGGTGCCGGTGTGTTGAAGACCGTGCACAGTGCTTTGCCGAATAGCACTTCGTCAGGGAACATCGTGTTACCCTTCGCAGTGAAATCCTGAATCTCCCTGCGAACATTTATGACAGAGGGAAGAATGGGGTAGATCGGTTTTGGACTTGAATGTATTTTTTCGTGCAACAGGTTATAAACATCATCCACAGGGAAGAGGCCGGGGCTTCCGAAGATTACCGCAATGGCATCCACCCCGTCGAATTCATTATTGCAAGCATCAATAATGAAGCCCAGCTGTTCCGCCGTCCCTGTTGCCAGGAAATCAATCGGATTGGCGACACTGGATCCCGGGAACAGTTTCTGCAGAAGCCGTGCTGCTGCCTCGCCTTCGAAGCGAGGCACTTCCAGTCCTCCCTCGCTCAGAGCGTCAGTAAGCATCACCGCCGGTCCTCCTGCATGGGTCACTACGGCAATCCTCCTTCCCTTCAGGGCAGGATAGGTAAACAGTGATGCAACAGCAGCCAGTTCGGTGCGGCTGTTACACCTGACTATCCCGGCCTTGCGGAACAGTGCTTCCACTGCAACGTCGGGCGAGGCCATTGCTCCTGTATGGGAAGATGCGGCCCTCGACCCTGCCTCAGAACTGCCAGCTTTGATGGCGGCAATACGGCATCCCTTTCTGATAAGTGAAGCCGTATGCCTGAGAAGTTTTGCCGGATTGGTAATACTTTCCACATACAGTAGCTTGATCTTAGAGCTGTGCTCCGGATCAAAAGTCTCATCCAGATGCTCAAGCACCTCTTCAACTCCTATCTGTGCACTGTTGCCCACTGACCATACGGATGAAAAAGGAAGGCCGTTAGTGATTGCCGTTTCCATTATATATACTGCCGTGGCTCCTGATCCGGAGATAAAGTCGACGCCTGCAGGCGCCAGCGCCGGAATGGGTTCAGTGAAGACTCCCGAATAATTACTGTTGAGGTATCCGATACAGTTAGGTCCAATCAGTGTTCCTCCGTGACTCCCGACAATGCTCACTATCTCATTTTCGAGGCGCAGCTCCCTCGTGATTTTCCTCACTGAATCCGGCAGACAGTATTATGAATCCTCCGGTACCCTTCTCACTGGCGAGGGTGCGGACGGCATCCGGACATAAACGGGCGGCAATGGCTATGATCGCCAGGTCTGTCTGAGGCAGCAGTGAGACATTGGCATAAGCCCTTACCCCCTGCACAAAATCCTTTTTCGGATTCACAACATATATCTCCCCTTTGAAACCGCACCCCAGAAGATTTTTCAGGACCTTACCCCCGGCTTTGGAAATATCGTCAGATCCGCCGATAACCGCAATGGTACTGGGATTCAAGAGTTTATCGTTAATCATAATCAGGATTTGAGTTCTCAGCGAAAGGTAAAAACATTTCTAAATATAACAAATGACTATAGGAGAATTGCGGTTTTTATCGGTGTCTGACTCATTATATTTTAGTCGGGGAACCATGATCATATATGCTGTATAATAGTATATTTGACCGGAATAAATATAAAAACAGCCCTATTTTTGTCAACTAACCCATTTTATGTGAGTATATGAAAAATTCCTGTATTGCAAGAGCGCTGCTGACTGCGCTGATAATCTGTTTCCCGGTACTTTCAGGCGCCCAGCAGGTTGAGATTCTTGACACAGACGGACCCGGCTACGCTGAAAGCTGTACAAGCATAATGGTAGGAAAAGCTGCGTCAACCGACGGGTCAGTAATGACTGCTCACACCTGCGACGGGAACTACCGGACCTGGTTAGAGATTGTGCCCGCCAAAAACCACCCGGCAGGCACGATGCACCCGGTATACTGGGGCACCCTGCATACCGAGGCTAGCTGGGATATGACCGGTGTCACCAAAAAAGGCGAGATCGCCGAAGCGGCTTCAACGTATGCATATCTCAGCACAGCCTATCCGTGCCTGAATGAAAAGCAGCTCGCCATCGGTGAAACAACAATCTACGGAAGAAAGGAACTATATAACGACGCAGGTCTCTTCCTCATTGAAGAACTGGAAAAAATAGTACTCGGACGCTGTACCACGGCGCGCGAGGCTATTAAACTCATCGGGACCCTGACAAAGGATTTTGGCTACGGTGATTATGCCGAGTGCATTACACTTGCCGATAAAAAGGAGGTATGGCAACTTGAAATAGCCGGTTCAGGGCCTGGTAAACCGGAATCCCTGTGGGCTGCCCAGAGGATACCTGACGATCATGTGGGGATTTCAGCAAATATTCCCCGGATATCCGTTATTGACTTTAAAGACCGTGATAATTTCATGACCTCGGAAAACCTGAAAGAAAAAGCCAAAAGCCTGGGTTACTGGGACGGTAAGGAACCTCTTAAGTTTTATAAGGTGATCGGCACAGGCAAACCCTATGCCATCAGGGAGTTTTTTGTACTCAGCACACTTGCCCCTTCGCTGAACCTGACGATGGAGATGGAAGAACTGCCTTTCTCCGTCAGACCTGAAAAGAAATTATCTGTCCGTGATGTAATGGCCTTTTACCGCCAGACATATGAAAACACCCCTTATGACATGACTAAAAACCTCCTGGTGAAAGTCATAAAAAAAGATGAGGCAGGAAACGAATACACCGATACAGTAAAAACGCCTGTTATATCAAACTGGATGAGCAATGATCTGCGCAATCTTCTCAATGAGCTAAAACCGGGCGTTGTTGAGCGTCAGCGGACCATTGCAATTGCCGGGTGCTCATATTCGCATGTCATTCAGTGCCGCGACTGGATGCCTGACGAGGTGGGCGCAATAGCGTGGTTCGCCTTCGACAATCCTGCTCAGAGCCCGCGGATACCTGTCTTTTCAGGGACTATGTATTTGCCGGAGAGTTTCAGGATTTGCGGACAGCAACGGTACCGCACTGATGCTGCGATATGGTCATTCCGCGAGGCCAACAGGCTTGCAATGGTTAACTGGGAACGCGGACGCAAACTGACAGAACCTGCAGTGGCTGAATTCGAAGAAAAAGCTTTCACGGAACTTCCGGCACTCGAAGAAAGAGTTAAGAAGCTCGTCAGCGAAGGTAAAAATGATGAGGCAAAAAAGGCAGTGACCGATTATTCGAACTCATTTGCCCACGCAGCTATGAACAGGTGGCAGGAGATGAAAACAGCGTTGTGGGGAATGTTCGGAAGAACATTCTGACAACAGATGAACAAAATCACCCTTTTTGTGTTATTTCCTAAACAATAAATTTGTCAATGAACTCCGAGTTCAATACAATACTTGAAAAAAAAGAATTTGACCACGGAGACATTGTTACCCTGCTTAAAAGCGATGATGAACAGGCCTGCTTTCTTTACCGGAAAGCATCTGAGGTAAAGGAGAAATACCTGGGTAATGTTGTTCACCTGAGAGGCCTCATTGAATACTCGAATATCTGCGGCAAAAACTGTCTTTACTGCGGTGTAAGACGGGTAAACCATCTGATTGAGCGCTATACCCTTAAAGACGAGGAAGTACTTGAAGCGGTGCGTAAAGCGCACAAGCTGAATTTCGGATCCATTGCTATCCAGGCAGGTGAGAATGTGAGCCCGGCATTTACTGATAATGTCGAATCGCTTATCAGGGCCATAAGAAAAGAGACTAATAACGAAATCGGCATCACACTCTCTCTGGGAGAGCAGAGCTCAGAAGTCTACAGGCGGTGGTTCGATGCAGGTGCACACCGTTATCTTCTTCGCATCGAGGCCTCGGCCATCGACCTTTACAGGAAGGTTCACCCTGATGATAACATGCATGATTACAACAGGAGGATTGAATGTCTGAAGGCTCTTCAGGATACCGGATACCAGACCGGCACCGGCGTCATGATAGGTCTTCCTTACCAGACAATTGACAATCTTGCAGATGATATCATTTTCATGCGTGATTTTGATATCGACATGTGCGGCATGGGCCCGTTCATAGAACATTCAGATACACCCCTGGGGATCAATGGCACCGACAACCTGTTCCTCAAGGCACGCTTCGGCCTTACGCTCAGAATGATAGCCATTATACGAATTGTCATGAAGGATATCAACATTGTTGCATCGACAGCCATGCAGGCCGTTGACCCGGCCGGCAGGGAAAAAGCAATACTGTGCGGCGCCAATATTATAATGCCCAATCTGACCCCCGAAAGATACAGGCCCAACTACAGGATCTATGAGAAAAAACCCGCTTACCTGGAAATTAATGAAGATAATATCAGCGGGCTGAATCTGAATCTCATACCCGGTGCAACTATCGGACTTGGCTCATGGGGTGATCCTGTTCACTATAAAAGGCGCAGGAAGGCAATCTGAATATGTTGAAAAACAACATAAGCTTTTAACCCTTTACATTCTTTTTTGCGATATTGCCCCTTCGTTCCACCTAACCTGATTGATGATGAAAAAGCTATTTCTGTTTTTCCAGCTGTTTCTGCTGGCAATGGTTGTTCCTGCCCAGGAAAAACTCTCCTATTATCTTCCGTCCGGCGTAACTTACAGTCAGGCAATACCTTCGCCGGCATCAGCAATTGGACATGAGGTGGGTGAATGGCATGTCACCCATGACAAACTGGTGGCATATATGAAACTGCTTGCAGACAAATCAGACAGGGCTGTCTGGGAGGAGTACGGCAAAAGCTGGGAAGGCAGACCCCTGGGTAACCTTATAATCAGTTCACCTGAGAATATCCGCAACCTTGAAAAAATCAGGCTCGAGCACATTAAACTGTCAGACCCGGCTCTGTCCGGTAATGTTGCAACGGCAGACATGCCGGTTATAATCAAGCTGGGCTACGGAGTCCACGGGAATGAATCAAGCGCCCAGAACGCCTCCATGCTTTCAGCATATTACCTGACGGCAGGCGAGGGTGCGGAAATTGAGAAAATCCTGAAAAATGCCGTCATACTTATTGACCCGGCCCTTAATCCTGACGGACTGCAACGACACTCTACATGGGTCAACATGTACAAGGGTGTGAAGACGCTCAATACTGACCCGGCAAGCCGTGAATTCAGTGAAGCATGGCCAGGAGGCAGGACCAACCACTACTGGTTCGACCTCAACCGGGACTATATAATGCTCCAGCAGGAGGAGACTGTCGGCCGGGTTGAAGCTTTCCACCGCTGGATGCCTAATATCAACACTGATCATCATGAAATGGGCGCCAATGCCACATTCTTCTTCCAGCCCGGCATACAGACCCGTAACAACCCGGTTGTACCGGTTGAGAATCAGCAGATAACAACACTTATCAGCAAATATCACGCAAAGCACCTTGACGGCATCGGAAGTCTTTACTACACTGAGGAGAGCTTTGACGATTTCTACCTTGGCAAAGGTTCAGCATACCCCGATGTCCACGGATCGATAGGTATACTCTTCGAACAGGCGGGTGTAAAAGGCCATCTGCGTGAAATTCCCTCCGGACTGCTCTCATTCCCCTTCGCCATCAGGAACCAGTTCACTGTCACCCTTTCTACAATTGAGGCAGGCCTCGACATGAGGGTTCAGTTGCTGGACATGCAGCGCGACTTCTACCGCAGCGCCGTCCGTGATGCGGAAGCATCTGCCGTAAAAGGATACATCTTTACAACGAAGTATGACAGGTCTGCAGGCAACAAATTCATTGAAAACCTGCTGAGACATAAAATCCAGGTTTACAATTGCGGAAAGAATTTTTCCAAAAACGGTGAGAGTTATGCAACCTCCGACAGTTACTTCGTGCCAACGAAGCAGAAAGAATACAGGTTCGTCAGAAGCCTGTTCGAAACTATAACCCAGTTTAAGGATACTACTTTTTATGATATTTCGACGTGGGTTCTGCCAATGTCTTTCAATATAAGTTACACTGCTGTAAATGCTGCAGAAAGCACCGGGATGACCGGTGTCCAGCTTTCAGAAGTGCCTGTGCTGAAAGGCCGTCTGACAGGAGCTGCAGAACCTTATGCCTGGCTCTTTGAATGGAATGAATACTATACTCCCAAAGCTCTTTATATGCTGCAAAAGGCCGGTCTGACAGCAAGGGTTGCAACAAAGAAATTCACTCTTACCGAAGGAGAAAACCAGAAGAAATTCAACTACGGCACAATAATGATACATCCCTCTGAGACCGACATGTCAGGAAAGGAAGTGGGTGAACTCATGTCAAAGGTAGCTGATGAGTGCGGGATAGAGATTTACGGTGCTTCCACAGGACTGACCTCTTCCGGTATTGACCTCGGGAGCAATGAATTCATTCCTCTGACAATGCCTTCGGTGCTTATGCTGATTGATGAGGGCATTCCGGCAGACGATGCCGGTGAGATCTGGTACCTTACTGATGTAAGATACAATATGCCTGTAACAATGACGTCGGCCTCAAGGCTCCCGGCAGCCAATCTCTCGAGATACAACGTTATCATAATGGCAGGTAATCCCTCAATGCCTTCCTCAACGATTGAACGCATCAGGGACTGGAACCGTGCAGGAGGCACCTTAATTGCATACAAGGGAGGAAACCGGTGGGTTGCCGAAAATAAATTTGCCGATATTACATATATTGATCCTGCTGTCATGCCTGAAGACATTGAAAGGAAATATGCAGACAGGGCCAATGACCGTAATATCCATACAATTCCGGGGTCAATATTTGAAACGAAGCTTGATCTTACACATCCCCTGTGTTTCGGTTATATAAAGCCGCTGCTGCCGGTGTTCAAAAGTGAATCAACTGCCGTTAAAAAGACAAACAGTCCTTACAACAATCCGGTCACCTATACTGACAAGCCTTTACTTAGCGGATACAGCACGCCGGAGAACAATGCAAGGATAAAAAACAGTGCGTTCGTCAGCGTTCACAGCGGCGCGGGAAGGGTCATATCAATATATGACGACACAAACTTCAGGGTCATCTGGTACGGAACCAGCAAGATATTTGCAAATGCAATCTTTTTCGGGCAGATACTCAGGCAGGAAAGCAGATACGGCCAATAGCGATATCTTCGATCTCGCGCAGCGATTTTTCAAGTGAAATAAACTGCAAAGGATCACCTGCGAGTTCGAGGATTATCAGTCCTGCCGACTCGCCGAACCATACTTCGTTTACACCCAGCCTGGTGCGGATAACATTGCCGTAAAGGGTGAGGAGTTTCTGTACACCGATACCCAGATCATCACGATGGGGTACTACCAGACCCAGAAGTGTTACACCGCTGCATTCCCTTTGAGCATCGGAGGGGCCGTGTGAGAATAACATCTCCCTCACCGATATACCTTCTATGCTCTTTAACTTTTTGACAAGTAACTCGCAATCATCAGGTTCACCGGCCATGTGAATTACCATGAATCCTTCCCGGCTGCAGACTTCATCACTCAGTTCGTGGAAGCCCAGGCGGGTGCTGATGACTGACATATGGGCTGACAGTGCCTTCTGTACAAGGCCTGCCTCCCTGATCCTGTCTGTAATCTTTATTCCTGCTACTCTGACCATAATTATAATAGTTTAATAATAGAGGTCTCTCTCTCCGTTCCTTATGAGTTCAATCTTCTTTCTTAATCCCTCCTTTACACCTTCATCCAGGTCCGCCATATTCTTTTCAATGGCCTTCCACCCTTTCTCCGCCAGTTCCGGCGTAGCATAGTCAACCAGGTACTCGGCAAGAGTAAGAATTGCGTTAGGCGTGCAGTACCGCTTGATGAAGCCGGGCACTGAGAATTCCATGAAGTGTTCCCCGGTACGACCGAGACGGTAACAGGCAGTGCAGAATGACGGGAGGAAGTCGTCATTCATCAGCTCATCTATCACCTCAGCCAGCGACCTGTCATCACTGATCCTGAACTGTTCGCGGTTCAGGTTCTGCTGCTCATTCTTCGATTCGGAGTAGCCTCCCAGCTCAATTTTTGTTCCGCCGTCTATCTGCGATACCCCGAAAGACATCGCTTCCTTTCTGACATCTGCAGCCTCACGTGCAGTGAGTATCAGCCCGGTGTAGGGCACTGAAAGCCTCAGGATTGCAATAAGCTTTTTGAAATCTTCATCACTGACAAGATACTTTTCGTTGAAATTAATCATTGAAGCATCCTTTATCCTGGGGAAAGAGATCGTATGAGGTCCTACGTTGTAGCAAGCCTCAAGGTGGTTTGTATGACGAACCAGGCCCATGACCTCAAAACGCCAGTCGTATAAACCAAAGAGAGCTCCTATCCCCACATCGTCAATTCCTGCCTCCTGCGCACGGTCGAGTGCAGTCAGTCTCCAGTCATAGTCTTTCTTTTTACCACCGAGATGGTACCACGAATAGGCTTCCCGGTCATATGTCTCCTGGAAAACCTGGTAAGTACCGATGCCCGATTTGCCAACTGTCCGGAAGCCGTCAATATCCAGCGGAGCGGCGTTGACGTTAACCCTGCGGATCTCACCCTTGCCCTTGCGCACCCCGTATACGGTTTTGACTGTGTGGGCAATGTAATCAGGACTGTATTCCGGATGCTCACCGTAGACCAGGATCAGCCTTTTCTGCCCGTTGTCCTCAAGAGCCTCTACTTCGGCAACAATCTGATCATCAGTGAGTGTCTTGCGATGTGCAGCTTTGTTTGTAGCCCTGAATCCGCAATACATGCAGTTGTTACTGCATTTATTCCCGATGTACAACGGGGCGAAAAGGACTATCCTGTTGCCGTAAACCTTTTTCTTGAGCTCCCTGGCGCCGTCTTTTATCTCCTCTGTAAGACCGGCATCCGCACTTATAAGCGCAGCTGTCTCAGCCATCGTGAGCCTTTCCTTGGAAAGTGATTTGGCAATTATCTCCCTGATTCTTACCTTATCACAGGTTGTATTGTTAATGAGGGACCATATTTCAGCCGGATCGATGAATGACTCCATCCTGCGGTCCGGTATGCTGCATTTTTCAGGGTTAAATTTCATTTTTCCTTTTTAATTATCCTTCGCCTCTGTCAATCCGGCAAAGATAGCTAAAATGAGGCCCTTTTTTCATGACTAAGGTCAGAAAATGAGTTCATTCATCTCATCTATCCCACTTGCCAGAAAACGTTCGGGTGGGATCCTCAGGTCATAGGCTCTGAGCTGTTTGTGAAAGAAAAGGGTCATCCTCTTTCCGGGGATATCCTTGTCATATGTATCGAGATGTACGAAGATTGCCGGACTCTGACCTTCGGCGGGCGGAATGTAAACCATCCCCTTGGAAAAGAAGGCGTCGGCAGCGCATGATACAGCGTACAGGCCTTCCGCCGGCAACAGTTTCACTGTCTCTGTAACAGGTATCCGGATAAAAGGGATGTCACGGGAGAATCCGGGATCCGCGGACTGAGCCTGGCCTATTACGATGTAGAAATGATCAAGATATGCATTTGCCCGCTGTATGTATCCTTCAGTAAGTGCCTGCCGGATTCGCGTCGAGCTCACTGTTTCATTCTGAACCTCCTGCATGGGTATCTCTTCCGCCTCGAACCCGTATCTGCTCCTCCACTCCCATAGCTGATGATAGTCGCCTGTCTGGTTAAAACCGAAATGATGATTGTGACCCACAACTACCACCTTCGATTTCAATATCCCGCAAAGGATATCACGGACAAAGGCCTCACTGGTGATCTGCGAGAACTCCCTTGTAAATTCTATTATAATTACGTTTTCAAGACCTGCCTTCTGAAGCAGCTCAATCTTCTCCTCCTGTGAATTTATCAGTTTCAGTCCCTTGCCTGCACTGTCCGGATAAAGTACAGCCCTCGGATGCGGATGAAAGGTGATAAGCACCGATTCACCGCCGTATTCAGCTGCCAGTTTTTTCAGCCTCCTGAGAATCGTCTTATGACCAATATGAACTCCGTCAAAAGTACCTGTTGTTACAATTGGTGAAGGGATTACCGCCGCATCTTCAAAACTCCTGAATATTCTCATCAACCGCGGAGTTATGCTTTCTCCTTTACAAAGTATGCAACCTTTTCAATTGAAGTGATCATGTCAAACTCTTCAAGATGAACATTGTCAGGAACATTGAGAGATACAGTTGTGAAATTGAGAATACCCCTGATACCCTTGCTTACAATGGCTGAGGCTACTTTCCGTGCCTGGTCCGGTGGTACTGTAAGAATAGCGATAGAGATATTAAGTTCACCGATACGTTTACCCAGCTCATCGATATGATAACACCTGACTCCGGAGATTACCTTGTCAACTTTCTGCGGGTCAACATCGAAAGCGGCGACCACGTTAAGTTTTGTTCTCTTCCCCTTGAAGTACCCGGTGACGGCCCGTCCGAGGTTTCCCTGGCCAATTACAGCCACATTAAGACCATTCTGATCATCTATTATATCACCGATTGTCTTGATGAGTTCCCTTATATCATAGCCCTTGCGCATAACGCTTCCGTAACCGATAAGCATCAGGTCGCGCCTCACCTGGACAGCCGTGATATGCAGCAGGGCTGCCAGTTCGTGGGAAAAGATGTAACTGCGGTTTTCGGTAAGTGAGCCCAGGAGGGCTCTTCTGTATTCACTCAGTCGTTCTACTGTTTTCCCTGGAAGTTTTTTCATATTTCAGCTTTTAAATTTTGCACCTGTACTCTGGGTATGATGACAGTGAAAGTAGTACCGCTGTCGGCGACACTCTCCACGTTGATAACACCGTGATACAACTCAACTACTTTCTTCACTATTGACAGTCCCAGGCCGCTGCCGCTTATATTGCGCGTCTTGTCGTTCCTGATCCTGGAGAACTCCTCGAAGAGCATTTTGCTCTCATCATTGCTCATCCCGATGCCGGTATCCGCCACGGAAACTGTAAACTCGTTCTCGCTGCAATCTACGCTTACGGTTACCGTGCCCCCGGTCTTGTTATATTTGACCGCATTGGAGACGAGGTTGTTGAGAATTATCTCGAAATCATTGGGGTCAGCCCATATCTTCCCGCACCCGCTTATATTGGTCACGAACCGGATGTCCTTGTGAATTGCATAGGGACTTACAGTTACGATAGCCATTGAGACCATCTCACGAAGATCTATCTCGCGGCTCTTTTCAACCTGTCTTTCGAAGTTAACCTTCGTGAAATCAAGGAGGTCCATGATCAGGTTGCGCATGCTGCCTATGCGCTGAAGTGATCTTTCAATCGCCGATTCATACTCGCTGACAGACTCACCCATCTGTCTTTCCTGCATCATCCTCAGATAGCCCTCTATGGCATTCAGCGGAGCTTTCAGCTCATGTGAAAGTACCGACAGAAACTGGAAGCGCACTTTTTTCCCTTCCACCTTTAGCTTGTGCGTAATGCGTTTCAGGTACTGCTGCTTTGTTATCTGCTCTATGGATGATTTAAGTTCCTGTGGCGTGAAGGGTTTGGGTATAAAATCAGTGGCTCCGTCGTTATGCGCCTTTACAGCTATATCAAGTGAGGCGTAAGATGTTATCATCGCCACAACGATATCATAGTTTTTCTTCTTTACATATTCCAGTACTTCTACGCCCTGGATTCCCGGCAGCTTATTGTCAAGGAGCAATATGTCAGGCTTTTCCCTGTCAACAATCTCGATGCCCTCCTCGCCGGTTGCAGCCTCGATGACTTCATATGTATAGTCCTCATCCATAAATGGATAAGTGACATGAAAATTACGCAGAATTCTTGCAACACCGGATCTTATGCCCGGTTCATCGTCTACCACAAGTACTTTCAGCTGTGCCATTTCAAACCTTTAACAGTTTCTTAATCTCCTGATCCAGCTGCTCAGGCCTGATTCCCTTTTCAAGATACAGGTCAGCCCTTATCCAGTCACGTTCCTGCTCACTGTTCAGGCTAAAAGTGATGCCTGTCTCCTTGGCGACGGCAGTGGCAAGGATGACCGGAACATCGGGGTATTTGCGCTTCAGTTTGTAGCACAGTATAAAACCGCTGTCATCACTCTCCATCATAAGGTCGAATATCGCAATGTCAGGCCTTATTTTTGAGATTACCTGTTCTGCCTCACCCTGGCTCTCCACCGGTATGACCTCGTAACCGGACTTCCTGAGGTGGTATGCCACCTGAAAAAGATAATCAGGGTCATCATCCGCCACCAACACCGTAAACACCTTTTTATTCATGCCTGATATTTATTATAAACTTTTTCAGTTCCTGACAATTGCAAATATAATGTCTTATTCAGGTCTCTTCGGGAGAATAATCCTGAATTTAGTTCCCGTGGGGCCTTTGGCCGGATCATGGTTTGTTTCAACCGTAATCTGACCCTTGTGCATTTTGACAATGCCGTAAGTAGTCGCCAGCCCGAGACCTGTTCCTTTACCGATACTCTTGGTGGTAAAGAAGGGTTCGAATATTTTTGGCCGGTCCTCATCCCTGATCCCTGATCCTGTATCTGAAACGTTAAAGATAACATCGCTGGCAGTGTCCTCAAGGCATATTTCTATTGTTCCTCCTTCGGGCATGGCGTCAACGGCATTCTTAATGAGGTTTGTCAGCACCTGGGTCATCTGTTCTGCATCAATTGACGCATTTGGATCTGTTGTACGGTCATCCACGGTGACCTTTACAGTGTCAGGTACGATCACTCCTGAAACACTGGCTTCTGCCAGTTCCCTGACGTTAATATACTGACGGTTGACCTGGTTCTTTCGGGCGAAATTGAGCAGCCCGCCAACGATCTTTTTGCACCGTGCAGCCTGTTCGGCAATTAGTTCCAGATCCTGTCTTACGGGATTGTCAGGGGTGCATTCGTCAATCAGGATGTTGCTGTACATAATCACAACGCCGAGCGGATTGTTCAGTTCATGGGCAATGCCCGCGGAGAGCTGTCCCATATGTGCCAGCTTCTCTGACTGCTTAAGGGCATTCTGCATTGTCGTCAGCTTTGCATTCGAAAGGGCAAGGTCTTTCACAGACCTGTGCAGCTTCTCAATAGTGTAGGGCAGGCACATCTCCTCCTCAGCCAGCCCCTTTACAATGGCTACGGCATGGTCAATGCACGTGTCATACCCGCAGGCTCCGCAGTTTAGATGATCCTTCGGCGCTACCTTGCCCATCGAAGCCAGTACCTTATTTATTTCCTCATTTTCAGGAAGTTCACGACGGAGATCCTCCGGCTTGAATTTTATGCTCAGGTCAAGCCTGTCATAAGTCTGCAGGTTGTTCTGCCACTCTTCGGAATTTAATGTCTCCATCTTCTGATGAGCATAGCCGCTAACCAGGGCTCTCCTGTTATACTGTTTGCCTCCCTTGCTCATGCCGGGTCCCATAATGCATCCTTCGCAGCAAAGCAGCTCCAGGTGCTGACCTCCGATCATTCCCTCTTCAAATTCCTTAATGGCCTCCTGGAAACCTATTCTTCCCTCAGCGGCTATTATATTGCCGGTGATGGCATCGTCATTGACCCCGGCAGCCTGCAGAAGTCCCCTGGTGACGGGGAAGATCGCACCGCGGCCGCCAAGGGGAGCATCAAATCCTGACGGTTTGAAAGTACCTTCGGCTATGCCCGCTTTGATGAACATCTCCCTCAGTTCGGTAAAGGTTATGGAAGCATCAACTTCAGGAGTCTCAGCTTTCTTCGCCACACAGGGACCGATGAATACTATCTTAAGGTCGCTGCCGTACTTTTCCCTCATCACTCTCGTCATGGCCAGCATGGGCGACACAACCGGGACAAGGTTCTCAGTAAGGTCAGGGTGGTAGAACCTTATGAAACTTACAATTGCAGGACAGTCTGATGAAATATAGTTCTTGTCTCCGGCTTCACTTATCAGCTTCCTGTAACGGTGTGCAACCAGGTCAGCACCGAATGAGACTTCGGAGACATAATCAAATCCCAGGGCCCTGATCATTCCTATCAGGTTCCTGTAATCACCTGTATCAGGGAATTCCGCAGGGAAGCTGGGAGCGACAATTGCCGCTGTCTTTTCAGAACTTTCAAGCAGTTTCTGCACCTGGTCAGTTGTATTCAGAAAGACCTTTGCTCCCTGGCTGCATACCTTTGTGCAGTTACCGCAGGCAACACATCTTTCGGTTATCACCTCCGCCTGGCCTCCTACTATACGGATGGCACGGGCAGGGCACTCCCTGACGCATGTATAACATGTACGGCATAATTCCTTTATTGTGTAGACCAGCATAGTTCAGTCCTGTTTAAAGAAGTACATCCCTTTTTACAAAGTGAGTAAGGAATAGCTTCATATCAGCCAGTTCGTCATTTTCTTTGAAAACCTTTTCGTAAAGAGTGCTTATGGAGGCTGATTTTTCAGGGCCTCTGACAGCCTCCTGCTCATCGGAGAGATACACATATTTCGACCTCTGGCGTACTGCCTCCCTCGACCCTGCGGGGATCATTCCGCCGCCGTTGACGCAACCGCCGGGACAGGTCATTACCTCGACAAGGTCATAGCGGGCGCCGCCTCCGGGCATCTGCTTCAGTTTTTCAATCCCGGGCAATCCGTCTATTACCGCCACGGAGTATTCAGCGCCGCCAATCTCGACAGTCACCTCCCTGAATGATCCTGACTGGCGGAGTTTTTTAAACACCTGCTTCTCGGCCTCCTTTTCACCTGTCCTGGCCATAAGCGAGCGCAGCACTGATTCGGCTATCCCCCCCGAGGTCTCGGCAAGGAGTGCTGCTGAACTTCTTGATGACATTGGATCGTCGGCTGCCTCGGGGTCAATATTTGAAATATCGATGCCGTATAGCCCGATGAGCCTGGAAAGCTCTCTGACAGTAAGCACTGTGTCGATATCGCTTATGCCCTTTCGGGTCATACTGTCACGTCTGGCTTCGAACTTCATGGCAGTGCAGGGCGAAACAGACACAGTATAGACACGTGATTTTTCCTTGCTGGTAACAACAGCTGATTTTATGATGGCACCTGTAATTTGCTGTGGTGTCTTCAGCGGAGAGAGATACTGGAGCAGATCAGGATAGACCTGTTCGCAGTGTTTTACCCATGCAGGGCAGGCAGACACTATGAGTGGTCTTTTTCCGTTCCCGGCTTTGTTCGCAGCAACTGCATCGGTCAGCTCCCTTATAAGAATGTCAGTTCCCGTTCCCGAGAGGAATATCTTGTCGAAACCTATCTTCCGAAGTACAGCATTCAGCACGCGGTCAAAGTCGCGGATATACTTGATGCCCATCTCTTCTGCAAGTGCGTACGGCACGAGGGGACTGTACTGGATGACCCTGATAACGTCACTCTTGCTGAGGTGCTCCTGCACCTCGGAGATATAATGTTTCTCATGCAGGGCACCCGTGGGGCACACGAGCACACACTGTCCGCAGTGGATGCAGCTTGAAAAGTTGAGGTCACGGTCCATTGCCGGTCCAACGTGTGTTGAGCGGCCGCGGCCGATAAAGTCGATTGATCTGGCCGTTATAACCTCTTCGCACACCCTGATGCATCTTCCGCAGAGAATGCATTTCGAGAGCTCCCGGACAATTGCGGGACTCGATTGGTCACGGCGCGGTTTGATCTTGCTGCTGCGTATGCGCCGCTCTCTTACCTGCAGCTGGTCTGACAGTTTCTGCAATTCACAGTCCAGGTTGCGGTCACAGTAAAGACAATCGTCGGGATGATTTGAGAGCAGCAGTTCTACTATCGTTTTGCGCGCCTTTATCACGCGCGGAGAGTGAGTCCTGATTTTCATCCATTCCTCCACCGGAGCTGAACAGGCAGTGACAAGCCGGTCCTTTCCCTCCACCTCAACAACACACATCCTGCAGGCTCCCGTAGGTGTAAACTCAGCCATCCGGCAAAGGGTGGGTATCATAATTCCGTTACGGTTGAGCGCCGAGAGGATAGTTTCTCCCTTCTCTGCCTTGATGCTCCTGCTATTTACTTCTATTGTGAACTGCATAGGCTTATTTTACTGAGATGGCGCTGAACTTGCAGATATCAAAACAGATCCCGCAGCCGATGCACTTGTCATCCACGATGAAGAAAGGCTGGAGACGGGTTCCGTAGATCGCATTTGTGGGGCATTTTGATGCGCAGGCTGTGCACCCGGTGCATTTGTCGACATCGATGGAGAAAGTACGCAGACCCCTGCAGACGTTAGCCCTGCACCGGCGGTCGAATATATGCTCTTCAAACTCCTCACGGTAATTGTTGAGGGCGCTTATGAAAGGATTGGGAGCTGTCTGTCCCAGACCGCACAGCGACGTATCCTTCATTACCGAGGCGATGGTCTCGAGCTGCATCACTCCCTTGAATCTCTCAAGGGTGGCATTGGAGTCTTCGGAATGGGGTTTGCGTATTATATTCTCGAGTATCTCGAGCATCCGCCCTGTGCCCTCGCGGCAGGGTATGCACTTTCCGCAGCTCTCATTATGTATGAACCCCATATAATACCTGACCAGGTCTACCATACAGGTTGTGTCATCGACAATCACCAATCCGCCTGATCCCATTGCGGTGCCTGCCTCCCTCAACGCTTCATAGTCGACTGGAATGTCAAGGTTCTTTTCAGTAAGAAAGGTACCTGACGGACCGCCTATCTGCAGGGTCTTGAAGGCGCGTCCTTCCTTAATGCCGTCAGCAATACCCTCGACAATTGTCCTGAAGGTGGTGCCCATTTCCACCTCCACCAGTCCTATAAGCCGTCCGCGTCCTGCTATTGAAAAGAGCTTTGTGCCCTTGCTCCCTTCGGTTCCCATGCTGCGGAACCATTCAGGGCCGTGTTCCATAATAAGCGGCACATTCATCAGTGTTTCCACATTATTGATGACTGTGGGCTTGCCGTAAAGACCGCTGGTAGTCGGATAAGGAGGCTTGAGTTCAGGCATACCGCGTTTACCCTCCAGGCTCCCGATAAGGGCAGTTTCCTCTCCGCATACGAAGGCTCCTGCCTCATTGCGGATAATAATCTCCAGGTTAAAGCCGCTCGAAAAAATATTGTGCCCGGTGAGACCGTAGTCACGGGCAGCCTCCAGGGCTCTTTCCAGTTTTTCAAGTGAATGTACAGCCCCGGCTTTGAGGAAGATTATGGCTGTGGATGCTCCTACGGCATATGATGCGATACAGATCCCTTCGATCAGCCTGTGGGGGTCACCCTCAAGAACGGTCCTGTCAGTATAGGCCCCCGGATCACTCTCCTTGGCGTTGCAGATCAGATACCTGTTATCAGATGAAGCATTGAGTGCGTACTTCCACTTCAGTCCTGTTTTGAAGCCTCCGCCGCTGCGACCCCTCAATCCGCTCTTTTCAATTATGTCACAGACCTCTTCATAAGTGTAGTTCCGGACGGTTTTGAGAAACTGCAGGTAGCCGCCGCGCGCAATATACTCCTCGATGCTGCAGGGATCATAGCACCCGCAGTTGCTGAGGATAACCCTTTTCTGCAGCCTGAACCAGGGAATCTCATTTATGAAGGGGATTCCCTGCCACGCTTCGAAGCCGGTATTCCCGTCCTGCGCAACCAGATCCTCCTCCGGCATATCATTGTGGAAGACGCCGTTCAGGAGCGACTCGACCTTGTCTTCAGTTATGTTTCTGAATATGAGCTTATTCTTGCCGGGCAAGTGGATACAGACAATGGGTTCGAAGGAGGCGGGACCGTGGCATCCGACCCTGACAACCTCGGCTTTAATATCCAGGTCGGTGAGGTACTCTTCGATGGCTCCTGCACTTTTCAGCGCACCCGAAATAACCGCAGCCGTGCCTGTATTGACGTATATTACCGGTTTAGAGGGTTTTTCACGCCGAATTTCAGACAACCTTTTCTTAGTCTCGGGCTTAAGGGTGTCAGAATGATGCCTGAGTACCTCCTCAATCAGGAACTTCCTGATGCCGTTTCCGGAGTTTTCTTTCATTGGAGATCCGCTAAGGTTTTGAGTTTCCTGACCATCTCAGGAATATCTTCAGACCTGAGATGAGAATAATAGTCATCTCCTACCCTCATGACCGGGCCTTCGTTGCATCCTCCCATGCAGGCGGTAAGCTCGAAGCTGAACCGGCCGTCACGGGTTGTCTGACCCGGATCGGTGCCAAAAGCCTCCTTCACAGCGTTGATTATAGGCGTGGAACCGTTTATAAAACAGGTAGTTCCGTTGCATATCCGCAGGTGAACCTTTCCGAAGGGAACAAACCTGAACTGGTCATAAAAAGTTGCAAGCCCGTATATTTTGGTAGTTGACATGCCCAGGAAACTTCCAATTCTTACTATTGCTTCCTCAGGGATAAAACCCTCTGCAGCCTGAACCTCCTGGAGAATCGGGATGAGACTGTCATGACTTCCTGACCTGTAACGCCTGAGTATATCTTCTATATTGCTCATTATGATCAATAATGATATGTGATTAGGACAAAAATAATGAATCTTATTGTTAATTCAAAAACATTGTTATTTAATTAACAATAAAAATACGATATGTAATCGTTCATTGTCCGGGCAGATGAAAATTATTGTATTTTTGTTAAAATAAGACAAGCAAAACAGGTAATTGAAACAGTTGTTTGAGATAGAAATATGCCTTGGAAGCTCCTGCTTCTCAAGGGGAAACAGGGAGGCTGTACAGGTAATCAGGGAGTATCTGCGCAAGAACCACCTTGATGACAAAGTTATGTTCAAAGGCGCCCGGTGCCTGAACCGGTGCAATGAGGGGCCTTTTATAATTATCAACGGCAAGACCTTTGAACAGTCAGGCATTCAGGATCTGGAAAAGCTTCTTGAAAAAGAGTTTTCAGAGCTGAACAGGTGATAAAAAAGAGAGTTTATGAATGATAAAGACCAGGTAATATATATCAATGAGGAGAAGTGCAGAAATTCATACTCATGTGTGAGAGTCTGCCCGGTCAATGCCATTGAGGTCAAACCGGAACGCCAGCATCCCCTTGTGATTGCTGACAGGTGCATCGGTTGCGGCCTCTGTTTTCTTTCGTGTTCCCCGAAGGCCATAGAGTTCAGAAATTCAATCGGGAATGTCAAAAACATCCTGAAGTCTCCCCGTAAGTCTGCCGCACTCATCGCACCGAGCATCGCCTCGGAGTTTGATGACATAACCGATTACCGCAAGCTGGTGGGCATGATACGGAAGCTCGGGTTTACATATGTGCACGAAGTGTCATTCGGGGTAGACCTCGTAGCTCACGCTTACAAACAGCTCTTTGAGGAGGCGCACGGCAAATATTATATCACTGCCAACTGCCCTTCAATAGTGGAAATGATTGAGAAATACCATCCGGGACTGGTTCCAAATCTTGCGCCCATCATTTCACCGATGGTGGCGACTGCGAGGCTGACTCGTGATCTCTACGGCGAGGATGTGTCAAATGTGTTTATCGGACCCTGCATTGACTCAAAGGAAGAGGCTTCCCTTTACAAGGATAAAAAGCTGATAGAAGGAGTACTGACCTTCATCGAACTGCGCCAGCTGTTTGATGAATCAGAAATACAGGAGAAGGGCGTAAAAATGTCAGAATTCGACCCTCCGCTGGGAAACTGGGGTGCCCTTTACCCCTATCCTGCCGGGATACTTCAGGCCGCAGGCATAAAACGTGATCTCGTCTCAAGCCACGTGATTACAGCTTCAGGTGCGGAGGATGTCAGGGAAGCCATTAAGGATTTTGACCACCACATTGACACGATCCGGCACCATTTTAACCTCTTTTTCTGCCAGGGGTGCCTTCTGGGCCCGGGAATGCTGAGGCACGACGAGCGTTTCAGGCGGCGTTCACTTGTAAAACAGTACGCCGAACGGAGAGTCGCTGCCCTGGACAAGGAACAGTGGCAGAGGGACATGGAACGCTGGTCAGCGCTGGACCTCACCAGGACTTTCGCCGTAAATGATCAGCGGATACCCGAACCCCCTGAAGAGGCCGTAAATGAAGTTCTCAAAATAATCGGAAAAGACCGGCCATCAGAGGAACTCAACTGCAACGCCTGCGGTTACGGCTCATGCCGTGCGTTTGCCTCAACAGTGGCAATGGGGCTGGCGGTGCCGGAGATGTGCCACACCTACAATCTCAGGAACAAACAGGAATATATTGAGACTCTCAGGCAGACAAACAGGAAACTCTCGGAGACAAAAAAGGCTTTGAAGGAATCCGAAGAGCAGGCTATGCGTGAAAAGGATACGGCACAGAATGCTTCGGAGACAATGAACAGCATGCTGAACAAGCTGCCCAACGGAGTGGTGATTGTTGACAATGATCTCAAGATACTTCATTCGAACGAAAGCTTCCTGAATATTATAGGTGA
Source organism: uncultured Bacteroidales bacterium (assembly GCA_963757935.1). Lineage (GTDB taxonomy): Bacteria > Bacteroidota > Bacteroidia > Bacteroidales > VadinHA17 > SR-FBR-E99. Next base: position 124,091 of record CAVWSZ010000016.1, on the reverse strand, counting down.
GGATGCCAGGGCGATTGCAGATATTATCCCGGGCCTTAAGGGAGCCGACCTGAAGACACTGCTCCCCTTCAATGTATACAATATCTTTTCCTTCGTCCTCAAGGAGAATGAGTCGGTCATAAGCCGTGATGTGCAGCTGGAAGACCGTATGTTCAACATATCGATCTTCCCGATACGCCAGAACAAGATCGCCGGTGCGGTAATCCGCGACCTCTTCTCGCCGGAGGTGCAACGTGAGGAAGTCATAGTCAGGGTCTCTGACGTGATCGACAAAAACCTGGAGATGGTGCAGAAAATAGGCTTCCTCCTCGGTGAAGGAGCTGCCGAAACGGAACAGATGCTGAACTCAATTGTCGAATCGTTCCGTCAGAAGAAGGAAACTCAGAAGGGCAAGAATGAGCAGTGAAATGGAGAGGGATTTCTTCATAGAGGTCAACAGTCAGCAGAGAAACCACTTCGGCGAACGCATCTGCGGTGATGTCTTCATCTCAAGGAATGTGAGGGAGGAGAACCGCATTGTTGCAGTACTGTCTGACGGAATGGGTCACGGGGTGAAGGCAAACATCCTTGCCACCCTGACCTCGACAATGGCTCTCAATTTTACCCGTGAGCACAAGGAGCCTGACAGGATTGCGGAAATAATAATGAATACACTTCCCGTCTGCTCGGTGAGGAAGATCAGTTATGCAACCTTCACAATAGTCGACATTGAAAGTGACGGCAGGGCGAATATCCTGGAGTATGACAATCCGCAGTGCATAATTCTCAGGGGAAATCAGCCATTTGACCCTGACTGGAAGGATGTTGTGCTGGATAAGGGCAAGAATGCAGGGAAGAAGCTTCGCAAATGTTCATTTTATCCTGCAAAAGAGGACAGGATAATAATGCTTTCCGACGGTGTGGCACAGAGCGGTATGGGCAGCAATGCATGGCCCCTGGGTTGGGAACGTGACAATGTAATGCAGTACGCCCTCTCACTCGTCACCGGAGAGTCTTCTATATCAGCTCACAACCTGGCTGGAAAGATCGTTACAATGGCCTATAAATATGACAGTTATGAGGCTAAAGACGATATCTCATGTGCCATACTGTACTTCAGGGAACCCCGCAGGCTGCTGCTGTGCACAGGCCCGCCGTTTGACGAATTGAAAGACAAGGAGCTCGCAGCCAGGGTTTCAGGTTATGACGGCAGGGTAATACTCTGCGGAGGAACCACCGCCGATATAGTAGCACGCGAACTGAAACGGAAAATAGTCGACGAACTGATTTTTGAGGACCCTGACCTGCCGCCTGAAAGTTTCATGGAAGGCATAGACCTTGTCACCGAAGGAATACTCACCCTGCAGAAAGTCAACGAAATCCTGAAGAGTTACAACAACAGCGTCAGGATAGGAAAAGGTCCTGCGGACAAGATTGTAAAACTGATTATGGAGAGCGATGAGATAAATTTCTTCGTCGGTACAAGAATAAATGTAGCTCACCAGGACCCGACCCTTCCTGTCGACCTCGAAATACGCCGGACGGTTGTGAAGCGTATAGCCAGGATCCTCGAGGATAAATGGCTTAAACTTGTAAGTGTCGAATATATCTGATGGGAATATTCATAATACTGATATTAACTGATCTCTTTATCTGGTGGAGGCTGCTGGCTGACATCAGAAACCGCAGAAGCCTTGCGTTTGTAACCGTTGTTGCGGTAAAAACTCTGCTGACAGCACTGCTCCTGTGGCTGATTGCCGGTACGATCTTATACCGCGGTGAATTTGCCTCCCCGGCCAATGCATTCAGGCAAATCGTCTTCGGAGCTGTGGCAGCACTCACGATAGCCCTTGGCATTTCATATGCTTTCATAAGCATCATTGCACATCTGCTGGGACGCATGCTTCACCGCAGACTCATAGGTGTGGTATGGGTCAACATACTGTTTGCCGGGTTACTGACTGTGATTTTTGCTGACGGGTTTTTCAGGCAACGGTTCGATGTCAGGATCATCAGGAGGGAAATAAAGGTGGACAACCTTGATCCGCGGCTTGAAGGAATGAAGCTGGTTCTGATTTCAGACCTTCACCTTTCTTCATACCACGGCCATTATAAAAGACTTGAGAAAGTTATCGAAACCGTCAACAGCCTGCAGCCGGACATGCTATTCAATACAGGCGATTTCATAACCTACGGATGGCAGGAGTTCGGGAACTGCGACACGATTCTTAATAAAGCCCGGGCCGCTGGCGGATCATTTGCAATTGCCGGCAACCACGATGACGGCACCTACTATCCTGATTATGATGACGCCTATGGGGCAGAGTGTGCCAGTATGATCGAAAGCAAGGTTTCGGCCTCGGGCTATACGATGCTGAATGACAGCTCTGTAACAGTCACCTTCAACGGTGCTCTTATAAGGGTTGCAGGCGTTATTACACACGGTCACAGACTTGATATGCGGTACGGAGATTTTGCAAAAGCCCTCGCCGGTCCTGACTCTGTCACACTAAAAATACTGATGGTACATGATCCGGCTGCCTGGGACACTGTACAAACCTTTCCGGGAAAGGTTGACCTTGTCCTTTCCGGTCACACCCACGGAATGCAGATCGGCCTTCCCACCCCTTGGGGAAGGATCAGTCCTGCCTCATTCTTTCATGAATACTGGAATGGACATTATGAATTCAACGGAATGGATCTCTATGTGACAACCGGACTGGGCACCATGGGATTGGCAGAAAGGATCTTCATGCCGCCTGAAATAGTTTTGATGACATTGACGTCAGAATGAAGCCTGACAGTCGGTTCATTTATATAAATTTGTGCTTTGAAATTTTATACCTGATCCATGAAAATTAAAGTAGCGCTGCTGTTAGCAGCCGTTTGCATTGCTTCCGGAACATATGCACAGAAGAAAGCAATCAATTCAATCAAAAAAGAAGATGCCGTCACTTACATGAAGTACCTCTCGTCGGATGCCCTTGAAGGACGCAGAACCGGAAGTCCGGGCAACGATACGGCTGCGGCATATATCAGTGACTGCTGCCCTTAAACTGGGAGTGAAACCGCTGCCCGGACGAAGTGATCTGTTCCAGACCCTTGAATACCTTAAAATATCAGTCAAACCTGACAGTTCAACAATTACTGTCGCCGACAGCTCGGGGAAAAGCTATTTCTCCGCCCCTGTCAGATCCATGATGTCTCCATCCGATGCACTTAAGCTTTCGGGTGAAGTTGTCTTTGCGGGTTACGGGTTCATGAATACTGCAGAAAAGTATAACGACTTTGAGGGGATTTCCCTGACTGACAGGATTGTGATAATCATGACCAGGACCCCGGACCTCAAAGGGACAGGGCTACCGGTCGATGGTGCCGTAATTGACGAGATGACAGAAGCCCGCAAGCTGCCCATGATATTGATGCAGCGGGCCAAAGCCATCCTGTTTGTCTCAGACCCGGCTCTGGCAGATGAGACCGTTGCCGGTAACCTGGCGATGAGCAGTTCGTATAGCATTGTGCCCCTCTTTAAAAAGCAATTTTCATTCACATTAAACGCTTATATTGTCACCAGGGAAACTGCTGACATGCTCCTGAAGGCTTCCGGCCAGACCCTGAAGTCACTTCAGGCAAGGATTGCAGAGACCAAAAAGCCGGCTTCGTTCCTGTTGCCCGACACCAGGGCTGAGGTGATTATTAAGGTCAGTAAAGATACTGTGACAAGTTCCAATGTAGTCGGTTACATTGAGGGATCTGATCCGGTGCTTAAGGATGAGTGTGTAATCTACACCGCCCATTATGATCATTCAGGCTTTGACGGTTCAGGGAACGTACTCAACGGAGCCAATGACAATGCCTCAGGCTCAATCGGTTTGCTCAATGTAGCGAAGGCTTTTTCATCACTTGACAGGAAACCGTTGAGAAGCGTAGTCTTTCTCTGGACTACAGGCGAGGAAGAAGGCCTTCACGGCTCTTCGTACTATGTTGATAATCCGCTCTTCCCGCTTGAAAAAACTGTGGCCAACATAAACTTTGACATGATCGGAAGATCGAGGATGGCCACTGACGTGGGAGCATCCCTGACAGGTGACATGGATATTACCGGCCCTGACACAATAAAGATAGTCTCGGCGCGCGAAAGCACTTCGTTCCTGAATTATGCAAAAGAAGCATGTTTTGAGAACGGACTTTATCCCATCGATGAAGGAAAGGGTACACATTTCTCCGGGTCAGATCATTATCATTTCTTCCGGAAGGGAATACCGGCACTGTTCTTTTTCACAGGACTGCATCACGACTACCACCAGAAGACCGATGACTTTGAGTTCATCGATTTTGATAAGCTTATAAATGTTTCGAAGGCAGGATTCCTGACCGGCTACAGAGTGGCAAACGAACAGGAGAGACCGGTGATTGACAATCCCTCTAAATAATAAAGCTGCCGGCTGCGGATGAAGTCAAAAAAGGTGAAAATAGCTTCCGAAGAGGTTGAATATGACATCATCAGGTCATCACGCCGGACTGTGGCGCTTTACATAAAGCCCGGGGGCAGCCTTCTTATCAGAGCCCCGTGGTTTGTGCCCGCTTATATTCTCCTGAAATATGTTGAGTCGAAAGCGCCGTGGATTACCAGGCACCGTGAAAAGCTGAAACACATTAAGCCTGATCAGACAGACCTGTTGCTTAATGAAGGTGATGCAATTCCGTTTATGGGAAGCGAGCTTACGGTCAGAACGGCTGAGGGCGTGAGAAACAGTGTCACGGTCTCGGGAAATGAGCTCCTCGTTGCGGGGCCCGGTATTCCCGGCTCACCGCTTAAAATCACCGCTCTCACCGAAGCCTGGTATCTGAAGGAAGCGAAAGAATATTTTGAAGTCCGCACCCGTCATCTTGCGGGGCAGTATGGTGACAGACTGCCTCAGCCTGCATCTGTCAGCGTCAGAAAGATGAAAAGAAGGTGGGGAACCTGCAGATCGAACGGGGCGATACTGTTTAACCGGCAACTTATAAAAAAAGACAGGGAGCTGATCGATTCAGTAATTATCCACGAGTTGTGTCACCTGGTGCATCACAATCACGGGAAAGAGTTTTATGCCCTGCTTGAAAGCATAATTCCTGATTACCGTGAGCGCCGCCGGGACCTGCGAAACCTGTAACCCGTTTCCCCTCTCCGGTAAACGAAACAGCTTTATTTCCGGTCACTTATAAAAACCCTGTCAAAGCCGGTCGTGAAAATCTCAGACAATGTTTGTGAAGACTGCCTGGATGTCATCGTCATCCTCAAGCCTGTCAAGAAGTTTCTCGACATCAGCCATCTGTTCCTCGGACAGCTCGACGGTATTTAGTGGTATTCTCCTGAGCGAGGCCTTTTTTACCTCGATGCCCTTGTCGTCAAGGGCTTTGGAAAGTGACCCGAAATTGGTATAATCGCCATAGATATAATAAGTACCCTCATACTCCTCCACTGATTCCAGTCCTGCTTCAATCAGCTCGAGTTCAAGGTCCTCGGCGCTCATATTATCAGGTCTGTCGAGCTCGAATACTGCCCTCCGTGCAAACATCGATCCCAGTGAGCCTGTGGGCACCACCGAACCGCCGTTCTTATTGAAATATGCTTTCACATTGGCAACTGTACGTGTGTTGTTGTCTGTCGCAGCTTCTGCAATTACAAGCACACCGTGAGGGCCCTTTCCCTCATAGATCACCTCGGTAAAACTGGCAGTGTCCTTGCCTGCGGCTCTTTTGATGGCAGCGTCAATGTTATCCTTGGGCATGTTCTGTGCCTTGGCATTGATGATTGCGGTTCTTAACCTTGCATTCATTTCAGGATCCTGCCCTCCCTCCTTGGCTGCCATTGTTATTGCCTTGGCAAGTTTCGGAAAGAGCTTGGACATTTTGTCCCATCTTGCCTCCTTGGAGGCTCTGCGATATTCAAATGCGCGTCCCATAATAATTTTGTCTGAAGTCTGAAAGTCTGAGGTCTGAAGTCTGAGATCTGAAAGTCTGAGGTCTGGAAAGGATTTTCTTTTATTTTAAGGTGGCAAAAATACAACCTGATTTTGAGATATTTCAGGCCTCTTTAAAAATTATTTAAAGTGAATGTCAGCCGAAGAAGAGGTAAGCAACAAAAATGCTTGCTATAACCCCGGCAATATCGGCAATGAGGCCGCATACAACCGCATACCTGGTGTTTTTGATACCCACTGATCCGAAGTAGACTGCCAGGATATAGAAAGTTGTGTCTGTCGAACCCTGGAAGGTACATGCCAGGCGTCCCACGAATGAATCAGCCCCGTAGGTGGTCATTGCATCAACCATCAGCCCGCGGGATCCGCTGCCACTCAGTGGTTTCATGAATGCAGTGGGCAGTGCATCGGTAAAACGGGTGTCAAATCCCATCCACCCGAAGAATGAGGAAATTCCATGCACAATCATATCCATGGCACCTGAAGCCCTGAATATCCCTATTGCAACGAGTATTGCAACCAGAAACGGTATAATTTTTATTGCGGTACTGAATCCTTCCTTAGCTCCCTCGATGAATGCATCGTAAACATTCACCTTTTTTATCATTGCAAGGAGTATGAAAGAGATGATAATTGTAAAGAGTATAAAGTTAGCCGCGAAGGTTGAAATAAGTGTTATCTGCTCCTGAGGGATGGTGCTGAAGTACCAGACCATTCCTGCAATTACAGCTGTAAGCCCTCCGAGATAAGCCAGTACCACCCTGTTGAGAAGGTTTATCTTCTGTGCCATTGCCACGCTTATAAGGCCCGCCAGTGTTGCCACGAATGTTGCGATGAGTATAGGAATGAAGATATCTGCCGGATTTGCGGCACCCAGCTGTGCACGGTAGACCATTATGCTCACAGGAATTATTGTCAGTCCCGAGGCATTGAGAACCAGGAACATTATCTGTGCGTCAGAAGCCCTCTCCTTCTCGGGGTTCGACTCCTGCATCTCTTTCATTGCCTTCAATCCCAGCGGAGTGGCTGCATTATCAAGCCCCAGCATGTTTGCGGCAACATTCAGCATTATTGATCCGTGGGCAGGACTGTCTTTGGGAAGCGAGGGGAACAGTCGGTTGAAAAGCGGGCCTATGACTCTTGAAAGGTGGTTAACAACCCCGCCCTTCTCTCCTACCTTCATCAGGCCCATCCAGAGTGTAAGCACCCCTGTCAGGCCAAGGGATATTTCAAAACCTGTTTTGGCACTTGAAAATGTCGATTCGATGATCCTGTTGAATATGTCGGTATTGCCGTTAAAAATGAGTTGGGCAACGGCGAAAATAAAACCGATAAGGAAAAAGGCTATCCAAATATAATTCAAGACCATCGCTGTGTCATTCTGAGTATTTAAAAATAGGGAAAAAATTGATATGGTACCGTGATCGGAGAAAATCAGAGCTCCTCAACCTCTACAATTTCAAAAGGCACATGCAGGATAGTCCGGAAATCTTCCCCTGCTTCAAGCATATTATCGTCACCGTTCTCACAGAACCACCTGATCAGAACCTCGCTGTTGTCCTGGTACAGTTTCTCGAATTTTTTAAAAAGTGCATGGATCCTGTTCGAGGAACTGGTGTTGAAAAACTCAAATTTCACATTTAAATGGTCTTGTCAGCCGGACTTGAGGAATAAGCATCGAGGTATTCGAGCACCGGAGTGTAAAATCCGAACGAATTTTCCGGTATTGATTTCCCTTTGATCTCAAAAAGACCGTGATCCGGGTCAAAACTGATTGACGGGGTCTTCGAAGTTTCTCTTACAATGTACTTTTCCATTTTTCATCAGCCGAATGTATAAATTTAGATAATTAATAAGAAAATGACAAATCAAAATCTCAGGAATGAAGTTCACGGCAAAAACAAGTTCTTTTTGTTACTTTTGAAGAGATAAAAACTGTACAATAATTTTCAGACACCTGTGCGGATGAAAAAAGGAAGTAGCTGCCTCAGCAAAGTCTTCATTCTGGCATTGTTACTGGCGGGATTTTCAACTGTGTCAGCAAAGGACATCAATCTGACGGGTATTGTCACCGACGGGACAGGTGCAACGATAGCAAATGCGAAGGTATCGTTCTTCATCAACACTACTGAATTTGCCGGACTGACAGGAGTTGACGGGAAATATTCAGTCAGGGTATCAGGTACTTACGGTGATGTTGCCGGTCAGTTTGAAGCAGGCAAACCCTTTCCAAATCCATTCTCCTACTCGGTCAATATCCCCTTTGTCATCAATGTGGCGGGTGACATTCAGTTTGCCGTCTACAATATGTCAGGACAGAAGATCAGGGAAATAGCATTTCCGTCGGTATATGCCGGAAGCTACCGCCTTGTCTGGGACGGACAGAGTCAGGACGGGTCTCCGCAGCGTCCCGGGCTTTACTTTTATTCGGTAACCTTCAGGGGCAGGACCTACGGAGGCAGGCTTGTCAGGGCGGCAGGTATCTCGTCTTATGCAGCGCATACCGGCCTTGAGCCGGTAATGATGCCCACGGAGTCAGCCCCGGCAGATTTCAGGCTCCGTTTCCCGGTCATCACACAGGTCACAAAGACTGGCTATTATCCTGTAAGACTGACAGACATTACCGTTGCCAGGGACACTGTCATAGACTTCGTCATGGCATCAGAGCAGGCCCTCCCGTTCAAGACCTCAGGTGATTATATTGCTATGCACGCCCTGACCGGATACAGGTCTTTAATGCTTAAAGGGATGAACCTCGGGTCATCACCTCCGGGATATTTTCCGGGTGAAATTGCTTACGCCATTTCCCCTGAACTGTATGAACAGTGGATAGAGCGCATGGGCGAGTGCAGGATTCAACAGCATAAGGGTTTACACCCTCCATCCACCTGTCTTCTATGAGAAGCTGGCAGACTACAACCAGCGGCATCCTGACGACCCGCTCCTTCTCTTTCAGGGCGTCTGGCTTGAAGAACAGGAAGACCCGTGGGATCCGGCAGCATATGACCTCACCAGGCGTGTCACAGCATTCGGAAGGGAAATTGAGGAAGTAATAGACTGCCTCCACGGCAGGGGAGATATTGCATACAGGGCAGGGAAAGCCTACGGTATTTACAGGTCCGATATGTCGCGCTGGACTGCCGGGATCATCATAGGCAGGGAGGTAAGCTCGCAGGAAGTGGACTCAACTGATCACTTTCATCCTGCAAACAACACTTTTTCGGGTACCCAGTTCAGCATCACAGGGGCGACGGCCACAGAGGTCTTTGTCACACAGATGCTTGACAAAACCGTCACATATGAGGCTTCAAAATACGGTGTCCGCAGGCCTGTAAGCTTTTCCAGCTGGCCGACGCTTGACCCCCTGGTTCATCCTACGGAGATTTATACTGATGAGGATAAAGCTTCGTTTGATATAACCAAGATCAGCGGTGCAGATCAGTATGCAGGCCTTTTTGCCAGCTACCACGCTTATCCGTATTACCCGAACTTTATCAGCCAGCAGCCATCATACCAGGCTTACAGCGACAGCTTCGGTCCTGACAGCTACCTGGGTTACCTTACAGATCTCAGAAACCATTACGGCAATATCCCGCTCATAATAGCAGAATACGGTGTGCCATCGAGCTGGGGCAGCGCACACCAGTCGTTCAGCAACATGCATCACGGAGGCTGGTCGGAGATTCAGCAGGGAGAAAAGAATATCAGGATGCTGAACAATATGATTGAAGCAGGATGCGGCGGCGGATTCATGTTCGCCTGGATGGATGAATGGTTTAAAAGAACCTGGATCGTCCTCTATCTCGAAGCGTACGGAACCGGGTCAGGCGCAGACATTATTGCCACAAGGCAGCTGTGGCACAATGAGACTTCGGCTGAGCAGAACTTCGGTCTCCTTGCATTTGATCAGACAGAAATTCCTCCATTCGAAACGTACAGCACCGATGCTCCTGCCGGACCTGTCAGTGCTGTCAGGGCAACACACGATGAGAGTTTCTTCTACCTCGATATTGAATCGGCAACAAATCTGACAGCATCCGATGAGCTGATGATTGCCTTTGACACTTACCTGGGAGGCACCGGCGAATCGAGGCTGCCCAACGGAGCGACTCTTTCCAACAGGGCTGAATTCATGTTGCAGGTGAAGTTGTCAGAAGATACGGCACTGTACAGTGTAACCGAGGCATATGACATGAACGGACTGACAGTCAGATACGATCTGTCCAACCCGTTGATTCAGAAATACAGGAGCACAGTCAGTGACGGGGCTCCATGGAAGGTAATGCAATGGATAAACGACGGGTTTGAACTCACTGTGGATAACCTCGGCCGCCTGCCTGTGGAGCATGCTGCAACCTTCAGTGCCGGTAACAGGGCAGCCGTGGCGTGGAGCGGCAACAAACTGAATATCAGGATACCGTGGACAATGCTCTACTTCAATGATCCCACACAGATGAAGGTAAATGACGGTGCGGTCTCATATGACGGCGGGTACAACTTTGAAATAATCACCACCTCTTCAGACGGGATTGCGGTATCAGTTCATCACAAGGGGAGTGTGACCAATACTACCAACCGGTACAGGTGGCCGCTCTGGCTCATTGTACCTCCTACAAAGATAAGGGAGAAAGGCTCGTTACAGGTTATCGAACAGGGCCTGTCACTTATTCCGGGTTTCATCAATTAATAAGGCCTTCAGGCTGAGGCGGCAGGTTTCTTTTTCTTTTCCTGGAATCCGCTCCGTTCAGCTTTACCCCAGCTTTTCTTACCGCGCATAGCTTCAAGATTGCCCCTCACGGCAAAATAGGTATGCACCGGATAGAAGAATGGTTCAAGCATTGCCGTACCGATGAGCCTGAGAACGTCACGCTTCCTGCGGTATTTGTGGAAGGTGATCTCCTCGAATAATATGGCCCAGGTGGTCAGACTTATGGCGAAAGTATAGACAAAGAGGAAAAGAAGCAGGAAGAAAGGCAGGTTAAGCGACCCGGTAATTGCAAGATAAATCGTGTAAATCATCCCTGAAAACGCTATCAGCGGCGATGCCCATTCAAAGAGCAGCCAGTAAGGGTAGCCCAGCAATCCGAGTCTGCCGTAATGCCTGTTAAAGAGCATTTTCCGGTGTGTCCACAGCGATTCCACAAGTCCGCGAGTCCACCTGGTTCTCTGCTTGCGCATTGATTTAAGGTCGGAGGGAACTTCTGTCCAGCACAATGGATCAGGAATATAAGTGACTTCGTATTTCGAATCATGTTCAGCCATGTAACGCCTCATGCGAAGTACTAATTCCATATCCTCGCCCACGGTTTTTGTACTGTACCCGCCAGCCCTGATAACGGTCTCACGGTCAAACATTCCCATGGCACCGGAAATCAGCATCAGCCCGTCGAGATGGCTCCAGGCCATCCTGCCGAGCAGGAATGCCCTCGTATAGTCAAGGACCTGGAGCCTTGGAAGGAACTGCTCAGGCAGGTTGATTGCCTGAATGTGTCCGCGCTCAATATCGCAGGAATTCACAATGCGAATTACTCCACCGGTTCCGATAACCTTATTATCCTTCTCTTCAAGGAAAGGTTTTACGAGCTTCAAAATAGAGTCGGCCTCAATAATCGAGTCAGCGTCAATTGTAACAATAAGATTGCTCCGGCTGATGTTAATGCCTGCATTGAGAGCATCGGCCTTGCCACCGTTGTTCTTGTCGAGGACTGTAAGCCGGTTGTATGAGGGGTCCTTGGATTTGTATACGCCCCGGATCCTTTCACAGGGAATGCGGTAGTCGAAATAATAGTTGACTCTTACAAGGTCATAGGCTTCCCTGATCTTCTCAAAAGTATTGTCGGTGGAGCCGTCATTGACTATGATCACCTCGAAGTTGTTGTAGTAAAGCGAGAGAAGAGTACGGACATTGTCAATAATTGTTTTGCTCTCGTTGAATGCCGGCGCAATGATCGTAATCTTTGGACTCAGCGGCGAAAGAACAAGGGAATTATAATTTACATAACTGTTCTTGCGCAGGTATTTGCGAAGCGCGAGCGCGGAAGCAATCCCCAGAAGGAGATAAGACCCGAAGATGAAGAGGGTCAGGTAGAATATCAGATGTGCAAATACGAAGCCCATTTTCTTTAGTATATCCTACGGTCAAGCACGTGCCTGACGATAATATTATAGTTTTTATATTCTGATTTCATGACTTTTACAAGTGCTGCCACGCCTTCTTCTCCCATATTCTCAATGGCTTTGGTAGCTTCAATCTGCAGCTGTACGTCATCCTCCTTGTCAAGTACCAGTTTCAGGAAACCCATCATTGCAAGATCCGGCATCTTGCCCATCGATTTCACTATTTCAAGGCAGTTATTGTACTCCTGGTACTTGTACATCCTCTTCATAGTTTCGAGTGTCGACCTCATATCGAGGTCACCCGCTACCTGTACGGCAAGCAGGCTTACTTTAGGATCACGGTGTAAAAGAGCTTTTCTTACTTCAGGCTCAGACTCCTTCTGTTTGAACTCCCGTATCATCCGCAGGGCGAACATCACCACTGTCGGATTTGCTGAAATAAGCCATTTCTGGAAGTCTGGTACCGGCAGATCGTGCTGAATCATAAGATCATGCAGGGTAATCTGTTCCCAGAGTGAAAAAGGTCTCTTCATATGAGAGAGGAAAGTATAAGGATCGTCATCACTCAGTCTGACCATCGCTATCTGGGCTTCCATCCTGAGTATCTCATTCTTCGAGTTCAGGGCTTTGTAAATGACGGGATTGGCATCCTTTATATTCATGAATGCCAGCTCCCTGAAGCCCTTTATCTTCAGGTGCCATCTCCTGCTGTGCGCCCTGCGGACTGAGTCTCTGTCGAGATTCAGCTCACGGTACAGATGGTTCAGTTTGGCTCCTGCCTCGCCTTTCAGGTTCACGCTGACGTCAATAATCTGGTCTATCAGTACTCCTCTCCGGTAAATGTCGGAGGCGATAGGTCTGAACTGTTCGGCAGTTGTATCACCGAAGAGATAATTTACTATAAGACCCTGGTATTTTTCCAGCAGGTACTGCCTGAGGGTGGACTCTCTCTCCATTCTCCTCCTGTTCAGCAGAATCGCAATAAGTAATAATACCATTGTACAAATAGACAAAACAATGGTTATTATAAGAGCATTGACGAGTGCTATCGATTTGCCTTCATACACAAACTTGCTCTGCCAGGGGCTGTTGCCGTTAAAAGTAAAAAAGCTACGTAATGTTAAAGGTTTGACTTCCTCCGCAGGTGCAGCTACAATAATATCAGTTGCTGCCACGGCTGTTGTATCCGGTGCATCTGATACAGCCGGAACCGTATCAGTTACAACTGTCAGTCCGGCCCGTAATGTGTCAGCCAGGGCCGGAACAGGCTCCGGCGCAGGTAATAATTCGGCAATTTCGGTTATCCGTGTCACCTCCGTTTCTTCGAAATCCACGGGTATGAAGTAACATAATGCAGAATTTTCCGAAGAATGGTTGATCATAACCTTGAACAGGCCGTTTGCATCCACAACTGATACGGGAATGGACAGCATCTTTTCAAGTTTCAGGGCGAGGGTTTCAGCATTTTTTCTCCGCGAGAATGCTCCGAGTTGGAGCGGGATGTTGCTTTTTGACAGCGATATAAGACCATCAACTGTAAGTTCTGTAGGGAAGGTACTGACAGTTATGACCGGCGGTTCTGTATTTTCAGTCCAGGAAGAGTCTCTGTCAGCAAATATGTGCCAGGCAGGGCCCGCCTGAACAGCCTGAGCCAGGATAAGCGAAAGCAATATCATCCGCACCCGTTTCATCTTTTCATTCTGATAGAGTAAATGAAACCTATCCCCCCTTCGTACCTCCCGCGGTGAAAACCTGCAGTATATTCCTCATACGAGAATCCCGCACCGACCCTGACTGCCCACAGGGGAGTAAGCCTGTCAAAATAAGAGAGCCTGATGCTGTTGGCACTCTGTCGTTCCAGGTCGGTCATTATGTCAAAGGGTTCGTCGGGGGCTGTTCCGGTACCCAGCGTAAGCTGCAGATAGTCAGTTCTGTTGAAATATCTCCTGGCATTAAGATAAAATGATGTTGTAACGCCTATATCCTTAAAATAGAAGTAACCTCTGCCTGAAAGCCACCAGTTGCCCAGGTATTTTTCGAGTGAGAGGGTTCCTATAAATATGTCACTTGTAAAATGGTAATAGTTCACGCCTGCCGATACGGCCCACCCTGCCGGCAATGTCTGCCATAGTTCAAGGGCAGCCCTGTGCCTGGGGAAATAAGTGCCGGGACTGTAGGCGTAAGCCATATAGGCATAATTACTTTTGGTGAGTGTGGGCCAGGCCTCAGCACTGTACTGGAGGTCTGTGGCATTTACAGGTGAAGGCTCTCCTATAATAATATTACCTGCATTCACACCTGCCACTACTGTGCCCCACGAGAAGCGGTGACCGGCACCGGCGTTGAAAACCTGCCAGAACCTGTCGTATGGTGTTTTATAGGTGTCAAAAGTATAACCTGCCCTGATGTCGGTGGGAGGTGTATCCTCCTCGGCGGCCTTGCGTGACCATCTCTTTATGTCATGTACAGCTGCCAGAGCATCCCTGTTGTCAGGTTCTGTCAAAAGCAGTGTGTCAATTACAGCCGCCGCCTCCTCATAATCATTCTGCCATGCCAGAATACGGCCGAGCAATATCCTCGCATCACCATATCCGGGGTACTGCCTGACAAGATTTCGTGCTGAGATTTCTGCGCCGGCATAATTTTCTGATGAAGCCATCGACCTGATCCGGGCATACTCAGCCTCCGGGTCGGTTATTGACTGTGAAAATGCTGCCTGAGGCGAAAAACACCCGAGGGTGAGGATTAGAAGAATTGACAGATAAAAGAATCTGTGCATCGGTTACTGTTTTATTACAGAGCTGATCATTCTGACCAGTTCATCAGGATTAAAAGGCTTTATTATATATCCGTTAACGCCAAGTTCACCTGCCTGTTTCTGGATCTGTGCGTCACTGAAAGCTGATAATATAAGTACCGGAGTCTTCTTCTGCAGGTCGCTGCGCAGATACTTAACAAGTTCCAGACCGCTGTGATACGGAAGGTGGATGTCAACAATCACCAGGTCATAGTTGTTGTTATTAAGCATCCCGATAGCCAGGTTACCATCTTCTGCGGTCATTGTCTGGTAACCTTCACGTTCCAGTACTACTGAAATGGTTCTGGATGCCATTTTATTGTCTTCGCAGATTAATATCTTCATCTGTTCTGCCATAGTATTCCTGTCAGAAATAACAGTTAATTTTTTATAGTTGCTGCAGGAAAATCCGGCCTTCAAAATTGACCATAAAAATCGGGATGGCCAAGCAATCTGAGGTCATTTTGACAGGTGTTGATAATTCATTGATTAACTGCTATCATCATTAGGACAAAGACTTAATCAAGGGCTCTTTGATTCTTATGTTCCTGAACCGGACAACCGACCCGTGTCCCAAAAAGCCGATATGGCCTGTTTTGTTTTTAAGTCCCGGATGATCTGATTTGTCTGCCGTTCCGTTTAAAATGGCTTCAGCAATATCACCGTCAACTATTACATTACCGTTCAGAATTACTTTTATTTTCGTTCCGTTGACAATAACCTCCTGGTTGTTCCATTCGCCCAGCGGCTTGAGGAAACCCTTTTTTGCCGGTATGACCCCGTACACTGATCCGTGGTACTGGTATTCATGAAGGTTTGCATAGATAGGTGCAGTGTTGTCAAGAATCTGAAGTTCCATCCCCACATATGCTGCATCACCGGTGAGGGGAGCTCTGATGCCGAGACCGTTATTTGCCCCTGGCGTCAGCTGAAACTCAAACCTGTAAATAAAATCAGCATACTCTTTTTCGGTATAGAGATTGCCTCCTGAACCTTTACCGGGTTGAATTACTATTTCCCCGTCCTCTGCAATGTACGATACCTTATCGCCCACCCAGCCATCGAGATTGCGGCCGTTAAACAGGGAGACAAAGCCATCAGCTTTTTCTTCAGGTGTAAGTTTATATTCGGAACTGCTTATTTCCCTGATCCATATATCCCTGAATGCCAGATCAGTACCGTGAGCCTGCAGTTCAACAGGACCTTTTTCGAAAATTGGGAGTAGCCCGGTTCCAGTAGTTCTCAAGAGTGACATCGTCAGTCACTGGTTCTCCGTTCAGCCATACCGAGACCTTTTCTCCGGTCATAATTATGCGGAAGGTGTTCCATTCACCCACCGGATTATCGGCCACCTTCAGCGGTTTTGAAGGATTCACCTGGTTGTTGTACAGGCCGCCGGAGCCAACCTGTGCTCCCACTTCCGTCCTTGAGGTGTCCCATATCTGTACCTGCGGTGAACCGCGCAGGTAAATGCCGCTGTCACCCTTCTTAGTTATGCGCCAGTCGACAAAAAGTTCAAAATCGCCGTAATCATTCGCCGAGCACAGGTTGGCTCCGGCGCCAGTGAACCAGATCATGCCGTCCCTGACACTCCAGTTTTCGGTCATCCGCTTATCAGCCTCCTTCTGCTGTTTTGCCAGTTCCGCCGGCTTCATCGCCGCCCTTGAAACCGGATCCCCTACGAGTCCCTTCCATCCTGACAGGTCTTTACCGTTAAAGAGGGAGACAAATTTTTCTGCCGGCGGAAGACCCAGATTGTCAATAGCATCTCCGGCTGCTGTCCTGACCACCTCTGAGCTGTCTGCAAGATAAGCTGAGACAAAGAAAAGAGCAGGTTGTATCTTCTGGGTACCTGCAACAGCAATCATTTCAGCACGGGCATCAGGTGCAAGTGCCCAGGGAGCTATCTTTTTCAGGAGAAGGATTCTGCGCTCCGGAGTCATATCTGCAGCTGACACCATCCTCAGGTATGCATCAAAGGCTGGCCTCTCATAGGTCTTGTTGCCTGATGCACAAATATCAAACAGTGCTGCAGCGGCTGACGGCTCGGGCCAGTGAGCCAGTGCATCGAAACATACATCACGGATTTCAGCGCTGCCGTTTTCAAATTCCCTGACAACCCTTTGCAGAGCTTCATCACCTGCCGTAACGGTAAGGAGAGGAATAAGTTTAATCCTGTCGGCACCCTTGTCGAGTGCTGTCAGAATCACATCCGACCTTCCTCCGGTTCCGTTGCCTCTCATGGAGGCAGAGGTAATGGCATTGCTTATTTCAGTTATCTCAGCCCTTTCCGTTGTCGTGACAAGCATCCTGATAAGGGTCTCCTGATCACTGTACCCTGCAACGTTTTTCAGAGCCGTGAGAGCGGCAGCCCTTACCCCCGGGTCGTCACTCTCAACGTATGGCAGAACGGTTTTGAAATAATCATGATTTCCTGACCAGCCGAGAAGCCAGATCAAAGTTACCGTTGCATGGCCCATTGATGCCGGGAGACTGGCAGCAACCTTTCCAATATTGTCTTTGTCAAGAATTGTCATAAGCGAGTTTGCAGCAGCCCAGTGTCCCTCTTCAGAGTCATACTTCAGTATCCAGGCCAGAAGCGGGTCAACTGCTTTGTTGCCCTGGATCTTCGCAAGAGCCGAAACGGCTTCCGAAGAAATATCATGGGAGCGTTCATTCAGTGCCTTATGTAACAGTGGAACTGCCAGGGCATCTCCCCTTTCACCAAGCATAAAGAGTATCTCCGGTTTGGCCTCGGGGCGTACCTTTTGATACCTGTTTATCCATTTTTTCGTGACATCCTCACCGGGAATCTGGGTGGCGAGTCTTATTACTCCGCCCCGGATTGCGATATCCGGATCATTGATGGCATCAAGCAGCATAGGTAGCGCATCTTCGCCCTTAACAGCAACTGCCACACTCATTGCAGCAAGTCTCTGATTGGCGGTCTCAGGGGTAGTACTTTTTGATATTACAAGGGAGGTGATTTTCTCCATCGTCCTGACCTCTCCGGCCAGTCCTGCCTGCCGTGCATAGAAAAGCAGCGCCGACACGGAGCCTGTAGGTTCCCATTTGTAACCGGCATCTTCTGCAGCCTTCATCAGGACAGGAAGGGCTTCTTCATTTCCGCTGCCGGCCAATGCCAGCAGTGCGGCTGATTTCTCCGGCTGGGAGCCTTTTTCATACCATCTGATATAACCCGGCAATGCCTGTCCGTAACCCTTCATGGCAAGGGCGTCCATGATCTGCCCTGCACACGGGCATATGTCAGCATCCAGGGCAGAGGCCAGCATTTCCTGCGCCTTTGCTGTTCCGATTGCTTCAAGTGCCATCACGGCATCGCTGCACATAACCTCATGGGTGACAAACGGTTTCAGAACTTCCAGGGCAGCGTCCGAACCGATCAGATTCAGCTGCCGGATAAAGAATGTCCTGACCTCATAGCTGACAGCTGACCTGATAAAATCAAGGCACTGCTCCTCCCATACTTTCTTCTTCGCCATGTCAGATCCTTTGGAAAGGTATCCTGTGAGTGACGAAACCGCATATCTTGCCCGGGAATCATCACCTGTTCCCGCCTGTATTACCTGTTCACAGATAAGCGAGGTGCCCCTGGCACCCAGGGAGTACATCTCTTCCATCAGTGCATTCAGATGCTCCTGATCCTTTGCCGGCATTTTAGCAAGGAGATCGGCAACTTTGGTCTCTATAGTCCTTACGTCCTGTGCACCTGCTGCGCCGGAAACCGCAAAGAGAACTGCTGATAATAATAACGTGCTTAAAATCTTCATGATACTTTATTTATTCAGATATGCCACCCGCCTCTCATGGGCTGGTTGATCAGGGCATTGGCCCCGTCGTCATCAATGAACCTCTGTTTGACCGGATCGAATTTCAGGCTCCGGCCGAGCCGAAGGGCAATAACACCCATATTTACAATTGTGCATGACCTGTGACCGTTAGTCTCATTAAGTGCAAACGGCTTGCGGGTTCTCACCGATTCCGAAAAAACTGTCACCTGAGGTTCAGGGTCAGGAAGGGCATCAATGAGCTTCTGCAGGTTGGGCACATCGGAAATGAATCCCTTGAATATTTTGCCGTAGGGGCCCTCGATAAACGCTGCTCCCGTATCCCTGTTCTCGCCGTCAAGTATTATGCTGCAACCGTCTTCATAAGTATAGGTGATCCTTCTCCACGACCCCACAGCATCATAATGCTGCTGCGGCGCGTCAATTTCCACAGATACCGGGGAAGTATCATCCTTGCCGAGCAGATACTGGACGGGGTCAAGATAATGCTGCCCCATGTCTCCCAGTCCGCCGCCGTCATAATCCCAGTAACCCCGGAATTTAGCATGGACCCTCTCGGGATTATAGGGCTTGTAGGGTGCAGGGCCGAGCCAGAAATCATAATCGAGTTCCTGCGGAACTATCATGGGCTCCAGATTGGTAAGTCCGCTCCAGTAGAATTTCCAGTCATAACCTGTGATTCCGCTTACAGTAACCTTTAACGGCCATCCCAGTACATTGCTTCCAATTATCTTTTTAAGTGGTTTTACTGCAGTGCCCAGACCGTAGAACTGGCTTTTGAACCTGAACCATGTATTCAGCCTGAACATTCGTCCGTTGGCCCTCACAGCCTCAATCACCTTCTGACCCTCTCCGATTGTGCGGGTCATCGGTTTCTCGCACCATATATCCTTCCCTGCCTCAGCAGCCATTTTTGACATAATCCCGTGCCAGTGCGGCGGTGTGGCTATATGAACGATGTCAATGTCAGGCCTGGCGAGCAGCTCCCTGAAGTCGTGATAACCTGTTACTCCCTTACCACCGGTTTCGACTGCATTTTTAAGATGCAGGGCATCAACATCACACACTGCGAGAAGCCTGGTCCCTTCGTAGGGAATATGCCCCATGCCCATCCCGCCTACACCGATGATACCTTTTGTCAGCTGATCGCTGGGAGCCAGGAATCCCTGCCCTCCCATTACGTGACGCGGAATGATTGTCAGGGCCAGGCCTGTCATTGCTCCCCTCCTCAGGAAGTCGCGTCTTCTTATTGAATCTTTCTTCATTTATTGTTATAATGAAAAGAATAAACTTATACGTGTAAATATAAAAATTTATACCGGAGACTTTTAATGTCTTTTAACAGGTTAAACCCTAAACTGAGAATAATTTTTTATTTACTTTTAGTAATTCACGAATTAATCACAGATATATGAAAAGACTTCTCGGCATAACAGGTCTCTGTCTGCTCATTATGTCACGGGTGGCTGCTCAGGCAGATTTCCCCGTACTGGGTCTCAGTATTGCCGCCCCGGTACATGAAAACACAAAGGATTTTGAGAAATTCATAAGGGAAGACCTGGCGCCGCTCGGCGTTAACACCCTGGTCCTCCGCGTCGATTATAACTATTCCTACGAAACCCATCCTGAGCTCAGGGATGAGAACCCGCTGACGAACCAGGATGTAAAATTACTGGTACGAACCTGTAAAGAGCTTGGCATTAAGATTATCCCTCAGATCAACCTTCTCGGGCATCAATCGTGGCAATCCGATGCAGGAAAACTGCTCGAAGTATATCCGCAGTTTGATGAGACTCCATGGGTGACACTTCCTGAAAAATACGAATGGCCCAACGCCGACGGCCTCTACTGTAAAAGTTACTGTCCGCTGCATCCCGATGTACACGATGTGGTCTTCGATATTGTCGGTGAACTTGTTGATGTATTCGAGACTGACGCATTTCATGCCGGGATGGATGAGGTATTCTATATCGGCGAGGACAAATGCCCCAGGTGTTCCGGAAGAGATAAAGCCGAACTGTTTGCCGGTGAAGTGAATGAAATAAGGAACTTTCTGGCTGGGAAAAATGCAAAGCTGTGGATATGGGGTGACAGGCTGATAGACGGGAAGCAGACAGGCTACGGCATGTGGGAAGCAAGCATGAATAATACTCACCGTGCCGTTGATCTGATATACAAAGATATGGTGATATGTGACTGGCATTATGAAAGGCCGGACCTGTCAGCAGTGTGGTTTGCTTTCAAGGGATTCACTGTGCTGACATGCCCCTGGCGCACACCGGAAGTGGCTCTCAAGCAGGTTGAGAACACCAGGCTTTTCATTGAGTCGTCAAACAGGACTATGAAAGAGCGCTACGCAGGCATACTGCAGACCGAATGGGGCAGTGCTGAAGGTTTTATGCGTGACTTCAGGGAGATAAAGAAAAACGGGGCCGCGCCGGAGAACCTGAAAAATAGCGGCGCCAATACATTCTATATTATTACCAGGAACCTCCATTAACCTGAAACGGGAATGATCTATTTCAATTTACTGCTATTTGATCTTGGAAATGACACTATTTTTTTTAACCTTTATTTCTGAATCTACTAAAGTCATTATTATGCGAGGTAAAAGACTGGCAGGAATAACCCTGCTGTTGATAACAGTCACCTGGTTACCAGGTCATTCACAGGACTATATAAAATATGGTCAGATCGATCCGAAATACTTCACGGAAGAAAAATGCAGCTTCGATACAACAGCAAATGCATTTTTCATCTTCAACGAGCAGACTTCGATCTTCTTCTATAACGAGACAAACATTGAATACTCTCCAACCGGATTACTCGTGCACGGGACAGATTACCGGTACAATGTTCATTTGCACCGGGCTATAAAATTTGTAGGAGAGGATGCAGTTTCAACATGGGGAAATTTTTCTTACTCATATAATCCGAGGTATGAGAAAATAGAGAATGTAAGAGGCATTACCTACAACATGGAGAACGGTAAACTTGTGAAAAGCAAGCTCGAAAGAAGCCAGATTGTATATGAGGATGTCAGCGACACAAGGAAAACCCTTAAAGTGTCAATGCCCAATATTAAGAAAGGGGCTGTTCTGGAACTTGAAGTAGATATTTCCTCGGATGATTTTTACACTTCCGGACCGTGGCAGATTCAGCACACTATACCTGTTGAAAAGAGCATTCTGGTGCTGAAAAGGCCTGAATACTTCAATTACAACAGGATTTTCAAAGGTTATTACCCTCTCAAACCAAAATATTCGGAAAGACCAATGGAAATAGCGGTCACAGTAAAAATACAGTCACAGGGGTCGACCAATTCAGAAAAAAGGACAATAGCTTACAAGGAATTTACAGAAGAGTACCTCGTGGAAAAGCTGCCCGCCTTTCCAATCGAACCGTACCTCTCCACACCCAGAAATTACATGTCAAGTCTCCTGTTTGAATTGTCTTTCACAGACTTTCCTAATTCTGTCAAAGAGACCTTCAACGTTTCATGGGAGGCCGTCAACACTCAACTGCTGGAGGATGATAATTTCGGCCGGCAGATTGCAAATACCGGTTTTCTGAAGGATCAGGCCGAAGCCCTTAAGAAAGATGCACCTGATAATCTGGCACTCATTAATTCTTGTTTTGAATATGTCAGGAACAACATAACCTGTAATAATTTAATCGGGATCTTCTGTGATGAGACCATCAGGGATGTGGTTAAGAAAAAGGAGGGGGACGTACCGGGGATGAACCTTCTTCTGACAGCCCTGCTCAGGGAAGCCGGAGTTAAAGCCTACCCGGTAATACTGAGTACCAGGAACAACGGTATGATACAGGAAATATATCCTTCCATATCTGATTTTAATTATGTCATCTGTATGGCTGAGTATGATGGAAAAAGAATCCTCATGGATGCTTCAGACAAATACCTTACTATGGATCTGCTTGACCCTGCATGTCTGAACGGGAAGGGAAGAATCATTGATCCTTCAAAATCAGGCTGGATCGAACTGACAAATACAAAAAATGCATACAGGCGGAATGCTGTCTGGAATGTTGTGTTGGAGAATGATGGAATTGCAAAGGCTAAGGTTGAGATAACACACGAAAATATTGCAGGGTACATAGTTCGTGACAGGATCAGGGATAAAGGGTCATATGAAAAATATATGGAAGACCAGAACCGTCCGGATGATGGTCAGACACTTATCAGCTATGCTGCTGAAAATCAGGATATAATTACGCAGCCGCTAAACCAGAAAGTTGAGATGGTACTCGACAAAGGTTATAACAAAGGTGAACTGATCATTTTCCCGCCTCTGTACACCGAAGCCATGGGTGATAATCCGTTCAAGCTTGAGGAACGTACATACCCGGTGGAATTTGAATATCCCTATTTCGAAAATGTAACTGTGAAAACAGTTGTACCCGATGGGTATAAGGTTGAGAGTCTGCCGGCAAACATGGCTCTTTCAATTCTTAATGGGGCCCTCTCATACGGTTTTAAAATTACAAGGGAAGAAGGTGCCATAGTTGCCCAATACGAATACAAACTTAATAAAATGATATTCCTTCCTGATGAATATGCTCAGGTCAGGGAGTTCTTCCGGAAGATGGTTGAGAATCAGAATGAGAGCGTCGTGCTGGTAAAAACGGAAGTATGAGTCGTCTGACAGCCCTGGTTTTTACAATTTTCTTCTATTCAGTATCTGCTGTCTGCCAGGAATCGGTAATTAAGCCTGACCTCATCATGGCTAAAGGGGCCAATGCCATTATTACCGATTATCATGTTGCATATAAGGTCAAGTCTCCAAGCTCCATAGAAAAGAGTGTGATCTTCAAAGTAACAGTCCTGAATCAAAGTGGGAAAGAGGTTGGGGTAATTTCTACAAACATCGGCAAGGGCGAAAAGATATCCAGATTTAACGGGACTGTAAGAAAAGGTGACGGAACTGTATCAGCCAAAATCAAGATTACCGATCTCAGGGATGTGCCGGCTTATCCCGATTTTGTATTTCTTGGTGACAATCGGGTCTACTATTATGAACCGGTGATTGAATCTTACCCCTATTCTGTTGAATATGAGCAGACTGTCAATCTTGGCGGCATGATTGCATTTGATCCCTGGATGCCCGTGAGCGATGAATTCGTTTCATGTGATACCGCATCCCTGTCAATAACCTGCCCGGAAATGTATAAAATCCGGCACAGGGAGTTCAACCTGTCCGGGAAGCCGGGTGTGGAGATCAATGCTGATGGTGAAACAGTCTATTCCTGGCGTATTAGTAAAATTCCTGCGATAAGTATTTTGAATTTCGTTCCTCCCGCAGAAACATTTCTCCCCTGTGTCTATGTTATGCCCGAGACCTTTTACTTTGACGGAATTACAGGAAACGTAACTGGCTGGAAAGATTACGGCAAATGGATATGGGACTTGCAGGAAGGCAGAGACCAGATATCACCGGAACTGAAACTCAGGATCAAAGATATGACTGCCGGAGCATTGGATAACAGGTCCAGAATTGAGTCAGTATACAAGTTTCTGCAAGCGAATACAAGGTATGTGGCAATCACCCTGGGGATCGGAGGCCTTCAATCAGCACCGGCCGACGAAGTTGCCCGGTACGGGTACGGTGACTGCAAGGGACTGACAAATTTTATGAAGTCGCTTCTGGAAGCCGCAGGTGTCGAGTCTTTCTATACCGTAATCGGCAACGGAACCCGTAAAATAAGGTATGATGATTTCCCATATTTCCAGACCAACCACGTCGTATTATGTGTACCGGAAAAGAATGACACTGTTTGGGTTGAATGCACAAGTTCCTCCTTTAAAGCAGGTTACCTGGGATATTCAAACTCAAACAGAAAGGCAC
The DNA here is from genome assembly GCA_963757935.1 of uncultured Bacteroidales bacterium. Lineage (GTDB taxonomy): Bacteria > Bacteroidota > Bacteroidia > Bacteroidales > VadinHA17 > SR-FBR-E99. Next base: position 99,556 of record CAVWSZ010000016.1, on the reverse strand, counting down.
TACTGATAACGCCTGAAGGAGGCATCCTGGTTAATACACCAAGGGCTGATTCAACCAATTGTTTTACAAATTCAAGTCATGACCTGATTATTGACAAATCAGGGAATTGTTCCTTTGTAATGAAGTCGCTGTACAGTGGTGATGATTACGAGGACCTGGTTCATCTGAGAGGAAAGAGGGAAGACCAGAAGATAAAATTCATGTATGATTTCCTTCCCTTCAGGAACTTCACAATAGAAAAGCTGGAGATTAATGCCGACTCTGTGGCTCCCGCCAGTATTACAACAGTTGTTTCGGGTCAGTTAAACAAATATGCAATCCTTGCCGGGAAAAGACTGGCTGTCCCTATGATACCCTACAGACTTTTTGACAGGGTCCCGAAAATTGAGCCCGACAGAACAATTGACATATCCATCTCTGAACACATCTTCAGAATAGACACAGTGCGGATAATCATCCCTTCAGGTTATAAATACGGGAATCTAAGTGAATTTTTAACTTTCAAAAATGAGATTGGCAGGTATTCACAGGCGGTTTCCCTTTCAGACGGGGCAATTCTGGTTGTCAGGAATGTTTCACTTCCCTCCGGTACTTACCCTGCTCGAGATGAAAGAAAAAGTGACAGAGTTCTTCAAAAGATGTCATGACATTGAGAGCCGGTCCGTATTACTGGAACAGGCACTTTAACTATTCGATGCACCACCTGTGCACCCACAGGCCCCCTCTCTCAGCGCAATTCATCAGGAACCTGGTACCGGTCCTGCAAAATAACGAGTTGTTTTTTCAGTTTTTTTACCAGGTTTTTGCTGGAAGGGTCATCAATGAGATTGGTCATCTCATGCGGGTCTGTCTCCAGATCGTATAACTCCCAGGCATCAATATCACCGTAGAAATGAATCAGTTTATAACGGGCAGTGCGAATGCCGTAATGACGTCTTACCTTATGTTCCCCGGGGTATTCATAGTAATGGTAGTAAAGAGCATCCCTTGCATTTCCTGCCCGCTCACCCTTCAAAAGGTCAACCATGGAGACACCCTGCATTTCGGACGGTGGCCTGACGCCTGCCATCTCCAGGAATGTAGGTGCAAGATCAATGTTCTGCACCATCCGGTCAATTGACCCTTTTGCACCGTAGCCGGCAGGCAGTCTCATAAGAAGTGGAGTCCTGAATGATTCCTCATACATGAACCTCTTATCGAACCATCCGTGTTCTCCCAGGTAAAATCCCTGGTCCGAAGTATACACCACCAGTGTATTTTCCTTAAGTCCGGCTGAATCAATGAAATCGAGCAGCCTGCCTGTGTTGCGGTCCACCGACTCAATAGTCCTCAGATAGTCAGTCATATAGCGATTATATTTCCAGACGGCCAGTGAGTCCCCCTCAGGCCGGTTTGACAGGAACTCATTGCTGATGCTGTCATATTCCCTGTTCCATGCTTTATATTGTTCAGGGGACAACCTGTTCCTGAGAAAGGCCAGGTAACCCTTCTCAATCTGTGACACACTGTCACCGTCGGCACCCTTGATCTTTAGGTCAGATGAGAGAGTCATATCCCTGGCAATGCTCATTTCCTGTAAACCCGCCGCCTGTCGCCCACTGTAATCATCAAAGTAATTGCCGGGCAGAGGGAACCTCCTGCCGTCAAAAAGATCAAGATCAAGTGTATCGGGCATCCAATTCCGGTGCGGAGCCTTATGATGTACCATAAGGCAGAAAGGCCTGGTCCTGTCCCTTCTCCTCAGCCATTTAATTGCCATGTCAGTAATCACCGTCGTGGCATAGCCCTCTTCCCTGTACCTCTTTCCCATTTCAATAAAATCCGGATTATAGTACATTCCCTGACCAGGCAGAATATTCCAGTAATCGAATCCCGTAGGATCGCTCTTTAAATGCCATTTCCCGATGAGGGCGGTCTGATATCCCGCTTCCTGAAGCAGTTTCGGGAATGTAACCTGCGAACTGTCAAACCGTGCCCTGTTATCGAGGTGGCCGTTGGCATGACTGTGCTTTCCGGTGAGCAGTGCTGCCCTGCTTGGGGCACTGATCGAGTTGCAGACAAAGCTGTTCCTGAATATTACTCCCTCAGCAGCGATTCTGTCAAGCCCCGGTGTTGAGTTGAGGCTTCCGTCATAGGCACTTAATGCCTGGTAACCGTGATCATCTGACATGATGAAGATGATGTTGGGCTGTTCAACGATTTTTTCACCACATGAAACCAGGCCAAAAATCGGGAAAAGCGGAAGTATATGTTTCATAACAATATGGTTTTGACGATAATCACCTAATTTAGGCAAAAAATAAGTAGTCATATGTTTCGAAGGTTTAAAATCCGTTCAATACTGGCGGCATGCCTGCTGGCCGGTACCATTTCTGTCATAAATGCGCAGCAGAGCCTGCCGGAATTATGTGCACAACGTCGCGAGGCTTTGATGAAGAAGACCGGCGGAGGTGTGGTTGTCATTCCCGGTTCACTGAGAAATCCCTATGGACAAAATGATATCTCCACCTCAAAATACTTTTACTATCTGACGGGATGGGAAGCCCCCGGTGCCTGGGTAATAATTGAACCCGGCGACAGGCCGAGAACCACACTCTTCGTCACCCCCACAAACCCTTCACGAATGACATGGAACAACCGCGAGGCGGGACTTGGTGAAGCTATGACAGTTTACGGGGCTGATGCATCATATCCCGTTTCAGCATTCAGGGAGACAGCTTCGGAGATACTGGGCAGATATGATACAATCTGGACTCTCAGGTCATCAAAGTATATGTATGAAGCCCTTTCACAGGTCGTTCCCGAAGGAAAGAAGCAGGTAATTGCAGATGCCAGAACTATTCTCAATGACCTGAGGGTGGTGAAGGACGACTATGAAATAAGTATGCTGAGACAGGCCATCACCGTCACCGCAGAGGCGCAGAATCAGGCAATGATGCTGGCAGCCCCCGGCAGATTTGAATATGAACTCGAAGCTGCCATCGACCACACCTTCAGATCAAAGGGCTGTGACGGTCCCGGCTTTACAACAATTGTAGGATCTGGAGCAAATTCGACTATCCTTCATTATGATGAGAACAGTAAGCAGCTTAAATCAGGTGATGTTATAGTGATGGATATCGGGGCAGAACTCAACGGATATAAGGCAGACATCACAAGGACCGTTCCGGTATCAGGTAAATTCACCAGTGAACAGCTTGACATTTATAACCTCGTTCTCAGGGCACAGAAGGAAGCTATAAAAGAGATGGTTCCGGGCCGGAGAACCCTCGGGGCCCATGACCGTGCAACAGCTGTAATAATGAAAGGACTTTATGATCTTGGGTTGGTGACAGATACAACAAGCAAATGGCAGGAGCAATCTGTATGTACTCTATATAGCCACACATTATATCGGTCTCGATATTCATGATCTTCTCCCCTACCATTTTACCCGGCAGGATGAATCGGTATTCAAACCGGGGATGGTCGTTACAATTGAGCCCGGCATCTATTTTCACGAGGAGATGCTGAATACCCTGGCAGCCAGGGAAGCCACACCTGCTCAAAAGAAGGAGATCGAAGCTTTTATCAGGCAGGTGAGCCCGCTATTCGAAAAGTACAAAAACACAGGTGTGAGGATAGAGGATGATATACTCATCACCTCTTCAGGAAACGAGATCCTGTCAGCGGGTGCACCGAAAGAGCCCGGTGAGGTGGAAAAGCTTATGAAGAGAAAAAGCCGATATGAATGATCGGGTTATTCCGGTATACTATTTTTAATTGTCAGGTTAATCCGGTATGCTCTTTTTCCGGATTATAATCCATGAGACAACCAGCAGGTAAGCGGCACAGATGAGAAGTACGCCCATCCCTGATGTCACACCCATTGAGTCGCTTACAAGCCCAATCACCGGGGGTATCAGTGCACCGCCTGAAATTGCCATCATCATCAGTCCTGATATCTCATTTCCCCTTTCAGGATACTTCTGTATTGTGAGTGAGAAAACCAGCGGAAAGATATTCGCCACACCGAGGCCGATGATGAACACCAGGACCCACGCGGCAGCTTTCGAGGGAATAATCATTATCAGCGCGATTGAAATTATAGAAAGTACGGCGCTGTAGAGAAATCCTTTCGATGAGGCCAGTTTTGTAAGAATCAGGGCTCCGGCGAAGGTTCCCAGCATGCGTCCGAAGAAATAAATGCTCCTTCCTGACTGAGCTGAGACTTCGTCAATTCCGAATTTCGTTGTAAGAAATTTTCCCGAGAAATAGTTAAACCCGACATCTATTCCTACAACAAGGAATATTGAGAGGACCATCATCAGGACATATGAATTCTTCAGTAAGGCAAATGCAGATCCCAGCGAAGCCTTTTTATCGGTTACTGCGCTCTCCTCAATTTTCACGGTACTCAGCCAGAGCACACTGAGAACAGAGACAATGCCGAAGATGAGAAACAGCAGCTTCCAGTCTCCGAAGCGGCTTGCCAGCATTGCTGCCAGCGGGGCTGCAATCATCGACCCTATGGCCTTGATGAACTGTGAGAAGCTGAGAAAGCTCGGAGCCCTTTTGCCAGGCACAACATCTACAAGCAGCGGATTAGCCGACACCTGTACTATTGTGTTGCCTATTCCCAGCAATGCGAACCCAACGATCACCATGACGAAGTTATAGAAGAAGAATGGTACAAGCAGCCCCAGTCCCGTGATACCCATCCCGATATTCAGCATCAGCTTCTTCCCGACCCTGGCCTGGATTATGCCGACAGGGACCGAGAGAATGAAGAACCAGATAAAAGCTGCGAAGGGAATCAGTCCGAGGACAAACTCGCTGAGGTGCAGGTCGCCGGCAACACGGTCCTTGCCAATGCCAACCAGGTCGACAAAACTCATCACGAAGAAGGAGAGCAGTACCGGCATTACCAGCCTCATCTCGATTTTTTTCTCATTCATATGGTATCTGTTAAGGTATGATTTTACATGAGAGCGAGGGCAGGCTGCACTGCTTTCCAGAATGTCTCATCGTGAAGATATGCACTACCCAGCAGGGCTGCATCTTCCTTCAGTTCCGATATGGCAGTAACTACGCCGCAACCGGCAGCTTTGAGTTCTTCCTCAAAAGCCGGTCCGAAAAGTTCATATGCATGTGAGATATTGCCTCCCATTACAAGGATCTCTGCTCCGAATCCTGTCAGCCACGGAGCCAGAAACCTGCCCAGGTTCCTGCCGAATTCATCGAATATTGCCTTTACTTCAGGGTCTTTTCCTGCCACCCCTGCTACTTCCCTGACGCCTTCGGCAACCTTACCTGTAACCTCGGAGTATCTTGATGTATACCAGCGTGTTGAAAAATAGTCGTCGGCAATGCCAGACCCGAAGGGAAGATGGTAAACACATCCCATCCGGGGAACCTTTTCCCCCTCAACAACAGGAATACGGTCATCAAGAAATGCTGATCCGAAGCCTGTGCCAAGGGTTATTGCCATCATTTTCCTGTAATCCCTGGCCTTCCCTGCCCATGCTTCTCCCACGGCGAATGAGCTGGCGTCATTCATAAACCTTACCTTGCAGTCACAGGGAAGTCCGAGGCGGCTGCTTATTGCCTTGCCCACATTCACTCCATAGAGTTTTTCATATTTAGGGACACCCCTGATGAGGCAGATTCCTTTTACATAATCAAACGGTCCGGGCATGGCGAAGCCGATTCCGCGAAGTTTGAAAAGCGGTACCTTCTGAAGAACTTTACGCAACACAGCAGTCCAGACACTCAGAATTTCATCTGCCTCAGCCTTGTTGTCCACAGGGCTTTCAGAACGTGTACCGGCGATTATTGAATGAATATCCATATCTATCGCCACGGCGGTAATATGACTGCCGCCAATGTCCACCCCTATTGCAATATTCTGAAATGTGTTGCTCATTGCTGTTAAACCTGTTTCTTAATTATTAACGGCAATGAAAGTATTGATTTTCCCAAACATGTGCAAAATGAAATTTATATGTTTTTAAAATGTTAGGAGCAGTCATATAAAAGGTCTAAATTCGTCATAACAATTCTCCAGTAAAAATCTCAATCCAAAAACATAAATATATTTATCATGGCCAAAGTCAACAAAGAAGACGCACTGCTTTATCACAGTCGCGAGCGAAAGGGTAAGGTGGAAGTGATTCCTACCAAGCCTTACTGTACTCAAATGGATCTCAGTTATGCCTATACTCCGGGAGTTGCATACCCGTGTCTCGAAATAGAGAAGAATCCGGAGGATGCCTATGAATACACTACCAAAGGCAATCTTGTTGCGGTAATCTCAAACGGTACCGCGGTGCTCGGACTGGGTGACATCGGAGCCCTGGCCGGAAAACCGGTGATGGAGGGCAAGGGGCTCCTCTTCAAGGTGTTTGCTGATGTTGACGTGTTTGACATAGAAGTTGATGAAAAGGACCCGGAGAAACTTATAGAGATATGCGCAAAGATTTCCCCCACCTTTGGCGGGATCAATCTGGAGGACATCAAGGCTCCCGAGTGTTTCGAAGTTGAGACCAGGCTGAAGGAGATGCTGGATATTCCCGTATTTCACGATGACCAGCACGGCACAGCGATAATCTCCGCTGCAGGGATGCTCAATGCAATGGACATTATCGGCAAAAAACTTCCTGACATAAAAGTAGTTGTCTGCGGAGCCGGAGCAGCAGCTAACTCATGCACTCGTCTCTATACCGCACTGGGGGTAAAAAAGGAAAACGTGGTTATGGTTGACAGCAAGGGAGTCATCAACCGTAAAAGAAAGGATCTGAATAAGTACAAACAGGAATGGATAACCGACAGAGACATAGACACCCTGGCTGATGCAGTTAAGGATGCTGACCTCTTTCTGGGTCTTTCTGTTGCCAATATGCTTACCAAAGAGATGCTGAAGACAATGGCGCCAAATCCGATCGTATTCGCAATGGCCAATCCCAATCCGGAAATAAGTTATGAAGACGCCATGTCAACACGTGATGACCTTGTATTTGCCACTGGCAGGTCAGATTATCCCAACCAGATAAACAATGTGCTCGGATTCCCCTTTATTTTCAGAGGAGCGCTTGATGTCAGGGCATCTACAATTAATGAAGAGATGAAGCTTGCCGCCACCAAGGCGCTTGCGCAGCTTGCCAAGGAACCTGTTTCAGAAGAGGTATGCAAGGCTTATAACGTAAGCAAGCTTGAGTTTGGCAGGGAATACATTATTCCCAAGCCACTTGATCCGAGGCTCATTTCAAGGGTTGCCTCAGCAGTTGCAATGGCTGCCATTGAGTCAGGTGTGGCGAGGCTGAAGATTGATGACTGGGATGCATACCGTGCATCGCTTGACAAAAGGACTTCAGAGCACATCACCAGGATAGCGAAGATAACCTGTCTCTGATCCTGAGGCTGAAAAACCAAGGGCCGCCTGTCGCCAATCGGCGAGGCGGCCCTTCCATTTACCCTCTTAACAAAAACTATCAACCAACCGTGCCAAACTCTGAAAAACACGGTATGCCTATTATCACGGCGATTTAATCTTCGCCTCATAAATTTCAAGCAGCAGCTCTGAGAGCTGATCCACCGAAAAACTGCTCCTGTTCAGGGTGACATCGAAAAGGGTGTCGAGGCTTGCCGGCTTCCTGTCAAGAAACTCCGTGATCAGTTTGTTGCGCTTTTCATCGGTCTCAGCAACATACTTTTCCGCCTTTTCAGCCAGCATCCCCTTCTTCTTTTTGACATTATCCACCCTCCAGGGCAGGGGGGCCACAAGCCTGACATGCAATGCCCCCGGAATATTCTGAGTGATTGATACCCCTCCCCTGCCGATTATCACCGCATGACCTTCCCGCGCCATCGTCAGAACTACTTCCCTGATGGCCTTCTTTACCGAGCTGTCTGTAACAAACGAACCGGAAAACGCCATTATCATCTCTGACATGTCATTCATTGAGAGGCCCTGGTAATAGGTCTCCACCCTCTGTGTATCGGTCCTGAGCTCGTGGGCTGCATGATAAATTATATCCTTGTCAATCCATCTCCACTTTGAAGTGTTGTATTTTATATTGAGACGGTTGACCAGCGAGGCTGCAACCTCCCTGCCGTCACAGCCTGTCATTCGGGATATTGTAATTACCGGCCCGGCCTGATCAAAGGGCCTGCCAAGCATCTCTGCCCTGTAGCGCGAATCGAAATAGTCAAATATCTTTTTCATTGCTACGGCACGATTGGGAGCAGGTTTAAATTTTACAAAATATAGGCAATTTATTTCATATTGTCAACCTTTCGTGACGAAATGTTTAAAAAAAAGCCGCTTAAAGCGGCAATTTCTTTGAACGTTCTTCTTCAACCTCGCTGACCGCTCTTGGGTTTCGGCTTTCCAAGAAGACGGTAGCCGTCGGCGGTGATCAGGAAATTTTCTTCGTTCCTTATTCCGCCGAAGTTCCGGTATTCCTCAACCCTGTCATAATTGATGAAGGCGGTGTTATGATCCTTCTTCCTCCACTGGTCAATAAGCTCCGGAATAAAGTATATGCCGGGTTCTATTGTCAGGACAAATCCCGGCTCCAGGGGACGCCCGAGACGAAGTGACTTTATTCCGAACTGCGTAGGCTTCGGATTGCCGTCCCAGCCCACATAAACCTCCCCGAGATCCTCCATATCATGTACATCGAGTCCCATCATATGACCCAGTCCGCACGGGAAGAATAAGGCATGCGCACCGGCTTCAACTGCAGCGTCAACATCCCCCTTCATTAATTTCAGGTCTTTCATCCCTCTGACAATAACACGTGCTGATTCGAGATAGACCTCCCTGAAGGGTATGCCGGGTCTGAGCATCTCAATTGCCCTGTTATGGCTTTCAAGAGAGATATTATAAATGTCACGCTGCCGTTCTGTAAAATGAGGATCTATCGGTACTGTACTCGACAGGTCGCCTGCATAGCCTGATTCCGTTTCTGCCCCTATGTCAAGCAGAAACATCCTTCCGGACTCAAGTGTATTGCCGTGGTAATGATTGTGCAGTGTCTGCCCGTTTATTGTGGCAATTATCGGGAAAGCTATCTGTCCGCCCGAAGCTACTGCCACCGCCTGCACTGCCGCAGCAATCTCGCTCTCTCTCACTCCCGGTCTGACCATACGCATGGCGGTAACGTGCATGTCAACGGAAACGGCCACGGCCCTGTCTATTTCAGCTATCTCCTCAGGGCTCTTATGGTTTCTCTGGTTAACTGCCCCCATAATCAGCTCAAGTGATGCTTCACTTTTGGCCTCAGCAGGTAAAATACCCAGCAGTTCAAAGAGCTTAATCTTATTCTCAGGCCTGTAAGGAGGGAGAAAATGTATCCTCCGGCCCTGGCTGCGTGCTTTCTCAAGAAGAAGGGGAAGCTTCGCCTGAGGGGCTGAATTTTTCACTCCCACGGATGCAGAGCGAACAGCAACCGGTGGCTGTGGTCCCATCCAGACAAAATCCTCCACGGTAAAATCATTTCCGAAGATTGTCTCCTCACCCGAATCGCAGTCAATTACCCCTGCAAGTCCCGGGAAGCTGAGTCCGAAAAAATAGAGAAAACTGCTGTCCTGCCTGAAATGGTAGGTATTGTCAGCATAATTCATGGGGCTTTCATCATTGCCAAGGAGAAGGATTATTCCTGAACCGACGCTTTTCTTCAGAAGTGCACGTCTCTGGATGTAAATTTCCGGTTTAAACATAGTCTTTAATTTAACGTCCGGAACCCTTAAGGCTCATCAATAACCCCGGATTCCGGCACTTGTTTCACATTTTATAATAGGGACGTAAGATACCAAAATTCAGACCAGGTCTTCATCTCAGGAAATATTTTTTTTGATTAACAAAAGTTTAACATAAAACTTATGCAGCAGAGGGGGGGGCTTCCGGTCTTTATATTGAAAAAAGGATGGAAATGGACAGTTCCGCCTTTTTCAGGGACAGTTTTAAGTATTCACAAAATCGGGTTCGTCATGAAAAGAATCGTTCTGGCAATTATGTTTCTTGCTTGCGTCGCCACGCTAACCTATGGCAGGAAAGTAGCTGAGGGATTATCAAACTCCTCTCTCGGGAAGTACACGATCGAGGCTCTGGATAAGCCTTTTATGCTGGCAGGTGAAGAGATGAAATGTTTCGAAATCACCTATGAAAACTCACCTATGACTGTAAAGGTGATTGTAGACAAGGACAAGAAATGCAGGAATTTTCTGGTGGTTTCTGATAAGTTGTCCGTGATGTACACCTGCAACGGTGAGTATTTCGGTGTCAACAAGGTTGATAAGAAGTACGCCAAAGCCGGATTTACAACCAACGATGAGACCCTGGACAGGGCTGACTATTTCCATCAGAAGCTTATTACAAGGGGTTATACCGGCGAAATTGACGCTGCAAGGCTTATTGCTTCCTACTATCCGGATCTCATTAAGGGGATGTAAGGATAAACAGGAATTTGCCGGGTAAAGACTTTTTTTTCCCACCTCAGAAGGCCGTCCGGCCTTCTTACGATCAGGTTTTAGTTGCACTGAAGATATCCTCACAAAGGGTATCTTCTTCTTTTAGTGACGTGTAAGGGCTTAAATGCTGATTACTGACAATTGTCACATATATCATTTCACCTTTGCCCTATCTTTGTTACACTATGAAAAAGAAGATTAAGTTCAGCCTGATTTACCGTGACATGTGGCAGTCAACGGGTAAGTATCAGCCGCGTGCAGACCAGCTTAAGGCTGTGGCACCCCATATTATAGAGATGGGTTGTTTTGACCGCATCGAGACAAACGGTGGAGCTTTCGAGCAGGTACAGCTGATGTACGGGGAGAATCCCAATGACGCAGTCAGGGAGTGGACAGCCCCCTTCAACAGGGCAGGTATTCAGACCCATATGCTTGAGCGCGCTCTTAACGGGATCAGGATGTACCCCGTGCCCGCCGACGTCAGACGGCTGATGTACAAAGTAAAAAAAGCACAGGGTGTCGATATATCAAGGTCATTCTGCGGTCTGAACGACCACCGCAACCTGGAACTCTCCGTAAGGTATGCCCGTGAGGCCGGCATGATCTCACAGGCGGCACTTTCAATCACATATTCACCCGTACACACTGTGGAATATTACATGGAGGTGGTCGACAAAGTAGTCGGATACGGGGCTGACGAAATATGTCTCAAGGATATGGCAGGTGTCGGAAGACCTGCAATGCTCGGTGAGCTTGTTAAAAGGATTAAGAAAAAGTACCCGGAAATAAAGGTTCAGTATCACGGACACAGCGGACCCGGAATGTCTGTGGCATCAATGCTCGAAGTTGCCCGTGCCGGCGCTGATTACCTCGACGTGGCAATGGAGCCGCTGAGCTGGGGAATGGTCCACCCTGATGTTATCGCCATACAGGCTATAATGAAGGATGCCGGGTTCGATGTTCCGGAGATAAATATGAACGCCTATATGAAGGTCCGTTCACTGACCCAGGAGTTTATCGACGACTTTCTCGGCTTATTCATTGACAGCCGCAACAAACAGATGTCTTCCCTGCTGATCGGATCAGGCCTGCCCGGAGGGATGATGGGAAGCATGATGGCTGACCTCAAGGGAGTCCACCAGGGTATCAATGCAGCCCTGAAAAGCAAGGACAAGCCGGAGCTGTCAGAAGATGATCTTGTTGTCGGACTCTTCAGGGAGGTGGAACATATATGGCCGATGATGGGTTATCCTCCTCTGGTAACCCCGTTCAGTCAGTATGTCAAGAATGTGGCACTGATGAACATCGTCTCCATGGTGAACGGAAAAGAGCGGTTCTCGATGATCGATCCGAATACCTGGGATATGCTTCTCGGCAGGGCCGGCAAGCTTCCGGGCCCGCTGGCGCCGGCACTTATCGAACTGGCAAAGAAGGAAGGAAAAGAGTTTTATGAAGGTACTCCCCAGGAAAACTATCCCGACGCACTGGACGCATACCGGAAGGAGATGGAGGAGAATAAATGGAGTCCCGGTAAAGATGACGAGGAACTGTTCGAACTTGCGATGCACGACCGCCAGTACCGCGATTATAAGTCGGGTGCAGCAAAGACAAGGTTCCTGAAAGAGGTGGATGACAGGAAGGCCGAGATCGCAAAATCATCTTCCGGGAGAGTCTCCAAAGAAAAACTCCTTCTATCCCCCGAAACAGGCGTGGTGTTTCTCTATTCCGGAACAACATACACATATACCGGTGAAGATGAGATAATCTCCGAAGGTGAGACTGTCACAAAAGGTGAAACACTCTTTTACCTGATGATCAACAGAACCTACTGCGAAGTAAAGTCTGACCGCGACGGAAAGGTCAGGAAGATGATGGTCAAACGCGGTGATAAGGTCAGAAAGGGAGATCCCCTTGTAGAATTTGAATAAATGAGTTAAGAAATGTGAAATTAGCGGGCACTCAGCCCGCTTTTTTTGCATTAATGCAATAAAGTGATATTTTTAAAGCTCCTAAACAATAAAACCACCTATGAAAAAACTGTTATTCATGATGATGTTAGTTGCCCTTGCGGCTGCCTCCTGTAAAAAGGAAGCATGTGAGAACCCCTTCTTCTGCGAATGGGACACCCCTTTTGGCGTTCCCCCGTTTGATCAGATCAAACTTGACCATTTCAAGCCTGCCTTCATTAAAGGTATGGAAGAGGAACTGGCTGAAGTGGATGCCATTATCAATAATACCGAAGAACCGACCTTTGAAAACACAATCAGGGCATTGCAGTTTACCGGTGAACTGCTTGACAAGACCCAGCGTGCTTTCGGACCTCTGAGTTCCGCAAACACAAATGACTCAGTGCAGGCATTGTCAAGGGAGATGTCACCGCTGTTCTCAAAGCACAGGGATGCCATTTCACTCAATGAAAAGTTGTTTGAAAAAGTGAAATCCGTATATGAAAACAGGGAGAAATTCAATCTTACTCCTGAAGAAAGCAAGCTGCTGGAAGACAGCTATCTCGGATTTATAAGGAACGGAATCGGCCTTGATGCTGAAGGCAAGGACAAGCTGCGCAAGCTGAATGAGGAGCTTTCGCTTCTCTCATTAAATTTCGGTGAGAACCTGCTTGCAGAGACAAACGGTTTCACCCTTGTAATTGACAATGAAGCAGATCTGGCAGGGCTTCCTGAAGGAGTCAGAACTCAGGCTGCTGCAGCAGCAAAAGCAAAGGACATGGAAGGCAAATGGCTCTTTACAATGCAGGCACCAAGCTACTTCCCCTTCATGACTTATGCAGACAACAGGGCCCTCAGGGAAAAAATGTTCAGGGGCTATATGATGCGCGGAAATAACGGCAACGACAAGGATAACAATGAGACAGCCTCCAAAATTGCTGAACTGAGAGTTGAAAAGGCAAATCTTCTGGGATATAAGAGTCACGCTGACTATGTTCTTGAGCTTAACATGTCCAAGGAACCTGAAAGAGTGCTCAGCTTCCTTGGTGAGATCTGGGCGGCAGCACTTCCGGTTGCAAAAGCGGAAGCAAAGGCACAGCAGGAGATGATCGACAGGGAGGGCGGCAATTTCAAGCTGGAGCCATGGGACTGGTTTTATTATACCGAAAAGATCCGCAAGGAGAAGTACAATATAAGCGAGGAAGAGCTCCGGCCCTATTTCGCTGTCAACAACGTCACAGACGGGATGTTTTATGTTGCCAACAGGCTCTACGGCCTCGAATTTGCAGAGCGTACTGATATTCCCAAATATCATCCTGACGTAAAGACTTTTGAGGTAAGCCGTGACGGGAAACATGTAGGCATACTGATGATCGACTACTATCCGCGTGCCTCAAAGCGCGGAGGTGCATGGTGCAGCGCCATGAGAGGCCAGAGAATCGACAAAGACGGGCAGTTCGTGACACCGCTTGTAAGTATGGTTACCAACTTCACACCTCCCCAGGGAGATGCTCCGGCACTGATTACTCCGGATGAAGCCAGTACCCTGTTCCATGAATTCGGCCATGCCCTGCACAGCCTGCTGTCAAACACAGTCTATTCCAGCGGCGTTTCGAGAGACTTCGTGGAACTGCCCTCACAGATAATGGAACACTGGGTGCTTGAACCCGAAGTCCTCAAAGTCTATGCGAAACACTATCAGACAGGCGAAGTAATTCCGGATGAACTCATCGACAAAACTTGAAAAAGCCGGCAAATTCAACACCGGATTTACAACCGTTGAATACCTCGCTGCCTCCTCACTTGACATGGAGTACCACTCACTGACAGAACCGGTTAAAGTAAACGTGGCGGAATTCGAGAAGAGCGCGATGGACAAATACGGGCTCATCAGCGAGATTATTCCCCGCTACAGGTCAACCTATTTCAGCCATATCTTTTCGGGAGGTTACTCGGCCGGATATTACAGCTACATATGGTGCGAGGTGCTTGATGCCGATGCCTTCAGCGCATTCAAGGAGACAGGTGACATATTCAACAGGGATGTCGCATCAAAATTTGAAAAAGAGATACTGTCACGTAAAGGTTCAAAGGACGAACTTGAGATGTACATCGCATTCAGGGGCAAGGAACCGGGAATTGATGCATTGCTGAAAAACCGCGGACTGATTGCCGAATAGTTGCCTGAGGGCAGCACCAGTCCGACGCGGCAGTGACTATTAATAACGCTGACGCAGAAAAATTAAAAATGATCCGACAGCTGGCGGATCATTTTTTTATTGCCTGAACAATTACCATTCATTATTGTTGGATTTTTGTACACCCTAAAAGCATTTATTTTGAAGAGAGATATTATTAAGATCGATGAGGAGAAGTGCAACGGTTGCGGGCAGTGTATTCCTAACTGTCATGAAGGCGCCCTGAAGATCATTGACGGCAAGGCAAGGCTTGTATCTGATGTACTATGTGACGGGCTCGGCGCCTGCCTTGGACACTGTCCTGAGGGAGCAATAACTGTTGAACAGCGTGATGCCGAACCGTTTGATGAAAATGTTGTAATGCAGACACGAACTCCGGAATATGTACACGGTGAGAGCGGCTGTCCGGGAAGTGCGGAGAGAATGATAGCTGCACCTGCAAACCTGAGGAGAGCACCGGTGGAGGAAAGTCCCTCCGAGTTAAGACAGTGGCCTGTACAGATGCATCTTATCAATCCTGCTGCTTCATATTTCCGCAATGCAGATATGCTTCTTGCAGCCGACTGTGTGGCTTTCTCAGTCGGCGATTTTCACAGCAGGTATCTTAAAGACCACTCGCTTGCAATTGCATGCCCGAAACTGGACAGAAACACCGAAGTATATGTCGACAAACTTATTGCACTGATTGACATTGCCAGGGTCAACACAATTACAGTCATGATAATGGAGGTCCCGTGCTGCGGGGGATTGATGCAGCTTGTAAGAGCAGCCACCGCCAGGGCTTCACGAAAAGTACCGGTAAAGCAGGTAATGATAAGCGCATCAGGTGCAGTGCTGAAAGCAGAATGGGTGTAATTGAGAAAATAAAGTCATTACTGATATTTGTCATATTTTTCACATAAATAGGCCGTCAGCACAAAATATAATTTATCTTTAAGTTCGCAACAGGTTAAGCCGGATAGTTTTTTCCCTTTAACCTTTCGGGTTATGGATAAAGAAACAACTGAGTCAGGTTCTGACTGTCGTCACTTTTTCCTCGGTCTGGATATCGGATCTGTGTCACTGAATACTGTAGTGATGGACGAAGATCTGAATATCATTGAAGATTTTTATGATTACGTACAGGGAAGGCCGTTTAACGTCCTGAGAAACCAGACTCAATTCTCTTCTCCTGAACCATCCGGCCGAATTCCTGAAGGGCATAGCGGTTACAGGTTCCGGCGGTAACCTTGCCACTGAACTGATCGGTGGAACATTCGTCAATGAAATAATTGCTCAGGCTACCTCTTCAGGCAGGTTATTTCCCGGGGCCAGAACTGTTATAGAGATCGGCGGCGAGGATTCCAAGCTTATTTTGCTTGAAAAAGATCCTTCCAACGGACATTCAAGGCTGGTTGATTTTGAAATGAACAGTATCTGTGCAGCAGGGACCGGTTCATTCCTTGACCAGCAGGCAAGGCGCATAGGTGTGCCCATCGAGAAGGAGTTCGGCGAAATGGCGCTGAGATCCGTTGACCCTCCCCGGATAGCAGGCCGGTGCAGTGTCTTTGCCAAAAGCGATATGATCCATCACCAGCAGATTGCCACTCCCCTGCATGATATTGTAGCCGGTCTTTGCTATGCCCTGGCCCGTAACTTCAGGAGCAATATGGCCAGAGGCAAGGAGATAAAAAAACCTGTGATCTTTTCCGGAGGAGTAGCAGCCAATGCGGGTATGGTAAAAGCATTCAGGGATATTCTTGACCTGAAGGACGGCGAACTTGTAATACCTGACCATCATGCATCGATGGGTGCGATCGGTGCGGTAATGTACGCCCTGTCGTGCAGTACGGAAATGAATAAATTTAAAGGCCTTGACCTGCTTGAAAAATACCTGACAGAAGATTCTGCATCATTTGCCAGCCTGCCTAAGCTGAAGGAGTCAGAGGCTGAATACGACAAAACGGTTCATATTCTGAAGGAGGGCGGCGGGAAGATCCCTGTCTACCTCGGGCTCGATATAGGGTCACTGAGCACAAATGTTGTACTGATAGATGAACACCACAGGGTAATTTCAAGAAGGTATCTGCCAACGGCAGGCAAGCCTCTGGAAGCAATACAGAAGGGTCTCACTGAAATATATGATGAAGCGGGTGATCACGTGGAGGTGATAGGCGCAGGCACAACCGGGTCAGGTCGTTACCTGACCGGTGATTTCATAGGTGCTGACACCATTCAGAATGAGATTACCGCTCAGGCTACTGCAGCCATTGACTATGACCCTACAGTTGACACTATTTTCGAGATCGGGGGGCAGGACTCCAAATATATCAGCATTGAGAACGGGGTGGTGGTCGACTTCGAAATGAACAAAGTCTGTGCGGCAGGTACCGGATCATTCCTCGAAGAACAGGCTGAAAAACTGAATATAAAAATCGTTAAGGAGTTCGGATGCATGGCGCTCAGGTCCGAATCACCCGTAAAACTGGGCGACCGCTGTACGGTTTTTATGGAATCAGACCTGAACTCTTTCATGCAGAAAGGGGCACGGAATGAAAACCTGGTTGGAGGGCTGGCTTATTCAATTGTCTACAATTATCTCCAGAAGGTTGTGGGTGACCGTAAGGTGGGCGACAGGATTTTTTTCCAGGGAGGGGTCACCAATAACAAGGCAGTTGTTGCTGCCTTTGAACAGGTGCTTGGCAAAAAGATAATCATACCTCCGCACTTTGACGTGACAGGGGCAATTGGCGCAGCCATACTGGCGCAGAGAGCAATGACACCGGGACAGAAAACCACATTCAAGGGATTTGGTGTCCGCAATGTGACCTACAATGTAAGCAGGTTCGTATGCCAGGGATGTACCAACCACTGCGAAATAAGGCGGGTGAACATCACCGGGGAAAAGAAATCGCTGTATCTACGGAGGCAGATGCGAAAAATACGAGACCGACGGAAGGAAAAAGGCTGCAAACAATATCCCCAATCTCTTTAAAGCCAGGACAGAAATGCTGACCGAGGGCTTCGCTGAGAAGGTTAAGGGAAGAAATACCACAGTCGGCATTCCGCGTGCACTGATGGTCTTCTACCAGCAGTTTCCATTCTGGAGAACATTCTTCGAGGAACTGGGCTTTACTGTCGTCATTTCCAGGGAATCTGACAAGTCACTTGTGACTCAGTCAATTGAAGCTATGACCGCCGAGACATGCCTACCTGTGGAACTTATGCACGGACATGTGATTGACCTTCTTGAAAAGAAAGCCGACTACATTTTCCTGCCTTTTATTGTGAATGCCAAAGCCCGGGAGGGTAACAAAACGATGAACTGCAACTGTCCCTGGGTGCAGACCTATCCCTTTATGGTAAGGGCGGCGCTGAAGGGTAAGGTTGACGAGTCAAAGCTGCTTATGCCGACGCTTCATTTCAGGTTCTTCGAGCGGGCTCTTGTAAAAGAACTGTCAGAATTTTTCTTCGGAAAATTCGGGATTGAGAAAGAGGATGTCAGGGCAGCCATCTACAAAGCTGATGCAGTGCAGATAACCTTTGAAAAGAAGCTTATCAGTTACGGCAAGGATGTAATGAACACTATTCCTGCCAACTGCAGGCCTGTGGTCCTTCTCGGCAGACCTTACAACAGTTCTGATCCTCACCTGAACCTCGGGCTTATTGACAAACTCATTAGCCCAGAATGTCATGCCCATACCCATTGACATGCTTGACCTCACACCGTATAATATCTTTGACAGCTACAGGAACATGTACTGGCCGAACGGACAGAAGATGATTGCAGCAGCACAACTGGTGGCAAAAACACCTGGTCTGTACGCAGTCTATCTGAGCAACTTTCGCTGCGGTCCCGACTCGTTTATCTGGCATTATGTAACCGAGGAACTCAAGGGCAAACCATTCCTTCATCTTGAGGTTGACGAGCATTCTGCAGACGCCGGGATGGTGACCCGCATAGAGGCGTTTCTTGACAGTCTCAGGGGGGCTGAGAAGAATGAAAAAAAGGATGTGACTGTATACAGACCGCGTCCCAGTCCGTCATCACCTCCCAAAGACAGGATCCTGTACTTTCCTTATATGTATGACGGCGCCTACATGGTTGCAGCGGCTGCCAGGAGCGTGGGTGTCCCGTCAGAAGTTCTTCCCGGAATGGACAGTGAAGCACTTGCAATTGGCAGAAAATACACATCATCAAAAGAGTGCTTCCCGATGATCTGCACAACCGGCAGCTTCCTGAAAAAGCTGATGGAGCCGGGAGCGGATCCTTCGAAAATGAGCTTCTTCATGCCTGACCATAACGGTCCCTGCCGCTTCGGTCAGTATAACCAGTTCCACAGGATCCTCTTCGACAGGCTCGGATTCAGTGAGGCAGAACTGATTACTCCGTCAAATGACACCTCCTATGAAGATATTGCAGGGAAGCACGGGCAAAAGTTCAGGATAAATGCCTGGAGGGGATTCGTGGCGGCAGATTTTACAAGGAAGATCTACCGTGAGACACGGCCTTATGAAGTAAACCGCGGTGAGTCTGAAAGCCTTTATGCCGACTCGCTGAAAAGACTTGAAAAGTGCATTGAGAACGGAGCAGCCGGTCTTCATAAGGTGCTGGTGGGGATTGCAAATGACTTTATGGCGGTCAGGGTTGATAAGAGCCAGAAGAAACCTGTGGTGGCAATCAACGGGGAGATCTTCATGCGTGACAATGCCTTCTGCAACGGGAACATCGCAAACAGGCTCGAAGACCTGGGTGTAGAGGTGATAATAGGGCCATTCTCTGAATGGATATACTACTCCACCTATCGTTTTACCCGTGACAGCAGATGGAAGGGCGACATGAAAGGTGTTATAAAATCGAAGATTCAGGCAGTGGGACAGAATATTATTGCTGGGTCACTGCTCAAAGGGATCAAAGAACTGACTGACCACGCGAAGGATGTTTCACTGCATGACATGCTGAGGCTGTGCAACACCTATATAAATGAGTTTTATGACGGTGACCCTCCTATTGCAATGGGCACCTCGGTCGCGCTGGCACACAGAGGCGTGTCAGGCATAGCGGCCATCCTTCCGTTCACCTGTATGCCGGGAACCGTTGTTGCCTCTGTGAGTGATGCTTTCAGGAAGGATCACGGTAACATCCCGTTCCTGAACATCGCCTACGACGGTCAGGATTCAGTCTCGCTTGAGACAAGGCTTCAGGCGTTCGTTTTCCAGGTAAAGGAATATCACCGTGCTTCACGGCAGGTGAGAGAACATCCCGTCGGTACCCCGGCCGTGAGCCCCCCCGCTCCGATAAAGGTGGAAAAAATATCCTCCCCTCCTCAACCTATAAACCTATAAACCCATAAACCTATAAACCTATCAACCCCTACCCAGCTACTCAACCACTTTCATCTCATCAATCAAATACCCCGCTCCGGCAAATTTGTCAATTATGAACAGGACATACCGGATGTCAAGGCTGATATTGCGGCTCTGTTTCGGGTTAAACATGATATCACTTGCAACCCCCTCCCAGGCACGGTCAAAATTGACACCGATAAGGTGCCCGTCGGCATTCAGTACCGGGCTGCCTGAATTGCCACCCGTTGTATGGTTATTGGCAATAAAGCAGATCGGGATGTCACCGTTAAAGGCGTACCTGCCGAAATCCTTCTTCGCATAGAGCTCCCTGAGTCTGCCGGGAACATCATAATCATAGATGGCAGGATTATCTTTTTCCATCACACCGGTCAGTGTAGTGTAGTACTTATGCCAGACGGCGTCCCTTGAATCATAGCCCATGACCTTACCATATGAAAGCCTGAGAGTGGAGTTTGCATCGGGATAGAAGACCTTTCCGTTGCCCTGTTCAAGCTGGCCTTCCATATAAAGTTTATTGAGGTCGGCAAGTCTCCCGTCGAGCACAGACAGCTGCGGCCTTACCCTTTTATCGAGCAGGTCAGAGGCTGCCGCGGCGAGCAGATAAAACGGATCCTTGCTAACAGTCGCCGGATTGAAATTCTTCAGGAGTGCAGTCACCTTCTTCTCATCTGTAAAGACTGACTTTGCAAAAAGCTTATCTGTGACAGAGGCAAAATCACCCCGGCACTTTGCATAGAGATCCTTGTAAGCCTGAGTCTGCCATTCCGGGGCGACATTCCCGCCGTAAAGCTTCATAACCGCCGCAAACAGTCTCTTGTCAACTGCAGAATTGTAGTTCTTGAAGAAACCCGCTGATACGTTCTCCAGCCTGGCCAGTTCCTCCTTCAGCTTCGGGTCATTCTTCGAGGCAAGGTCAACAGCCGTCCTGAAGCTGTTTGCAAGACCCACAGCCTCCGCACCATTCGAGAAAAATACCTCTGAAGTATAAACGCTGACAAGATAATATGTCTGGTAGTCGCGGTAGATCTCATCATACTGCTCAAAAATCTTTCCATATTTTGATGAACGCCGGGGTTCAGATGAGACCCATTTTGAAAATTCATCTTCGAATGCCTCCTTTTTAGCCACACCGTTCACCTGGTTCAGGCTCTGTATCTCCCCTATCCATTTCTTCCATCCGTTTGACAGACCGAATGCCTTTCCCGAGTACTGAATGCGCACCATCGGATCCTTTGCCATTTCCTGTTCCATAATTGAAATCTTCGTGCCCCGGATTTCAACCTGTTTCGGGTAAATAACATCCTTCAGCATTTTAATATGGTTCGACGGAGCATATTCCTGGGTCCTGCCCGGATATCCGAATACCATTGTAAAATCTCCCTCCCTGACGCCTTTCAGTGAGACCGGGAAATAATATGCCGGCCTGTAGGGCAGGTTATCTTTCGACCATGCTGCCGGTTTATTGTCCTTATCAGCATAAACCCTGAACAACGAGAAGTCACCTGTATGGCGCGGCCATACCCAGTTGTCAGTGTCACCGCCGAATTTGCCTATTGATGATGGTGGCGCTCCCACAAGCCTGACATCCCTGAAAACCTCGTTAACAATTAGAAAATACTGGTTTCCCAGGAAGAAGGGTCTTACCATTGACAGATAATGCGTTCCCTTTACGGCTTCGGTATTGATGGCTGTGATATTGGCATTTATGATCGCTTCGCGGTCATCCTTCGGCATATTATCAGTAACCCCGTTCAATACTTTTTCCGTGACATCTTCCATGTACTTCAGAATGGTTACTGAAAGTCCCGGGTTCGACAGCTCCTCATCCTTCGACATAGCCCAGAAACCGTCTGTAAGATAATCGTGATCGAGCGTGGAATGATTCTGAATCGAACCGTACCCGCAATGGTGATTTGTAATTATGAGACCCTGGTCAGATATGAACTCACCGGTACAGCCTCCGCCGAAAATCACAACAGCATCCTTCATAGAGGCCTTGTTGATGCTGTAAATATCTTCAGCAGTGAGTTTGAAGCCGTTCTCCTGCATCAGCTTAATGTTGTATTTTTCTATCAGAAGCGGTATCCACATGCCCTCATCAGCCTTAAGCCGGGGTGCTGAGACAACAGTTAACAGAGCCAGTATAACCAATGATTTTCTTATCATAACAGTAAGTTTAATATTTACATTCTTTGAATTTCAGAAGTTCGGAATATAGTTCGCTCACAGGCATTCCGACAACATTATAGTAAGATCCTGCTATTCTGGTAATGGCTCTCAGTCCTATCCACTCCTGGATACCGTAAGCCCCTGCCTTGTCATAAGGTCTGTACTCCTTTACATAGAATACAATCTCTTCTTCACTGAGCTCCCTGAAGGTAACCATTGTAGAAACTGAGAAGACATGTTTTCTGCCGATGTCAGTAAGACACAGACCGGTAATCACTTCATGGTCGCAGCCTGAAAGCAGCCTGAGAAACTTCGCAGCTTCCTCCGCATCCGCCGGTTTTCCAAGCACCAGTCCGTGACACCAGACTATCGTGTCTGCAGTTATAAGGATATCTCCTTCAGCAAGTTTACCTCTATAAGCATCTGCCTTAACGGAGGCGAGGTATTCCGCTATTTCCTTTCCTTCGAGACCGGGGGGCCATACCTCTTCACAGTCTACCGTAGCAGCAGTAAAGGCTATTCCTGCATCACTCAGCAGCTGTCTTCGCCGCGGCGAAGATGAAGCAAGTATTATGCGGCAGTTTCCGTCCGTGTCAGAAATCATTCTACAGAATCTTTCCTGATGTGATGATTGCCCCGGCCAAAGCGGAATACAGGATTCCGAAAAGCATTATTATCTTCACCATTCGACTTGCCATATGGAATTCATCCCTCTTTTTGCTTAAAAGGACCTTGCCGATCACCCATACCAAAGGTGCAGCTACCAGCAGGGAAACATACGCAAGTGTTAACCTGCCGGGAAGGTACCTGAAGCAAACAATATAAAGCAGAATGATTGTGACAACCGAAAGTGAAATGACAATCATTTTAGTGGCAAACACGCCTGAAACGACCGGCAGGGTTTTGCGGCCGAAAGTAAGGTCACCCTCATAGTCTTCAATGTCCTTGATAATCTCGCGGATAAGTGTAGTCATAAATGCGAACATGGCGAATCCTCCCACCCAGTAATAGAGCAACCTGACGCCGGGAAACGACAGGGTGGCAGCGGAGTAGGCCTTATAAATCGGAGGGGCTTCGAAAAGCACCACCATGAACGGCACCATCGCAGTCAGAAAGGCAACAATAAGATTACCGATCAGAAACTGCCTTTTATATGTGACAGAGTAGAAATAAAGCAGCCCTGATACGAGCAGAAACAATGTACCGAGCCAGAAATAGCCTATCCGTGCAGATACATAAAATCCTCCTGCCACACCCAGAAAACTGAATACATTGTGATACAGCATTGCCATTCGCCTCGATACTGTATTACCAACAATGATGCTTCCCCTGTTGATCAGATCAGTACGGATGTCGAAGTAATCATTTATCACATACCCTCCGGCGGTTATCAGGACTGTCGAAAGCACCAGCATCAGAAAGTCGAACCATCCCATCTGAAAAGCCATCCTTGTTACAATCAGGGGGTTCTCAGCCAATTCAACGGGCATGGCATTCAGCAGAGGCTTCAGTACTGCATAACGCATAAGAATCATTGTCAGAGCCACTATGATGAGGTTAGGCAGCCTTATGAGCCGGAAAAAGTCATTCGGGTGCTTACCAGGAAAAAGCTTCATAATCCATCCAGTTTTTATGCAATCGAAGTGTCTGTTCAATAACATCACGTACACATCCTTCACCACCGCATTTATCAGAAATATAAAGGGCCACCTGTTTGATCTCACTATCGGCGTCTGCCGGACAGACCGGGAGTCCCACCATTTTCATCACCTCGAAATCAGGAATGTCATCTCCCATGTAAAGAATATGACGCAGGTCGGTATTCCACTTCATTGCCAGTTCCTTCAGGCTCTCTTTTTTTGTCCTGGAATTGAGATAGATATCTGTCACTCCGAGGGTATTCAGGCGCTTGATGTATTCTTTTGATCTGGAGCCGGATATCACTCCTACCTTATAGCCTTTTTTCACAGCAAGCTGGATCGCATAACCGTCTCTCAGGTTCACCGTACGCAACGGCTGCCCCCATACCGAGAGGGCAATTGTCTGGTTTGACAGCACCCCGTCAATATCAAAGACAAATGCTTTTACATTCTTAAGCTCTTCCTTAAAGTTGGTCATACTTTCCTTTTCTTGTAGTAATCCGTTATCAGTCCGCTGACCCGGATGTAAAGCTCACTGTATTCAGGAGAGAAAGATAACAATTCGATATGATTTTTCATCGTTCCCTCATCATGCCTTACAGCAGGACCTGTCTGGGCTGCCGGGGGGCCTGCGCGAAGGGCTTTACGGGCTGTTTCTTCAATGAGGGGACGCAACACATCCGGATCAAAACCGGCCTGCACTGCGATTGTCCCTCCGGCCGTCATCATGAAGTTTGCGAAGTTATTTGTGAACACTGCTGCCAGGTGAAGGTATTTGCGGCGGCCCGAATCGCATTCCCTGGCCTCCGCTCCCATAGACTCCACAAGCTCCTGCAGTAACTTTAGAGTAGACTTTTCAGTTCCTTCGATAAAGAACGGCACCTTACTGAGGTCCGGCGAAAATCCTTTTGTAAAGGTCTGCAGCGGATAAAGTACCCCGCAACGCGTTTTTCTCCGGAGAACCGACATCTCAACGCTGCCTGCCGTATGGACTATGACGGTTTTCCCGGGCAGCTTTATTTTGTCAGCCACCTCGGCAACTGCCGTATCTGTGACGGAGACAATAACTATGTCACAGTTGTCAGGAATGCTGTAGTCTCTGACCCACATTGCCCCTGAGCGTTCGGCAAGTTCTGCCGCGCTCACTCCCCCTTTGGATGATACTGACAGAATTTTATGGCCACCGGCAGTGAGTCCGCGACACAGTGCTTCAGCCACGCTGCCTGCACCTATGAATGATATGTTGTACGGAGCCACCGGCTGAAAGGGTTGATATGACTATGTAAACAGGAGTTACTTCCCGTAAAGGTCAGGCTCCACAGAAGTAACCTGGACCTGATAGATACGGTAAAGCGACGGGTAATAGCTGTTGCTGCTGTTCATCAGGTAGTTGCACTCATAAAAGAATGCGCCTGAAATAAGTACTTCTGCGCCCTGTTCATATTTGGTGAGTTCACCCATTACTGCTGAAGGGTTGCAGAAATAGAATATCGAATAGGGATCATTGACACCTGTACACTGTGCTGATTTTTTCTCTGCATCATAATAAACCAGAACATGAGAAGATACCAGGGTATCAAGCGCATCACCGTCGCATCCGCACTTGGGTTGCTTCTTGCAACCCGCATTCAGGGCAAACGGAACAACCACCACCGAAATCAGTAAAAAATTGTACAATATCCTTTTAGCTCTCATAGTCCTTGCCCGGTTAATTAACAGTGCAAAGTAACATTTATTTTTCTTCACTGCAAAAAAGAGAGGCTGCAACATCTCTGTTACAGCCTCTTCAATTCATTATGAATGATTTACGCCTGCGCGGTAGGTCCGCCAAAAGCTACAGGCAACACCGGTCCCGATCCTTTTACTTCACGTATGGTTCCGTGAACCGCTTCATATTTCGAAATGTTGTCATTCAGAGCCGCAACAAGCCTCTTGGCATGTTCAGGAGTAAGTATTATCCTTGACTTTACCTGTGCCTTCGGTATGCCCGGCATGATACGGATAAAATCAATGACGAACTCGGCAGGTGAATGTGTGATGACAGCCAGGTTCGAATATATCCCCTGTGCCATCTCCTCACTGAGCTCGATGTTAAGCTGTCCCTGGTTCTTTACCTCTGCCATGATCTCCGGTTATTAGTCCTGTTCAACTTCCCTGACCTTCTGTCCGGCATGTACCATACTCTCGAAGTCGTCTGCCGAGCCCACAATAATATTATTGTATTCTCTCAGACCGGTACCTGCCGGAATAAGGTGGCCGACGATGACGTTCTCCTTGAGACCCTCAAGGAAATCGATCTTGCCAAGTATTGCAGCTTCGTTCAGCACCTTGGTGGTCTCCTGGAATGAGGCCGCGGAGAAGAAGCTGTTCGTCTGCAGTGCAGCGCGTGTAATACCCTGAAGCACCTGCTGTGACGTTGCCGGAACGGCATCCCTTGCCTCAATAACCTTGAGGTCACGACGCTTCAGAAGCGAATTCTCATCCCTGAGCTTGCGTGCGGTTATCACCTGTCCCGGACGTACTGTCTGACTGTCACCGGCTTCAAGAACAATCTTCTTGCCGTATACCCAGTCATTCTCATCCATGAATTCAAGCTTGTCAACAACCTGACGCTCAAGGAATTTAGTGTCACCCGGATCAATTATCTCCACCTTGCGCATCATCTGTCTGACGATGATCTCAAAATGTTTATCGTTGATCTTCACACCCTGCAGGCGGTATACCTCCTGTATCTCATTGACAATATACTCCTGTACCTTTGTCGGGCCTTTTATCGCCAGGATGTCAGACGGAGTGATAGCACCGTCAGAAAGAGCCGTACCAGCCCTTACGTAGTCATTCTCCTGAACAAGTATCTGTTTCGAAAGGGGAACGAGATATCTCTTTGTCTCACCTGATTTGGAGGTGATCGTAATCTCCCTGTTACCTCTCTTGATCTTGCCGTATGTAACTTCGCCGTCTATCTCTGTGACAATGGCCGGGTTTGACGGGTTACGGGCTTCAAACAGCTCGGTAACACGCGGCAGACCGCCGGTGATGTCACCTGATTTGCCTATCGCTCTCGGGATTTTCACAAGAGTATCCCCTGCAATGACGTGCTTGTTGAGGTCAGTCACAAGGTGAGCGCCTACAGGAAGGTTATAAGTCTTGAGCTCTGCTCCTTCCGGTGACATAATTTTGATTGTCGGGTTTTTGGTCTTGTCCCGGCTTTCAATGATCACCTTTTCCTTGAACCCTGTCTGCTCATCAGACTCCTCACGGAAGGTAATTCCTTCCAGGAGATGATCGAAGGCAACCTTACCGGCAACCTCTGAAATGATAACGGCATTGAACGGATCCCACTCGCAAATAAGGTCTCCCTTGTTGACTTCGTCATTCGGTTTGACATAGAGTCGGCTACCGTAGGGTATTGTATGAGTCGTAAGAGCGATGCCGGTCTTTTTGTCGATGATACGGAGCTCTCCGAGTCGTCCGATAACAATATCTACCTTGCCCTTTTCAGGCTCTTTCTTGCTCACAGTTCTCACCTCCTCAATTACAGCAATACCGCCGTATTTGGCAATGAGTTTCGATTCAGTCGTAATGTTGGAAGCAGTACCTCCCACGTGGAATGTACGGAGTGTAAGCTGCGTACCGGGTTCACCGATACTCTGTGCAGCAATGACACCCGTTGCCTCACCCTTCTGTACCATCCTGCCTGTTGCCAGGTTACGTCCGTAGCACTTGCCGCATACACCTTTCTTGGATTCGCAGGTAAGCACTGAACGGATCTCAACCTGCTCGATCGGAGACTCGTCAATGAGATTTGCTATCTCTTCGGTGATCTCTTCACCCGAAGCTACGATAAGTTCTCCGGTAAGCGGGTTGTAGATGTTATGAACGGTTGTACGGCCAAGGATCCTGTCATAGAGTGACTCCACGATCTCTTCGTTGTTTTTTATGGCTGTAGCCACAAGACCGCGAAGGGTTCCGCAGTCTTCCTCATTGATGATCACATCCTGGGATACGTCAACAAGCCGGCGTGTCAGGTAACCTGCGTCTGCCGTCTTGAGGGCGGTGTCAGCAAGACCCTTACGGGCACCGTGGGTAGAGATAAAGTACTCGAGTACCGACAGCCCTTCCTTGAAATTCGAAAGAATCGGGTTCTCGATGATCTCAGATCCTGTTGATCCGGATTTCTGCGGTTTCGCCATAAGACCCCTCATACCTGAGAGCTGGCGGATCTGTTCCTTTGAACCCCTTGCACCGGAGTCAAGCATCATGTAGACCGAGTTGAAGCCCTGCTTGTCTGTTGAAAGCTGCTTCATCAGGATCTGTGTAAGACGTGCGTTAACATGGGTCCAGATGTCGATGATCTGGTTGTAGCGCTCATTATTTGTGATGAAGCCCATGCTGTAGTTTGAAAGCACCTCTTCAACCTGCTCGTAACCTTCAGCAACGAACATCTCCTTCTCCTTGGGAATGATTACATCATCAAGGTTGAAGGAAAGACCACCGGTAAATGCCATCCTGAAGCCGAGGTCCTTGATTGCATCGAGGAAGTCAGCCGTCTTGGCTGTACCTGCCTTCTTCAGTACATTACCGATAATATCCCTGAGTGATTTCTTAGTGAGGATCTCATTCAGAAATCCCACTTCTTCAGGAACAAATTCGTTGAAGAGAACACGGCCGACGGTTGTCTCGATGATATGATTCACCTTTTTTCCGTCAACCATATCATTGGTCTTGACTTTGATTATTGCATGAAGGTCAATCTTGCCTTCATTGTATGCGATATGAACCTCTTCAGGTGAATAGAAGATCGATCCTTCGCCCTTGACCTTTATTGACTCGGTGCTCTTGCGGGCCTTGGTGATATAATACAGCCCGAGGACCATGTCCTGTGAAGGTACCGTAATAGGCGCCCCGTTGGCAGGGTTCAGGATGTTGTGTGATGCAAGCATCAGCATCTGAGCTTCTATGACTGCGGCGTTGCCAAGCGGCAGGTGAACAGCCATCTGGTCACCGTCGAAGTCAGCGTTGAAAGCGGTACATACAAGCGGGTGAAGCTGGATGGCCTTGCCCTCAATAAGCTTGGGCTGGAAAGCCTGGATACCAAGTCTGTGAAGTGTCGGAGCACGGTTAAGAAGAACCGGGTGGCCCTTCAGCACGTTCTCAAGGATATCCCATACTACAGGGTCTTTGCGATCGACGATCTTCTTTGCGCTCTTCACAGTCTTCACGATGCCGCGCTCAATGAGTTTGCGTATCACAAAGGGCTTGTAAAGCTCGGCTGCCATGTCTTTGGGTATGCCGCACTCATGAAGGTGCAGTTCGGGTCCGACCACAATAACAGAACGGGCAGAATAGTCAACCCTTTTACCGAGAAGGTTCTGACGGAAGCGGCCCTGCTTGCCTTTGAGGCTGTCAGAGAGCGACTTCAACGGCCTGTTGGCGTCAGTCTTGACGGCATTGGCCTTGCGTGAGTTGTCGAAGAGTGAGTCTACGGCCTCCTGGAGCATCCTCTTTTCATTACGGAGAATCACCTCCGGAGCCTTGATCTCTATGAGTCTCTTGAGACGGTTGTTGCGTATAATCACCCTGCGGTAGAGGTCGTTAAGGTCGCTGGTTGCAAACCTTCCGCCGTCAAGCGGAACAAGCGGCCTGAGTTCAGGAGGTATCACCGGCACGATCTTCACGATCATCCACTCCGGCCTGTTGATGTTTTTCGATTCCCTGAATGCCTCTACAACCTGCAGTCTTTTAAGAGCTTCACTCTTGCGCTGCTGAGAAGTCTCGGTGTTGGCACGGTAACGGAGTGAATATGAAAGCTCATCGAGGTCCAGCTTGGCCAGAAGCTTGTAAAGAGCTTCGGCGCCCATCTCTGCCACAAATTTGTCAGGATGTTCGTCGTCAAGATACTGGTTCTCCTTCGGAAGCGCCTCAACTATTTCCATATACTCCTCTTCGGAGAGGAAATCGAGGTATTTAACTCCGTCTACTGCTTTTACACCAGGGTTTATGACAACATACTTCTCATAATAAATAATGCTGTCAAGTTTCTTTGTGGGCAGACCGAGAAGATATCCGATCTTGTTGGGAAGTGATCTGAAGTACCAGATATGAGCAACAGGTACCACGAGTGATATGTGGCCCATTCTCTCACGTCTTACTTTCTTCTCTGTCACTTCAACGCCGCAGCGGTCGCAGACGATACCCTTGTAACGTATCCTCTTGTATTTTCCGCAATGGCATTCATAGTCCTTTACCGGCCCGAAGATCCTTTCGCAGAAAAGTCCGTCGCGTTCAGGCTTGTAGGTACGGTAGTTTATTGTCTCAGGTTTCAGGACTTCGCCGCTCGATTTGTCAAGTATCTCCTCCGGAGACGCCAGACCTATTGAAATCTTCGTGTAGCTGGTCTTCTGTTTGTTATCCCTTCTGAATGACATATATTGTATTTTTTTTTACTGTTTAAGAACTCAGCTGTATTACTCAAGGTTGATGCTCAGGCCCAGGCCGCGGAGCTCGTGCAGAAGCACGTTCAGCGATTCAGGTATGCCAGGCATCGGCATTGGTTCTCCCTTGACAATTGCTTCGTAGGCTTTTGCCCTTCCTATCACGTCATCAGACTTGATAGTGAGTATTTCCTGAAGTATGTGTGCGGCACCGAATGCTTCGAGTGCCCATACCTCCATCTCACCAAATCTCTGCCCTCCGAACTGTGCTTTACCTCCGAGAGGCTGCTGGGTGATGAGTGAATAAGGTCCGATTGAACGGGCATGCATCTTGTCATCAACCATATGGCCCAGTTTGAGCATGTAGATCATCCCCACCGTTGCAGGCTGGTCAAAACGGTCACCCGTTCCGCCGTCATAGAGATATGTTGTACCGTTGCGCGGAATACCGGCCCTGTCAGTAAGTTCAGTTATCTGATCCTGTCTTGCACCGTCGAAAATAGGTGTCGAGAACTTAAGCCCGAGCTCCTGGCCTGCCCATCCCAGAACAGTCTCATATATCTGTCCGAGGTTCATCCTCGAGGGCACACCAAGCGGGTTGAGAACTATGTCAACAGGGGTACCGTCAGCAAGGAAAGGCATGTCTTCGGCACGGACTATACGGGCAACGATGCCCTTGTTACCGTGACGACCCGCCATCTTGTCTCCTACCCTGATCTTACGCTTTTTGGCGATATAAACCTTGGCAAGCCTTACAATGCCTGCAGGCAGCTCATCTCCTATTGTGATATTGTACCTCTTGCGTTTGTAAACACCGTCAACCTCCTTATATTTAATAAGATAGTTGTGCAGAAGCTGCTTGATGCTGTCGTTCTTCTTCTTGTCAGTGGTCCACTTGTTGGGATTGATATTCAGAAAATCTATCTCCTGCAGCTGCTTCAGGGTGAATTTTGCACCCTTGGGTATAATGTCGACATTGAGATAATCCTTGACTCCCTGTGAGGTCTTGCCGTTCACAAGGATAAAGAGCTTATCCACAAGGCGTGCCTTGAGATCATCCACCGCCCTGTTGAAGTCGGCATCGATCTTGTCGAGAAGCGGTTTCTCCGCTGCCTTGGCCTTGCGGTCTTTAATGGCCCTGGTGAACAGTTTCTTGGAAATCACAACTCCCTCAAGTGAAGGACCTGCCTTCAGTGAAGCATCCTTCACATCGCCGGCCTTGTCGCCGAAGATGGCCCTCAGAAGTTTTTCCTCGGGTGAAGGATCTGACTCTCCCTTCGGTGTGATCTTTCCGATGAGTATGTCTCCCGGGCCTGATCTGTGCACCAACGCGGATGAGTCCGTTCTCGTCGAGGTTCTTTGTGGCTTCCTCGCTGACATTCGGAATGTCAGAAGTGAGCTCTTCCATACCGCGCTTTGTGTCGCGCACTTCAAGGAGATACTCGTCTATGTGAACAGAGGTGAAGATATCCTCCTGCACCACCTTCTCACTAATAACGATTGCATCCTCAAAGTTGTAACCCTTCCAGGGCATGAATGCCACCTTCAGGTTCCGGCCGAGTGCGAGTTCGCCGTTCTTGGTTCCGTAACCTTCGGTAAGTGCCTGTCCTTTAACAACTTTCTCGCCCTTCTTGACTATCGGAACGAGGTTGATACAGGTATTCTGGTTTGTTTTGTGGTATTTCGGGAGGTCATAACGTCTTACGTCGTCATCGAAGCTTACAAATTTTTCCTCGTCGGTGCGACTGTAACGGATGATTATTTCTTCAGCGTCGACATATTCAACCACGCCGTCACCTTCAGCCACCACCAGTATCCTCGAATCCTGAATCACCTGTCTCTCCAGGCCTGTGCCCACAAGCGGTGCCTCAGGCCTTACCAGCGGCACTGCCTGGCGCATCATGTTTGAACCCATGAGTGCGCGGTTGGCGTCGTCATGCTCAAGGAAAGGTATCAGCGAAGCGGCGATTGATGCAATCTGGTTCGGAGCCACATCCATCATGTCAACCTTGTGAGCCTCCTCGTAAGGATAGTCAGCGCCAAGACGTGATTTAGCCCTCGGGTCTGTAAAGGTCCCGTCACTGTTCAGCGGGGCGTTTGCCTGGGCAATTGTAAGATTCTCTTCATCCTCAGCGGTCAGCCACTTTACACCTTCCATTGAAAGGTCCACCTTGCCTTCTTTAACGTCACGGTAGGGTGTCTCGATAAAGCCGAGCTTGTCAATCTTGGCAAATACGCAAAGCGAAGAAATAAGACCGATGTTCGGTCCTTCCGGCGTCTCAATGGGACAGAGGCGACCGTAATGAGTATAGTGCACGTCGCGCACCTCGAAGCCTGCACGCTCACGTGAGAGACCGCCTGGTCCGAGGGCTGAAAGACGACGCTTGTGTGTCATCTCAGCCAGCGGGTTGGTCTGGTCCATGAACTGTGACAGCTGGTTGGTACCGAAGAATGAATTTATAACTGATGACAGAGTCTTTGAATTGATGAGATCAACCGGGGTAAATACCTCATTGTCTCTAACGTTCATACGCTCACGGATGGTTCTGGCCATACGGGCGAGACCGACGCTGAACTGGGCGGAGAGCTGTTCACCAACGGTGCGAACCCTCCTGTTGCTCAGGTGGTCAATATCATCAACGTCTGTCTTGGAGTTGATAAGCTGAATAAGATGACCTATGATTGCTATGATATCTTCCCTGGTCAGGATCTTGGTGGTCATATCAATGTTGAGGTTCAGCTTCCGGTTTATCCGGTAGCGTCCCACCTCACCGAGGTCATAGCGTTTGTCTGAGAAGAAGAGTTTGTCAATGACATCGCGGGCCGTTGCCTCATCCGGCGGTTCGGCATTGCGAAGCTGACGGTAAATGTAAATCACAGCTTCCTTCTCGGAGTTGCAGGGGTCTTTCTGCAGTGTATTATAGATGATGGCATAGTCGGAAAGGCTGAAATCCTCGCGGTGAAGAAGGATCGACTTGGCTCCTGAGTCAACTATCAGATCAACATGTTCATTTTCGATGACCGTCTCCCTGTCGAGTACAACCTCGTTACGTTCGATGGAGACCACTTCACCGGTATCCTCATCAACGAAGTCCTCGACCCAGGTACGCAGCACCCTTGCTGCCAGTTTACGGCCGATAAGTTTTTTAAGATTCACCTTGGAGACTTTATGCTCTTCAGCAAGGTTGAAGATTTCAAGGATGTCTTTGTCGCTTTCGAAGCCTATTGCCCTGAGAAGGGTTGTGACAGGCAGTTTCTTTTTCCTGTCGATATAGGCGTACATCACGTTGTTGATGTCTGTGGCGAACTCTATCCATGAACCCTTGAATGGAATGATACGGGCGGAATAAAGTTTGGTTCCGTTGGCGTGGACGCTCTGTCCGAAGAATACGCCGGGCGACCTGTGGAGCTGTGAGACAACTACTCTCTCGGCGCCGTTAATGACGAATGTTCCGCGCTCTGTCATGTAGGGTATGACACCCAGGTAAACATCCTGAATGACGGTGTCAAAATCCTCATGCTCCGGATCAGTGCAATAGAGTTTCAGTTTAGCTTTCAGCGGAACGCTGAAAGTAAGGCCTCTCTCGATACACTCATCGATGGTATAACGCGGTGGGTCAATTGAGTAATCGAGGAACTCAAGAACGAAGTTATTTCTTGTATCGGTAATGGGGAAGTTTTCCATGAAAACCTGGTAAAGGTCCTTCTCTTCCTCCTGTTCTCGGGTGTGGTGCCAAGCTGAAAAAACTCGGCGAAAGATTTCAAGCTGAATCTCAAGAAAATCAGGATATTCCAGCTGATTTTTCTTGGATGCGAAACTGATTCGTTCGGTATTTTTTGAGGACATTTGTGGTAGGATTAAGTGAACTTATATTAAAATGACAAAAAGGCTTAGTCCCGAAAACTCGGGACTAAACCTATAACCCGGTAATCAGGTATAACTTATTTAAGTTCAACTTCAGCTCCTGATTCTTCTAATTGTTTCTTAATGCTTTCTGCCTCTTCCTTGGAGATGCCTTCTTTAACTGCTCCGGGAGCGGTATCAACAACGGCTTTAGCTTCTTTAAGACCGAGACCTGTAATGTCTTTTACAAGTTTCACGATCTGAAGCTTCTGTCCGCCTGCACTCTTGAGGATAACGTCAAAGCTGGTTTTTTCAGCAGCTACAGGAGCAGCTTCTGAGCTGCAGGGGCAGCCACAGCCACAGCTGCTGCAGCAGGCTCAATGCCATACTCGTCTTTCAATATTTTTGCAAGTTCATTAACCTCTTTAACGGTTAAGTTCACTAACTCTTCTGCAAATTTCTTAAGATCTGCCATTTTTATAGAAATTTTAGTTTATTTAACTTTAATAATTACTTGTTTGAAAGTGTTTCAAGAACACCATGAATTGTTGTACCACCTGACTGCAGTGCGGAGATAACGTTCTTCGCGGGCGACTGCAGGAGAGCAGATGATTTCACCGAGGAGTTCTTCCCTTGATTTGAGAGCCACGAGGGTCTCAAGGAGGTTCTCACTCGACGTAAACTGACTCTTCAATGTAAGCGCCTTTTACAAGTGGTTTAGGATGCGATCTACGGAACTCCTTAATCATTTTTGCAGGAGAGTTTCCGTTATTCGAGAACATCACGGCAGTTGAGCCTGTAAGTACGGGGAAAAGTTCTCCGCATTCCAGACCTGCCTGCTCCAATGCCCTGATCAGTAGTTTGTTCTTGACAACAACCAGTTTTATCTGGTTCTCAAAACACTTCCTTCTTAGGTCACTGGTGTCAGCAGCATTGAGCTGTGCAGTATCAGTCAGGTAGAAATGGCTGTACTCCTTAAGAGTCTCAGCCAGGCTGTTGATGATATCGGATTTTTCTTCTTTTCTCATAATCTCTCTACGGTTTAACTTTCAATTAAACATCAAGGCTCTTGGGATCAACCTTAATACCTGCGCTCATAGTGCTTGAGAGGAAGATACTTTTGATGTATGTTCCTTTTGCAGAGGCAGGTTTCAGTTTGTTGATCATAAAGAGAAACTCCTTGGCGTTATCAACGATTTTATGAGGTTCGAAAGAGACTTTCCCGATGGAAGCATGAATAATACCGGCTTTATCAACTTTAAAGTCGATTTTACCCTGCTTTACCTCTTTTACAGCCTTACCGATCTCCATGGTTACCGTCCCGCTTTTCGGGTTTGGCATGAGACCACGGGGACCGAGTATTCGTCCTAACTGACCTATCTTACCCATCACTGAGGGCATGGTTATAATCACATCGATGTCTGTCCAGCCGCCTTTGATCTTTTCGACCCACTCATCGAGACCGACAAAATCGGCACCGGCTTCTTTTGCTTCTGCTTCCTTGTCAGGTGTGACCAGGGCAAGAACCCTGACCTCTTTACCTGTACCGTGAGGTAGAGAAACAACGCCGCGAACCATCTGGTTCGATTTGCGGGGATCAATACCCAGCCTGTACATCAAGATCGACCGAAGCATCAAACTTCGTAGTTGTGATATCCTTAACCAATGCAGCAGCTTCTGACAATGTATAGAGCTTGCCCTTTTCAATTTTTTCGAGAGCAAACTTCTGATTCTTGGTAAGCTTAGTCATTTTTTGTACTCACTTAATTTATGTTATTTACCCGGGAATTCACCACTTACGGTGATGCCCATACTTCTGGCAGTTCCAGCCACCATTCTCATCGCGGATTCGATGGTGAAACAGTTTAAATCCTGCATCTTATC
The DNA here is from genome assembly GCA_963757935.1 of uncultured Bacteroidales bacterium. GTDB lineage: Bacteria > Bacteroidota > Bacteroidia > Bacteroidales > VadinHA17 > SR-FBR-E99. The sequence goes on along the minus strand of CAVWSZ010000016.1, from coordinate 63,640 downwards.
CTCTGCAATAGTCTTTACCTGATTCCATGATATTGAAGCAACTTTGTTCCTGTTGGGTTCCGCTGAACCTTTCTTGATCTTTGTGGCTTCTATAATCTGGACGGCAACCGGAGGAGTCTTCGTGACAAATTCAAATGATTTGTCATTATACACGGTTATGATAACCGGTATGACCTTTCCAGCCTTGTCCTGGGTACGGGCATTGAACTGTTTGCAAAACTCCATGATATTCACACCTTTGGAACCCAGTGCAGGGCCTACGGGTGGAGATGGATTGGCTGCTCCGCCTTTAATCTGTAATTTGATTAATCCAGCAACTTCTTTTGCCATAATTAAAAATTTGCATTGTTTATAGCGAGAACATGACAGCCGTTTAAGGAAGCATTATAATTCACGGCTGTCAATTTCCTGATTTCTTAATTCTCTTTTTCTACCTGCATGAAGCTCAGTTCAAGCGGGGTCTTTCGTCCGAAGATCTTGACCATCACTTTCAGCTTGCGCTTCTCTTCATTTACCTCTTCAATAACTCCAGAAAAGCTGTTGAAGGGACCGTCTATTACTTTTACGGTTTCACCTACGCAGAACGGAACGTTGAGTTCTTCCTCGCTTGCGGCGAGTTCGTCAACCTTTCCGAGGATGCGGTTTATCTCTGCCTTGCGGATTGGCACCGGATCACCCGTGGGTGTACCCAGGAACCCCAGCACATTGGGGATGTTACGTAATATGTGAGGCACTTCTCCCACAAGAGCAGCCTCTACAATGACATATCCGGGAAAAAATGTCCGCTCTTTGCTTATCTTCTTTCCTGAACGTATCTGGTAGACCTTTTCTGTAGGTATCAGAACCTGTGTTATGTAATCCTGAAGCTTCAGCCGGGCTATCTCATTCTCGAGATATTCCTTCACCTTCTTCTCCTTGCCGCCGATAGCCCTGAGTACATACCACTTCTTAACGTTCTCACTCATCTGTGACCGTTATAATTAATACAACAAACTGTAGACAAACCCCATGATCTTGTCAAAGGAAAAGTCCATTACCCATATTACAAGGGCAAGAATGACAGAAGTGACCATCACCAGTGTGGCGCTGCTCTGAAGCTCAGCCCATGAAGGCCATGTCACCTTGTGCATCAGCTCGTTGTACGATTCTTTAAAATAGTTTAATATATTCATCTTTACAAACTTCGATTTTAGCACGGGAGGAGAGACTCGAACTCCCGACACCTGGTTTTGGAGACCAGTGCTCTACCAACTGAGCTACACCCGTGTTTAACAAAGGGTTTCCGCCAATGAAGGCGGAACCCCTGTTATATGTAATATTATGCGATGATGTCAATAACCTGACCTGCACCAACAGTACGACCGCCTTCGCGAATAGCGAAACGGAGGTTCTTGTTGATAGCCACAGGGTAGATAAGCTCAACTGTGATTGTTACGTTATCACCCGGCATTACCATTTCAGTTCCTTCGGGGAGAGTGATCTCACCGGTAACGTCAAGAGTCCTGAGATAGAACTGGGGACGATACTTCTGATGGAACGGAGTGTGACGTCCGCCTTCTTCTTTCTTGAGAACGTAAACCTCAGCTTTGAACTTGGTGTGGGGTGTGATTGAACCCGGTTTGGCAAGAACCTGACCTCTTTTGATCTCTTTCTTGTCAACACCGCGAAGGAGAAGACCTACGTTGTCACCTGCTTCACCCTGATCGAGTATCTTGCGGAACATCTCAACACCTGTACAGATTGATTTGCGTTTGTCAGCACCAAGACCTACTATCTCAAGTTCGTCACCCGTGTGAACCATACCTGTTTCAATACGGCCTGTAGCAACTGTACCACGGCCGGTGATCGAGAATACGTCTTCAACCGGCATAAGGAACGGTTTCTCGTTCTCACGCGGAGGTATCGGAATAAATGAGTCAACTGCATCCATAAGTTCCATGACCTTATCTTCCCATTTGGGTTCGTGGTTCATTGCACCGAGTGCAGAACCGCGGATAACAGGAGCATTGTCACCGTCATAACTTGTAAAAGTTCAGAAGATCACGTATTTCCATCTCAACGAGATCAATAAGCTCCTCATCATCAACAAGGTCAACCTTATTAAGGAAAACAACGATTTTCGGAACGTTTACCTGACGTGCGAGAAGGATATGCTCGCGTGTCTGAGGCATAGGACCATCAGTTGCGGCAACAACGATGATAGCACCGTCCATCTGGGCAGCACCAGTAACCATGTTCTTAACATAGTCAGCGTGTCCGGGACAGTCAACGTGTGCATAGTGACGATTCGCCGTTGAATACTCAACGTGAGCTGTATTAATTGTAATACCCCTTTCCTTTTCTTCAGGAGCATTGTCAATTGAATCAAAATCCCTCACTTCAGAGAGACCTTTCTTTGCGAGAACCATCGTAATAGCAGCTGTCAAGAGTGGTCTTGCCGTGGTCGACGTGACCGATTGTACCGATATTTACGTGTGGTTTCGACCTGTCAAATTTTTCTTTTGCCATAACTAGAAGCTTATTTAATTAAAATTACATTTCAAAATCATTCGAGCCGATGATGAGAATTGAACTCATGACCCCTTCCTTACCAAGGAAGTGCTCTACCCCTGAGCTACATCGGCAATACATGAGCGGGAGACGGGATTCGAATCCGCGACCCTCAGCTTGGAAGGCTAATGCTCTACCAACTGAGCTACTCCCGCTTATATTTCTCTTCAGAAGAACGGGCATTCCGCCAGCAGGCCGATGTTCCCGGGTTTACTCCGTTATTTGTGGGGAGAGCAGGATTCGAACCTACGAAGTCATTCGACAACAGATTTACAGTCTGCCCCAGTTGGCCGCTTTGGTATCTCCCCTAAAAAACAGAGTATATCTGATTAAGACATACATATGCTCTTCTTACAATGAGCCGATGAAGGGATTCGAACCCCCGACCTGCAGATTACAAATCAGCTGCTCTGGCCAACTGAGCTACATCGGCGTTTGAAAGAACGATCGACTTTTGAGTCGAATACCCTCAAAAATCGGTTTGCAAATGTAGGAATTAATATTTCAAATCTCAAAAATTATCTCAAGTTTTTTTTTACTCCTGTTGCTACTCTCCCCGCAGCTTTCCCTTCTGCCTGACAATCTGTTTCTTAAGAGCATCAATAACCTGATCGGTCGACTCTTCAAAAGTCTTGCTCTGCTTACGGGCGAAAAGCGGTCCCGCCGGGATACTCTACCCTGATCTCTGCAACCTTGTTTTCCTTCTCATCGTCCTTGTCCAGCCTCAGAAACACCTCAGCACTTACAATCTCGTCACTTACCAGCGACAGTTTGTTCACCTTCTGTGATACAAAATCAAGAAGCTTTTTGTCAGCATCAAACCTGACCGAATGGATCTGAATGTTCATGATCGTACCTCCTATATAATTTATTATTAAGCCCTTGGATGAGCCTGTTTATATACTTTCTTTAACTGCTCAAAGGTGTTGTGAGTGTAAACCTGTGTTGCCGAAAGGTTTGCATGCCCCAGCAACTCCTTTATCGAGTTCAGATCAGCACCGTGATTCAACATGTGAGTGGCAAAGGTGTGCCGCAAAACATGCGGACTCTTCTTCTCTATAGTGGTCACCATCGTGAGATACCTGTTTACTATATTATAAACACTTTTGTCATACATTTTGTTGCCCCTGGCGGATATAAAAAAACTCTCAGCCGATGGAAACCCGGCTTCACTCCGGGCATTTAAATATTTCTCCAGAGAAGCTGTAAAACTTTTTATCAACGGAATTACCCTTTCCTTGCTTCGTTTTCCCATCACCCTTACCGAACATGACGATAAATCCACATTCCCGTCTTTAAGGCCGATCAGCTCTGACCGTCTCATGCCTGTAAGATACAACATCTCTATGATAGTCCGGTCACGAATACCCGAAAAATTATCTCCGAAATCGAAATTGTCAAGAAGGTTTGCAAGCGAATCCTCACCGACGAACACGGGAAGCGTTTTTGCCCTTTTTGGGAGAATCACACGGGCCATCGGATCACCGGTTATCATTCCGTGCCTGCGGAGATACCTGAAGAAAGCCCTGAGGGCGGAAACCTTGCGGTGGACACTGACAGAGGAATAACCTCCCTCAAGCAGGGATATCATCCATGCTCTCACATGAACTGATGTTATCTTTTCGGGATCTGCTGCAAGATCCTGTGGTGAAATCCACAGTAAAAACTGCTCCAGGTCGTTTCTGTACGAACGTACCGTATGCTGAGAATAACGTTTCTCAGACAGCAGATATTGCAGAAACGATTCCTTTTTGTCCATAAAAGGAACCTATTAAGTTTTAGTCAATTATTTTGCGACAGAGGAAATGCTATTCCTCGTCCTGCTGAAGTCCCTGAACGTAAACAGCCTTCTTCACCTCTTCCCTGCGGCGTACTGAGGGTTTGATGAAAGCCTGACGGGACCTTAACTCACGGATCACACCCGTCTTTTCAAACTTCCTCTTGAATTTTTTAAGAGCCCTGTCAATGTTCTCGCCTTCTTTTACTGGTACAATGATCATAATCCAACTTTAAATTTAAATCGAGCCGCAAAATTAATCAGTCTGAAATCAATTTCAAAACTTTTCATGAAATAAATTCACAGTCAGTTATCAGACCCCTTTCCCGGTGACATAACATAGGGTGCTATCCTTGCTGCCTGCTCACCGCTTATCACCTTCTGAAGCACCAGGTCGTCAACTTCAAAACCCTCCCCCATAAGAGACCGGTACTTCATTATCGCCCTGGCAGCCTCCGGGCCCAGGTAAGGATGCCTGGCCATCTGACCCCAGCTGCAGGTGTCGAGACGGATTATTCTGATCCCGCCGGCTGATACTTTCACTCTTCCGCTGATCAACTCAACGGCCGAAGAATCGAGACCGTAAACCTCACCGAGCTGCGATACCGAGACGAAACCTCCAAGCAGGTCCCTGTACTTTATGATCCTGGCGGAAAGCACTTCGCCGATGCCCGGCAGTTGTTCCAGCTCTGCGGCAGAACAACAATTCAGATCGATGACCGCGGCTGACCTCCGCGGTGAATTCATATCCGCCTCAGCTTTGGCTGTCCATCCCTCCGGCCCGGGTCTTACTGACCCCTGGTTCCCGCTCTTTCGTTCCGCGCCCGTTTTACCGGCCGCATAAACCGGAGACACTTCCGGCGGCACCTTCCTTTCAAAACCACCCCGTTCCACTTCCGGATTAATATCAATCCACGGAGCAAGCGCAGAGGCGAACACAGTGTCAACGCCGTAAACCCTGTATATGTCAGACGGTCTTCTGAACCTTGCTCCTGCCTTACGGTAATTTATAAGAGTAGCCGCCTGACGCTCAGAAAAACCAAGTTTAACAAGTGTTTCAGCATCGGCGGTGTTGGGGTCGAAACGAAATAAAACCGCATCTTTTCCTCCGCTCACAGCCGGTCCGGGTACTGCGGCAGTGTGTGGAATGACGATTGTGTCTCCCCCGGCTCCCTTCCCGGGAAGGAATGCCCGCACCAACAGCAGTAAAATGAGTATCACCGCAAGGGTATAGGTGCCGCGCCGCTCCCTGCGGTCAAAACCAAGCAGATCAGAAGCAATTTTCCGTAACGGCCTCATTACAAAACAGCGAGAGAAACTGCAAGTTAATACGGGAAAGGGAAAAAGTCAAGGGGGAGATAGTATGCTGAAGATTTGCGATTGTCGATTTGAGATTTGAGATTTGAGATTTCACTTGCCTATTGCCCCTGGCTGCATGCACCATGCCATAAACCTATAAACCCATAAACCCATAAACCTATAAACCTTCTAATTAGAACGGATATCCGATCCCGATGACCATCGTCAGGTCATCACGGAAATTAAAGGGCCTGCTGAGGGGAATCCATTTAGAACCGTCACTTATCTGCGGATCCCTCAGTTTAAGTCCGAAATCAGTCCTTAGCAGCACGAACTTTATGTCGAACCTGAGTCCGAAGCCAGCCCCGACGGCTATATCATCTATGAATCTGTTGAACTTAAACTGTGCGCCGGGTCTGTCAGGATCTTCCCTGAATGTCCATATATTTCCTGCATCGACAAACATGGCTCCCTCAAGGATCCAGAATAACTTGAAACGGTATTCGGCGTTTGCCTCAAGTTTCAGGTCGGCCGTCTGATTAATGAATGATGTGTCTGTAACTGCATATGACCCGGGGCCGAGTGTCCGAACCATCCAGGCCCTTATATCGTTTGATCCGCCTCCGAAATACTGCTCCTCAAAGGGCATCGCCTTCGAGTTGCCGTAGGGCCACCCAATCCCTGTAAACGCCCTGTAGACCAGCGAGCTGGCGTCATTTATCCGGCGGTGATAGCTGATATCTGCTTCGCCTTTGACATACTGGGCGAAGGGCTGTTTGAACAGCTGGTATGTATCATCCTCCCTGGCGGCACCGGCAATGTCATAGCCGAGAGCCAGCAGGTTTCCGGCAGCGTCGAACCCAAGGCGGATAAACCAGTAATCCTTTGCTTTCTGGATCATCTGGTTATTGAAAATGAAGCTGTAGTTGCCTCCAAGGATCATGACGTCACGGTATGAATAGGCAAGGTAGGACGATGTGTCTATCCTGGCCTTGAATGACGGGCTTATGTATGGCAGGGTAACCACATCAATCCCCAGTGGATTAAGCATGTGGGAGGTATATTTGTTACCTCTCCAGGAATAACCGACGGTCATGTTCGCCACAGTCCTCGTATAGACAGGCATCTTTTGATAGTTGTAACCAGCCTGAAGGACTGTTTTGGGGTCATGTTTTCGTATGAAGGATTCCTTTGAGGGGAATGGCATCAGGAAATTGGGAAGGCGCAGGGTCGATTCAAATCCATACTGCTGGGAGTTTCTGAATCCGGTAACTTTTTCAGTGAGTGTCTCGTAAGCTCCCTTGAATTTTATTGTGAAGTTCTCAGCACCCTGGAAAAGACTCTTGTTCTGATATATGAGGTTGAGCGCCCCGCCCAGATTGCCTCCCGAGTTCGTGCCTTCAAGCTCGACCGTGAATGACTGCCTGACCATCGGTGTGAGCTGTATTATACAGTCGAGAAGGCCCTTCGTGCTGTCATCGGTGTTTTCAAGACTAACTTCGGTATAGGCCACATTTACCAGCCTGTGGTTTTTAAGCTCCGCAAGGTGCGACTGGGTCTGCTCGGCGTTTGTCACGCTGAACAGGGAGCCCGGCAAAACATAGACAGCCTGCTTTATTACTTCGGGCTTTACCAGTTGCCGTCCCGGCGGGGTAATGAAATATACTCCCTTGAAATATACAGTGTCAAATGATTCAGCATACTGGTCTCCTCCCCTCAGGGCTTCCCTGGGATCAAACTCCGGGTAAACATAGACATCCCTCACCCAGTACATCCTGTGACTGGTCGATACCACTTTTCCATCGCTGTCAAGGGCTGTTTTACGAGAGACAACATAATGCACGTCTACCTTTCCGGAGGCAAGAGAACTGTCTACCCTGAAAAAGATATCCTCAGTCGAGAATGCATAAAATCCCACATCTCTTATGAACCGTTCAAGCCTTTGTCTCTCTTTCTGCAGAAGGTCGACATCATAGACCATTCCGCGCTCGACTGTACAGTTCGCTGTATCAACCATAACAAGTCCGTACAGCAGCGAGTCTTCTATTTCGTACCTGATGTCCCTGATTGTGTAAGGTGTGCCCGGATTTATCATGTAAAACACTTCCGCTTCCTTTTTGTCAATCGCAGCGGTCTCATCCACCACGGCATTGAAGTATCCCTTTGAGCCAAGGTAACTTTCCAGCTGAGCTTTTGACCTGGTTGCAGAAACAGAATCGAAGATCACCGGTTCCTCGCCTATCTTCCTCAGCCAGCCGTGAGGCCAGCGCTCCTTTTCGATATCCGAAAGGTTGAAAAGGCCAAGGTGAAAACGTGATCCGAAAATTCTTTTATTGGGTAACTGCTTGATATACGGCTTCATAGCAGTCTTTGAAATGCCTGAAGTCAGCGCCTCTTCGCTTTTCCCGATCACCAGAACGTTCCTGCTTAAAAGCACTTCACCTTCCGGAACATACTTGGTGGGATTGCACCCTGCCGCCAGTAAAATAATGGACAGGGCAGTCAGCAGTTTGGAAATAGTAATTTCTATATTTGTTGGACGGTAATTCAACGGTCACAGAAGGATTAGCGAAAGCAAATATATCATTATAAATACTATTTTCAGTTACGCGGTGATGCATAAAATGATGTCACGAAACCAGGTGAAGCTTATACTCTCACTTCAGAAGAGGAAGTCGAGGGAGGAAGCCGGGATGTTTGTCATTGAAGGTGATAAGCTGGTCAGGGAATACCTGGCAGCCGGCAACAGGGTTTCACTGCTGGCTGCAAAATCCGAATGGATTGCCGGGGAACCTGACTCAGTTCTCGGCATGGCTTCAGAAGTGGTTACTGTCGGGTATGACGAACTTAGGAAGATCAGCTCCTTAAAAACGCCGCATAATGTGCTTGCTGTAGCTCCATTCTCAAAGCAGGTCTTTCTCGAAGCGTGGCTTCCGGGAAGGCTTACCCTGGCGCTGGAGTATGTGCAGGATCCGGGAAATCTGGGCACTATTATAAGGGTAGCTGCCTGGTTCGGAATCGGAAATATAATCTGCTCACCAGAATGTGTCGACGTTTACAACCCTAAAGTCCTGCAGGCGACAATGGGTGCGTTCATGCACGTCAATGTTTGTTACACGCCTCTTGAACCGTTGCTCGAAAGAGCCCGGTCAGCCGGCATTCCGGTTTACGGAACTGTCCTGGGTGGTGATTCTATATACAACAGTAAGCTTTCATCGCAGGGCATTATTCTCCTTGGCAATGAATCAAAGGGACTGACAGACAGGATGCTGGCGTTTGTCACGGATTTTATAACTATCCCTGGTCCCGACAAACCCCTGGCAGGCATAGAGTCTCTCAATGTCAGCATGGCCGCCGCCATCATATGCTCTGAATTCGCACGGCGGATAGAGGGTACGAGGGTCTGAAGGTCTGATCCGCCAGCTGGCGGATGAGGTCTGAGAGTCTGAGGGTCTGAGGGCGACATTTCGACATCAGACTTTCAGACTTTCAGACCTTCAGACCTTCGCCTTTTGGGCGATTCTCTCCGCCGCCAGCATTCCGTCAACCGCCGAGGATACAATTCCGCCTGCATATCCTGCTCCCTCACCGGCAGGATAAAGTCCGGATATACCCAGTGCATTGATCATTTCCCTGTCTCTTGAAATCCTGACCGGTGATGAAGTGCGAGACTCAACTGCGGCAACGAGGGCATCACCGGTGATGAACCCGCGCATTTTCCGGCCGAACTCGGTAAATCCCTCACGCAGCCTGGTGCTTATCCCTTCCGGCAGCCATTCATGAACTGCAGAAGGTGTCAGGCCCGGAAAATAGGATCCCTTCGGGAGTGATGCCGACGCCTTGCCGCTGACAAAGTCAGTCAGTCTCTGAGCCGGTGCATGCTGCGTCATGCCTCCCTCCTTCCATGCAAGCTGCTCCAGTGCAGATTGGTACCGAAGACCTGCAAGGATATCCGTACCGTAGGTTTCCGGTATATCCTCACGACGTATCTCTGTGACAATTCCGCTGTTTGCCCACAGCGATCCACGCTTTGAGGGAGACATTCCGTTGACCACTACCTCTCCGGGGGAGGTGGCTGAAGGGACCATGAAGCCTCCCGGGCACATACAGAATGAATATACTCCCCTGCCCGCTGCCTGAGTCACAAGGGTGTAGGCCGCGGCAGGCAGGAACAGGCCCCTGCTCTTGCCGTGATACTGAATCCTATCAATCAGGTCCTGGGGATGTTCCACCCTCACTCCCATCGCAAAAGGCTTGTATTCAAGCTGAACTCCCCTGTCGTTGAGTATCTGATATATGTCACGAGCAGAATGGCCCGTGGCCAGCACCAGGTCTTCCGATCTCAGAATTTCGGAACCGTTTATCTCGACCCCTTTGAAAGCTCCTCCCTCAATAAGAATGTCAGTTATCCGGCTACTGAACATAAATATTCCGCCGGCATCGGTTATCGTCTGGCGTATTGCTGAAATTATGCGTGGAAGCCTTTCGGTTCCAAGGTGGGGATGAGCCTCGAAGAGTATTGAAGGATCAGCACCATGCAGCACCAGGAGCTCAAGCACCCTCCTGTTGTCGCCTCTCTTTTTCGAGCGGGTATATAGCTTTCCGTCTGAGAATGTTCCTGCGCCGCCTTCTCCGAAACAGTAATTTGAATCTCCGTCAACAATCTGCTTTGTGCTTATTGAGGCAACATCCCTCTTCCGGGCTGACACCTCCCTGCCCCTCTCTATCACAACCGGCTTCAGTCCCTCTTCAATAAGCCTGAGCGCTGCAAAAATTCCCGCCGGCCCGCTGCCTGCAATCAGAACCTCGCGGGCCCGGGATACATCCTGTATCCTCATTGGCTGCATCAATTCAGGCTTTTCATCCTGGCTAAGAAGCCGGACTGTCACATTGACTTTAATTGTCGATTGCCGGGCGTCGACCGACCGTTTCAGAATATGAAACGTAATATCGCTCCTGCCTGATCTCTTTATAATAAAAGTCCGCAGGGCAGCCTCATCAAAGGCTACCTCAGGGGGCAGAACAAGGCTGAACTCCTCAGCCATGATCATTCAAAATGGAAGGATAGAACCCAAATCTGCGATCTAAGTGACTGAATCGCACTGCTGTACTGCGGATAACCCGGAGCGGGATCGTGTATCAGCATATCACGCAGACCGTTTGACATCTTCGCCTCAACGGTAAGTTTAAAATACGGGAGGTAGAAATCAATGCCGGCACCTGCCTCGTAATAGAGATCACCGCGGCGAATCCTGACGTATACGGGCCGGTCTGCATCGTAGTTCTTTTTCCCGGCCAGGTCATACCTGAAATTGAGCCCTCCGATGAGATAAGGCCGGGAGTTGTTTAACCTCATTCCCTTTGTTTTCAGAAGAAGAGGAAATTCGAGGAAAGAGGATTCCAGTGTCTGCTGCCCGTTGACCAGTGTCTGGTCTTTATAAAAATTCAGTGTCCTCTGTCCGAAGGATACACCCGGAAGAAAACGAATATCAAAATAGGTAGCAGGCCTGAAGTCAATTACAATCTGTATGTTTAATCCCGGTTTCAGGCTGACGACCTCTGCAGTCAGCGAGTCAGTAGCGAATGCGGAAGCTGAATGATTTACATTGAAATCAAGGGTGCTTAAACCCATGCTGAATCCAAAATGAAGCAGCCTTTCATCATAATTTGAATCGTTCTTGGGCTTCGATTTCTGGGCTGACAGAGCCAGAGGCATCAAAATGATGAACAGTATAAGAGTTTTCTTGAGCACAATTGCAAAGGTAATACTCTTTAAGAAACGAAAAATATGAAATTTATTGTGCTCCAAGGCTGTCACTGCTTAAATCCGTAATAAATGCTTGCAATGCCCCCGCTGAGCTTCTTCTGTTTCTCGCATACAAATCCGGCTTCCCGTAAAAGTTTCAGAAAAGCCTCATTGTCAGGGAATGACATGACCGACTCCGGCAAATAGGTATATGCATTTTTGTCTCCCGAAACCCTTCTTCCGATCCACGGCAGTACCGCTGTAAAATAGTAATTGTAAATCTGTTTGAAGGGAAAGAGGGAGGGTCTTGAAAACTCAAGCACCATTATCATACCGCGTGGCCTGAGCACCCTGAACATTTCGGTCAGGCCGGCCAGTGTATGTTCGAAATTGCGCACTCCGAAGGCAGCCATCACCACGTCAAAGGTTTCATCGGCAAAGTTAATCGCCTCTGAGTCGCCTCTTAGTAACTCGATCTTATCACCGAGTTTCATATCCATGATTTTCTTCCTACCCAGTTCCAGCATCCTGTCGCTGATATCGATCCCTGTCACCCTGACAGGATTCAGTCTCAGGGAGGCTATGGCCAGATCGCCTGTGCCGGTGGCGACATCGAGAATCCTCACCGGCTGAATATATTTTCCAATTGTGCTTATTGCACGACGGCGCCACCAGCGGTCTGTCCCGAGCGACAGGAAATGATTCAGAAAATCATAGCGCCCCGCAATTGAGTCGAACATCTGCTCAACTTCCTCCCTGGGTGCTTTCCTGACCTGGTTCGTCTCGTTCATCATTTTTTCTTTGGTTGCCAAAGATACCCACATTTATGATTAATTTTAGCCCTTCGAAATACTAAATATCATGAGAAAAACAGTCCTAATAACGGGAGCCACATCGGGCATTGGCGAAGCCTCTGCAATAAAGTTCGCCGAAGCAGCATGCCGGCTGATCATAACCGGCCGGAGAAAAGATCGACTGGATGATCTTACCGAGCATCTGGTGCAGGAATACGGCATTGAGGTTCTTCCCCTTTGTTTTGATGTCAGGGAAAAGAAAGAGGTCCAGAAGAATCTCGGAAACCTCCCCGCGGAATGGAATAAGGTTGACATACTCATTAACAATGCAGGACTGGCAGTCGGGCTGAACCACATTGACGATGGTGAGATCGACGATTGGGACCGTATGATCGATACCAATGTAAAGGGGCTGCTTTATGTAACCCGCGCCATCGCCCCCGGAATGGTAAAACGGGGTTCCGGTCACATCATCAATATAGCCTCCATCGCAGGCAAGGAAGTATACGAAAACGGGGCTGTCTACTGTGCTTCAAAGCACGCCGTTGACGCTCTTTCAAGAGGTATGCGGATAGACATGCTGCGCCACGGAATTAAAGTCACAAACATAGCTCCGGGGCTTACTGAAACAGAATTTTCCCTCGTGCGTTTCAAGGGCGATACGGGGAAAGCAAAGGTGCCGTACATGGGTGTTGAACCTCTGTCCGGTGTTGACATTGCAGCAGTCATATACTTTGCTGCCACACAGCCTGCACACGTTAACCTTAATGACATCGTCATCACTCCCACTGCCCAGGCAAGCGGCGTCTACATTCACCGTAAACAATGACCCTGATGGAGGAAAAAAGATTCAGGCCCGAATACCTGCTTGATTTCACGACAGAGGTTTTTATGCGTATCGGTTGCTGCCGCGCCGATGCCGATGCGGTAGCGAGGGTGCTGATTGCAGCCGAAATGCGTGACCACTCATCGCACGGAATGATCAGGGTAAAGGAATACTATGATATGTGGAAGGCGGGAAGGGTCAATACCTCCCCTGCTGTAAAAGTGGTGCACGAGACTCCCTCCACGGCCGTTGTCGACGGCGACAGGGGATTCGGGATGGTTACGGGGATGGCTTCGATGAAGCTGGCAATAGAGAAAGCTGCAGTCACCGGAACAGGATGGGTGGCTGCACGCAATTCAAATCATTTCGGAATTGCCGGCTATTATGCAATGATGGCCCTTGAACATGACATGGTGGGCATATGCGTCACCAACGCCAATCCACTGGTTGCGCCAACCTGGTCAGTCAGCCGTTACCTTGGAACCAACCCTCTTGCGGTGGCTGTGCCGGCACTTAATGAACCACCCTTTGTGGCTGACTTCGCCTCAACACCCATTGCCCGCGGTAAGCTGGCAGTGGCTGAAAAGAAGGGAGAGAAAGTGCCGTTCGGGTTTGTGCAGGATGCTGACGGAATGCCATCGGATGACCCTTCTGTCCTGCGCAGGGGAGGTTCGATGCTTACCCTCGGGGGAGACCGTGAACACGGGAGCCATAAAGGGTATTGCATGACCGCTGTGGTTGACATATTCAGCTCCCTGTTCAGCGGCGCCAACTTCGGCCCGTTCGTGCCGCCAAGCGTGGCATATCTGCCGGTACTTGACAAAAAAGTAGGTGAAGGAACAGGTCATTTCTTCGGCGCCATGCGCATTGACGCCTTCAGACCGGCAGCAGAATTCAAGGCTTCAATGGATGAGTGGATTCATACCTTCCGGAATGCAGAACCCTCTAAAGGCCACGCCAGGGTTCTCATCCCCGGGGATCCGGAAAGGGAAGCAGAAGAAAAGTATAAAAAGGAAGGACTTAAGCTTGTTCCTGCCGTAATTGAAGACCTGAAGATAATTGCCGGTGAATCTGGGCATCGAATTCATGTGCCTGAGAAAATCTAAAGGGTGCATGTAAAACGCAGCCGCATGACTTTCAGACCCTTAGACTACAGACCCTCAGACCCCATAAACCCCTGCTTCCGCAGTACCTCCAGAAACTTCCCGGTGAAAAACTCATTGTCAGCTTTCCTGTAACGCACATCCGTAAAAACCTGCGCCAGGCTTTTCTTGTTATTCTCGGCGACAAACTTCAGGGAATCAATCCTGGCCTCTTTTTCCCTGTACATCTCATCAATAATTTCCGGAGTGTAATCCGCATAAGATTCGTCGTGAATGACGGCGCTCAGCGGAAGCCTGTCGACCTGATCAGGCTCTTCGGCAGGCCAGCCAAGTGTGACGGTTGTAACAGGCACGACGCCGGCAGGCAGGCCCAGTACCTCGATAATACTGTCTGCATTATAGGTGGTTGTACCCAGGTAACAGATGCCGAGGCCCTCCTCCTCCGCGGCATTGCACACCGTCTGAGCCACAAGAAGAGCATCAATTGCCGCGGTCATGAATGAGAGAAAGTTGTCGAAACCCGGCTCCGCACCCCGCTGCCGGCACCATTTGCTGAACCGGTTGAAGTCGGCGCAGAATGTCAGCACCACCGGAGCGGCAGTGACCATTGGCTGATTGAAATGTGCTGGTGCCAGCTTAAGCTTCATTTCCGGGGAGCAGCTGACTATAATGCTGTAAACCTGCATATTGCCGGTTGTTGATGCCCTGGTACCGGCCTCGAGGATCCGGTTCAGAAGCTCCTGGCTTACGGGTTCCTCACTGTATTTCCTTATGGTTCTTCGCGAAAAATATTTGTCGTTCATCATTATCTCCTTTGAGTCCCGGCAAAATAATTAAATAACGTTAAAATATTACCTGACATTACTCCTTTTCTTACCTTGGTCAATCTGAAACTAACCAAATCACTCTAATATGAAGAAAGTTATTACAATTACCCTTGCGTTTCTTCTGGCAGGTTCACCAGGACTATGGGCCCAGAAGAAGGATGCAAAGAATGATGTGAAGGCTACGGAGAAGCAGGTTAAACCTGCGGTACCGTCATCGATGTTCAGCAGTCTTAAGTTCCGGTCAATTGGTCCGGCATGGGCCTCGGGACGTATTTCCGACTTTGCAGTAAATCCCTCCAACCACTCTGAGATTTATGCGGCAGTGGGTTCAGGCAACATATGGAAGACCACAAATAACGGCACTACCTGGAAGCCTATATTTGACAAATACGGATCATATGCAATAGGATGCCTCACAATCGATCCGGGTAACTATAATGTAATCTGGGCCGGCACCGGTGAAAATACCCACCAGAGGGCTCTCGGATGGGGAGACGGCGTTTACCGTTCCGAAGATGCAGGTGCATCATGGAAGAATATGGGTTTGAAGGAATCGAGACAGATCGGTATGATCGCAGTCGATCCCCGCAACAGCGACGTTGTATATGTAGCTGCCGAAGGTTCAGTATGGGGACCCGGGGGCGAGCGCGGACTCTATAAGACAACCGACGGCGGAAAAACCTGGACAAAAATCCTGAACATCAGCGAGAACACCGGTATCAATAACGTAATCCTTGATCCGCGTAACCCTGATGTAATATATGCAACCTCAGAGCAGCGCCGGAGGCATGTAGGCCTGAAAATAAGCGGCGGACCTGAATCAGCAGTATACAAATCGAAGGACGGTGGTAATGACATTTCGACAAGATCATGAACGGTCTGCCCGGCGGCGATATCGGCGGTATGGGACTCGCAATGTCACCCGTGAACAATGATGTACTCTATATAATTATGGAAGCTCAGGGCGAAACAGGAGGATTCTTCCGCACAACCAACAGGGGCGCCTCATGGGAAAAGATGAGCAGCCACACAGAAAGCGGCCAGTATTACAATGAGATAATCTGCGACCCGAAGGATGTCAATACGGTGTACAGTACCGAAACCGTATCTCAGGTTACAAATGACGGCGGTAAAACCTGGAGACCAATTGGCAACAACGGCCGCCACGTGGATGACCATGCAATGTGGATCGACCCCGAAAATACAGAACATTTCTACATCGGCGGCGACGGCGGTATCTATGAATCATTTGATGCCGGCGAAACCTTTATATTTCAAGTCGAACCTTCCCGTTACCCAGTTCTACAGGGTTGCTGTCGACAATTCCTACCCGTTCTATTATGTCTACGGGGGAACGCAGGACAACAACTCCATGGGCGGCCCGTCAGCAAGCATCAGTGACGGTGTCACCAATGACGACTGGTTTGTGACACAGGGCGGCGACGGGTTCTGGGTTACAATAGATCCCAAAGACCCGAACATCGTCTATACCGAATCACAGTACGGTAATGCGGCAAGATATGACCGCAAGAGCGGACAGAGCGTCAGCATCAAACCCTTCCCGGGCGAAGGTGAACTGACCTACAGATGGTATTGGGATACTCCCATACTCATCAGTCCCTCAAACAATAAGCGTATTTACATGGCTGCCAACTTCCTCTTCCGCAGTGATGACCAGGGAAGCAACTGGACAAAGATTTCTCCTGACCTCTCACGCAACGAGGACAGGGCTAATCTGAAGGTGATGGACAAATACTGGCCCACCGAAGCTGTCGCGAAGAATAAGTCAACCTCGCTGTGGGGCATCATCGTATCACTTACAGAGTCGAAAGTTCAGAAAGACCTCCTTTACACAGGAACCGATGACGGTGTCCTTTCAGTTACAGAAAACGGAGGGAAAGACTGGAACATGATTAAAACCTTCCCCGGGGTGCCTGAATACACATATGTGAGCGATATCCTGGCCGACAGGTTTGACGCAAATGTGGTTTATGCAACTTTCAATAATCACAAGCGTGACGACTTTGCCCCATACGTACTTAAAAGTACCAACAAGGGCAAAAGCTGGGTCTCAATCAGTGCAAACCTCCCGAAGAACGGTCCTGTCCACACAATTGAACAGGATCCGGTAAACCCGAATATGCTGTTCCTCGGAACTGAGTTCAGCTTCTTCATTTCATTTGACGGCGGCACAAGCTGGACCGAATTCAAAAACGGTCTGCCTACAATACCGGTGCGCGACATAGCCATCCAGGAGCGTGAGAACGACCTTGTGATTGCAACTTTCGGAAGGGGATTTTACGTGCTTGACGATTATACACCCGTTCGTAACTATAAGAAGGAGATCCTTGACAAACCGGGATATATCTTCCCGATAAAAGAGGCTAAGATGTTTGTTCGCACGAGCGAATTTGACCAGCAGGGCGCTATGTACTACATGGCATCGAACCCGCCGGCAGGAGCCACAATCACTTATTATGTGGATTCTGTTCCCAAACTGGCTTCCGATATCCGCAAAGACACGGAGAAGAAGCTGTTCGAAAAGGGAGAATTCATTCCACAGCCGACACCCCGCGATCTTAGCATTGAGGCACGTGAACTCAAGCCCTACCTTATCTTTACAATAACTGATGAATCAGGGACTGTAATAAATAAGCTCTATAAAAATGCTTCGAAGGGAGTAGGTCAGATAACCTGGAACTTCACCTATGCAGGCTATCAGCCAGTAACTACAGAGAAGTTCAGTCCGGTCGGTGAAGGCGGACGCGGCGGAAGACGTGGCGGCGGAGGTATCTCCGTAATGCCCGGCAAGTACTTTGTCTCCATGGCGATGTATGCCAAAGGAAATATTACCGAGCTTGCCGGTCCCGAACCGTTTGTTTGCAAACCGCTTGACATTGTCACAATGCCGGTGACTGATCCTGCAGCAAGGACCAAATGGATCGATGAGGCTACAGCCCTGTCAAAGACCGCTTTTGGTGCAATATCATTCGCAAATGAGCTCAACACCAAAATCAATACAATCATGCAGACCCTGCACCAGATGCCTGATGCACCTAAAGCACTGATGGATGAGGCTGTTGCGGTTAATGATGAGATGAGCGAGATACTTTACCTTATCTCCGGAATCTCTGTAGGTGCAAGCACTGAGGAGACACCTCCGTCACCTGTCTCTCTTTCAGCCAGGCTTTCAGCCATGTCAAGATCACTTTACGGAAATACCGGAGACATTTCCGGCATTGCTGACCAGCAGCTGAAGGTTCTGAAGAAGGAATTCCCCGTATTGCTTGAGAGAATACAGAAGGCAGGAAAATCTGTTGAAGCGCTGAATGTGAAGCTTGATCAGATCAATGCACCCTGGACCTCAGGGAGAGTGCCCAAACTGTAATTACTGTTCTGACAATAAAAAAACCGGCTCCTCAAAGGAGCCGGTTTTTTTTATTCAGAATCTCTGAACATAACCGTGACAGTAAGGCACTTTGCCATTGCGGAAGTAGTAATCCTGGTGGTACTCTTCGGCAGCGTAGAACTCAGAGGCCTTGGTCACCTTTGTTGCCACCTTCAGACCTTTGGCTTTCAGCAGGCCGAGATATTTCTCAGCGCTCTTTTTCTGCTCTTCATTCTTGTAGAAGATCTCTGACCTGTACTGATCGCCAATATCCGGACCCTGACGGCCGACCTGTGTCGGGTCGTGAATCTCGAGGAAGAGTTTGAGCAGTTTGTCATATGTTGTTTTGCTCAGATCGTATGTGATTTTCACAGTTTCAGCGTGCCCGGTAGTGCCATCGCACACTTCCCGGTACGAAGGATTTTTGACTGAACCTCCTGTATAACCTGAAACCACCGCTACCACTCCGGGCTCCTTCTGAAGGAAATATTCCACTCCCCAGAAGCAACCTCCGGCGAACAGTGCCGTGCCGTACCTGCCTGCCTCCAGCGGTGCGGGGACAAAATCAAGCGATACAGAGTTCACGCAGTGACGTGTATTCTTCGCGGTAAATTTCTCCCCCTCGAAGACATGACCAAGGTGTCCGCCACATGAGGCACACACTATTTCTGTCCTTCTTCCGTCAGCATCGGTGATACGCTTTACGGCTCCGTCGATCTCGTCATCGAAGCTTGGCCATCCGCAGCTGGCGTCAAATTTGGTCTCCGAACTGTAGAGTGCATTCCCGCACTGCTTACAGAGATAAGTACCCTTTGCAGTATTCTTCTCATAAATACCTGTAAAAGGATATTCCGTTGATTTATTGATAATTATTTTGGCTTCGGCCGGGGTCAGCTCATTATAGCCTTTGCTTCCCTGTGCCTGTGTTTCGCTTTCCGTTGTCATAAATAAAAATGGTATAAATAATAATATTAAAAGGGTTTTCATCGTTATCTGTTTTAAATATAACAATCGTAATGCAAGTTGGTTGATTGTCAATCAAAAAATAGCATTGGTCAAATAAATGTATGGCACGAAGATTGTTTCAAAAAAATAAGATTATTTTTGTTGCATACAATTAATGGCAGAGAATATGAAAAAAGTTAGTCTGATAGTTGCTTTTGCTTTTCTGGTTGCCCTGGCACTGAGCTCATGCAATCGTGAAACTTGCCCTGCATACAGCACCACCGGGACGGATACGCCAGAACAAATAGGCTGACTCTCCCCTGCATCTTACTGCCACTTTTCTTAAATGCGGCATCCTGAATATGAGATTGTTGCCAGTCATATTATTTATAACCGTCTGCGGCCCTCTCCTCGCTCAGGGTGATCTTGACACCCAGGAAAAGATATTCTGGCGCAATGAACGTTCTATAGGCCCTGCTCTTAATTCAGACGGTTGGAGCTTGATTTACAGGGAACTCCGGCAGACAAAACCGTCGAACAGATTTTTCCTCGAAGGCGGAGTGAGCACCTTCAAACATCCGAAGGAGATCAAAGTATCCAACTATTATTTTCAGAATCCCGGCACTTTCGTATTCGGAAAGCTTAATTCCACCTGGGCTCTCAGGGCGGGTGCAGGTTTCCAGAAGGAAATATTCGAAAAGCGTGACCTCGGCGGGGTTTCGATAAGCTGGTTTGCCGGTGGCGGTCCTGTGGTGACCTTCGCAAAGCCTATATACTACAAGATAATCGTCCTCCTCTCAGATAACTATTACACAATCGAAGAACAGAAATTCGACCTTACAATCCACCAGCCGCTCGATATTATGGGCAAAGCTTCGTTTTTCAAGGGCTTTAACGAGATGAAGGTATATCCGGGCGTTTACGCTCACGGAGGATTCAGTTTCGAATACAGCAAGAATGATAAGGTTACCCATGCAATTGAGCTGGGCGGATCGGTCAACGCATTTACAAAAGAGATACCCATCATGGCGTCGGATGACAACAGACAGGTATTCCTTTCGCTTTTCGTCAGTTACCGCATCGGTATGATCCTTGACCCTCTGAATCCCGGCAGCTTCTTCAAAACTGTCCTTAAAAGAAGGGAAGAATAATATCCCTCCACCTTTGACCTTTCCTGATAATTATTTACTTTTGTGCTTCGTTTTATTAACCATTTAAAGCACACACAATGGCAAAGATTAAAGTAGCTATCAACGGTTTCGGAAGGATTGGCCGCAACGTATTCAAACTTGCTTTTGAAAGGCCTGATATTGAGATCATTGGGATAAATGACCTCACCGACACAAAAACCCTCGCTCACCTTCTTAAATATGATTCCACACAGGGTCAGTTCCCCGGAGTCACACACGATGAGCAGAACATAATTGTTAACGGTAAAAAGATTAAGGTAAGTTCAGAAAAAAGCCCTGCAAACATTCCGTGGAGCGAAAAGCCTGACATTGTAATCGAGTCAACGGGTATTTTCACTTCCAAGGAGAGTCCCAAGGGCGGCTACGGTGACCACCTGAAGAACGGTGCCAGGAAGGTCATTCTGACAGTACCTGCAAAGGATACAATCGATGCAATGATTGTTGTTGGCGTTAATGATGATACCCTTAAGCCTGAACATCAGTGCATTTCAAATGCCTCGTGCACAACCAACTGTCTTGCTCCGGTTGCAAAGGTTCTGAATGACAACTTCGGCATCGAGATCGGGTTCATGACAACCATTCACTCATATACGAATGATCAGAGGATCCTTGACCTTCCGCACAAAGATCTGCGCAGGGCAAGATCGGCCGCTCTTTCACAGATACCGACCACCACCGGTGCTGCCAAGGCAGTAGGCAAAGTCATTCCCGAACTGAAGGGTAAGCTTGACGGTATTTCCGTAAGGGTGCCGACGCCCACAGGCTCACTGGTTGACCTGGTAGCTGTGCTCAAGAAAGCTGCAACCAAGGAGGAGATCAATGCAGCCATGAAGAAGGCGGCAGAAGGACCGATGAAAGGCATCCTTGAATATACAGAAGACGAGATAGTTTCAGTGGACGTAATCCACAATCCCGCTTCATCAGTCTTTGATGCTCAGAGTACGATGGTAAACGGTACGATGATCAAGGTACTTGCATGGTATGACAACGAATGGGGTTATTCGGCAAGATGCGTTGACCTTATTGAGATGATGGCAAAAATGTAATAATGCATTTAAAACAGAAAGACCGCGGTCAGGTGACCGCGGTCTTTTTTTTGTATTAGGTATTACAGGATTCTCTTCCGGTGATGCTCTTTCAGAGCACCATCTTCACTTCCATACTCACTCCGGCGGCATCACGGTAGTGTTCCCCGAGCTCGTGCATCGCCTCATCATCCTCCTCATAAAGCCATGTAATGCGGGTGCGGAACTTCGGGGCCTTATAACTGCTTATCATGCGCAGTACATCGCGAAGGGCCTTCGACGACCCGCTGT
Source organism: uncultured Bacteroidales bacterium (assembly GCA_963757935.1). GTDB lineage: Bacteria > Bacteroidota > Bacteroidia > Bacteroidales > VadinHA17 > SR-FBR-E99. Next base: position 41,879 of record CAVWSZ010000016.1, on the reverse strand, counting down.
TGATGTATTCCAGCAAAATCACCACCCTCAGCTGGCTGAACCTGTTCAGATGATTTCTGATCCATTCTTCCAGCGGTGCGTAAACCATATCCGGCCTCTCGGTGATCGACCGTCCTGTTATCCTCAATATGTCCTCGTCAGGGTCGTAATATATTCTGGGTATATTGTTCGACCCTTCCTGTATTACTTCTAAACTCATTGCAGTCAGATTTTGTCAGTTTGCATCTTTAAAAGGAATATCAGGGTTATTCATATCTTAACGCTTCAATAGGGTCTACCGATGCAGCCTTTACCGCAGGGAAGTACCCGGAAGCCACTCCGACTATAAAACAGGCAATGACGCCCCCGAAAACCCAGACCCACGGCACCGTGAAATCTGAACCCATTCCCAGCGAAACGAGGTTGCCGATCAGTATACCCAGTATAATGCCGAAAAAGCCGCCCATCTGTCCGATTATTACAGATTCGAAAAGGAACTGCTGACGTATCAGCTTCGGCTTTGCACCGAGGGCTTTCCTTACACCTATCTCCCTTGTCCGTTCAGTGACTGAAACAAGCATGATGTTCATAAGACCCACCGCGGCGCCGAACAGGGTAATCAGGCCGATAATGGTGGCAGCGATTGTTATATATTTAATGTTCTCGAGAAGTATCTTGATTATGCTGTCGCTTTTCTGAATGTTGAAATCCGACTCATCCCTGGGATCCAGTCCGCGCACAATCCTGAATACCGCCTCTGCTTCACTTGCAAGTATATCCAGATGTGCGGCCTTGTGGGGGAGCACGTTGACTGTATATGTAATATTGGGTCTTGAGAAATACTGCCGCGCCGTGGAGATTGGCATTACCGTAATCAGGTCACCGCCGGTAAAGCTGCTGCCCTTGGTCTTAAGCACCCCTATTACAGTCAGTTTCAGTCCTGATAGACGAATCTCCTGCCCAAGCGGATCGATGTTGGGGAAGAGAAACTTTACCACTTCCTGCCCTATTACCGCCACATGACGGCTGCCTGAAATATCCTGTTCCGAAAAATTCCGTCCCGACTCCAGTTCATAGCCAGAGACGACAAAATAATTTTCATCCGCACCCATAATGTTGATATTCGGATTGGTCTCCCGCGTATCATATCTTATTGTCGCCAGTCCCGATGCCGGAAAACCTACCGAAACCCAGGCAGGCTCGTCAAACCTCTCCTTGAACTCCATGGCTTCACGGTAAGTGATATATCGCATGGTTCTTCGTACGGTAGTTAGTTTTGCCGACAGTTACACGCATTGAACGGGAGGTGATTGCAAACGAATTGGCCCCCATCATAGTAAACTGATTTGTGAGCGTGCTCCTGATGCCGTCTATTGCAGTAAGTATTCCCACAAGGGCCATTATACCGAATGCAATTATGGCCATCGTAAGCGCCGACCTGACCTTGTTCGACCTGATCGCCTTAAAGGCAACCCTCACATTCTCTCCTAACAGGGTTAATCGTGTCAACTATCTTCCTCCACCAAACATTATGCAACTAAGATACTGCTTTTCTTTAAATCCGTATAAACAAAAAAAAATGCAGTTTTTATGAATTATTTTAACTTTTTAGTTGTATAACTAATTTTTTCGTTATATATTTGCAGGTAATATATGTGATACGATGGAAATAAAAGAACTGACAAAGGCTGAGGAAGAGGTGATGCAGATACTCTGGAAGCTGAAAAAGGCATTTGTGAAGGAGATACTTGAAAAGTTTGAAGAGCCCAGACCCGCATATACTACAGTCAGCACAATGATAAGAATCCTTCAGGACAAGGGATTCGTAGACTACAGGGCATACGGGAGGACACACCGGTATTTTCCGGTCATATCAAGGGACGATTATAAAAAGGCCCAGATGAACAGTTTTGTAAGGGATTACTTCTCAAACTCCTACCACAAGATGGTGAGCTTCTTTGCCCGCGAGGAGCATATCTCGGTCAGGGAGATAGAAGATATCATGGAGCTGATGAAGAAAGAGACAAAAACAAAAAAGACAGGGAAATGAAAGAGTTATTGACATATGCGCTTGAAAGCAGCATCTGCCTTCTGCTTTTCTGGCTCTTTTATGCCGCGTTCCTGAGCGGTGACACACAGCATGTTCGTAACAGGACATACCTCCTTTTATCCGTGACCCTGGCTGCACTTATCCCGTTACTGAACTTCAGGCTGAGAACCGGGAACCCGATAATTCCGGCTGATGGTCTTGTACGACTGCTTCTTCCGGAAGTGCGTGTCACAGGATACGGGAACAGGTGCCGGGTTGTTTGCTGATCCTGTGACAATGATCGTATTTGTCTACATTACGGGAGCTGCAGTGTCGGCAATACTGTTTCTGTCAACAGGATTCCGGTTGCTCTGGCTGATAGCTACCAGGGGCAATCAAAACAAAATCATAACCTGTGAGGATGACAGGCCTGTATGTTACTCCGCCTTCGGCTATATCTTTATCAGCGGCAGTATCCCGAAACAAGATGCAGAGCGGATGATAGCCCACGAGAGGAATCACCTTAGCAGACTGCACCATATCGATCTCTGTATTACAGGTATTATAGCTGTTTTGCAGTGGTTCAATCCTGCAGCCTACCTCGTCAGGCGATCACTCATGGCTGTCCACGAATATGAAGCAGACAGTGAATGCCTGAACCTCGGCGAAGAGGTGACATCGTACCAGCAGCTCCTTGTAAGCGCAGTGCTCAATACCCGTTTATCACTGATATCAAATACATTTTCTAAAAGCTCACTCCTTAAAAACCGGATTATTATGATGACAAAGAAAAAAAGCGGGAGCATCTCCTCCCTCAAACTCCTCCTGGCAGTTCCGCTGGCAGCATCTCTCCTCTTCGTATTCTCATGCAATGAACTGAGAAAAGATACAGCCCCTGTTGAACCCATAGATCCCACCGTGGGATTTTATGACTCAATCCTTTTGGACAACGTCTATAACGTAGTGACTGAGATGCCGGTCTTCGGAACTGATGCGGCCAAGTCCGACGAAAATCTTTTCAAATGGATCCTTGAAAACTTCAAATATCCCTCGGCTGCAAAAGAAAAAGGCATCACCGGAAAAGTGATCCTGACATTCATTGTTGATGAAAACGGGAATACTATCCGGCCAGAGGTTATCAAATCAGCTGATCCTCTGCTGGATCAGGCCGCCCTGGATATGATCGGGAAGTTGCCGAAGTGGCAGCCAGGTCTCAACAACGGCAAACCGGTAAAAGTCAAAATGGCACTGCCGGTCAGCTTTGCACTGAACTGAACATAAAAGACTTTGACTGAAGAGGCCTCCGGGCCTCTTTTTTTTGCAGCATACTCATCCGTCATTTTTATACCTTTGCCGCATGACTGACCCTGATGTTAATAAGGAGCGAAGGATTGTTGCATTTAGCGCCCTGGGCAGCGCCATGCGCGATGCTGCATCAGGAATTGAAAATGATGCATCCTCCCGTTTTTTAAAGCTCATTGACACTCTCGAAAATTCAAATCCCTGGTTCACCCCCGACAATGTCCGCATGGCATTGCGAGCCATAGGAGACAAGCTTACTGAAGCCCGTCTCCGTGAATGGCTGGGGCGCTATCCTGAAATACCGGATCATACCCTTGATTCAACAGTGGGTGTAGTAATGGCAGGAAACATACCCCTCGTAGGGTTTCACGACCTGCTCTGTGTTCTGATTTCAGGCAACAGACTGAATGCAAAAATCAGCTCGAAGGACGCTCACCTGATGAGGGCCGTAGCCGGATTCATCTCAGAAGCTGACCCGGATCTGGGAAGGTGCATAACCCTGACTGACGGAACCCTGTCAGGCTTTGACGCTGTCATAGCAACCGGGAGTGACAATACATCAAGGTACTTTGAGTATTATTTCAGGGGCTGGCCTTCGATAATAAGAAGGAACCGCAGCAGCGCCGCCGTACTTGACGGCACGGAAACCGATGAGGAACTGAAGCTGCTGGGCGAGGATGTATTCGCCTACTTCGGCCTCGGATGCCGGAGCATTTCAAAGCTCTTCCTCCCCGGGGGCTATGACGTTACCCGGCTGACATCCTGCTGGCAGGAATGGGAAAGGCTCCGCGGCCATCAGAAATATGCCGTCAACTACGACCACAGCAAAGCCCTCATGATTGTCAACAGACAACCGTTCACCGACACAGGTTACCTTCTGCTTCGTCAGGACCCCTCCCTGACTCCTCCGATGGCCGTGCTGAACTATGATTTTTATGCCTCCGGCGAGCAGCTCAAAAGGGAACTTGAAACGGCGGCAAACAACCTTCAATGTGTGACAGGTCACGGATATACTCCGCTGGGTAAAGCGCAACAGCCCGAATTATGGGAATACGCGGATGATGTCGATACTATTTTATTCTTATTAAAAAAAATTTCTACCCGATGAACCTATTTCAAAAAATATTAAATTGCACCGGTTGAAAAAGTGAGAGAAATGGTATACAGGTTCGTGGTATTATCTGATGAAGATGACGCGTTTGTGAGGGAATTCGAATTCCTGGAAAGTCAGACTCTGATCGACTTCCATAATGCAATTCAGGAAGAATTGGAATTTGACAAATCTCAGATCGCTTCGTTCTATATGTCTACCGATAACTGGGAGAAGGAAGAAGAGTTCACCCTTTTTGACATGGGAGCCGGATCTTCCACAATGGATAATGCTGTACTTGAGGAAGTTATCTTCAAAAAGAACCAGAAGCTTCTCTATGTTTTCGATTTCTTTAATGAAAGGTCCCTCTTCATTGAATACGTGGGAGAAAGCGAAGAGATTGACGGCAAAGAGTACCCCAACTGCAGTACCTCGAAGGGGCTCCCTCCCAAACAGGTTTCCTTCGGAGGTGTAGCACGGAAAAAATACAACAATCTCGTTGTCGCCGATGAGGACGAGGAGGAAGTTGTTGACGACGAGATCTTTTTCAACTCTGAAGACGAGGAAGGGATGTCAGATTTTGACAATATCGAGAATATCGAAGAGGAGGAATAGGCTCCCGGCGGTACCCGCCCTATGAAAAATACCCTTATTGTTGTGCCTGGCCCCACGGGCGTCGGAAAGACTTCCGTTGCGGTCGGACTTGCAGAACACTTCGGCTGCGAAATCGTCTCCTGTGACTCGAGACAGTTTTACCGTGAGATGGTCATCGGCACCGCAGCCCCCGATCAGCAGCAGCTTGAGCGTGTGAAGCATCATTTTGTCAGGTTTCTCTCTGTCACTGACTATTACAGCGCCAGCCTGTACGAGCGGGATGTTCTCGCCCTTCTGCCCTCACTTTTTGAGAAAAATCCCGTAGCAGTAATGACCGGCGGCTCCATGCTTTATATGGATGCAGTATGCAGTGGAATTGATGACATCCCTGACACTGACCCGGCAGTGAGAATGAAATATGTCGAAAAATATGCAACCGAGGGAGTGGAAGGTCTGCGACTGGCATTAAAACTCCTTGATCCTGTTCATTACGCGAAAGTCGATCTGCGCAATCCCAGGAGACTCATGCGTGCCCTCGAGATAACTGAAAGCACAGGGAAGCCCTATTCATCGTTCCTCACCTCACCTAAAAGGAATCGTGAGTTCAGGATAATAAAGGCAGGACTGTCACGTGACAGGGATGTTCTGTATTCACGGATCAACGCCAGGGTTGAATCAATGATTGAATCAGGACTCGAAGAGGAAGCCAGGTCGCTCCTTAAATACAGGGAGCTGAATGCTCTCAACACGGTCGGGTACCGTGAGATGTTCGCCTTTTTCGACGGACTTGTAAGCCTTGAACAGGCGGTTGGGCTTATTAAGAGAAATACGAGACGGTACGCCGCAAAGCAGATCAAATGGTGGTCGAAGGACGCTGAAATAAAATGGTTTGATGCCGGTCAGCCTGACCGCCTGGGGAGATGGCTTGAAGAAAAGTTAAATGAAGCCCGTTAACGGGACATCACGAAGGTTCCTTGAGCCTCCGTATCACCTCGACAGGGTCAGAGGATGAAAAAACTGTGTTGCCGGCTACCAGCACATCGACCCCTGCATGCAAAAGCACCGGGGCATTATGGAGGTCTATCCCGCCGTCGACCTCTATCAGTACATCATATCCCTCGAGATCTATCATGCTCCTCAGCTCGCCTATCTTGTTGATGCTTCCCGGAATAAAGGTCTGCCCCCCGTAACCCGGATTGACAGTCATTATAAGTACCATGTCAATATATGGCAATATATCCTGCAACAGCATTACCGGGGTATGTGGATTCACGCATACGCCGGCCTTCATACCCAGCCTGCGTATTTCGCTGACAGTGCGGTGCAGGTTATGACAAGCCTCATAATGTACTGTAAGGTTCGAGGCCCCGGCATCCCTGAACCTTTCAAGATAGCGGTCAGGATCAACTATCATAAGGTGCACGTCAAGAGGTTTCGAGGAGAGGTCCCGTACAGCCTCCACAACCGGAAAACCGAATGAGATGTTGGGCACAAACAGCCCGTCCATAATGTCAAGATGGATCCAGTCGGCCATACTGTCATTTACCATTTCAACCTCGGCGGCGAGATTTGAAAAATCAGCTGCAAGAAGCGAGGGAGCTACCAGGTGACTCATGATAATCTGTTTTTTCGCAATTAACCGAGGTACGATTTGAGTATCCGGCAACGGGTGGTAAACTGGATGCGTTTGATAGCCTTTTCTTTTATCTGTCTCACCCTTTCGCGGGTCAGGCTCAGTTCTTCCCCTATCTCCTCAAGTGTATACGGATGTTTCATCCCGATGCCGAAATAGAGTTTCAGCACCTTGGCTTCGCGAGGCGAGAGGGTACTCAGTGCACGCTCAATCTCGTAAGCCAGGGACTCATTGATAAGGTTGCGGTCAGGACTTGGTGCCTCATCATTCTGCATAACATCGTACATGTTATTGTCCTCCTCCGAACTTATCGGGGCATCCATGCTGAGAGTCCGCCCATTGGTGCGTATCGACTCTTTTACATCCTCCGGGGCCAGTTCAAGCAGCTCTGCTATTTCCTGTGCAGACGGCTCACGCTCATATTCCTGCTCAAGTTTGGAGTATGCCCTGTTGATGCGGTTTATCGAACCTATCTTGTTGACAGGAAGCCTGACTATCCTCGCCTGTTCGGCAAGCGACTGCAGAATTGCCTGCCTGATCCACCACACTGCGTACGAAATAAACTTAAACCCGCGGGTTTCGTCAAAACGCTGTGCCGCCTTTATCAGACCGAGGTTGCCCTCGTTTATAAGGTCAGGCAGCGTCATACCCTGATTCTGGTACTGTTTTGCCACCGAAACCACAAAACGCAGATTGGCTTTGACCATCCTTGCCAGTGCATCATGATCACCCGCACGAATGCGTCTCGCCAGCGAGACCTCCTCTTCAGGAGATATCAGCTCAACCTTCCCGATCTCCTGCAGGTATTTATCCAGCGAGGGAGTGTCACGGTTGGTGACCTGTTTAGTAATTTTTAACTGACGCATTGACAATGACTTAAATGCTAGTAAAGAATGTTTTTAGCAAAAGTTTACAATAATAATTAATTCTGTTCGGGAAAACAAGTTTTTTCCTGTTTTTCTTTAACAAATGGACTGAAAGTCGCAGATCAGCGATCATTAAGGATTTATAACAAATTCCGACATTAATTTTATACCGGTTACTTGTTATTTAGCGTATTAATGATTAACATTGTGCCAGATTTCCGGCAAAGTCGGTTACTCAATCAGCGGGACAGTTCAAAATCACTCCCCATTTCACCAAAAAAAACAATCTTTTTATTTTTTCTACACACTCTTAACATATGCATGACATTCTAGAACTGAGCGAGATGCTTGTTCCCGAACTTAGGGAAATAGCTAAAGTGCTCAACATCAAGAGAGCAGAACTCTTGAAAAAACAGGATCTTATTTATAAGATTCTCGATCAGCAGGCAATTGATGCCGCTGAAGCCCGTAAAACAGGCAGACCAGACAAACCTGCCGGTGACAAACCGGCATCCGCGAGGGAACAGCAGCCGAGGTCCGATGACCAGAGACAGCAGCGTCAGGGCGACAAAGGTGGTGACAAACGCGGCCGTCCCGTAAAAAATAAGGAGTGGCAGCCCAGGGCACCACAACAGGGACAACCACAGGGTGCGCCACAGCAGGGACAGCAGCAGAACCAGCCACAGCAGAATCAGCCACGACAGCCTGTTCAGGGCCAGCCGGTACAGCAAAGACAACAGCAGCAACCCAGACCGCAACAACCTCAGTCTCAACCTCAACCTCAGCCTCAGCCTCAGCCTCAGTCTCAGCCTCAGTCTCAGCCTCATCCAGCAGCAGAGAAGCCAGCAGAATCAGCAGGGCCAGCCGGGCCAGCAGAGTCAACCGAACCAGCAGAATCAGCAGAGACCAGCAGAGTCAGCAGGGCCAGCAGCCTAACTACAGGCAGGACCGTGACTCAAACAGGAACAAGAGACCTCGCACTTACAGGAATGATCAGCCAAATCCGGTCAGGCCAGAGAGCGACCGTCCGCAGCCGACACCGCAACAATTGCAGCAGCAACAGCAACAGCAACAGCAGCAACAACAGCAGCAGCAACAGCCGGAACGTCTCCAGTTTGCACCTGAAACAGGTACCGAACCTGATAATGATGACCTGAGATTCAGCGATACAACATCCGAAAATCATATTCTTCCTGAAACAATTTCAAATGACACTCCTGTCATCCCCGCAGCTCCGGTTCCGGAATCTGTGGCCGGACTGCCGGAAATGCCTGTTGTCAGGGAAGAAAAGAGAGAGCGGGTCTACGATTTTGAAGGCATCGTCGCCAACACCGGTGTGCTGGAGATAATGCCCGACGGCTACGGTTTCCTCCGCTCACCCGATTACAACTACCTCAGCTCGCCTGATGATATATATGTATCACAGTCGCAGATCAAACTCTTCGGTCTTAAAACCGGAGACACAATCAGGGGGACGATCAGGCCTCCGCGTGAGGGTGAAAAATATTTTCCGCTTATAAAGGTTGAAGAGATAAACGGCCGGACACCCGATTTCATACGTGACCGGGTTCCCTTCGACTACCTCACTCCTCTTTTCCCAAATGAGAAATTTACTCTCTGCAAACCGGGAGAGGGTAATCTCTCAATGCGTATAGTAGACATGTTCTGCCCCTTGGGAAAAGGACAGCGCGGTCTTATAGTCGCCCAGCCGAAAACCGGTAAAACGATTTTGCTTCAGGATATAGCAAATGCAATTGCCAAATACCATCCGGAAGTGTACCTCATGATTCTCCTTATTGACGAGCGTCCTGAAGAGGTTACGGAAATGGCGCGCAACGTAAATGCAGAGGTCATCGCCTCCACATTCGACGAACCTGCAGAAAGACACGTCCGTATCGCCACAATAGTACAGGAGAAGGCCAAGAGGCTTGTAGAATGCGGTCACGATGTGGTGATCCTGCTTGACTCCATTACCAGGCTGGCAAGGGCATTCAACGCAATCGCCCCTGCATCCGGTAAGGTTCTGTCAGGCGGTGTTGACTCCAACGCACTTCACAAACCGAAGAGGTTCTTCGGGGCAGCCCGTAACATAGAGAACGGCGGCTCGCTTACAATTATCGCAACAGCCCTCACTGACACAGGTTCCAAAATGGATGATGTCATCTTTGAAGAATTCAAGGGAACGGGAAACATGGAACTGCAGCTTGACCGTAAACTGTCAAACAGACGTATTTTCCCGTCAATTGACATTCCGGCATCAAGCACCAGGCGTGAAGACCTGCTTCTCGACAAATCCGTCCTGAGCAAGATATGGGTGCTGCGTAACTACCTGACTGACATGAACTCGGTTGAGGCAATGGAATTCCTTCGTGACCGGATCACACAGACCCGCTCGAATGAAGAGTTCCTTGTTTCTATGAACAGCGAGTAGAATCTCAGCGAAATTATGTAAATTTGCAGCTTATTTAAATTCTAAATAATTGTTCATTAATCACTTATAATTCAAATGGCAACGAAAAAATTTATAACCTGTGACGGTAACCAGGCAGCTTCTCATGTAGCTTACATGTTCAGCGAGGTGGCCTGTATCTACCCCATCACCCCATCTTCCACAATGGCAGAATACGTAGATGAGTGGGCTGCCCACGGACTGAAGAACATGTTCGGCGAAGAAGTTAAAGTTGTTGAACTGCAGAGCGAAGGCGGTGCCGCCGGCGCCGTGCACGGAGCACTCCAGTCGGGAGCCCTCACCACAACCTATACCGCATCGCAGGGTCTTCTGCTCATGATACCCAATATGTACAAGATAGCAGGCGAGCTTCTCCCTGCCGTATTCCATGTCAGCGCCCGCACCCTTGCCGGTCACGCTCTTTCGATCTTCGGTGACCACGGAGACATATATGCAACCCGCCAGACCGGGTTCGCCATGCTCGCCAGCGGCGGCGTCCAGGAAATAATGGACCTCGCAGGTGTAGCCCACCTCTCAGCAATTAAATCGAGGGTACCTTTCCTCCATTTCTTCGACGGTTTCCGTTCTTCACACGAGATACAGAAGATCGAACCCATCGAGATGGAAGATCTGAAGAAGCTGGTTGACACCGAGGCTCTCAACCGCTTCCGCCACCAGTCGCTGAATCCCGATAAACCTGTTACAAGAGGCACAGCCCAGAACCCTGACATATTCTTCCAGGCTAAAGAGGCATCAAATCCGTTCTACACTCACCTTGACGATACTGTCAACGAGTACATGGAGAAAATATCAAAGCTCACGGGCCGCGAATACAAGCCTTTCACATATTACGGAGCCCCGGATGCTGAAAATATTATAATAGCAATGGGATCCGTTACGGAAACAATCAAGGAAACGATAGATTATCTTGCCGCAACCAAGGGTGAGAAACTGGGACTTATCTCAGTCCATCTCTACAGACCTTTCTCTGCAAAATACCTCCTGAATGTACTTCCTAAAACTGTGAAACGTATTTCAGTTCTGGACCGTACCAAGGAAATAGGTGCCAACGGAGATCCTCTGTACCTTGATGTTAAGGAGATTTTCTATGACCTCGAAATGCATCCAATGATCATCGGCGGCCGTTACGGACTAAGCTCCAAAGACACCACCCCTGCCCAGATGATATCAGTCTTCGAAAACATGAAACAGGCCAAACCGATGAACCAGTTCACGGTTGGCATCGTTGACGATGTTACCTTCAGGTCTCTGCCATTGCTTCCCGAAATAAACGTGAGCGACAAAGGCACTTACTCAGCCAAGTTTTACGGTCTCGGTGCAGACGGCACTGTAGGTGCGAACAAGGCTTCGATAAAAATCATCGGTGACACCACAGATAAATACTGTCAGGCTTACTTCGCCTATGACTCCAAGAAGTCAGGCGGCATAACCACCTCACACCTTCGTTTTGGTGATAAGCCAATCAGGTCACCGTATCTTGTCAATACCCCGGATTTTGTGGCATGCCACGTCCCGGCCTATCTTGACAAGTATGACATGCTCAGGGGACTCAAGAATGGCGGCACTTTCCTGCTGAACTCCATCTGGGATCCGGAAGAGACATTGACCAAACTGCCCGATGCAACAAAAAAATACCTGGCAGAGCACAAAATTGAATTCTATATAATCAATGCCACCAACATAGCTGAAGAGCTGGGTCTCGGTTCGCGCACCAACACTATAATGCAGAGCGCCTTCTTCAAGGTGGCTGAAGTCATTCCTTACAAGCTTGCCGTTGAAGAGATGAAACATTCTGTAATCAAGGCATACGGAAAGAAGGGTGATGCAGTGATAAAGATGAATAACGATGCTATTGACCGCGGCGGTGACGTAACTAAAGTTGAGATCCCCGCAGAGTGGGCTTCGATAAAAGTTAAGGCTGACGTTGTTGATACAAGCAAACCTGCCTTCATCCGCGATGTTGTTGATCCGATCAACGGACAGCGCGGCGACGATCTTCCGGTAAGTGCATTCGTAGGACGCGAAGACGGAACCTTCCCCGCAGGAACCGCGGCCTATGAGAAACGCGGTATTGCAGTGAATGTTCCCGAGTGGCAGATTGAAAACTGCATACAGTGCAACCAGTGTTCGATGGTTTGCCCTCACGCAGCAATACGTCCTTTCCTCCTTACTGACGAGGAACTGGCAGCGGCACCTGCAGGCACCACCGCCAAACAGGGTATCGGTAATACAAAGAGCCACAAGTTCAGGATACAGGTCAGCGTTTATGACTGTACCGGCTGCGGCAACTGCGCCGATGTTTGTCCTTCAAAAGTGAAATCACTTATAATGAAACCTCTCGAGACTCAGCTTGCCCAGGCAGAACTGTGGTCACATATGCATGAGAAGGTGGGATACAAAGACAATATTGTCGACAAGTACACCAATGTCAAGAACTCACAGTTTGCACAGCCGCTCTTCGAGTTTTCAGGTGCGTGCGCCGGCTGCGGTGAGACTCCTTATATCAAGACAATTACCCAGCTGTTCGGAGACCGGATGGTAGTGGCCAATGCAACAGGATGTTCCTCGATCTACGGCGGCTCGGCACCTTCGACACCTTATACTGTCAATAAAGAGGGACACGGTCCGGCATGGGCCAATTCACTCTTCGAAGACAACGCTGAATACGGCTTCGGTCTTGCACTGGGATCTACAAAGATCAGAGAACGCATCAAGCGCCTGATGAATGAGAACCTGGACAAAGGCCTTGCAGCCGAAACTGTTGAAGCATTTAACGGGTGGCTGACCTCGATTGATGACGCCAAAACCTCGAGAGCAGCTTCTGACAAAGTGGTTGCGGCCTGCGAAAAGGATAAATCTGCGGTGTGCAGGGAAATCCTTGACCTCAAACAGTATCTTGTCAAGAAATCGCACTGGATCTTCGGCGGCGACGGATGGGCATATGACATCGGTTACGGCGGCCTTGACCATGTTCTTGCCTCAGGCGAGAATGTGAACGTCCTGGTGCTTGACACAGAGGTCTACTCCAATACCGGCGGCCAGGCTTCAAAATCAACACCTGCAGGCGCTGTGGCCAAGTTCGCAGCCTCAGGTAAGAAGATCCGCAAGAAAGACCTCGGACAGATGGCAATGACTTACGGTTATGTCTACGTAGCGCAGGTCTCGATGGGATCAAGCCAGAACCAATTCTTCAAGACAATCCGTGAAGCTGAGGAGTACCCCGGCCCATCACTCATAATTGCCTACTCACCCTGTATCAACCACGGTCTTCGCAACGGCATGGGCAAAACCCAGGCACAGGCAGAAGATGCAGTTACATCAGGCTACTGGCACCTCTACAGGTTCGACCCGCGGCTCGAGGCAGAAGGCAAAAATCCCTTCCAGCTCGATTCCAAGGAGCCTGACTGGAGTAAATTCCAGGAATTCCTGAAGTCAGAAGTGCGTTACACTTCACTGCTGAAGGACTTCCCGGGAGAGGCTGACGTGCTGTTCAAACACGCTGAGGAAAACGCAAAATGGAGATACAACACATACAAGCGCTTTGCTGCAATGAATTTCGCACCCGCGGAAGAAGTTAAAGAGTAAAGTTGTGATATTTCAAAAAGGGGAGCCGGCGATACCGGCTCTTTTTTTTATTGCCCTAAAAAGGTAACTTTGCGGCGTGCCGGTGTTTACTGAACACCGGCAACGCTGAATAAATACAAAAACAGTTAAAATTGGGAAGAGTACTGGCAATTGACTATGGAAGAAAACGAACCGGGCTGGCAGTTACCGACCCTCTCCGGATCATTGCATCTCCCCTGATCACGGTGGCCACTCATGAACTGGAAAGCTTCCTGAAAGACTATTTCCCGCGCGAAAATGTTACCGAGGTTGTCATCGGATATCCTGTCACCGTGAACAATTTGCCCAGTGAAAGCGTAAAGTATATCGACCCGTTCATTGCAAGGTTCAGAAAAATCTTTCCGGAGATTCCTCTGCATCTGGCCGATGAACGCTTCACATCGCAGATGGCGATGAGTGCGATGATCGAGGGCGGAGTAAAAAAAAGTGACCGGAGAGACAAATCGATGGTTGACAGGATAAGCGCTTCAATTATCTTGCAGTCATGGATGAGCAGAGAAAAAAACATGAAAAACAAAACAAAAAACCAGGAATGACTTACCCGGTATACGTATACGGACACCCGGTGCTGCGTCAGGTGGCAAAAGAAATAGACAGGAATTATCCTGCCTTTGAGACTTTCATTGCCGATATGTTCGAGACAATGTACAACTCTGACGGGCTCGGCCTTGCCGCTCCCCAGATAGGTAAATCAGTACGGCTGTTTGTCATTGACGGTGAGCCACTTGCAAAGGAACATCCTGAGATGAAGGATTTTAAAAAAGTGTTTATCAACCCGCAGGTGACAGAACGCAAGGGTGCAAAGGTGCCCATGACCGAAGGGTGCCTCAGCCTGCCGGGGCTTCATGAGGAGGTGGAACGCGAGTCGGAGATCCGGATAAAGTATTATGATGAGAACTGGAAGTTTCACGATGAAGTTTATAATGGTCATAAAGCCCGGGTTGTGCTCCACGAATATGATCACCTCGACGGTATTCTTTTCACTGACAAGCTGAGCCCGCTGCGCCGCCGTCTAATCAAAGGCAAGCTGAATGATATCAGCAAGGGGAAATTTGAAGCTGATTACCGCACTGTTTTGCCCACGGGCAGACAGTGATCTGCTGACCCGGCCGGATGCCTGAGTCTGCCTGCCGGCAGACAATAACATTCAGTCTGCCGGAGGGTTATGACACCTGCACTTGACAATCAGGCTTTTCTTTTCTAACTTTATTCTGTCTAACGCTGAAGACCCGTGCTTTTCAGGGAGATCCCTTTCCTGAGACTTGTGGCGCCGTTGTGTGCAGGTGTCATCGCGGCGGAGGCAGCACCGGGAGGTGATACCATCGCATGGGTTTCCCTTGCTGCCTCCGCCGCCGCTATGACTTTCCTGGTACTCAGGAAAATGTACTTCACTGACATTCTCTTTGGCGGAATCATGATGATTTTCACCGCTGCGGCAGGCTACCTCCTCTACAGCACTGAAAACAGGAGACTCACAACATTCGAAAAACAGCAACAGACGTTCCTTCTCAGGTTATCCGAATACCCTGAAGAAAAGGCTAACAGCCGGTCATTCAGGGCGAAGATAATTGCTGCAGGTACCGATACCCTCCGTTACGGAGTGAAGGGATCGATCCTGCTCTACTGCATGAATGACACCCTCACACGCGACTGGATCCCGGGCGACAGATTACTGATACGCACTACTCCCCTGCCCGTTGTCAATAACGGTAACCCCTGTGAATTCGACTACCGGAGGTATATGGAAGGCCAGGGCATAAAATACTTCGGGTTCTTCAGCACCAACGGCCTGCTCGAGCACTCTTCCCCCCGCCAGCGGAACCTCAGGGAGTTATCGCTCATAACTGCCCGCAGAATGACGGAAGCCTTTGCAGCAGCAGGACTGGAGGGCGAGGACCTCGGGCTTGTAACAGCCCTGACAATAGGCGAAAAGGATTTACTCGGCAGGGATCTGCTGACATCCTTCTCCAGGACCGGGGCGATGCATATAATGGCCGTATCCGGATTGCACGTCGGAATGATCAGTCTGATGATCTCCGGCCTTCTCTTCTTCATGCGCCGAAGAATGCACCTGCTGAGGGTAATTATAATATTACTGTCGCTCTGGGCATTCGCATTCATCACGGGTCTTTCACCGTCAGTACTCCGGGCTACAATTATGTTTTCATTTCTTCAGGCAGGATCCCTGCTGCACCGGCAGAGCAACAGCATGAACATCCTGCTTGCTTCTGCATTCCTTCTCATTGCAACACGCCCGGCGGTGCTGTTCGAGGCGGGATTCCAGCTCTCCTATCTTGCGGTTGCCTTCATAATCTTATTCTACGAACCTCTGCACCGTCTGCTGAAACCGGAAAATAAATTTATAGACTGGTTCTGGCAGATGACCGCTGTTTCCGTTGTTGCCCAGGCGGGCACCTTCGCACTGACTGTCAGACTGTTCAATATCTTCCCGCTGCTTTTCCTTGTCACAAACCTGGTAGTGATTCCTATCTCTTTCGCCGTGCTGGTGCTTGCCCTGCTGCTGGTCATATTCTCACCGCTGGGCCCTGTGGCGGCTTTCTTCGGTACCCTTCTGAGGTGGTTGTCACATCTTACGGTCGGTTATACGGACTTTGCTGCATCCCTCCCGCACGGCGTAATCGAAAACATCGGCTTTACCGGCGCTGAAACCGTGCTGCTTACCATGGCTATTGCCCTGCTTATGGCCTCGCTGCTGAGAGTCGGAAAACTCACACTTAAACCATTCATAGTTGCTGCTTCGCTCTTCGTCTCAGCCGGTTATATTCGAATCCTCAGTGAAAGCAGGAAAGAAGGTACTCTGATATATAATATTAAAGGAACGCCACTTACGGCGTATCAGTCGGGCAGATCACTGACCCTGTTCACTGATGACGGCATGATCCCCGCCGAGGTGAAAAAGCACGCTGCCACGCGGCGGCTTAAGATTGAAATCAGGCCACTCAGGTAATGATTCTTTTTATATAACTTTGCCGGATATTACGCTGACACAAATGAGAATAGTAATTGCCGGAGCAGGCGAGGTGGGAACTCATCTTGCGAAGATGCTTTCCCAGGATGACCATGAAATCATACTCATTGACTCCGAAGAGGAGAGGCTCAAGCCAATTGACGCGGTTATTGATGTACTGACATATGAAGGGTCAGCCACCTCACTGGATATTCTCCGGGAGGCCGTCAAGAAAAACACTGACCTCTTTATTGCAGTAGCCCACTCTGAAGACACAAATATCACCGCTGCAATTCTGGCAAAAAAGCTTGGAGCGAAAAAAGTAATAGCCCGTATTGACAACATGGGATACCTCGAAAGAGGTAACAGGGATTTCTTCAAGGAGATGGGAATTGACCACCTTATATATCCCGAGCTTATTGCAGCCAAGGAGGTCATCGGCCTGCTCAAGGAAACGGGCACAACGGAATTCATGGATTTTGCAGGCGGCAAGCTCTCGCTCTATGTCCAGAAGCTGGAGTCCAATGCCCCCGTACTTAACAAGAGTCTTGAGGAAGTGGCCAATACTTTCGGATCAATCCTTTACAGGGCAGTAGCCATCAAGAGACACGACCGCACGATAATTCCGAGAGGCAAGGAGGAGTTTCACGACGGAGACCTGGCGTATGTCATCTCAACCCGTGAAGGCATCGGTGACATGATGAAGTTCTCAGGAAAAAAGAATATCGAAGCCCGCAGTGTAATGATACTTGGAGGAAGCCGTATCGGCAGGCACGTCGCCCTCAACCTTCAGCACGAATGCCAGGTGAAACTCATCGACAGTAACCTTGAAAGATGCCAGACTCTGGCTGAACAGCTGGAGGATACCCTGGTCATCAACGGCGACGGACGTAACAGGGATCTTCTGGCCGAGGAAGGCCTGAATAACATGGACGCCTTCGTAGCCGTGACCGGAAACTCGGAGACCAACATTCTCTCCTGCCTGCTTGCCAAGAAGATGGGCGTAATGAAGACAATAGCCGAGGTGGAGAACATGGAATATATCAACCTTGCCGAGAACACCGGAATTGATACAATCATCAACAAGAAGATTGCCACTGCCAGCCGCATCTTCCGTCATACGATGAACCCCAATGTCACACAGGTCAAAATGATGACCGGGACTGATGCCGAAGTGCTCGAATTCTTCGTTTCGGAGAGTGCACGGGTTACTGACGGACCGCTCAGGCTCATCAACTTCCCGAAGGACGCCATTGTCGGAGGAGGTATCCGCGACGGTAAGCCGTTCATTGCCACCGGTGACACTCATATCCAGTACGGCGACAAGGTTGTGGTCTTTGCCCTTCCTTCGGCATTTGAGAAGCTGAACAAGTTTTTTACAAGCGACAGGAAGTAAGGAAAGACTGAAATTCGCAAATCGCAAATCTACAATTCGAGTATCCCCTTCCCCTGCCTGAGGATTAACGGCTCGGGACCTGTGCAGTCGACAATTGTTGAAGGCTCATTGCTTCCGAATCCACCGTCCACCACCAGATCGGCAAAATCGAAATATTTTTCGTGAATTAACTCAGGATCAGTGATATACTCGATAATCTCATCATCATTGTGTATTGATGTGGTCATCAGAGGCCTGCCAAGGTCACGGACCAGCTCCATAGTTATGTTGTTGTCCGGGATACGGATCCCCAGTGTCTTCTTCTTATGCTTGAAAATTACCGGTATCTGGTTGTTGGCCGGTACTATGAAGGTGAAAGCCCCGGGCAGATTGCGCTTCAGCAGCCTGAAAAGATTATTGTCGTGGATAACTGTATACTCCGAGAGCTGGCTCATCGATGAAAAGATCATTGACATATCAGGATTACCCGGATTCAGGCCCTTGTATTTTGCAATTTTCTCAATGGTTTTGGTGGCCTTGATATCGCATCCCATTGCATATATAGTATCTGTGGGATAAATGACAATTCCACCCTGCTCAAGCACCCACGTCACTTTGCGGATGTGATCCGGATTCGGATTTTCAGGATAGAGTTTTATTATCATTCGATACAATTAACGGGTGCAAAGATAAAAAGATAAGTTCAGCCATGGTCAAAAAAAAGAGGGTAAGCCCCTCATATCGCACCGCTACAACCTTCTACCCTTGCTGCCTTCCGACCCTGGGGGAGTTCAAAGGGAGCTGGTCGTATGAGACTTACCCCGGCGCAAAGGTAATATTTTTTGGCCCTCATCCAAATAATTGTTGCGAACTCTGATGCCATCGGATTTTAAGGAAATAGATTATATTTGTTCTGCTAACCACAAATACCCGTTGAAATGGAAGAAAGAAAATCTGTCTGGAAAGAAACCCTGAATTACGGACTCATTCTGGGTCTTATCACAATTGTATTTTCAGTGCTTACCTATATGCTTGACGTCACCGGAAAGCCATGGGTAATAGTACCGAGTCTTATTATTTCTATTGGGGCTCTGTATATGCTTCTGCGCTCATACCGCGACACTTTTAACCACGGGTACATTTCATACGGCAAAGCGGTTGGTGCAGGTGTGGTTATTAATATCTATGCCGCCATCCTGGGAGCTATCTATATTTACGTACTCTACGGATTCATTGATCCGGGACTTGTTGACAAGCAGATCCTTGAGGCAGAGGAAAAGCTTATCGCCAGGGGTATGCCAGAGGGATCAATTGATGCCGCCCTGGAGATGCAGGCCAAATTCATGAAACCCTGGTTTATGGCCGTATCATCTGTTTTCACAGCAGCCTTTTTCGGTCTGATTCTGTCACTTTTAGTTTCCCTGTTCATTAAGAAAGAGGGTAACCCGTTGCTTGACGATGAGGTAAAATAACAATGGATCTGTCTGTTGTTGTTCCGGCCTTTAACGAGGACGAGTCGCTGCCAGAGCTGGCAGCATGGATTGACAAAGTATGTGTCTCATCATCATTGAGTTATGAGCTTATCGTCATTGATGACGGAAGTAATGACAAAACGTGGGATGTGCTCACTGACCTCGGTAAAAAGTACAGCAATCTGAAAGCTGTCAGGTTCCGCCGGAACTACGGCAAGGCAGCCGCTCTCCATACGGGTTTTGAAAATGCCCGGGGAGATGTTGTAATAACAATGGACGCCGACCTTCAGGACAGTCCTGATGAGATCCCCGGCCTTGTCCGGATGGTGCGCGAAGAAGGTTTCCAGGTTGTCTCTGGCTGGAAAAAGAAAAGGTATGACCCGTTCATTAAAAGGAGTACCTCCAAACTTTACAATTACACGGCGAGGAAATTCTCAGGAATAAAACTGCACGACTTCAACTGCGGGCTCAAGGCATATGATGCCGAGGTGGTTAAGAGCATCGAGGTCTTCGGTGAGATGCACCGTTATATTCCGATGCTGGCCAAAGAGGCCGGCTTCCGCAACATAGGCGAGAAAGTGGTACAGCATCAGGCCCGGAAGTACGGGGTGACAAAATACGGTCTCGACAGGTTCTTTAAGGGCTATCTCGACCTCCTTACAATAAGCTTTATAACGAGGTTCGGCAAGAGCCCGATGCATTTTTTCGGAATGTGGGGTACGCTGATGTTTCTGACCGGGTTCATCATGGCAGGATCTCTGGGCGTCCGGAAGCTCGTTTTTGTATGGCAGAACCTCCGGGCTCCGCTTGTTACAGACAGCCCGTGGTTTTATATTTCACTGGCCGTGATGATAATCGGGTCATTTCTTTTCCTCACAGGGTTCCTTGCAGAACTTGTGAACCGCCGCTCCCCGGAGCGGAACAGGTACCTGATAAGGGATAAGGTGAATCTGTGACGGGCATGGAGCATGGAGCATGGAGCATGGGGCATAGAAGAATAAAACTTTAAGGACCTTCAGACCTTCAGACTTCAGACTTCAGACTTCAGACCTTCAGACCTTCAGACTTCTTTTGCGTCATCCTGTGCAGAACTCTCAGGGCATCAGTGAGTTTGTCCCACGAGTAGAGTTTTTTCTGCTCATCAAGGCCCGGCTGAAACGCATTTTCGTCTCCCCTGAAAAATCTATTAATTGCCTCTGCAATTGCTCCTGCTTCAGGTTGTACTACATACCCGCATTTTCCATCCGGCACAATCTCAGCAAGCCCGCCTACATCAGTCACTATCATGGGCTTGTCAAAATGATAGGCAATCTGAGTCACACCTGATTGCGTAGCAGAACGGTATGGCTGTACAATAATCGAGGCAGCTGAGAAATAATACCTTACATCATCATTGCTTATAAAATGCGTATGAAGGATAACCCTGTCGCCAAGGTTATTCTTCCTGATTATTTCAAGATAACTCTTTTCATCCTCGTAGAATTCACCGGCCACAATCAGCTTCACCCCTGACTCACGCACTCCTTCATCGGCCATTGCTTCCAGGAGCAGGTCAAGGCCTTTGTATTCCCTGATGAAGCCAAAGAAAAGCAGGTACCTGTCTGCAGATGACAGTTTGAGTCTGGCGACGGCCTCATCCCGTGATACAGGCTCGCCGTAGTTGTCGAACAGGGGGTGCGGCGAAATGATGCACGGCATCCTTGAATTGAAAGTCCCGAGATCATTTTGTACGGCCCTTGTCATTACAAGGGCTCCGTGGATGCCGCGGATGAAGAACCGTGTCAGGAACTTGTCTCCGAACCGTTTTTCGTGAGGGATGACATTGTCGAAGATTGTCAGCACTCTTGTGTGTCCGTTGCTCCTCACTATCCTCGCAATGATGCCCAGTGCCGGTGCCATAAACGGAAGCCAGTAACGAAGTATTATCATGTCAGGCTTCGTACGTCTCAGCCGGAGGCCTATTCCGAACCAGTTCAGGGGGTTCACGGAATTAATGGCCCTGGTGATTGTAATTCCCTCGGGCGAATTGCCGTCGTCATACTGTGACTTACCGGGGAAAAGGAACCAGGGGTACTGAAGAGAAAAAGTGTATATGGCAGCAGCGTCACCCTCGCGGAGAAACTGCTTCGCCATACGTTCATTGTACGCCGCTATTCCGCCACGGTATGGGTGAGCCGGTCCGCATATGACAATCTTCATCATGGTCAGTGCGCTTCTCCTTTTACATAATCTGCAAGATAAGCATACTGTGCAGTGAGTCCTCCCTTGTCGGTAATTGTCGCCCTGAGAATCATCGGGGAAGGATTGTCATTGAACAGATCGGGAAGCACATTTTCCATCAGCTGTCTGCCGTAATCGCTTGAAGCATCGCGCGGCAGCTCGCCGGGGAGGTTGTCTATTGACATCACCGCAATGTGTTCAGGTGCGTTGAAGGCAGCTTCCTCGGCATGGGTAAAGCGGTTATAACTGTAAAACGGGTCAGCGATGCTTGTCGCCCTCAGGGTGGTTGGAATCGGTCCTGCAATATCACAGCTGATGTCAGCAATCACGGAGATCCTGAAATCAGGGTCTGATATATCATCCTTTGTAAAGAACACCGGAGAGCGGGGATCCCAGAAATGAGCGGCGATGAACACATCAGTCACCCTGGTATATTTTTTGAAATCCGAAAGATAGTCTTCCGGGTGATAGAGAAAATTGTTAAAGTCGAACGGTCTGCCGTCCTTGTGTATGACATAATGCTGCGGGCCGATCTGGCAAAACACCGGGACGTCATATTCCTTAACGAGAAAATCTTCAGGTGTCACTTTCAGAAGGTTGCTGCAAACCGAGAGAGTTTCCAGGGCACCCGAAGCAACGCGGCCCTCGCCGGTGACAAGGATTTTCAGTCCCGGCTTAAGCTGTATCAGACGCAGTCCTGCCAGCATTTCATCGAGGTCCCGGCATTGAAATGCGGGTTTGAGTTTAAACCTGTTTGTTTTTATTCCTCTTGCTCTGAGGGCGTTGTAAGCTCCTACTATGCCTGCCCATCTTCCGAATGCAACAACGCGCTGACCCTTGTCGGTGGTCAGGTACTCATAGTCGATAAGTCTTACCTTTTTCCTGAGGATTTCCTGCAGCATCGCCCGGTTATGCTCCTGTTTCTTTGCCACGTGGGCAAAGAAGAGGTATGTCTTTCCTTCGATGTACAGGCGTTTGTCCACCTCCTTCACCCCCATCAGGATGTCACAGTTGCTCAGGTCTTCCCGGAGAGGAATTCTCAGGTATTCGTATTCACTGTCTGTATAGCACCGTATATCGGAAGGCTGTACAAAGAACTGAACGAACGGGTACTGTTTCTGCAGAGCTACGATCTGTGAGGGTGTAAGGGGAACCCTGCGGTCAGGCGGGGTCTTTGTTTCACGAAGGATGCCCACCTTAAGTCTCTTTTCCATAACGGTATTATTGAGGACGGTGTGAAGATAATAATTCGGCCTGATTTTTGTGCATCATTTTGTCACCGCAGCGTTTAATTGTGTAATTTTGCGCTGCATTACAAACAATGGGGCTGACCTGGTTTTGACAGCAAGCCGTGATGGTATGTAAGCATGCAGAGAGTGGTGACGCATCTCTTTAACTTGTGTCTCACAACAATAACTGGCGAAAATAACTACGCTCTTGCTGCTTAATCGAACCAAGTAGATTAAGCTTAATCCCGGCACCAGGTGTTGGGACGAGACGCTTCCCGGGCGGTGACGCCCTGTACCAACCCGATAAGGAGGCGCACGCAATTCAGGGATTGTCTGACGGTTTCTCCGGCCTGAAGATGAAATAAAGGAGATAAGTTGAGATCCGGTTGCCTGGCACCTCGTCTCTTCCGACAATCAAGACAGGATAAGCATGTAGAAAGCATATGATTGCCTTGACTGGACGCGGGTTCGACTCCCGCCAGCTCCACAAGAAAGTGAAAGCAGACACCCCCGCAAGGGGGTTTTTGTTTTCTATCTGCAGAAATGGTGCTAAGGGAGGGTTCCGCTGACAAGAATTACTTTCTCAAAATCATAAATAGGCTTTAATGATATTTCTGTTCCGGATTCTCCTTTGCCTGAATAGTCAAAGGGATTATCAAGGTCTTTTATTAAAAGAAACATATATGATATCAAAAACGTTATCAGTAAGGTTAGGAAGAGCGAAGCAAAATATGGTTCAATTCTTATAATAAGAAGACCAAATACAGTCAGGAATCCCATTGCTTCAACAATTGCATATGCCGAACCCACAAACTCTGTATCTCTTATTGTGTCGATTCTCATAATTATTCTGCGAATATTATTTTGCTCATTCTTCATCTTAATAATGTAATTCGCCTGAATGCCTTCTTTTTCCAGTGCTATAAAAGAATCATTCATCGAACTAAGTTTTTCCAAAATGATTTTAGTTTTTTGCTTTTTATAGAACCAATCCTTCAAAGAACTGACAAAATCTCTCTGTATTACTATAAATTCTTTGGCTG
Source organism: uncultured Bacteroidales bacterium (assembly GCA_963757935.1). Classification (GTDB taxonomy): domain Bacteria; phylum Bacteroidota; class Bacteroidia; order Bacteroidales; family VadinHA17; genus SR-FBR-E99. The sequence continues at coordinate 17,985 of CAVWSZ010000016.1, read as the reverse complement.
CCATTGAGTTTTTCCCTTCATAAATAGTCTGTGTATCATCATAAAGATTTCGTAATAAAGAGGCTAGTTCACTTGGCAACTTTTCGCTTTCCTTATAATCAGTAAGCACACCTGATATTAAAAATCCTATAAGGAAAATTGTACCCGCTACTAAACTTGAAAACAACGCATTCAACTCCATCACTTCAAATCCAAATTTATGTGTACCGAATTTAAGTGCGGCCACTAATATTACTAATGGAATTATTCTTAATGCTACTGACCATTTATGAATTATTCGCATGGTTGATTTCATAAATAACTCTTTTGTTTTGTATTGTAAATTAATTAGTATACACAATGTTAACATTGTTTTTGACCTTACAGTCTTACATTAATTAGTTGTCGATAATAATTATAAAAATAGCTATTGGATTAACAACATAGAAACAAAGAAATATAATATTATCGTAAGTTTGGGAAAAGAAATCTCAAACTGACTACCCGTAATCTGAATGATAATCAAAATGAAAAATGCACTGAAAACATACACAGGTATTTTAGTAATGACCTTATTAATCTCACCTGCCATGCTTAAAGCTCAGGATATAGTTCTTCCGGCGCCGGTAAAAAGTGGTGGCAAACCCCTTATGGATGCTCTTAATGACCGGGAGTCAGGCCGCTTATTCCTCGGTGACGACCTCTCATCACAGCAACTTTCGGATCTTCTATGGGCTGCGTGGGGCATAAACCGGGAGGCTGATGGTAAAAGAACAGCCCCGTCTTCACATAACAGCCAGGAAATGGATGTCTATGTCACTCTGAAAACCGGATTGTACCTTTATGATGCTCAGAATAATATCCTGAAACAGGTACATAACAGGGATATCCGCATACTTACCGGCACACAGGACTTTCCGGCATCAGCACCTGTAAACCTCGTTTATGTTTCAGATATGACAAAGAGGGGATTTAAAGAGGGCCAGGAGATTAAAGATGCTGACCTGTTCTCCTCCTGGGCCAATACAGGTTTCATGGCGCAGAACGTATATCTGTACTGTGCCTCAGAAGGCCTGAGTTGCGTAATCAGGGCCATGGTGCCACGCGACAAACTTGGACCTGAGATGGGACTGAAGCCGACCCAGGTAATTATACTAGCACAGACTGTCGGCAAGCCCCGATAAATAAAAAAGAGCCACATTCCGATGTGGCTCTTCCGCTGCTTTCCTGAATCTGTGTCACGCTATGAGCTCAATCCGCTGAGATATCTTCCTTGCACAGAAATATGTCAGACCGTTGAGCTCAGTCATTCCGACAATCTGTAAACCGTTTTCTTCAATAAGATGCGAAACAGTTCTCCGTGTGAGGTACCTGTTCGTTCTGGAGTCTATAAAACTGTACATCCTGTTTATAAAAGGTATTCTTGATTCAATGCCATTCTCGAAGATTTCCGCCTTTTCAGAGAGCTGACGTGGGAGATTGCTGTATTTGTCGGCGAACCCGTTCTGCGTCTGGTTATCGACAAAGCACCCCACAAAGTTGCTGTCTCGTGGCAACAGCTCAGCAATCTTTTTCAGAAAGTCCCTGATCTCTCTCACATGGTTCAGCTGCTTCAGGTTTACAACCGTCTTTATCCCTTTCATATCTTCAGCCTCATAGAAATAATGATGAGTCGACGGTATGACAAGCAGATGCGAGTCATTTACAAGACCCAGACGGTCAAGATAATTGAACAGGTCTTCGCGTACTTCTGAAGCCAGTTCGCCGAAGAACCTGATATAACTGCTTTCCCTGGAAGCCAACTTTCCCTGAAAAATATTTCTGAGATTCTGACCCCTGATGACATCCGAATTGCTTTCTGCTGTTCCTGAATCCATTACTTTTCTTTTATTTGGTAACAACCAGTCTATTATGACGTGAAAAAGGTGTAATCGAAAACAATCCCGTTTTCACGCAGCCACCACCTCAGCGCTTTGGCGATTTTCCTTTTCCGAAGCACTACTGTTCCGGTGGCACTTGATGAAATCTGGTAATATGTTTTCACTGTTACTTCTCCGATCTTTTCAAGGCAAAGGTATGACACAAACATACTTGCCGCAAGCAGCTAAAGCCCATTTAGTGGGAATTTGCGTGCGTTTAAAAAACCGCTGGTCAAATATTTCCGGGGGTTGATTTACTGTCAGAAACGACTGACGTCCGGAATGAGGCCATTCGTCAAAATGAGTTTCTAATTTACAGGCATTTCAGACCGAATTCAGATTTTCATAGATTACACTGACACTATTGCATTGATTTTCTGAATATTAAACTTTTACTTTCGAGCCGTGTTCAAAGGAGTTGCTATTTTGACAAACGGAAGATTTTAGGGGATAAATTTTTACTATTTTCGGCACGCACTTTTAATGCGGATTTCTTAATGTTAAACAGAATTATACTCATTGTGTGTCTGACAGTAATAGTCAGCCTTCCGGCCTGCAAGGATAAAGGGAGACCTGAGGCGAAGGCAGGAGAAGAGCTGCAGAGAACTTTTTCATTCTCAGGATTCGAATGGATTGCAGAGGGCTCCGGACCGGAAAGAAGAAGTCCGGGCAGTAATTTCTACTCCTGTTCTGAAAAAAACGTTTGGGTCGATTCACGCGGAGACCTCCACCTGAAGATTACAAAAAGAAAAGGGATCTGGTACTGCGCAAAAGTGACCCTGAAGGACTCATACGGTTACGGCAGGTATGCTTTCCATATCTCTTCGGGAATTGACAGGCTGGATAAAAATGTTGTGGGTGGCCTCTTTACATATCTTGATGACCTTAACGAGATTGACATCGAGTTCGCCAGATGGGGCATCGCAGATAATGACAACGCCCAGTTTGCGGTTCAGCCTGCACACCATGACGGCAATATTTACAGATTTCCCCTTGACCTGAAGAATAAAAAGTCAACTCACATAATTGACTGGAGGAGTGACACGATTAATTTTTCGAGTTACAGAGGATATCATTCAAACCGACCGTCAGAAAGGAAGATAATCAGGGAATGGAGCTACACCGGGGATCATATTCCGGCTGCGGGTGAAGAAAAGGTTATGATCAATCTGTGGCTGTATAACGGCTTGCCGCCAGCAAATAAAAGGGAGGCCGAAATGGTAATAAAATCCGTTGAAATCCGTTGATCAGTCCCGGCTGTCAGCCCAGGCCAGGGATGCCTTCACGGCTCTTTCCCATCCCCTTACAAGCTCATCAGCTTCCCGGGCATCTTTCCGTGGCTCGAATGTATTCCCAACCTGCCATTGATCTCTCAATTCATCCATATCCTTCCAGAACTTTACCGCAAGTCCTGCCAGATATGCAGCCCCAAGGGCTGTTGTCTCTGTAATTCTGGGTCTGACAACCTTTGCCCTGAGAATGTCAGACTGGAATTGCATAAGGAGATCATCAACCGCCGCTCCACCGTCAACCCTGAGTTCGAGGATGTCAACTCCTGAATCTTTTTTCATAGCCTGAACCACCTCAAGGGTCTGAAAAGCGATGCTTTCAAGGGTTGCCCTGGCGATATTAGCAGCCGTAGTGCCCCTCGTGATACCCACAATCGTGCCGCGTGCATGCTGGTTCCAGTGTGGCGCCCCAAGGCCGGTAAAAGCAGGGACAAAAAAGACACCACCGTTATCGCTGGCTGCCGAGGCCAGCTTTTCCACATCAGCGGAACTGTTAATAATGCGCAGACCGTCACGCAGCCACTGTACGGCTGCGCCTGCAATGAAAATGCTCCCTTCAAGTGCATAGTTGGTCGTGTCTCCTACTTTCCATGCAACCGTTGTAAGGAGGTTGCTGTCAGACATGGTTGGTTTGGTACCGATGTTCATCATCAGGAAACAACCGGTTCCGTAAGTATTCTTTATCATTCCCGGGAAAATGCACATCTGCCCGAAAAGAGCTGCCTGCTGGTCACCCGCAATCCCGGCTACAGGGACCGCCGTCGCAAATATACCCTTAGTCATGCCGTATATTTCGCTCGAAGATCTGACCTCCGGCAGTATCGAAGCGGGAATATCAAAGAGCTGCAGCAGTTCTTCATCCCAGGTGAGAGTATTGATATTGAACAGCAATGTCCTGGAAGCATTGGTCACATCTGTAATATGCACTTCACCCTCAGTCAGGTTCCAGGTCAGCCACGTATCGACTGTTCCGAAAGCCAGTTCACCGCTTTCTGCCTGAAGGCGGGCTCCAGCAACATTATCCAGGATCCAGCGGATCTTGGTTGCAGAAAAATAAGCATCGATTATCAGACCTGTCTTCTCCCGAATCCTTTCCTTTTGACCTTCCCTGTTCAGTTTATCGCAATAATCCGCTGTTCTGCGGTCCTGCCATACAATTGCATTATACACCGGTTTACCTGTCTTTCTGTTCCAGACAACCGTAGTCTCCCGCTGGTTGGCTATTCCTATTGCTGCAATATCACTGCTCCTGATCCCGGCCCCTGATATAACCTCAGTGAGCACTCCTGCCTGCGTCGCCCATATCTCATCAGGGTCGTGTTCCACCCAACCCGGTTGCGGATAGATCTGGGTGAACTCCTTTTGTGCCGTTGCAACAGGAAGGCCCTTCCGGTCATAAAGTATCGCCTTGGAGCTTGTTGTACCCTGATCAGCAGCAAGAATATATTTATTCATTATGTCCGTATTGTTTCATATACTTCAGATAATCCACAATCCCTTCACATATCTTCTGTGCCATTTCCTTACGAAACAGAGGGTCTGCCAGTTTTTCCTCATCACCGGCATGGGTCATGAAGGCCTGCTCAACAAGCACTGACGGCATCTGAGACAATCTTGTAACGGTATAGTTGAAAGAACCCACCACACCGAATTCACCCAGGCCGGTCTCCAGGAGACGGTCATAAATTGCTTCTGCCAGCGGTGCCCAGAACGGATTGTGCCAGTAGGTGCTGGTGCCTCCGACGGAGAGGTACCCTGTGCCGCCGGCATTGGCATGAATGCTGATGAGCATATTGGCGCCTGAATTTACGGCTTTGTCCCGCTTCTCGATCAGTGACATGTCCATGTCCTTTTCCCGAACCTGTACTACCTCTGCTCCCATTGATTTCAACAGGTCACCCAGTATGAATGACAGATCAAGATTTATATCCTTCTCCACCAGTCCTGATAGTCCTATTGCCCCTGTGCCTGATCCACCATGTCCGGCCTCTACTGCAATCTTCAACCCTGTCAGTGGTTTCTCACTGGCAAGGTCATAAACGGGCGGGTACTTTACCCTCAGGACCAGCCTGCTTCCGTCGCGGCGGAGATCATAGCCCCAGATATCCTTACTCTTCAGGTTCACATAGATTTTATAGGTTTCCGGCGTTGTCTGCTCCCAGGTCAGCTTGTCGATGATTTTACATCCTGCCCTGTGGCTTACCCATGTATTGGCTGTCTCCACTCCGAACATCGTGATGACAATCCTGTTCTGATCAGGTTCGGGAACGACCTCATACGGCACAGGTTCAGTGTAAGGAATTGAAACAATATCGGCGCCGGTGCCTGGTCCGCATGACATGCTCGTAATATAAAAGGACGGGGAGACTGTCTCCGCCGGCATTACCTCCACATCGTCCTGGGCTATGAACCCGTTTTCCGTTCCGCTCAACCCGACCCTGTAGTTGCGGCCGATTTTTCCATTGGCCTTCAGAACGACTCCGGGACCCAGTTCTGATCTTATCGGGCCGCCCAGCCGCGGAGCGCCAAGGTTATAAACAAGCCTCGAATTCTCCGACTTTACCTTCAGGTGCGGGAAATCCTCGGGTTCCATAACCCTGATAGTGTTCTTCAGGGTCAACTCCTGAATGCTTTTATAATTCATTTCAGGAGCTGCCTGTAATTTCAGAATCACTTTATATGCTTTCCCCGGCTGAAGTTTACTGAGTGGTAATTCAGCCCTGTAGATGCTGTAATCAGAAAAATCCGTACCGCGAACATTTCAAATTCAGCTTGCCGGGCTGCAATGCAATAAGTGCCTCCTGCCCTTTTGAACCCCTGAAACTTATAATGACATTATCTTCCTGCAAAAGTTCAACATCTGCAGCAGGCTCAACGGATCTCTCGTCAATCCACAGCGGAATAGGCTTCCGGGTTATGTCACGTTTTTCGTAAATAAATTCCATCTCACAGGAGGCAGTCAGTGAATCCGGAGTAACAACAGTGGCCCTTACCCGGTTGACACCTTCATTGAATTTAACCGTCGTGAAGAATATTCCTGTCCTGTACTGTTTCAGTTCTATCCCGTTTATGCTCACAGTTGCAGGGTATTCACTCCTGCACAGGAAGTCGAACTGAGGCTGATAAGTTATTGCCTCCGGTGTCCTGCGAAACTCTACCCATGGCGATTTGCGCTCTACACTTCCATCAGGTTTGACTGTATACCTGTAAGGAACGAACCACCCGGATACGGGAATTGCAACCTCGCATCCGGAAGACAGATCAGGGCATGGAGCCGGAGATAATAAGATTGTATCTGTCTCAGGCATGTCAAAGGTTATCCTGCCCTTCAGAGTCGGTCGTCAGATCAAGAGCACCATTAACAATCACCTTGCGACCGGAAAAGTCCGAGGGAAACAGGCTGGTCAGGTCAAGTTCAACAACCTGAGGCTTTGCAGTTAGCTGCTTTCAATGGCAGCAACAGGAGCGTCAAGTCGCCGGGGTTTGCTGCAACTTCCCTATTGTATTGCAGGCAGCCAGCAATGCCGTCGCCACCAATACCGATGATATGGTTATTTTCATTTGTACAGAAGGTATTTTTCACGTTGTTTCATGAATTCGCTCACATCATCCTGGCAGGCCTTTACCACATCCTCCACTGTGATGCCCGGTTCATTGAGCTTCCGGATCAGCATGGGGGGCGACCATACCAGGGAGTCAGGGCTTGTCTTCCTGTATGCGTCAATTATATGGAGTGATGCTTCCACCGAGCGGAATGCAGCGGGATCTGTAAGCATTATCTCAACACCTCCGCACATCTCGTTCCATGGCTTCCCGCTCCGGTTAGAGCCTGTCCCGGCAGAGCGGGGAATAAAATATACCGGTCTGAACCAGGCTCCGCGTATCCCCCTTGAGTTAAGATCATCCGCTGCCTTTTCGGCGTTGACCCAGGGTGCTCCGGTAATCAGGAACGGTTTGGTTGTGCCCCTTCCTTCCGACATATTCGTTCTCTCGAAGAGACACTGTCCGGGATAGACCACAGATGTCTCCCAGTTGTCAATGTTAGGCGAGGGCATCACCCACATCAGTCCTGTTTCATCCCACATCATACTGCGCCGCCACCCCTTCATCTTTATGACAGTCAGGTCAGCGCCATAGCCTTCAGTCTCATTCCACATTGTTGCCAGCTCGCCGTAGGTCATGCCGTGGCGCAGCGGCAGCCGGTGCCGGTATATACTTATTGTGTCCTGCATTGGACCCTCAACAACACGGCCTCCCAGCGGGTTAGGCCTGTCGAGGACGATGAACGGGATTCCGGCTTTGGCGCAAGCCTCCATGGCCCATGACATCGAGAACTTGAATGTATACCATGCTGACCCCACTCCCTGTATATCGAACACCATTACGTCAATGCCGTTGAGCCACTCCTGTTTCGGAGCCCAGGAGTCACTGTAAAGACTGTATACCGGAATTCCTGTCACCGGGTCAGGTTCACCCTCACCGGAGATCCTGCCCTGTAAGGCACCACGGACTCCATGCTCAGCTCCAAAGAGTGCTACAAGATTGACTCCCGGGGTACCGGCAAGAATGTCAACGGTGCTTCTCAGATCAGCACCAACAGCTGAAGGATTGGTTATAAGACCTACCCGTTTGCCTTTTATCAGGTCAAGCTGCTCTGATACCAGAACATCAATTCCGGGTCTGACAAGCGGTGGTTTTAAGGCAGACACCTTCTCCTTCACCGCGTACCTGGCCAGAACTTCAGACAATGCGGGAGCATCGGCCCAGGAGAGCTGCCCCATTGCCATTTTAACAACGGGGCTTTCATTTCCATACCTGTCTACTGCAGATACGGCAATACTGTCAAGGGGCACAAGAACATCTTCTATCCTTTTCAGAGTCAACGGATCCGCCCTCTGCAGGAGAGCCCTGTTCTCCACAAATAACGGAAGACTCAGTTCTGTGGTGTTGTTGCCCTGAATGGCATAATTCCATTGCGGTCCCTGTTTATAATAGACAACCCAGCGGGCTATTTCGACAGGTGTTGGGTGACTCCAGTTAATCTTCAGTATGATCTTTTTCCTGTGAAAAAGTCACCCGGGGCGGCGCCGGAGACTTCTTTCCCAGCCACGGCGATGACGGCACAAGTGCCTCTCTTTTGTACGGCCCCTCCAGTATAGCCTGTGCAAGCTGAGGTGAATTTACAAGCGGCGCGATGCTCCAGTGAATTACACCGGGGCTCGAGGCCAGCATACCCCTTGAAACCATTATCTGGTTGATGGTTTCATCAATGGCCCTGCTCACAGGCTGCAGTCCGATACTTATGCCCGGCCACAGGTGCCTTCCCTTAAGGTTCTCATCTTTCCACCATCCGAGAAGCACAGGATAGCTCTGTGCAATCTGATTGACCGGCCAGTAAAGCTGGGGCGAATAGTAATCTATCCACCCTTTGTTGAGCCACAGTTTTGCGTCTGCATAAAGCTTTTCATGCTGGTTGAAACCCCCGCCTATTGCCAGGGGATTGAACGGTTGCCAGATCCCGAACGGACTCAGGCCGAACTTTACATACGGCTTCTCAGCCTTGATTCCCTTATAAAGCCTCTCGATAAAGGTGTTTACTGCTTCCCGTCGCCAGTCGCCGCGCGACAGTTTGCCTCCGCCTGCCAGGTAAGCCTGCCAGCTTTCATCATCAGGGAAGTCTTTAAAATTATTGTAATCGGGATAAGGATAGAAATAGTCGTCAAAATGTATCCCGTCAAGGTCATATCTGCGGACAAGATCCATGACCACATTATAAGAATGATCCTGGGTGCCCTGTTTGGCCGGGTCCATCCACCAGTAACCCTGTTCCAGCTTTATCACAAGCTCGGGGTGTTTCTTCACTATTGAAGTCTCTGTGACTTCACCTCCTGCAGGATGATGAGCACGGTAGGGGTTTAACCAGGCATGCAGTTCGATACCACGCTTGTGGGCCTCCTCTATCCAGAACTCCAGCGGATCATAATACGGCTCGGGCGCCTTACCCTGTTCCCCGGTAAGATAGTAAGACCACGGTTCCAGCTCACTTTTGTACATGGCGTCAGCATGCGGTCTGACCTGAAAAACAACCGCATTGAAATGGTTTTTATAAAGCAGGTCGAGGAGCTCGATAGCCTCTCTCTTCTGATCAGCTACCGGTAACCCCGGTTTACTGGGCCAATTGATGTTCGCGACAGTTGCTACCCATGCAGCGCGGAATTCCCGTTCCGCTGAAGGTGTTCTGCCGGAAGGATCGCCTGTTACCGAGGGTCTTGTGGTGACACATTTTGTTAGAGTGGCCACCAGTAAGGCCGTGATCATTATCAGGAAAGCTTTTTTGATCATGATTTCGTTTTTAAGGTCAGGTGAATTATTTCGAATTGTTATGAGGTCAGGTCGGGGATTTAGCTTCAGCAGGTCCGAAGGTCTTATTTTCGATTACCCGGGCGAAAGAATGCACATAATGAACGGAGGGTTCGTGAGGGTGGAGAAGATAAATATGGTCCAAGATACTGTTGCAGGTCCAGAATATTGATAGCCTGCGGAACTGTCACAAAATCCGGCTGTGTGAAGTTTTCGTTTGTAATGAAATATTTCAATCCGTCAGCCGTGGTGATGGCTTCAACCTGGTGATAGGGAAGTTCAACTGATATTTTTCTTTTGTTGCCGCCGAAAAAATCAGTACCCTGAAAATCGTATAAAAGAAAAATAAAAGGCTCAAGAATCTTATTATATCCGCACAAGGCGATGAGCCTTTCCGGTTCAAGATAGACGGCACCGGTTATGAGTCCCCTGACATTATAAACGGATTTCAGTTTTGCCACATGAGTGCCCCCTGTTTTGGGAAGAGAATAAAGTGCTGTGCCGCTGCTGACCCATTGTTTTGTAAACAGGTAGATACTATCCTTTGAAACAACCATGGCCTCGCAGTCAAAATCGGTATTATTTGGTTCCGCGCGATCAAAGGTAATGCGGTCCGGGTACGAAAAGTTAATGAATTCCACTTCCGGTTTTCCGGTAAAGAACTGAAGCCTTCGAGACCTTAAGTATTTTAAGATCAGAGCGGTTCCCGGAATAATTGTTTCCGAAATCCCCTATGTAAATAAAATCCCTGTCCTCTGATATCTCCTCCCAATCTGTGTTAACGATTCCGGTCAGTGCAAAGGACTGAAGAACAGCACCACTGATTGTGTCAAGTGAATAGATATTACTGTCATCACTGTCGTTATGTGTCCAGATTCCGTTGTTCCAGTGAATAAGACCCGAGGTTTCCGGAAGGATATCAGGAAGAAGTATTTCTGCAACAGATACGGCATTTGCTGAACCGTAAGTGCATGAACCGTCATTCACAGTTGCGGAAGAATTATAGTTCGAGGCAAGTGGATCAGTGCATCCTGATGTCTGTGCCTGGATGCCCTGACCGACAAAGAGAAAGGGTAATGTCAGTATCAGATTATAAGATTCGCATTCTTTCGTGTTGATCTCAGACCAACATTATTGCCCCACACCGTGCTGTTTGCGGGGTCACTAATTTATGAAATTGTCAGAATAAATTGTATTTAATGGCATAACAAACTTTCGAGTTGTAACTTTGTTTAGCCTTCGGCTCATTGAAGTAACTTAAAACTTCCAGGTATGAAAACCCGTATCCCTGTCCTGATTGCATCTTTAGTGCTGATGCTGGTTGTTTCCTGCAGCACGGTTATCCAGACACAGAAAACATATCCTCCCGAGATTCTGCTTCCGGCAGACACAAACAGAATTGTTTTCGTGAATTTCTTCGACTATACTGTCCCCGATTATATAAAGGACAACCAGGAAATTACCTACATGAAAAGTGTCAGGGGTTTCATGGGAGGATTGAAGGCAGGATTCGCCACCGATCCTACGGTTCGGTTCACAGTGGCTGACACTCTGTCAAGGCGGAAGAGTATCACCCTGATGCAGGATTCATCATTCAGGGACACAATTATCGCTGTATGCAGCCGTTACAATGCCAATCTTATGATTGCCCTCGATTCAATACAAATATGGCTGGATGAGGACCTTATCACGGACGAAGATAATTCGACTACAAGTGAATACTATTTAAATTCAGCAAATTATGTCACCCTGTATTCTGCCGACGGGACAGACATTGACAGGAGTATTGCCAAACGGTCGAAGTTCTATAAATCGCGTCCCGGCCTTTTTCCTCGGACTATTGACTTTCACTCCGTCACTGGGCAAGGCAGCCAATGACGTGGCCGGGCTCTCTGAAGGAGCAGGACGGGATTATGCCGGAAGGTTTTATCCCTTCACAGAAAATGTAAGTCTTGAGCTTTATTCCGGAAAGGTATTTGCAGCAACAAACAGTCTTATTGCATCAGGCAAATACGTTGAGGCTGTAGAACCGCTGAGGCAGCTGACCTCTTCCCCGGATATGAAAATAGCAAAAAAGGCTGATCATAATCTTTCAGTTGTCTACGAAATAATGGAAAACCGCCGCTCGGCCGAAAGGATTCAGAGTGAGTTCCGGAATAATTCTATAAATCGCGCCCCGCCTTTTTCCTCGGACTTTTGACTTTCACTCCGTCACTTGGCAAGGCTGCCAATGACGTTGCCGGGCTCTCCGATGGAGCCGGAAGGGATTATGCCGGGAGGTTTTATCCCTTTACAGAAAATGTAAGTCTTGAGCTTTATTCCGGAAAGGTATTTGAGGCAACAAACAATCTTATTGCTTCTGGCAAATACGTTGAGGCTGTAGAACCGCTGAGGCAGCTGACCTCTTCACCGGATATTAAAATAGCCAGAAAGGCTGATCACAATCTCTCAGTGGTTTATGAATTAATGGAAAACCGCCGCTCTGCCGAAAGGATTCAAAGTGAATTCAATAAGAATAAGGCAATAGGCAATAGGCAATAGGCAATAGAGGGCTGGATGTACAGAATATGTCAGCCAGCTGGCGGAGAACAGAAACTGAGCATGGGGCATGGAGCATGGGAACCCCGAAGGGGTGACATTATGATAGAAGAGTGAGCCACCTATCCAAACCCCAAAGGGGGAGCGATCCGCCAGCTGGCGGAGAGCAGACAGACTGTGTGGAGTCAAAAGCATGGAGCGTTCAGGACTAATTTGTTCCCCGAAAATGCCATATTTCAATTTTTTTAATACTTTTACGCGTTCTTATTTGCCGGAATTGAGGCTGTAACGGTTCAGCCTGAAACAAAAACAATAATTTACTGGAATAAATTTAAAAGTTAATCGCCTTATAATCAGATAATAACCAAAATGTGCACAATTAATCCCGAAATGTGTAATTAAAACCAAAACAATGAGAAAAATCCTGACACTTGTCTTTGCACTGATGGTCACCGGTTCCCTTTTTGCCGGCGGACTTGTTACAAACACTAACCAGGGAGCGCCTACATCAGACTGCAGAGCCGCAATGCCTCAACCAACGTTGATGCTGTCTATTATAACCCTGCAGGTCTGACCAAAGCTGGCTGACGGATTTCATTTCGCTCTGAATAACCAGACCATCGGTCAGACAAAGACCATCACGAGCGATTTCTATTATCCTGTCAGAGAAACCGACTGAATATATCGGTACTGTAAGTGCTCCCTTCTTCCCGGGTGTATATGCTGTCTATACAAGACAGGCAAATTCGCCTTCTCGGCTGGTTTTAATCCTGTCGGTGGCGGTGGCGGCGCTGAGTACGCTACCGGCCTTACCATCATTTGATGATGGCAGATTTCTGCAGCAAATCAGGTCCCGCTTGTTAACGCCTGTTCTGACTCCGGCTTGATCAAGGCGTAATCACGTGCAACCGGTACATGATCCCAACTTCAATAATGTTACTGCTTATAACCGGCGCACATACATTTCACGGGAAGCTCCATCTATTTCGGATACCAGGCAAACGTGTCATATGCGATCAATGATCTCATTTCAGTTGCCGTTGGCGGCAGGTATGTGACAGCAAAAAATACATACGAGGGTGCTACATAAAGAATATTGACTATACTGCATCACCAGCCGCATTACCAGGCAGTGTGCCTGCTCCGTTTAACGGCACCACGGGCGACTACCTGAGAGCTATTGCCCTGACACCATACGGTGCCTCACAGCGCTAGCTCAATTGAACGGTACCGCTGCATTGTTCGACGCTGGAACCCAAGATATTTAGGCTGACGTGGTTGAAAAGGAAGCGGATTCACCCCCATCGTAAGCGTAAATATCACCCCTAATGAGATGTTCAATATCTCGCTCAAATATGAATTCAAGACCACCCTCGATCTGACAACCACCGTTATCGACGGTAATGATGCAGGCGGTATATTTCGAGGACGGTGCAATAAAGGTTGCTGACATGCCCGCAGTTCTGTCTGCAGGTGTTGGCATACATCCATCGAAAAATTCTTCATTGCTGCAGGCATGAACTACTACTTCGACAAGAGCAACGATTATGACGGCAGCGAAGACCTCGAGATCGATATGATCGACAAGAACTTCTTCGAATATTCAGTGGGTGTTGAGTATGCACTGACACAGATGATCAAGCTCAGTGCAGGTTACAGCGGTACCCAGACAGGTGTCAATGAGAATTATCAGAGTGACCAGAGATACAGCCTCAATACCAACACCTTCGGCGGCGGTATCGGACTGACTCTCTCACCGATGATTGACATCAACCTCGGCGGAATGTGGACAATGTACCAGGATGGCAGCGTAAATAGACCGCAATGTTCCTGGTCTTGCCTGATCATACCGAGACCTATGACACGAAACATGGGTAATTGCCATCGGAGTAGATCTCCACTTCTAAAACTAACCCTATAGCGAAGAGAGGCGCCTTGGCAATGCGGCTCTTTCTTTTTTCAGTAATCAACCCCCTGCCGCCGCAGGTCCTCAAGATAAAGCCCCAGGTCGGGAGTGTCTGAAGTCATCATCCTGTCATACCACGCCTCGCCGTCTCATCCCTTCCCATCTTCCTGTCAAGAAGAATAAGCGACGTGAAAACAGAGCCCTCAATGCCCAGATTGAGCGTGTCTGTTCCGATGATAATCTCCTCAAAAATCCGGTATGCAGCCTGGTCCTCCCCGCTCTCGGAGAGCGATAAGCCTCATTCAGACTGTTGTTGAGCGCCTCATCAGTCACCACACCGCGAATGGAGAGACAGCCCCCGCTGCACTCCTCCACCACTGAAAACCAGGGCAGCAGCCCGGTCGGCGGGAAAGACAGCGAGAAGGGAGCCGTCTCACCCGGCCGTCTTGAACCTGTAGGTGGCAGGACAATACGGAAGTCCCTTAAGCTTCCTGAGCTTGACCTCATCCCGTCAGGCTTCAAAAGAAAGGTATTCCTGTCTATACAGAAATAGGCATTGTTGATGTCACTCATGATCGTCAGCCATACTACAGTGGCACTCTCACTGAAATCCACCCTCACAATCTCAGCTGTCAGGGGCGATCTTAAGGCCGTAATTCGGATTCACAATGCTCTGCGACAGGGCATTAAGGCTGTAAGCTCAGAAAGACAGACAATTAGCATAGCAGTTTCATCGTCAGTTGGTTTTAAGTTCATAACCGTAAAGTTAATGTTTAAACTGATAGGCTTTTTAGCCTTTGTCCCTATAGAGATTTACGAGAGCCTATGTTTGTAACAACTTTGTAACATTTGCTTAACTAAAGTGTAACAAAATCAAAGGATATTTGTATCGTCAAACCATCAATAAACAAATTATGAGAAAAACTCTATTCTTGCTCTTCGCTGCAGGGCTATGGCCCTGTCACTCAGTGCCGGTGCCCAGGAAACAGAGGAGTTCAAACCTTCCGGCAAACTGTTCGGACTTCTTTTTGCTGATTATCACAATACCTTCTCAGGCGGAGATAGCGTGACTGTCTTTCAGGTCACGCGTTCCTACCTCGGATACGATTACGCATTTTCAAAGACGGTATCCAGCCGCGTGATGTTTGACGCAACCACTCAGACCGTTAGTGGCAAGGTAATGATAACAGGATACCTGCGCAATGCCTACCTGCAGTATGATGACGGCAAGTTCACCCTTCGAGGAGGTCTTGATAGGGGCTGAACAGATCTCAATGGCTGAAAAGTTCTGGAACTACAGGTATATTACCAAACCTACCATAGATTATTCGGGAATGACATTCTCCGCTGACGTCGGCGTTTTGGCCAAATACAAGGTTGCAGACATTCTGACGCTTGACATTTCAGTAGTAAACGGACGCGGATACAAGGAACTCACCCCCGACAATACCCTTAAGGTTGTTACCGGCTTTACCCTGACCCCGGCAAAAAATCTATTGTTCAGGGGCTATTACGACCTGATGGGACCGGGAGGCAACAGACAGTCGACCGGAAGCCTGACCGGTGCTTACATCGGCAATACCTTTACTCTCGGGGCTGAATACCTGATGCAGAATAACCATTTGATGGCTTCACGGGGAAAACTACTCCGGAATAAGCATTTTCACAGCAGTAAAATTTGCGGAAAAATATCTCAGTTTTCGCAAGGTATGACAACATCAGCTCAGTCACTCCCGAAGGTGAAACTGAACCATGGAACCTCAGTCAATGACGGACAGTAATCTGTTTCTGGGAATCGACTATTCTCCGGCAAAGAATGTAAGAATTTCACCTAACTTCATAGGATTCTTCCCCGATGACAGCAGGAGCCGGCTTCGTGGGAACAGTAGGGATGAATCTGGAGGCGAAGTTCTGAGCAGGGTTGTATAGCGCATGGGCATGGGCAGGGCATGGAGCAAGGAGCATGGGCATGGAAGCAAGCGTGAAGCAGAGTCCGCCCACTGGCGGATCAGACCTTCAGACATCAGACTGCAGGACCGATAAGACATTTAAATTTGACAATAATAAAATATTAAATGAAAAAACTGATCTTTTTACTTCTGGTGGCCGTGTTGGCAGCATCATGCGGCAGCGGCGGCGGTAACACCGCAAAAACAAAACAGGTTACACTCTCAGCAGCAGGAGCAACATTCCCGCAGCCCTTCTACAACCTCGCCTTTAAAAAATACAATGAAGAGGGCGGTCCGGTTATCAACTACGGCGGCATTGGATTCCGGCGGCGGTATAAAGAGCCTGCGCGACCAGGTGGTAGACTTCGGCGCCACCGATGCCTATCTTTCTGATGCCGAACTGGCTGAAATGCCTGCCGGAAGTGATTCACATCCCGACATGCATCGGCGCTGTGGTGATAGCATACAACCTTCCAGAAGTGGCAGGGCTCAAGCTTACCCCCGGGCTTCTTGAAGGAATCTTCCTTGGCAAAATCACCAAATGGAACGACAAACTGCTGACAGATGCCAATCCGGGCATTAGCCTGCCTGATATGAACATTACCGTGGTCTACCGTTCAGACGGCAGTGGTACCACCTATATCTTCAGCGACTATATGTCGAAGGTCAGTCCGCTTTGGAATGAGACACTCGGCACAGGCAAAGCGCTTAACTGGCCGGCAGGCATGGGCGCCAAAGGCAATCCCGGTGTCGCAGGAACCATCAGCCAGAGCCAGGGTACCATAGGCTATATCGGATTTGAATATGCAAATGCACAGAAGATACCGATGGCCCTGTTGCAGAACGGAGCTGGCAATTATGTAGAGCCGACACTTGAATCTTTCACTGCTGCAGCAGATGTCGAGATGCCTGCAGATACCAGGGTGATGATAACCAACTCACAAAACCCTACAGCCTACCCCATCACAAGCTTTACGTGGATCATCCTGTATAAGGAGCAGGCTTACAGAGACCGCTCGGAGGATGTCGCAAATGCCACTGTAAGTGCAGTAAAATGGCTGACGGGAGCCAATGCCCAGGCAATTGCAACAAGCGTTCATTACGCCGCCCTCCCGACGAAGGCTGCCGAACAGGCTAGCTCATTACTGAGCAACATAACATTCGACGGCAAGAAAGTACTCAAATAGACAGGAATGAACGGTGACAGGGTCACTAAGAGCCATTCTGTTCGGATCGTCACTGGCAATACTTATTCTCAGTGCCGGGATAGTTGTCTCCCTCACAGGAGGAGCCATCCCGGCATTCAAAGAGTTCGGATTAGGGTTCATTACATCGTCAACATGGAACCCCACTACAGGCAGCGAGGAATACGGCGCCTTGCCTTTCATTGCAGGTACTGTGATGACCTCCCTTATTGCGCTCATTCTCTGTATTCCAATGGCCTTTTCCACATCACTCTTTATTGCAGAATACTTTAAGGGTACACGTACGGCTGGCATTCTGCGCAGCCTTGTGGATATGCTGGCAGGGGTGCCGTCAATAGTGTACGGCTTCTGGGGATTCTACGCCCTGCGCCCCCTCCTTGTAAAAACCGGTTTGACCGACCAGGGCTTCGGTATCTTCACGGCTTCCCTCATCCTGGCAATAATGATCGTTCCCTATGCAACCTCCCTGAGCAGTGAGATAATCTCAATGGTACCGTCTGAACTGAAGGAAGCCGCCTACTCTCTTGGTGCAACGCGGAGGGAAGTCATATTCAACGTGGTCATTCCCGCTGCACGTTCCGGAATTGTCGCCAGCTTCATCCTCGCCCTCGGCAGAGCCCTCGGCGAAACAATGGCTGTCACAATGCTTATCGGAAATGCCAATATAATTCCGAAGGGCCTTTTCTTCCCCGGGAACACAATGGCATCCGTAATCGCGAACCAGTTTGGCGAGGCTGACGGACTGAAGATGAGCGCACTCATTGCAATAGGACTGCTCCTCTTCGCCATAACGGCCATCGTAAATGCCGCCGGCAAATTCATAATCAGACGTTTTGCTTG
>CAVWSZ010000015.1:0-255200 GCA_963757935.1 uncultured Bacteroidales bacterium | reverse complement strand
CGGAAAACGCCTCCCATGAGATCCAGACTCCTGTTTCTATAGCCCTGCTCAACCTGGAGGAGATTCTGCAGCAGGATGTGAAGGAAGAAACCTTTCATAAGGCAGTAACATCAATAAACGCATTAAAACGTCTTTCAGCACTGAATCAGAGTCTTTCCCTTCTCGCAAAAATCGAAAACAAACAATTTATACCTGATAAAGAAATTTCATTCAATGAAATTATATCGCGTAAGGCAGAAGAACTGTCGACTCTTTTTGATTCAAAAGACCTGAAGTTAATGATCAGTGGCCACCAGGAATTTTCAGTCAGGATGAATGAATACCTTGCTGAGTCATTAATTAACAATCTGCTCTCCAATGCAGTAAATCACAATATTAAAGGAGGTACGATCAACATTTTGATCCAGAGCGGATTTTTCAGGATATGTAATACAGGCGAAAATAATTCACTGACAAATAAGACTATTTTCAACCGGTTTGTGAGTGGCAATCCCAGGTCATCAGGATTAGGCCTTGCAATTGTCAAAAAAATATGTGAGACCCACAACCTCGATATACATTATATGAAAGATGAACTTCATTGTTTTGCAATCACAAAAAAAACATAAAACCAACAAAGTGAAAAATTATTTCATACCAAGCCTGCTTTTTATTTCATGTTTGAGCCTTGGCGCCCAGCAACGGGATCTGAATTTTTACCTGAATCAGGCAAAGACAAACAGTCCCCTTATCAACAAAACCAAAAACGATAATGAAATAGTAAACCTTGATCTGCAACAGGTCAGAAGCATTCTCTCAAAACCTGAAGTGAACATAGTTTCCGGGATTATGTTTGCCCCGATTGTTTCGCATGACAACAATTCCAACCGTTTTGAATGGGTCTCCAACGGTGCGGTAAATTACACAGGGCATGATCTTGCATTATCTGACGGAGGGCAGTACCAGGCCCTGGTCTCAGTGAATCAGCCATTACTTGCAGGCGCTAAACTGAAGAGGTACGAAAATAAGGCCGCTATTTCAGGTCAGATTAATGATAACAATATCGAACTTACAGTTCATGAACTCGAACAGGTTATTGCATACCAGTATATCCTTTGTCTGAAATCAAAAATGCAGATCAGCAACAGTTTATTGCTTTTAAAGGACCTAGATGCGCATTTGAAAATATTGGAAAAGCTCGTTGAGAATGCAATTTATAAACAAACTGATCTGATGCTTTTGCAGCTGGAGATTCAAAACTATGAGGCTGAATATAAAACGTTTCAGTCAGAATATGAAGCCGGCCTATATGATCTGAATCTCATCTGCGGGATCAGAGACACTGCACTTATTGAACCTGAAGAAACAGACCTCATTCTTGAAACGGCTGATGTGAGCAATTCAAAATTTTCAACTGCCTACCGGCTTGACAGCCTGAATATTATTGCTGAACAGGCTTTGTATGAGCTGAAGTACAAGCCGCAACTCGACCTTTTTGCCAATGCAGGATTAAATGCTGTTTATCTGCCTGCATTCAACAGGGTTGGGTTCAGCACCGGCATTACTTTAACATGGAATATTTTTGACGGGAGACAACGTGATATTCAAAGAGAAAAATCAAATGTAAATCTTCAGACGGTAGAATTTGAGAAGAAAACAATCCTTGCCCAGAATGAAATCAGCAAAAAGAAGGTTCTCGGTCAGATAAATTCCATTGACGGGAGGATAATGCTCAATGAAGCTCAGACAGATCAGTACAATAAGCTTTATGAGGCATATTCCAGTGAACTTTCTCAGGGTGAAGCTTCAGTGATGGATTTTAAAAACCTCCTGAAAGATATCTCGGCAAAAAAACAGGAAAACATAATGCTTAAGATGGAAAAACAACTTCTTATCAACACATATAATTACCTGAACTATTAATCATTACGTAATGAAAAATATCATCATATTACTGGTTGCCCTAAGTTTTTGCCAGATGTTTTCCTCATGCAAAACAAAAAGCTCTGCTGTGGAAGACAGGGTACCGGTTGTTTCGGTAAAAGCTACTTCTATCAGGATGGGAGACATAGAAAGCAATGTTATACTGAACGGTCAGACAATCTATCTCAGGAAAAACACTGTTGTTTCTCCTATTTCCGGATATGTTGTCAGGGTAAATGTAAGATTTGGCGATGCGGTCCGGAAAAACGACCTGCTGTTTGAGATACAAACCAGAGAAAGCAAAGCGCTTGAAAACACAAACACTTTAAACGGGAATGCTGGTTTGGTAAAAATTACGGCACCGGCCGGCGGTACTGTCAGTGGACTTAACATTAATGAAACAGACGGATATATTGTGGAGGGCGGCACACTTTGCACCATTGTTGAAGACAATGACCTGGCAATCCTTATGAATGTGCCGTTTCATTATAATACCCTTGTAAAAAAAGATTTGAAATGCAAGATAATACTGCCTGACAATTCTCTGATCGATGGTTATGTTTTTAAAATCCTCCCCTTCATTAACGAGGTAAGCCAGACCCGGGATGTCCTGATAAAGACCAATGCCGGCCGCAATCTGCCTGAAAACCTAAACCTGCTTGTTCAGATCACAGGGGAAAAGCATAACAATTCCTTCCTGATAGCAAAAAGTGCAATTTTGAGCAATGAGGCTCAGACGGAATTCTGGGTTATGAAAATCACCGGCGAAACACTGGCTATCAGAGTCCCGGTTTTAAGAGGAATTCAAAATGACAGCATCGTTGAGATTTCTTCACCCTATATTAATATTAATGATTTGCTGATAAGTGAAGGTGCTTACAGCCTTGAAGACAGTACTGTGGTAAAGATTGAAAAATAGTATGGAAAATATATTTACCAGGTACAAAAGTCCGATAGCAGCCATCCTTCTCATTATCCTGATCGGAGGTGCATTTTCCTACCGGAATATGAAGACATCGCTCTTCCCCAATATTACATTTCCGAAGATCAAGATAATTGCCGAAAATGGTGAGCAGCCAGTTGATAAGATGATGGTTACAGTAACAAAACCACTTGAAAATGCCATCAAAAGGGTTGAAAATATCAACCTGATAAGGAGCACAACAAGCATGGGCAGTTGTGAGATTTCAGCATTTATGGAATGGGGTTCCGATATTGACCTCGACAAGCAGCAGATTGAATCGCAGATTGCTCAGATAAAAAACATCTTACCTGCAGATGCTCAGATCACGGTTGAGAAAATGAATCCTTCAATCCTGCCCGTTATGGGATACTCGCTGCAATCTGACTCAAAAGACCAGATGGAACTGAAGATGATCGCCGAGTATATTGTAAAGCCATATATTTCCCGGGTCAATGGGGTTTCTTCTGTAGAAATAATCGGGGGGAAAGTTAAAGAATACAGGGTCATACTGGATGAACAAAAATTACGGATACTGAAGATAAGCCCTCAGCAAATTTACAATACACTGCAGCAAACAGATTTTATCAAATCAAACGGGTTTACCACTGATTACAACAGGTTGTATCTGACTGTTACGGATGCAAGTGTAAAGAATTTGGAGCAGCTCAAAAACCTGGTTATTTATGATGATGCCGTCAGCAGGGTAAAAATATCGGATATTGCCGACGTACAGATAGCAGAACGCAATGAGTATGTCAAAATTAAGGCGGACGGCAGGGATGTCCCCCTTGTGGCAGTGCTGAAGCAACCCGCAAGTAACCTGATTGACGTTGCCACACAGGTCTCTCAAAAGGTCGAAGAGATAAATAAGATCTTGCCACGGGGAGTTGTTTTAAAACCATATTACAACCAGGCTGAATTTGTCCATGGCAGTATAAAAAGCATTATAGATGTTCTCTGGATAGGGTTACTGCTTGCAATTGCGGTAGTGATAATTTTCCTGCGATCCTTTAAAGCCAGCGCTGTAATTTTAATTACAATCCCTCTCACGCTGGCACTTACATTCGTCACTCTTACATTCATTGGCTTCGACTTCAATATTATGACCATCGGTGCCATTGCGGCATCAATAGGTTTGATAATTGATGATGCTATAATTGTCATTGAGCAGATACACCGTACCCATGAGGAGTATCCCGACCGTAAGCCCAGGGAGCTTGTGGGGAAAGCCATTAAATTCTTGTTTCCTGCAATGGTAAGCTCTTCGCTGAGCACCATTGTGATACTCATTCCTTTTGAAATAATGTCAGGAGTGGCAGGTGCTTATTTTAAAATAATGACCGAGACAATGATAATTACGCTTGTCTGTTCATTTATCGTAACCTGGCTGGGCTTGCCGGTGATCTACCTTCTTCTTTCGAGAGATAAAGGATTGGGCAAAGAGGTTGTGGAGAAACATGTCAAAACCCATCGCTGGATAGAGTTTTTCATACTAAGGCCGTATATAGGAGCAACATTTGTGATTCTTCTGATATCATCAATTTTTATCATTTTGCCGAAACTTGAGACAGGATTCCTGCCGGAAATGGATGAAGGTTCCATTGTGCTGGATTTTGATTCGCCTCCGGGAACCTCACTCGAGGAGACAGACAGAATGCTGACAGAAGTTGATGAGATCATTGAAGCCGTTCCGGAAGTAAAGACCTATTCGCGACGGATTGGTACCCAGATGGGATTTTTCATCACGGAACCAAGCAGGGGTGATTACCTTATTGAACTATATCCGGGGAGGAAAAGGACAACTGATGAGGTATCGGACGATATCCGTAAAAAAGTTGAAAGTGCAGTGCCTGCCCTCATAGTCGATTTCGGCCAGGTAATAACCGATATGCTTGGAGATCTTATGAGCAGTGTTCAGCCGATTGAAATAAAGATCTTTGGAGATAACCATGAAAGGCTGAAAGAACTGTCGAAGCAGGTTGCCGACTCGGTGGCAAAGGTTAAAGGGACTGCAGACGTCTTTGACGGGATAGTCATTGCAGGCCCGGTGTTTCAGATAGCTCCTAAAGAGGATAAATTAAAGCAATTCGGGCTGACACCGGCAGATCTGCAAGCCCAGGTCGAAACCCATCTGGCAGGCACTGTAGCCGGATCTGTCCCTGAGAAAGAACAGTTTACGGATATACGGTTAATCTCACCACGCAATAACAAAACGCCACTGGAAAAGATAAAGGAATTAAATATATGTACATCTGCCGGAGATTTTTTCCCGGTAAGCATGTTTGCCAATTTCACCATACAGAGCGGAGTTGCTGAAATTGAGCGTGAAAACCTTCAGACAATGGGCGTGGTGACTGCAAGACTCAACAACCGCGATCTGGGGAGTGTGATGAAAGATATTCAGCATAAGCTCGACAAAATCCCGCTGCCCCAGGCTTACCAGATAGTTTACGGTGGAGCGTATGCCGAACAGCAACAGTCATTCGCCGAACTTCTTAAAATCCTAATGGCAGGCGGATTGCTCGTGTTCACGGTGATTTTATTCATGTTTAAAGATCTTAAAATATCGCTGGCTGTTATTTTTATAAGTATCCTTGGCGTCTCGGGAAGCCTGTCAGCCCTGTTTATTACCGGAACCCCCCTGAATGTCGGAAGTTATACCGGGCTGATAATGATCATAGGCATTATAGGTGAAAATTCCATCTTCACAATCCAGCAATTCCTGTCCGAGAAGAATAATTCAAACAATGTCACCGGTGCCCTGATTTATGCCGTATCGGCACGTTTACGTCCCAAACTGATGACTGCCACAGGGGCTATTGTTGCTCTCACACCATTAGCTCTTGGGATGGGCACAGGAGCACAGATGCATCAGCCTCTGGCAATTGCTGTTATCGGTGGATTGGTAATGGCATTGCCATTACTGCTTGTCATTTTGCCAAGCCTGTTGAAACTGGTAATCAGGAAATAGACTGAAAATTGTTCTGACAAAATAATTCGCATGAAATTCCTGTTTATCCTGTTTCTGATGTGTTATCCCGTTTTCCTGAGAGCCCAGGCAGACTCAACTTCATTGCCAGAAAAAAAAATATCGGAATTTCTTTCTCTTCAGGCTGTCTATCAGAAAGGATATGTTTTTTCAACAAATGATTTTTTAAGGGGAACAAATGCCGAATCTGACAGGATCAGTGCATTTCAGACATTTTCACTGAAATTTTCCACTCAGACAACAGGTAGTAAACTCTGGGAGCAGCAATACAAATATCCGGACTGGGGAATCGGGGTATATATGGCTGATTTTTACAATCCGGAAGAAATAGGTTATCCCCTGGCAATTTATGGATTTTTTAATGCTCCCTTTCAACGATGGAACAAGCTTAGTGTCAACTATGAAATTGGATTCGGAGCCACATTTAACTGGAAATCCTTCAACCCTCTTACAAACCAGTATAATATCGCTATCGGAGCAGGTCAGTCCTTTATTATCGATGCAGGAATGAACCTGCGATATGATTTTACCGGCAAGATCGGGCTGATAACAGGATTCAGCCTCACCCATTTTTCAAACGGTGCCCTTAAAAAGCCAAATTTCGGAATTAATACTGTTGCTCCAAAAATTGGCCTGAAATATAACTTTTATGAACCTCCCTCTTTTAACAGAGAGGAAGTGCCTGAATTTCACAGGGAAAATGAATGGCTGCTATCCGGATTCGGAGGAGCAAAGAATGTGATCTTTGATTCGGTGAGTATCGACATAATGGAAAAATATGAAGGCGCATTCTTTCCTGTTTTCGGTATTTCAGCAGGCTATAACAGGCATATCAGTTATATGTCAAAAATAGGGATTGGAATCACAATGTCTTATGACGGAAGTGTAAATGCAAAGGTGGCAATTGAGGAGAATGAACTGGACCCCCTGGACTCTCCTCTGGGTGATAAGATCCAGCTGAGTATCTATCCGTCGTATGAACTGGTTATCAATAGACTGTCTGTGATTCTTCAGCCGGCCTTTTACCTCTACAGGAAAAGTTTCACGAATCAGTCACCTGCCTTTCATCAGAGAATTGGCCTTAAATATTATATAACCGATAATATTTTCGCCGGAATAATACTCAGGGATTATGCGTTTCACGTTTCAGACCATATTGAGTGGACAGCAGGTTACAGATTCTCCGGTAACTGACCGGCCTTAAAAATCTCTTTAGAATCGTTGAATAGTTTTGCTCAGGTTATTTAATTAAACTATTTAAAACCAGGCAAAATGAAAACACAGATCTTAATTTTTTCATCAATCTTAATCTTTAGTCTCACAGCATGCGCACAGTCGGACAAAGCTGTCCCGGCCGCAATTAAGTCAGCATTCTCCCGGAAATTTTCCGGGGCGACAGGAGTAAAATGGGGTAAGGAAAGCATCAACGAGTGGGAAGCAGAATTCAAAATGGACGATAAAGAATATTCTGCGAATTTTGATAACAGCGGAACATGGATGGAAACTGAATATGAAATCAGCGCAAAAGAAATTCCTGCTGTAGTAAATGACGCCATCAGCAAGGAGCTGCCGGGTTACAGGATCAATGAGTCCGAAATATCTGAAACGGTCAAAGGAAAGGTTTATGAGTTTGTACTCAGTAAAGGCAGGGAAAAAATGGAGGCTGCGTTTGATATCAATGGAACACTCATTAGCAAAGAGTCAGTAAAAGAAGAGAACGGGAAAGAGGAAAAATAGTCCTATTCACAAAAGTGCCTGCATGCCTGATTGATCAGCATGCAGGCATTTACTTTTCGGGCGTGTCACAAGCCGGAGGCTAAGTCAGCCTCATTCCCTGACTGTTTCTTCCGGAAGAGAAAATAGACCGGTATACCCGTCAGTATCAGGGTCAGGCCAATCATCGCCTCACGCGGACGGGTTACAATTGTATTGAAAAATAAGCCAATGCAAAAGAGTACGAAAATACCAGGGACAATAGGATATCCCCAGACCTTATAAGGCCTGTGTACATCAGGCATCCTGCGGCGGAGGATGAAAACGCCGGTAGCTGTTGCGCCGTAGAAAATGTAAACAGCAAAAATGAGCATGTCTGTCAGCTGGTCGAAGGTGCCTGAAAGAACCAGCACTGATGCCCATATCCCCTGCCACAGCAGAGAGTTGCCCGGCACATTGTGCCTGTTAAGCTTCCCGATAGGTCTGAAGAAAAGTCTTTCACGCGACATGGCGTAATAAGGTCGTGAACCCGTGAGAATGCTGGCATGGAGGCACCCAAGGGTGGATAAGAGTATCAGCAGCGATATGAAAATTACTCCGCCCGTCCCCCAGAATCCCCTGACCGCCTCTACCGCGGCAATCTGATTCCCGGCTTCGTTTATGCTTATAAGCTGCGGAATTGACAGCAGCGAGAGGTAAGTCAGATTCACAAGCGCATAAACGACTATCACAATGGCAACTCCAGCAGCAATCCCTTTTGGTATATTCCTGTTGGCATCCTTGACCTCGCCGCCGATAAATCCGACAGAGACCCATCCCTGGTATGCCCAGAATGCAGCGAGCATAGCTGTGTAAAAGGAAGAAAGTGTTACTGTACTGTTTGCCAGATCTTTAAGCTTCATGAAATTTGCCGGTCTGGCAACATTGCTTGTAAGTCCGAATACAACAATCACCAGAAGACCGGCCCCCACCAGTATCAGAATAGCTTTGCTTACCCATGCGCCGCCTCTCAGTCCTGTCATATTGAGAAATGTAAACAGAAGTATCACCAGGATTGTCGTCAGTTTTATGCCGAAATCCTGGAAAGGAAAGAAGACCCCTCCGATTGTTACATCCTGCAGGGAGGGAAGGATCTCAGGTATTGGAATAATACTGTTCAGCGACTGGGTAAAAACATACGCTACTCCTGCAATTGCACCGGTCTGGATTACTGTAAAAAGTGACCAGCCGTAAAGAAAGGAAAAGAACCGGCCGTAAATTTTTTTAAGATAGACGAATTCGCCCCCGGTGTCCGCAAGCATTCCGGCAATTTCAGCATTGCTCAATGCACCTAAAAGAGTGATTAATCCCGCAGCAATCCAGGCAAGGAGTATCCAGGAAGAGGACTGAAGCTCAGCAGACATCGGAGCGATTTTTTTGAATACTCCGGAGCCAATTATATTGGCGATGACAAAAATGATAACATAGCCCAGCCCAAGTGTTCTGGCCATACTTCTCTGATTACTCATAGGCAGGCATTTTATTGCTGGTGAAGATGCTAAATTAAGAAAATAGTTGAGTGATAAGGGACCCTTGATAAAACTGACAGGGAGAGAATGCTGTAAAGATTTACCAGCTCCCTGAGGAACCACCACCCCCTGAAGAGCCGCCTCCGCCAGAGAAACCGCCTCCTGATGAGCTGCCACCGCCGGAACTCCATGAGCCTCCGGAACTTCCGGATGAGAAGGAGAACCCTCCAATTGATGCACGTCCTTTGGTTTTCAGGTCCGTTTTTGCCTTTTTGTACCAGTCAGTATTTTTCAGTAGTAGTTTTGCTGTCGGATAAATGACAAGATAACTTATCAATAAGACCAATGTCCCTTTTGTCCCGACAACGACTATTGGAAATGTAGCCCAGAATGGTATCAGGAATACATAAAGAAACCATCCGACTCCAGGGGTCATAATCCCTAAAACTGTAAATAATCCAATGATTCCGAATATGAAGGCTCCGAAAAGAATGCGTTCTGTCAGAGACATGTCAGGACTTTCCAGATCGGAAATACCCGCTGATTCTGAAGAATCATCTTCATCAGCCATGCCTGATGCTTCTTCTACATAACCTCCTTCAAGAACACTGATTACAGCCAGTGCTCCGTCGGTGATCCCTCCGTCATAATCTCCGTTTTTGAATTTTGGAGTCATAATATACTGAATGATCCTGCTTGCAGCAATATCCGGCAGTGTGCCCTCCAACCCATAGCCCACTTCAATGCGCATACGTCTGTCATTCGGTACTACAACAATCAGTACTCCGTTGTCCTTCTCTTTCTGACCAAGCTTCCATTCATTGAAAACCCTGTTTGCATAATCTTCAATACTTTCACCGTCGAGGGTCGGGATTGTAAGAACAACCACCTGGTTGGTGGTTCGCATCTCATGCATCTTAAGACTGTCACTCAGCAATGTCAGTGTTTCTGCGGAAAGGATCTGTGCATTGTCAGTCACGCGGCCTGTCAGATAAGGTATATCAGTGATGCCGGCATTGAATCCTGACAGAAGTAATGCACCAAGCGTCAGCAATAGTAATTTTGCTTTCATAAACCTTTGTCTTCTATAATTGTATCTGATAATTCATTTGCAGATTTCTCTACCGACGATCCGGGTTTAATAATTTTAATCAATTCATCGAGAGCAATTTCCATAGCCTGCCTGAATTTATGTTGTGCAAGAGGTCGCTTCATAAGCCTGATAATGTTCTTAAGGTCATCCTCACTGACTATGTCCTTAAGGCCTTTGTCAGGAAGGATTACAACCTTCCTTTCAAACAGGCTTATGACCAGAAGGATACCAGTGCGTCGTTCTGTCGCAAAAAGTTCCCTGGAAAGAAAAAGCGACTCAGCATATTGATGAGTCTCCGTTTCCGCGCGGCTGTCCGGAAGGAACCATTTGGCGAATCCGGGGAGAAGTATTGTAAGAAGGGCTATAAATGCACCTATGGCGAGGGTTGCTACAATCGAAATAATAACATTGGAGTTCCGGAGCCACCCGATGAATATCAGATCAAGTGATAATACAAGTAAACCCGCAGCAGATGTCCCAAGGGCAAAAGCCTTCCAGGGTATTTCACGGTAGCAGTCACTACGCTTTACAGTTGCCAGCACGATCTGGGTTTTTGAGAGCTTTTCAGCTTCC
This sequence comes from uncultured Bacteroidales bacterium, assembly GCA_963757935.1. Lineage (GTDB taxonomy): Bacteria > Bacteroidota > Bacteroidia > Bacteroidales > VadinHA17 > SR-FBR-E99. Next base: position 244,458 of record CAVWSZ010000015.1, on the reverse strand, counting down.
GCAATGCGCCTTTCAAGCACAGATTTGTCGTTTTCGGATAGTACAGGTTTCATTTATTATTCCTCATTTGTCAGGTATATATCAAAGATAATTGAAAGAGAGATATTTTATGGGAAATCAGGTCAGGGGAATTTCTTACATCTCAGACGTAAAATAGAGTAAAATCTGAAGCGATATTGTAACCGGAAGGGTATGGATTACGTTAAAGAGTAGCTGTGATTAGTCAAGAGGAAGGATTTAGGGTTCATGAGAAGAGGATTTCTTTATATAATTCTTACACTGCTGTCATTAAATATTTCCGGACAAAATTGTTCTATATTTTCCAAGGCCAACAACATTACTCCGGATAAACTGTGCTCTCCTGTAACGGTGGTGTGGGATGTAAGCTATACCGGTGTCAATGATGCCGGAACTCCGGTCAGTATCAGATATGACTGGAATAATGGCGTTGTTGTGACAGTTCCGGCAATTGAGACAGGACCCGGAGTCTTTCAGGCCACTGCAACCAATACCTATACTTCACAGGGAAATATCTGCAATTATCATCCCCAGGCAACCCTTATTGTTGACGGTGTCCTCTGTACATCTTCCTCCCAGGAACAAATAGTCACAGTCTGGGATGATGACGATCATAACGGCGGGCAGATGCATATTAACCCTGAAATTTTTCCGGTATGCTTCGGCAACAGTGCCAACGTCCGTTTTCAGGATTTAACCCTGTTCAACTGCGTCCCTCCCCAGGAAATGGACAATCCCAATGTCAATACGAGGTGGATCCAGTGGATTTACGGAACTGATATTACAATGACAGGAATCCCTGTCACGGTAGATGGAACTTCAAGAACCTATCCTTACATTGATAATGTGGTTACCTTACCGGGCCCTGTTACAGGTTCAGGAGTATTGTCAGATGTTATTAACGTAGCTAATGATAAGCTGATAGGTCAGTATTTTCAGGTGACTTTGCGAAACTGGAATTATTGCAATCCGTATGATGACCCTGACATACCCGGTAGTCCGGCAGACCTGGTAAATGGTGATCACCCGCCTGTTGTAACAACTGCAATAATCCTGATTGTGCCATACCCCGACGCAACAATTACGCCCGTAGCTGCATTATGTGCCAATGCCGGTCCGGTTACCCTGAGTGCTCACGATCCTGGCGGAACCTGGTCCGGCCCGGGTGTTGCAGGGAATATTTTTGATCCCGAAATTTCAGGCCCAGGTAATCACACAATCCAATATGAAATAATAAATGCTGATGGTTGCAGAGACTTTGATGAGACAGTTATAACAGTAATGCCGGTACCTGATGCCACAATACTTACTGAAGGAATTGTATGTTCCTCAGAACCGGTGATTACATTAGCAGCCCGTGATCCCGGCGGAGTCTGGTCAGGACCGGGAGTTACCGGAAATACTTTTAGTCCTGCCTTGCCCGGAGCAGGTAATCATGTTATAACTTACTCAATTACCGATGCGAATGGGTGTTCTGATTATGATGAAACAATTCTGACCGTAGCCACACCTGATGCCACTATAACACCACCGGACACTCTTTGCGAAGACAGTCAGACAATCCCATTGATGGCTCATGATCTTGGCGGGATATGGTCAGGCCCCGGGGTAGTAGGAAGTACATTTAATCCATCGCTTGCCGGCATCGGTGATCACCTTATTAAATACAAAATAATTAATCCTGATTGTAAGGATGCTGATAGTACAATCGTTACTGTTATGCCTAATCCTGTAATATCAATTGCCAGTGTTCCAACTCTTTATCTCCATGACCCTTTAAAAACTTTATATGCTGCTCCAACCGGTGGGATATGGTCCGGGGCTGGAGTAACCGGCAGTATTTTTGATCCTGATGCAGCAGGGATAGGAATTCATGTCCTAACCTATGAAATTCCTCCGGATAAATGGGGTTGTAAGGCACTGGATACTATTCATATTAAAGTACTTATGCCTCCTCTGCCTACTGCTGATTTTGAGCCTGATACGACAGGGTGCTCTCCGTTAACTGTGAATTTCGTTAACAGTAGTGTTCATGGTGAATCCTATATGTGGGACTTTGGGGACAAGGTCTATTCGACTGAGGAAAATCCCTCCCACACATATTTTGTGCCGGGAAACTACCTGGTAAGCCTGACTGTATACAATATCGCAGGACAGTCAATACACAGCGGGATAATCAAAGTGTTTCAGAATCCGTCAGCTATTTTTGACGCATATCCCACTGATGTGGTAAACAATGAACAGATTGTAATTTTTTACAGTAATTCATTTTTCGCAGAAACCTACTCATGGGACTTTGGTGACGGCCAATCCTCTACCGAGGGAAACCCTTATCATAAATATGAAAATGAAGGCTCCTATGAAGTTACGCTCACCGTAATTTCTAAAGAGGGATGTATTGATTCTGCTAAGCTGGAAACACCTGTTAAGGTTGATTGGAAAGCCGGAACCATCAGGTTTCCCAATGCGTTCAAGTGGAATGAAACCGGACCCACAGGTGGACAGTGGCAGGATGGGGTCTATTCGGAAATGGATTTCATTTTCAGACCGTTTTTTGAGAATGTGCTGGAATACAAACTTCAGATTTTTAACAGGTGGGGAGTCTTGATCTATGAAAGTTATGATTTGCATAAAGGGTGGGACGGTTATTTCGGCAACGGAAAACTCGCTTTACAGGGTGTTTATGTATGGAAAGCTACGGGGAGATATGCAGACGGCGAATACTTTGATATGGTAGGCGACGTAACATTCTTACATTGAAGTTACATAGCAGGCATTTCTTCAGGTTATTTTTTTTATTTTTAGCCTGACATACACTCATTTTCGGAAATGAAGTACAGCATTATTGTGGTGACATTTTTCCTGGTTTCAATCCAGGCCTTTTGTCAGGCCCAGTTACTAATCAGCAATTCCACACGGAATGACACTTCTCTGGTAATCAGCGATCAAAATTCAGATAACAGGGTTCACAGTATGAGTCCGGCCCGGGCAATCAGTGATATATCCGGAAACCAGATTTCGCTGAATGATTCTGAGCAGACTCAGCATGGTACAGGCGAATCTGCTACACTGACAGTAAGTTTCGAGGGGCTGGGCTATGGGTTTGAGGGACCACAGGGGACATCTGAGCCAAGAAACCCTTCTGACAATTCGTTGGCTGTAGGACCGGATCATATAGTCCAGACAGTGAACTCTCAAATGGCAATATTTACGAAAAAAGGCAAAAAGTACGGTGAAACAGGAAGGGTATTATACGGACCTGTCGAGACCAGAAATGTGTTCAGGGGTTTCGGTGGGCCATGCGAAGAGATAAATAACGGGGATGCGGTGGTCAGATACGATCAGCTTGCCCGGAGGTGGCTTATAGTTATGCCAATATTCAGGCGTGTTCCAAAAAAGGAAAATGAACCCGGACCCGGTACTGACGGAGAGCCTGCGAGGCTCAGTATGCCAGGCATTCAGGGGCAACCAGGGAAAGCGGAAATTCTTTTTCAGCCGGTAAAACTTACTCCTGCCGAACAGGCACATCTTGATTCAATCCGCAGGGCTAACCGGACTCCCGCACCGGCCGGAGGATCGTACTGTATGTGTTATGCTGTCAGTACCGGGCCGGATCCCTTCGGACCTTATTACAGATACGAGTTTGTCAGGCCCTTGTTCCCTGATTATCCGAGGCCTGCCGTGTGGCCCGATGGCTACTACGTATCGTCAAGTACCGGCGATAATGTAATCCAGAAACATGCATGCGTTGTTGAGCGCCCGGAGATGCTTAAGGGAAACCCTGCAAAGGAGATATGTTTTATAATAGATGGCGTCAACTTTCTTGTCAATGCAGACATTGACGGACTCCGGGTTCCGGCTGATGGCTCCCCGAATATAATGTTAGCTGCGGGCGGAACCCAGTTAAAGAATGTTTACACTGATAATGGCATCTATGCCTGGAAAATAAAACCAGACTGGGAAAACCCCGCCCAAAGTATTCTTGAAGGCCCTGAAAAAATTGAGGTTGCTGAATACAGTTACCAGGGGGACGGACAGTTAAAAGCTGCCGCCACTCAGCCAGGCACAAGCCAGAAGCTTGACACACAAGGTGATAAAATCATGTCCAGGGTGGTATATCGCAGAATTGGAGATCAGCAGTCGATAGTTGCCGTGCACTCTGTAAAACCTGTAGCAACCGGAACAGGCGGCGTACGCTGGTATGAATTCAGGATGGACCCGAAAAACAATGTTTCCCTTTTCCAACAGGGAACTTATGCGCCCGACAGCCTGTACAGGTTTTTGCCGAGTCCGGCGATGGATAAAAAAGGTAATATTGGAATAGGATATACTGTAAGCGGACCCGGGGTTTATCCGGGTCAGAGGTTTACAGGAAGACTTGCAGGTGACCCTAAGGGGATTCTGACAATGAAGGAAACGACTCTTGTGGAAGGAGAGGCATCCCAGATTAACAATCTCAGATGGGAGGATTACGTCCAGACAGCCGTTGACCCGTCTGATGACATGACAATATGGTATGTAGGTGACTATCTAAGGAAAGACGCAAAATCATACTCAACGCGTATCGGAGCTTTCAGGCTGGACAGCAGCGGTAATGGCCTGAAAACAAAAATCCCCTCCTTCGCTTCGCTCAGGGGGGATTTTGTTGAGGTCGGTGGCGGATTCGAACCGCCGTACCCGGTTTTGCAGACCGATGCCTAGCCACTCGGCCAACCGACCCTGTTTTTCAGTCGATGTCTATCCGCCAGCTGGCGGACAAACGACCAATGCGGGTGCAAAAATAACAAAAATCTATGATAAAAAAATACCCTCTATTTCTTCCCTGGCAACGGAGCAATACCCGCCATATCCCCTATCACATTCACAAGGTCACTGCCACCCGGAACAACAATCTTGGTGTTGTTCTGCAATGAGGTCTCCAGCGCTTGCAACTTCCTTAACATCTGAGCATTGCCAATAAAATATTTCTCTGCAGACTCATTCACCAGCCTTATGAACTCAGCCTCACCCTCTGCCTGGAGGATCTTGGCCTGCTTGGCTCCTTCAGCTTCCTTGATCTTCGCCCTCTTTACACCGTCAGCCACTGTCTCAGCCGCAGAAGCCATATCTATTGCAGCGATCTTCTCATTCTCGGCCTTCACAACCTTGTTCATAGTCTCCTGTACGTCCTTCGGCGGATCAATCTGCTTCAGTTCCGTACGCACAATCTCTATGCCCCAGCCCTGCGTCTCGGTATGAAGTGTGCCGTAAAGTTCTGCGTTAATCTTGCCACGCTCACTGTTGGCCGACTTCAATGTCATGGTACCTATGATGTTACGTAGTGTGGTCCGGGCAAGGTTTACAATCTGGTACTTGAAATTCTGTACATTATAAATCGAACCCTTTACACTATCCTCATCAGCCTTGACCCTGAAATAAACCTGGGCATCAACACTGGCGTTGAGATTGTCATTTGTGATGATCTCCTGAGGCTCGGCATCAACCATCTGCTCAGTGACGTTTACCTGATACATCTTGTCAATGACAGGTATGATCCAGTGAAAGCCGGGATTGGCAAAATGATAGTATTTTCCAAGTCTCTCTATAAGACCCCTGTGTGTAGGCCTTACAATTCTTATTCCTGCAAAGAAGATAATTACTACAAAAAAGATGATTACTCCGTAAAGCATGGCAGATAGTTTTTAGTTGATACTAGCGATTAATGCTCCAATTTAATAAAAATCCGTGAATCTTTGAATGCCTGAACCTTTGAATTATTTCCAGATTCCCTCCTCCCGGCCCGGAAGGCTTTCATTGCCATTCAGATGCACAGAAGTGAGGTAATAGAAATAAAGTTTCCCTTTTCGGGCTGTTATATCATTAAACCGTTCTGTCCCGCGTGATACAGTAGCTACCAGAGTAGGTTTCAATCCGCGTTCATACCTGTAAACCCTGTATGATTTAATGTCATCCTGCTCCGGCTCTTCCCACTCTATGGTAATGCCATCAGTCTGGGCAAAAAGTTTCATAGCCGATGGAGCTACCGGGGTCGCTTTTTGAATTGTAATTACTGACCCGGCTCTTTCAGGACTCTCAGCACCCTTAAAATCAACACTCCTGACCCGGTACTCATATGTGTTGCCCGGAATAACCAGTGTGTCAGTATAATAGTTGACTTCCGGCTGAAGAAACCTGTCCGACAAAAGAGTAAAATCCTTCTGCTTCACTGAAGCCGGAAAAATGACCTTTCTGTAAACCCTGTATCCTGTGATCTCAGGATTTGTTCTGCTCAGATCATCCCATACCAGATTCACTTTGTCATTTTCATAGACTACTGAAACATTATCAGGAGAGATAGGCTTTGTTGCTGATATCGGATATACGGAAACCGTATCTGAAAACTCACTCAGTGCATAACTTGTGTTCTCTGCCAGGGTTGTGTAACTCAAAAGTGTATACCCGCTGAAATACCTGCTTGTATCAGTGTAAACAGCCTGGCCACCTTCCTTAACAGGGACTACGGCAACAGGAGAAAAATCTGCCGCTCCCATCATCCTCCTGTAAATCCTTACCGCCCTGATATCAGGATTAAAGACTTTTACCTCTACCCTTGCGCCATTAATAACTCCCTGGGAAGATGATATTATGGGTCTGAAAGGAGGGATCTTATTTTCTGCGATGCCAAATACACGTACTCCGGGAGGCGATACCTCATTAAAGAAACCTTCCAAAACAAAATAATAGAAGTACTTGCGCATGGGCTCAGCAGCTACATCTGTAAAGCTTGTGTCTGCAGGTGCTATCGTGGCCAGAAGCACATAACCTGTATCATAGTCAGCGCTCTTGTAAATATTGAGGCTTCTGACATCACCTGGTGTATCCATCTTCCATTGAAGCCGTATCCCTCCTGCCGGTAAAACGGCGCTGGTTTTTATACTGTACGGGCCCCTTACCGAAGCGAAACTGTAGATGCCTGTCCGCACTATTTCAGATGATACAGATTCTCTCCCGTAATAATCAACAGGAGTGATGTAGTAATCATAAATCTTTCCGGCCCTGATAGCCGTGTCCCTTACAGTCACGAAGGCAGTGTCACTTTTTATATACCTTACCGTTGCAGGGGTAATGAGCGAGAATGTCTTCTCACCTTCCTCCTTTCTGAACACCCTATAGAATGAAGGTCTGAAACCCGGATCAAGTCCAGAGTTGATTATGACCTCCCCGGATGAAACTACCTTTCTTACAATTACAGGCCTGCCAAGAAACGTAGTTTCCTCTCTGTGCGCCGGTGCTGTGATATAAAGTATCTGCGGAACTTCTTTCTCAGTGGTCTTTGAAACACGATACTGGTAGCGCAGGGTATCGGTAACCGTAGAGTCGAGATACATCACCCCTGTTGCCAGCCTTACGGGAAGGAGCTGACTGTAGAAGCCGAGGGAATCAAGCTTGCCGGTTCTTTGCAGCGTTACAAAAAGCCTTTCTACGGGTATCCTGTTATAATCAGCCCATTCCGGAAACTTATCACACCAGTATTTCAGTCTCAGTTCAAACTCTTTTACCTTGTCAGGTGCAGTAACATTTGCTACTTCCTTCCACAGGTTTTCCTTTATGCCGCGTCGTTCAACGAGGTATTGCTCCTCCCTGCCCTTTTCAGTCGCCAACAGGTCCTTGCCTGTTATAATGAAGATACCGTAGGGGCTGCCAAATGCCGCTTCGGCTGTTGACTGAGCCATGCTGCTGATCAGAGGGACAAACAAAGCTGCTGTCGTTACTATTCTCCGTATGATGCTTGCCATATCATTTTTTCTTATCAACATCTTAAACATTTGTAAAGCTGGTTTTATAAGGAATGACGTCATGTTATCACTTAAATCCGATTTCAAAGTCAGTCCCCGAGTCGGAGATGGTGAATTTACCGAAGAGTGCTTTGCCTGCCTTTGCTGATTCGACAAAACAGGGTCCAACGCCGAAAACACCGTCGCATGATGCAGTGCATGTTCCGACTCCCAATTCAGTAACACCCGATATCCCGAACTCAGCATACCCGGTGGCAGACCAGCTGCCGTTTGATGAATAAACCCCGTCAGCACTGACAAGTCCCTTTCCTGTAACTGATGAAGATGCACATACAAGTCCCATTGATGCACCTACACCCGCCGTTATGCGGGCAAAGATGCTGACGCCCAACGTGATATGTATTGGCATCGGCGAAGTTCATGCTCATCCGTATATCTCCACCTATCTCATGACTCAGCTGCGCACTGATGAGGCCGAGATCAAATTCGAACTGAGGCAGGATAGGAATAGGAAGGTGTACCCCTCCTTCGATATAAAACCCTTTGAACTGCTGATTAACTGCCGGGAAATTTTTCGGCGGCTCCCCAAATAACTGATAAACCCTGGAGTTGGGAATGAATTTGTCAATTATATGTTGGTTGACAGTGTAGTTGCCAATGAATATTGCAGCATCCCCTCCCATGCTGGGTGAGGGTACCGAGATTGACCCAAGCCCCAGGAAATACCATCCTGATGGATCAAACAGCACCTCCGCCGAAGCACTGAAAGCAGCTCCGCCACCAAGGGTCTGGCTGAAATCAATTATACCTGTAAAACGCTTATTGGCAAAGTCATAAGTCATATTACAGATATCCGAGAAAGGACCTGGAATGTTCGACACAGATATCTCCTGGTTGTCAGCCACAAGGTCCCCGTTCACAGTGAAGCTCAGAGAACCTGTAGCTCCGTTGGCGTTTTTCAGTTCGCCGCCAAAGCTCAGGCGGTTCCATCCGCTGCCTGTAACAAACATGCGTCCGCGAACATTCTCAAGCCTCGGAGAAGAGGACCCATTGCCTGAAAACCTGAACATCTGATTGGTTTTATCGTCAACTATCAGGGAGGTAGAATCAGTAGTCCTGTAAAGCCATGCGTCAAACTCGAAGAGCTTGTCGGTGCCAATCTTCTCATAGACCTTACCCTTTGCAATGAAACCTTTTTCATCAAGGGTCTGGGTGCCTGTTACCGGGAAGAATTCCATGGTGACCGGCCCGGGAGGAGTGATCAAAAATCCAGCAACCTCGTTACGGAAGCCAACCGAGTTATCCGGTTTTCTGAAATAGAATATCTTGTAGTCAATCTTATTCCCATTGTTCATGTAAGGAATATGGTAATCTATCATGCCCGCAATTGCAATGTCATCATTGATTACGGTTATAAGTCCCGGGGTGAATGACCCGACATTGTAGAGTGTCAGTGGCTTGCTGGTCTGGCTGATGTTGAACACAGGATTACTGTTACTCAGGAAAAAGAAGTTCTCTATCTCCACCTTGTCTCCCTGTGCCATTCCGGGAAGTCCGCCGAACCATGCACATGGCTGACCGGGCTGACCGCTGACAGAAAGTTTCCATGCCTGACGTGCGACATCATATCCGAACTGTTTCTGACCTGTAATATTCAGCGTCACAAGGTTGGCCAGAGATAACTGGTCAAGCTTGTAATCTCCGCCCTTCATGAGGGTTTCGTCCTGTGTCTGTTCGATATAAATATTCACAAAGGGTACTGTAACTATACCTGTGTTGACATAGCCGCTGAGGAACTGCAATCCGTTATCTTTTCCGAGTGTCCAGGAAGTGACATTTAGGCTCCACGGTACAGAGCCCTGTGAAAGCGGAATAAGAAGATCCTTGCCATATTTGTTAATATATAACACCTCTTGCGATGCATTCTTTATAAAAATCATTTTGCCGAGCGGAAGCTTTGCATCAGGCTGCGGGATATTCTTAAAGTTGGTATGCAGCATGGAATTGAGCCTGAGAGTGTCTCCGTTTATAACAGAACCTGCCCTGCTGGCTTCGAGTTTCAGGTTATCAAAAGTAAAAGCTAGCGGACCGCCGTTCACATCAGAAATACTGAGCCCATTCGGGTAGTTAACATACCCCGGTTCTGTTGAGAAAGCCGGCAACTTCATGGTTCCGGAACTGCCTGCTGACAGCCATACATTCTCTGTAAATGAGACAAGCGAAGAAGTGAAAGAGGCTTCATCAAACCTCACCCGTGCTGCTATGGCCCCGGTGCCCTTGCTTATATCAACAACCTCAAGTCCGAGCAACTGATCTCCCACCAGGTCGGCCTGATAGTTTTTGTAAACACTGACAGTAAGCTTGTTCTTGTTGGTTGTAACCTTATTGTCTTTTGGCTGTGACAGAGGTACTCCTTTATCATTCTTAAGGTAAGGGCTGGGGATAATGGATACATTGTTAAACCTCATCCCGGTCTCAGTTGCAGGCAGGCTGAAGCACTGATTCGAAGGGATATCGGTAAAGTTCCCCGATATAAATACTTCCTGTCCTCCGGCTCCTCCGAGTTTCAGTCTTGTGACCTCCACAGGAAAACCGAGGAGCTTTGAGATGTCCATATCATTGAATACCTTAAGGTGGAAGTTAATCCCCTCAAGTACCCCTGATTGCGATGGTGCCGTCTTCATTATCTGAACAAGAAGCGAATCTCCCACATAATTCGAGACTGACTTTACCGCCCTGACAACCAGCTTCATATTCAGGGGCACATTTCGAAGTTCATACTTACCCTGGGCATCGCTCTTTGTCTCAATCTTTATCTCACCGGGTATATCGGCATATACCCTGGCGGAGGCTACAGCAGAAGAATCAGTAGTACCTGCATAAGACAGTACCCTTAATCCTGCCCCCCGGTTTCAGAAGCACGGTAATCACCCTGAAATCCTTTAGACTCATCAGTAAATGCACTTTTTACAGTTGGCACATAATCATATTGCGGAGGACCCTCCACATATAATTTAACCGTATCACTTGCTGAACTGTACTCAAAGCTAACTTCCCCAAGGTTATTGGTTGTGCCGGTACCAAAGTTGCCCGCTTTTACAATTGCATCAGGGACCGGGGCACCAACGACGATACTTCCTGAGTAGTTCCGGACCCTTACCCTGACGAGAATACGGTGTTTCTTTGTGTATACAGTGATAGGAGGCAAAACATTCTTGTCTTTCTGAACAACAATGTTTTCAATTGTGTCATTCAGGTAATCAGGGTCAACAGGGTCAATAATCAGCCTGTGATTTCCGGATGTGGAATAAAGTGTGAACGGAGTGGGGGTATTGCATGGCGGCGGGAGATTTACATCAGCTACCATGCCTCCTGAAACAATTGAGGATGAATTGACTGCAGCTGACTGATTACCCTGTATGGACATATTAGATACATTGTTGACAACAGCTCCTGATCCCGAGGAAGAGTTAACAAAATGAACTACCTGCCCCATCGGTTTCTCAGAAATTGGTACAACTGTGTTGCCTTTTTTACCGGAAGAATTACCGGTAATATTTTCGGTGATATTCTGGTTTATACCCTGGGTAAAACTGAAATCAGGACAGAAGGGTTGAAATTCTTTATAGGCACCGTCATCCATCCGTATATGCACCCTGATACCCTCTCCCTTTTCATTAATTACAGTTCCTGTAATAGTAGATTCAGGCTCGAGAAGAATATCCTCTCTCACATATTTTTTGCCCAGGATAAGTGAATAAGGCACAACCACATATTTATTCTTAAAGCCGGCATGTGTAACAAAGAGAGCCCATTTGTCACCCTCTTTCGAGCCGGGAAGTTCAAAACTGAACTTACCGTTGGGACCGGTCTTCTCTGAATCAACAACATAGACCATATTAAAGAGCTGAACATGGGCGTCTTTAACTGCCTGCATCTGATCATCATACCTGTACACAGAGCCTTTAATTGCCGGTGGTAACGGTCTGGCAACAACCTCTTTGGACGGTACCGGCGAGGGCAGTTTGTAATCGGGACTGAAGACTGCGTCGTCACCATAGTGATAATAAGAATATAGTACCGGTGCATCCATTGTATAATTAACATCGGAACTGGCAAGTGCAGTAGCATAAATGTAATACCTGTCATAAGGATTATTATACTGGTTCCTGACAAGATTCCGGAGTGTAGCCAGTCCTGTGTTTCCTGTTATCTCTTTTGCAACGACCTGCATATTGAAGAGCTTTTCTCCCGGCTCCACACTTTGTGAGCCTTTTCCTTCATTCCCCGGGACACCCTCAGGATGATTGTCCCTCAGGACGTAAACCACCATACTTTCAATGTTGTCCTGCTTGTACTGATCCTTGTAGCTCTTGTCGGCCTTCACATTGACTGTCAGGTCGTACGATCTGACTTTTGTGGTTATGATTCCCAGGTCGGTGTTATCTCCTTTTGAAGTCTGAACTTCCAGTGTAGGGCTCGTATAATAGAAGTTATCTACAATGATATTGGCATACATGTAAAGGTCGCCTTTGGTCACTTCACTTGACTCATTCTTTGTATATACCGGTTTACCATTGGAGAATCCTGCCGGCGTTAAACCTATGATAGTGCGGGTGGCTGTAATCTTTTCAGCAACCAGACCCAGGCCGGGATTATTGAACATAAATGTGAACCTGCCGTCATCATCAGTGCTGCAGAATGAAAAATCGGTATCAATGTCAGGGAGCGTGTCGGTAGAGTAATCAGCATTAAAGGTCACTGTATAACCACCTACGCCAGCCTGAACCAGTTGTTTACACTCATACGAACCTATGTGTGATTCAAGATAAACCTTCTGATTACCTGCAGTGAGCAGATAATACCCGATACGTAGTTTCAGGGGAACATTTTTTATAAATCCTTTCGTTCCCTGATCCTGGGGGAAGTAATATTGCATGGTGCCGCTCACCATTGAGTTGGGTATTGTCCATGTATTTTCAATTGAAGGCGGCTTTTCAAATTCTGTGACAATTCCGGGACCAATTACCGGCACATCCTGAACAGCAAATGAAAGAAGCTGATCCGATTCTTTTCCGTAGCTGAATGAATGCACCTCGCTGCGCCCGAAATTTTCAAATCTCGTGTTAGTCTCCGGTTCAGAGGCGATGACCTGGAAGGCATACTTTTTCCCGGGATCAAGTAATGGCTGTGCCGGGCCATAAAGGAATGTTGTTCCGTTCACCTCCTCTTCGAAAAAGGCCGGAGTGGTGGCTGACAACATTGCATCATTTGGGTCCAGTGAGGGGTCTGTAATCTCCACAATCTTAAGGATATACGATGTCCACGCCGGAGCTCCCGGGTGAGGGTGTCCAGCTAAAGATAATCTGCTGTGCCGGCGTACTCTCGATGACACTCTCATGTGCTGGTAAAATAAGCATTGGCGGCTGCACATAGCTTACACGGAAATAGTTGCTGCACCCTGCAGGGATATCAGCAGACAACGGCCGGCCACTATTGTAAACCCTTGCACATACCCGGTAATTTCCCGGCGGAAGTCCCTGACTCTGAAGCTCCGCAGGATCAATACCAGATACAACCAGATGATTCAGGTCGAAATACTCAGAGAGATCCGGCCCGTTGAGAGTTACAGGAACAGCATTCTGAACCGTGAATGTGGAGTAGGCAAAATCATTCATTGAAACAAGCTCTATTCCATTGTCTCCGGTTATAGTAAGTCGGAGGCTGCATTCAATATCAGTAAGGTCCATCGCCAAAACGATAATCCTCGTTTTGTCTGCATAATCTTCGATATTGGGACTGTAAGGAGGCAAGACAGCCACATTGACAGTAACCTGGGCTTCAGATTTAATAAAAGCAATTACCGCCAGGATCATCACCAGGGCAGTCCTTTGAAGAAGCAATCTGCAGTTTTTCATGTCTTTAGAAAATAAATCCATAACCGAATTCACCCTTTGTTTCAGTATAAGAATTGGTGCCTGTGCTGTTGTTCACATAGAGCCTGGCCCTCACCATATGCATCTTCGTTATTTTAAAGGTGGTTGAAAATGAACCGGAAGTTATATGGCCTGAAAGATTATTATCAAGGATATTCGAAAGTCGTGAGCCTGCAACTGCAATTGATATCCTGCTCTTCAGCAAAGATGCAGACAGTGTGGCTGCCGGACCATGGAATGTGCTCACCATAGAAGGCATATCAAAAGTGGAATAGCTGTAGGTTAGTGCCATGTTTATCTTAAGCGGAATATAGCCTATTATGTAAGAACCCATTGCCACAAGAGTCTTATAAGTATTTCCCGTATTGCTGACATGATCTGTCATAACCTGGTCATTGAGTGTGAGCATAACATTCTGGGAGAGCGATTTACTGTTAAAGCTGAGATTCTGGATCAGGCTGATGTTGCTGGTTGTCTGTGAAATCTGATTTATTGTGCTCAGAGGATCAAGGGGATTGAGACCTGCCTTCTGGTCAATATCATAGTTTGAGAAGTTAATATCTGCCCTGTACCATTTTACCGGGTTGGCAGACACCCGTACAGAGCCGATTGTCCGGTTTGTCTGGTGGGCAAGGCTTTCTTTCAGGTTGTCACGCTGAAACCCCAGGCTCCCGGCAATGACATACTTATCAGCAGCGAGGGATACAGAAGGCTCGATAGTAATATTGCGGACATTGCTCTGCATAAAATAGGTGCCCATTGACCGGAATCCCGGATCAATTTGCCTGAACCTGACCTTCAGATCAAATGGTTTTGTGTCATAACCGAATGAAGCATCAATTGCATTACTGCTTATAGTGCTGATATTAGTTTCGATAAGCTTGTTTATCAGGGGTAAAAGGGTTATCCCGGGTTCGCCGTCAAGACGCTTGTCCTCGGTATAGATGCTGTTGGCAAACTCAAGATCGAAAACAAAATCTTTTAGAAGCTTTTGGTGAGTCAGGAAGGAGATAACTGTATTTGAGCCCGGAAGAAGCAACTGGCTTGTGTCTGCAATTGACCCGGCCACATCTGTTCCGCGGAAGATAATTACGTCAGCGCTGTTTGTTGCCGTACCGTAGCCAAACCTGAATGCAAGACCATTACGCCTGTATGCGGGGATCTGCTGTGTCTGTGAATACTGGATGGAATTAAAAGGAACCGGTCTCAGAAGCTGCCCGTACATAACTCCAATGCGGAATTTCCCCGGTGAGAATTCCCCGCCGGCCCCCAAAATTGTATGTCCTCCAAGCGTGTATTTGGAGAATGATACATTACGGTATCCAAGATGAAGCTTTGCCCATTTGTATGAAGGGCTGACCCCGAACCTGTTAAAAGGCTGCTGGAAACTTCGTTCCTGCTCGCTCACAGTAAATGAAAACGGGAAGGTGATACCATAGATTGTTAACACCGGATTACCGATAAGCATCCATGAAAATGCAGGACGATTGGCGTCACGGCCCTCCACATTATAGAAAACCATGGAAGCTCCAAGCTGTCCGTTGACGCTTAATTTTTCCTCATTTTTAATTGATCCCAGATCCTGCGCAGGCAGTGTGCAAAAGGCAGGGAATAGCAGACATAAAAAAAGAACCCGACTACTCATATTTATCCCATTACAGTGAATAAAGTATCTATAATATTAGTAATTAAAAGGATACTAAATTAAAATATGTTAAAATTCTTATAAACAAAAACAGGGGCCTGCCGTAGCAAGCCCCTGCAACCCTCAACACCAATCTATGAAAACCAACAAAAACAAAAATTCCTTCAATCGTTCTGTGCTCCTTGCTCCACTGCTCCCTGCCATTATCTCCAGGCACATCCTGCTGTTGTGATAGGGGCATTTCCAGAATCCGGCCCTGTCATCAACTGTATTAACAGTGCCGTCAGCCCTCACGCTCCAGTACCATTCACCACCAACCCGGTCAATAAGGTTATTCCTTATATATTCAAAGCATCCGGAGGACTTCAGCAGAAAACTCACGTCTCCTGTCATTTTAAACGCATTCAGGAAACCCACCACCGCTTCAGCCTGCACCCACCAGTGACGGTCGCGGTCAATCAGTCCCGATGCATCGTCCCTCTCGTAGATGAGACTCCCGTCAGGCTGAAGACCCTCTCCTGCAGCATTCAGTATCTTAAGAGACGTCTCTTTTACCAGGGCAATAAGATCGCTGTCATTCAGCACAAAGGCGGCCTCGTATAGCAGCCACGATGCTTCAATATCATGACCGTATGAAACGAGAGTGGATCTGCACCTCCAATTCTCATCGAAGAAGAGGTTCAGATGCCCGCTGCTGCTGTCAACTATCTTTTCGGTAAAGAGCATAACCAGATTTCTGAGCTGCCTCTCCAGAGACCCGTCAGGCCATATCCGGTAAAGGTTTGTATAAGCTTCAAGAATATGAAGATGGGTGTTCATTGTCTTCTTCTCGTTCGCATCCTTATCACTGAGACGCAGATCGGCAATTTCACCCCACTGACGGTCAAAGGCTTCGAAATATCCGTTGAGTTCCCTGTCAAAACTATGATCTTCAACTAAATGAAAAAGTCCGACAGCCTTGTTCAGACACTCCACATCACCGGTAGCCATATAATACTCACTCAGGGCATATATGAAAAATGCCTGGGAGTAAATCTGTTTTTTCGTGTCCACAGGTTCACCGTCGCTTTTCAGGCACCAGTAAGTGCCGCCCTGCTCCTCATCGAAAAAGTGGCTGAGAATGTAATTCTTCGCTCTCAGTGCTGTCTCAAGGTACTGCGGATCCTTCACTGCCTTATATGCAGCCGAAAATGTCCACAGGATCCGGGCATTAAGTATTGCACCCTTCGGAGCATCGGCTATTACATTGTTCTCCCCGTCTATCCTCCCGTAAAAACCCGAATTAACATCATCAGGCATCCTGTTTACCCAGAAGGGCAGGATGCCGCTGATCAGCTCATTCCGGGCCTCATCTGCCAGCTTAGACAGTATCTGATCAGGGGTCTGTGTCATTTCTTCGAAAGGTATTCCAGGTTCCGGGTTATGAGCTCGTACAGGTTCTCAACTGAGGCGGCTGACCGGAACCCGTCAGGAGGAGTTTTGAGGCAGTAGTCAGTAA
This sequence comes from uncultured Bacteroidales bacterium, assembly GCA_963757935.1. Taxonomy (GTDB): domain Bacteria; phylum Bacteroidota; class Bacteroidia; order Bacteroidales; family VadinHA17; genus SR-FBR-E99. The sequence goes on along the minus strand of CAVWSZ010000015.1, from coordinate 227,586 downwards.
GTTTTTCGACCGATGACAGTGCCACATGCATCCTGCTGTCAGACGAGGCATAGTAAATGTAAACAGTCCCATCGTCATCGGTTATCCAACCGTTTGAGAAGAGTACGTTGGAAACATCACCTATGCGTTCCTTCTTCAGAGGGGCCATAAAATATCCTGCCGGTTCGGCAATTACCTTTGTGGGATCCTGAAGATCGGTCATATAGAGGTAAAGGACATACCTGAGTCCTGCCGCACAGCCCCTTACACCGTGGGCAAGGTGCAGCCATCCCCCCGCTGTCTTTATCGGATGCGGTCCTTCACCGTTCTTTTGTTCCTTAATTGTATGGTAATGCCTGAAGTTAATAATTTTCTCATCCTTAGCCTTAACCTCAGCCTTAGTGATGTCATCAACCAGTGCCCAGCCAATGCCACCGCCGCTTCCGGCATCGATGAAACCGTCCTGCGGACGTGTGTAAAACGCATATTTTCCGTTTACGAACTCAGGGTGAAGCACCACATTACGCTGCTGACTTGATGATTTAAGGTCCGGAAGCCGCTCCCATTTCTTAAGGTCATGTGTGCGTGCAATTCCTGCCGCCGCAACAGCTGACGACAGATCACCCGCCGGTGCCTTCGGGTCTTTTCTTTCAGTGCAGAACACTCCGTAGATCCAGCCGTCTTCGTGACGGGTGAGTCGCATATCGTACACATTTGTGTCAGGGTCAGCCGTCTCCGGCATCTGTACCGGATAATCCCAGAACCGGAAGTTGTCAATCCCGTTGGGGCTTTCTGCTATCGCGAAGAAGGATTTTCGGTCATTTCCCTCCACCCGGGCCACGAGGACATATTTTCCGTTGAATTTCATTGCGCCGGCATTGAATGCGGCATTTATTCCGATACGCTCCATGAAGAACGGATTTGTCCGGGGATTCATGTCATAACGCCATGTCAGGGGCGTGTGTGCTGCTGTCAGTACCGGTTTCTTAAACCTGAAGAATATGCCGTTGCCGGGCTCTGTCTTCTCGTTCTTTCGGGTGATAAGTTCTTCATATTCCTTACTCACCTTTTTCAGCCTGTCATTATAAATGCTCATAATCTACGTTCTGAATGAATAAATCCTACCTGTATAGTGCAAGTGCCGTAGCGTCCTTCTGAAAAAACGTTCCCGGCAGGTTGTGAAATTCAATAAAATCCTTTTCGCTGGCATGACCCGGATAAGGTGCATAAAAATGGTTGGGTTTGTTGTGGGCGTTACGCCAGACAAGAGCATACGAAATCTTGTGATCTTTCATTGCCGGCCAGAACGTTCCGGTCCACCAGGCCGGATCAGGAATTGATTCATATCCTGCCTCAGTCAGCGCCGGCACCTTGTTGTGTTCAGCGGCAACGTCTTCAAGGATTGTCAGCACCCGGCTGACATCATCGATGAACGCACGGTTTCCGCCGTCACCCATCTGATAGTAGTCAAATCCGATAAGATCGATGTAATCATCTCCCGGGTACCGCTCCAGATACTGTGCCTTATTTGCAATGTCTCCGGAGCTGGAATAGGCAAAAAGCAGGTTGTGGACATCTTTTTCCTTGCACAGGTAGTCAACGGTAAACCTCCATAATCCGATATATTCATCCGTTGTACAAAGTTTCTGGCCCCACCAGAACCAGCTTCCGGTATGCTCGTGGTACGGTCTGAAGATCACCGGTATGGCGGTCCCATTTTCATCCTTAAGCGAGTTTAAAAAAGCTGCGATGTTATCGAGCCATTTTCGGTATTTTTCATTATTCTCTCCGCCGGGTAAAACGGAAGCCACCACTTTGTCGGAGGTTATGTCCCAGGCACTTCCTCCGGTAAGGGGATTGTCACCATGCCAGCTCATCGTGATTACGCCGCCGCGGGCATAGATCTCCCGTGCAAAGACCCTCATATCTTCAAATGGCACTGAGTCAAGGTTATCGGTCGCCGGAAGTTCGATATGTCCCAGGTCCATGCCATACACAGCCGGAAAGTCGGAGCATACTCTTTTCACATCAGACTCACCGTTGGGATATACCCATCCGATGCCGTATGCAAGGTCATCCTGGTGACCGAACATAATGCCCTTTTCAGTGGCGGCTTTAAGCCCTGCCAGAAGCTGCTTCGTTTCGGCCGTTGCCAGCGGATCTGCAGTCCCGGACTTTTTCGACTGCCCCGATGAACAGCCTGATATTAAGATTGTTACCAGTACGAAAAATATAATAGGTTTCATCCTTGTATAATTTTAATTCTAATGGCCACCCGGAACCCACAATGTGGAGAATAATACTCATAAATGTTTGTGGATTCAATACGTGTGGGATTCATATCGGAATTATTTAAGTATTTCATTCAGCATTTTGTTGTATCGGGCTATCAGCCTGACAGTAGAGTCGGTGTCGAATACCGAGTTTAATCCCTGCTCCTCCACCGGGGGGTCACCCAGGTAATCATCACCGGGTTTCCAGTAAGTCTGATCTTTTACAGGCCGCCCTTCACCTGAATAAGTCCATATGTTTGCACCGGCAAGAACACCCAGCTTACTCGCCTGATCAAAAACCTGATCAAAGGCGTTGCCGTAATACCTGTCGCGGTAAACCGTGGATTCATCCGGTGAATAGCCGTGACGGTCGCGTGGCAGTCCGAACTCTTCAAGGACAAGCGGCTTGTTAAGCTTTTCTGCAATTGCGATATGATCGTGCATGTAGAGGTTGGTTTTTTCTATACTTACATCTACGGTGCTGCCTATGTCCTTAATATCAAGCCACCCCCAGTTCTTGGGCCAGATGTGCATTGTAAGGTAATCGATGTCAGGATTGGCATGGATCCGCTCAAATACATCCATCTGCTGCTCACAGCCGTGCTTACCCTCAGTGCCGGTTGTAACAAGGTGGTTGGGGTCAATGCTTTTTATCAGGGCTGCCACTTCGCTTATCCATTTTTCAAAAGCAGGAAGATTTTCATTGGAAAAAGCTCTCGGCTCATTCCCTATCTCCCAGGTCATCACTGTCGGATCTTCGGTGTACTTTAGCCCGGTATAGGCGTTTGTACGCCCAAGCATGAAACGCACATGATCAGCGTACTGCTCCATGCATTTTTCACAGCCGTGAAACTGCCCTGCGTAAGCCATGAACTGCTGCCATGTGTTTGGTTTTACCGAGGGATATGGAATCGGTCCGTAGCCGTTCCAGTTAAGATACTGGGAATAGCCGCCTGACCAGTCCCAGCTGTTCGTGAGATACAGTATTGCATACTGCCCCCTCTTCTTCATTTCGGCGAGCAGAAAATCGAGGCCGTCAAGCAGGTCATCGCTGTACTTGCCCGGGGCAAGAATTAGTGTGGGGGTAACCCGGAAGGGTTCACCGTCAGGACCTTCAGCCCCGGCCAGAACCCGCAGGTTGTTCACCCCGATACTCTTCAGATGATCCAGTTCCCTTATGAGCCTGTCTCTGTCACCGTACTCCCCTTTCGATGCAATAATGGCACCGTACCAGTAGTTGGCTCCGATAAAATAATAAGGGTCCTCTCCCCTCATAAACCTCCCATCCTCAACGGTGACAAATTCCTGATCCGGGCCACCCTTACAGCCTGTCATGACAGCAAGGATGACCAACACTCCAATAATACGGTTCATAATGCAGTTTTATCTGTTGCTATTCAAATATAAGCATTCGGTCACGGTGCCTGTAATATCATTCTTTTAATTCATGATACTATAATGCTATTGTTAAAATCATGAAAGCAAAAAATCTTCATCGTGTGGTACTTTTTTAGCCTGACAATGAGCGATCTTTCAGAACAGACCGGATTTATAATTTCTATTTAGCTATATATCTTTAACTTACATCATACATAAAACACCTCATAAACAGTACAAATAATGCAGCGATTTAGTAAATTTGAATAGTCATTATTATATTTTACTAAGTCATGCATGACTCCACCCTGCGCGAAATCACCCCGCTGACTCAGTCAGACTGTTTCACTTTGTTCTTCAGGACCAAGTCAGAGTTTGACTTTCCCCTGCACCATCATGATGAAATCGAACTGAATTTCATTAAAAATGCCGCGGGGGCAAAGCGTATAATCGGTGATCACGTCGAAGATATCGGCGATCTTGAGCTGGTGCTTGTTGGCCCGAATCTTCAGCACGGGTGGTTCGGCTCAGGATTCAGGAAGGATCAGGTTGAAGAGATAACCATTCAGTTCCACAAAGATTTTTTCGATGAGAAGTTCCTGCAGAAGAACCAGCTGAGCTTCATCCGAAATATGTTCATCAGATCACTGCGCGGCATTCTCTTCTCCCGTGAAACCACCTGCCGCCTCGAGTCGCGGATCTTCGGCCTGACAAAAAAACAGGGCTTCGATTCGGTGCTTGAACTGATGTCTATCCTTCACGATCTTTCAATATCCAGAGACTACAGGATTCTGTCGGATACCGGATTCAATGATGCAGAAGTCTTTTCATACAACAGCAGGAGGATTGAAAAGGTGATGGAGTATATCAACAACAGGTTCGAAAAGCAGATAACCCTTGAAGAGACCGCGCGGATTGCAAATATGACAGAATCTGCTTTCAGCAGGTTTTTTAAGCTCAGGACAGGCATGACCTTCATCGATTGTCTCACCGAGGTAAGGCTCGGACACGCGTCAAGAATGCTGATCTCAACTACCAAGACCATTGCTGAAATAGCCTATTCATGCGGATTTAACAATATCTCCAACTTCAACAGGATCTTTAAAAAGAAAAAGGGGTGTACTCCCAGGGAACTCCGTGACAGCTATGACGAGGGAACCAGGGTATTCATCTGATTACCCTGCTGTTACCTCCTGTTCAATCAACTCCCTTTAACGTATCTGCAGATCAGCTACGGCACTTCCCAGTCCTTCTGACGAGGCAGTAACCTTTACGTCACCGGCTTTTTCTCCGGCCTTAATCACCACAAGACACTTTCCGTGGAACGCTTTCCGGTAATCTGCCTTAAAAGGCTCCATACTTATCTGGCTGCCGTTGTCAACGCCTGCCACTGTCGCATTGCCTTCAACGGCAAATTGAATCAGGTTCTCTGCCCAGGGAACCGGATTATTCTCTTTGTCGACAACCGTTACGGTGATGAATGAGAGATCTGTTCCGCCGGCCGAGATAACTGACCTGTCAGGGGTCAGTGTTATTGCGGCGGGCTCCCCGGCGGTCTTAACCTCTGTGCGCAACGTTTCCTTTCCTTCGACTTTGCCAACAGCAGTTATCCTGCCTGGTTCATAGGGCACACGCCATGCAATATGGAATTCACCTTCTGTTTTGCTCTTCACACCCAGGGATTTGTCATTGAGGAACAACTCGACCTCATCACAGTTTGTATATGCCCATACGTCGACCGTCTGGCCGGGATTCCAGTTCCAGTGAGGGAAGATATGCAGGACCGGTTTGTCAGTCCACTCGCTCTGATACATGTAGTAGGGATCTTTCGGGAAACCTGCGAGATCTACAATACCGAAGTAGGAGCTTCGTGCCGGCCACGGGTAAGGCGTAGGTTCGCCCAGATAATCGAAGCCTGTCCAGTAGAACATACCTGAAAGGAAGTTGTTGGCTTTGATCAGTTTCCAGGATTCTTCGTGCGTAGAGCCCCAGGGGGCTGAACAGTTGTCATAAGAAGAGCACGACATTTCGGCGTTACCCTCCCTGAAGGGGATGTCCCAGCGCAACGGCCAGCGACGTACAGAATCGGAAGGCATTTCATAGCTTCCCCTTGTAGCCAGCGCTGATCTGGTCTCCGTACCTATGAATTTCTGACCCGGGAATGTCTCAGGAAAACGCACCCAGAGGCTGTCATGGTAATTGAATCCTATCAGGTCAAGAGCGCCTGATTTAATTATATAGTTCCACGGATTCGGGTCATTGCATCCTGAAGTAACGGGCCTCGTGTCATCCAGGCTGCGAACTGTGGCGGCAAGCTCCATCGCCATTTCAGTGCCTGTCGAATCCCACTGTTCAAGGATCTCGTTGCCGATGCTCCATATGATTACTCCGGGGTGATTGCGGTCACGAAGTATCATGTCTTCCAGGTCTCTCTTCCACCAGAGGTCCCAGTCGAGGCTGTAGTCATACTTCGTCTTGGTCAGTTTCCACATATCGAAAGCCTCATCCATCACGATGAATCCCATCCGGTCACACAGGTCGAGCAACTCAGGCGCAGGGGGATTATGCGAAGTCCGGATCGCATTGCATCCCATCTCCTTCAGTATCTCAAGCTGCCTTTCAATGGCCCTGGTGTTTACCGCTGCACCCAAGAAAGCCCAGGTCATGATGATTGCAGACACCCAGAATTTTTGTCTCTTTACCATTCAGGATAAAACCCCGGTTGGCGTCAAATTCGAATGACCTTATGCCTGTTATTGTTTCGTACCTGTCAGCCAGCTTCCCGCCCCTGATAATATCCGTCACCACCCTGTAAAGATTTGGTTCCCTGTCAGACCAGAGGCGCGGGTTTTCGACAGTGACTTCCTGCTTCACAACGGTGACGGTATCTGTCAGTTGCAGGTTCTTTGTGACCACCGAGGCAACTTTCCTGTTATCAGCATCATAAACCGAAGATACCAGTGACACCTTCTCCGCTGCGCCCGTCAGATTCCTGATACGTGCCTCAATCTGAACCAGCGCTTTATCAGCGCTAACCTCCGGGGTGGTTATGAATGTACCCCAGTGATCAACCGCCGTTTTCCCTGTTGCAGACCAGCCAGACATTTCTGTATATGCCTGATCCCGAATACCATCTGGAGTTAGGTTGCTGTGAGTTGTCAACCCTCACTGCAACAGTATTTTCCTCACCTGCCCTGTTTCAGCCACGGTGTGAGTTCATACCTGAAGGAACTGTAACCGTATGGGCGCTTACCGAGGTGATGACCGTTTATCCACACTTCGCTGTTGCGGTAGACACCGTCAAACTCGAGGTAGAGCAGCTTGTCCTTTTCGGCAGGGTCAACCGTAAATGTTTTACGGTACCAGCCTATGCCACCGGGAAGGGCTCCCCCTCCGGGTGTGGCCGGATTTGTTGCACTGAATTCGCCTTCAATACTCCAGTCGTGGGGCAGATCAAGCAGTCGCCAGCCGCTGTCGTCAAAATCAGCCATTGCTGCCCCGGCATCATCCGCAAGCAGAAATTTCCATCCTGCATTAAAGGAGGTTCTTGAGCGTGGATTTTCTTCCGAACATGAACAAAGGAGGGTCACAGCCATTAGCATCAGCGCTCCTCCAAAGGGAATAAATGATCTTATTCTCATCAGTTAAGGCATTGAAGGTTTATTTCATTCCTAATTTAGTCCTGATCCACTCCATTTTTACGCGGTAGTAGTCGGCCGGCAATCCATGGCCTGCCCCAGGATATACAACATATTTCTTTTCCGAAGTCACATTGTTGTAGGCTGCAAAGTTGATGTGCGGAGGACATACGTCATCTACCAGGCCCACCCCCATTACCAGGGGAGCCCTGATCATCGGCGCAAGGTTTTTAATGTCAAAATAGCTCAGTGTCCTGTACACATCTTCCCAGGTCATCCTCTTTTCATTTTCGACAAAGTTTATAAACTCATTACCCGGCCATCTGGCTACCTTAAAATAGTGTTCAAAGTCTGAGAGGAAAGGAACCTGCGGTGCACAGACAGCAATCCTTTCATTATCCAGTGCGGCAGTCACGAAGGTAAGCGCTCCGCCCTGGCTGGCTCCCTCAACTGCAACCCGGGAAGTATCAACTTCCGGGCGCGAGAAGAGAAAATCTATTCCCCTGATGCAGTCCATATAGGCGCCACGGTAAATATACTTCTCCTTGTCCTGAAGATTTGTGAGAATGTAGCCGGGGAATCCGGGGTTGACATCGTCGGTGCTGTTTCCGTGACCCCTTATATTAAGGCCGAAGCCGATAAAATCCTCACCGTAATTGACGTATGAAGGTACTATTGTGGAGCTGTATCCCGGAACCTGCATGACGGCAGGATAACGGCCCGGTTTAACAGGCACCTGGTACCATCCCCGGATGAGAGCGTTGCCAAGCGAGCGCATCTCCACAAGGTAAATATTGTGTGCCGGAGTACAGAGGCTGTCAATCTTAATCATCCTGAACTGCGGATCAACCTTTGCCAGATCCGCTTTTGCCCTTGCCCAGAAATCTGCGAAGTCAGGCTGCGGATCAGCCGGGGAGACTATTTTCTCAGGCTCATACCCAAAACTGAAATCGTATTTCTTGTTTCCCATCTTGCTCTCAAGGGAGAGAGTGGCTTTGTAAAAGCCCGGCTTAAGATCCCGGACCCTGAATGAAAACTGGCCGGTGCTCATCTTTTTAACAGCTACCTCCTGGTACCTGTCGTCAAATTTCTCTCCGAAGTCAGTGAGGATAGTAAGGGTCAGGGCACCGCGGTATTTCCTGTGGAATTCACTTCTGATGAATACGGGTATCTCAACATCGGTCGGGCCGGTGAGGATCATATCCTTCTCACTGAAGGCCGTGCCAAGCTCAAGAAGATCGGGATTTCCCCTGTTAGTAAGCTCTACAGGACCGCCATACAGCCCGCCACCGCCCCCGGCATCATATACGCGTACGGCGATAGTATTCTTCTTCCCCCACTTTATTATTTCCGGCGGTATCCTGTATGACCTGGGAACATCATATGCGCCGGCGTAGTCAGGAGGCATCTGCCCGGTGCGGCCAACCTCATGGCCGTTGTAATAAGTAACATCGGAGTCATCGATCCTGCCAAGATTGAGTATGAGCCCGTCATATTTATGGGCGTTTTTCTTCATTGAATGGGGAACCACCACCTTTACCCTGTACCAGGCAAAACCGTCGTAACCGGCAAACCCCTGCTCCTCCCAAAGCCTGAGTGGCGAGATGTTTTTCCACCAGTATTCATTCATTGCCGAGTCGATATACTCAGGCTTGTCTCCCGTAATGAACTTCCACTCTGCAGGAACAATGCTCTGTGCTACACCTGAAACACTCAGGGCGACAGAGAGCAGCAACGAAATGAAATACTTTTTCATACTGATATTTTTTATGTCAACCTTCTGATCATCTCTTCTGTATGTACACTCAGAGCTCTATTTTTATTTCACTGCCTGAATATTCGGTAACAGCGTCAGGAGTGGCATCAAAATTCAGATTGACCGGTTTTCCCTTGGACACGGTGACAATCCTGAAGGTCCTGGTAGCAGGCATCCCCGCAAATTCGCCCTTTCGGTTCCCGATTGTAAGTGTGCGGTCAGCCTCGGTGTATGAAAGAGGAATTACGGTATAGGCACCTTTCTCATAATTGTAATTTATGCCCTCATCCTCATACAGGGTAAATTCACCGTCCTTACCGGTATAAACAAACAGTGTGACCGGGTCAGCAGGCTTTTCTGATGTATACTGAATCTCCGGTCCGGCAGGTACAATTGAACCCTCACTTACGAAAATCGGAATCGAGGAGTACGGAGCATCGGCATCCAGGTATTGCCCTCCCTCATAAAAACTACCGGTGAAAAAGTTGTACCATCCCCCGCCGTCAGGAAGATAGACAGAACGGGTACGGGCTTTGTATTCGGTCACAGGACAGATCATCAGTGAGGGGCCGAACATGTACTGGTCATTAATATCATAAACGGTCTTATCCGAACCAAAATCCATTGCCAGGCCTCTCATTATAGTGTAATCATTCATCCATACCTGGCCTGCAAGGGAGTAGATGTACGGCATCAGTCTGTACCTTATCTTGTCGAATGAGAGCATTGTCTGGTAAGCCTGGTGGTTTTCCGGGGCAATATTGAACATTTCCCTGAAGGGGAACTGCCCGTGTGACCGGAAGATCGGAACGAAGGTGCCGAACTGGAACCAGCGGGTCATCAATTCCCTCCATTCATCGAGGTCAGCGGAAGAAGGATTATAGTATCTCGCTTCCACTGCGAAGCCTCCGATATCCATTGTCCAGTAAGGGATGCCTGACATGCAGAAGTTGATGCCGCAGGGTATCTGCGCCTTCATGTCATGCCAGCGTGATCCGATATCTCCGCTCCAGTTGGCTGCAGAATAGCGCTGCAGACCGGCAAATGCTGAACGGGTAAGAATGAACACCCTCTGATCGGGGTTTGTTTTACGCTGTCCCTCAAAGACACCCTGTGCATTGACAAGCGAAAATGCATTGAAGTATTCAGCAGCCGGTCCCAGTGCCGTGGGATCCATCAGGGCCTTGCGTTCATCCATCGGGAGATTCGAGCACATATCCGGCTCAGTGGCATCCAGCCACCAGGCGTCGACACCCTTGCTGTAGAGCTTCGTATTTATCTGGTTCCAGAATGCCTCGCGGGCAGGAGCATTAAAGGCGTCGTAAAATGTTGAGACAAATCCCAGCCAGTCTTTCTGACCCTTTTCAACGTTCCGCTTATAGAGCCAGCCCTTGCTGTTCATGGCTTCATAATTCTCCGTCCCCACATAGTATTTGGGCCACACAGAAACCATGAGCCTGGTATTGTACTGATCGTGAAGTGTCTTTATCATTCCGTCAGGATCGGCGAAACGGGCGGAGTCAAAATTGTGATCACCCCATTTGTCAGTCGGCCAGTACTGCCAGTCGAGAACAATATTGTCAAGCGGGATCTTCCTCTTCCTGAATTCGCTCACAGTGCCAAGTACCTCATCCTGTTTCGTATATCTTTCGCGGCTCTGCCAGAATCCCATTGCCCATTTTGGCATTACAGGGGCCTTGCCCGTGACAGTACGGTACCCGCTGATCACCTCATCCATATTGCTGCCGTAAATAAAATAATAGTCGATCTGCCTGGCAACCTCGGACCAGAAGGAGATTCGCTCCTGCTCAGCAGGGTCTGCCGGCTTTAAAAATCTGAAAGCGATGAATGATTCTCCCCCGTCAGGAATCCATTCTATCCTTACGGGATATTTCTTTCCTTTTTCAATTTCAAGATCGAAATAATTTGTCGAGGTATTCCAGCACTGACGCCAGCGGTCGAATATCAGGTTTCCGTCAACCCAGAGCTTTGCATACCCTGCAGATGTAAACTCGAACTTATGCAGGCCTGCTGTGTCAGATTCAAATGAGCCTTCCCACGTAACGTAACCGTCTGCAAGATTATATCCTGCAGGGAATTTTGGCAGGTCAGGGATGAACTGATAGTCAATTTCCTTCTCCTCACGGGATACCACTACCGCTGTCCGGTCACTGCGCTTCGAATAGGTGGCCGTAAGACCTCCTTCAGCCCCCGCACTGTTGTAGAGCTTCAGGGCTGACAGCTCTGACCAGTCCCTTACATCGCCGAATTTTGTCCTGGAGTTGTTATCCCACAGAATCCCGTAATTCTTATTTGAGACAATAAACGGCACGACTGCCATTGTGTTGTACTGGAAAAGGTCGGCGTCCTTGCCCTTCAGGTTCATGTTCGAGGTCTGGTTGGCTCCCAGTCCGTAAATGGCTTCATCGTCTGGTGACTCAAACTGCTGACGTACTGCATAGTACGACTCTTCCTTTATTTTTACCGGAACAAATGATTTGCCGCCTCCGGGCTTCTCTGCAAGGAGAGTCTTACCGTCAGGATCGGTGACAGTTATTTCGCCGGTCTTCAGCGAGATACTTGGCATTCAGGGAATAGGTACGAAGGGTAATCTGATCATCCTTCTGTTCCGTACTGAAGTCAGCAACCCCGTCAGCAGGTTTTATTGCCATCAGGCTCTGTACATTCAGGAAATTCTTTTCCGGGAACTGCTGTTACACGGATGATCTTGTCGGAAATGACCCGAAGCCTGATTGACTGCCCGGGATTTTCTGATTTTTTGTCCAGACTGACAATCAGTCCGTCAGCGGTTTTTTCAATAACGGGTTTGCTGCATGACAGAAGCATGCCGGCAATGATGCAGCCAACCGTAAACATTAAAGTCAGTACCGTAATTTTTTTCATAGCGAATTTTATTTGATGATCAGCTTTTTTGTTGTTCTGTGGGTCTTACCCTCAAGGGTTATGAAATAGACACCAGGTAAAAGGTCCGGTTTGAAAGTCTTGTATGCATTGTAAAAGTCCTCATTTTCCGTATATACAATCCTTCCCGAAAAATCTTTAATCTCCACCGAAGCAGTTCCGGGCGGAATATTGGTCAATGTAAAGCCTTCTGATGCAGGATTCGGATAGATACTTACGGTGGATTCAAATGAAGGTTTCTCAACCGATGTGACTTCGTTGTTGATTACAAGTTCCTTTGTCCCGGGTTCAATCAGTATGAATGTAACAGAAAGGGGGTCTGCCTTTATCCTTATCTCATCGCCGATTATGACGGAATTGGCCTTTATGGTTTCATAATCTGCCGGGCCTCCGGCAACAAGAGTATTACCGATGCCGTTCACGAATACTTTCCTGGAGAAATCGACTCCGGGGGTGCCTGTCAGCGTATATGTGTAATAGCGGTCTCCTGCCCTGAAGTTCTTCAGGTTAAGTCTGACCACCTTCTCTGTTTTGGAAGTATTGACAATTGTCGCACCAATCTGACCCGAAAAAAATGCCGTTGGAATTACCTTCACTCCCGGGGCGCCGGTCACAGTTGAATTGAGCAATACATCGCCCGTAAATTTCCTCAGATAAAAGAGATGAAAAAATGCCGGATGCGGAGTATAGTTGGGTATACCAGGTTCATTATATGAGAACATTCCGTGGTCATTTCCGTTATCCCAGCCGTTGGCAAGGTCCCACCTGGTTGCTGCCCCGTAGCCTGTTTTCATAGCTTCGCCCGTTACAAGTACCGCGTGCATTCCGTTGGCATGCGAAACAGCCTGGTTCGATCCGGTTGCAAAAATATTGTACTCGGTCAGAGCTATGGGAATCCTTGGTTTTCCAGCCTTCTCAACCTCATTCCAGACATAGGTCTTGTAATTCCCTGTGAGCGACGGTGAGCTGAGTACGGTGGCAACGTCAGAGTTCTGGTTGTAAGGCGTATAATAGCTGTGCACCGAATAAAAATCAGCTCTGTCTCCCACCTGTGCCGCCACATTCTGGTTCCAGGTGGTGCCTGTGCCGGAAGCCTCGACCATTACAACACCGATTTTTATATCCGCGCCCGTCTCCGCTGCCGCAGCCTTCATCGAGTCTATGAATACCACGCAGTGCTGACCGTAGAGGGTTGGTGTGATATACTCAGGCTGCCCGTCCTTGTTCTGGGCCCTGTCTATCCTGTAGCCTGCCTCCCAGCTGCCGAATACCTCATTTCCGATCTCCCAGAATTTTGAACGGCCGTTGTCATATCGCACCCAGTCAGCTGCCATATGGGCTGCATTTGCAACCGGGTTGGCACCGGTGCCGTACCTGGCGTAGCCGTAATTGACAGTGATCATGCCCGTTGTGCCTGTCTTGCTCAGTATGCTGTAGAACGAGTCTACCGCCATCGTCCAGTTCTCCCCCGGATGCCTGTCCCGTACCATGGCCAGTCGATGTGTTGGTGGACACCGACAAGTGTGTGTCGGCACATCGTCGGCCTCTGGTTGGCGTTGCGGTTCCAGAAGAAGACATCCGAAATGCTTCCGCCGGGCCCGCGCAACACACCCATCTCCCTGTTGGCCATATGCTTCATCAGAGGCTTGTTCTCTGCCATGGTACCTGTCCAGAGATTGGCGTTGTCACCGAAACAGGTACGGCGAAATCCTGTGTGAGTGTGTCTGCAAAGTCAACTGTAACGGCAACCGTACACCGGATCGGTCACTGCCTGAACATCACTATATTCCGGACTGGATGTTGTCCGTGGCTGCCAGCCGGCCATGAAAAATCCCTGCGGATAAATGCTGTAGTCAGGCTCATCGCTCAGCGGATAGTTCTTCAGGTCCGGCATTTCATCGAGGGTGATAACATAGGCATGGCTCATTACCTTCTGCCAGTGCGAAAGGGGATTCTTAATGCCGTCACGGATGAAATTGCCATACCAGGGCATAAACCACGACCAGTGGGCTTTGTCTGCAACAAGGTTATCAGGATCAGGAACAGGTCCGTTCTCGCTCAGGGTGATTAGCTTTTTACCCTGGAATTTATCCTTTATAGAGTTGTAGGTCAGAACCTGGGAGGTGAAGTCTCCGTCGGCAGCATAAATATCGGCACCCAGAATATCGACGTAGTCATCACCCGGATACCAGTCCAGACAATTAGCTGCACCATCTGTTGTCCACACCCAGATAAGGTTTTTCAGGCCGTGGTAGTTGACGAGCCGGTCAAACATTATCCTCCAGAGCGCCTTGCAGGGTTCCGGGCCTTTGGCACCCCACCAGAACCATCCCCCGGCAGCCTCATGAAGCGGTCTGAAAAGCACCGGCACTTTTTCACTATTAAGCTGCTTAAGATAGCCTGCAATGATGTCAATATCGCCGAGCATTGCCTGGTATTCGGGTGAGGTTGTCTCTGTTATCTTTGAGACATCGAAACCCGTATCTGCCGTATAAAATGCTTCCGTTGTGCGTGACGGATCGCGCCAGTGCCAGCATATGGCCACCAGCCCGTTGCGGTTGTACCAGTTCTTCGTTTCGTTAATGAGTACCGACTTGTCATACCAGCTGTAGTTCCGGTTATGGTTCATCAGGTCAAGGCCGATAAGTGCCGGGTACCTGCCCGTCTGGGCAAAGATCCATTCGGCTTCCTCCTTTGCGTTCAGGCTCATTGCTCCTGAATGAATCCTGTGCGTGAAGCTGTCAGTTATGTAGCTCCAGAGTCTGAGTGTCTCCGTAAGTGGCGCAGGTGTTGACAGTCTGTACGGTAGCTGTACCGTTATTTCAGGATCAGTATTGGGTTCAATCCGGATATAATCAACCAGGAACCAGCCCCAGCTCTTGATGACCGCGATTGTATTTGTTCCCTGTTTCAAAGCCGTCTTGCCGAAGGATGCCTCTGCAAAACCGGTTATGGCAGGAAATGACATCTCGGAAGAGTTTCCGTTTATGCTGATAATGTTTTTCTTGTCGCCGTAGGGAGCTCCGTAACCTACGTATATATCATAGTTGGCTGCCTCTGCCAGCGTAAAGGTAACCACAACCTTGTCACCGTCATTATCAAATCCGTTTACGTAGCCCGTACCCGAATAACCCGAAGTTGATGACTCCACAACCGTACCGGTAAGGAGTCCGTTTTCGGCTTCGTACTTTGTGCCCTGCGCAACAGCAGCTTCTGAACACAGGAGCAGGGAGAAGACAAAATATGATACTCGTAAAAACATGGTCATCTCTTACAACTGCTAATATCATAAAAATTACAAAGGGTACCTCAATTTAAGCATGGTTAAATGAGATACCCTTTGTATTCTGTCAAACGTTTGAGTTAGTCAATCGTCATTATTTGTGTTCAAAGCGAATGTTATCAACGTATAACCCTGTGAGGTCCATATTCACTCCGGTCCAGAGGGTCATTCCCCAGTCGCCGCTCGCAGGAATCACTGCCGGCAATCCGGAGTATGTTGCGAGGTCGAAAGTGATTGTGATCCATCCCGGAGTTGACCAGCTGCCATCATCATTCTGAAGGCCGAGATGACCGATATCGATATCGGTACCGGCAAGCTTCATTGTGAATGATCCCGTTCCTGCAGCAAACGGTCTGGTTATGTTCACATCCATTTTCAGGAGATGGTCAGCCTTGGTCACAGACACCTTGGGCAGCTGGCTGTGGTTGCAGCCCCATATCCATGTCCAGCCATTGAGTGCCGGCAGAACACCGTGCATATAGTTGCCGGAAATGGCTAACGCGGGATTGCTTCCCAGTTCTACGGCGCCACCCCAGTTATCCCATCCGAGATCATGTCCGTCGGCTCCGACCTCAAAGTCGTTGATCATCAGTGCAGGATCCACGATCGGGTCGGTGGCTCCCAGGAATATTCTCGGGAAGATGCCCTCTTCGCCTTCGTAGGTCAGCAGGGTGATGGTCCCGTAGCCCCGCGTGACATTCATCGGTACATAAACCTCAATCTTCGTATCGGTCTTGACGCCATAGGCCGTAGCAACTACATTTCCCGGGAATATCAGTTCCTTCACCAGGAGCATGTTCGTACCGTTGATTGTAAGTATTTTGCCCGGCTCACCGCGTAACTCGGTATACGAACCGAACAACGGAAGGTTGGCAAGGAGGGTTAAGTCGATAGCCGACTGAACCTGGGTGCCATTCTTCGCCACAAGAGTTATCTTACCGGTTTTTGCCCCGACAGGAACAGTGACTGTAAGCGATGTTTCAGTTCTGGCGCCAACTGTTCCCTCAATGCCGCCTGTAAAGATGACTTTGGTGACCAGGTCAAGGTCCGTCCCGGTGATTGTGATATCGGTACTCGCCCTGGCTGATGTCGGACTGAATGAGGTGAAGACAGGGTCTATCATTGTGAGATTAGGACCTG
The DNA here is from genome assembly GCA_963757935.1 of uncultured Bacteroidales bacterium. Classification (GTDB taxonomy): domain Bacteria; phylum Bacteroidota; class Bacteroidia; order Bacteroidales; family VadinHA17; genus SR-FBR-E99. Next base: position 211,218 of record CAVWSZ010000015.1, on the reverse strand, counting down.
CAACTTCCTTCTGCGCCCTGGTGAAGAAGGTAACGACACCTGTCAACGGCATCATCCGGAACAGTAACCAGTATCTGGGTGGCAGTACCGCCGGCCTTAATCGTTCCCTGCTTGTTGCCGCCGAAGATAACACGTGATCAATAAGGTCAAGATTGGTTCCCGTAACGGTAATATCCTGTCCGTTCTTCAGCGTCACCGGGGTCACACTGACAGTCGGCACGATCATTACAAGGTCCTCTGCTGATACGACATTAAACCCTGATGCAGGTATCATTGTGACCTTTCCGTCCCTGGTGTCATTCGGCACGGTGAGCACTATCTGTGTTGCGTTATGGGAGGTAAAGTCAGCTGCCTCGATCACCTTGTTGCCCCCGAGGGTGACGGATTCAACCAGGTCAAGGTCAGTACCGGCAATTGTGAGCGCCGTTCCGGCCTTAACAGGGTTGGGAGTGATTGAAGTGAATACCGGGAGCTTAACGGTCAGGCTGGTGGCTGAAAAGACAATTATGGGATCTTCCTCAGCATTTGATACTGCAATCTTTCCAGTCTGTGCCTCCGCGGGAACCTCCAGTTTGATCTCGGTACGGGTATGGCTTGTAAAATCATCCTCGGTCACCGTTATACGGTCTGTCAGAATCACCTCTCCCACCAGGTTCAGATAATCTCCGGTTATTGTCAGCACATCGCCAGCCTTGACAGTGGCAGGTGTGAAACTGGCAATTGAGATGGGCTCGGAAAAACCGATAGTAGTTTTGGTGGTTATGTCGCCGTCAGGTGTTTTCAGAATCACATATCCCGGCATTGCTTCCTGTGGGACAGTGATTGTCAACAGGGTCGGAGTCTTTGTATTGAATGTGGTTATGGTGATGTTGTCAGGCAACACCACGGCCGTCACCTTGTCAAGGTTCGCCCCGATGAATTTCAGTTCAGCCCCTCTGGCTATGGGCATGGGCCCGAAGCTTTTGAGGGCTACCTTGGGATCTTCCTTTTCTTCGTCCTCGCAGGAGGTAAGAAGGAGACCGGTACTGACCACACACAGGGAAGCAATGAGTAGCGCCCAGTTGCGGAATTTTATTTGAATCTTATACATCGTAAATCGTTTTTCTGTTGATGTTACTTCGGTACAACACGTATATTGTCTATACAGATGTGCGGATTGCAGTCTTTACCGGCCACGCCTCCGTTCCATACATAGAATGTTAGTCCTCTGAGCATTGCATCAGTGAGCTTGTTTGAACAGTTGGCTCCGTCAAAGGTGTAGTTGAAGTCCGACAGCGGGAAGGTTACCGTGATCCATCCGTCAGTCTGATAGGTGCCGGTTGCCTTCCAGGGACTCCAGAGCCCCCTGGGAACCGAAGCATCAGCAATGTAGCTGTTACTTCCCGTGATGGAGTAAGGGGTAAATATCATCTGCAATGCAGACGACTCCCATGGTGCAACAACGTTCACCTCGAACTTGATCACGCCATCCTTAACCTCTCCTGTGTAGAAGGGGACATCAGGTCTTCCGTTAGCCTGGGGCCACATGTCGAAGCTGAAGGCATCCTCATTCCATGTTGAACCTGCTCCGCCTGCCATGGCTCCCGAAAACCTTACATAGTTGCCGGAAACAGGTGCAGGATTTGAGCTGCCGATGACGCCCGAACGCCAGCCACCGGCTGCAGTCAGGTTATCAAAGTTTACTATGATATTTCTGTCATCGCGGAAGAAGAAGCGCGACCTGGTCTTGCCATACAGAGTCTTCACCTCGATCTGGCCCGGCCCTACGCCAACAGGTACAGTCACCCTGATCTCATCAATAGTTGAACTTACTATCGTACCCGGAACATTTCCAGGGAAGAGCACAGCCAGAGGAGATGCAGGATCATCTACAAAATAGTTCCCCTGTATTATGGCAGTCTCTCCGTCTGCAACATATTCACATACCAGTTTGTCAACCAGTGGTGCGGGGACATCCACACCGAAGTCATACTCCAGCCTGCCGATCTTGTCGCTGTTTATCAGAACAAGCTTGTTCGTTACCGTTGCCGGAATCACCTCCGGAACCTGGAGGATAATTGACGTGGAAGTAACGAGGTTGGGGTTCAGTGCTGCTCTCTGGTCATTTAACCAGATTTCATCCACATTCTGGAGATTCTTGCCGATGATTGCAATATTGTCACCCATGAAGGCATGGGCCACAAGTGAGTCAGACTTGGCAGGATCCGTCTTGCGGATGTAGAATATTTCAGGCGTCATCATTTCAACCTGGTCGTCGCACGACTGGAAGAAGAGCCCTGTAATAATGGTCACCAGCACCAGCAGTGATACTGACAACCTGTTATAATTGATCTTTTTCATATCTGTCTGAAATGGCTATTTGGTATAATAGTGTTCAGGGTCATCATCAAGTCTGGGATCCTGAAGAACTTCAGAAGCCGGGATCGGAAGGAACATCTTATCCTCGGTGAAGTTTGTGATGTGGAACGGATTTCCCGGTTTGGTACCCCTGTTCTGTGCCTCGATAATCTGCTTTGCCTTCTGATATCCCATGCGGGTGATATCGAACCAGTAATCTCCCTCAAAGGCAAATTCCACCCGGCGTTCCTGCAGGATGTCATCTATTGTCAGCTCATCCTTGATGGGTAGTCCTGCGCGCAGGCGCACTTTATTGAAAGCTGCAAGTGCTGTCGCGTCTGTCGTTGACAGGCTGGTACCGAGTGTAGCCTCAGCGTAGATAAGGAGGATATCGGCATACCGCAACAACATGAAGTTAATGCCGGTATTCATCCCGATAACCTGTTCTCCACCATATTTAGAGCCGGGCCCTACGACATACTTGGCAATGGTTGACCGGGTGCCGTTAAGGCTTCCTCCCTGGTTGGCTGCCTGAATTGTGTCATACCGGTAACCGTCCTTCATGAATTCGTTGTAGGCGGCATCATTGACAGTGTAGGAGCCGTCGCTCTGCGGCAACTTTTTAGGCTTCCAGGCAGGCACAGTCCATCCGTGCTCCATAACTGACCCTGCACGCCTTTTGTCATTTGGCTCGTATGCAGCAATCATGTCAAGCGAAGGCCTGTAAAGCTCCCACATACTGGCTTCATCTGTCTGCAGGCTCGATGGTCCGCGGTCAGGGTTCAGCTGGTTGCCTGATCCCCACGGGTTCATCGTGCACTGATGCTGTACAGCAAAGAGAGTTTCGATGTTGTTGTTGTTTGCACTTGCATTGAACATTGCACGGTAATCGGGGAAGAGATCATACTGTTCTGAGGTAATAACCTCGCCTGCCTTGATCTTTGCATTTGCATAATCCTTCTGATAGAGGTAAAGCTTTGCCATCATCCCCTTTGCCGAGTATTTGGTTACCCTGCCGGGGACATCGGTCTCGGGCAGACCTGCTTCTGCAAGCTGAAGCTCCTCAAGTGCAAACCTGAGAACATCTTCCTGGAAGTAACGGGGGATCTGGAAATCACCGGTAAGGGCAATTGCCCCGGGGTCAGTTACAATAGGCGCATGGCCCCATATCCTGGCGATATAGAAATAAACTGCTCCCCTCAGGAAATGGCATTCAGCAATTGCCGGATCAAGAATCGCCGGGTCACCGCCGTCAGCTTTCTTCTGCTCAAGTGTAGCCATCAGTGAACTTGTCCATCCGTTTACCTTGTAAAATGCCTTCCATGAGTCAGACAGGCGAACCGAGGTCGCGGAAACTGTCATCTCCTGGAAAGGAGTGTCATCACCGTTCCAGGTATGCTCGTTTCCCGACATTATCTCTCCAATGCAGTCCAGGGCACGTGCTTCGTACCCTGACCATGCCAATCCCGAGTAAATTGTACTCGTCGCAGCCCTCACCTCATCAGCAGTATTGTAATAGTTGCTCACCGTCAGGCCCGAAAGTGAGGGGCGGTCGATGAACGAATCGCTGCATGATGCAAGTGTTGCTGCCAGGATCAAAATCAAGTATATAAATCTGTTTTTCATGATCATTATTTTTAAAGTCATTAAAACTCAACACTCACACCGCCCATGATTGTGCGCGGATTGGGATAGTGGCCTGCATCAACACTCATAAGCCTGATACTGTTATTGTATGAGCCTACCTCAGGATCGTATCCTGTGTAATTGGTGAAGGTGTATAGGTTCTGAACCGTCACGTAAACCCTCAGACTGTTCATCTTCACCTTGCTTACAAGTGTCTTCGGCAGCCTGTATCCAAGGGTGATGTTCTGAACCCTGACATAGGAACCGTCTTCAACGTAACGGTCTGACATGGCCGTGTTATTCGTGTTGGTGTTTGAGAACCTGGGCAGGACGCCGTCGGTGTTTGTGGCTGTATACCGGTCCATAACAGCAGTCGACTGGTTGTAATAGACGTTGTTCATCCTCTCGAGCTGCCATTTCATGAAGTTGAAGATCTCGGAACCGTAACTTCCCTGAAGGAAGACTGACAGATCAAAGTCCCTGTAACGGAAATTATTTGTAAAGCCGAATGTGAAATCAGGTATCGGGACTTCCGATGAAGGTAAGGTCCTTTGAGTCAATGATCTCGTCACCGTTCTGATCCTTGAACCTAACATCTCCAAGCCAGGTTTCGTTCTCTGCAACAGCTGAACCGAACTGCGGATATGAGTTGGTCAGATCGGCTTCAGTACGGAACAGTCCGTCTGTCTCAAGGCCCCAGAATGTGCCTACTGCATAACCCGGTACCGTATGGGAGATCAGGTAGTTGTCATAATAGATCTTGCCGTCAATTGAAGAGGACTCATTGATTAGCTTGTCAAGCACATTCTTGTAATGCGAGAATATGACCGTTGTGTTCCATGAGAAATTGGGCTTCGACAATATTGCGGGTCACAAGGCTTATGTCGATACCCGTATTGGTCATCTGTCCGACGTTTCCGATAGGAGCCTTCAGGTCGTTCCATGCATCACCCACACCCAGAAGTGCAGGGCCTGTGCTGAAGAGCAGCATGTTTGAAGTGATCTTCTTGTACAGGTCCAACTGTCAGGTCTATCCTGCCGTTGATAAAGCCGAAGTCGATACCTCCGTTGTATGTGATGACCGACTCCCAGCCCAGGTCAGGATTGGCAATACCGGCAATGAAGTTGGTGGATGCCGTGCCCACCTGTCCGAATCCGACAGGACCGGGCCAGAAGTTGACGTTCGAGGTATAGGGCGGGTTGGGTGCTCCGCCGGGCAGGTTCTGGTTACCGACGGCACCGGCACCAAGCCTTATCTTCATGTAGTTCATCACCTTGGCCCAGCTGGCGGCAAACTTCTCGTTTGTGACCGTCCAGCCTATCGATGCTCCGGGGAAGAAACCCCATTTGTTGTTGGGACCGAAATTGGCTGATCCGTCACCCCTGTAGCTCAGTGACAGCGAGTAACGCTCATCAAAGGTGTAATTACCCCTGACGAAGTATGACTCCATTGCCCAGTCGCCCTTGCCGCCGGTAAGGTCCCAGGTGAGTCTTGTCGGTTCCGCCTGCGTTCATGTCAAGGATATTATTCTGCAGGTCGACCTTCTTGCCACCCATCTGCTCCCAGTATGAGTACTGGGCCTCATGACCGCCGGTGAAAGCCACGCTTGTGCTTTCCGAAGGTCCTTGTTGTAGTTCAGGTAGTTCCTGACAGCATAATAATAGGAGTTGTTGCGGCTGTCATAGAGCTGTGCCTGCAGCGACCGCGTGCCTATGTTGGCTTCATACTGGAATGCAATGTTGTTCTGCAGTCCTATCTGGTAGGAGAATTCATTCCTGAGTGACAGTCCCTCCATGAAGATAATGTCAGCATAAATATTACCGAATATCTGGCTGTTGACCGCTCTTGTTGCCCCTGCTGCTGCTTGTGGCAACCGGGTTGTCAGCAGTGTATGCAGTAGCCGCCAACCGTGTAGTTGCCGGCCCATGTTCCGTCAAGGTTCCTCACGGGGATAAGGGGGTTCTGAAGTGTTGACCACCATATTGTACTTTCTGCAGCATCGGCAAGTGTAACATTCTGGATGCTCCTGGTGATGTTCGAGCTTACCCCTGCCCTCAGCCATGTTCTTCACCTGGCTGTCAAGGTTGAAGCGGGTGGAGTAACGCTTGAAGTCGGATCCGATCAGGATACCCTCCTGGTCAAAATAGCCTGCGGAGAAGTAATAACTTGTATTATCCTTGCCTCCTGATATGCCCAGCTGATGATCCATTGTATATCCCTGGCGGAAGATTGCATCCTGCCAGTCTGGTACCTTCGCCAAGCAGCGACGGGTCAGCAAATTCCTCGGTGGGTGTGTAACCGGTGCCCAGTTCGGCAATCACACTGTTCTGATACTCGGCAAACTCACGCAGATTCATCACATCGAGGGTTCTGTACACATCCTGGATCCCGTATGAGAACGTCATAGGTGATCTTTCCGTCACCGGCTTTCCCCTTCTTGGTGGTAATGAGAAGAACGCCGTTGGCAGCCTGTGATCCGTAAATAGCCTGTGCCGAAGCATCCTTGAGCACATCTATCGATTCAATGTCATTGGGGTTCAGTGTGGCCAGGAAGCTGTTCTGCGTCTGACCGTCAGAACCGCCAAGGCCGTCATAGCCTGTGTTTTCAACCATTGTTGGAGGTGAAGGGAACACCGTCAATAACTATCAGCGGGTCATTGCTGTTGATAGAGGTGATACCCCTGACCCTGACGGAGACACCTCCGCCGGGCTGACCGCTGTTGTTCATTACCGTGCAGTCCGGCAACCTTGCCCTGGAGGGCCTGGTCAACCCCGGTCACCACAAGGTCCTGTATCTCCTCCGTCTTTACGGAGGCGATGGCAGATGTTACTTCCGACCTCCTGATGGTTCCATAACCGATCACAACAACAGCATCAACCTCCTCGGCTGACATTGTCATTGCTATTGTCATGGGCCCTGCAGTGATCGGCACCTCCCTGGTATCCATCCCAACGAACGTTACCACCAGAGTGGTGGCATCTGAAGGTACCTGAAAGGAGAAATTCCCGTTCAGGTCCGAAGCAGTTCCTATCGTCGTGCCCTTTACCACTACTGAGGCTCCGGGCAAGCCAGCATTGGTGTCATCCAGTACCTTTCCGGTAACAGTTCTTTGCTGTGCGAAAAGAACTGCGGATGACATTACAGCTGCCAGACAAATAAGAAAAGTTTGTCTTAAGAGTTTGTTTTGCATAGCTGTACAGTTTTAGGTTTTTAAAGTTAAGCCTTCTGTCAGCGCGCAGCACTGATACTATTTTGTCTCTTTGTTGTAATAATTTGATTAGTACTCCGGAATTTACGGTCAAATTGACCTTGGTTGGTGTACTTAATACACAAAGTTATAATTCAGTCCGATGAAATTCCTGATGCAAACCCTGCCTTCTGACCTTACACTTCTGTGCAATAACCCTCTAACTCATACCCTATACTATATAATATATGCTACTGCAAACCTTCTCCGTCATATTCCCTGAAGCTTTTTTTCGATTCCCCTGTTGATTATGCTATTTATTTGACAATACCTTTGAATTCCTACATTGTACACTAAGTCATTTTTGCTCTTACCGGGTATAATAAAATGATAGCTCACAAGATTGTTCCCAACATTTCGGTTGACTGTGTAATATTCGGTTTTGACTTTGAAAAACTCAATGTTCTGCTTGTCGAAAGAGAACTGAAAGATGAGAAAACCGGAAAAATACTGATCAGTGATCATACCCTTACCGGTTACCATATTTTCGAGGATGAAGATCTTGACAGTGCCGCCAGCCAGGATACTGAAAGGGCTGACAGGTCTTGACAACATCTTTCTTGAGCAGTTCGGTGCATTCGGCCAGCTTGACCGGGTGGCTGCTGACAAGGACCGTATGTGGCTTAAGTATATAAACCAGGGATTTGCTGACAGAATAGTCACTGTCGGGTACCTCGCCCTGATTGACAATACAAAGGTGACCCTGACGCTTAAGGACCGGAATGTAAAATGGGTGCCGGTCTCCCAGGTTGAGCAGATGGAGATGGCCTTCGACCATAAATACCTCTTCCGGGAGGCCCTTAAAGCCCTGCAGAGAAAGGTCAAGGTGGAACCCATCGCCTTCGAGCTGCTGCCTGACTACTTTACACTTTCACAGCTTGCAGAAGCTCTATGAGGCCCTCCTGGGAACCTCGTTTGACAAGCGGAATTTCAGGAAAAAAGTGGCACAGATGCATTATGTCATACCCGCTGAAAAAGAAACAGAAGGGTGTTGCCCACAAACCTGCACAGTACTGGCTCTTCAGCCGTGAAGTGTACGAGAAGACAAGAAAAGGACGGATATCATTCATCGTTTAAATAAAAGTAACACCATAAATCCAAACCTGAACAAAACCCCTAGTATGAATTTACATGTGATTGATCTTGGTATTATCCTCCTCTACCTGGTTGCAACCATATTTCATAGGTTACTGGGTATCGAAGAGGGCCTCAAAAAACATCCAGTCGTACTTCCTGGGGGGAAACACACTGCCCTGGTACCTCCTGGGCATATCGAACGCTTCAGGCATGTTTGACATCGCCGGCACCATGCTTCTTGTTTACTGGCTTGCCGTCTACGGCCTGAAAAGCATCTGGATACCCTGGCTATGGCCGGTTTTCAACCAGATCTTCCTCATGGTCTTCCTCTCCGCCTGGCTGAGACGTTCCAACGTAATGACAGGTGCCGAGTGGATCAGGACGCGCTTCGGCAAGGGAAGGGCCGCAAACCTGTCGCATATCATAGTAGTGCTTTTCGCACTTGTCAGCGTCATCGGATTCCTCTCCTACGGCTTCAAGGGCATTGGTAAATTCGCCACTTCATTTCTTCCGGATCTTGTCACAAATCTGGATTATCTGACAGCACATCCCCAGATAAATGTCAACCTCTATGCCCTGATACTGATGGCCATAACCACCTTCTACGTTGTCAAGGGAGGTATGTTCAGCGTTGTAATAACGGAGGTAATACAGTACGGAATACTCACAATCGCCTCAATTGCAATAGGCATCATTGCGATACACCAGGTCGCTCCTGACGCGCTCAACGCGGTAATTCCGGAAGGATGGAAAAGTATGTGGTTCGGACGCACCGTGGGGCTCGACTGGAATAACCTGTCGGCTGCCGCATCACCGAAGCTCACTGCCTTCAATGACTGGATAACGAAAGACGGATACAGCATGTTCGGCCTCTTCTTCATTATGATGCTCTTCAAAGGGATATTCGTCTCGGCAGCCGGCCCGGCACCCAACTATGACATGCAGCGTGTACTCGCCACAAAGAGCCCCAAAGAGGCTGCGAAGATGAGCTCACTTGTGAATGTGGTCCTTAACCCGGCAAGATACTTCATGATTGCAGGCCTGACAATCCTGGCCCTTGTCAATTTTGACAAACTTTACACCGGTTCACTGACATCGCCTGACTTCGAGAGCATCCTGCCGGAGGTGCTGGCCACCTATGTCCCGGTTGGCCTGCTGGGCTTCCTGATGGCAGGGCTCCTGGCCGCATTCATGAGCAACTTCGCAGCCACAGTCAACGCCGCCCCGGCATACATCGTCAATGACATCTACAAGCGCTATATCAATCCCAATGCAAGTGAAAAGCGATATGTCAGGATGAGCTATGCAGCTTCCCTGCTCATCGTAATAATCGGGGTAACTGTAGGTTTCTTCGTGACCTCAATCAACAACGTGGTACTCTGGATAACAGCCGCCCTCTGGGGAGGATACACTGCCCCCAACGTCCTGAAATGGTACTGGTGGCGCTTCAACGGGTACGGCTACTTCTGGGGAATGCTGTCAGGCATCCTTGCTGCCCTGTTCCTGCCAATGCTGAACCTTGAAATACTTCACCAGAAGCCGCTGCTGAACAATTTCAGCATGAACGCCTTCCCGATAATTCTGCTCATCTCCGCAATAGGAAGCGTGCTGGGAACCCTGCTCACACCTGCGGAGGATGACGAGACACTCAAGAAGTTCTATAAGACCGTCAGGCCGTGGGGCTTCTGGAAACCGATTCACAGAAAAGTAGTCCTTGATGATCCGTCATTCGAGGGAAACAAAGACTTCAGGAGAGACATGTTCAACATCGTGATCGGAGTAACATGGCAGATCTCACTCATGGCCTTCCCTGTTTTCCTTGTACTGCGTGAATGGACACCGTTCCTCGTCTCCACGGGTATCATGATTGTGACATCGGTAATCCTGAAATTCAACTGGTGGAATAAACTGAAAGATTAATATTACGAAGCTAAAATATGAAATACGGACACTTTGATGACGCTCAGAGGGAATACGTCATAGACAAGTACAAAACGCCGTATCCCTGGATAAACTACCTGGGGAACAAGGATTTCTTCTCCATAATCTCAAATACGGCAGGCGGTTACAGCTTCTACAAGGATGCCAGGCTGCGCAGACTGACACGCTACAGATACAATAACGTGCCGCTTGATGACGGAGGCAAGTACTTCTATATCAATGACAACGGATCAGTGTGGTCTCCGGGATGGAAACCGGTGAAGGCTGCCGTCGATAATTATACCTGCCGGCACGGACTGGGATATACTGTTATCAAATCCGAAAAGGACAGTCTTGAGGCCGAAATGCTCTTTTTCGTGCCTCTCGGTGACGCCTGCGAAGTGCAGAAGATCAGGCTGCTCAATAAGGGCAACAAGCAGAAAAGTATCAAACTCTTTTCCTTTGTCGAATGGTGCCTCTGGAATGCACTTGACGACATGACCAACTTCCAGCGGAACTTCTCAACCGGACAGGTGGAGGTCGAGGGAAGTGTGATTTATCACAAGACCGAATACCGCGAGCGGCGGAATCATTACGCATTTTATTCCGCCAACGTTCCGGTGTCAGGTTTCGAGACTGACCGTGAGACCTTCCTCGGGATGTACAACGGATTTGATCATCCTGACACTGTCTTCAGCGGTAAGACTCAGAATTCAGTTGCCCACGGATGGTCTCCGGTGGCTTCCCACTGCATCGATATTGAACTGCAGCCCGGTGAGGAGAAGAGCATTGTTTTCGTCCTTGGCTATGTTGAGAATCCTGATGATGAAAAGTTCTCTGCCCCGCAGGTAATAAACAAAACCCGGGCAAAGGCAATGATGGCGAGGTATGATTCTGCTGAAAAGGTCATCCGGTCGCTTGCCGAACTGAGAAAATACTGGGACACACAGCTCTCTGTGCTGAATGTAAAGCATCCTGACCCGCGTCTTTCGCGAATGGTCAATATCTGGAACCCGTACCAGTGCATGGTGACCTACAACATGTCACGCAGCGCTTCCTATTTCGAATCAGGCATTGGAAGGGGGATGGGGTTCCGCGACTCAAACCAGGATCTGGTGGGATATGTTCATATGATCGCTGAGCAGTCAAAGCAGCGCCTGATAGACATTGCCTCAACACAGTTTGACGACGGCAGCGCATATCACCAGTACCAGCCGCTGACAAAAAGGGGTAACGCAGAGATAGGCGGCAACTTCAACGATGATCCGCTCTGGCTGATCTTCGGGGTGGCAGCCTACATCAGGGAAACAGGCGACTGGTCAGTACTTGACGAGGTTGTCCCGTTCAACAATGACAGCACCAACGCGGCAAGCCTCTTCGAACATCTGAACAGATCGTTCCATCATGTCATAAATCACAGGGGGCCTCACGGGCTGCCGCTGATAGGGCGTGCCGACTGGAATGACTGCCTGAACCTCAACTGCTTTTCGAACAACCCCGATGAAAGTTTCCAGACAACTGAAAACCAGAAGGGGGGCAAAGCCGAGTCGGTATTCATCGCTGCCATGTTCGTGCTTTACGGGGGCGATTTTGTAAAAATGGCCCTGAAAAGAGGCGAAACACAACTGGCCGCTGAAGCTCAGAAGCATATAGACGAGATGGTCAGGGTGATAAACGAATATGGCTGGGACGGAAACTGGTTCCTGCGCGCTTATGATTATTACGGTAATAAGATCGGGAGCCATGAAAACGAAGAAGGCAAGATCTTCATCGAGTCACAGGGTATGTGCATCATGGCGGGGATCGGGCTTGATGACGGAAGAGCCGGTAAAACACTTGAATCAGTCAATGAACGCCTGGCCTGCGAGTACGGCATTGTGCTGAATAACCCGGCCTTTACGAAATACTACATCCAGATGGGTGAAATATCAAGCTACCCGGAAGGATACAAGGAAAATGCCGGCGTCTTCTGCCATAACAACCCGTGGATAATCATCTCTGAGACTCTTACCGGCAACGGCGACAGAGCCTTCGATTACTATAAAAGAATCACCCCGTCATACCTGGAAGAGATAAGCGACCTCCACAGGACCGAACCCTATGTCTATTCCCAGATGGTGGCAGGCAAGGACGCCTTCAGGCCCGGCGAGGCCAAGAACAGCTGGCTCACGGGAACCGCCTCATGGTGCATGTACACTGTGAGCCAGTACATACTCGGCATCAGGCCGGATTTTGAGGGACTCAGGATTGACCCGTGTATTCCTTCGGAGTGGGACGGGTTCAGCATCACACGTAAATTCCGCGGCGCGGTTTATAATATCGAGGTGATGAATCCTGATCATAAGTCGAAAGGCGTAAGGGAGATGACCGTTGACGGTATGATCCACCGGTCAGATATTCTGCCGCTCTTTGCAGCCGGCACCGAACATAACGTAAGAGTAATAATTGGGAACTAATGAAAGCAAGAACACACTTCATCATCATTGCAGCTGCTGTCACCCTGATGACTGTTGCAGGCTGCGGCGGCACAGGACTGAAGTCAGGCAGGATTGCCGCTTCTGACACAACCAGCGTGATCCTGTTTAACCAGCTCGGGTATCATGCTGATGCACCTAAGATTGCTCTCATAAGGAGTGATGCCGAAGGCTTTGATGTTATTGAGGCTGTCACAGGCAAAAAGGTACTGTCAGGCGCTACCGGAGCACCTGAATACTGGAGTTTCTCGGGTGACACAGTGAGGGTGGCGGATTTCACAGAGTTGACAACCCCCGGCACATACAGAATTCGTACAACAGGTTCAGAACTATTCTCAGGTGAATTTCGCGTGGGAGAAGATGTCTATACTGATATCGTTAAAGCATCTGTAAAGTCATTTTATTATAACCGGTCAGGGTTTGAGATTACACCAGAGTTCGGGTCAAAATGGGCACGCCCGGCCGGCCATCCCGATACGGCTGTGATAATTCATAAATCGGCTGCCTCGGCATCACGCCCGGAAGGAACAGTGATTTCAAGTCCCGGCGGTTGGTATGACGCGGGCGACTATAACAAATACATCGTCAACAGCAGCATAACTAATTATACCCTGCTCCTTTTTTACCAGCTTTATCCCGATTACTGTCGTTCTCTTACACTCAATATTCCTGAAAGCGGCAATGATCTCCCCGATCTGGTGGATGAGCTTCTTTACAACCTGAGGTGGATGCTGACAATGCAGGACCCGGCCGACGGCGGGGTATACCATAAGCTCACCAACAAGGATTTCGGAGGATTTGAGATGCCGGATAAGGCGGTGACTCCGCGCTATGTGGTTCAGAAAAGCACACAGGCTGCACTTGGATTTTACCGCGGTGATGGCAATGGCATCAAGGGTCTTTGCCAATGACCCGTCCGAAGAGATCAGGAACCTGTCGGCGGTTTGCCTCGAGGCTGCCCGTAATGCTATGAAATGGGCTGAAAAGAACCCTGATGTGATTTACAAACAGCCTGCCGATGTCAGGACCGGCGAATACGGGGGGAGCAATACCAGGCAGGAATTATTCTGGGCGAGTGCAGAACTGGCTCTGGCAGAAGGTATTAAAGCAGCGGCTACCCCGGCAGACGGGGCCCGGGCAGAGGTAACTCCGGTAACTGTAATCCCGATAACCCCAACATCTTTGAGTGGGATAAAACCCTCCACCCCACAGTGGAACAATGTTGAAATGCTGGGAGTCATTTCACTTGCACTCTCAGATAATCCTGCATTTGCAGAGTTAAAAAGTACAGCTACAGAACTCCTGACCGGATATGCAGATGAGCTGAAGAAAAAGTCTGAAGAATCACCGTACCGGATAAGCCTTGATTTCTTTGCATGGGGCAGCAACTCTGACGTTGCCAATCAGGCTATGCTGAAGCTCATAGCAATGAAACTTACCGGCGATGCAGGATATCTGCCATCAGTCCAGGACGATGTTGATTACATTCTTGGAAGAAACGCTACCGGCTATTGTTTTGTAACCGGTTTCGGTCATCTTTCGCCGATGAATATCCATCACCGTCCATCAGGAGCTGACGGGGTTGCAGAGCCGGTTCCCGGATTCCTTGTCGGAGGACCGAACACTTCGGTGTTGAACGACTGCTTTCCGAATGTTAAGCGGTCAGAATTCCCTGCTGCCTCCTACACTGATTCCGAATGCAGCTATTCCACAAACGAGATCTGCATAAACTGGAATGCCCCGCTGGTGTTTGTACTGGGAGCCATGGATGCGATGAAAAGTGGTAAGTAAAAAAATGAGCATGGAGCATGGGAACCGGCCGTAAGAAATTGCCCGCCAGCTGGCGGACATTTTAGGGCAGGAGGCAGGGCAGTGCGGTGGGGCATGGGATAGGCAAGAAAACATATTATTTCCCTTCCTGAGTCAGGAGGGGGTCTTCTCCGTTCTACAGACGGAGAAGGGGGTGGTCTGTTGCAAATCTATCTTGTAACCTCCACACTCACCCGGCCAATCCTGCCACCCATCACAGGATTCATTTTTGAGACCCTGACTGTCGCTTTCTCAATGCCGGGAAGCTCAGAGTAAAGTGCATCAAGTATCCGCTTAGCTATGTGCTCAAGAAGGTGCGACTTGATCTCCATCTCCCTCTTGATAATCAGATAAGCCTTCTGATAATTGATTGTATCCTTCAGATCGTCACTTTCACTTGCAACAGCGGTATCGGTGTCAATTGTCACATCAACCAGAAAGTGGTTTCCGACTATCTGCTCCTCGCGGTAGTGTCCGTGAAAAGCGTAAAACTCCATATCTTCTATTCTGATCCTGCCCATTATCATAAAATTTATCAGGCCGTAATCGCCTGTTTTACTTTACTTTATGTCTTTCATTAAAAAGAACTTCAAAAATAGTTGTCATAATATTTGGTTTATATTACAAACTACTTTATATTTGCAATATATTTATACAACCATTAACTACACAATGTAAAATTAGCAATTGCCATGGAAAATGAAGAAAAATTAATGACTGGCGAAGAGAGTATGAAGATCATTACAGAAATGATCAACAGAACGAGGGTCAACATCAGCAACAGCAGCTTCCATCTTCTCTTCTGGGGGTGGCTGATAATGATCTGCGGACTTTCAGAGTTTATTCTCTACAAATTCACCGACTACGGCAGTCCCTGGTATGTCTGGTTCTTTGTCATCCCGGGAGTTTTTGTCTCCTTTATTTATGGTTTCGCCAAGGGAAAAAAGGCGACTGTTCACACCTATGCTGATGGTTTATACATGTGGGTCTGGATGGCCTTCCTCTTCGCTGCGGTAATCCTTTTTGTAATAATAAAGGACCATATGCAGGACATTCCCAAGTATATTCTTATCCTGGCCGGCATTCCCACCTTCATCTCAGGGGCGATTCTGAAATTCCGTCCCCTGATGTATGGTGGCATAGCAATATGGCTCTTCGCTCTTGCAGCACACTTCGGGGGTGACACCGTTGCCTCCCTCGCTGTTCCTGCAGCCGTTCTGACAGGATATCTCATACCCGGTTATTTACTCAAAAGAAGAGGTCGTCATGACGCAGTTTAAGGACCTCGACCCCCTGCTTCATTCGCAGCTGAGGCTGGCGGTAATGTCAATACTGATAAGTGTTGAAGAGGCTGATTTCTCATACCTCAGGGAACAGACAGGGGCTACCGCCGGGAATATCAGCACACAGATAACGAAGCTCAGGGAAGGCGGCTATATTGAGGTGAAAAAGAGCTTCCGCGAAAATTATCCACTGACCATGTGCCGTATTACTCCTCTCGGCAGAAAAATGTTCACCGAATATGTGGCAGCGCTGAATGAATACCTGAAACCCGGAAAGGGAGACAATGCGTAATGAATATTATTGTATATTTAATGTAATTTACACACTTATTGAGCGCTCACGAGACACCTGTGTAGCCATTGATAATGTGTATTTTAACATTAAATTACAAGACTGATGAAATACCTGTTGCAGATTTTTCTGATTGCGTTTATGCCCCTGATCTCATGTTACGGTCAGCCTGAAGGTAAAAGTGTTACGATAAATATCAATATCAACAAGGAACTGGGCACTTTTAACAGTGCCTGGTCGTGGTTCGGGTATGATGAACCGAATTATACCTACATGAAAGACGGTAAGAAGCTGCTTACCGAGCTGGCAGAACTCAGTCCCGCACCTGTGTTTATCAGGACCCACAACCTTCTGACCTCCGGTGACGGAACAGCTGCGATGAAGTGGGGTTCGACCAATGTATATACCGAGGATGAGCAGGGAAATCCCGTTTATGATTGGACAATAATTGACAGGATATTTGACACCTGGATAGAACGGGGTATTAAGCCGCTTGTTGAAATGGGATTCATGCCCGAGGCGCTCTCGTCAAAACCGCAGCCCTACCGGCATTTCTGGAAACCCGGCGATTCCTATGACGATGTTTATACGGGATGGCGGTACCCGCCGAATGATTATGATAAGTGGGCTGAACTCATTTACAGGTGGGTCATTCACTCCGTTGAGCGGTATGGCCAACAGGAGGTAGAGTCGTGGTACTGGGAATTATGGAATGAGCCTGATATTAAATACTGGGGAGGTACCTTTGAAGAGTACTGTAAACTCTATGATTACTCTGCGGATGCCGTAAAAAGAGCATTGCCAACGGCACGTGTCGGCGGTCCGCATGTAACCAGTCCCGGCTATTCGGGACCGGCACGGTTTCTTAAGGCTTTCCTGTTGCATTGTGAATCAGGTACCAATTACGCAACAGGCGCGACAGGTGCTCCGCTCGATTTTATAGCCTTTCATGCAAAAGGAGCCCCGCGATTCACCGATGGAGTTGTACGAATGGGTATCGGCAGCCAGCTGAGGCAGGTGGAAAAAGGTTTTGAGATTGTATCATCAAACCCCCGCTTTAGGGATCTGCCAATCGTTATTGGCGAATGCGATCCGGAGGGTTGTGCAGCATGTGGAATGTCAGTTGCTCCGGAGAACGGATACCGGAACGGAACAATGTATTCAAGCTATACTGCGTCGTCATTTGCAAGAATATTTGAAATGGCCCGGCATTTTAATGTCAATCTTCTCGGAATTGTCTCCTGGGCATTTGAGTTTGAAGACCAGCCCTGGTTTCACGGATTTCGTGACCTTGCAACCAACGGTGTCGACAAGCCTGTCCTGAATGTCTTCAGGATGTTCGGCAAGATGGGCGGCACAAGTGTGGAGGTGCTTACTGACGGAGGATTTACGTGGAGGGAGATCATTGACTCCGGAGTCAGAGGAACACAATCAGATATAGGAGCAATAGCCACGAGAAGAGGCAATGAGACTGCTGTTTTATTCTGGAATTATCACGACGATGACAGGATGGACCCTGATGCAGTTATCAATTTCGTGATAAAGGGTATTACTTCCAAAAAGCCGGAGGTTGTACAATACAGGATAGATAAAAATCACAGCAACTCTTACGAAGCGTGGAAACAAATGGGCTCCCCACAGAAACCTTCCCCTGAGCAATACGCTGAGCTTGAGAGAGCCGGACAGTTACAGATATCTGACAAACCGTCCAAAAGTAAAGGCAAAAAAAGGTACGGTCATAATAAATACAACCTTCAAAGACAGGGCGTGGGCCTGATAATTATCTCAGATTAATCCTTAATCCTGAACCTGACCCAACCTATAAACCTATAAACCTATAAACTTATAAACCCTTAACCCCCTTTTATAAATATCTGTATTATCCGGTCACGAGGTCATTTTTTCCTTCTATTTTTGTACTTCCATAACCAGTGTAGAATGAGAGAGCCGGAAGAAACCTTAAAGCCTGAATCACAGCATTTTATTGAACAGTTTATTGAAAAAGACCTCAGCGAGGGTAAGAATGGCGGACGAGTTCACACCCGTTTTCCGCCCGAGCCCAACGGGTATCTTCATATCGGGCATGCCAAGGCAATATGCCTCGACTTCGGTATGGCTCAGAAATACGGCGGGAAGTGCAACCTACGCTTTGATGATACAAATCCTACAAAAGAGGATGTCGAGTATGTCGATGCAATAAAGGAGGACATCAACTGGCTGGGATTCACATGGG
Source organism: uncultured Bacteroidales bacterium (assembly GCA_963757935.1). Taxonomy (GTDB): domain Bacteria; phylum Bacteroidota; class Bacteroidia; order Bacteroidales; family VadinHA17; genus SR-FBR-E99. The sequence goes on along the minus strand of CAVWSZ010000015.1, from coordinate 192,918 downwards.
AAGACAGGGAATTCTATGCCTCTGACTATTTCGGGAAACTGTGGGATTTTGCCGTTGTGCTCATTCAAAGAGGCCTGGCATATGTTGATGACCAGAGCGCCGAAACGATTTCGGAACAGAAGGGGACAACCACCCAGCCGGGGGCAATAAGTCCTTTCCGTAGCCGAACAGTGGAAGAAAACCTTAACCTCTTCCTGAAAATGAATGAAGGGGAATTTGAAGAGGGCAGCCGTGTACTCAGGGCAAAAATAGACATGGCATCACCCAATATGCACATGCGTGATCCGATCATCTACCGGATCTTAAACACCCCGCACCACCGTACCGGAATGACGTGGAAGGTTTACCCGATGTACGACTTCGCACACGGGCAGAGCGACTGGTTTGAGGGCATCACTCATTCGCTGTGCACCCTTGAATTTGAGGTACACAGGCCTCTATACGACTGGTTTGTAGACCAGCTTAAGGACAGCGATTACAGGCCCAGGCAGATTGAATTCAACCGGCTGAATCTAACCTACACCGTGATGAGCAAACGAAAGCTTCTCGAGCTGGTGAAGGACGGAGTGGTAAAGGGCTGGGACGATCCGCGGATGCCGACCCTTTGCGGACTGCGCCGAAGGGGTTATACCCCGGAATCGATACGCCGGTTTGTAGACCTGATCGGCTATACAAAGGTTGAAGCCATTAATGACGTCTCTCTGCTTGAATATGCTATACGTGAGGATCTTAACATAAGGGCACCGCGTGTCTTTGGCGTGCTGAAGCCCCTGAAGATTGTAATCACCAACTATCCTGTGGGAGTCACCGAAGAGGTGGAACTCATAAACAATCCTGAAGACGAAAGCCAGGGGAAACGCACGGTGCCGTTCACACGTGAGCTCTTTATCGAACAGGACGATTTTATGGAGAATCCTGCACATAAGTTTTTCCGCCTCGCTCCGGGACAGGAAGTAAGGCTGAAGGGAGCATATATAGTTAAATGCTCGGACGTTAAAAAGAACTCTTCGGGTGAAGTGATTGAAGTACATTGCACATATGATCCTGATACGCGCAGCGGAGGGCCGCAGGCAGACCGTAAGGTGAAGGGTACTCTTCACTGGGTCTCGGCACAGCATGCCGTTGACGCAGAGGTGAGACTGTATGACCGGCTTTTCATTGATGAGGACCCGTCGGGGCACAAAGATGTCGACCCACGGGAATTCCTGAATCCGGAATCACTTACAGTGCTTTCAGGATGCAAGGTCGAGCCCTCGCTTGCCGGGGCAAAGCCACTTGACAAATTCCAGTTCCAGAGACTCGGGTATTTCTGCGTTGATTATGATTCCACACCGGGAAAAATAGTGTTTAACCGAACCGTACAGCTTAAGGATACCTGGCAGAAAATAAACAGGTAAGTTGTGCCGAAGTATTATTTGTTGAGTTCGTTTATATACCGGACGAGGTTTGAAATATCCTCAAGATTTTGGAAGTCTGTGTCATTTTGTTTGATGAACTGGTTCAGCTCGCTTTCCCACTCCTCGAACAATTTCAAAAACTGCTTCTTATTTGAAAACCGGTTCATTACGCCGTCTTTTCTGACCCAAATCTCGGATGTAACCACAACATCATAATTACTGGGAATACGCTGTTCCAGCACACCGCCCTGCCCGTAAGAGATTGTCTTCCCCGCCATTCCGCCAGATGCTGATCTGGTGTCAAACGGTACCAGGCCGCCCTTGGATTCAAGAATGCATTTGTGTTCCATGAACAACGACACTTTGCCTGATGCCAGAACCTCATTGTAACCGACCTCCACCGGCACAAATATTCTGTCTCCGATAATTATGGTGTCTACCAGGTGCTTATCTCTCACAAGAAAATATTTTCCGTTATTCACTACAAGCATCTGCTGGTCAAGCATTTCATAATTCATTACAGCATTGTATGAAGCACCTGTTTTCAGAATCACTTTCCCCTCCTTAAATTTCGGCATTACCAGGTTGGGAAGGTTTTCCATCTTGCCTGTCTGTGCCTCCGTCTTTAGGATTGAAGGGAGGAGACATGCTATTAGCAAAAAGTATCTGCCGTATAGTACGTATTGTTGACATCCTCTGTGAGTGTTTATCGGTTAACTTATTATGCAAGTTAACAAGAACTCTGCCATTTTGTAAAGAGTTAACATTTATTATTAAATTCGGCATGCAGCATTCCTTTTTCTGTTGGTATACTTTTTGTGCTGCAACAGGGTATTTGTTTTCTTTTTCACAACTAAAACCGAAGAAGTATGAGAACTTTAATCAGATCAATGCAATTATTCTTGATCCTGCTTGCTGTTTTAAGCCTTTCTTCCTGTGAAAAAAACTCCGAAAACAAAAGCAAGGGAACAGCCAAATTCTCGATCAGTTCGATTGAGGCATCCAGCCAGACCAAATCCGCTTTGACGGATACGGCTCTGGTTTCGTACCAGGTGATGGTATCTGTTGAAGACACTGACGGTAACCCGGTTCTTACCGATGAACTCATTCCCGTTTACATTTTCGGGGCGGGGTTTGTCAGTGAGGAAGTGGAGCTTGATGCCGGTAACTACAACCTCACCAAATTCATGGTGATAAATCCCTCCGGCGGGGTGATATTCGCCGCGCCGGTGGAGGGGGCGCCGCTGGCCTATCTTGTTGATGACCCGCTGCCTGTTGGCTTCAGCGTTGCAGCAGGCACCTCAACTTCCGTTGCCCCGGAGGTGCTTCCCGTAGACGATCATACCCCCGGTGATTTCGGGTATGTCAGTTTCGGGATCCAGATTGTCAAACCTCTTGGGTTCTATGCCATATGCATAATTGATAATCCGCTGAGCATGGCCCCCGCACCTCTGCTCACCAATGCAAAGCTAACAGTGTTTGCAGGAGAGAACTGGCATTACAGCTTCAGGCTGGAGGCCGCCCTGAACAGCATCATCATCAGGGGAGGATATGACACCTACCTCTTCCTTCTCGAGAAGGAGGGATACATGACCCAGAGGTTTTATGTAACTGCAAGGGAACTCAGGGCAGCCACAAAGGATAATCCCCTTGTGTTGAAGATCCCCTGGGACAGCAACCAGTGGAAGGTTATGGTTCTGCAGCCCGGGCCTGACAGGGGAAAGGACGCTATGATCTCCAATCTCGAACCCGATAAAAATTTCGGTGGTCACAAATATTTCGAAGCCACTTTCATTTCTGAACCAGTTCTTACCGTGATGCGGTCGAATAACAGTTTTATATGGTTCAATCTTGGTGAGCTTCCAAAGTCGGCTGCGATTAAGAAGGTGGTATTGCGTCTTTCCTACGATATTCCTCTTCCGTGGGACAGTACAATTTATACAGCAGGTGCTGACGGTGGACTGGTATGGTACGGCGGAGTACTGCAGCAGATCACCGAACCGTGGGAAGAAGCTACGGTTACCTGGAATAAACAGCCGAAGACGGTGGAATATAATCAGGTATTCCTGTCGCCATTTATCCGGAATGTCAATTTCATTGATATTGATGTCACGCAGTTGTATGTACCCTCAGTCACAACAGATAATGTTGCGTACCCGAATTACGGCCTCGCCTTCAGGCTATGGCCGGGTGAGTGGGTGCCGGGGTTCCGGTTTGCCTCGAGCGACTATCCAACTGCTACATTGAGACCACAGTTGACTGTTTATTATACAACACCCAACTGATACAGGGTTATTAATCTTAAAAGAGCACCGGCTGGTAGTCGGTGCTCTTTTTTTTGATGGCTTGTAATTGAAATTTTGATTAAAGAATTATTTCCCTGAGATTTTTTTTATATTTGCACCCTCTAATAACTGTCCCGTGGTGTAATTGGCAACACGTCTGATTCTGGATCAGAAGAGTTCAGGTTCGAGACCTGACGGGACAACAAAGCCGGCAACCAGCCGGCTTCTTCATTTTAATGTCTCGGCTATCCCGCAGCCTGGCTCCTCCCTTAAATTGTCCGCCAGCTGGCGGACAATTTCTTAACGATCAGTCATCATGAAGCCAATAATGGATTAACCGGTGAAAACTGACTAAATATCGAGAGGCGGACCGGCTATTTGCATATCATGGTCCTGAAATAGTCTTGCACCTTCGTCTGGGGAAGGTATCCCTTCAACATTACCCAATGCTCTGAAATAATCTTCCATTTTACCTGAAGGCTGAAAGAAATAAAGCAACCTTCCTGTATCCGAGAGTTGGGCAAATGCATGGGGCACTCCCCTGGGAAGAAAAATCATATCACCTTTTTGAAGTGAATATTTTTCCTCTCCACACTGGAAGAGATATGATCCTTGCGAAACATAGAATATTTCATCCTGAGAAGGATGAATATGAAGTGGAGGTCCACCCTTTTCATTGCCATTGTATTCAAATATTGTAAGCTCTGACCCGGTATCTTTTCCGAAACTTTAATGTCATTCAGATTCCTGCCGTTCAATTTTGTTTTTTCACCAAATCTGCTCTCACCAGACCTGATAACGAATCCATTGGTTAACTTTTCACTTATAATATGTTTTTCAGTCGGTGACAGCGGCGGACCATAATTTAGAATCCCTGCATCTATACTGATTTGCTTCATTTCTGATTCGGTCGCCTTACCGCTTAGTTCAGTCATTTTAAGAAAGAATTCTTCCATTTTTCCTGCAGGTTGAAGGAAATAGAACATTTGTCCTGTATCTGAAATCTGTACCCATGAGTGCTGAATAGTACGCGGCAGAAAAATCAGATCACCTGCCTGTAATAATTGTTTTTCCTCTCCTAATTGAAAGATGTAACTGCCTTCGAGCACATAGAACATTTCATCCTGGTTTAAATGAGCATGCAGAGATGGACCGGTTTTTTGGGTTCCTACATACTCAAAGGCAGACAATTTACCCATCGTATCTTTGGATGATAATTTTAAGTCGTTTGGATTTACTCCCAAAAATGGTGTCGGTACACCAAACCGGCTTAATCCCGACTTCAGCACAAAAGCCTTACCCGACATTTCAGACATTCGCCAGGATGATGAACCGATTAAGGCCGGAAGAGATAATAATGAAATGGTTACGAACTTTCTCCTATCCATAATTGTAATTTCTTTATTTATAAGAACTTCCTTTTTAAACAAAACTATTTATTAATAGTTCAACAGGGTAATCCTTTTGTGACATGACGAGACAGCAAAGCCGGCGAAAAGCCGGCTTTGCTGTCTTCCCGTAACCTCAAATAGTCATACCTGCTTTTGCAGCACAATGTATGCCAGTGGGATCCTTCCGTTAACAATAACTGTCCTGGTTTCGACAAACCCGTTATTACCAAGCATATTTTTAAATTCATTAATGGTCCATTTATGGACAACCATAAATCCAAATAACGTTCCCGTAATCACTGCAGTAATCCTTTTCCCGGCATTCTCGCCGGCACAAAGTGTGGGGGCAATAAAAATACCGTTGTCTTTCATCACTCGCTTAACTTCATTCAAAGGCTTATCCGGCTCATAAAGTATGTGCAACAGGTTTGAAGCGATCACTACATCAAACGATTTATCAGGAAATGCAAGACTGTATGAATCCTGAACCTGAAAATTAACGTTTTGAATGTTTAATTTCTTCTGTTTTTGATTCGCCACCCGAATCATTTCCGGAGAAATATCAATGCCAATAACCGAGGATACTTTTGAGCTTATATAAAACGGAATAATCCCTGTTCCTGTACCAATATCAAGAACTTTGTGAGTTGAGTTCAGGTCTGCCTCAAGGTTCTTAAGAATGGAACCGTAGGTCTTGCTGAACACTCTGTTTACGAATGAATCATAGGTGTCTGCAAATCGATCCCAAAATTTTCTCTCTTTTTTCTGCCGGATATCCATAATGGTCAATTTGTATGTAGGCACTACTCGTTCCTCAATGCTTCCACTGGATTCCCGGTCGCTGCCCGCCAGCTCTGCCAGCTCACAGTTAAAAGGGTTGTGGTAACAGTCAGCACTCCTGCCAGAACAAATATCCACAGATTAAGTTCTGTTTTGTAGGCATAGCCCTGAAGCCATTTGTTCATTATATAAAAGGATATCAGGCAGGCCGGGACAAAGGCAATAATGACCCATCTGAGAAAGTCTTTGTTAAGAAGTGAGATCACACCGGAAACTGTAGCTCCGTTTATCTTTCGTATTCCTATTTCTTTGGTCCTTTTCCTGCTTGAATGAAGTGAAATTGCAAATAATCCGATCATTGATAAAAACAGGCTTATTAAACAACAGCTTACAATGAGCCTTGCAAAATTTGTTTCCCTGATATGATACCAGTCATATCTCTCCTTTACTGATTCGATATTAAGAGGATAATCCGGAATCAGCTTTTGCCAGACTTCAGATAATGTTTTTTTTACAGTTAGTGATTGTCCGGGAGCCGGCAAAACCAGTAAATGACTTCCTGTATTATCAAATATTATAACACCGGGAGAGACGGGATCCTTTGCGCCCTCACTGTTAAAATCCTTAACGACCCCGATCACTGTCAGTTTTTCATACCCCGGCAGTTTTTCACCTATCATATTTCTCCCTGAAAAATATCTCGCAAGCGATTCGTTGATAACGCAGTTGTTCTTATCCGAAGCTATATTACCCGAAAAATCTCTTCCGTCGGTGAGGCTTATCCCCAGAGTCCTGATAAAAGCTTCATCACCTCTGAATATATTTGGTGAGTATTGCTTGTCCTCTCCATTTTCTGTGTAATGAAAGGTAGTCTGGATCCATTCCAGCAGAGGTGAGGCTGTTGTTACTGATATGCCGGCCACTTGAGGATATTTCAGCAATTCCTCCTTAAAAACATTTGTTTGAGATTCATATTGGGAAGGAATTTTTACTTCGATAACTTCTTTATTGATGCCAATCTCCCTTTTTGTTATAAAATTTATCTGTTTTAATATGGTTATGGAACTAATTAACAGGACAATTGTAACAATCAGCTGAAAGATGATGAATGCCGGGATTTTAATAATCTTCCCTTCTTTATCAAACATGCCTTTAAAGGCAGAGGATATCTTCTGCTTATTCAATTTGTTTACAGAAAAAATCAGCGTGACAAACAAAAGAGTGACAACCACATATAACATGATCAGGAAGGAACCGGGGCTGATAATATAGGTCATATCGATCTGGGATGCGGTCAGATCATTAAAGAACGGTATCATCCATGATATAACTTCAAGGCTTATAACAAAAGCAATACCGATAATTATCAGGTTTTCAATCATAAAGTCAAAGATCAGGCTGGCTCTGGAGCCTCCGTTTATGCGTCTGATATAAAATTCAGAAGTTTTGTCAAACAACTTATTGTTTATCAAACCAAGGTAATTAACAGATGCAACACAAATAATCATCAGGCCGATTATCATTGCTATCACGATGTCAGATCTTTCTCTCTTGTTTCCCAGGAGAGAATATTCAGAGGTGTCGAAGTATGTCTGTTTAAAACTCTTCAGATAGTATTTGCCGGGGTACCGTCATTGATGACAGGAATTTTATCTTTCTCTTCTGCAAAGAGTTTTTCAAGTTTGACGGGATCTGTATTATTTTTTAACAGCAGAAATGCATACCTCTCAGTATTTTCAGAGAGTTTTACCATGTCAAAATCGAATTGCGAATTTTCGACTGGTTTTCTAAAGATGCCTTTTATGATATAATCCGTCTTTGTATCATCATTAATAATTGTTATGACCTGTCCGACCGGCAGCTTCTCTCCAAAATATTTTTGTGCAAGATCTTCCGAGATGGCAATATCATCTTTTGCGGTGAGTACTGTGTCTGGGTTACCAGAAGCAGCTTATATGAGAAAACAGTAAAAAAAGTCGCTGAGGTCTCAAAAACCGTAAGATTATCGTTATAAATCTGGTTGCCGATCATTACTTTCTGGGCCCTCGTGAATCTGATACGGCAAAAATCCTCAACCTGTGAAAAATTTTCCTTTATGTATTCAGCACCCCCTTTTTTACAGTTTGACATTTGAGATCCTTTTTCATAGGGATTATCACATTTAAGAAGGTAGATCCGATCCCTGTTTTGCTGAAAACTATCAGTATTTAATTCTCTTGTAACAAAGAGCATAATGAGGTTGGTGCAGGCCATTCCTATTGCCAGGCTGATAATTATAATCAGACTGTTGAGAGGATTTCTGAAAAGGCTTCTGAATATCTGGTTTAATTTCATTTTCAGGGTTTCTGTTTAAGTGGCTAAGGCAATTTACCCGGGCAAAGAAAGTCTTGTCTCCAAAATTAAAATTGGAAAAATGCGAACAGTCAGATCTTTTTCTTAAAAGCCAGAATAAATCCCGAAGGCGAGAATTTCCCGGGGAGGGTTTTTACAATGGTTTTAAAAGTATTATTAAAGTGAGACTGGTCATAAAAATCGTTGTCCAGTGCAAGACTTGTCATAGATCTGGTTTCTGACGGAGACGGAAATGCAATGCCATCAATTGCATTTCTCAGTTTGATTATGATTGAAAATTCCTTTGGACTCAGCCCGATATATTTTAAAAATAAAATCTGCAAATGACGTGAAGAACAGCTCAGTTGCCTGCTCAGATCTTTGATGGAACACTGACCCATAGTCTTCATTATGATCATACAACTTTGATGAACCAGAAGTGAATGTTCATTTTTAATCAGGAAGCATTTAAACCGATTATCCAGAAAATCCAGAATTTGGTTTTCATCGCCATGGTTTATCTTCATTCGCTTCACGCTCAAAATCCTTATTGATGTAATTAATCGGAATAATCTTATTCCGGCATAACTTCATATTGAAATCCGTAAACATGGAAATAGTCCAGGGAAATATCTGTACCATATTAACTTTGGTCCCCGGTAAAATCACTATGTCTACTGATTGGGTAGCCTGTCCGCAAAAATAGATGCCCTTTTTCAGGTCAATCACATCCTTGCCCCATTTAGCCGTCACACCCTGTCCGGTAATAAAAGCGATATTAAAGCAACCATTTGGTACCAGAGTCTTATTTCCATCCAGATCCTTAGTCCCATTGGTTTCAAGTACCCAGATTTTATTTATGAAAAATGACAGGGATTCTCTGACATAAACTTCTTTGTACGTAAACATCAGATCATTTTGAGCATGTTTGGCAAGAGTTAATAGTTCCGCTCATGGTGCCGGGTGATTATTATCCGGTTTCATAATAACTCCGATTTTTTTTCTGCCGTCGATCTTTATGACTAACGGTTCGGGAAATCTTATGTGCCTTAAGTTGGAATCCTCGAAAACAGGCTCGGCATCTGACAGAAATTTAAAATCGGTATATCCGTCGCCGAGAAAGGGATTAATAGTAAAATACCCTACTCCGAAAGCTGTCAGATTCTGGAAAAAGTGAGTTCCCTGGCTCGGATCAATCCGGTAATTTTCAAGGCCTGATTCAATTATGACACGGGCGGCAGATATCTGCTGCCACTTTATAGGTATTCCAAGCCACGGATCAGCGGAACCCCATCTGCCCGGTCCGATCAGAACGTAATTCTTTTCCTCCCTTAAAAACTCATCATTTATCTCATTGAGTTTTTCAGCAATTTCCGGATTCCTCGATGCATCAAAATTCTCGGTCTTTACATAGACCAGGTCACATATACCGTTGATACTGCCGTTTCCAAGGGCGGAATTAGAAAAGATTATCGTTTCCGCCCGGGGAATATCCTCCAGCTTAAATTTTATCGATTCGCTGATCTCTACAATTGGCCTTATTTGCAGGAGATTGAAATTGACCGGCTTCTTTCTGGCAGGATCAATATTTACTGCAAATTCTATTTCAATCGGATTGTTCAGTTGTTGCTGCCCGGTCCGGAGAACAGCTTTCAGAATGTCAGCCAGGGGAAAAAGATCGTTTCCAAGGATATTTGAAAAGGTAATTACTCTCATTCCTTCATCCTGGGTGCCGTCTCTTAAGACATCGTTCTGATGGTCATATGTGGAAGCAACAAATTTAAGTGAGCCGTCATTCTCAGCGTCGCTGATTTTCAGTTTGAGCAGGTTAACTGTATCGTCGGTACTGGGGACAAAGCTCGAAGGGTTGAGATCGAGGGCGTAGAACTCGTGCTGTGTTTCGCGCAAAGCCATTTTGGTATCTGAAAGCTGAAGGACTTTTTTGGGGAATGCAGGCGAAAACCTCAGGGCATTGCCTCCGTCGACAATATATTTCCCCAGTCCGAAGGCCAGGCTTACAAAACCGTCTTCCGATTTTTCGGGCTCAATGGGATAGAAATTAAGAGAACGTGCAACTCCTGAAACAGTCGGATAGAACCTGTCTCCGTATTGCTGCCCGCAAACTTCCTGAAGAACGACCCCCATTTTTTCTTCTTCAACATTGTTTCCGGTGGCAGTCATATAATCCTTACTGTCCTTGAAAAATACTGAAGCGAAGACACTTTTAATTGCAACGCTGAGTAATTCCAGCATCACCACTTCATCCTCCGCCTTGGGGATCATATAGGTCGAGTAAATCCCGGCAAAAGGCTGATAATGTGAATCTTCCAATAAACTTGATGAACGTATTGCAACCGGTCCGTTTATTATTGAGATGAAAACAAACAGATCCTTGTGAATTCTTACCGGCAGCCTTGCCATCACAAAAGCATCCAGTATTTCTTTATCACTTTTATGTGACAGGCCGGTGTCGTAAAGGTTGTTCTGCATCATAAATTCATCGAAGACGTCTGTGCTCAGTACAACCGTCCTCGGTATTGAAACAACCGTATCTTCGAAACTCTCAAAATACTGATTTTGCTTTATCATGGAATCCAGAAAGGCCAGGCCGCGGGCTTTCCCTCCTATTGAACCCTCACCGATTCTTGTAAAAGTAAAATACTCGTCAAAATGCTCCCGGTAAAACTCGGCAATAACCCCGTGACCCTTGTTAAGCCTGAAATTGGCAATTGCATCGAAAATGAACCGGCGCGCCTGATCTAAACTGGGAAAATCATCGAGACTGATTTCCCTGAGAAACTCAGCCAGTGAAAACAAAGCGCGAGCATACAACCATTTGGACAGATGATTTCTCGAAAAATGATAACGGAGAGAGTCGTCCGGAATTTCAAAAAGCTTGCGCTGGAAGCTCTGCAGATCGGAGACCCGTTCAATTTCCATTCCCGTTTCAGGATCAGTGAAAATAAAATCGCCAAAGGAGAACTGTTTTTTAAGCAGCGACTTTAATTCCAGGGCGAGTGTCTTTGAATTATTGTTTAAGAATCCGCTTCCGTACTCATTCGCATATCTTTCATTTTCAGGATCGTCAGACTGTATCAATACGGGATGGTGGGATCATGCCTCTTAATCTCACCTAGTAACTCCTCGATACTGACTGCTAGTACTGAGTTTATCGCGGTTCAGGTCAACATCAGCGATTACACCCAGCAGTTGTTCCTTATGCTTCCCGAACAGTCGAATGCTTCGTCATAATCATTTGCTAAAAGAATTTTTGGTCTGCCTCTCATCTGCATCATTTTCTGATGCTCATTAAGTCCCTCGATCATGTACTCCCTTGACTGTTCCAGAATAATCCGGTACAGATAGCGCAGATAGATTGAGGACTTCCTGACGGAGTTTTCCATTAAAAGCATTGATTGCACTCCTTCGACCTTGCTGTCTTCGTCAACATTCAGTTTATCCTCTACCAGGTTGATGACAGGAAGCAGTATGTCAGTGCTTCCCAGCCAGGTAAAAACATAATCGATACAGGAAAGATCTTCACTTTTCAACCTGAGGGAGTTCTCCCTTGAATCAGGGGCGAGGATAACTATGGGCTTTTCAGGGTAGATTGCTTTAATATTCCGGGAAAGCTCAAAAGGATCCTGGTCGCTTATGCTTAGCATATTAATGACCAGATCGATTGATCTTTTGCTCAGTGTTTCCATCGCTTTTTCAGCGGAGGTAACATGAACAAATCTCGGAGGGTAACGTAAATTGAAAGAGACATAATCATTAAAGACTTTCTCGTCAATTTTCCCGTCCTCCTCCATTATAAAAGCATCGTAATTGCTGCAAATCAGTAACACATACTGAATCCTTCGTTGCATCAGCAGCTCAAATGATGTCTCCCGGAAGATATTTTTTCTGAGCATTTTCAATTACTGAAGTGGTTTCAAAGAAAAAACAGGGAAAAAGTGCCTGTCCGATAAACGGTACCGGATCCGTAAATAATTATTCACGAAAACCCGGCCGGATATCAGACAGGCACTTTTTAAACCTAAACCAGCCCCTGGGCCAGCATAGCCTCGGCTACCTTGACAAATCCGCCTATGTTGGCACCGTCAACATAATTGATGTATTTGTCCTTACCCATTCCGTACTTCACACAGGTGGCGTGGATATCTTTCATAATCTGATGCAGGCGGCTGTCAACTTCCTGTCTTGTCCATGACAAACGCATTGAGTTCTGGCTCATTTCAAGTCCTGATGTCGCTACTCCTCCTGCGTTTGCAGCCTTTCCCGGGCCATACAGGATTCTGCCTTTGAGGAATACAGTTATTGCGTCAGGTGTGGACGGCATATTTGCACCTTCAGAAACCACAAAGCAACCGTTCTTCAGCAGTAATGCAGCATCGGCACCTGAAATTTCATTCTGGGTTGCAGATGGCAGTGCAACCTGGCAGGGGACATCCCACGGTGTCGATTTTCCGTCGACGTAGGTGCATTTGTATTTATCGGCGTATTCCTTAATTCTTCCTCTTTTAACGTTTTTAAGATTCATTACGAATGCCAGTTTTTCGTCATTGAGACCGTCAGCGTCATAAATATATCCGTTGGAGTCCGACATTGTGACTACTTTGGCCCCCATCTGGATGGCCTTTTGAGCGGCATACTGGGCTACGTTGCCCGAACCCGAAACAGTACAGATTTTATCTTTCAGGCTGTCACCTCTTGTGTTCAGCATTTCCTCAGCAAAATAAACCTGGCCGTAACCGGTAGCCTCTGGCCTGATAAGGCTCCCGCCCCAGTCGAGGCCCTTCCCGGTCAGCACACCCGTGAATTCATTTCTGAGTCTTTTGTACTGACCAAACATAAATCCTATTTCCCTGCCGCCAACGCCAATATCGCCGGCCGGTACGTCAGTATCAGCTCCGATATGCCTTGAAGAGTTCACTCATGAACGACTGGCAGAAGCGCATTACCTCATTGTCGGTTTTTCCTTTGGGATCAAAATCCGAGCCTCCCTTTCCGCCGCCCATTGGCAGGGTTGTTAGACTGTTTTTAAATACCTGCTCGAATGCAAGGAACTTAAGGATACTCAAATTCACAGTCGGATGGAATCGCAATCCCCCTTTATAGGGCCCGATTGCACTGTTCATTTCAATCCTGTAACCCCTGTTGATCTGAATTTCACCTTTTTCGTCCATCCAGGGGACTCTGAAGATGATTGTTCTTTCAGGCTCCGCAATTCTTTCCAGAATCTTTGCATGCCTGTACTTGGGATTCTCCATGATAAACGGCATAATGGATTCCGTGACCTCTTTGACAGCCTGATGAAATTCCACTTCTCCGGGGTTTTTGGCGATGATTTTCGCCATAAATTCTTCTACTGAATTAGACATAGCTATTAATTTTTTATGGGTTATTGATTGATTATAAACAAATGTATATAATAAATTTTCTATTTTTTCCAAGTCTCTGACAAAAAATAATCGGGTTAATTCTTTATCTTTAATAACATTTTGATCCGTTGCAGAATGTCATTAGATGATATAAAAAGACGGAAGTATTGAATGGAAGATATATCCCATTTGCAAAAGGAAATGCAGAAACTGCTGGCTGAAAAAATCCAGAGCCAGAAGGGATTGTCTATTATTTACCTGATTAACAAAATAATCAGCAAGAAGAGTCCGGTTGAAAATACACTGCTTGAAATAGTCAGGGAACTGCCAAAAGCATGGCAATTCTCCGAATTTGCCTATGCCCGTATCAAATATGACGGCCAGGAATTCAAATCGGAAAATTTCAAAGAATCCAGATGGATCCAAAAACAAATCTTTGAGACTTTTGATAAAAGATGGGGTGCAATAGATATTTTTTATGCAAAACAGTTTCCGAAAGCAGATGAAGGACCGTTTCTGCATGAGGAAAGGCAGCTGCTTGAAAACATAGCCACAATTGTCTGCAACTATCTGAATTCACAACAGACACTGGAGCAACTTGATGATAATGAGGAAGACGCCAGCCTCAGACTGGAACACTCACGGATCCTGAGTGAAGAAAAAAACATTGAAGACACCCTTTTGCAAATCTGCAGGAATATGCCAAAGTCATGGCAATATCCTGAGTACTCAGTTGCAAGAATTGTCTATGACGGAAAGGAATTCCTGAGTTCTGACAAAAATATTGCCGAAAGTGACTGGAGCATTAAGGAAGGATTTACGACTATCGACAACAAGTTCGGGACGATCGAATTCTATTATCTGAAGGGATACCCGGCGGGGAATAAGGAAGCGTTCCTGAAATCCGAAAAGGAGTTACTGGTTAACCTTGCCAATTTAGTTACCGGGTTCCTGAATATAATTAAAGGCAACGTTTTAAAGAATACTGTTGATAAGGAAGAAATAACCGCCAGTGAGAGAAAGGGGAACAATAAAATCATTGCCTGCATCAATGAAATTTCAAAGATCCTCAGAACCGGGCTGTCAATTGAAACAACCATCAGTAAGATTCTTGAGGTCATTCCAAAGGCATTCAGGTCGCCCGATCAGGTAAAAGCACTTATAAAATATGACGAAAAAGACTATCCGTCATCAGAGATTGGTGATTTCCCCCTGAGTATTAAAGTCTTTTTCAAAACCATTTCAGCAAAGAGAGGCTCAATTCAGGTGTTTTATACAGGTGACAGTTCTCCGGTCAGCGAAGAGCCCTTTCTGGATGAGGAGAAGCAATTTGTCGAGACGGTTTCATTATTGATTTCCGGATTTATCAATGTGATTGACGGACTCGACAAGGTCATTGCCACTGAAAAAGGCTTGAAGAAAATCCTGTACGAAAAGACTGAGCGTCTTAAGGAATTATCGTGCATAAATCAAACCACCTCAATTCTTCAGTCTGAAAAATCCGTCGAAAATGCTCTGAAGCAGATTGTCTACATATTGCCTTATGCATGGCAATATCCGGAGAACACCGTTGCCCGGATCACTTATGCCGGAAATGAATATCTGTCCCCGGGTTTTACCACCACCAAATGGCGGCAACGGCAACCCTTCCTTACAATAGACGACAAGACCGGAGATATAGAAGTATATTACACGAAGGAATTTCCTGATCTGGATGAAGGTCCCTTCATGAAGGAAGAAAGGGACCTGATAAATAATATTTCAACGCTCATCTGCAATTATCTGAATACTCTGCAGGGAGAGGTTGCCCTTAAGAAGTACCGGACTGACGAGGAGCTCAGGCAAAAGTTCGAGGCGGCAAAGGATTTTCTGGCCAACAAGAGAAAACTGCTCCAGAACTTCCTGGAGAAAAATAACTATGACCGTGACATTTTTCACGATCTGATGAAATTCAAAGTCAAGGAGATACTTATTATTTCAAACCTTTATGATGCCTACAGCCTTGAACGCGAAGGCAAGTTCTCCGATTATATCCTGGGTGTTTATTATCAGCTGAATCTGACAATGATACCCAGAATCACGGGTGTTTCGTCTTTCGAGGAAGCTTTTGAAAAACTCTATTCGAAGCACTTCGATTTAATCATCATAATGGTGGGCGTCGATAAAAAGGCGCCGATGGATATTGCACAGAAACTGAAATCCCTGTACAAGTACATCCCCATTTATCTTTTACTGAACAACAATCAGTACATTGAATTCTTCCAGAGCGAACAGAAAAGAACGAACCTGATCGACAATGTTTTTGTATGGAACGGCGATTCGAGGATATTCTTTGCAATGGTTAAACAACTCGAGGATTATGTAAATGTCGAAAATGACACCAAGGTAGGCTATAGCCGGATTATCCTTCTGGTTGAAGATTCGGCAAAATACTATTCCCGCTATATTCCCCTGCTGTACCATTGCGTAATGGAACAGACCAGGCGTATTATTGAAGATGTAAGCACAATGGACGAACTCTACAAGGTGCTTCGTTTGAGGGTACGTCCAAAAATCCTGATGGCCTCAAACTACGAGGAAGCGATCCAGATTTACAGCAAATACAAAGAGTTCTTTCTCTGTCTGATAACCGATGTAAAGTTTCAAAAAGATGGAAAATTTGACGAAAATGCAGGCTTTGACCTGGTCAAATTCATAAAATCTGAAATCGCCGATCTTCCAACAATCATTCAGTCTTCAGCCAAAGAAAATGAGAAAATTGCGAAAGAACTAAACTGTGTATTCATTCATAAGAATTCCGATACCCTGGCACAGGACATCAAGAACTTTATCAGTTACAATCTTGGCTTCGGCGATTTTATCTACAAGGATGAAACAGGAAAGACAATCGCCACCGCCAAGAATATGAATGAGTTTGAAGAGCAGCTTCAATCCATTCCAACGGAGACCCTGCTGTTCCATGCCAGAAAAAATCATTTTTCCTTATGGCTTACCGCCCGTGGCGAGATTCAGCTTGCCAGGGAAATTGCGCCCAAAAAAATAAGCGATTTCAGGGATGCCCAGGGACTGAGAAACTACCTTATCGATGTTGTAAAAAAACTCAAATACGAGAAGAACAAAGGCAAAATTGTTGATTTTGACGAAACCCTGATCCTCGAAGAAAGCAATATAATCCAGCTGTCACCCGGTGCCCTGGGTGGCAAGGGACGAGGACTTGCATTTATTCATACCCTGATTTACAATTTTGACATTTCGCATTATATCAAGGGCATCAATATCAAGGCGCCCAGAACATTCATAATAGGCACTGACGAGTTTGAGGATTTCCTGGACAACAACAGGTTAAGGGACAAGATATATTCTGAAACCAGTTACGAAACGATTAAAAAACTGTTTGTTGAAGGAAAACTCTCCGAGACTCTTGAAAACAAGCTTCGGATTATCCTGGAGAAAATAACCAAGCCCCTTGCCGTCAGGTCCTCCGGACTCTTTGAAGATTCCCTGATGCAGCCTTTTGCGGGAATATTTGAAACCTACCTGCTGCCCAATATCAATGAGGATCTTGAAATAAGACTATGGCAGCTGACCGATGCCATTAAACTGGTATATGCCTCCATATATTCCGACACTGCCCGGGGGTATATAAGCGCCATCAATTATAAGATTGAAGAAGAAAAGATGGCAGTCATAATTCAGGAGGTGGTGGGCGAACAGTACGAAAACACATATTATCCGCATATCAGCGGTGTCAGTCAGTCATATAACTATTATCCGTACAGCTACATGCAGCCCGAAGACGGATTTGCAGTTATTGCAATAGGCCTGGGCATTTATGTTGTCGAAGGTGAAAAAGCCTACAGATTTTCGCCCAGATACCCCAATCTGGAAAACAATACACCAAAGGATCAGTACCTGAATTCCCAGGTTGAACTGTTTGCGGTAGATCTTGATAAGAAGGAATTCAATCTGCTTGAAGGTGATACAGCCGGCCTGGTACGGTTAACTATTGACGATGCAGAACGGCACGGTGTGATAAGACATTGTGCTTCAGTCTATTCAGTTGAAAACAAGACGATTCACCCGGGAATAGACAAGGCCGGACCACGAATCATCAATTTTGCCGATATTCTGAAGTACGGCTATATACCCCTGGCGGAAGCCCTGGTTGAGATACTGGATATTGTTAAAGAGGCACTGGGCACCCCTGTGGAAATTGAATTTGCAATAGACCTGACCAAGGACAAAGACCATAAGGCATCTTTTTACCTGTTGCAGATAAAACCCATAATCGGTGCATCACTTGATTATGATGTGAACATGGATGAAATTGACAAATCACGCGTTTTGCTGTTTACCGAAAAAAGTATGGGCAACGGTATGATAAACAATATCCGTGACGTGATCTATGTCGACAGGGACATTTTTGACAAGTCTAAAACATTGGAAATCGCAGCCGAAATAGATGCTTTCAACGATGAAATGATAAGTCTGAACAGACAGTATATTTTATTAGGCCCGGGAAGATGGGGCTCACGTGACAGGTGGATCGGAATTCCTGTAACATGGCCGCAGATATGCAATGCAAAAATTATTATCGAAACCAGTCTTGAAGATTTCCCGCTCGATGCCTCCTCGGGCTCACACTTCTTTCACAATGTCACTTCGATGAATGTCGGGTATTTCTCTGTTCAGCATAACAATCAGAAATCGATTCTGAAACTGGGACATTCTAAAGAAACAGGAAATTGTCAGACAGGGGAAATACGTCAGACATATTCAGTTTAAAAACAACCTGACTGTGAAGATGGATGGGAAAAAGAGGATTTCCGTCATCACCTGGGAGTAAACTCCAGGCGACTCGCAAACTGATAGCAAATGAAAAAGAGATATGAGGTTGACAACCCCGACTTTACTTTAAGTCCATTCACCGGAATGACTAAAAAGCACTATGCCGAATGTGCAAAATTCCTGCTGGAAAAGGCTTTCAGTCACGTGAAGTCAATGGAAGACCCTATCAGCTTTCCTACTGTCCCCGGCAAGACATACCCCCAACCCGGTGCCCCTGACTGGAGATACCGCTCACAGGAATTCGAGGCCCTTGAAAGAACATTCACCCTGGCGGGTCCCCTGATCCATCTGGATCCGGAGACAACTGTAAAAAATATTAAACTCAGCGATTACTACCGTCTTCATCTTTACAATGCTCTCACACCTGGTCACCCCAATTCACTGCCTCTGCCGGAGGAGTTGCCTGACGCAACCTACCAGTTCACATGCGAATTCGGCGGTTTGTTTAAAACACTTCTCCTCATGCCGGATACCCTCTGGGCCGGCTACTCAGAAAAAGAAAAGGATGAGATGGTTGTTACAATTTCAAAATGGGCCCATCACAGGACAACCCAAAACAACTGGCGAATCTTTAATATAATCACCCTCTCTTTCCTGAAAAAACAGGGGTATGAGATCGATGACGACCTGCTGAAAAGCCACCTTCTCTGGGTGGCATCATACCACTCCGGTAACGGCTGGTACCTTGAACAGACATATAATTATTACTCGATCAGCCTGTTTATTGTATATACCACAATCTGGAACAGGACCTTCGGCGATGAATATTATCCTGAAATTGCGGATCTGATTGAAAAGTCAGCCGGGAAGCTGATGGAATCCATTGCCGGATTCTTTGCACGAGACGGATATATAAATATGTGGTCAAGGAGCATCTGCTACAGGACCTGGGTATCCGGAGCCTTTCCCGTCGCTTTCATGCTGAAGGAAAAGACACTGCTTGATCCGGGATTTGCACGGCGGCTTTGCTCGGGCTCTCTTCTTCAGTTTGTAACCCGTGAGGATTTCTTTGACAGTGAGATACCAAGCCTGGGCTTTTACGGACACAGGGAGTATATGATCCAGAACTACAGCTGTGCCGCCAGCCCCTTCCTCATGTTCCTTCCCTTCATATGTCTGGCCCTGCCTGATGACTCGCCGTTCTGGACAGCCCGGGAGAATGAAGGATTCTGGGAAATGCTGGGAGACAAACCGAGAATTACAGTGCTTGACAGTCCGGGCCTCGTCCTCGTTAACCACGGAAAAACGGGCACTTCGGAAATAATTCCGGGGAAGGTATATTATGATGACCCGAACTACTCCAAACTCGCCTATAACACACATTTTCCCTGGGAAGATCACAATCCACAGGGCGGCACTTCAATGGAATACAGTTTCCGAAGCCTCGACCCGCGTGATGTCAGGGGAGACGATATAAACTTTTATCTCACTGGCCAGACCCTGAGCAACAGCCCGGATAAGAACGGCAGCTTTTCAACATCGCAGGCAATGGTCTACAACGGTGTAAAAAAGGGAGTTATATACCGCCAGGCAATTATGAGAAAACCGCCCAACAACGGTGTGGGATATATAATTGACCTCGCTGACATAATCATCCCGGGAGGAGTGATAAGAGTTGACCGCTCGCGACTTGCATTCGAACACGAGCTGACACTGGGACACTACGGGCTTCCCCACACGGGAGGGCTGAGAGGCGGTTACGGATTATTACAGCGAGGGTGACAAAAAAGTGATGACTGCCTCAATAAGGGGCAGGAAGATAGCCCTGATAACATACTCCGGCTGGGACAACCTGGACCGCGTAGTTCACAGTAACAGGAATGCAGAAGCTGACGAGAGCACGGTTATTTACGCTTACAGAAAAAGGACACGGATGAATCCTGCCATGGAGCTGATGATAAGCGTTATGCTCCATAAAAATGACGATGAGGAGTGGACCAGCGCGGAACTTTCTCCTGTCAGAAACATAAAAATCATGGATATCACACCGTCATTCTCTCCCCTCGGAGCGGAGATTACACTTTCAGACGGACAGATTTATGAGGTATATTTCAGTGAAATCGACGGTAACAGATGTTGTTAATTAGCTCTTTTTGAGTTGTTTAACAATATATACTATAAGTGTACCAAGGATCAGTGCTAATGTTATCATTGTATTGCAGATTGGCCTATTAATAACTCTGAAGCAGGTATCTGCAAAAATCGTGCCCATTAAGCACACGTGCCGTTATGTCCGTTATGCGGCGGGATGTATCTTCTCTGTGCAAAAATATGTCAGGCCGTTCAGTTCCGTCATACTGACAACCTGAAGACCGCATTCCTCAAGCAACCGGGAAACTGTTCTCTTTGTCAGGTACCTGTTTGTCCGGAAGTCGATGAAACTGTACATCCGGTTTATGAACGGAATCCTCGATTCTATTCCATTCTCAAAGACCTCCTCCCTCACCGACAGGTCACGCGGGAGATTGCTGTACTTGTCGGCAAAACCGTTCTGGGTATTGTTATCCACAAAGCACCCTACAAAGTTGCTTTCATGAGGCAGCAGATCAGCAACTTTCTTCAGAAAGTCTCTTATTTCCCTTATATGGTTAAGCTGCTTCAGATTAACAATCGTCTTTACCCCTTTCAGGTCCTCGGCATCATAGAAGAAATGATGTGTGGAAGGTATAACAAGCATGCCTGATTCACCTATCAGTCCCATGCGGTCCAGATAATTGAAAAGATCCTCGCGGACGTCCGGTGACAGTTCGTTGAAAACGGGATCGGAATTGCCCTCACTGAACAACAGGCTCTGCTGGTAAGCCTTACTGAGAGCCTGACCCTTAATTACATCCAGGTTGCTCCCGGCAGCTCCGGTATCCGTCGTTTTTCCCATTTTCAATCAGGCAGAAGATTAATGACCGTCAGAAATACTATCAAAGACGGTGCCAGTTTGTTTTGATTTTCAAATCGAATTTAGAATCAGTTTCATACACCTGCAAATCATTTTTGATACAAGGACCCATAGTGTTGACAAATGCACCTTTTTAATTGACATTGAAAAACCGAAGAAAAATGAAAACGGAACTGAAAGTCAAGTATCCGCCAGGGTTGCCGGAAATGCTTTGTGGCATTTTAATATTTTTAATGAAAAGCATCTGAACTTAATAATTATGCTATTGTTATATGTCTTTCTAACAATATTATTAATTAAATCTGTTGTATCATGAAAAAAATATTAATCTCGTTCGGAGCGCTGCTGGGATTATTACTTCCGTCAGTGGCGCAGGTTTCCCATGACTGGAATGCAAATGACAGGGATCCTGTTATAAATGAAACAATTACAAAAGAGCTGGTCCCTGCCGCCATCCTAAGTGCATTCGATAAAAAGTTTGATCTCAATTCTCCGGCTACCTGGTCCAAATTCCCTTATGCTCTGAAGGAGTACGGATGGGTTTATGACGTGGGAGCATCTGACATTAAACTCAACCGCTATCTGGTCAAAATGAAAACTGACAAGGGCCATGAGCTCTGGGCGGTTTATGCAGCAAACGGAGACCTCATTGAATCAAGGGAAACATCCACCGATGTCGCCATTCCTCCCTCCGTCAGGGAGGCCTTTGCCAACAGCCAGTATAAAGACTGGAAAATAGTCGGGACCAAGGAGATAATTAAATTTTATCATGATCACAATGAAAACAGTGTTGAGCAGCACTTCCGCATTACTGTTCAAAAAGAAGATGTAAAGCGAAGCATATCATTCAATTACCAGGGAAGTGCAAATTAGAACACTCTGTAATATATTAAATCAGCCGTGTGCCGCGATAAGCACCCGGCTGATTTTTTAGTAATTTCACCCGGTCTAAAGACCGGAGGAATTTTATGAAATACACAAAACTTGGGAAAAACGGTCCTGAAGTATCGACCGTGGGATTTGGTGCATGGGGCATCAGCGGACGTGACTGGGGAAACACAGATGATAAAAGTTCCCGGGAAGCAATTCATACAGCGCTGGACGCCGGGGTGACCTTCATCGATACGGCTGACGTGTACGGCTTCGGCCATTCCGAAGAACTGATAAGACAGGTACTGGATGAAAGAGCCGACAAAAGAAGTATTGTTATTGCTTCCAAAGCGGGGAATAATTTTTATCCGTACATCGGGCAGGAGCATAAAACCACTCCCTTCAACAATGACTATTCGGTCAAACATCTTGAATTTGCTGCTGAACAGAGTATCAAACGTCTGAACGTGGAAGCCCTTGACATCCTCCAGCTCCACAGCCCCGGACTTGACATCCTGGACAGGGATGAGCCCTGGATTGCGCTTGAACGCCTTAAGAAAGCGGGGAAAATAAAACACGCCGGATGGAGCGTTCAATCCTTTGAGGAGAATTCACAGGCCCATATCCTGGAAAGACATCACGATCTTCTGGATGTCATCCAGGTAAGGTACAACCTGCTTGAACGGAAGGCCGAAGAAGTGCTGCTGCCCCTGGCCCTTAAGTACGGCACAGGTGTCATTGTCCGTATTCCTTTGCTTTTCGGTCTGCTCTCCGGAAAGTTCAACCGTGAAAGCAGGTTCGGCGACAATGACCACAGGAGATTGAATCTCTCACCGGAAAAACTATCCGCTTATCTTGAGGATTACAATAAGTACCGGTCAGTTTTTGAACAGTACCCCGACTTCACCACTGCCCAGCTGAGTCTGAGATTCTGCATTTCTCACCCGGCTTGTCATGTTGTGATCCCCGGAGGAAAAAGCCCTGTTCAGGTTCAGGAAAATACAGTAGCCTCTGACCTGGATTTCATACCCTTTGAAGCATTTGACAGGTAGTATTTCCGGCCGGGGTTACAGGACTTCGGTTCAGAACCCCCACTGCTTCATTATCTCAAGGTCCCGCTTCACACTCTCCATCGGCGTCAGCTTCTGGTATGCCTCCTGTTCGATAATGTAAACCTGTGTACCAGTCCTCTTAGCCATTTTCAGAACCTGCCGCACATCAACAATTCCTTCTCCGAGTACAGTACTTTCGTACTGTGCTTCACCGTCTGAACCTGGTATTTCATCCTTTACGTGAATATTTTCAAATCGTCCCGGATACCGGTTTAAAACATCCGCCGCAGTTGCCCCTCCGTTATAAAGATTCCCGATATCCAGCTGGATTACAACCAGTTCCGGATCTATTGTCCTCATCATTATATCAAAAAGCCGTTCATTGTTCAGTTTCTCGCTGAACTCAAAATCGTGGTTGTGATAACCGAACTTCATCCCCTGTTTCCTGCACAGTTCTCCGCATTTGTTAAAAATATCCATGTAGTGAATAAAATCGTCATAGGTATTTCTCATACTCTTGTCCATCGAAGGGCTGATAACGTACTTCTGATCAAGGGTGGCGGCATCTTCAACAGTAAGTTTCCAGCTGTCGGAGAAGTCATTTGCGGCCTCGTTCCAGTGCTGCCCGGCCATGACAGTATGGCCGCTTATCATTTTCAGCCCAAGGGCATCGAGTACCTTCCTGAATTCCGGTGCACTGTACCCGTAAAATTTCCGGTCGGTATAACTGGCGTGTTCCAGATGGGTATAGCCCATTTCCGCCAGCCGGGTGAGTGATCCAAGGGGGTCACGCGACATATCGTCACGCACTGAATAAAGCTGCAGCCCTACGATGCCCTTTTGCTTCGCGGCGGCAAACAGTGAATTGTCAAGGATGGCAGCGCCGGCAAGTGTCAGGGCACCTGTTTTAATGAATGATCTCCTGTCAGTCTTCATAATTTTATTATATATTAAGCCAAGTTAAATATTTTATTCCATTGCGCGTTTAAAGAACAAACCTGCACAAGGATGACAGACAGAACATTGAGAATATTGATAGTGTTTCTTTTTTCAGCCCTCATTGCCACCGGCCTGAGCATACCTGCATACAGCGGACCTGCAGGACCGCTGCAGAGCAAGGCGGAGCTCCTCAGGTTCAGGAATGCAACAGCATCACAGGTGTTGTCGGCTGATGGACAGTCGATTGGCAGGTTCTTCATAGAGAACCGGACAAATATTTCATACGGTCAGATTCCGCCTTACCTTATAAATGCACTCATCGCCACTGAAGATGCCCGTTTCCTTGAACATTCAGGCGTCGACTTCAGGAGCCTGCTCAGGGTTTTCTTCAAGACAATACTGTCAAACAAACGAAGTTCCGGCGGAGGCAGTACAATCACCCAGCAGCTTGCCAAAAATATGTACGGCAGAAAACCGTATAAATTTATGCCTGTCCTCAGAAATAAGATCAAGGAAATTTTCCTGGCTTCAAGGATGGAGAAAATCTTTACAAAGGAAGAGATACTGACTCTGTACCTTAATACTGTCTCGTTCGGAGAGAATGTTTACGGCATAGAGGCTGCCTCGCTAAGGTATTTTAACAAGAAAACCGAGGCGCTCAGGGTCGAAGAGACCGCGGTACTGATTGGAATGCTCAAGGCAACGACATATTACAATCCTCATCTTAATCCCGAAAATTCAAGAATCAGAAGGAATGTAGTCCTGAAGCAGATGGAGAAATACAAATACCTGACCGCGGCAGAGGCAGATTCATTGTGTAACATTCCGCTGAAAGAGGATTATAAAAGACTTTCCGAAGGAGGGCCGGCTGACTATTTCCTTGTCCGTGTAAAGGCGGAAGCTCAGAATATCCTGAAGGAAATTGAGGCTGATACAAAGAAAAAATGGAATATCGAGGAAGACGGACTTGTAATTGCCACGACCCTCAGCCTGGACCTTCAGAAATGTGCAAATGAAGCTTTTCAAAAGCATCTTACTGTTATGCAGGAAAGGCTGAACAGGCAGTACAGCAGCGCCGCAGCAAGGAAATCACTGGGGGAGATCTCCGACAGTCTCAGAAAAGCCCTGACAACGCTGCAGGCCGGCTTACTTGCAATGGATCCGCAATCGGGCGATGTACTTGCATGGGTGGGGGGCATCGATTTCAGATCCCAACCTTATGATCAGATACTGGCACAAAGACAACTCGGCTCTGTATTTAAACCCGTGTTGTATGCAGCAGCACTGGAAGACGGGATGGAACCCTGCCAGTACCTTGACAATGATTCAGTGATCCTGTCAGGACTCGAAGACTGGAGCCCTGAAAACTTTGACCACTCCTACGGCGGAAAATATTCCCTCGCCGGAGCGCTCATCAAGTCTATGAATGTTCCTACATTCAGCCTCTTTCTGAATATAGGTTTCGAAAGGGTGAATCAGCTGTGGGAGAAGATGGGATTCTCATTTCCACTTGACAATACCCCTTCCCTGGCCCTTGGTACTGCCGAAGCCAGCATAAGGGAGGTGGCCATTGCCTATTCGGTATTTGCCAACGGAGGTTATAAGATCACCCCGCGAAGCATAACTTCAATTAAAACATCCGACGGAAGTGTTATCTGGCAAAACAACCTTATTCAGGGCGGCGAGCGGATCCTTACAGAAAGATCAAGCCTGCTGATGAATGCAATGCTTCAGAAAGCCATCAGCGAGGGAACGGGAGCCTCGGTATACAGTGTGTACGGTGTGGGTGTACCCCTTGCCGGCAAAACAGGAACTTCACAAAACTATGCCGATGCCTGGTTTGCAGCCTACAACCCCGGCCTGGTAATCGTCAGCAGGGTGGGTGCCTCATCGCCGTCTATCCATTTCAACAGCGGAAGCAACGGCACAGGAAGCGCCCTGGCTCTGCCACTGGTGGCTCTGACACTGAAAAAAGCTGAGTCTTACCCTGAATTAGAGAAAATGCTCTCTGCAGGCTTTCAGGAATTGCCTCCGGAACTGGCGGCGATGCTCGACTGCCCTGACTTCAGGGAAAAGAACTTTTTTGACAGGCTTACAGACCTGTTCGAAAAGGATGTAAAAACTTATGACCCCGAGAAAAGAAAAGCCATTAACAAGGTTAAGGAAATACTGGATAGAATTTTCAGGAAATAGGTATAAAGCGCCTACCCGGTCTAAAATTCATTTGTTCTTCATATTGATTTCTGTCTTTTGCATAATAAATACGGAAAAATATGAAAAAGACAGCATTGTTACTTTGTGCAGGATTGGCTTTGGCGCTGATGAGTGCATGTGACAAAAACAATTCCGGTGAGACCGGGAGAATTGTCCTGAAGGTCACAGACGATCCCTTTGACATAAGTTATGTGGAATCAGCAACAGTGACAATCACCAAAGTTGAAATCAGGAAGACCGGCGACGGGATCAGTGACGGCAATCCCTTCGTGCTCCTGTCAGATATACCTGTAACCGTAGACCTGATAGACCTGAGGAACGGTCTTACAGAGACCCTCCTTGACCTTGAGATTCCTGAAGGTGAATACGACCTCGTAAGGCTGTATGTTGAAGAGGCAGGACTGAGACTGAAGGGTTTCGCTGATCCTTATACTGTCAAGGTACCCGGAGGCAGCCATTCAGGCCTGAAGATCTTTATTGATCCGCCAATCGAAGTCTCAGGAGGACTGACAGCTGAGGTGCTTCTGGATGTTGATCTTTCCAGGTCATTCGTCATGCGAGGCAACATGAGAACCAATAACGGATTCATTTTCAAACCGGTCATAAGGGCAGCAAACCTGACCACAGCAGGAAGGATATCCGGACTGGTCAGCGACACATCGAAGGTAGTTGTGCCTGACGCAAAGGTTTGGGTGATGCAGGACACTCTGGTGGCAACCACCTTCAGTGACGTAACAGGACAATATGCCCTTATCGGACTGAATGCCGGAACTTATTCTGTCTTTGCAACGAAAGAAGGTTATGACACTGTCAGTTTCGCAGGTGTAAATGTAACCGGTGGAAACAGGACAGTCAGGGATGTCGTTCTGACAAAAAAGTAAATATCGTCTATAACCCGCCCCCGCTCATTTATAACACAGGCTGAGTATAAAGAAGCCGGTCACAAGCCGGCTTCTTTTATTTTGTCACAGATTTTTCATAAATTGAGGAAAAATTTGGTGTACTGAACTTAACTATTGAAGAAATGGAAAAAAAGATCAGCCGACTTTACAGTGATTATAAAACGGGGGAACTCAACCGACGTGACTTTCTCAGGAAACTGGTGATGTACACCGGAACCACTGCGGCCGCCATGACTATGCTGCCGCTTCTCGAAGACAATTATGCACTTGCCGGCACCGCCGCCTCTGTTGCTGTGAATGAATTTGCCGATGATGACACGGGCCTGTTCACAGAGATGGTCACATACAAGGGTGAGACGGGTGATGTAAAGGCATTTCTGGCCCGTCCTGCTGAGGCGATAAAATACCCCGCCGTAATCATTATTCACGAGAACAGGGGTCTGCAGCCCCATATTAAGGATGTGGCAAGGCGAATGGCCAGGGAGGGATTCCTTTCCATAGCCCCTGACGCCCTCTCCCCTGCCGGCGGAACCCCCGACAGTGATCCGGACAAGGCTGCTGCAATGATGCGTGAACTTGATGCCGAAAAGACAAAGAAGAATTTTGTAGCTGCCGTGGCATACCTTAAAACCCACCCTCTCTCTACCGGTAAGGTGGGCTGCACCGGGTTCTGCTGGGGAGGCGCCATGACCAACCAGGTGGCAGTCAATGCCCCTGACCTCGATGCTGCTGTACCCTATTACGGCCGACAGCCTTCTGCTGAGGAGACCGCCCGTATTAAAGCACCTGTCATGGCTCACTATGCAGGTGACGATGCAGGTATAAACCAGGGCATTGCCGCCTTTGAAGAGGCCCTGAAAGCTGCAAATATTGAATATAAGATCTTCATGTACGAGGGAGCGCAGCACGCATTCAACAACGATTCAAACCCTGCACGTTATAACGAACAGGCAGCCAAACTGGCCTGGGGGAGAACTGTTGCCTTCTTCAGGGAAAAACTCAGGAGCTGATCCGGCCTTCCTGTTGCTGACGCCAGGCTCCGGCTACGGAGGCGACAAAGGGAGTGCAGTGTGTGAAGAACATTTTATATCCTTCGCACAGATAATTTAACCCGGACTCTCCGTCAGGAGCGTTAATGCACCTGTTCTTCGGACATTCCCCGTTGCACATCGGTCTGACACTGCACTTAATACAGTATTGAGGAAGCGTGCGTAATTTTTCTTCACCGAAAGCCTTCTGCCTGTCGCTGTCAAGAAGACCGGCAAGCGACTCCTCCCTGACGTTTCCGAGCAGGTGCTTTTTACTTACAAAGTGATCACATGAATAGAAATCTCCGTTGTGCTCAACCACCGGAACAGCGCCGCACACAGGTTTGAAAATGCAGAGGGTGTGCTCCTGGTTAAAGGCTGTCCTCAGTGCTTCCTCGAATATCTGGACCTTCACCCTGCCTATGTCGGCTGAAACCCATTCATCAAAAACCTCACACAGAAAAGTGCCGAAAGCTTCTGCAGGAACACTCCTGCTGCTGACACCCCGGGGGCTCTCCGGCTGTATCTCGACAAGAGGTATGAATGTGACAAACGGAGCCCCCAGCTGCCTGAAAAACCCGTATACCTCTGCTGGATATTTCACATTTTCGGAGTTCACCACGCACAGTATTTCAGGATCAATGCCTGACATGACCAACTGATCATAACCGCGCATCACCCTGCTGAACGTAGCGCCCCCATCTTTTGCCGATCGAAAGAGATCATGCAGTCTCTCCGGCCCGTCAAGGCTTATTCCAACGGTGAAATGCTCTTCAGCCAGAAAGTCGCACCACTCGCTGTCAATAAGTGTCCCGTTGGTCTGTATCCCGTTGATTATTTTTTTGCCGTCTTTATTGTGCTTATGCTGAAAGCCGATGGCTTTCCTGTAGAACTCCGTTCCGGCAAGAAGCGGCTCGCCTCCGTGCCATGAAAATGTAACCGGCTCCCCCGTTGTTGCTTCGATATGCTGCCGGATATAAATCTCAAGGAGATCATCGGCCATCAAAAAACGGGTGCCCTGCTCATAAAGGGTGTCGTTTCCAAGATAGTAACAGTAGCTGCACCCAAGGTTACAGGCCGGTCCTGCCGGTTTCACAAATACCTGGAACTCACGTGACAGTTCTTTCATCGCTGCATGCATACGTATGAGGTAATGCTTCCTGGCAGTATTAATTCTTCATCTTTGCTTTTGCCCCGATACACCATAGCAGTTCACCCACGAAACCGGCAGCTCTTTTGTCTGATGCCTCTTTGTCTGCTGCCACTCCGTTCTCATCAAATGACTGGGTTACTTTGGGCACAGGGAACATCGCATTCACAGTCCATGCCTTCATCTTCCACAGAGTGAACTGCAGGGAGGTGATTACCTGCGTTCCGCCGAAATTTCCGTCTGAAACAGTGCAAATTGCGACTGGCTTTCTATTCCATTCGTCTGTTAGCAGGTCGATCACATTTTTCAGACTTGCCGGGTATCCCCCGTTATATTCAGGGGTGATAATTATTACTCCGTCAGCGTGCCTCACCTTCTCCGCAAATTCAGTAGCCGAAGCCAATGGCTTTTTCTGGTATTTCAGTCGCTCACTGAAAAGCGGGAAATTATATGATTTCAGGTCGAGGATCTCCGTTTCCCCAAGCTTGTTTTCAGCAAGATAACTGCTAAAATAGAGAGCTACCCGGTGACTGTTCCTGCCCTCCCTTATACTGGCTGAAATGATTACAATTTTCGACATGGTTTTTTTCCGTTAATGACCTGATATTTATCCGGCCGTGATAGCTCCAAACGCTTTGCAAAGGTATGAAATTGGTTGTTAAGGCTGCCTTGGTTTCATGATGCGGCATATCTTAAAAAATGCTAACTTTACCTGTGACCCTGAGCATAACAGACTATAATCTAAATCTCTGACGATGAGGCTTTTCGTATCTTTGATGAGTATTCTGCTGCTTGCCGTTCAGTGCAGTACGGAAAAACCCCGGCAGGCGCTGAAAGACTGGAGGTCAACATACCGTGTTGATTCCGGAGTACCTGTCTCCCTTGCCCTCACCGCTTATAAGACCACCATGCTGGCTGACGGAAAGGATCAGACCCTCATAAGAGCCACCGCTGTAGACAGCTTAGGCAGGGAGATCAGTGATGCCGACCTGCCGATCCGCATTTACATCACAGGAGACGCCAAAGTTGCCCCGTTGCAGGGAGAACAGTCACTGAACCTGATTACCGGGGAAGACTCTGTCGCATTCAGTGAGTCAAGGATCGTGAACGGTACCTGTTCATTTTACTTTGTTGCCGGGACAAAACCCGGCATGATAAAGCTTGAGGTCAGGTCTGACAGCCTGTGGCCCGCATCGCACGAGATTCATACAATAGGACCGGGTTTCACATACCTGGTTCCCTCGAAGGCACAGCTGAAAACAACCCGTAAACAGATCAGCCGTATGCTCGGGGCTGACATATCATTCCTGCCACAGATGGAGGAAAGGGGGATGAAATTCATTGTAAACGGATCGGAAAAGGACGCAGTGCAGGCCCTGGCCGATGAGGGTTTAAACTGCATTCGCCTCCGCATTTTCGTGAATCCTGAAAATGAAAAGGGTTATTCACCGGAAAAGGGGTTTTGCGGACTTGAATATACGAAGCAGATGGCCCGCAGGTCCAGGGATGCCGGGATGAAGATACTGCTCAATTTCCATTACAGCGACTACTGGGCTGATCCTCAGCAGCAGAATAAACCGCTTGCCTGGCAGGACCTCAGTTTTGAACAGCTGAAAAAAAGAGTCGGGGAATATACGAAAGATGTTCTGCTTGCCCTGAAAGAACAGGGTACAATGCCTGAAATGGTTCAGATAGGCAATGAGATAAACCACGGCATGCTCTGGCCTGACGGGCATATCTCCAATCCTGACCAGCTTGCTGAACTGCTGAAGGCAGGCGTTGAAGCCGTCAGGGAGGTTGACCCGGAAACGGTAATCATGATGCACATTGCACTGGGAGGACAGAATGATGAATCAGTTTTCTGGCTTGACAACATGATCGCACGTGATGTGAAGTTTGATATAATAGGTTTATCATACTATCCGAGATGGCACGGTACCCTCGATGATTTGCAGAAGAATCTGTTTGATCTCGTTAAAAGATACAATAAGCCGGTAAATGTCGTTGAATACTCCCAATACCCTGAAGAACTGCATGAAATCGTCTTCAGCCTGCCTGACGATGCCGGAAAAGGCACCTGCAACTGGGAACCGCTCAGGGCTATGTTCGGCAGAGACGGGGTGGCAAATGAAAACCTTTTTGTTTATAAAGGAATATCGGAGAAATACTATTCAGAAAAAGAATAAGGGCCACAGAAGCCCTCAGGGTTTGTAAATAATTATATGATGAAAAAAGTGAATTATTTTGTAAAGATCATAGTGCTGTTCGCAGTTGTAATGACTGTTTATTCCTGCGCTGTCAATCCGGTCACGGGAAAAAGGCAGATAATGCTGATATCAGAACAGCAGGAGGTGGCTATGGGCCTCGCTTATGATCCACAGGTCATGGCCACTTTCGGAGCGTACCCCGATGCGGAGCTGCAGAATTTTGTGCAGGCCAAAGGGACCGAAATGGGCAAGATCTCACATCGTCCCAACCTTGAGTACCACGTTAAAGTTGTCGATTCTCCGGTAGTAAACGCATTTGCCGTTCCCGGTGGTTATATCTATCTCACCCGGGGGATACTGGCGCAATTCAACAATGAAGCGGAACTGATAGGCGTTATTGGCCATGAGATGGGGCATGTGACCGCCCGTCACTCGGTAAGCCAGCAAAGCAAGCAGCAGATGGGTCAGTTGTTACTGATCGGAGGCATGATTGCATCTGAGAAATTTGCCCAGTATGCCCAGACGGCTCTTCAGGGAATGGAACTGCTGTTCCTCAAATTCAGCCGTGACGACGAGCGCATGGCCGACCGTCTCGGGGTAGGTTATATGTCATTGATCGGATACGACGGACACAAAATGGCTGACTTTTTCCAGGTTCTTAATAAAATGAATATGGCAGAAAGCGAAGGCGGTGTACCCACCTTCCTTTCCACCCACCCTGATCCGGGCGACCGCTTCAACTCAGTGAACAAAAGTGCCCAGGAATGGCAGGACAGTCTGAATCTGCCGGTATACAAGGTCAACGCCGACTCATATCTGCAGCTTATCGACGGCATAGTTTACGGAGAAGATCCGAGACAGGGCTACGTGGAGGGGAATGTCTTCTACCACCCTGAACTGAAATTCAGGTTCGCTCATCCGGCAGGATGGAAACTTGAAAATGCACCCACGCAGGTAAGTATGGTTCCGGCCGACGGCAAAGCGCTTCTTATATTTTCACTTGCAGCCCAGAAAACCCTGCAGTCAGCTGCTGATTCGACCCTCGCTGCCTATGGTCTGAAACTGGAACGCAGCGAGAAAAGAACCGTCAACGGAATGCCGGCAATTGTCACCCTGTCACAGCAGGTCTCCCAGGATCAATCGACAGGCACAAAAAGCGTAAATGAAGTTCTGTCATATTTCATCCAGTACGGAAATATTATCTATGTCTTCCACGGAGTCACCGCCGAGGTGGATTTCGCAAATTATGCACCTGCAATGGAAGCATCAATGAACACCTTTGCAAAACTCACCGATGCTTCCAAAATAAACGTTAAGCCGCAGAGGATACTTGTTAAGAAAGTTCAGCGTGCAGGAACACTCGGGGAAGCCTTTGCCTACTACGGTGTGAAACAGGATAAGCTTAATGAGCTGGCCCTGCTCAATGAGATGGAACTTACCGACCAGGTTCCGGCAGGGAAACTGATCAAAATTATCGGTGAATAAAAAGTTCACCAGTCAAAATAGCATAATTAACTTTCACAGATGGCTAATAATCAGTTCAACAAGTCAAACCTGCCTCCGTCCTGGCAAAAACTGGCTCCGTATTACCGCTACATTATTGCGGGAATAATACTTATCATTTTCCTCTGGTCAGGTTTTTTTCAGATAAGACCTGAGGAGGTTGGGGTAATTACCCGTTTCGGAAAATATAACCGTACAGAAGAATCCGGACTCCATGTCAAGATCCCGATTCTCGAGAGACTGTATAAAGTTGCTGTGGAGAGGCAGCAGAAGGAGGAATTCGGGTTCCGGACCACATCCACCGGAGGTACAAGGTCAGAATATACAAAATCCAATACAAGTGAAGAATCGATGATGCTGACGGGCGACCTTAACCTGGCAGATGTCGAGTGGGTTGTTCAGTACAGGATCAGTGATCCCTATCTTTATCTTTTTAAGGTAAGGGATCCGGTAAATACGATGCGGGATATCTCCGAAGCCACGATGCGTGAAATTGTGGGAGACCGTACTGTCAACGAGGTGCTGACTGTAGGAAGAGCTGAAATTGCCACAAGCGCACAGGAGAAGATCCAGGAGTTGTGCACAGAGTACTCACTGGGCATAAAAATTGAGCAGGTGGTGCTTCAGGACGTTAACCCTCCTGACCCCGTGAAGGATGCATTCAATGCGGTCAACCAGGCGCAGCAGGAGAAGGAGACTCTGATTAACCAGGCAAGATCGGAGTATAACAAGATCATACCCAAGGCAAAAGGTCAGGCAGACGAAACCATTCAGAAAGCCGAGGGCTTTGCAACTGAACGCGTTAACAACGCCCTTGGCGAAGCTGCAAGGTTTAATGCCCTCTACCGTGAGTATATAAAGGCTCCCGAGGTAACAAGACAAAGGATCTATCTTGAAACCATGGGAAGCGTCATTCCAAGGCTGGGACAGAAGATCATAACCGACGAATCGGGCAATAATGTGCTGCCCCTTCTCCAGATGCAGATGAAAAACAAATAATCCAAGGAACCATGCCAAAACAAAAATTAATAATTCAGCTTGCAATCCTGGCGGTTCTGTTTATCGTCATAGTTGATGCCTTTTACCTCGTAAACGAAACTGAACAGGTGGTGATCACCCAGTTCGGAAAACCGGTTGGAGAAGCAAAGGTCACTCCGGGGCTCAAAATAAAGCTTCCCTTCATTCAGAAGATAAATTTCTTTGAAAAGCGTTATATGGAATGGGACGGAGATCCCAACCAGGTACCCACAAAGGACAAGAAATTCATTTTTGTCGATGCCTATGCCCGTTGGCAGATAACTGACCCGCTGCAGTTCTTCAAGCGTCTTACCGACGAGAGGGGAGCCCAGTCGAGGCTGGATGACATTCTTGACGGAGAGACCCGTGACTATATCGCAGGCCACAACCTCGAAGAAGTCGTCCGTACCAGCAACAGGGTCCCCATGCCGTCAGGGGCAATCGGTGAGGAGATAGGTGACACCCTGTCTGACATTTCTGTGGGCAGGCAGAAGATCGAGGATATGATACTCAAATCGTCCAACGAAAAAGCCAGTGATCTCGGCATAGTTATCCTGGATATGAGACTCAAGCACCTGAGTTATGTGGAGGAGGTTCAGACACAGGTCTATGAGCGAATGAAGAGCGAACGCTTCCGGATAGCGGAAAAATTCAGGTCGGAAGGCCAGGGTGAAGCCTCGAGGATCAATGGTGAGAAGGAAAGGGACCTGAAAGCAATACAGTCGGAAGCCTTCCGGAAAGCTGAAGAGATCAAGGGCGCGGCTGATGCAAAGGCTGCTGCAATTTACACCGGCGCCTATAACCAGTCGGCAGCCTCAAAGAATCTGTACAGTTTCCTGAAGTCAATGGAGACATTTGAAAAGACCTTTGATTCAACCACAACTGTTATTCTATCTACAAAAAGCGAGCTTTATAAATACCTGATTGATCTGAAATAGCTTCGTAACTGCGCCCACACGTTAACGAGTCTGTTTCAGATTACGATGCCCTCATTTTTTCAGGACATAGATTACCCATGGAGCCATTTCTGTTTCACTTTTCCATTCAAAGGGCTCTTCATGTCTTCCAAGCGGATAATAAGATGCCTCCATTTTGAGCCCTGCCCTTTCAAACATTTCAAGGTAATCATCGTGTGTCCAGAAAATATCATCCACGGGTCTGCTGTCCTCAACGTCATGCATAATTGTCCTCACAATTTCTCCGCTTCTTGCCGTAAAGTTACCAGGCAGGTCCTTTGTTGAAAACGAAGCCCACTCATTAATATACAGTTCCTCTGTAGAGTCGAGAAGTATTATGCGCCCTCTTTCGTTCAGGAGTTCTGCAAGTCCTTTAAGAATATGAGCCCTGTTTTCTGCCCCCGGAATATTGTCAAAGGTAAATATGGCCTGGACAAGGTCAAAACAGGAGCTCCCGAGATGAAAGTAGTCCCCGTCTGACACCTGGCGGTAATCCCCATGAGGATCTGAATTTAAAGCCATCTTTAACATCTCTGGGGATATGTCAATTCCCGTTACCTTAAACCCAAGCTTTGAGGTAAACCGTGTTGACCTTCCTGCCCCGCAACCAAAGTCAACAGCGCGGTTGCCTTTGATATGCCTTCCAATTATTTCAGGAAGATCACGATACGCCAAATAATAGGTATTCGGAAATTCAAGTTTTGCATATGAGGCTGCCCTTACCTCGTTATCCCAGGAATTTACAAATGACATCCTTATCTGTTTTATCAGGTAACTACTGGTTTGTGGTCTTTATGAGCCAGTCCGTAACAACTTTTATAAACACCGGGGAGAGAGTCTCAGGAATCAGTGAATACTCCTCTACAGTGCATGACTGGCAGGTCTGGAAAAGATGATTCAGGCCCTCAAGTTCCATGACCTCAAAGTTTTTATTCCTTGCCTTCTTCAGATTATCCTCAATCAGTGCGAGATGCGTAGGAAGCACCTGTATATCTTTTGATCCGATGAGAGCCAGTACAGGGCATTTTACTTTCGCGAGGTATTCAGCCGGGTCATAGAAGAAATCAAATCTCTTTGCCGGACGGTAATAATAGTCAGCATCCCCGGGATTAAGAGGATAAGAAAGTTGAATCTGCTTTCTTTCCTCCTCTGTAAGACCAGCCACCTGCTTGTCAAGTTCAAGAAACCTCTCCCTGATAATTTTCTTGGCAACTGCACTGTCCTTCTCTGATTTTATTGTCTCAAACAATGTCTCAAGGACCTTCCTGTTAATATCGATGGCTTCCTGCCGTATTCCCATTGAGGTAAATATTGCATCACACTGCTCATAGATAACCTGGTAGAGCGGCTTTGCAGCACCCGCCATAAGGACTATGAAGGAAATGTCCTTAGACTTTGAGGCTGCTATCGGAGCTATTTCACCTCCCAGGCTATGTCCTATCAGCCCGATCTTTTTAGAGTCAACATCAGGGCGACTTCTGAGAAAAGCAGCACCTGCCACCACATCCGAGGCAAGATCGGTTACGGTTGCGGTGGGGAAGTCACCGGTAGATTCACCCACACCGCGATCATCAAATCTGAGCACCGCAAACCCTGAACGTGTAAGCTGATCAGCCAGAACCAGGAATACCTTATGGCCAAAGATTGACTCATCACGGTCATTTGGCCCGGAACCCGATATAAGGATCACTGCAGGATATTTCCCCTCGGCTGTGGGACGCGTGAATATACCCGCCAGAGTTACTCCTGCTGCCTCATTATTGTATTTTACAGCTTCCTCATAGTATGGTAAAGGCCTTACCGGCTCCTGCGGTCTTCCGGGTTTCTCGACAGGAAGCCTGTCACGCCTGGTTAGTGTCACAGGCCATGGCTTATTCTTGCCCTGTGTAATGGCTCCGATGATGGTCTCCCCCGATGCAACACCCGCAAATTCAGCTTTGATGGCCGGCACGACAAATCGAACATTATCGTCACTTACTATCACCTCCTTTACAGGGATGTTAAATGCCTTCTGCTCTATGCTATGCATGAACCCTGTGGCCGGCTGACCTTCCCCGCCAAATATTTCAAAGGCAACAGTGATTTTTACATCAGCATTTATTTCAGCCACACCAACCCATATGCCCTGTAAAGTTGCTTTTGACTGAGGGAAGATTAAAGATGCCGGGAGGAATGACATTATTACAATCAATAATGTACGAAGTGCAGTTGTTGATCTTGCGGGTCTCATTGTTTCAATTTAAAATTAAACACCAGGTTAAGTTGTTTGAAAGAGAGTAAGAATCAAATTTATTCAAAAGACGATACATTTTCCAGGGTGTTTCATCAGGAAACAAAAAAAAAGGGTATGACATACCCCGCCCTCATTATTCACTCATCAGAAAAATCACCATAGACCCGTAATTGTAATCTTTCCTGAAATAAATACGGCCGCAGGAGTATTCCTGCGGCCGTATAATATTTACCTGTAATAGTGACAACGTCAGCTCTACCCTCTGTCGGGAAAGAGCCTGCGCCACCACCACTGTTTCTTAATTCTTGCCATTGTTTTTCTAATTGCCTGCAAAGATGCGAACAATTTTTAAAATTTATCCCTCTGCCGGACTATTTTTTCAACAGGTCACGGATTTCTTTGAGAAGCACTATATCTTCGGCAGGTGGCGCAGGAGGTGCAGGAGCATCTTCTTTCTTCTTGACGGCTTTATTCATTGCCTTGATAACCATAAATATACAGAAAGCCACAATGAGAAAGTCGATTATCGTCTGAATGAATAGTCCGTAATTGATCGTTACAGGTGCAACTGCCGGGGTAATTATAGCTGCCCCATCCATGACAGCCGCCTGTCCCTTCGTCATAATTATCTTTAGATTACTGAAGTCCACTTTGCCCAGCAGAAGTCCTATCGGCGGCATGAGAACATCATTAACAAGAGAGGTAATAATTTTCCCGAAACTGACGCCTATAATAATACCAACAGCCATGTCCAGAACATTGCCCTTCATGGCAAATTCCTTGAATTCTTTAATCATTCCCATAGTTTTCAGATTTAGTTGTTTTTTTTAGAATAGGTTAACATTGCTCCAAATATATTACAATTACTTTAACTTTCAAACCGCAAGCAGAACCGTGAACTAAACTGCCATAAATCCGTTATATTTTTAAGGATGGTTAAGATTGTATAACGTAGCAGGTACTTTAAGCCAATTATGTAATCTGACTGAGTTTATTAGCATCCTGATTACTAACTATCTAAAAAACCTAAATCATGGCAATTCTAAAAGTTATCGAAATTCTGGCATCATCATCCAAAAGCTGGGAAGATGCAGCAGCCGAAGCCGTTAAGGCAGCAGGCAAGACAGTCAAGGAAATCCGCTCAGTCTACATAAAGGAGCAGAGTGCGGTAGTTGTTAAAAACAAAATTACCGAGTACCGGGTCAACGCAAAAATAACTTTTGAAGTACTTTAAACTAAAGCGGGCAAGCATTGGATTTATCCCTGCCAGGTGCTTGTCATTCCTCCTAAATCAGGGGGTAACAGTATTCAAAGATCCATAGGTATGCCGGCAATCCGGCGGATAACCACTGAGGCGCATACGATTCCGAACAGCGCCGGCATATAAGAGATCGTACCTACATTTGAGGCTTTGTTGGATTCAGCAGAGCCTCTTATTATTTTATCCTTGTCTACCACCTCGGGACTGTATACTGCCGCAAAGCCGTCATATACTCCCAGTTTGTGCAGTTTCTTGCGCAACATCCTCGCCAGGTTACAGAATCTGGTCTCAGAAATGTCTGCAACCTTAACAGCCGTGGGATCAAACTTGCCTCCGGCTCCCATGGAACTCACAATGTTCAGCTTCAGACGAAGCGAATGGTAAATCAGAAATACCTTCGGCGAAAGCGTGTCTATGGCGTCAATGACGAAGTCGTAAGGTTCCTCCTCAAGTATCTCAGTCATTCTTTCATCTTTAATGAACTCACTTATCACCCTGAGTTCCAGCGAAGGATTGATGTCCTTCAGCCTCCGGCCCATCACCTCTGCCTTGGATATGCCTTCGGTGGATTTCAGAGCCGGAAGCTGCCTGTTGCGGTTTGCCGCTGTAACCACATCACCGTCAATGATTGTCATCCGCCCCACACCTGCCCTGCAGACCATCTCTGCCGCCCAGGAGCCCACGCCACCGAGGCCCGCCACAAGGACATGTGAGTTCTTCAGTTTGTCAAGTGATTCAGGCCCCAGACATAACTCTGTGCGCGATAACCATTCTTCCATTTTTCGATCCTTATTTCCCGAAGAGACTGTTGAAGTTATTCCTGATCTTCTCAGTTACCTCCCTGTCTCCTGTGCGTGTTATTGCCGAATAGCCTTTATATACATCTCTTATGTTTTCTTTTGAGTCATCGGTCTCAAGAAGAAGCTTTCCTGCCGGTATAACGTTCAATACTTCTTCTGTTAATCCCTTAATTCCCAGTGAGAACCAGAATCCTGCTTCCACAAGTGAGAGTGCCAGCTTCGGGTTTCCCCTGAAGCCGTGTATGACCCAATTCATTTCGGGATTCAGCTCTTTGCGGGCTTTGAGCAGTGAGTCCCACCCCTTTACACAGTGAATAATAATCGGTTTGCGAAGCTCTTCTGCCAGCTCCGCCTGGAAGTAAAACGCTGAACGCTGTACGGCATGAGATGGTCCCCGTAACTGGTCAAATCCGGCTTCACCAATTGCAATCACATGGGGATGTGCCAGGGTAAGAATGAGCCCTGTTTTCATTTCGTCAAGCAGCTCTGCTGTAAGGTACCACGGGTGTATCCCTGCGGAAAAAGTGGTATTGGGAGGAAAATCATGAGGTACATCCTCCCCGGCCATGAGGTTCCTGACCGCCACGGTGTCAGGGCTTCCCTCCGCATGATGAGTGTGGAAATCGATGAATTTTATATCATCTCCCAGGTTCATTATACCAGCTGTGAAAGCCGACTGAGGCCATTATCGAGACGCTGCAGTGTCTCCTCGCGGCCTATCCACTCTGTTATGTCAAACAGGTGCGGTCCGCGTGAAGCTCCCACGATGAGCAGCCTGAAGAGATTCAGTACCGTTCCTGTATTGTGCCCCCGGGCGGCAATCCACTCTTTGACAATCCGTTCAGAATCCTGCGCAGTGAACGGATCTATTCCGGCAACCACTTCCCTCAATTCCTTTATCAATGCCGGAGAGCTCTCGTTCCATCTCTTCTTCAGCACCTCAGGATCATAAGATTCAGGCGCCACGAAGAAAAAGTCGGATTCCTTCCACAGGTCAGTCACAAATCCGGCGCGCTCCCTTACCAGTGTAACCACCTTTGCCAGTGCCTCTTCAGAAGGAGTAAAACCTTTTTCTTTCAGCAGAGGCATGAAGAGCCCTGCAAGCTCCTGATCACTTTTCCGGTGAAAATACTGCGTATTGAACCACTTTGCCTTCTCCGGATCAAACCGCGAGCCTGACCTGCCAACCCTGTCAATTGAAAAAGCTTCAATCAGCTCATCCATTGAAAACAGCTCCTGCTCGGTGCCGGGATTCCATCCGAGGAGAGCCAGCATGTTGACAAAGGCCTCGGGAAAGTACCCGTCCTCGCGGTAGCCGTGGGCTGTCTCACCGTAGGGCCAGTAAAGTGGAAAAACCGGAAATCCCATCTTGTCACCGTCGCGCTTGCTGAGCTTGCCTTTTCCCGTGGGTTTAAGCAGCAGCGGGAGATGTGCGAACAGCGGGCCGGTCCATCCGAAGGACCTGTATAACATAACGTGAAGCGGAAGTGACGGCAGCCACTCCTCACCCCTGATCACATGCGATATTTCCATAAGGTGGTCGTCGACGATGTTCGCCAGGTGGTATGTGGGCATGCCGTCCGACTTGTAAAGCACCTTGTCATCAAGAGTCGAAGTATTGACAACCATATCACCGCGGATGATATCAGTAAATTGTATATCCTCATTCTCCGGCATACGGTATCTCACAACATAATGTTCTCCTGAATCAATCCTTTTCTTCACTTCCTCAGAACCCAGGGTCAGCGAATTGCACATGTTCCTGCGCGATGTGCTTCCGTAATTGAAGGTCTCACCGCGGGATTCATGTTCTGTCCGCAGCTTTTCGAGCTCCTCCTGTGTGTCAAAGGCATAGTAGGCGTCTCCTTTTTTGAGAAGCAGATCGGCATACTGTCTGTAAATCTCCTTCCTTTCACTCTGACGGTACGGTGCATGAGGCCCTCCCTCACGAACACCCTCATCGATCTTTATCCCTGCCCATTCAAGAGCCTCCATAATATATTCCTCGGCTCCCTCAACATACCGGGTCTGGTCGGTGTCTTCAATACGAAGGATGAATACACCATCGTTCTTCCTTGCAAAGAGATAGTTGTAAAGAGCGGTTCTGACACCTCCGATATGAAGCGGCCCGGTGGGACTCGGGGCGAAGCGGACGCGTATTTTTCTGTCGGTCATCTGGGTATGAAATATTTGCCGCGCA
The DNA here is from genome assembly GCA_963757935.1 of uncultured Bacteroidales bacterium. Classification (GTDB taxonomy): domain Bacteria; phylum Bacteroidota; class Bacteroidia; order Bacteroidales; family VadinHA17; genus SR-FBR-E99. The sequence goes on along the minus strand of CAVWSZ010000015.1, from coordinate 151,277 downwards.
AAGATAAATAAAGAGAGGGTAACTTCTTCGGCCCAACAAAAATCAGGATTTATCACCCGGAATTGTATTAATTTTACATTAAATATCACTGCGCAAATGAAGAAAATGAAAGCACTTGTCAAGGCTAAGGCCGCCAAAGGTCTGTGGATGCAGGATGTCCCAGTTCCTGAGATAGGATACAATGACGTTCTGATCAAGGTTAAGAAGTCTGCAATCTGCGGGACTGACCTTCATATCTATGAATGGAACGAGTGGGCGCAGAAGACTATAAAAGTACCGATGACAATAGGCCATGAATATATGGGCTATGTTGAGGCTATAGGGCCGGGCGTGACCAACGTGAAAGTCGGCGACAGGGTGACAGGTGAAGGACATCTTTTCTGCGGAGTATGCCGCAACTGCCGCCGGGGCAGGGAACATGTGTGCGAAAACACAGTAGGTATCGGGGTTCATATCGACGGCTCCTTCGCAGAGTTTGTAAAGGTGCCTGCAAGGAATGTCGTCCTGCTTGACGACCGTATTCCCGACGAATGGGCTGCCATAATGGATCCCTTCGGAAATGCCACCCATACTGCACTGGCTTTCCCTCTGCTGGGCGAAGATGTGCTGATTACGGGATCAGGGCTGATAGGCAGTATGGCTGTTGCCATTGCACGGTTCTCCGGAGCACGTAACATTGTGGCAAGTGACCTCAGTGACTACAGGCTTGACATAGCCAAAAAAATGGGCGCCACCATGGTTGTCAATCCTAAAAAGGGCGAAAAAATTCATGATGTGCTCGAACCCCTCCATATGAAAGGCTTTGACGTGGGTCTCGAGATGTCAGGTTCACCTGCCGCATTCCGCGAGATGATTGAAAACATGTACAACGGTTCCAATATTTCGCTTCTCGGTATTCTGCCCTCCAATTTCGAGGTACCGTGGAGCGACATTATATTCAAGGCGCTGACTCTTAAAGGCATATACGGCCGCGAAATGTGGGAGACCTGGTACAAGATGCAGATGATGATAATAGGAGGCATCAACCTCGAACCCATCATCACCCACCGCTTCCATATCGACGATTTCCAGAAGGGGTTCGACGTTATGGAAGAAGGTAACTGCGGAAAGGTGATCCTGAATTGGGATGTCTGACAAAAGTCCTACCTCAGATTTCAGAGTCTGACTCAGACCTCAGTCTCTCCAAATATTTATTTAACTTGTATGTCATTGTAAACGATTCAGACAATGACAACAGCGTCAAATATTGGCTCGTACGAGGAAAGACTCAGGGATTTTGACTGGTCAATCGCTGAAAAAGAGCTCGAATACAGGAAAGGTGATATAATAAACATCGGCTGGTACTGTTCTGACAGGATATGCCTGCAGGGCAAGGGCGACAAGACTGCCCTTCACTATGAGGGTTTCGGCGGCGTTGAGAAAAACTACACCTTCAATGATATTAGGCTTGCCGGAAACACAATCGGGGCTTTTCTCAGAGACCTTGGTATAAAAAATGAAGACCGGGTGTGTCTCTTCATGGACAGGATCCCCGAACTCTATATTTCCTTCCTCGGTGTGCTGAAGATCGGAGCCATTGTTCAGCCCCTCTTCTCAGCCTTCGGTGATGAATCACTCTTTGTGAGGCTTGAGAATGCAGGAACCCGGGCCATCATTACCCAGAGAAAACATCTTCCGAAGGTCAGGAAGATACTTGACAGGCTTCCCTCGCTTGAATTCATAATAATTGTTGACCACCACTACTCAAAAGAACTTGAAACCAGGGAGGTTGCATTCAGTCTGGAGGATTCGGAACCGGTGGAAAATTTTGAGATTTTCCCGACAAAAGCCGAATCTCCTTCAGTTCTTCACTACACTTCCGGCACCACGGGACAGCCCAAGGGAGTAAAACACGTTCACTATTCGCTTATCTCACAGTATCTTACCACCAAGTGGGTGCTTGATCTCCGTGATGATGACATTTACTGGTGCACCGCTGATCCCGGATGGGTTACCGGTACTTCGTACGGCATAATAGGACCCTGGAGCCTTGGAGTTACACAGTGCGTACTTGACACAGGCTTCTCCGCCATGGCCTGGTACAGGTTCATTGAAAAACACCGGATCACAATGTGGTATTCAGCTCCAACAGCCATCAGGTCACTGATGAAGGCAGGAGATGAAGTAATAAAGGACTACGACCTTTCGTCACTCAGGCATCTCGCCAGTGTGGGAGAACCCCTGAATTCAGAAGCCGTCATCTGGTCGGAAAGGATCTTCGGGAAACCTTTCCTCGATACATTCTGGCAGACTGAAACAGGGTCTATAATGATCACCAACTTCCCGGGGATGAAAGTCAAACCCGGCTCAATGGGAAAACTCTTTCCCGGCATCACGGGTGCCGTTCTTGATCCTGAAAACTTTCGAACCGATTAATGAACCCGGCAAAATCGGCCTTATAGCCTTCAGACCTGACTGGCCGGCAATGATGCGAGGCTACTGGCATAATGAGGAAAAGTTCAGGGAAAAGTTTGTGAACGGCTGGTATCTCTCAGGCGACAGGTCCAGCATTGATAAAGAAGGATACTATTGGTTTACAGGGCGCGATGACGATGTCATAAACACCGGCGGGCACCTGGTGAGCCCGTTCGAGGTGGAATCGGCACTCCTTGAACATCCGGCAGTGGGAGAATCAGCGGTGGTAGCCAAGCCTGACGAAGTGAACATGGAGGTGGTAAAGGCATTCGTGACCCTGAAACCTGGATTCACCCCATCCTCAGACCTCGAACTCGAAATAATGAACTACATCCGTAAAAGGCTCTCTCCTTTAGCAATGCCGCAGGAAATAGAGTATATGGATAAACTCCCTAAAACCCGCAGCGGAAAAATAATGAGACGGTTGCTGCATGCCAGGGAATGGGGTGAGGAGACAGGTGATATCTCTACCCTTGAAAATGACTGACAAATAACACTTTACCTAAATAAAACAACTTTAATAATAAAAACATGGAAGAGATAAAGGACATTGTACTGCAATATGTGATTAAGGAATATATAGACGATGAGGATGAAAAGATCACATATGATACCCCGCTCATCTCAAGCGGTCATGTTGATTCATTCTCGATGGTCTCATTGCTGGTCTTTCTTGAAAACAAATTCAAGATCAAGATCCCTCCTTCAAAAGCGACACCCGAGGCTTTTGATTCCGTAAACAAAATAGTTGCGCTTGTGAATGAATACATAAAATAAACCTAAAATTAATACCATGAGCTACAGTGAAAAGGTAAAGGATCTTTACCGGGCACAGCTCCGGGATATCCGCAGTGCGGGTATTTACAAGGAAGAGCGTTTCATACACTCGCCCCAGGCGGCAGACATAGAAGTCGAGTTTCCTTCAGGCGACCAGGTAAAGAAAGTGATAAACATGTGTGCCAACAATTACCTGGGGCTATCAAGTCATCCGGAGGTAATCAGGGCAGCTCATGAAGGACTTGAAAAACGGGGTTACGGCATGTCTTCCGTTCGCTTTATATGCGGTACCCAGGATATTCACCGTGAACTGGAGAAAAGGGTGACGGAGTTCCTCGGTACCGAAGACACAATCCTTTTCCCGTCGTGCATGGATGCCAATGCAGGCGTATTCGAAGCGTTGCTGACGAGTGAGGACATAATGATCTCCGACAGGCTTGTGCATGCCTCAATTATTGACGGTATGCGGCTCTGCAGCGCACAGCATGACACATTCAAGCATTCCAGCATGGAACACCTTGAAGAGAAGCTCCTGCTTCATTCCGATAAAAGGATCAAACTGGTGATAACCGACGGAGTGTTTTCAATGGACGGCGATATTGCCAGGCTTGATGAGATGGTGAAGCTCTGTGAGAAGTACGATGCAATGATCCTCGTAGACGATTCCCATTCAACAGGGTTTATTGGAAAAACCGGCCGCGGAACCCATGAGCACTGCAATGTCATGGGAAAAATAGACATCATAACAACGACCTTCGGCAAGGCTCTCGGAGGAGCTTCCGGTGGCTGTGTTTCGGGACGAAAGGAGATCGTTCAGATGTGCAGGCAGAAGGCCCGCCCATACCTCTTCTCAAATACAATCGCTCCCGTGATAGTCTCAGGAGTGCTGAAGGTGTTCGATATTCTTTCATCAAGCACTGAGCGTCGCGACAAGCTCGAGAAAAATGCCGCATACTGGAGAAAAGGTCTTAAGGAGGCCGGTTTCATACTGAAAGAGGGAGACAGCCCCATTGTGCCAGTTATGTTTTTCAATGCGAAACTGTCACAGGACTTCTCAAAAGACCTTTATGAGGAAGGCATCTACGCCATCGGATTCTTCTTCCCTGTGGTGCCCAACGGTCAGGCCCGCATAAGAACACAGATCTCAGCCGGGCATGAATTCCATCACCTCGATAAGGCACTCGCTGCCTTCATAAAAGTGGGCAAAAAATACGGAATACTGGGCCTGTCAAAGGATGAGATAGTTGCCAAATACGGACTGTAGAGATTCGGCGGTCGCCGGATATGCAAAATACAACCTGTTTGATATTGATGATTATCATCATAAATTTTTCATTGTAAAACACCATCTTTGCAGTCGTTTTTCAATGAATCAATTTACCGATGTATACCAGTTATAAGGATCATCTCGACATCCAGCTCAATGAGATCAGAGAAGCAGGGCTTTACAAGAACGAACGCATAATTGTCTCTCCCCAGGGTGCTGAGATTACCCTTGAAAGCGGCCAGAAGGTTCTCAACTTCTGTGCAAACAACTACCTGGGGCTCTCCAGCAATCAGAAGCTGGTCGATGCTGCAAAGGAGGCTCTCGATACCCACGGCTACGGGATGTCATCGGTGCGGTTCATCTGCGGCACCGGAGACCTGCACAAAGAGCTTGAAAAGAAAATAGCCGAATTCTTCGGCACTGAAGACACCATTCTGTATGCTGCATGTTTTGACGCCAACGGGGGGGTCTTCGAACCGTTGCTTACAAGTGAAGATGCAATCATCTCCGATTCGCTCAATCATGCTTCAATTATTGACGGTGTCCGTCTATGCAAGGCACAGCGTTACAGGTACGAGAACGCTGATATGGCTGACCTGGAGGCACAGCTTCAGCTGGCACAGGAACAGCGGTTCAGACTGATTGTTACTGACGGTGTTTTTTCAATGGACGGAAACGTGGCGCCACTGGATAAAATTTATGAGCTCGCATGCAGGTACAATGCCATGGTGATGGTTGACGAATCGCACTCGGCCGGCGTGGTTGGCCGCACAGGCCGCGGAGTTACCGAACTGCATAACCTGAAAGGAAAAATAGAGATCATCACCGGAACCCTTGGCAAAGCATTCGGCGGGGCAATAGGAGGCTTCACAACAGGGAAAAAAGAGATTATTGAGATGCTCCGCCAGCGTTCGAGGCCCTACCTCTTCTCCAATTCCATCCCACCGCTTGTGGCTGCCGCCGGAATCAGGATGATAGATATGATGACTGAGACAAATGATCTTCAGGATAAGTTGCACAGCAACACCGAATACTTCATGGAGAGAATGCTTAAGGCAGGTTTTGACATTAAGCCTACTCAATCTGCCATATGCGCCGTGATGCTTTATGATGCAAAACTTTCGCAGGAGATGGCGTCCAGGCTTCTCAGGGAGGGTATCTATGTTATCGGATTCTACTATCCCGTAGTTCCCAAAGACAAGGCCAGAATAAGAGTACAGATCTCAGCAGCCCACGAAACTGAACATCTTGACAAGGCTGTCGCAGCTTTCACCAAAGTGGGAAGAGAGCTGGGGATTGTCCCAGATTAATACTATCAACTTTTTCCTTTGATTTTTAAGTAAATATTCTATCTTTACTTAAATATTATTGAAATGTTACATGAAGATGACCTTCGTAAGGCGTTGAAAACGGTAATGTTTCTTATCCTCGCAGTAACCGCTGCCGGTTGTTACAGCCTGAGGACTGCTTCATTAAGCAGCATTCCGCAAAAAAGAAATGTTATAATGTTGCACGCCGACGACAGTCTGTGGGCTGTCAGTAATTACACTGTATCGGACGGTATTCTGACCGGGCTGATCGACCAGGATTCACTGAAAATCACCAGGCGAAAAGTGACGCATCTCTATGCGGCTCCGGTATCGGCCGTAAAGATCGATGGCACGAGCCTGTCTGTTCCGGCAGGAAACATTGCCAAAACCGATTACTGGGTGACCGACTTCTGGCTGACCCTGGGAGGCGTCGCAGCCTTTGCCTTTCTTACATTTACTTTCCTCCCTTCACTGTTTTAATGACCTTCCCCGGATAAGGATCCAAAATCTAAAAAGAACGCCATGCAAAAACAGAGCAAGTATCAGAAGACAGTGGCATTGTTTCTTGCCGGGCTGATAATGTTTTCCTATTCGGGCTGTTACACCCTGAGAGGAATTCATAAGGGCGAGATGCAGTATGCAGACGGGAAGTATTATTATATCCACGGCGTGAACTCCGCATACCAGATCAATAATGTGACAATCTCAAACGGAGTTCTGGCCGGGAGTATTACATACCTCCCTGAGCCACAGAAAAAGAAGGACATCGTGCATATCTATGTTGCCCCTGATTCAGTTATTAAAAAAGACGGCAGCCTTGTCAGCATACCTTTTGAGAACATTGCCAAAGCCGAAATCAACAAGGTGGACGGGGCAAAAACAGTAATAATCAGTACAGGTATCGCTGTCGGTACACTTTATGCCGTAGCGCTAATCTGGCTACTGGCAAAAGGAGGATCCTGCCCCTTTATTTACAGTGAAGACGGTACAACTGCCAGCTTCGAAGGTGAGATTTACAGCGGCGCTACTGCAATCCCCCTCGAACGTAATGATTATCTGCCGCTGAAATCGATAAAGCCCGTTGATGGTCTCTATAAAATCAAATTGACGAATGAGGTAAAGGAGATCCAGAATACAAATCTTACCGAACTGCTTGTTTTTGACCATTCGCCTGAAACAGTCGTTATGGTTGACAAATACGGCGAAAACCATATCCTGGCTGACATAAAAGAGCCTCTTTCTGCTTCTGATTGTTATGGCAGATCTCTTAAAGAGGAACTCTCCGGTTATGACAGCCTCAGGTATATAAGCCAGGTACTCAGTGATCCAATCCTCGAAGATACTATTTCGCTCTCCTTTGAAAAGCCGCAAAATGCAACCAATGCCAGGCTGATTGATGTCAGGTAAGAATACGATGTGGCTCGATTTCATGTTCGTGAAATTCACTGATCTCTTTGGCAACAGGTATGAGAACTGGAAGGAAAAACGTAATGAAAAATCACAGGAAGAGCTGCTGAAATGGTCTTTCGACCAGGGAATGCCGCTTGCAGTATATCTTGAGACTGATTCGGGACTGAAATTCGTGGATTATTTCAATCTGCCCGGACCGATGGCTGACAAAGCTGACATCCTGAACCTTGATCTTTCCGGGGTAACCGGAGATAAAGTAAATGTCAGACTTGTTGCCGGGCTCCTGTTCTGGGACATCGATTTTGTGGGAATGGACTTTTCTGATAACAGTGCAGTGGTTAAAACTGTCGTCCCCCTTTCATCTGCAACAGATGAAAACATGAAAAGTGTTTCCGAACTGCTGCTTAATGATGATGACCTGTACCTTATTCAGCCTGAAGTGACCAATGAAACATCGATCACTTTCGCTGCTCCGCCACCGGTTCCGGAAAAAAGCAGATCAGTGATCCTGCACAGCAAAGGCAATTATGAAATACTGCGTGACACAAAAGGAAAGCCAGACATCGCTTACCTTAAAACATTTCTTGAACCCGGAGCCTTCACGAGATTTTCAAAGGAACATTTCCTTCAGTATTACCGGAAGGGAAACTGATCTGACCAAATCCGGCATAATAATCTGAAGGATGAACCTTCGTCAACCGCTCTCCTCTCTGAAAAGGACCATTATTGCTTCCCTGCTGAGAACCAATATATTATTTCTTGCTCTGAAAGAATACAGAAATCCCTGTAAAGGCAATAAGTGCAGTGAGGATGCTGGTCAAAAAGAGAGAGGCCTTCAGCGGTCTCCCCGGCATCGCGAAGTTTTTTTATGCAAACAGGCGTTTCTTTTTCAATCCTAATCTTCCCGGATTTCCGTCACAATCCTTCAATAAATTTATTGTCAGCGAACTCGATAATTCCCTTCCCTATAAGCATGGCCGGCTGCGGCTGACAACCCTGTTCCTCTCAATTACGAAAAAGTGCCCGCTCAGATGCCGGCATTGCCTGGAGTGGGACAGACTTGACGGGAGTGATACTCTTTCGGTTGACAATCTGAAGGTGATAATCGATAAATTTCAGCGCTACGGAGTAAGCCAGATTCAGATATCCGGAGGCGAGCCCATGGCCAGGTTCGAAGATCTGCTGACACTGGTAAAGTATACAGATAAAGGTACAGATACCTGGCTCTTGACCTCGGGGTATAACCTTTCTCTTGAAAAAGCCCGGCAGTTAAAAAATGCCGGACTGACCGGCGTAAGGATAAGCATCGATCACTGGGAGAGCAGCAGGCATAACGAATTCAGGGGCAGCCCCCGTGCGTTCGGCTGGGCTGTGGAAGCCGCACAAAACTGCAGAAAAGCGGGACTGGCAACAGGCCTGGCAATATGTGTCATGAAAGAGTTTCTTTCTGAGAAGTTTCTTTCAGACTACCTGGAGTTTGCAAGATCAATCAGGGCCTCCTTTATTTTTCTTCTTGAACCGCGTGAGACAGGACATTTTAAAGACAGCGATGTCAGTCTCTCTTCAGAATTGCTGAAATCCGTTGAGAATTTTTACCTGATGGTAAATTCGTCGCCTGAATTCGAAAATTATCCTCCCCTCTTCTTCCCCGGTTATCATCAGCGAAGGATCGGTTGCTTTGGAGCCGGTATCAGGTATCTGTATGTAGATTCCGGGGGCTCAGTCCATGCCTGCCCCTTCTGCCAGGGAAAGATGGGTGATTCACTTGAAGATGACCTTTCCCGGTTGATCCCCCTGATAAGCCGGAAAGGATGTCATCTTTTTCCAAAACCTGTTCATTTGAACACCCCCGAGGCAGCAGCCATCACATAATCCATTCCCCTCTTTCAGGTGAAAAAGGCTATCCGGAGAAAAAATATATAAAATTATACTCCTGCCTCTGAAAGTTTTAATTTCCTCATTATCAATGTATAAACAATTTATAAAACGCTCTTTTTCTCTTAATGTTTAACAGATAAACCAATAAAAAGCATATTTTTAATTGATTAATCGATTTTTAATTTATTTTTGACACCTGACAATTGAGAAAAAAATGATGAACTCTGTCCTATATATTATTTTCCTCTTTATTCTGGCCTCTGGCAGTTGACCCGGAAATAATATGTAGTACCATATACATACAGAAGCTTTCCGGGAACCGGGAAGCTTTTTTTTATGCTATTATGATCATGAAGAACCAACTCAGGAGTGCAACCACGATAACCGGAAGAAATATGGCCGGGGCAAGAAGCCTCTGGCGTGCAAACGGCATGAAAGAAGAGCAGTTCGGAAAACCTGTTATCGCAATAGTCAACTCATTTTCCCAGTTCGTTCCCGGTCATATGCATCTCCATTCTGTAGGCCAGATCATAAAGAAAGAGATTGAAGCACGCGGACTTTTTGCAGCGGAGTTTAATACGATTGCAATTGATGACGGTATAGCCATGGGCCATGCCGGTATGCTCTATTCGCTGCCCTCAAGAGAACTTATCGCAGACAGCATCGAATATGTGTGCAATGCACATCAGGCTGATGCAATGATATGCATAAGCAATTGCGACAAAATCACCCCCGGAATGCTGATGGCGGCAATGAGGCTTAATATCCCTGCTGTGTTTGTTTCCGGAGGGCCGATGGAGGCCGGAATCCTCCCCGGCAGGACCCTTGACCTGATTGATACAATGGTGTCAGCTGCCGATAGCTCAGTGAGTGATGAAGAGCTGAATGAAATTGAACGGGCAGCCTGTCCAACCTGCGGCTCCTGCTCCGGAATGTTTACTGCAAATTCGATGAATTGTCTCAACGAGGCGCTCGGTCTTGCCCTTCCGGGCAACGGAACAATAGTGGCTACCCATGTAAACAGGATGAAGCTTTTTGAAAAAGCAGCCTCGCTGATTGTCAGCCTTGCAAACAGGTATTATTATGAGGGCGACGACTCTGTCCTTCCCCGTTCAATAGCAACCGTGGCAGCTTTCAGAAATGCAATGTCTCTCGATATTGCGATGGGAGGTTCCACAAACACGGTCCTTCACCTTCTGGCAATAGCCCATGAAGCCGGTGTTGATTTTACAATGAAGGACATTGATGAGCTTTCCGGAAAGGTCCCCAACATATGCAAAGTCTCCCCCAGCTCCAGATACCATATCGAGGATGTGAACCGTGCCGGAGGAGTGTTTGGTATCCTCGGTGAACTTGAACGCAATGACCTGCTGGATACTTCAGTCAGAAGGGTTGACTACCCTACACTTCATGAAGCTGTTAAAGAATGGGATATCATGGGGGAAAACACCATACCGCTTGCAATTGAATTCTTTAAAAGCGCCCCCGGAATGAAAAGAAATCTTGAAATGGGTGCCCAGGAAGCTTATTATAAGACCCTGGATACCAACAGGGAATCAGGATGCATCCGTAGTGTGAAATTCCCCTATAACAGGGATGGAGGACTCGCTGTGCTCTATGGAAATATTGCAAAAAACGGGTCTGTTGTAAAGACCGCCGGGGTCGACCCATCCCTCTTTGCATTTGCAGGGCATGCAATAATTTTCGAATCCCAGGAAGATGCTGTGGAAGGCATTCTGAATGATAAAGTGCAGGCGGGAGAAGTAATTGTGATAAGATATGAAGGGCCAAAAGGAGGGCCGGGAATGCAGGAAATGCTTTACCCTACCTCCTACCTTAAGTCAAAGGGGCTTGATAAAAAATGTGCCCTTATTACTGACGGACGGTTTTCAGGCGGCACCTCAGGACTATCAATAGGGCATGTATCACCAGAGGCTGCGGCAGGAGGAGAAATTGCCCTGCTAAGAACCGGAGATTTGATAGAAATTAACATAAAGAACCGGAGTATCAATGTAATTATATCTGATAATGAGTTGCTTATGAGAAAGGAACAGGAATCAGCAAGGGAGAATGAAGCATATAAACCAAAAGACCGCCGGAGACTAATTCCTGCCTCGCTGAGAGCCTATGCTGCAACAGTCAGCTCGGCCGACAGGGGTGCGGTGAGGATTGTCTAGATGAGAGGCAGTAGGCAATAGGCAATAGGCAATAGGCAGTAGTGAAATGGATGACATTATGATAGAATTACTGAACCCCGAAGGGGTGACATTATGATAGAATGAGGTAAATACAATCGAACCCCGTAGGGGGACTGAGCGTAAAGAAATTGCCGCCAGCTGGCGGACAGTTTTAGCGAAGGGACAGATAGTGCGTGGATAAAATTATGATATAAAGGCATATTTTATATGAAGAACAACAAGGATTTGAATACAAAAGCAGTGAATGACAGGGATCAGGGACAAATATCAGGGGCTGAAGCCCTTCTCAAATGTCTCATTGAGGAAGGTGTGGACACAATATTCGGTTATCCCGGAGGAGCAATCATGCCGGTTTATGACAAACTTCTTGATTATGAAGACAGCCTCCGTCATATTCTTACCCGTCACGAACAGGGAGCTGCACATGCAGCCCAGGCTTATGCAATGGTTACCGGCAAACCGGGTGTTTGCTTTGCAACCTCCGGCCCCGGAGCTACAAACCTCATCACCGGCATTGCAAATGCATTCCTTGATTCAGTACCCGTTGTTTTCATAACCGCCCAGGTGGTATCAAACCTGATCGGAACAGATGCATTCCAGGAAACTGACATTCTTGGTGTATCAATGCCCGTCACAAAATGGAACTGCCAGGTTAAAAGGCCGGAGGATATCCCTGACACAATAGCCAAAGCATTTTATATCGCAAAATCCGGACGTCCCGGGCCGGTTCTGGTTGATGTGGCCAAAGACGCACAGATTGAAAAGCTAAGTTTCCATTATAGAAAATGTGAGTACCTGAGAAGCTATAACCCCAGAATACCATTACATACCAGGGAGATAGAATCAGCTGCCATCATGATCAATCATGCTGAACGGCCTCTTATCCTTGCCGGACACGGAGTTCTTCTTTCGGGAGCAGAAAATGAACTTAAAGAGTTTGCCGAAAAAACAGGCATTCCTGTTGCACTCACCCTGCTCGGGCTCTCAGCCTTTCCCTACGGACACAGATTATATGCCGGGATGCTTGGCATGCATGGAAACTTCGGACCAAATGTCCTTACCAACCAGGCCGATCTTATAATTGCCGTGGGAATGCGTTTTGATGACCGTGTAACAGGAGCCCTCAAGAAATATGCAAAGAGCGCCAGGATAATTCACATTGAGATCGATGCTGCAGAAATCAATAAAAATGTGCAGGTCGATCTTGAAATTAATAACGATGCCCGGGAAGCTCTGCGCTACCTGATACCTCTTGTGAAAGAAAACTCATTCCCGAAATGGATCAGGGAGTTCAGGATATGTGACAAAACAGAATATGAGAAAGTAATCAGACCCGAAACTGAACCGGAATCAGGAGAGATAAGAATGGGGGAAGTCGTCAGACTGGTGTCAGACCTTTCACACGGAGATGCTATAATTGTAACCGATGTCGGGCAAAACCAGATGTCTGCCGCCAGGTATTACAAATTCAAGAACCCAAACAGCCTGGTGACATCCGGCGGTATGGGCACCATGGGATTTGGTCTTCCGGCTGCAATTGGTGCCAAAATCGGACAGCCTGACAAACAGGTTGTGGTTTTCCTTGGTGATGGCGGTTTCCAGATGACTATCCAGGAACTCGGTACTATTCTCCAGTACCAGATTCCTGTTAAAATCATTATCCTCAATAACAGCTATCTCGGAATGGTGAGACAGTGGCAGGATATGTTCTACAATAAACGATACGCTTCTACAGCTTTGATAAATCCGGATTTCCTCAAAATAGCCGAGGGATTTAATATAAAGGCAAAAAGAGTATCAGAACGAAAGGATCTTGAAAAAACACTGGCTGAGATGCTGGCCTCCGATGTGCCTTATCTGATTGACGTTACGATAAGCAAGGAAGCAAATGTACTCCCAATGGTGGAGCCTGGCTCATCGGTATCCGATATACGATTGACATATTAAATCAGCGAGAAGATGAAAAACGAATATACACTGTCACTGTTTACCGAGAACCACATCGGGATACTGAACCAGATAACAATAATTCTGACCAGAAGGCAGATCAATATTGAAAGCATCACGGCCTCTGAATCAGCTGTTGCCGGGGTGCATCTGTGGACGCTGGTGGTCATTACATCTCCCGAAATGGTCAGAAAAGTGGCCAGGCAAATGGAAAAACTGGTTGATGTGCTGAAGGTCTTTGTGCACACTTCTGATCAGATAATTTACCAGGAGATCGCACTTTATAAAGTCGCCACCAGGGGATTAATGTCAGGCAATATAATTGATCACATTGTCCGGGGGCATCATGCACGCATAATGGAGGTTTCTCCTGAATATATTATTATCGAAAAAACCGGGCACAAATCTGAAATAACCGAATTGCTCAGGCAGCTAGAACCTTATGGAGTCCTGCAATTTGTAAGGTCCGGACGTGTGGCTATTACCAAGCAGGTGAAAGAACTGAATTCTTACCTGAAGGAAATGGATGAGGCAATGCGCCCGGAACCGAACAGGGCTGAAAATAACAACTGAAAAATAGTACTAATCAAATAATCTGAAATCATGGCAAAAATCAATTTTGGAGGTGTCCAGGAAAACGTGGTAACAAGGGAAGAATTCCCGCTTTCAAAGGCCCGTGAAGTTTTAAAAAATGAAGTAATAGCCGTTATAGGATACGGCGTTCAGGGACCGGGACAGTCGCTAAATTTAAAAGATAACGGCCTTAACGTAATTGTCGGGCAAAGGAAGAATTCATCTTCCTGGGATAAAGCCATCAGAGACGGATGGAAAGAGGGCAAGGATCTATTCGAGATTGAGGAGGCATGCCAGAAAGGGACAATAATACAGTACCTGCTGTCAGACGCCGGACAGATTGCATCATGGCCGACCGTTAAGAAGCATCTTACCCCGGGTAAAGCCCTCTACTTTTCACATGGCTTCGGCGTAACATTCAGTGATCAGACAGGTATTATACCGCCTGCTGATGTTGATGTGATCCTTATTGCTCCAAAAGGATCGGGGACATCACTGCGCCGTCTTTTCCTCGAAGGGAAAGGCCTCAATTCAAGCTATGCCATCTACCAGGATGCAACAGGCAAAGCCCGGGAAAGGGTATTTGCCCTTGGCATCGGCGTTGGTTCAGGCTATCTTTTTGAGACAGATTTCAGAAAAGAGGTATACAGTGATCTGACAGGAGAAAGAGGCGTCCTTATGGGTGCCATTGCAGGAATCATGGAGGCACAGTATAACCTCCTGCGAAAAAAAGGTCATTCTCCGTCTGAAGCTTTCAATGAAACGGTGGAGGAATTATCACAGAGCCTGCTACCGCTTGTTGCAGAAAACGGGATGGACTGGATGTATGCCAATTGCTCAACAACAGCACAGAGAGGTGCACTGGACTGGAAAAACAGGTTCCGCGATGCTGTTGCTCCGGTTTTCGATAAACTCTATGAAAGTGTAGCCACCGGCAATGAAGCCAGGATAACAATCGAGGCAAACAGACAGACCGACTACCGTAAAAAACTGGCATCCGAACTCGATGAACTGCACAATTCAGAAATGTGGCAGGCAGGCGCAATGGTAAGAAAACTCAGACCCTAAATACTGGTATTGCTGAAAAACAATCGACTATGAACGACAGGATAATAATTTTTGACACAACCCTCAGGGATGGGGAGCAGGTCCCGGGATGCCAGCTTAATACAATAGAAAAAATTGAGGTCGCCAGGGCGCTCGAAGCGCTTGGTGTCGACGTTATTGAGGCTGGATTCCCGGTCTCAAGCCCGGGAGACTTCAAATCAGTTGTTGAAATATCCAAGGCAATTTCTGAACCCGTAATCTGTGCATTAACCAGGGCCGTTAAGAAAGATATTGAAGTTGCCGCCGAAGCTCTTCAGTATGCAAAAAAGAAACGCATTCATACAGGCATCGGGACCTCCCCTTTTCATATCATGTACAAGCTTAAAACAACTCCCGAAGAGACACTTAAACGGGCGGTGGATGCGGTAAAATACGCAAGAAAATTTGTCGATGACGTGGAGTTTTATGCTGAAGATGCGGGAAGAAGTGAAAACGAATATCTCGCCCGGGTAATTGAAGCTGTTATTAAAGCCGGGGCAACAGTCGTTAACATTCCCGATACAACCGGATACTGCCTCCCGGAGCAATACGGTGAAAAGATCCGGTACCTGAAAGAGAACGTGCCGAATATCGATAAAGCCGTTATATCAACCCACTGTCATAATGATCTCGGTATGGCTACAGCAAACACAATGATGGGAGTCATTAACGGTGCCAGACAGGTTGAGGTGACAATCAACGGTATCGGCGAGAGAGCCGGAAACACTTCACTCGAGGAAGTGGCAATGATAATCAAAAGCCATCACAATCTTAACCTGACTACAAACATAGATTCGAAGCTAATCTTCAGCACCAGCCGGCTTGTCTCAACCCTTATGAGCATGCCGGTCCAGGCAAATAAGGCTATTGTAGGCAGGAACGCCTTTGCACATTCATCTGGCATTCACCAGGATGGTGTCATCAAAAACAGGGAGAACTATGAGATTATTGATCCTCTGGAAGTTGGAATAAGAGAATCTTCGATAATCCTTACCGCCCGAAGTGGCAGAGCCGCCCTGAATCACCGCCTTGAGTTACTGGGCCTTAATTTTGGTAAGGAGGAACTCGATGACATCTACCATCGCTTCCTGCTCCTGGCTGACAAAAAAAAGGAGATAAACGATGAAGATATAAGAATCCTTTCCGGTGAGGTATTCAAAGGAGAAAAGGCTCTCAAGCTGGAACAACTGCAGGTTACATGCGGAAAATCAATGATACCGGTGGCAACGGTCTGTATGAGAATAAACGGGGAAATCCATACTTCAACCTCCTCGGGCAACGGACCTATCGATGCGGCTTTTACTGCAGTCAGACAGCTTATAAGCAAAACAGTACACCTGGAGGAGTTTCTCATCCAGGCAATCACAAAGGGCAGTGACGATCTTGGTAAAGTGCATATCCAGGTGGAGCACGAGGGGAAGATTTACTACGGGTTCTCCGCCAACACTGATATAATCACAGCTTCTGTGGAAGCATTTATTGACGCGATTGATAAGATCAAATAGAACAACACCCTGAATAAACAGTAATACATTGGAAGCTAAAACACTTTTTGACAAGATCTGGGATTCCCATGTTGTGAGACACATAGAGGAGGGACCTGATGTGATTTATATTGACCGGCATTATATTCATGAAGTAACCAGTCCTCAGGCATTCAACGGACTGAATGACCGGGCAATACCCGTTTTCAGACCAGAAAAAACTCTTGCTACTGCCGACCATAATATCCCTACTCTGAACCAGGACAGGGAGATAAAAGACGAATTGTCGCGAAACCAGGTAAGAAAACTGGAGGAAAATTGCAGGAAATATGGCATTGAACTGTTTGGTATTAACCATCCGAATAATGGCATTGTTCATGTTATCGGACCTGAACTGGGAAAGACACTTCCCGGAATGACAATAGTCTGCGGTGACAGCCACACCTCAACACACGGAGCATTCGGAACGGTTGCATTCGGCATCGGAACAAGCGAAGTGGAAATGGTACTGGCTACACAATGCATAATGCAGGCAAAGCCTGCAAAGATGAGGATCACAGTCAATGGAAAACTTAAAAAAGGTGTAACAGCAAAGGATGTCATAATGTATATAATCTCCAGGGTCTCTGCAAGCGGAGCAACAGGCTATTTCGTTGAATACGCCGGATCTGCCATTAGGAGCATGAGCATGGAAGCCCGGATGACAGTATGCAATATGAGCATCGAGATGGGAGCGCGCGGCGGACTTATCGCACCTGATGAAATCACGTATGAATACCTGAAAAGGGTGCCCTCTCTTGCCGGCACTTTTTCTTCTTCAGGTTTCCCGGAAAAATGGAATGACCTGAAGAGTGATCCCAATGCCAGATTCGACAAGGAACTGGAATTCAGGGGTGATTTAATAAACCCTATGATAACCTATGGCACAAACCCCGGAATGGGAATGGCTATAGACGACAACATTCCGGAAATTGACAATGCAAACCGCGAAGGAGAAGCTTCATTCCTTAAATCTCTTGACTACATGGGATTTAAGCCGGGAATGAACCTCCTCGGCCACCCTGTTGATTATGTATTCCTGGGTAGCTGCACTAACGGGAGAATTGAAGACCTGAGAGCCTTTACCGAAATGGTGAAGGGCAGGAAAAAAGCTTCAAATATTACAGCATTGATTGTGCCCGGGTCTAAAATGGTTGAACAACAGGCCATTAAGGAGGGACTTGCAGAAATACTTAAAGCGGCAGGGTTTGAACTGAGACAACCCGGCTGTTCGTCTTGCCTTGCCATGAACGAGGATAAGATTCCCCCGGGCAAATATGCAGTATCTACTTCCAACAGGAACTTTGAAGGAAGACAGGGACCCGGATCGAAAACCCTGCTGGCGAGTCCGCTCACTGCTGCGGCCGCTGCCATTACAGGAAAGATAACCGATCCACGCGATTTCATTAACTGAATCACTCAATAACAGCAAAAGAGATGAGCAAAACCAAATTCGATATACTGAGGTCAACATGCGTACCCCTGCCCTATGAAAACGTAGATACCGATCAGATTATCCCTGCCAGGTTCCTGAGTGCCACATCGAGGGAAGGGTTTGGTGAGAACCTGTTCCGCGACTGGAGGTTCAGTAAATCAGGATCTGTAAATAATGACTTCATCCTGAACAATCCTGAATATAGCGGGAGTATACTCGTCGCCGGAAAAAATTTCGGATGCGGGTCGAGCCGGGAACATGCTGTTTGGGCCGTCTTTGACTACGGTTTCAGGGCGGTTGTATCAAGCTTCTTTGCTGATATATTTAAAAATAATGCACTCAATAACGGGCTTCTGCCTGTGGTGATACCTGAAAAGGACCTGGGAACTCTGCTTTCCTGTGTCACAAAGGAACCTGACACGCTGGTCAGCATTGATCTTCACCGGCAGTTGCTTATCGCACCTGCTGCGGGATTGTCAGTCTGGTTTGAAATAAATCCATATAAGAAAGAGTGCCTGTTAAAAGGTCTTGACGACATTGACTATCTTATTGGTATTCAAAATCATATAATTGATTATGAGCTCATAAAAAAGTAAATGAAAATAGAGATAATTGATACTACCCTGAGAGACGGAGAGCAGACGCAGGGCGTTTCATATACTCCGGCTGAGAAGCTTCATATAGCAGCACTTCTTCTCAAAGATTTGAAGGTTGACCATCTTGAGGTGGCCTCGGCACGTGTTTCGGGAGGGGAATTTGAGGCTACCCGGAAGATTACCGACTGGGCGCGTCAGAATGACCTGATAAGTAAGATCGAGGTTCTCGGTTTTGTCGACGGCGGACTCTCACTTCACTGGATCAATAACGCCGGCTGTAAAGTGATAAACCTGCTCTGCAAGGGGTCTCTCCGCCATCTTCAGAAACAATTACGCAAGACACCCGAAGAGCATGTGAGAGATATCCGCGAGATTATCAATGAAGCGGTAACCCTGGATATGCAGGTTAATATATATCTCGAAGACTGGTCAAACGGAATGATCAACTCGGAGGACTATGTCTATTTCATGATAGACTCACTTAAAAACAGTCAGATAACCAGGTTTATGCTTCCTGACACTCTCGGCATTCTTAACCAGGAACAGACTTTCATGTTCTGTAAAAGGATGACGGAAAAATATCCTGCATTAAGCTTTGATTTTCACGCCCATAATGATTATGACCTGGCTGTTGCAAATGTCTTTTCAGCTGTCAGGGCAGGAATAAGCGGGATACACACTACCGTGAACGGTCTTGGGGAAAGAGCCGGAAATGCACCGCTATCAAGTGTCATTGCCGTATTACGTGATCAGCTCGGAGTTGAGACAGGTATTAACGAGTATGAAATAACGAAAGTCAGCAAAGTTGTTGAAACATTCAGCGGCATACGGATTCCCGTCAACAAACCTGTCATAGGGGAAAATGTTTTCACACAGACATCCGGTATTCATGCTGACGGTGATACCAAAGACAACCTGTATTTTAACAATCTTCTTCCGGAACGTTTCGGCAGAAAAAGGAAATATGCCCTTGGCAAACAATCGGGCAAGGCAACTATCAGAAAAAACCTTGAAGAATCAGGGCTCTTCCTCAATGCCGAATCCATTGACAAAGTGACCCAAAGAGTTATTGAACTGGGTGATAAAAAGGAAAATGTTACTTCAGAGGACCTGCCATTCATAATCTCAGACGTTCTGGGTGAGGACCGGTCCAGCTATAAAATCTTCATAAAGAATTATGCCCTTTCACTTTCTTACGGTATGAAACCGTCTGCAAGCGTTCAGATAGAAATCAACGGAGACCTTTACCAGGAGACCTCTTCAGGAGACGGACAGTATGATGCATTTATGAAGGCTCTGCGGATCATTTACGACAGGCTTGGGAAAAGTTATCCTGTACTGACTGACTACCAGGTCTCTATACCCCCGGGAGGGCGGACGGATGCACTTGTTGAAACTGTAATTACCTGGGATCATAACGGCAAGGAGTTCAAAACCAGGGGACTGGATGCCGACCAGACCGAGTCAGCGATAAAGGCTACCGAGAAAATGCTGAACATAATTGATAATAAAGGAAATACAATTAATGCTGATAATTTAATAAAGGTAACACATGAACATTAATGTAGCGGTTTTACCTGGTGACGGGATCGGACCAGAGATAATTGAGCAGGCAAAAAAGGTTGTACATGCAGTGTGTGAAAAATTCAATCATACTGTCAGCTTTACGTTCGGACTTGTTGGTGCGGCGGCAATAGACAGAACAGGGTCACCCCTGCCTGATGAAACCCTCAGGTTGTGCAAAGCATCCGATGCTGTTCTTTTCGGTGCCATCGGCGATCCAAAATATGATGCCGATCCCTCATTAAAGGTCAGGCCTGAACAGGGTCTCCTGGCAATGCGGAAAGAGCTTGGCTTATACGCTAACATAAGACCGGTTACCACTTTCCCCTCCCTGCTGGATAAGTCGCCGCTTAAAAAAGATATAGTACAGGGGGCAGACATCATAATGGTGCGGGAGCTTACCGGTGGCATCTATTTCGGGAAGCCCCAGGGCAGGTCTGAGGACGGTAACACTGCCTACGATTCATGCGTTTACAGTCGGTTTGAGATCGAACGGGTCCTGAAAGTGGCCTTCGACTACGCAATGTCACGCAAACAAAAGGTCACAGTTGTTGATAAGGCCAACGTACTGGCAACATCGAGACTGTGGCGGGAGACGGCCCTTACAGCTGCCAAAGAATACAGCGGCCTTGAAGTTGAATTCATGTTTGTTGATAATGCTGCAATGCAACTTATTCAAAATCCACGCAGATTCGATGTCATAGTCACTGAAAATATGTTCGGTGATATTCTGTCTGATGAAGCAAGTGTTATTACCGGATCACTCGGACTTCTGCCGTCGGCATCAGTCGGACTGTTTACCTCTGTGTTTGAACCCATACACGGCTCCTACCCGCAGGCAGCCGGGAAAAATATTGCAAACCCGCTCGGCACAATTCTCTCCGCAGCCATGATGTTTGACCTTGCATTCAAACTCAAAAAGGAGGGTGAAATGATAAGGCTGGCAGTCGAACGTTCAATAGATGAGAATATTGTGACTGAAGACCTCTCCCGGACCAACTCAAAGTCAACGTCAGAGGTGGGCGACTGGATAAGCAGTTACATTTTAAGGAATTAAAGAAAAGAGTATTAATACACAGATCCCGGGAAGGGTTTCTGATTACAACATTTATAAATGAAAATCGCTATACAGGGAGAGAAAGGAAGTTTTCATGAAGTGGCTGCAAGACAATTCTTCGCACCTGACGCAATTGAGCTTGTTCCATGCTCAACTTTCGACATGACAATAAACAGTGTGAAACGGGGGGAAGCTGATTTTGCAGTGATGGCAATAGAAAATGCACGCTCCGGCAGCATCCTCTACAACTACACCCTGATCAGGGAATCAGGGCTGAAGGTGGTTGGAGAGCATAATCTCAGGGTAAAACAGAATCTAATGGCCCTGCCCGGACAGGGAATAGAGGATATAAGAGAAATAAGATCACACCCCATAGCCCTTGCCCAGTGCATGGAGTTCCTTAACTGTTACCCCGGCATAACTCTGATCGAATGTGAGGATACTGCCGCAAGCGCAAGAATTATAAGTGAGAAACAACTTAAAGGGATCGCTGCAATAGCGGCGATGAACGCAGCAAAAATATATGGGCTGAAGATACTTTCGGAGGGCGTTGAGACATATAAGAAAAACTATACAAGGTTTCTTACAATCGGAGATGAGGAGAAAATGCGGAGTGACGGCAATAAGGTTTCAGTTTGCTTTTCCACAGGTCATAAGCCGGGGTCCCTGGCTGCTGTGCTTGTTATCCTCGCTCAGATGGATGTAAACCTGTCCAAGATTCAGTCTGTTCCGCGTCTTAACGGTGACTGGGAATATATGTTTTATCTCGACCTGGAATTAAGCAAGACCTGCACTCCCGGAATGATTGAACAGGCTCTGGAAAAACTTACCCGCCATCTGGAGGTACTGGGTGTTTACAATAAAGATAATGTGCTCTATGAAAGTTGAGCCTGAAAAAAATATGTCTGATTGTTCATTTATTTGAATATTATATTAGTTTTGCAAACATGAAAACAAGGACGTTATATGTCTGGCGCTGGCGCAGCTTATTGAATGAGGCTGTGAATCACGCTATTATATAACTCTTATAAGATATTTGTTATAAAGGCACGCCATTCACGGTGTGCCTTTTTTATTTACTAACCTTAATCGAGCAGTTATGGAAAAGATTACCAAAATTATTTTAAGCGAAAATGAGATGCCCCGCCAGTGGTATAATATTGTTGCCGACATGCCCAACAAACCTATGCCGCCGCTGAACCCGGCCACAGGTAAACCGGTGGGCCCTGATGATCTGTCGGTCATTTTCCCGATGGAGCTTATAAAACAGGAAGTATCAACGGAAAGATACATAGATATTCCTGAGGAGGTCCTTGATCTGTACAGGTCCTTCCGCCCATCACCCCTTTATCGGGCGAGCAACCTTGAAAAAGCCCTGGGGACAAAGAGCAGGATATATTACAAATATGAGGGCGGCAATTATTCAGGTTCCCATAAGGCTAACACGGCCATCCCGCAGGCGTACTACAACAAAATGGAGGGAGTAAGGCGGATAACAACGGAAACCGGGGCCGGTCAATGGGGAAGCGCAATGAGTTTCGCGTGCAACCACTTCGGACTTGAACTGCTTGTATTCATGGTAAAAGTCAGTTACAACCAGAAACCCGGGCGTAAACTCTTAATGAACACCTACGGATGCAAAGGTTGTCCCGTCACCAAGCTCAATGACCGCTGCCGGAAGGAGGGTCCTTGAAACATGATCCGGATTCACCGGGAAGCCTGGGAATTGCAATTTCCGAAGCCATGGAGATAGCTGCACAGGATCCTTATACAAAATATGCTCTTGGCAGCGTGCTTAATCATGTCATTCTTCACCAGACAATTATCGGGCAGGAGGCCCTGCTCCAGATGGCAAAGACTGACGATTATCCTGATGTTGTGATCGGATGCTTCGGCGGAGGATCAAATTTCTCCGGAATTGCATTTCCCTTCCTCCGCGAAAACCTGCAGAACGGGTAAGAAAACGAGGCTTGTTGCAATAGAACCCGCCTCCTGCCCCAAACTCACCAAAGGAAAATTCACATACGATTTCGGTGACCAGTCAGGCATGACGCCCCTTCTCCCCATGTACACACTGGGGCATAATTTTATCCCTGATAAGATCCATGCCGGCGGCCTGCGATACCACGGTGCCGGTGTCCTCGTCAGTCAGTTACGTAAGGACGGTTTTGTCGAAGCAAAAGCCAAGCTGCAGCGTGAATGCTTTGAAGGAGCTATTCTCTTCGCCAAAACGGAAGGCATCCTTCCTGCACCTGAGTCATCATATGCCATCGCAGGTGCTCTTGATGAAGCACGGAGAGCCGATATTGAAGGAGTGTCGAAGACGATTCTTTTCAATCTCAGCGGCCACGGGCATTTTGACATCTCCGCTTATGAGAAATATTTCGAAGGCAACCTGCCAGACCATGAAACAACGACGGCAGAGATAGAAAAGTCACTCTCGGAATTGAACCTCCCCACATTCTGAATGGACCATTCAGGTATAACAGAAGAGAGGCATGATCACTCATGCCTCCCTTCTCATTTTATATGTGGTTTTTAATTGTCAGCTGCACTTTGATGTCCCGCAGTCGGTGCAGATAAGGCACCCTTCCTGGTAAACCAGTGAGGTAGAACCACAGGTGCCGCATTTGCCCTTGGCCTTCGTGCCGTTGGGGATGTAGCGCTTCAGCGACCGTTCAACACCGTTTTTCCAGGTATTTATAGACTCGCTGTCAAGCCTCATCGAAGAGACAAGCTCCACAACATCCTTAATTGGCATCCCGTAACGCAGAACCCCTGAAATAAGCTTCGCATAATTCCAGAAATCGGGCTTGAACATATGTGATAACCCGCCTAGGGTGTTCTTATACCCGTATTTGTCAGTGTACTGGAAGTCGTACCTGGTATTGCCGCCGTCATCCTTGTTCTTGATTATCTTGCCCTTTATTATGCTCTTTGGAATCGGGAAGATCTCGTCATCCTGGATGCCTGTGAATATCTCGTAGGGAGTTCCGTCCTTCAGGCCCACGAATGCAATCCATTTTTCCTCGTTGTTGCTGAAGCGGATTACATCAGCCTCAAGCACCTTCGGACGCTCGGGACTAATCTCCGGCCTTTTCTCCTCCTTGTTGGAGAGAAGCACGCCGGCCCTTGACCCGTCGCGGTAGACTGTTGCACCCTTGCAACCCTCCTTCCATGCCGTGAGATAGAGCTCGGAAACCAGTTCCTCCCTGGCATCGGCAGGCAGATTGATAGTAACGCTTATGGAGTGGTCGACCCATTTCTGGATCGCTCCCTGCATGCGTACCTTGGCAACCCAGTCGACATCATTCGCAGTGGCCTTGTAATAAGGGGATTTTTCCACTATGGCGCTGATCTCTTCCTCCGACATGTTCTTTACTTCATCGTAGTTGATGCCGTTCTCCTTCATCCAGTCGATGAATTTGTGATGGAACACCACAAACTCCTCCCAGTGGTCTCCTACCTCGTCGGTAAAGTTCACCTTCACATCCTTGTCGTTGGGGTTCACCTTGCGGCGGCGCTTGTAGAAAGGCATGAAGATAGGCTCGATTCCCGAGGTGGTCTGGCTCATCAGGCTGGTTGTGCCGGTGGGAGCTATCGTGAGCAGGGCGATATTGCGTCTGCCGTGTTTCGCCATGTCGGCATACATCTCAGGATCTGCATCGCGGAGACGGTTTATGAACGGGTTCTCAAGCTCTCTCTCGGTGCTGTATATCGGGAAAGCTCCGCGTTCCTTGGCCATGCCCGTCGATGCCCTGTAAGCCTCGATTGCAAGTGTTTTGTGTACACTGACTGAAAATTCAGTTGCCTCATCGGTGCCATAGCGTAACCCCAGTGCAGCAAGCATATCACCTTCAGCGGTGATGCCAATGCCGGTACGTCTTCCCTCTTCGGTCTTGTGACGTATGTTGGACCACATGTTCCGCTCAACCCGTTTCAGTTCCGGGTCTTCCGGATCATTGTCGATCTTTGTCAGGATGGCATCTATCTTCTCCTGCTCGAGGTCGATGATGTCATCCATAATGCGTTGTGAAAGATGAACGTGCTCCTTAAACAGGTTAAAATCGAAGGAGGCCTTCGGCGTAAAGGGCTTCTTTACATAACTGAAGAGATTGATGGCGGTGAGCCTGCAGCTGTCATACGGACAGAGCGGTATTTCGCCGCACGGGTTCGTCGAAACAGTCTCGTAACCCAGGTCGGCATAGCAGTCGGGAACGCTTTCGCGTTTGATTGTATCCCAGAAGAGTACGCCGGGTTCTGCCGACTTCCATGCGTTGTGCACGATCTTGTTCCAGAGTTTCCGGGCGTCTATCTCCCTGACGAATTTCGGATCCTTGGATTTGATGGGATATTGCTGGCGAAAGCTCTGTGCGCCCACGACGGCGTCCATGAAATCATCTGTGATCTTTACCGAGACATTGGCGCCGGTAACCTTACCTGCTTCCAGCTTGGCATCTATAAAACTCTCTGCATCAGGATGTTTAACTGAAATTGAAAGCATCAGCGCGCCGCGGCGGCCGTCCTGCGCCACCTCTCTTGTGGAGTTGGAATAGCGTTCCATGAACGGGACCACGCCTGTGGAGGTAAGCGCACTGTTCAGCACCGGGGATCCTTTCGGACGGATGTGCGAGAGATCATGACCCACGCCGCCGCGGCGCTTCATAAGCTGTACCTGCTCCTGGTCAATCTTCATGATCCCCCCGTAGGAATCAGAGTCACCCTGGTTCCCTATCACAAAACAGTTCGAGAGAGAGGCGATCTGGTATTCATTGCCGATGCCTGTCATCGGCCCACCCTGTGGAATTATATATCGGAAATTCTTAAAAGCCTCATATATAGTCTCTTCCGAAAGAGGATTGGGGTATTTCATTTCGATGCGGTGAATCTCTGATGCCAGGCGCCGGTGCATGTCATCAGGACTCTTCTCATACAGGTTCCCGAAGGAGTCTTTCAGGGCATACTTGCTTGCCCAGACTTTTGCCGCCAGATCGTCGCCGCCAAAATATTCCCGCGTGGCTTTGATGGCGTCGTCGTAATTGTATGTTATTGCAGTCTGATCAGCATTGGCTTTCCTCTGCTTCTCCGCTACCGTCTCCTCTTTTTTCATCTTCTTATCCTCTTTTTTGAGGACATCCGTTTCGTTTGGAGCGACAGAAGGTGCTTGGACAAATGAATCTCCCATAATTGTGTTAAAAATATTACAGTTTGAATATTAGTTGTTTAACTCCCTCAGCGGCTGTTTTGTTCGGGTCTTGCTAAAATAGACAAGGGAGCAGGTGCCGGCAAGGATTAACCTTTGCATTTATTAACATTTACTGCGAGGTTATTAACCTATAAAAAAGAGGCTGTCAGTTGACCTGACAGCCTCTTTTCGGTGAATTCTGTGTAACTGTTAGAAAATCAGTCTGAGGCCAAGAAGACATCCCCAGGTACTTCCTGTGCTGATGCTCTTGCTGAGAGTCGTTTTCGCTGTAAAATCTGCCAGTGAAGTGGCATTGAGCCTGTAGACCGGAGCAGTCGTGGCAGTTCCTCTTGTAAGAACTGTCAGAGGACGGACGTTCTCATAGCTTGCCAGCGGGTTGTAAGTGTAGGTACCCCAGCTGTCATTGATAAGGTTGCCTGCATTCAGGAGGTCGACGCTGAACTGAACCGTATATTTGCGGTCAGTGCCGAATGTCGTGAAGATATCCTGCAGGAACTTGGCATCGAAGCGGTGGATCCACGGCTGAACATGTCCGTATCTTTCTGCATACTCGCCCTTGTGAGCCTTGAGGTACTCGTTATTATTAAGGTAAGTCCAGAAAGCCTGCTGCTGATCAACAACCGACATGCCGCTGGCAACACCGAAATTGATGTCCGTTGCGCTGACAGGAATGTACATCAGGTCAGATGAGTTTCCGTCTCCGTTCAGGTCATTTGAATAGGTGTATGACCACCTGCCGGTCTGATAACCCTGGTAAACCAGTGAGAAGGTAGTTGCAAAATGTTTCGCATACTCAAAACGGTAAGAAACGCTACCGATCAGTTTATGAGGGGTTGCAAAATTTGAATAACTCAGTCCCGGGTTGTTCAGGTTTCCGACTGCCGTGTTTGAACTCCATGCAGATCCTGCACTCGAGCCCGGGTTTGCGGAAACGTCTTTTGCCATCGTGTATGTATAGGCGAACATTCCTGCAAAGCCATGCTGGAAATTCTTGGTAAGCTGTCCTGTAAGAGAGTACTGATATCCTTCCTTTGAATTGGAAAGAACTGTAACTGTTCCTACTGAGGAGACTGACTTTGTTTGCAGAAGTCCAGTACTCACGGTTGTCCGAACCGATCATATTTCCGGCAGGTGCTGCAAGGTTGACGTTCAGCTGTTTAACTGCATTGATATCCTTTGAATAGATAGCCTCGCCGGTGAACACCATACCCCATGGCAATTCGATATCGATACCTAAGTTGCTCCTCCATATCTGGGGGAATTTGAAATCCTTGCCAACCTCGGCAAGAGCTGATCCGCTCGGAATTGTTCCGGGAGTCTGCGGGAACCATTCAGGCTTGCTTGCTATGAATTCCTTATAATCAGGATTGAAATCAAGTCCGACAAGGTTGGCATTGGTCGGGCCCCATGCCAATTTCAGGAACCTGGATAAGTCCGGAGTTGGTGGGCTGGTTTGTGAACCATACGAAAGGAAGAAGTCCGGTGAATAAACCTGTACCTCCGCGAACCTGAACCGAACGGTCACCCTTGACATCCCAGTTGAATCCTAAACGGGGTGATACAACCACCTGGCTCTTGGGCCATGTGCTTACATCAACCTTCTTGCCGTCAGCAAATGTAAGTGCGCTGAAATTGCCGGGTTGTCCTCCATCTTGTCAAGATAGAAAGGCAATCTCAAGGCGTACACCGTAGGTAAGCTTAAATGTAGATGCAGCCTGCCATTCATCCTGAGCATACAGCGATCCGAAACCGAATGTGGCTGTAGCTCCCGGTGCATCAACACCGTTATAACCGTAGGTAACACCGAAGCCGATTGGATCTGGCGCTGTTGATAAAGTCATCGACCGAAGCGTAACGGTAGTATGACGTTCCCTCACGGATATATGAGTTACGGAAGAACATATGGTCAAATGACACACCGCCGGTAACTGTGTGCTTGTTAAGGTTTATTGTCACGTTGTCAGTGATGCTTAATGTTTTGTTAGTCACATCATTGTTGAAGGTGAAAAGCTCATACCCGAATGACATGTACTGGTCGCCACCTTTCCAGATGTCAACGAACGGGAACAGGTCTGAATTGCTTGTACGGGTATCCTGGATGAATGTATAGCTGGCAAGAAATTTATTTGAGATCCTTTTGCCGAAGGTGCTGTTCAGTTCACCGGTTATTGAGCGAACAGTATTCTTGAAATCCGTAGAATGCATTTGAAAATGCCAGAGACTGGTTGCTGATACGGCCTGAACCGCGTGTATGATTGGTGGGTCCGCTGGTTGCGTTTGTCTGCTGGTCAGATGTTCCGACCACATCATTGTACCTGATTGTAAACCTGTGATCCTTGTTGATGTTCCAGTCCAGGCGGGCAAGAATCTTGGTGTTCAGGTTCTTGAAGGGATCAAAATCCTTGTATTTGCCCGGATCATAGTTATAGGTTGAGATAAGGTGATCTCTGACCCGTATCATGTCAGACTCGAGGGTGCGTGAGATCATTGCGTCAGCATTGGCAACCCCGTCAGTGCTTGGTTTCCATGTTACACCCGGAACCGATTCCTTCTCATATTCTCCGCTGAGGAAGAAGAAGAGTTTGTTCTTGATAATCGGGCCTCCGACGCGGGCGCCGAAGTTCTGTGAGCTCCTGTCATTTGCACCTGTAACCGGCTTTTCCGTCAACCGTGTTCCCGGTAAAGGAATTCGGGCGTATGTAGGTGTACACTGAGGCTTTGAATTCGTTGTCACCGCTGCGCGTAACAGCGTTTATACTTGCTCCTGTGAACTGTGACATACGTACATCATATGGAGCAATGTTAACGGAAATCTCTTCGATAGCATCCAGTGAAATAGGCTGTGCATTACCTCCGGGGAGAGCGTTGGAGCTGAGTCCGAAGTTATTGTTGAAAGCGGCACCGTCAACTGTGATTGTGTTGAAACG
Organism: uncultured Bacteroidales bacterium; assembly: GCA_963757935.1. GTDB lineage: Bacteria > Bacteroidota > Bacteroidia > Bacteroidales > VadinHA17 > SR-FBR-E99. The sequence goes on along the minus strand of CAVWSZ010000015.1, from coordinate 122,070 downwards.
GCCGTCTCGTCCTCCGAATGAGTTACCCTGAGCCTGGGGAGTGTATTTCGTGAAGTCAGTGATACTCCTGTTGATTGTAGGCAGGTTGACCAGTTCGCGTCCGCTGACGTTGGTCTGGGTGCCTGAACGCTCGGAACTCAGTACTGAATTTCTGATTCCTGCTGTTACAACGATTTCCTGAAGATTGGTAGTGGTTTCATTCAGGGTACCGTTCTGTACGTAAGTTTCGCCGAGTTTGAGAAAGATCTCGGTGTAACTGCTTGCCGAATATCCGACAAAAGACATATCGACTTTGTAAGGGCCGCCGATGCGCATGTTCTGGATACGGTAGTTGCCGGAATTGTCTGTGAAGGTAGCATATTGGGTTCCCGACGGAACATGGACGGCAACGACAGTAGTGCCGGGAAGAGCTTCTCCCTTCGCGTCACTTACCTTGCCGGTCAATGCTGATGTAGTCACCTGTCCGTACAAGCCGAGGCTGCTCAGAATAAGTGAAAACATTACGAATGCAAACTTGATTTTTCGCATAATTTAAGTTGAGTTAGTTTGTGATTAGGTTATTGTTTATCTTAATAAATTGATTTTTAACAGATTGTAATTTGTTCGCTGATTAAGGGGGCAGGTGGTTAAATTACAACTCCGGCCAGATATAACAGGAAAGGTCAATTTGCAATTATTAACAACTTTTAAACGCGTTTTCAAGAGTTTATCAGCCAGCACTTTATGAAAATATAAAATCGAAGACTTTGTCTGTAGCTCCTTTATTTTCAATTACATAAGCAGCACTAACCTTTCCGGCTTCGGATAATGAGTGACCGTCAGCAAGGTACTTATCAACAATCAGGGAAAAAGTGTTAAAATCGTTAAAAACGGAGGCTCCCCCGAGTTCGATCAGCCTTACTGCTTCCCTGAAATTCCGGTAGTTGGGGCCGAAAAGCACCGGTATTCCCCAGCATGCAGCCTCAAGGATATTATGAATCCCTTTGCCGAAACCACCTCCCACTGATGCAATTGTTGCATACCGGTAGACAGACGACAGCATCCCGATATTGTCAATTATAAGCACCCTGCTCTCACTGTCCTTCTCGCTATAGGTTGAATATCTTGACCAGGGAACCTGCAGGCGCTTCCCGATACGGTTTATATGCGCCTCACTTATTACATGCGGGGCGAAAATCCATCTCATCGTATCCGGGTGGCTGTTGATGTATGCTGCAATAATCTCCTCGTCATTGTCCCAGCTCGAACCCGCCACGAAAAGCTGCCCGTCACCCCTGAATTTCTTTATCAGAGGCAGATCCCTGGCTGCCGCCGCTATCTGGCTGACCCTGTCAAATCTCGTATCCCCGGTAACTGTACAGCCTGTGTACCCGATACTGCCCAGCAGCGCCTTTGAATCCGGATCCTGCACAAAAACATGGGTGAAGACTGAAAACATCCTCGTGGCAAAAGCACCGTACCACCTGAAAAAATACTGCGACGGCCTGAAAATTCCTGACACAAGATACGTCGGTATTTTCCTGCTCTTCAGCTGACTCAGATAATTAAACCAGAACTCATATTTTACAATCAGCGCCATGTCAGGCCGGATAATGTCAAGAAAATACCTGGCATTGGCTGGAGTATCTGCAGGAAGGTACATAATAAGATCAGCCCTGTCATACTCCTTTCTTACCTCGTATCCTGACGGGGAAAAGAATGTGAGCACAATCTTCCATCCCGGTTTTTCACGCACTATCTTCTCGATGAGCGGTCGTCCCTGCTCAAACTCGCCCAGTGAGGCACAGTGAATCCAAAGTACCTTGTTGTTTTGCCGGTCGAATGATCTCACCTTTTTCTTCCAGCCTCTCCTTCCTCTTACCCATTGGCGGGCTTTGGGACTGAAGAGTGCGGCAAAATTCACACAAAGACTGTAAAAGTGGATAAGCAGGGTATAACCGGATTTCATTCTTCCTTATTAAAGTCTCAAAGGTAATAAACTCATACTTTTGTATAAATTAAATTTTTGTAACATATGGTACGCCTGATCGCCCTGTTCATCTCAATAGTGCTGCAGATATTTGCCGCTTCAATTGCACTGCGGTTTATGAAGATAACCAAGTACAGGCTGTCGTGGATACTTCTTTCAACCTCGTTTGTGCTGATGTCTGTCCGCACTTTTATTCAGCTCATTGAATATTTCCGGGGTAAACCCTCTTTTGAACTGATGATGCTCGATGAATGGATGAACGTTCTGATTTCAGTTATGATAATCACCGGAGTAGTGCTCATCAGGGAGCTGTTCTACTCGCTCAAGAGGGCAGAGACTGACAGGCTAAGATCTGAAAGAAGAGTCCTGAATGCAATTATAAACACCGAAGAAACGGAGAAAAAGAGATTTGCAAAGGATCTTCATGACGGACTCGGACCACTGCTTTCAACTGTAAAAATGTCACTTTCAGCTCTCACTCCCAGGATGACTGACCCGGTTGGAAAGGAGATACTAGCCAACACAAACCATGTCGTCAATGAAGCTCTTAACACCATAAGGGAAGTTGCAAACAACCTCAGTCCGCATGTACTTTCCAACCTCGGGGTTGCAAGTGCAATCAGCACATTTGCAGCGAAAGTGAACAGCACCAGGTCTGTCAGCATTGAGTTCCGTACCAATATGGAGGGCGAAAGGTTCGAGACAGACAAGGAGGTGGTCCTCTACCGTGCAGCCTGCGAACTGATTAACAACGGGATGAAGCATTCCGGAGCATCAAAAATTGAGATGGACCTGCACAGACATCAAAAAATCATTACCTTGCAGTACCTTGACAACGGCCGTGGATTTGACACGGCACAGCTGACCTCCGAGGAACCCCCCGGAATGGGAATACCGAATATCGAGACCCGTGTCAGGTCCGTTGACGGGGTTTTCGTGCTGGAGAGCTCAAAGGGCAAGGGAACAAGCGCACTGATCAGGGTGGACCAATAACAGGCAGCAGGCAGTAGGCAATAGGCAATAGCAATAGAATTAAGAATTGATCAGCGGAACTCCGAAGGAGTGACATTATGATAGATAAGAAAAATTGAATTCCTCTGAACTCCGAAGGAGTGACATTATGATAGAATTGAGAATTAAAAATTAAGCATTTGGATAAAATAAGAGTAGCACTGGCTGATGATCATCAGCTCTTCCGGAACGGATTAAGGATTTTACTTGGAGCCTATCCTGACCTGGAAGTGGCAGCTGAGGCTTCGAACGGCAACGAACTGCTCAGGGCTCTCGAGTTTTGCGAGGCTGACATCGTGCTGATGGACATCAGCATGCCCGAAATGGACGGTATTGAGGCCACAGCCAAACTTGCCTCTAAATGTCCGGGAACAAAAGTGATCGCCCTTTCAATGTACGGTGAAGAGGAATACTACTACAGGATGGTGGACGCAGGTGCCAAAGGTTTTATCCTTAAGGATTCCGACATCAGCGAAGTGCGTGATGCAATAACAACAGTCCACAGGGGTGGTAATTATTTTTCCCAGGAACTGCTTTATCACGTCATTAAAAGAATAAAGAACAGGGAGCAGGAGGTTAAAAGTTCAAGCCTGTCGAAACGCGAAAAGGAGATACTCCTGAAAATCTGCGAGGGACTGTCAAACCACGAGATAGCCGATGCTCTCTTCATCAGCAAGCGGACTGTGGACAAGCACAGGGCCAACCTGCTTGCGAAGACAAGTTCGAAAAACACCGCCAGCCTGATACTGTACGCCATAAAAAACAGGCTGATAGAAATATAGTATGAGCGACAGGGCCGGGATCGGGACCAGGGGCGAAGACCTTGCTGCCGGATACCTCAGGCAGAAGGGCTGTATAATTCGCGAGAGAAACTGGCATTCCGGCCGTACCGAAATAGATATAATAGCTGAAAACAGCGAATACATTATCTTCGTGGAGGTGAAATCGAGGTCAGCCGGCTTCCGGGTTCCTCCCGCTGAGGCCGTAAGTGTCCCGAAACAGAGAACCATAATCTTCGCCGCCCACAACTACCTTGACCATTACAGTCTTGACAAGGAAGCGCGGTTTGATATAATTACTGTCATCTTTAACGGACCGGAAAATGAGATAGAACATATAGAGAATGCATATTACCCTACACTGTAAAATATATGAACATAGAACTCCTTCGTGAATACTGCATTTCAAAGCCTGACGCCGAGGAATGCACACCCTTCGGACCTGACACGCTTGTCTATAAGGTAAGGGGTAAGATCTTCGCCCTGACCAACCTCGACGGCGATCTGAGCATAAATCTTAAATGCGACCCTTCCCTGGCAACGGAACTGCGTGAGCGTTATCCCGCCGTGACACCGGGCTACCACATGAATAAAAAACACTGGAATACTGTGAAAGCAGACGGGTCTGTGCCTGATAAGGAACTGTTTGCATGGATAGACCATTCCTACGAAATCGTGGCCGGGTCAAAAAAGAAGTAGACCTGCGCTGTTTTAAAACATTTTATCAATGCGAATTATTGGATATATTTGGATGTTGTCATTAAGGATTAATACCGGAACAATATGAAATACCTGTTATCATCAGTTCTTGCCCTGGTGCTTGTTGCATCACCGGCAAACGCCCAGAAAGCAAAGAAAGAGGCTGTCGCCGTGCCGGAAGGATACAAGTTTACAACCGTTGTCTCCCTTCCTGCCTCACCCGTAAAGAACCAGTCCTCCACCGGCACATGCTGGTGTTTCGCCACAACCTCATTCATGGAATCAGAACTTCTCCGCCTTGGAAAGGGAGAATATGACCTCTCGGAGATGTATGTCGTAAGGAAAACCTACAAAAACAGGATAAAAGATAACTACCTGCGCCAGGGAAAAGGAAACCTCGGCCCGGGAAGCCTTTCGCCATCGTGGGTAAGGATATTCAACGAATCAGGCATCGTGCCTGATGAAGTCTACAACGGACTCAGCTACGGATCTCCGACTCATAACCACGGAGAACTGCAGGGATACATTGAAGCCGTATCAGCCCTGCCTGTCAAGGCCAGGAAAGTGAGCCCCGAATCCAATGAGGTGGTTGATGCCATCCTCGATATATACCTGGGAGAGGATCCTTCCACTTTCACTTACAAGGGTCAGAGCTATACCCCCGAAACCTTTGCAAAAAGTCTCGGCCTCGACATGAACAACTATGTGAATATCACTTCATTTTCACACTTCCCGTTTTATACACAGGGGCTTGTTGAGGTTCCCGACAACTGGGAGATGAACCGTTTTTACAACGTGCCTCTCGATGAGTTTATCCAGATCCTGGATTATTCCCTGAACAACGGCTATACGGTAGCATGGGACGGTGACGTAAGCGAGAAGGGATTTTCCCATGCCAAAGGTGTTGCAGTCAATCCTGACGTAATCCACACCGAGAACTTTTCTTCCACTGACCGGGCCCGCTTTGAAAAGATGCCCGAGCAGGAACGGATGGCTGAAGTGTACAAAATGGAAAAACCATATCCGGAAATAAATGTCACCCAGGAGATACGGCAAAAGGGTTATGAGACCTTTGTTACAACCGATGACCACCTGATGCACCTCACAGGAATCGTAAAGGACCAGAACGGAGCAAAATATTATATCACCAAAAATTCCTGGGGTACCGAACGGAATCCTTTTGGCGGTTACCTTAACATGTCAGAGAGCTTTGTCAGAGCGAAGACAATATATTATATGGTGCATAAGGATGCCGTTCCGAAAGAGATAAGAGCGAAACTGGGTTTCTGATATTTTTGTGGTAAGCAGCGTAGAGTTGAGGTAGTGCATCTCTCTCCGTACTACTGCCTATTGCCTATTGCGCTACTGCTCTTGCCTTATCAGGATACCAGCAGATTACACCCCCTGATATCGGCATTGTCAAACCTGCCGAGTACTTCGAAGGTACCTCCCCCGTGCATACGTCCAAGATCAGAGGTGGCAATGAAGGAGCATGACCTGACATTGGCCAGGTCAATGATGCTTATTCCGCCGCTGGCTCCTGCCTCAGCCGAATGTGACAGCGGATCGTGACTGTCGCGAATCAGCACCTTCATCCAGGGCGGCGTACTGAACAGACCCTCACCTTTCGAATATGCCTGGCTAAGCAGCTCAGTCATCCCGTACTCGGAATGGATTGAACTGACATTGAATGCTTTTTTAAGTATCGCGTGGAGCTCCTCTCTTATCATCTCTTTCCGCCGTCCTTTCATTCCTCCTGTCTCCATTACGATAACCTTCCTTAAGATCAGGCGAGTATGCTTCTCTGCCAGGTCAAGCAGTGCATAGGTCACCCCTATCAGCAAAACCCTGAGTCCGGCATCGCGTGCCCTGATCAACTGATTCCAGAAGCCTGCCGTGATCATTCAGAAAGAATCCGCCGTAGGCTGTTCCCTGAGAGCTCGGTCAGTCTCTTCACCATGTAAATCAGTGATGAGCCCTCACGCTCAAGGTATGAAGGAAGAAGACCCATTATGGCATAATCCGATGGTTCACCGTAAAAGAGCCGGAATGAGCGGGTGAAACTTTCCTCGTAAAGGTCCAGGCTGATGACATGATGGCGGCTCTGCGCCTGGCCTGTTGTGCCGCTGCTTACAAAGACTGCCTCCGCTGTGCCTCCGCCCGAAATGACTGTGTGGTCCCTGAAGAATGATACCGGCATGAAGGGAATGGCCTCAACTGTACTCACAGCCTGCTGGGTCAATACCCATCAGGCTGACATACCTGCCGTATACAGGGCATTCCTGTGCCTGATAACGGAATACCTGCAGCGCCTTTTCCTCAAATGAATCCGGTCGTGTTTTCCGCAAATATCCCGGCGGCCGTCGGGGTTTCATCACGGTCACGGGAATACGTAGATCCGTCAGGCTGATAAACCCACTGGAAAGTGCATCTGGCAACCGGCCCGTCGCCGGTCAGTTCAAGACTGACGGCCGTGGTGCGGATCTTCGCATATTTTGTGTCTCCGGTGCGTATCACCCAGACCTGGTTGGCTTTCAGTGGCGCCCCCATATCGGACCATGAGGGTGTGCCAACATCTGTCAGCGCATTAAAGGCTGCAATAGCTTCATTTTCTGAAGCATACTCACCTTTCAAGCCGAATGAAGGCTTCAGGGTGTTTGCTGAAAGAACCGGCACAAAATCAGAGTTTCCAGGGATAACAGCCGGCCTCCACCGATACATCCGGTGCCGGAATGCTCAGTGTTGTAACCTTTTCTGCAAGCGCAAAGGAAAATCCGAAAGAAAAATAAGGACCTGTCCCAAATAGCTCACTGGTGACCGTGACCGTCCCGGAGAGTGGTTTATCCTTCCCTCCCTCACAACCAGAGTGAAGGAGGAGAAGGACTATTATTCCCGGGATCAGTTTTTTCATTATTCTCCCCTTATGGCAGTGATGCCCGGCAGCTTTTTGCCCTCCATGTACTCAAGCATGGCGCCTCCGCCGGTTGAGACATAGCTGACTTTGTCAGCCAGGCCGTTCTTATTGATGGCGGCAACAGAGTCTCCTCCGCCGATCAGTGAAAAAGCACCCTTTTCAGTAGCCTTTGCAACAGTGCGGGCTATTGCGGTGGTTCCCTTTGCAAACTTTTCCATCTCAAAGACACCCATCGGGCCGTTCCAGAGGATGGTTTTAGATTTCATAATCACATCTTCAAAGAGTTTGATGCTTTTCTCACCGATGTCAAGTCCCATCCAGCCGTCTTTCACATCATCGATTGCAGAGACATATGTGTTTGCCTCAGCGTCGAATTTATCAGCATTAACCCCGTCAACCGGAAAGAGCAGGTTGACCCCCTTAGCCTTTGCCTTTTCGATGACTGCCTTTGCAACATCAAGCTTGTCGGCCTCGCAGAGTGAGTTCCCGATACGGCCTCCCATCGCTTTGATAAATGTATATGTCATCCCGCCGCCTATTATCAGGTTATCGACACTGTCAAGCAGATTCTCAATGATGAGTATCTTGTCCGAAACCTTGGCCCCGCCCATAACCGCTGTAAAAGGCCTTCCGGCACTTTTCAGAACCTTGTCCATAGCAGCCAGTTCACTGTTTATGAGGTAGCCGAACATCCTTTTGTCCTCAGCGAAATAAGCCAGCAATGACAGCTGTGGTGGCGTGAGCCCGGTGTGCTGTTCCGAACGCATCATTGACATAGATTTCAGCATATGTCGACAGTTTCTTCGCCATCTCCTTCTGCTTTACCTTCAGGGCTGCCTTGGCGGCTTTTTTCTCTTCATCGGTGGCCGTCTCGGGAAGAATGGGCTTGCCCTCCTCCTCCGGATAAAACCTTACATTCTCGAGCATCATAACCTCTCCGGGTTTAAGGGCTCCTGCCATTGCAACCGCCTCATCACCAAGGGCATCAGGTGCAAACAGAACCTTCATCCCCAGAAGTTTTTCCAGAACCGGAAGAACGGGTTTCAGAGAGTATTTTGCCTGAACCCCTTCCGGGCGTCCAAGGTGTGACATCAGTATCACCGAACCTCCGTCAGAGATGATCTTCTTTATTGTCTTCACAGCACCGCGGATACGAGTGTCATCCGTTACCTCACGGGTCGTCTTGTCAAGGGGTACGTTGAAGTCAACCCTTACTATAGCCTTCAGTCCGCTGAAATTAAAACTGTCAATCATTTTCATAAACCTTCTTTTAATAATGTTTAACTGGTAACTTACAAAAATAAGAAGTTAGCTCAAATATTTTCAGTCTCACCACCGGAAAAGTGAGTTTAAATACATTCCATACTACCGGAAAAAGCAGTGACTCTTCAGGAATGTCAACCAAAGGTGGCCGGCAGACTGATTTTTGTGCCGGCATTAATTTCTGTAACAATTCCAATTAAAAATTGTTATTTTTATAAATAACTTTAAAACCAATGAGCTTCACAGACTTTATTACAGACAGCGGAAAAAGAGTAAATAAGGAAAGTTTTATCCATCTGATACAGGTTGCGCTGGCCGACGGGGAGATAGACAGTAACGAGCTTGCTCTCCTTCACAGGTTCGGGAGGAGATTCAGTCTGACTGACCAGGAAGCTGATCAGCTCATCAATGCAGAATCCACTCATTTTTACTCCCCTCCCTATGAACTTGAAAAGAGGTTTGAACACCTTTACAATGCAGTAGAGATAATACTTGCTGACAACCAGATTTCCTCCGGGGAAAAGAACCTGTTTAAAAAACTGGCTATTGCTGCCTCATTCAGTGACGAGTCAATAGCACCTCTTTTTGATCTGCTTGTCGGGGGAATAAGGGAGGACAAAGATGAGCAGGAGCTTTTTGAGAAATTCAGAAAAGCCCGGTTCTTTCGGTCCTGAATAAAACCTTATTGACTTTTGTTTGTTTAACAATAAACAAAATCAACTTTTAAGAATAATATTATGGCAAAAATTACACTCAGGGGAAATGCAATAAATACGTCAGGCAACCTTCCGGCAAACGGCAGCAAGGCTCCTGATTTCAAACTTGTTAAATCGGACCTTGGCTCTCTCTCACTTGAAGAGCTGAAAGGAAAAAAGGTGATTCTGAACATTTCTCCCAGTCTTGATACCTCAGTATGTGCCACGGCAGTCAGAAAATTCAACCAGATGGCTGCTGGCAAGGAAAATACAGTGGTACTGGCAATTACAAAGGATCTTCCCTTTGCTTCAGGCCGCTTTTGCACCACCGAGGGGATAACGAACGTGACAACCCTCTCCGGTTTCCGTGATCAGGCCTTCGGTAAAGCATACGGTGTTGAGCTTGTTGACGGACCGATGGCAGGCCTCTATGCCCGCAGCGTTGTGGTGATAGACGAACATGGCATAGTAAAATATTCCGAACTCGTCCCCGAGACAACAACAGAGCCTGATTATGAGAGAGCCCTGTCGGCTCTCTGACCTGAATCTCTCTTTCACTGATTTTTTGTATTTTTGCTTTCCTTACAAGGGAAGGCAGCATGAATTTTTCACATATACCGGGACAAAAAGTTGTCATTGACAGACTGAGAACCGCCGTGGCTGAACAGAGAGTCAGCCACGCCCTTCTGTTTTACGGTCCTGAAGGGAGCGGTAAGTTTGCCATCGCACTTGCCTTTGCCCGTTACATTAGCTGTGAAAACCGGACGGCAACGGACGGTTGCGGGGTGTGTCCATCATGCGCTAAATATGACAAGCTCATTCACCCTGACCTCCATTTTGTTTTCCCGGTAATCAAAAAGAAACCGGGAACAGAACCGGTAAGCGACACCTTTATTTCACAGTGGCGCGCGATGGTCCTCAGGTCGCCATATTTTTCGCTCAACACCTGGACAGAGGCAATGGAAGTTGCAAACGAGCAGGCTATCATCCCGGTCGCTGAAGCTTCCGAAATTGTCAGAAAACTGAACCTGAAGTCGTTTGAGTCCGACTTCAAGATCATGATTATATGGCTTCCTGAAAAGATGAATGCCGAAACAGCTAACAAGCTACTGAAAATGATTGAAGAGCCGCCGGCAAAGACCCTTTTCATCCTGGTTTCTGAGGAGGATGATAAGCTGTTGCCCACAATTACTTCCAGATGCCAGCCTGTGAGGATCCCTGCCATAGCACCGGATGAGATGAGCCGGTTCCTCGAAAAGAACTACGGTCTTGACAGTGTCTATGCCGGAGAAGTTGCAGGAATAGCCAATGGCAACATGGTCAGGGCCATTGAACTTGCCAGGGATGCTGACAGTACCGCAAAGCACCTCGACCGATTCATCACCCTTATGCGAACAGCCTACAAACGCGATTCCCAGGCCCTTGTTTCATGGTCTGACGAAACAGCGGCACTGGGCCGTGAGAGGCAAAAGGGATTCCTCACCTATGCACTTCGCATGATACGTGAGAATTTCATTTTAAATTACCAGGGTAAGGAAAACAGGCTTGTTTACCTGACAGAAAAGGAGGAGGACTTCTCGCAGAAATTTCACCCCTTCATTAACAACAGGAATATCCAGGCCCTCGACAGGGAATTCAATCTTGCCTTTGCACACGTGGAGAGCAACGGCAACACCAAGATGATCTTTCTTGACCTGGCGCTTAAGACAATGAGGCTGATAGGGTGACGGTTGATGTCAGGTTGAATATCGGTCTATTATTTCTAAATTTGCACTGACAATTGAGATGACAAACGAAGATATACAGGTACCGGGAAGCGAGGAGCTTCACCCGCCTGAAACAAAACACAAATGCGGCGAGAACAAGCTCGACGAGTTCAACTGGCTTGGTGAACTGCCCTTTGACCCCCGTTTCAACGAGGTGGTAGAGGTACGCTTCAAGAACACCCGCAAGGGTTTCTACCGTAACATCAATGATCTTAAGCTCGAGATGGGAGACACAGTGGCCGTCGAGGCTTCTCCTGGTCACGACATAGGCAGAATCTCCATGACGGGTTACCTCGTGCATGACCAGCTCAAGAGACTGAAAGTGAGGCCTGTGGTAGACGAACTCAAGAAAGTGTACAGAAAGGCTAAGCCTGTTGATCTGCAAAAGTGGGAAGAGGCAAAGAAGCTCGAAGTGCATACTATGCTCAGATCCAGAAAGATTGCCGAAGAAATAGGCCTCAACATGAAGATCGGTGATGTTGAATACCAGGGTGACAAGACAAAGGCCATCTTCTATTACCTTGCCGATGAGAGAGTGGATTTCAGACAGCTGATCAAGGTCCTTGCCGATGAATTCCGTATCCGTATCGAAATGAGGCAGATAGGTGCCCGACAGGAAGCCGGAAGAATAGGGGGAATAGGTACCTGCGGACGTGAACTGTGCTGCTCAACCTATATCACTAACTTCATGTCGGTGACAACCACCCATGCACGTTACCAGGATCTGTCGCTAAATCCCCAGAAACTTGCCGGACAGTGCGGCAAACTGAAATGCTGTCTGAACTTTGAGCTGGACAGTTATCTTGACGCCCAGAAGGAATTTCCTCACAGGGAGATTCCCCTGGAACTTGCCGGCGGCACAGCCTGGTTCCAGAAGATGGAAGTGCACAAGGGAATCTACTGGTATTCTTCAGATCAGCGCATGTCTGTAAACCTTACCCCGGTACCGGTGGCACGCGTCCGCGAGATACAACAGCTGAACAGGAAAGGAGTCAAACCGGATAAGCTCATCGTAATTCCTGACAATCAGCCTCTTAATGTCGGAAGTGACCTCCTCCTCCAGAACAGCGGATTATCCCGTTTTGAATCGAAGAGCGCCCCCAGGGAGAACCGCGGCAAGAGAAGACCGCAACGCAGAAGAAATGAAAACAACAAGTAGGATAATTTTTTTGCCGGCCCTTACAGTAATTGTATTGCTGACCTCCTGCGGCAGGAATACGATGTACAGTGATATTGTCAAAATGGAGGATGCTGAATGGTCAATGTATGACCCAGCCAATTTCGCCTGCACAGTGAATGATACAACCGGATCATACAACGTGAACCTCTCCGTGCGCACATCCACAGATTATCCTTACCGTAATCTCTATCTTTTCGTCATTACCACATTCCCCTCGGGAACAACACTGACCGATACAGTCCAGGGAATGCTTACCGATGAAAAAGGTGAATGGCTGGGCAAGGGCGCCGGTGACATCCGTGAAGCTGTAATTCCTTACAAATCCAATGTTTTCTTTCCCGAAGCCGGAGAATACCATTTCAGGGTGATCCACGGCATGAGGGATACTGTTCTTACCGGGGTCTATGACATCGGGATGAAGATTTTCTTAAGAACTGACTGACATAACTTATCCGGCATTGGGAAAGAACAAACTGGCGCGGTGGACTGAACTGAAAGGCTATGAGCATGTGATAGAGCCGCCTTTTACGGAGGTGTTTCAAAAAGATCATGAGCTTAAAGGCAAATGGCACAGTGAGTGGTTTGAAAATTCCAGCCCCATAGTCCTGGAACTTGGCTGCGGAAGGGGAGAATACACTGTTGGCCTTGCCGAAAATTACCCGCAGAAAAATTTCATCGGAATAGACATAAAGGGTGCAAGGATGTGGAAAGGAGCCAGGGATACGCATCACAAACGGCTGCCCAATGTCACTTTCCTCCGTACACGCATCGAGTTTATCAAATCATTTTTTGCTCCGGGTGAAGTTGATGAGATCTGGATAACGTTCCCTGATCCCCAGCTTAAACGGACCAGAGAAAAAAAACGGCTGGCGGGTCCGGTATTTCTGAACCTGTACAGAAGCATAATGAAGGACGGCGGAACGCTGCACCTGAAGACAGACTGCAGGGAGCTGTTTGATTACACCCTGGCACTGGTACAGAAAAACGAACTCGTGCTTATAAGTGCTGTCACCGACCTGTATGCAGACAAGCCCGGCGACCCGATGCTATCGATACGCACACATTATGAGCAGATCTTCCTCGACCGGGGTATTCCCATAACATACCTCTCATTCAGAATCAATAATGAAAAAGAGATCGTCAGCCCCGGAGAAGGGTGGAAATGAAGGCTTCTTCGATCTTGTTTACGAGGTGGCAAAGCTGGTACCCTACGGTCGCATAACATCGTACGGAGCCATCGCACGGTATCTCGGCACCGGTCGCTCTGCACGCATGGTAGGCTGGGCACTGAACTCCTCCCACACCTCTTCAGACTTTATCCCGGCACACCGCGTGGTGAACCGTAACGGGATGCTCACCGGAAAACATCACTTCGGAAACTCCACAACGATGCAACAACTTCTTGAAAATGAAGGCTTCACAGTGGAAGACGATTGCGTGCTGGATTTCAGGGAGAAATTCTGGGACCCGTCTGCTGAACTTTAAACAACGGGCGATGTTCTATAATGGCTAACTGCTAATGAATCAGATTATTCAGAATAAATCTAAATAAGATAATGTATACAAAAGAACAGGTAATTTCAGCGCTTAGGAAGGTAAGTCACCCGGAAAAGGGAAGTGACATTGTAACTCTTGGAATTGTTGGCGATGTGGAAATCACGGATGAAGGCATTAAACTGGTGCTGATACCGGAAAAGTCGAATGATCCATTTCTATCTTCGATAAAGAGCAACTGCGTGAGGGCGGTCAAAGACGCCCTGGGTCCTGACGCTGTCATTACTTCGATAGAGGTCAACCCGAAAACCGTTGTAGGAAAAACCGTGGCTCCCAAAAGAGAGGTATTGCCCGGAGTAAAAAACATAATTGCCGTTTCATCAGGCAAGGGAGGCGTAGGAAAATCAACCGTTGCGGTAAACCTCGCCGTTGCCCTGGCGAGAAAGGGCTATGCCACCGGTCTCCTTGACGCTGATATTTTCGGACCTTCCGTTCCCAAAATGTTCAGCGCTGAAAGCTATAAGCCTGAAATGTTAAACCGGGACGGAAAAGACTGGATCATCCCGCTTGAAAAATACGGGGTGAAGATCCTTTCAATCGGTTTCTTCGTCAGGGACTCCGAAGCGGTCATATGGCGCGGACCCATGGCCAGCAGTTTCCTGAAACAGCTTATCAGCCAGGGCGACTGGGGTGATCTTGATTACCTCATCTTCGACCTGCCTCCCGGCACCAGTGACATACATCTGACTCTTGTGCAGGAGGTGCCCGTGACCGGAGCGATAGTGGTAACCACCCCGCAGGAAGTCGCGCTTGCAGACGCCCGCAAGGGTATAGCAATGTTCCGCAGTGAAAGCATTAATGTTCCTGTTCTGGGTCTCGTGGAAAACATGTCATATTTTATTGCCCCGGAACTGCCCGGACGCAGATACTACATCTTCGGCAAGGAGGGGGGAAGAAGGCTGGCTGAGGAAGCGAAGGCCGGGCTCCTTGGACAGATCCCGATAGTCGAAAGCATATGCGACGGAGGTGATGCAGGTATTCCTGCAGCCCTGCGAGACAGTGAACCGGGTATCGCATTCATGAACCTTGCCGATGCTGTTGTAGCCAGTGTCGAAAAACGCAATGCCGACCTTGCGCCCACCAAACCTGTTCAGATGAAGTAACCGCCGTGCTTCTGCCGCCACGGAACTGATTCTTGCCTCTTTTTATTACCTTTGAATACTTTATGCTGCCCTGTGCAGTTATAGTATAAACCGCATTTGTTGACATCACGGCGCTTATCATATAATGTCGCGTTGACCCTGGTGCTCACCGCACTGGTTGCAGGCTGCTCGGTGGAGAAAAACACGGGAGCAAGCCGGTTTTACCATTCCCTTATTTCAAAATACAACATCTATTTCAACGGAAATGAAGCCTATAAGGCAGGCGTGGCAAAAGTCAAAGCCTCGCACCGTGATGATTACAGTGCAATACTGCCCGTTTTTGAATATTCCACCCCTGAGGCAGCCCAGGTATCAGGGTCCGACATGGAAAGAGCTGTTCAGAAAGCCTCCAAGCTTATCGCCCTTTACTCTATAACGGCCAAACCCGAAGAAAAAAAACGGGGAGACCGCAGCCCCGCAGATGAAGAATTTTACAACAGGAGGGAATACAATCAATATGTTGACGATTCGTACCTGCTGATGGCCAAAGCCCAGTTCTACCAGAAGAATTTTACCGGTGCAAGGGCCACCCTGTCATATAACCTGGGACTCACAAAAGATGAGGGAATAATTAACGAATCAGCCGTATGGATGGCCCGCATCCATACCGAAGAAGGCAACTACCAGGAGGCAGAACGCCTGCTGCAGGGTATAACTGAACCCGAAAAGCTGTCGAAGAACCTGCAGGCAATGATCTGGTCCACTTCGGCAGATATAGCCCTCCGCCAGAAAAGGTATGAGAAGGCAATTGATCCCCTTATTAAAGCAGTCGAATACAGCAGTGACAAGCAGACGAAGGTGCGCCTGACATACCTTCTTGCTCAGACCTGCAAGGCCGGAGGCGATAACACCCGGTCTACGAAATATTTCACTGATGTAATGCGGATGAACCCGCCGTATGACCTTGAATTCAATGCGGGTATAAACCTCGCCGGGGTAGCGGATGTCTCGTCAGGCGATGCTGCTGACCTGAAAAAAACGCTGCGGAAAATGCTGCGCGATTCGAAAAACAAGGAATATCTTGACCAGATATATTTTGCACTCGGGGAAATTGAGCGCCGTCAGGGAAACATTGAAGGTGCCCTTGAACTGTGGTCGGAATCGGCCAGGACCAGTACCGGCAACAACCGACAGAAAGCAAGGTCTTACCTGGCACTCGGGGAGTATTTCTACTCTGTTCCCTCCTATGTTAAAGCCCAGAAGTACTATGACAGCGCAATGTATATTATTGACAGGAGATTTCCTGACTATGATGCTATAAGCCGTACCTCCTCGGATCTGAATGAATATGCCATTTTTCATACGGTAGTATCCACTGAAGACAGCCTGCGAAGGGTAGCCCTCATGAGCCCCGCTGAGCGTGAATCACTGATATCGGGAATTATCAGGAAACTTCAGGAGGAAGAGACCCTGGCCAGGCAGGAGACCACTGGCAGTGACCGCTACAACATGGGGCAGTATTACGAAAATGAACAGCGTAACCAGAACTCAATCTCCGCCGAAGGAAGCTGGTATTTTTACAACCAGGCAGCGCTCACCTTCGGACGTACGGAGTTCAGACGCCGGTGGGGAGAGAGAAGGCTGGAGGATAACTGGAGACGGGCAAACAGGACGAGGATAAACCCTTCCACCCAGGGGAATGAGAACGGTGATGTGGTGAATAACCCCGACAGTGCAGCAGTTGCCGCAGTGCGCAGCACGGAATTCTATCTGAAAAACCTCCCGCTGACAGACTCACTGATGACCGAATCGAGGCAAAAGAGCGCCGCCGCCCTTCTTGCCGAAGGAAAAGTCCTTGCCTCAAGACTCCGTGACACAACCCTTGCCGCAACATCATTCGAAGAGGCTGCCAGGTCAGGCGGTACTGACATTGTCAGGGCCGAGGCCCTCTGGGAACTGTACCGCCTGCTGCAAAAAAGTGATCCGGCAAGGGCGGAACGGCGGCGCTCCGAATTGCTGTCTCTCTTCCCCGCATCAGAGTATGCCCGGATACTATCTGACCCTGACTATGTCAGGAAACAGACGGAGGCCTCAAAAGCTTCAGAAATCCTTTACGAGTCGGCATACAATGCCTTTGCTGCGGGCAGCTTTGAAGAGGCATTCACTCTTTGTGAAAATGCATTGAAAATGTATGGCCACGACCAGCTGGCCCCGAAATTTATGCTCCTTCAGGCTATGGCCGCCGGTGCTTCCCGCGGAGAGACAGCTTACAAGGAAGGGCTTGACTCACTGGTTGCAAGATATCCGTTAACGCCGGAAGGCATTAGAGCCGCGAGATAATTGAGGTCCTCCTGCGGGAGATCCCTGAGATGAGGATAGCGGATGATATAAAGATAGCTGAGACGCTTTACGTGGCAGACACGCTGCAACCTCATTATGTCCTGCTGGTTGCTGCCAATGTCGCGGCAAACCTCAACCAGATGGTCTTCGACGTCATCAACTTCAACCTTGACAACTTCAGTGACAAAAACTACCGCAGTGAAGGAACTGCCGTAGAAAATAAGTTCCTTACAATAACCGTCGGCCCCTTCGCCTCCACCTCTGAAGCCCTGGCTTATCTGAAAGGTTTCGACCCCCTGAAGGAGATCAGGGGTGCTGCTGAAGCACAGATATCCGTCTTCGTCATAAGCCGTGACAACCTTCCCAAATTCATGGATGACAGGAATATTGAACGTTACCGGATATTCTATGACAAAACGTATTCCCCGCTCAGGTAACCCAATGTGCTGACATGCGACAGGTAAGAATATTATGGGTTGATGATGAGGTAGGGGTTCTCAGGTCACATATTCTGTTCCTTAAGGAGAAAGGTTACGAGACCGACACCTGTCCCGGCGGTACGGATGCAATAACAATGGTCCAGGAAAAACCTTATGACATCATCTTCCTTGATGAACATATGCCGGGGCTAAGCGGTATCGAGACCCTGCGCCGCATAAAGGAACTGAAGCCCTCGATCCCTGTTGTAATGATAACCAAAAGCGAGGAGGAGGAGATAATGGAGGCTGCAATAGGCTCCCAGATAGCCGATTACCTCATCAAGCCCGTCAAACCCCAGCAGATACTCCTGTCGCTCAAGAAGATCCTCGATCTTGACAGCATCGTATCAAAGCAGACAACCTCTGTTTTCAGGGGCGAATTCGGGTCGATAACAGGGATGATTTCGGAAGCCTCCGATTTTGACAGGTGGAGCGAGCTTTACCGAAAACTCGTATACTGGCAGGCAGAACTGATAAGATCGTCTGATACCGGGATGAGAGAAGTACTACGGATGCAGGAGTCAGATGCAAACAGGGCTTTCGGACGCTTTGTAGAGAAGAATTACCTTAAATGGCTTTCCCCCTCCGCAACTGACAAGCCGTTGCTGTCGCCTGCAGTAATGTCGAAAAAGGTCTTTCCGCTCATCCGGAAGGGATCACCTCTCTTTTGTATTATCATTGACAATATGCGGCTCGACCAGTGGCAGGCGATGGCAGGCGATCTCTCACCGTTCCTCCGCCAGGTTTCTGATGAACTGTACCTGAGCATCCTTCCTACATCGACACAGTATTCAAGGAATGCGCTCTTTGCGGGGCTGATGCCTGCTGCCATCAGCGATTCCACTCCTGAATACTGGATCAGCGATCATGAAGACGAAGGCAAGAACCTTTTTGAGGACAAGCTTCTTGCCAGGCACCTCCAGCGTGCAGGAATAAACGGAAGGTGGTCATATCATAAAATAAGGACCGAGGCTGAAGGCAGGGCTGTGAACGAAAAGATGCAGCAGATGATGTCAAATGACCTGAACGTCCTGGTCTACAACTTTGTCGATATGCTCAGCCATGCAAGAACTGAAATCGATCTTATACGTGACATGACCGGCGATGAGGCCTCATGGCTTACCCTCACACATACCTGGTTTGTCCACTCACCGCTTTTTGAGTTGCTGAAGCATGTTGCTTCGAAAGGCGGCAGGGTGATCTTTACAACAGATCACGGTTCAATACGCGTTAACAGGCCCGTCAGGGTCGTCGGCGACAGGCTGACGTCGGTGAACCTGCGCTACAAGAACGGAAGAAACATGAATTACAGTACGAAAGATGTTTTCGAGATCACTGACCCCGTGAAGGCAGGTCTCCCGATGACAAACATCTCGTCAAAGTATATCTTCGCACGGGAAAATGATTTCCTGGTCTACCCGAATAATTACAACCAGGTGGTGAGTTATTACAAAGACTCTTTGCAGCACGGCGGAATATCGATGCAGGAGATGCTGCTGCCACTTGTATACCTTGAGCCCGTTTAATGCATATTTTTGCCTGGTGAAGATAGTTGTAAAGGATAAAAGCCACCTGAAGGATGCTGCCAGGCATTTCCTGTCAGAAACGAAGGGGAGTCATATCTTTGCATTCTTCGGTCAGATGGGCTCCGGAAAGACCACCTTCATCAAAGCTCTCTGCAAAGAGCTGGGTGTCACCGATACCGTTACAAGCCCCACATTCACCCTTGTAAACGAATACAGGCGGCCGGGAGAACTGCCGGTGTTCCACTTCGATTTTTACAGGATAAGGTCAATAGCCGAGGTGCTGGACTTCGGCATAGAGGAATACTTTGACACCCTCTCTCCCTGTTTCATGGAGTGGCCTGAAAAGATTGAACCCCTGCTTCCTCCCGGGACTCTCATGATATCAATCACAGTTCAGTCTGACGGCGCAAGGGTCATCGAGACCCGCTGAACTACTTTTGCATCTCCCGGGCAGGATCTGTCAACGCTACTCCTTATTTACCCTGCCAACATATTCCATGACAACTCCTTCTATTCCCTGACAACATATTCCCTGCCCACTCCTACTTTACTCTGCAATTATTATCTTAAATTTGATGAGCTGATTGATCACATTAGTTCAAACAATTTTAACCAAACCAGATGGGTGAGCCGGTAAAAAGTGCATTCATGCCACGGGAAGAGCAGCTTGAAAAGGCTGTCAACAGGCGCCAGATGTCGATTGGAATGCCCCGTGACGTGCGTGACAATGAAAAACGCATTTCACTTACTCCTGAGGCGGTAAAGATCCTTACTGACGCAGGCCATGAAGTTTTTATAGAACGGGGAGCTGGACAGGGTTCAAGCTACAGTGACAGCAAGTACAGCGAGAACGGGGCTGTACTCTCAGATTCTTCACAGAAAGTGTATGAGTGTGACCTGGTAATAAAAACCGCTCCTTTCGATGAAAATGAGGTTGAACTTCTCAGGGGCAACCAGCTGGTAATCTCATTCATGAATGTGGCCATGATGGGAGAGGTGACCCTATCTTCAATGATGCGTAAGCGTGTCACAGCGCTGGCGAGTGAAAAGATAAAAGACAGTGACGGCGTTCTCCCGGTTGTGGAGTCTATGAGTGAGATCAGCGGCATCACTGCGGTGCTGCTGGCATCTGACTTTCTTAGCAGCACCTCGGGAGGCAAGGGCGTAATGCTCGGGGGAGTTACCGGAGTGACCCCCACTGAAGTGGTTATAATAGGCGCCAATACTGCCGGGGAGAATGCTGCCCGTGCCGCGTTGGGACTGGGTGCCATAGTACGGATTTTTGACAATTCGGTGCACCGCCTGCGGAGATTTCAGAATCTTCTCGGGCAGAGGCTTTACACTTCCACATTCCACCCCCAGGTTCTCAAAAAAGCGCTGAAATCGGCTGACGTGCTTATCGGAGCCCTGGGAGCCGAAGATCTCAGACCCTGGTTTTATGTTACAGAAGACATGGTGCAGGGCATGAAACGGGGATCAGTTATAATTGACCTTAGTGTCGACAGCGGAGGGTGTGTTGAGACTACGGAGTGCCGCGCACTGAAAGACCCGCTGTATGAGAAACATGGTGTGATCCACTATTCGGCATGGAACCTTCCTTCACGGGTGCCCCGTACTGCATCAATAGCCTTAAGCAATGTCTTCAGACCACTGATCCAGGAAATTGCAGATGCCGGAGGCGTGACCCCGATGCTGAAGTTCAACAACGGACTCAGAACCGGGGTTTATATCTACAACGGGATCCTGACCAATGAGCTCCTGGGGCAAAAATTCGGCATTCTTTCCAAGGACATCAACCTCCTCCTTGCAGCGTTCTGACCTTTTTAAACAAAGGTCAGGGATGCATCCAGCCCATTCTGCGTAACAAGAGC
Source organism: uncultured Bacteroidales bacterium (assembly GCA_963757935.1). Taxonomy (GTDB): domain Bacteria; phylum Bacteroidota; class Bacteroidia; order Bacteroidales; family VadinHA17; genus SR-FBR-E99. The sequence continues at coordinate 100,942 of CAVWSZ010000015.1, read as the reverse complement.
CTCGCGCCCCATGTAAACGGCCCTGTTGTCACATATGTGGCCGGCAGGGAAATTGAAGATGATGGGGTAATTGTAGTGACCTGCAATATCCAGAATGATCTCTTCAGCACTTTTATTATAGGTGACATTGCCCTGTTCCATCTTTTCCATCCCTCCCACAATCATTGCTGCAAGGTTGTTCAGCTTTCCTGTGAGCCGCAGTGATGTCATCATTCTGTCAAGATGATAGTAGTATTCTCCAACCTCCTCAATGAACAGGACAGAGCCGTCAGTGTCAGGCTCGGCAGGGGTGCCGGTCAGGCTGTAAATGAGAGACAGGTTACCTCCGATCAGCGGCCCGCGGACGGAGAATGTTGCCTGATGAGAACTCTTCCAGGTGATGGTTTCCGGCTCACCTTTCAGGGCCTTAATTACCGACGTATAACTCTCAGGTGTCTTTTTGGGATTTGAATAGTTAAGTGGCATCTCTGCATGCAGTGAGACAAGTCCGCAAAGCTTGTTCAGCCACAGGTGCAATACAGTTATATCACTGAATCCAACATACCACTTCGGGTTTTTCTTCAGTGATGAGAAATCAACCCTGTCAATAATACGTGAGATACCGTATCCGCCGCGTGAACAAAAAACGGCTTTTACCTCCGGGTCATCCGTAGCGTGCTGAAGATCTGAAAGTCTTTCCGTGTCACTCCCGGCAAAACAACCGTTCTGCCTGAAGACGTTTTCACCCATCACAACATTGAAACCCGAAGCTTTGAGAATTACAACGGCTTTAAGTATCACATCTCTGTCCACAACACCGGAAGGTGAAATAATAGCTACGGTGTCACCCTCTTTCAGATAGGCAGGAATAGTAAGAGTCTTCATTGATCCGGTTCTGGGAAAGAATAAACCAAAAATACAATTTTTAATTTATCCTGAAGCGGAACGCAGTGTGATTAAGCCAGTAATCATTTCAGGCAAGGAAAGCGGATGCAGAGGTGAAAAGTCTGTCAAAGGCACTGTCGACAGCACCGGCGTATCCTGTTGTGAAAAGCGGGAAGGGGTTTTCGTGTGTGCAGGGATAATCAGGCAACCATGTATCAATATCAGCTCCCAGCATGGCCTCTTTAATCCCTGCAGGCGGTATTACCCTGTCAGATGATACCGTGACGGCTTTCACCCTGCCGTCCAGATCCCGGAAAGGGTCTCCGAAGACTTTCTTCAGGCGCGCCGCGGAACTCATCGCGTAATAGCCCTCACCCACGGCAGTTTCATCAACAATCTTTGTCAGCCAGTCGCCTCCCTGTTTCTGCTTCTCATCTATTTCGTCGATGTAATAGCTGATGAGCCTGTCAAAAGCCTTACTGTCCATTATGAGCTTTGAAGTACCGTTCATTTTGTTGAGAGCGCTGCCCCCGCAGAAGAAAAACAACCTGCTCTCGGGCGGCAGCGGCTTTTCCCTGGAAAGCATCAGAACCTGTGCGAGCATTACCCCGATTGAATAGGCAAAAATATCAGGGCTGCCCTCACTTCCGATACTCGGATGCCTGCCGCTTTTTATCTCTTCCGTGAGGCTGATGATGTCATTGACAGCCTGGTAGCCCGAGAGAAAAAAGAGATGCGGCGATATTGACAACCGGGTGCTCAGGGCCACATTTGCAAAAGTGGTCAGCCTCGCGCCCGGTTCAGAAAGCATTCTTGCCGCAACTGCAGGCATCATGGCGTGACGGTCAAACCAAGTGCGGGGAGAACGGTTCATATGATTGGCAATGGGAAAGAGAATTACTGGCTTGCGCGTATCCGAGGCCAGCCTCAGGGCCCACAGCACGTACTTGTCCCAGGTGCGCTCATTGAGCCCGTGCAGCAGAATTATGAAGCCCTTCTCAGGTTTCGCAGGGATAAAAATATTGTATGAAAAGTTATTATTCACCTCAGAAGCGTCAACAGTCGGGAAGAAATCCCTGAATAATCCCGGAAGCCGGGGTGAAACAGGAATTGTCAAACCGTTATTCGAGTGGAACATTTCCTTCACCACCCTTATATCTGTTCCCGGAATAATGCGGTCATTTCCCTCTTCCCTCAGGAAACCGCCTAACTCCCTCTGCTGGTCTGTGTATCCCATCATTTTTCGCACAAACAAACAAAATATCCGTTCTGCCTCAAAAAATAAGGTGTTTCCATGACATGCAAGGGCTGAAAACGCCATATCAGGGGTGAAAACGGCCTGACAGGGGTAAAGTCGGTGCTGTCCTGACCCCTCACGGGGGAGGGCTTATGAATGAAAAATGCTAATTTTGCACCTAAATGGGAAAAACCTCCTTTTTGTGGATCTGAATAAAAAACTTCCGAAATACCTTACTGACAAACAGAACATTGTCAGGCTGATCCTCTTTACAGCAGCATTTGCCCTGCTGTTTATCAACCTCTATTCTCCGTTCGGTGTTGAGGAAAAATTCAATATTTCGAATCTCAGACTGTTTGCATATTCAAGCGGGGTCATACTGACCGGCATCCTGGTTGTTGCCCTGAGCCGTATAATAATGTATCAGGCTGTACGTCGCGGTGCCGAGCTGAGGATTTACCAGTATCTCATCTGGGTTGCTGCTGAGATAATAAGCATGGCATTTTTCTATACTTTTTATGAACTTGTAATTCTGAATGAAACCCGGACTTTCACTGAAATCTTCCGTTTATCCGTCCTGAACACGTCACTGACACTGCTCCTTCCCTATTCCGCCCTCTGGCTCTATTTCTCGTGGCGTGAAAAGCAGCGTCAGCTGCTTGAAATGAGTGAGTTGCCTGACGTACCTGCACAGAAGGCGATGATTCCGCTTCGCGACGAAAAGGGTACTCTCCGTCTTTCGCTCAAGAGGTCAGACATACTATATCTGCAGGGAACAGATAATTACGTTACAGTATGGTACCTGTCAAAAGAGCGCCTCTCGAAGTTCCTTCTGCGCAATACCCTGAAAAAGATGGAGGACGGATTGCAGAATGAGTCTATCTTCCGATGTCACCGGTCTTACCTTGTAAACATGGAGAAGATAAAGCTCATCCGCCGCGAAAAGGAGGGCCTGATGCTTGAGCTTGACACGCCGGTGACAGTCCTGATACCTGTTTCACGCACATATATGAACCAGGTCCTGCTCGCTTTCGGTCAGGGCGAATAGCCTTTTCATCTCCTTGCCGGAAAGTGTTATCTTTGCCGGGTTAACAAAAAAACACTACGGGTCATTGAGATGAAAAAGTACAGCCGTCACCTGATAACTTCCGCACTGCCTTATGCCAACGGACCAATACACATCGGACACCTGGCCGGAGTATATGTACCCTCCGATATTTACACACGGTACCTGAGACTTCGCGGAGCCGATGTCATACACATATGCGGTTCTGATGAACACGGTGTTCCCATAACCCTCAAGGCGCGAAAGGAAGGGATCACCCCGCAGGAGGTTGTTGACCGCTACCATGTCCTCAACAAAAAAGCTTTTGAAGACTTCGGTATCGCTTTCGATATTTATTCACGCACTTCAAACAAGATACATTACGATACCGCCTCCGAGTTCTTCCGCAACCTGTATGACAAGGGAGAATTCACCGAGAAAATTTCAAACCAGTATTATGACGAGGAAGCCGGCTGCTTCCTCGCCGACCGTTACATCACCGGAACCTGCCCCTTCTGCGGAAATGAAAACGCCTACGGCGACCAGTGCGAGAAGTGCGGCACATCGCTCAGCCCCACCGACCTGAAGAATCCACGCTCCACAATTAGCGGAAGCGCACCTGTAATGCGTGAGACCCTGCACTGGTACCTGCCCCTTGACAAGTATGAACCGTGGCTCAGGAAATGGATACTTGAGGAGCATACCGAATGGAAATCAAATGTCTACGGTCAGTGCAAGTCGTGGCTCGACCAGGGCCTGCAGCCCAGGGCAGTAAGCAGCGATCTCGACTGGGGCGTTCCGGTCCCCGTCGACGGAGCCGAAGGGAAAGTCCTCTATGTCTGGTTTGACGCTCCTATCGGATATATCTCAGCAACAAAAGAACTTACCCCCGACTGGGAGAAATACTGGAAAGACCCTGAGACCCGGATGGTCCATTTCATCGGCAAGGACAACATCGTTTTTCACTGCATTATATTCCCTGCCATGCTCAGGGCCGAGGGTAGCTATATCCTACCTGACAATGTTCCGGCAAATGAGTTCCTGAACCTTGAAAACGACAAGATATCAACCTCGAGAAACTGGGCGGTATGGCTTCACGAATACCTTGAGGATTTTCCCGGGAAGCAGGACTCACTGCGCTATGCCCTGTGTGCCAGCGCTCCCGAAGCAAAGGACAATGACTTCACCTGGAAGGATTTCCAGGCACGCAACAACAATGAACTTGTGGCTATCCTCGGCAACTTCGTGAACCGGACACTCGTGCTGACCGATAAATATTACAGCGGTAAAGTGCCGGAGCCTGGAGAACTTACTGATTATGACCGGGCAGCTCTCTCCTCAATTACTGATCTCAAGAGCGCCGTGGAAAGTAATCTCGAGGCATTCCGCTTCAGACAGGCCCTTGCCGAGGCGATGAACCTGGCAAGGCTGGGTAACAAATACCTTGCTGACACTGAACCGTGGAAAGTTATCAAGACCGATCCTGAACGCGTGAAGACAATTCTGAACGTCTCCCTCCAGATTACCGCCAATCTTGCAATCATCCTGGAACCGTTCCTTCCCTTCTCGATGGATAAGCTGAGAGGATGGCTCAATATCGGCGATCTCAATTGGGAGTCAGCAGGCAGTACAGTACTGCTCAGGCCGGGGCATGTCATCTCGGCCGGTGACCTGATGTTCACCAAAATAGAGGATGAAGAGATCAGCAGACAGATGCAAAAGCTGCTTGACACGAAGAAGGCCAATGAGGCTGCCGTTGTCACAACTCTTCCGCAAAAAGAGGATGTCACATTTGAGGATTTCAACAGGATGGATATACGCACAGCAACAATCCTCGAAGCTGAAAAGGTTGCCCGGACCACCAAGCTTATCAGGCTGAAGGTAGATACCGGAATTGACATCCGGACTATCGTTTCAGGTATTGCAGAGCATTTCACGGCAGAGGAACTGCCGGGAAGAAGAGTGTCAGTAATTGTCAATCTGGCGCCGCGCACAATAAAGGGTATCGAATCGAAGGGAATGATCCTGCTTGCCGAAGATGCCTCCGGAAAGATGACGTTTATGATGCCGGAAGATAAAATCAAAAACGGAAGTCCTGTAAAATAGGGCTTCCGCTTCCTCTTTAATATTATCTTTTATTACCTGGCCTTGCAGACCCAGGTCTCGGGAAATACTTTACTGAGTGATGTCAGGGCTTCCTTCGCTTCGGCTAACGACTCGAAGGTAACTGCACTGACACGCAGATAACCGTCAGGGCCGGCTGCTACTTCGGGACTGTATCCCCTGCTGCGGAGTTTCTCAACCATTGTCAGGGCATTATCCTCGGTCTTGAAGCTGCCGGTGACAAGCATATACCTGAATGCGGGCTGTGCGGGGACAAAAACAGGAGTCGGCTCTGCTTTAACCGCCGGAGTAACCATCACTTCTGATTCCGTGCTGACTGCCGGGGCAATCACCTGAATTCGGCTTTAATCTCTGAATCTGTCGCAATACCTGAGTCGGCATCCACCTTTCCGCCGTTTATCTGGGCCCTGTTAAACTCAAGTTCGGCTGTCGCCAGAGGATTAAGAGTTGACTCAGCCACTTTCCCCTTAAAAATCTTATTATTGAAAGGCACCAGTGCCATTGCAACCAGCAGCGGTATTATCACGGCAGCCCTTGTCAAAAGGCGCCTTACAGAAGGCTGTCTCAGCGATGGCTTTTCGTGAAGATCGAGGACCCTCTTCCTGATATCGAAATCTGCAACCGGTCTCCGGTGAAATGAATCGAGCCCGTAAGAGGTAAGCAGGTAATTGGCATCGCTGTCAGGCTCGAAGATCAGGTTGCCTTCACGGTTTGTTGAAAAAGTGCCGATATGTTCAAGGGTGACCTGATCTCCACCGGAGATCCTTCTGCGCAGTACCTCGGCATAATCTGTTACAATGTCACGGGCTTCACCGTAACCGATACCTTTCCGGGCGGAGATATGACCTATCAGCAGGCCGTCGTTGGTGGTAAGGTGGCGGTTGAACGTTACTTTCTTTGAAGGCGGATAAAAAAGCCCTTCCCCGCGGTCAATGCTTGCCGGCGAATAATTCCCTATAAACGCTCCAAACCCCGGTACAATGACGCAGTCATGCCCGAAGAGCAACTCTCTTAAATATGCGTTAATATCCCTCGCCATGTTTAATTTCTGATATACAAATATACAATAAAACCGCAATCCGCCCATTAAAAAAGGTTTATTCAAAATGTATTATCTTCGTTGCAAAGAGAAGAATCACCCCATGAAAAAAATAGAGATGGTTGACCTGCGGTCACAGTATTTAAGGCTGAAAGCCGACATTGACAGTGCCGTTTCAGGGGTGATAGAATCGGCAGCCTTCATCAAGGGTCCCGATGTGAGGCTGTTCGAAGAGGAACTGCAGAGGTATCTCGGAGTCCGGAATGTGATCTCCTGCGCCAACGGTACCGATGCCCTCCAGATAGCAATGATGGCCCTCAACCTGAAACCCGGAGACGAAATCATCACCACCGACTTTACATTCATAGCAACCGTGGAGGTGGTTGAACTTCTCGGACTGAAACTTGTCCTCGTGGAACCTGATCCCGACACATTCAATATAAGTACTGAGGCGATTGAAAAAGCAATAACCCCAAGGACGAAAGCCATAGTCCCGGTCCATTTGTTCGGCCAGTGCGCAGATATGGAGGCCATTATGAAACTTGCAGAAAAGCACGGTCTCCATATTATTGAAGATGTGGCACAGGCCACCGGAACCGATTACACCTTCAGCGACGGCACAACCAGAAAGGCAGGCACAATGGGAATAATCGGCTGCACCTCCTTCTTCCCCTCTAAAAATCTCGGTTGCTACGGCGACGGCGGAGCTATCTTCACTGATAACGATGAACTTGCCACACTAATCAGAAGCATAACGAATCACGGCATGAAGGTCAGGTACTATCATGACAACATAGGTGTCAACTCAAGGCTTGACACGCTGCAGGCTGCCGTGCTGAGAGTGAAGCTGCGCCATCTCGACGCCTTCAATGAAGCCCGCCGTGAGGTTGCCGATTTTTATGACAGAGAGCTTGGTGCGGTGAAGTCCATTAAGATCCCGAAACGGTCTGCAAATTCAACACACATCTTCCACCAGTACACCCTTAAGGTAAAACCTGAAGAGAGAGACTCCCTTCGTGAACATCTTGAAAACGAGGGAATCCCGTCAATGATCTACTATCCTGTGCCACTGCATGTTCAAAAGGCATACCTCCATCTCGGTTACCGTACTGACGAATTCCCCTTGACAACAAGGCTGTGCAGCGAGGTTCTCTCACTGCCTGTGCATACCGAAATGGAACCTGACCAGCTAAGGTATATCACAGGTTGCATCAGGGACAAATTCAAACAGTAAGAACAATGGAAAAGGACTATTTTGCCCATGAAACGGCAATAATTGATGAGGGTTGCACTATAGGCAACGGTACTAAAATATGGCACTTCAGCCATATAATGAAAGATTCAGTAATCGGAGAGAAATGTAACATCGGCCAGAATGTGGTCATTTCCCCTGGTGTGATTCTTGGCAATAACGTGAAGGTACAGAACAATGTCTCAATTTATACCGGGGTGGTATGCGAGGATGACGTATTCCTGGGTCCCTCCATGGTCTTCACAAATATTACAAATCCCCGGAGCGCAGTCATCAGGCGTGATCAGTACGTCACTACAACAGTACGGAAAGGTGCATCAATAGGAGCCAACGCAACGGTGGTATGCGGTCACGAGATAGGTGCATATTCACTCATCGGTGCCGGAGCGGTCATAACCCGTGATGTAAAACCTTTCGCTCTCGTGATAGGCAACCCGGGACGTCAGACTGCCTGGGTCTCCGAATATGGCCACAAACTTGCATTTGATGATGAAGGCATTGCCGTCTGTCACGAAAGTGGTCAGAAATACAGGCTTTCTGACAACAGCGTGACACGAATTATTTAGTATTTTTATGCCTTCATAATCTGCAACAAATGACTGGTACTGCTAAGAATTTCGGCCTTATAGGTGTTGCCGGATATATTGCCGAAAGGCACCTGAAGGCAATTAAGGAGACAGGCAACCGTTTGCTTGCAAGCCTTGACAGGTTTGACTGCGTGGGCAAGATAGACAGTTATTTTCCGGACAGTGATTTTTTCGTGGAATTCGAAAGGTTTGACAGGCACGTTGACAAACTCAAGAGGGCGGGAACTGAGCTTGATTATGTCAGCATCTGCTCTCCCAACTACCTGCACGACTCACACATCAGGTTTGCACTTCGTCATCATGCCGATGCCATCTGCGAGAAGCCGGTAGTGCTGAACCCCTGGAATATTGACGCACTGCAGGAGATAGAAAGAGAGACCGGACACAGGATCTTCAACATTCTCCAGCTCAGATACCATCCTGTCATAATAGCCCTGCGTGACAAAATACTAAAAGCTCCTGCCGGGCGAAAACATGATATTGACCTCACATACATAACCAGCCGCGGAAACTGGTACCAGATCTCGTGGAAAGGTGACATCAACAAATCAGGAGGCATCGCCACAAACATAGGGGTGCACTTCTTCGATATGCTGGGATGGATCTTCGGCGGCGTGGTCTCAAATACAGTGCACCTGCTTGAGAAGGATAAGGCATCGGGATTCCTGGAACTTGAAAAGGCCAGGGTGCGCTGGTTCCTGAGCATCGACGGCAATGACCTTCCGGATGCCGAAAAGGAAAAGGGAAAAAGGACCTACAGAAGCATTACAGTCGACGGCGAGGAGGTCGAATTCTCGGAAGGGTTCACTGACCTGCATACAGTAACCTACAAGGAAATTCTCAGGGGCAACGGTTTCGGCCTCGATGACGCCCGCCAGAGCATTGAAACCGTATATCAGATTCGAAATGCAGCAATATCACAGATTAAAGGAGACTATCACCCATTAATAAAAAAGAATAATGTACAATAAGCTCATCAACAAGGAGACAAAACTGTCACTCATCGGTTTAGGTTACGTAGGACTTCCAATTGCACTGGAATTTGCCCGCAAAATTAAAGTCATCGGGTTCGACATTAAACCTGAAAGGGTTGAACTTATGAAAAAAGGCATCGACCCCAGCAATGAACTTGAGTCTGAAGCCTTCCTGGGAACAGATATTAAATATACTTATAACCCCGAAGACCTGCGGGAAGCCTCTTTCCATATAATTGCAGTGCCGACACCCGTGAACCGGCACAACCTGCCTGATCTGACACCTGTGCTGAAGGCCTCCGAAACTGTGGGAAAAATCCTCAAGAAGGGCGACTATGTTGTATATGAATCTACAGTATATCCGGGATGCACCGAGGAAGACTGCCTGCCGGTGCTTGAGAGATGGTCGGGACTGAAGTGCCCGGAAGATTTTAAGATTGGCTTTTCACCCGAAAGGATTAACCCCGGTGACAGGAACCACACTCTTACAAAGATTGTCAAGGTGACAAGCGGGTGCGACAGTGAATCTGCCGAAAACATTGCCAGGATCTACGAGCTCATCATCACTGCCGGAGTTCACCGCGCATCATCGATCAAAGTTGCAGAAGCAGCCAAGATCATTGAAAACACCCAGCGTGATATCAACATCGCCTTTATGAATGAGCTCTCCATAATCTTTAACCGGATGGGCATCAACACCTACGAGGTACTCGAGGCCGCCGGTACAAAATGGAATTTTCTGAAGTTCTTCCCGGGCCTCGTCGGAGGACACTGCATTGGCGTCGACCCATACTACCTTTCCTACAAGGCCAAGGAGCTAGGGTACCATCCCCAGATGATCGATTCGGGACGGTTCACAAATGACAGCATGGGCCGCTACGTAGGCAAACAGACAGTAAAAAAGATTATCGCCGCAGGCAAAAACCCCATGGGTGCAAGAGCCCTTGTTATGGGTATGACTTTCAAGGAAGACGTGACCGATATCCGCAACTCGAAGGTCATCGACGTGGTTGATGAACTTCGCGATTTCGGCGTGGAAGTTGATGTGATAGACCCGGGAGCCTCGCCGGCCGAAGTCCACGAAGAATACAAGATAAACCTCAGTGAAAAGCCCACAGGGAAATATGACGCAATAATTGCTGCCGTAAGCCATAAGGAGTATGCCGGCCTCGATGAAAAATTCTTTGCAGGACTGATGAATGAAAAGGGAGTGCTGGTAGACATCAAGGGCATGTTCAGGAATAAGATAAAAGACCTCACTTACTGGAGCTTATAATGAAGAAGGTCCTCGTCACCGGAGGCACGGGCTTCATAGGTTCCCACACCGCAGTGGAGCTGATAAACGAAGGGTTCGAGGTTGAAATAATTGACAACCTTCATAATTCCGATATCACCGTTCTTGACGGAATAGAGGCCATAACAGGAGTAAGGCCCGGGTTTCATAATTTTGACCTGTGTGACAGGGAGAAGCTTGCTGATTTCCTTGAAAAATCCGGAAAGATTGATGCCATAGTTCACTTTGCCGCTTTCAAGGCCGTTGGCGAGTCTGTTCATAAGCCGCTTGAATATTACAGGAACAACCTGGGCTCACTTATGAACCTCCTGGAGATGATGCCCGGCTCCGGGATACCTGCCATGGTATTCTCGTCGTCATGCACTGTTTACGGGCAGCCTGACCGGTTACCCGTAACCGAAGACTCTCCCGTTAAGGAGGCAGCCTCACCCTACGGTTACACAAAGCAGGTAGGCGAAGTAATCATCCGCGATACGATGGCAGCCCAGCCATCGCTGAAGGCGATATCACTGCGTTATTTTAACCCCATAGGTGCCCATCCGTCAGCCCTGATCGGTGAACTGCCCAGGGGCGTACCCGAAAACCTCGTGCCTTTCATCACTCAGACTGCGATGGGACTCCGTGATGAACTTAAAGTATTCGGCACCGACTACGATACTCCCGACGGATCATGCATTCGCGACTACCTGCATGTGGTTGACCTGGCAAAAGCACATGTTGTAGCGCTGAGAAGACTGCTTGACGGAAAAAACAAAAGGAACTACGAGGTATTTAATCTCGGCACCGGCACAGGAGTGTCGGTCCTTGAAGCCATCGGCTCCTTTGAACGGGTATCAGGTGTGAAACTCAGATACAAAATCACGGGAAGAAGAGCCGGAGATATCGAAAAGATATGGGCTGACCCTTCACTTGCAAACCGCGAACTGGGATGGAAGACCGAAAGCACGCTTGATCAGGCCATGGAAACAGCCTGGCGCTGGGAAAAGAAAATCAGAAACAAATAAGATTATGCAAAGAACCGTTCTCATTACCGGTGGAGCCGGATTCATAGGCTCTCATGTCGTCAGACTTTTTGTGCACAAATACCCGGACTGCAGGATTGTCAATGCCGACAAACTGACCTATGCGGGTAACCTGGGAAACCTCACTGACATTGAGAACCAGGCAAACTACATTTTCCGGAGGATTGACATCGTTGACAAACAGGCAGTAAATGATCTCTTCAGGGAATTTCAGTTCGACGGAGTCATACATCTTGCCGCTGAATCGCATGTTGACAGGTCGATAACTTCACCTGACGAGTTCATCTATACCAATATAATAGGCACTGTAAACCTGCTTACCGCCTTTCGTGACAACATGGCTGTGAATGATGCGAGGAAAATATTTTACCATATCTCAACCGATGAGGTTTACGGTTCCCTTGAGCATGGCGGATTATTTACAGAGGAGACCCCCTACGATCCGCGCAGTCCCTATTCGGCATCCAAAGCCAGCTCGGACCACATGGTCAGAGCCTTCGGCAACACCTATAAACTGCCCTGGGTGATCTCAAACTGCTCCAACAACTACGGCCCCAATCAGTTCCCCGAGAAGCTTATTCCTCTCACAATAAACAATATAAAGACCGGAAAGCCCATCCCCGTTTACGGGAAGGGAGAGAACATCCGCGACTGGCTTTATGTTGAGGACCATGCATCTGCAATTGACGTAATCTTTCACAGGGGCCTTGAAGGCCATACATATAATGTGGGAGGAGACAATGAGTGGAAGAATATTGATCTTGTACGCCTGATGTGCCATATCATGGATGAGAAACTCGGCAGGTCAGCGGGAAGCTCCGAAACACTGATAACCTATGTGACAGACCGTGCAGGACACGATCTCAGGTATGCCATAGACAGCAGCAAGCTGCAGAGGGAGCTGGGATGGAGACCGTCGGTGACTTTCGAGGAAGGCCTTAAACGTACAATAGAATGGTACCTGGAAAACGAAGAGTGGCTTGAGAAGATAATCTCAGGCGCCTATTCAAAATACTACGAGGAGATGTACGGAAAAAGGTGAAGCTACTTTTTATGCGTGCGTCTCAGACGCTCAATCAGCTCATCACCCAGTTCTGACTTGATCCTTATGTGATCGAGAATGGCCAGTACGACCGGATTCTTTTCGAAATCACCCCTTACATGTTCAAAATCCTGGCGCTTTATCTCGTCGTCTCCGTCGATGCCGAATCCTGTCATAGATGAAAGGGTAAACTCCTTGCGGGCGTCCTCGTAAAGCATTTTATCGAGTTCCACCACACTCTTCTTCCATCTTTCAACAATGGCGATGATGTCTTCAGCTGTCAGTTTCCCGTTTGATATCCCGGTCTCACCGGCCAGCCTGCTGTAAATCCACTCCCATTCGAGGTCATAGTATTGCCTGTGGATTGTCTCAAACCCCTTGTTTATGGCCTCGGCACTTTTCATTTCACCCTTTTCGATGGATGAAAGAAGCTCTTCTATCCTGTTCATCGGAGCAATGAGCCCGGCCATGTCAACCCAGTCGCCTGTGCCACCGGATGAGTCAGGCTCAAGTCTCTTCCGTATGTCAGCATCTGAGCTGAACTCCATTCCTTCAAGTCTTTTGATGACCGAGTTGCCGATGAATTTATTGATGCCCGTCTGGTAAAGCAAAATGCCCCTTTCAACGGCTGAAGGTTTCATCTTCATCCGCTCATAGGTCAGATACTCCCCGCCTTCTGTTTTATCTTTTAAAATCTGAAGCAGGAGTTCTCTTCCGCGCATCATTTTGCCCACTGTGAAGGGGCTCAGGAGATTGAAGTTAATCTGGTCAAGTTTCCTGGGGTCTTTGCGTGCATCGCGTTTCGGCCATTTCTGGGCATCACGTATGGTTCCCACACTGCGCAGATTTATGCCCGGAACAAGATGAGACTCATAGTTCACCTCAGCCAGGTAGGAAAACGGGAACTGGGTGGTATCAACATTGTGATAATGACGCCCCACAACAAGTGTAAAGGGCCCGATGCGTGAAGGCCACAGGACGTACGAGTCACTGGTGGTCTTGGATCCTCTTTCCATGATGCCCTGGTGAATGGGACCCAGTTTGTACATGTGATTGCTCTGGTTCGAGCCACTGCCGGCATTCATGAATGAGAACATTCCTGCGATCAGCAATGTCGATTTGTGGTGTGTGACTGTGTAGGGCCCTCCGAATATGGAGCATGCCTCACCGTGATATCCGCCGCAGTTCGAAAAGAACAGCGAGTTCTCGGCAGAATACTGTTTTGCCAGGGTGCATCCCTGTCCGATGAAACACCTGTCGATGATGGCAGCGTCAGTTACCCTGGAGCCTGAACAGATTATGAAGTGATCCATGATCACGTCATTGCCGATGTAGACCGGGTCTTTGAACGAACTGTTGACAGAGCCTTCTGCAAGCCTTGACACATCCTCTATTACTGCCCCGTTACCGATACGTACATTCTTGATAGTCCCGCACCCGGCGATCCGCGCCCCGGAACCTATTTCACCGCGGTCGGATCTGACATGGTCAGTATAATCACCGATAAGCTTTTCGATCATCTCAATGGCTTCGGGACGATGCCTGTAGAGAGTGATAATATATGCCATATGTGATGTCAGCCTGTCCCAGATGGGAACCTCCCTGCCCCCGGTTTCATTGAGTACCGCCACGCGGGTACCGTTGCCAAAGGTGGTCATTCCCTCTGTCGAGATATGACCGCAGTTCCTTATCACCACTCCCTCACCAATGTCATAATTGGCAATATACCCTGTGATATCTATTATCGTAACATTGTCACCCACAGTGCAGTTATGAATATGGGCGTTGGTTATACCGTGGGGCAGGGGAAGTCCGCAGCTCTCGCGCGAAACACCTGTAAACATTCCCAGTTTCACAGTTCCGGAGAAAGTGACATTGCGCATCCGTTCCGCATTGAAGGGCTCCCTGACAAAAACACTCTCCCAGGAACCGCTTCTGCAGCCGGCAGCCTCAAGGCCCCTTATCTCACCTATGCTTAGATTTCTGTATCCGTCAGCCATATTTGTTCCTCCCCTGTTATTCTACAGTGACAGACTTGGCCAGGTTTCTTGGCTGATCCACGTCACAGCCGCGCAGCACGGCAATGTGATAAGAGAGCAGCTGCAGGGGCACCGCGGCTACCACAGGGCCGAAAACAGGAATTGTGTCAGGCACCTCCATCACGTGATCGGCCAGCTTACTTATCACCTGGTCACCCTCGGTTACAATCGCTATGACTACGCCTTTCCTGGCCTTTACCTCCATTATGTTACTGACAATCTTGTCATAGGAGCTCTCCTGGTTAGCCACCACAACAACAGGCATATTCTCGTCGATAAGTGCAATGGGGCCGTGTTTCATCTCCGCGGCGGGATAGCCTTCTGCATGTATATAGGAAATCTCTTTCAGTTTCAGGGCACCTTCGAGAGCCACCGGGAACTGAAGTCCCCGGCCCAGGTATATTGCATTTGTGGTCGACTGGTAGATCTTCGCCAGTGCAAGGGCCTGATCATTGACATCAAGAGCCTTTTTAACCTTTTCAGGAAGACCGACAAGTTCATTAATGAGCGACCTGTAACGGGCTTCGTCAATCAGTCCTTTCCTGTTGCCTATCTCGAAGGCTATCATTGCAAGGGTAACGACCTGCGTTGTAAATGCCTTTGTGGAAGCCACGCCTATTTCAGGACCGGCATGAGTGTATACCCCTGCATTTGTCTCACGCGGAATGCTTGAGCCGACAACATTGCAGATACCGAGTACAAGCGCCCCGCGTTCCTTGGCAAGCCTCACGGCTGCAAGGGTGTCGGCTGTCTCTCCGCTCTGGCTGATTGCCAGCACGATGTCACCCTTTTTAATTATCGGATCGCGGTACCGGAATTCAGAAGCATACTCGACCTCTACGGGTATCCGGCAAAACTCCTCCAGTATGTATTCACCAACAAGCCCAGCATGCCACGAGGTGCCGCATGCAACAATAACTATCCTGTCAGCGACAGCCATCGTGTCAATCACTTTGTGCAGCCCGCCCAGCATAAGTCCTGACTGGTTCGGCAACACCCTGCCCCTGAATGTATCATGTATGGCCTGTGGCTGCTCGAAAATCTCCTTCAGCATGAAATGCGGAAAACCCTCCTTGTCAATCTCACCGAGCTTCAGGTCAACCTCCTGTACCTCCGGCTCGAACGACTTGTTGCGTATTGCCTTCAGCACCATCTCGTCCTTGCTGATAATGGCCAGGTCGCCGTCATTCAGATAAATGACCCTCTGGGTATACTCTACAATGGGAGTTGCATCCGAGGCAATAAAGTTCTCACCGTCACCGACTCCGATAACAAGCGGAGAACCCTTTCGCGCCGCAAACATTTTCCCCTGCTCATTACGGCAGATTATGGCAAGTCCGTATGTGCCTTCGACCTTGTTAAGGGCCAGTGTAATTGCCTGTTCGGCTGACAGATCTCCTTCAAGATAAAGGTGTTCCATCAGGTTGGCAAGAACCTCAGTGTCTGTCTGGCTTGTAAACGTTACGCCCCGGCTTTCCAGGTGACGTTTGATACGGGCATAATTCTCAATGATTCCGTTATGTACCACGACGAAATTACCCCTGCAGGAGACCTGCGGGTGAGCGTTAATCTCATTGGGCTCACCGTGTGTCGCCCAGCGCGTATGGCCCATGGCCATTGTACCGTCGAAATCTGATCCGTGGACCATCTCCTCAAGGTCACGAACCCTGCCGACGCATTTGAAGACCTGTGTCTCCGTTCCGTCATTAATTGCAATACCCGCAGAGTCATAGCCCCGGTACTCGAGTCTCTTCAGGCCGTTGATGACAATATCGCGGGCAGGCCGGGAACCTATGTAGCCAACAATTCCGCACATAGAAATTCAGTTAAGGTTATATATAAAGACGATCAGTAGACCGTATACGCAAATTCAAACCTGACGGTAGGGCTGTTGCCATTCACCCCGAAGATTACATTCTTGTCAACTGTGGTGGGAAAATACATCTCCACCGACGGCTTATCGATCTTTCCGCTGATATACTGCTGCACAAATGAGGTGATGTTGAATACATAATTGTCACCGGTAGTGTAATAAGTTCCGTCGAGAAACGAGGCGTCGTGCATCAGGTCAGGAACGACAATCAGTTTCCCTTCGCTGGTCCTGTACCTTAGAAAGATCTGTGAAGGGAGGTTGGCTTCGATGTATGTGCCGCCGTCAAGATGAACCGGTACATAAAGTCTCGCCTTGTTCACTGCCAGTCGGGGTATGTTCCTGAAAGCCTCCAGCCCCGGAAGTTCGAAGCGCGGAAAAACTCCGTCATATGTCTGAAAGTATACCGCAGTGTCTCTGACCATGTCATTGATGTGCTTTATCCTCTTATCAGGTGCGGCAGCGGCGTGATCATGAATGAACCTGTTGTAATTTACGGCGCGGTCTGTGGAAAGAAATGAGTATGTATATGCAACTGCTGCAGTCATCATGGTAATGCACCGTGATCATGACGGGATTGTCTGCCGTGGTCATTGTGACAAGAACAGGATTGGACACACTCCTGATGCCTACATACAGCCCTTTGAAAAACTCTTTGTAGAAGTCGGTAGGTGGATTGAACATAGAAGTATCACGTAACAGATACTCTCCCACCCATTTGTCAAGCTTCACCCTGTAACTGGTATCGGCCTTGAGAGGAGGCAGCAGGTATTCACCGAGGAATTTTATTGTGTCTGGCTCCTGCGATGAATAATAGTCTGTGGAGTCAAGCAGCCTCGTGCCTGTTTCATAAAGTCTCAGGTAATGTACCGCGGCAGTGTCACCCGAAACTGCTGATGCATTGAAATAGAATGAAACCGAATCGACTGTATAGGGCTTTTCTGACCAGGCAGCGATGATCCTCAGCTGTGTTACGAAATCGCAGTTCGTATTCCCGAAATATTCATCGGTAATCCTGCCTGCGATCATTGATGGGTCATTGGTGGTGATGGCCGAGTCGTCATACATCGTATAAGCCCTTACCCCGACAGTATCTGTCGAATACATTGCCATAAAGTCACTGTCAGGCAGAAGCCCGATTCCTATCTTGGCAGGATTGTCGGAGCAGGAGGAAAAGATCACCGGAAGGGCGATCAGAAGCGGTAATATGTTTTTTGATAACCAGGCTGTTGCAGCATTACGGTTATTTGCGTTCTTCCTATTGTAAAATCTTGTCATAAAAGTCATTGTACGCATCAATATAATTTCCCTCATCCTGAAAATCCAGGAGAGGCTTGTCAATCCCGGTGAGGTATTTTCTCACCTCTTCATCTGTTGAATCAGTTCCTATAATAATTCCGTCGGAATTCTCAGCTGCAATCTTGGTCATACCGAGAAAATCGGCTTTTACTTTAATGCTCTTAAGTGCACTTTTATCCAGTCCGTCAGCCTCAAGCTTCCCGGATATCGAAGATTTTAACGGCGTTTTGAATCCGTTATTGTAAACCGAATATATTGTCTTCGACTTATGGAATACCGGATCATCAGCATAAATCTTCCTCAGGTAAAGAGGAACCAGTGATGTAAGCCAGCCGTGGCAGTGCACTATATCAGGACTCCACCGCAGTTTTTTAACTGTTTCGATGACCCCCCTTGCAAAGAAAATAGCCCTTTCATCATTGTCTTCGTACTCATTGCCGGCTGAATCCGCGACTGTATGCTTGCGCTGGAAATAATCATCGTTGTCAATAAAGTAAACCTGCATCCGGGCTGACTGTATCGAGGCAACCTTTATGATGAGCGGGTGATCGGTATCATCAATGATAAGGTTCATACCTGAAAGGCGTATTACCTCATGAAGCTGATTCCTCCGTTCATTGATTGAACCGTACCTGGGCATGAAAGTACGTATCTCTTTCCCCCTTTCCTGAATACCCTGCGGCAGATCCCGGCTGACCTTTGAAAGCTTTGTCTCACCAAGGTAGGGCATGATCTCCTGTGAAACAAACAATACCCTCTTGCTTTCCATTAAAACCTCCCAATGTACCTGTTTATAAATGCAAAGTGCAAAGATAATAAAAAAAATACAATTATTTTCCAAGCATTTGTACAACCGGTTACTGACAAAATGCTGTTATTTTGCGAAGTCCCGTAATTTGATGTAAATTTTTAACAACCTTTTTTCGTCCGGATTAAAACAACAGCAAAACAATGAAAGTCTTCACAACAGGAAAAGAAATCTCAGCATACTACGTGGAAAACGGTATCACCGGCCCGGGATTCGTCCCCACAATGGGAGCATTGCACGAGGGACATCTGTCGCTTGCCGAAACCGCAAAAAGGCAATGTCCTGTAGTTGCGGTAAGCATCTTCGTCAACCCTACCCAGTTCAATGATCCGAATGACCTGCTTAAATATCCGCGTACCCTTGATGAGGATCTGCTGCTGCTCTCAAGGGCACTGGATCATACCGATATCATATTTGTCCCTTCTGTGGAGGAAATGTACCCGGAACCTGACACCAGGGTCTTTGATTTCGGTCAGCTTGGAAGTGTAATGGAGGGGCTGCACCGCCCCGGGCACTTCAACGGTGTTGCACAGGTGGTCAGCAGACTGTTTGATACAATAAAGCCTTCTGCCGCATTTTTCGGTCAGAAGGATTTCCAGCAGCTGGCGATCGTCAGAGAACTTGCAAGACGAAACTACCCGAAAACGGAGATCGTATCATGTCCCATTATCCGCGAAGATGACGGCCTTGCGATGAGCAGCCGCAACCGGAGACTGCTGCCTGAACACCGCGCCAACGCCGGCAGGATCTTCAGTACTCTGAAAACAGGCGTCAGAAATGGCCCGGCAGCTTGAAATACCAGATATAAAAAGTTTCGTAACCGGCGAGATAGATAAAATACCCGGGTTCAGAACCGAATATTTCGAGATAGTTGACAGCATCACCCTTGCCCCGCTGAAATCGCACAAACAGGTGACCCCGGAGGGTAATTACTTCGGATGTATTGCTCTTTTTGCAGGGGAGGTGAGACTGATAGATAACATGGAGTTCAGATTGCTGTAAACAAAAGGTTATTTATCTTTGCAGTCTAATCCGGTAATACACCGTTAAATTATGACTGTAGAAGTACTCAAATCAAAAATTCATAACGTCACTGTTACGGGCGCCAACCTTAACTATGTGGGAAGCGTCACCATCGATGAAGACCTGATGGACGCCGCCAACATAATTGAAAATGAAAAGGTACAGGTTGTTAACCATAATAACGGTGACAGGCTTGAAACATATGTTATCAAAGGTGCAAGAGGATCAGGAGAGATCTGCCTTAACGGACCAGCTGCAAGAAGGACGGCCATAGGTGACGTGGTTATAATTATGGGCTACGCCTCAATGGAATTTGAAGAGGCGAAACGGTTCAAACCGATTAAAATATTCCCCGATACAGCCACGAACAAACTTATCTGACCTTGAAACCGGAACTCAAAAAGGCTTCCAGGAATATTCTGTTTTTGCTTGCCGGTCTTTTGCTTTTGTGGGTATCTTTCAGGGGCATCGATTTCCACAAACTTGGCGCAATTCTCCTAAAAGCCGATTATATCTGGCTGATAGCAGCAGTGCTGGTCTCCGTTGTTGCTTTTGTGATCAGGGCACGCCGGTGGAAGCTCCTTATCGAGCCGCTGGGGTTCAGCCCCTCACTGAAAAACACGTATCACGCCCTTCTTACAGGCTACTTTGCCAACATGATATTCCCGAGACTCGGTGAGGTGACCCGCTGCGCCGCCCTCAGCAGAAAAGAGAAACTGCCGTTTGACAGGCTCGTGGGAACAGTGATCCTGGAACGCACAATTGACTTAATTACTGTGCTTCTCCTTCTAGGGATCCTGCTGCTGGCAGGATCTGCCACCACAGGCTCCTTCCTTGCTGACAGCATCATCAGGCCGATGAGTGAAAAGGTAAATGCAATCTTCGGGTCATCAGCTGTCTTCCTGATTGTGATCCTTCTTTTCGTCGTCCTCCTGACAGTGCTTTACTTCGGGATGAGAAAACGGCTTTCCGTGAAACCCTTCTTCGGCCGCATCTATTCTTTCGGTGACGGCATCATCGACGGACTTAAATCCATCGCATCACTGAAAAGAAAATGGGAGTTTATTTTTCTGACGGTGCTATTGTGGGCTGCATATTTCATGATGACCTTCCTGCCGTTGTTCTGCCTTGAATCTACTTCGGGCATAGGGTTCGGGGGTGCAATGTTTATACTTGTGATCGGCAGTTTCGGCATGGCTGTTCCGGTGCAGAGCGGCATAGGAGCCTATCACTGGATAGTCTCACGCGGACTCATGGCGGCATACGGAATCCCGCTCGAAGAAGGTCTCGCCTATGCCACACTATCTCATGAGTCACAGCTCCTGGTTGTTGCCGTCCTCGGCGCCATCTCACTCTATATCCTCTTCGGCCGCCACAGCGGCAGCATCTTCCCTGTTCCGGAAGAAAACAAGGCATGACACTCCGCTTCTTTTCGTAAATTTGTCTTTCACTATCCTGCTCATGGCTAAAAATAAAACCGTCTATATCTGTCAGAACTGTGGCGCCGAGTCTCCTAAATGGATCGGTCACTGTCCCTCATGCAAGGAATGGAACAGCTACCGCGAAGAGATCATCACCGTCTCTCCCCTGCAGGCTGCCGTTCCCGGCGCTGCCCGCAGGAAACCAGAACTGCTGTCTGGAATAGAACTTAGCGATAATGACCGTATTACAACCGGCATCGGGGAGATGGACAGGATCCTCGGTGGCGGAATGGTGAAAGGCTCACTTATACTTATGGGTGGAGAACCGGGAATAGGAAAATCAACTCTTGCACTCCAGCTTGCCCTTGCCCAGAAAGACAAAAAGGTGCTCTACGTCTCCGGCGAAGAGAGCGAGGGGCAGGTGAAGCTCAGGGCTGGTAGACTGCCGGGGAAAAATACGAATTGCTACATATACAATGAGACTGAGCTGGAAAGCGTCATAAACCAGGCTGCTGTAATCCTCCCGGAAATAGTTATAATAGATTCGATACAGACCCTCAGGTCTTCACTGCTTGAATCATCTGCAGGATCGGTTTCCCAGGTCAGGGAGTGCGCCGCAATGATGCTTCGCTATGCAAAGGAATCAGGTGTGCCGGTAATACTTATCGGACATATCACCAAGGACGGCACTCTGGCCGGGCCCAAGGTCCTGGAGCATATCGTCGACGTGGTGCTTCAGTTCGAGGGCGACGGAAATTATGTCTTCAGGATCCTGAGGCCGGTAAAAAACCGCTTTGGTTCCACAGCGGAGATAGGAATCTTCGAGATGGCCGGTGACGGGCTGAGGGAGATAACTGATCCTTCGGACCTGTTCATCAACAAAGGCCGTGACCTCTCCAGCGGCGTTACAATAGCCGCCACCGTCGACGGATTAAGACCCTTCATGATAGAGACACAGGCGCTGGTCAGCAGCGCCGTATACGGTACACCGCAGCGCAGCTCCACAGGCTTCGACACCCGAAGGCTCAATATGCTCCTTGCCGTGCTTGAAAAAAGAGCGGGGTTCCGCCTGGGTATCAAGGATGTCTTCCTGAATATTGCCGGCGGGCTGAAAGTAAGCGACCCGGCAATAGACCTCGCCGTGGTTAGCGCGGTAATGTCCTCAAATCTTGACGCTCCTGTCGGTCATCAGTCAGCATTCGCCGGGGAGGTGGGCCTCTCCGGGGAGATAAGACCGGTGGCCAGAATCGAGCAGCGTATCCTCGAGGCTTCCCGTATGGGCTTCGAACAGATAGTGGTCTCCGGGTACAACAGGAATATAAAGGAACAGCCCGGACTGAAGATCCGGACTGTTTATAAGATTGAAGGGCTTGTAAAACTTCTCTTCTCCTGATCAGTAATACTTCTGCCTGGCAGGATTCCCTTTCTGCTCCTGCGATTTGACCCTGTCACAGTCAAGATCGACATTGAAGTTTGACGGTGCCTCGAACAGGTCATCCTTCATCGTGCCAAGCGAAGGATCAGCAAACAGCTTCTGCAGAAACAGTCCGTAGACCGGCAACGCCATATTCGACCCCTGCCCGAGTGAAAGATCCTCAAAATGGATGGCCTGATCCTCCCATCCTGTCCATACTCCTGCAACAAGATTCGGAGTTATTCCCATATACCATCCGTTGGAGTGGTTCTGCGTGGTACCCGTCTTACCACCCATCTGGTTGGTGAGCTTGTATGTGCCCCTGAGCCTCATTCCGGTTCCGGTATTGACAACCCCCTGAAGAAGGCTGATCATCAGATAAGCATCCTCGTCACTTATAACCTCATCTATGTACGGTGAGAACGTTGAAATTACATTCCCGTTCCTGTCTTCGATGCGGGTAACATACAGCGGCCTCGTATAGACTCCGTTGTTGGCAAAGGTGCCGTAAGCGCCAACCATCTCTTCAAGAGTCAGATCGGATGTGCCCAGGAATATTGAAAAGACAGGGTCAATGAAGCTTCTGATACCCATACGGTGCATCAGGTCTACCACAGCTCCCGGGGAGAACTGTTTCATGAGCCAGGCTGAAATATAGTTCTCGGACTGTGCCAGCCCCCATTTCAGGGTTACCATCTTTCCGTGAAACTCCTCGGGGCCTGAGCTTCGCGGTGTCCATACCGTGTCCCCGATTTCGAAGGAACGTGCAATATTTTCAACCTCGAAGCAGGGAGAATAACCGTCCTGCATTGCCAGTGTATAAAGAAACGGCTTGATTGTCGACCCCACCTGTTTTTTCTGCTGTGTGACGGCATCATACTGAAAATGACGCAGATCAGGGCCGCCAACATACGCTTTCACATGACCTGTATGCGGGTCCATTGCCATAAATGACGACCTTACAAAGAACTTGTAATACTTCACTGAATCAAGCGGAGTCATCACCGTATCACGCTCTCCCTTCCACGAAAAGACCTTCATCGGAAGCGGTGTGTTGAATGAAAGTGCTATGGAGTCTTCCGAAACGCCTGCAGATTTCATTTTGCGATACCTGTCGCTCTGCTTGACCGACCTGTCAATGAGCTGCTTGACCTGTGCGGCGCTGATGTCGTTTGAGTAGGGAGGGTTCCGGTTGGTTTTGGCCTTCCTGTTGAAAACCGGCTGAAGGTTTTTGGAGAGATGCTCGGCGACAGCCTCCTCGGCGTATCCCTGCATCTTCGAGTTCAGGGTGGTATAGATCCTCAGTCCGTCACGGTATAGATTATAATTGTTGCCGTCAGGTTTCTGGTTTTTGCGGCACCATCCGTACAGCGGATCATTATTCCACTGCCACAGCGCATCATTATACTGATCATCAGAGTAGAACATGCTTCGCTCCGGCTCGAATTTGATCATTGTTGTCCGGAGATACTCCCTGAAATAGGTGGCCAGACCAGTACTGTGACTGTCTGCTGCAGATCGAGGATGATGGGCAATTTCTTTACCGAGTCGGCGACATCCCGTGTGATATAACCGTACCGCTCCATCTGCCCGATGACTACGTTCCTCCTGGCAAGCGCGGTTTCACTGTTTCGGAGTGGATTGTAAAGGACAGAGTTCTTCAGCATCCCGACAAGCATTGCCGACTGTTCGATATTCAGTGAGTCAGGAGTGGTATTGAAATAAATCCTGGCTGCAGAGTGAATCCCGTTTGCATTGTATATAAAGTCGAAGACATTGAGATACATTGTTATTATCTCTTCCTTCGTATAGCTCTTCTCAAGCTTTACTGCCGTCTGCCACTCCTTGAATTTTGCAACAAAAAGCTTTGCCGTTCGTATAAGAGCCGGGTCGTTTGACAGATCCCTGGGTAAAAACAGGTTCTTTGCAAGCTGCTGGGTGATGGTGCTTCCGCCGCCTTTATCCTGCCGGAGAATGATGGACTTTACCATCACCCTCGCCAGACCGCGGATATCAATCCCTGAATGACGGTAAAACCTTATATCCTCAGTGGCTATAAGAGCATCGATCACGTAGGGTGAAATATCTTCGTAATCTGTCCAGGTACGGTTCTGAATGTAAAACTTGCCAAGCAGAACATTGTCTTCCGAATAGACTTCGGCGGCAAGGTTGCTGGCAGGGTTTTCAAGCTCCTCGAAAGACGGCAGGGGACCGAGTTTCTGCACCGAGATAAGGATGAAGAGAGCGGTCAGGAGAACTACGGGTGCGGTGATTATCACCCAGAACCAGACAGTCTGTTTACGGAATTTTTTATCCCTCATATTTAACTGATAAACCGGGTGCTAATTTAGTGAATTCTGAAGAATCTTTTCTAATAATTTTGAAGATAGGGCCCATAATTACTTACTTTGCCCCGTCTTAAAAAAATTCGGATGACAGAAAACCTTGTAATTGTTGAGTCGCCTGCAAAGGCAAAAACCATTGAAAAGTTCCTTGGTAAGGATTTTACTGTTGTTTCAAGTTTCGGCCATATTCGTGACCTTTCCAAAAATAAACTTGGTATTGAAATTGATAAGGGATTCAAGCCGGTATACGAGGTGCCTGCAGACAAGACAAAAAGTTGTTGCCGAGCTGCGCAAACTCTCCTCACAGGCTAAAACGGTCTGGATAGCATCCGATGAAGACCGTGAAGGAGAAGCAATAGCCTGGCACCTGGTCGCAGTCCTCGGTCTTGACCCGTCAGTCACGCGCCGCATCGTCTTCCATGAGATCACAAAAGACGCCATCACCAACGCGGTTAAGTCTCCCCGCCAGGTAGACATGAATCTTGTCAACGCCCAGCAGGCCCGGAGAATACTTGACAGGCTCGTGGGTTTTGAAATATCGCCGGTCCTCTGGAAAAAGGTGCAGCCCTCCCTTTCGCCGGCAGAGTCCAGTCTGTGGCTGTCCGACTGCTGGTTGACCGTGAACGTGAGATAATAAACTTCGTATCCGACTCGGCATTCAGGGTTACCGGCATCTTCCAGGGAACCAATGAGGAGGGCCAGGAGGTAATGCTGAAAGCTGAATGTCCAAAAAAATTCGGCACTGAGCCGGAAGCCAAAGCCTTTCTTGAGTTGTGCGCTGCCGCAACCTTTGCCGTTGAAAATATAACTGTCAAACCCGGAACCAGGTCACCTGCCCCGCCCTTTACCACTTCCACCCTGCAGCAGGAGGCCTACCGTAAGCTGGGCTTCTCTGTGGCACAGACAATGTCAGTGGCACAGAAGCTCTACGAAGCAGGGAAAATAACATATATGAGAACTGACTCGACCAACCTCTCGACACTCGCATTGGGTGCCGCAAGAGAGGTGGTTACAGCAGAGTACGGCAGTAAATATTCACGCACACGTCAGTTCAAGACCCATACAAAGGGAGCCCAGGAGGCTCATGAAGCAATCAGGCCTACTTACTTCGACAAAAAAGAGGTTCCCGGCAACAATAACGAGAAAAGACTCTATGAGCTCATCTGGAGAAGGGCAATAGCATCCCAGATGGCTGACGCCGAACTTGAAAAAACAACAATTACAATAGGTATGTCAGAATCTCCGGCCACCTTCACGGCATCAGGAGAGGTGATACTTTTTGACGGTTTCCTGAGGGTCTATACCGAGTCTTATGACAATAACGGCCACGATGATGAAAAGCCGATTCTTCCGAGGGTTGTCAAAGGAATGCCACTTGCCGGCGAGAGCATCACCGCCACACAGAGCTTTACCTCGCCGCCGCCCAGATATACTGAAGCCAGCCTGGTCAAGAAACTCGAGGAACTCGGTATTGGCAGACCGTCTACCTACGCTCCCACAATCTCAACAATACAGACAAGAGGATATGTGGCCAGGGAAGACAGGGCAGGTGAGAACCGTTCAGTAATATTGCTTACCCTGACAAAAGGGAAGATCGCCCGCTCGGTGAAAACCGAGGTAACCGGAAGAGAGAAATCTAAACTCTTTCCTAAAGATATAGGTATTATCGTCAACGACTTCCTGATTGCAAATTTCCCTGACATCCTGGATTACAATTTCACTGCCGGTGTGGAGAAGGAGTTTGATGAGATAGCTGCCGGAGAGATCGTCTGGGACAAGATGATTTCAGAGTTCTACGGTCCCTTCCATAAAACAGTTGAGGCCTCCCTGGAAAGCAGGGAGAGGATGACCGGTGCGAGGCAGCTTGGCAATGACCCGGCAACAGGTCTGCCGGTGATTGTAAAGATGAGCAAATACGGCCCCGTGGTACAGCTGGGTGAAGCCTCCCCCGATAAAAAACCTCGCTTTGCCAACCTGCGGCGTGACCAGCTGATGGAGACAATCACCCTTGATGAAGCAATCACCCTCTTTGACCTGCCCAGAACCGTCGGCACCTTCGAGGGAAGCGAAATGACAGTCGGCGTTGGTAAGTTCGGACCGTATGTAAGGCATAATTCAAAATTCTACTCACTGAAGAAAGGCGTCGATGATCCCTATACTATAAGTGAGGAGAGGGCAACCGAACTAATCACGGAAAAGAGAGACGGCGATCAGAAGAAAGTCATCAGCGACTTCGATGATATCCAGGTGTTGAATGGCCGGTACGGACCGTATATTACAAGGGAAAAGAACAACTACAGAATACCGAAAGGCACTGACCCGGCAAAGCTAACCAGGGATGAGTGCCTTGCAATCATTGAAAAGAGCGGTGCAAAAAAACCCGTGAAAAAGACAAGAAAGAAGTGACAGTAAGACAGATATGATTGACCTGAACCAGTATTTTGATCCCGTATGCCTCGACAGGCCTGAAATATCGCACATCAGGGGTGCGGCAGGCTTCTCGCATAATATATATGTAAATACTGGCAATGAACCTATCGGGGACATTTCAGGCTTTTCGGCAGTATTTATAGGTGTGCCTGATGACAGGGCATCTATGAATGAAGGCTCTGCCCACGCCCCGGATACGATCAGGAAGAGTCTGTACTCCTTCTCCCGTCTGCAGGGGAAGATGAAGATAGCTGACCTTGGCAACCTGAGGCCGGGAACCGGTTTTGAAGACACTCTTGCAGGACTGCGTGATGTTTTGACACAACTGGTTGAACAGGATATTCTGCCTATAATCCTCGGAGGGACAAGCGCACTTATTCCTGCCGTTGAAAAGTGCCTCTCTGCCCTGAAACAGCCCTGGTCTCTGGTCTCGGTTGATTCGAGACTCGACTTTACGGCAGAGAAAAGAGAGGCCGACTCGTTCAACTGGATGAATGAAGTTATCTACCGCAGCGGATCAAGGATGGCCCATCTCGCAGCAATCGGATACCAGACTTACCTTACGGATCAGCAGGTGATCAACCGTTTCAACCGCAGACATTATGACCTTTTACGAATTGGCGAGGTGCGTGCTGCTATACACGAGACCGAACCGCTGTTCCGTGACGCCTCTGCTGCCATCTTCGATATCGGTTCAGTAAGGCAGTCTGACGCCCCGGGCACTGTGCTCCCGTCGGCCAACGGCTTTTACGGAGAGGAAATATGTCTCCTGGCCAGGTATGCAGGACTCTCTGACAATCTCAGGGTATTCGGGGTTTTTGAAGTCAATCCCAACTTCGACCATCATTTCCAGACTTCCCACCTGGCAGCCCAGATGATCTGGTTCTTCCTCGAAGGGTTCTCACAGAAACAGTATGAAATTACATATCTCAGCGACCAGCAGAGCAACAGGTTTACAAGGTATCATGTAACCCTCACGGATCTTGAAGGGGAAGCGATTTTCATAAAGAGCAATATCACAGAAAGATGGTGGATCGAAATCCGTGACCCGGAGAATGAACCTCATTATCTTGCCTGCTCTTTTGAAGACTATATGATGGCCAGCAGAGATCAGGTACCCGACAGATGGACAAAAGCAATGCTTCGTTACGGACACTAAAAAACCACCTTTATTTGGTGGCGTGCATATTTTTTATTTATTTTACTCGTTATTTTTCTGGGTGCAGAGCACTTTTTGAGAATTGAAAATGAAGAAAGTCAAAACAGTCATCCTTGCAATACTACTCTCAGCAGGCATGGTTACCGGTCAGCAGGACCCTGTTTTGAGCTATTATATGTTTAATACCCAGACTTTTAATCCCGGGTTTTCAGGCATCAGCGGCCTCATGTGCGCAACAGCCATCACCCGTCAGCAATGGGTAGGATTTCCGGGGGCGCCCTCAACAATGATCTTCAATATCAACACCCCGTTTTCACTGTTCGGGTTAAGCAGCGGAGCCGGTCTGCTCGTTGAGGCTGACAAGTACGGATTCAGCAATGACATCAATCTCAGTCTTTCATATTCATACCTTGCTCCGCTGGGTAACGGCACACTCGGGGCAGGATTCAGCGCAGGTGTTCTGAATAAGACACTGGCTCCGGAATGGTTTATCCCTTCAGGAACATCACATGTTCCGCCGGGCGGAGACCCTCTCATTCCGGAAAATGACGAAAGCTTCGTGGCTGTTGATTTTTCACTTGGCCTGTACTACCAGGGCCTAAATTATTATGCCGGTTTGTCTGTCACTCATCTTAACCAGCCTAAAATAAAATATGCCGAGACAGCTACCTATGTCAGCAGACAGTACTACCTGACGGCAGGATATACGTTCCAGCTGCCCAACCCTGCCCTCGAGGTAACCCCCTCCGTATTCGTTGTAAATGACGGGGCAGCAACACAGTATATAGCAACAGGGACCGTCCGGTACAATAAAAAAGTATGGGGCGGCGTTTCTTACAGAGCCGGCGATGCTTTTACAGGTTTTGCAGGCACCGAATTGTACAACGGTCTAAAGATAGGATATGGGTATGATTTCCCAATTTCGGAAATCCGGAAGGGAACCAGTGGGTCCCATGAATTCATGGTTTCCTATTGTTTTGACATCGGCCTTGGCAAAAGCTCGGCTAAATATAAAAGTATAAGATTTTTATGATAGTAATAAAAAAATAACTTACTTGCAAGATAAAATTGACCCGTATATGAAAAAGGTAATCCTATTTGCTCTGATTATAGCCTTTGTTTTAGGCGGCTGTTCCTCCTCTACTGACAGCGGTGAGTTGACAGGCGTTCAGGGCAGAAAGAAATTCTACGAGCCCGAACCGTTTGAGATGGCATTCATCCCGGCAGGCTCTTATACAATGGGCCCAAGCGATCAGGATCCGCTCCGCGCAATGAACAGCCTTTCGAAAACCGTTACAGTGGAAGCATTCTGGATGGACCAGACTGAAATTACAAATAATAAATACCGTCAGTTTACCTACTGGGTACGCGATTCCATCCTCAGAACCAGACTTGGTGACGAGGGTATCGAAGGCTACGAGTTTTTCAGAACCGACGAGGAGGGAAATGTGCTTGAACCCCACGTCCTGAACTGGGCAGAGGAGATAGACTATGAGGATGAAAACGTTCTTCCTGTTCTTGAAACCATGTATTACCCGCCTGAAGAGAGATTCAACGGCAACAAACAGTGGGACACACGGTTACTGAACTACTCATATTTCTGGGTTGACTACAAACAGGCAGCTAAAGCTAAATATAATTACAAAGACCTTAAGTACGAGGGAAATGTAACAAATCTTGACGGTGTCAGCTCCGCAGTTGCAGACAGGTCATCATTCATCATGCATCATGTGGTCAATATTTTCCCTGACACACTGGCATGGATCAGAGACTTTACCTATTCGTTCAATGACCCATGGGCAACACTCTATTTCTGGCACCCCGGTTATGACGACTATCCCGTAGTTGGTGTTTCATGGGTACAGGCAGGCGCATTCAGCGTATGGCGCACAAACTACATGAATGAAAACCTGCGTGCACAGGGCGTTCCGGATGTTCACAACTACCGTTTGCCTCTCGAGACAGAATGGGAATATGCTGCACGCGGCGGCCTCGATCTTTCGATGTTCCCCTGGGGAGGTCCCTATACACGTAACTATAAAGGATGCTTCCTGGCTAACTTCAAGCCACTACGCGGTAACTATATAGATGACGGAGCCGTTTACACAATTAAGGTCGCCTCCTTCGAACCTAATGAATACGGACTGTTCGATATGGCTGGCAACGTTTCAGAATGGACTTCCAACGCCTACCACCCGTCAGCATACGTTTTCACACATGACCTTAACCCCAACTATGAATATAATGCACGTCCGGAAGATCCTCCGGTACTGAAAAGAAAAGTTATCAGAGGCGGTTCATGGAAGGATATTGCATATTACATGCAGACATCATCACGTGACTACGAATACCAGGACTCAACCAAGTCATTCGTGGGTTTCCGTAACGTAAGAACTTATATCGGAGTAAATAACTAAAAGAATTAACCTAAAACTGCAAACATATGGGCCTTTCGGAATTAGTTCACACAAGTAGGTGGAAAGCTTTCATGGCTAAACTTTACGGCTGGGGTGCTTCAGTCGTGATCATTGGTGCTTTGTTCAAAATTCAGCACTATCAGTTCGCCGGCCTTCTTCTGGCCATTGGTCTCTGCACTGAGGCCGTCATTTTCTTTTTCTCTGCATTTGAGCCATTGAAGGAAGAACCGGACTGGAAGCTTGTTTATCCCCAGCTTGACCCGAAATATTCCGGTGAGGATGTGGGCTTTGCCGGCAATTTCAGCGGTGGCGGCGGCGGCGGTGGCGGCGTAGGCCTGTCTCAGTTTGACAAGATGCTCGCCAATGCCGGTATTACTCCCGATGTATTCGACAGACTGAGCCAGGGACTGAAAAAACTGACTGAGACAACGAATAATTTCAACGCAATGGGCGACCTGGCAGCAACCACAAACGAGTACCAGGGGACTATCCGTAAAGCCAACGAATCACTGACAAACCTGGCTGACTCTGTAAGACAGACAGCAAGGTCGATGAACGAAACAAGCACTGTTTACCAGGCTATCGGAGAATCATCAAAAAATATCGAAAGCGGCGGAAAATCTTATCAGGAAAGACTTGAGGCTCTCAATAAAAACCTCTCAGCACTCAATGCAGCTTATGAACTGCAACTCAGGGGCGCAAGTGATCATGTCAAGAGTTCAGAGGTACTTTACAAAGGCATCGAAGGCCTTATGAAAGACCTGTCAGGTTCAGCAGATGACACCAAAAAATACCGTGAGCAGGTGGCAAAACTGAATGATAACCTCTCTTCACTGAATAACGTGTACGGCAACATGCTCTCTGCAATGAACGTGAAATAATGTTAAGGCCATTTAAACTAATCTATAACATCTAAACTATCCACAGATGGCTCACGGAAAAGAAACCCCGCGGCAAAAGATGATCGGTATGATGTACCTCATACTGACCGCAATGCTTGCTCTTAACGTATCAAAGGAAGCCGTTGAAGCTTTTAAAAAAGTGGACCAGAGTCTTAACAAAACTACTGCCAACTACACCAGGAAAAACGACATTACTTATGCAGCATTTGACGCTGCTGCTGCCGAAAACAAGGAGAAGGCCGGACAGTGGAGGACAAAGGCTTATGACGTAAAACAGCGCGCTGATGAAGCTTTTAATTATTTACAGGACCTTAAAGTAGAAATAGTACGTACGGCTGAAGGTGATGACTCTCCTGCCCTTCTTCCTGACAACCAGATTGACATTTTCCAGGTAAAGAAGATTGATGAGCCGAACATACCATCAGAAATTCTCATAGGTGCAGATGAAAAGGGAAAGGCTTATACCTAAAAGCCCTGATGGAAGACTACCGGTCATTTCTCGTTGAAACGCTTGACGGCAAGGACCTGAACGCCGAAGCATCAATTCTTTCGGCACTCAATACCGACGATCCCAAGAACCTCGAAGGCGCTACTGAAAAATGGGCAAATTCCAATTTCCAGACTTTACCACTCGTAGCAGTCATAACAATTCTCTCGAAGATGCAGGTTGACGTGAGAAACTCGGAGGCAGATGTTCTTAATTTCCTGTATACGGCCAAATTGACGCTGGGTCATTCAAGTTTAACAAAATCCTTGCAACCGTAATCCCAACCTCTACCTATGTTATGCAGGGGAATGAATTCGAGGCAAAGGTATTCGTTGCTGCCACTGATACAACCCGGGATCCGGAAATTCTTATCGGTAACTACACCACAAGACAAATGCCGACGGTACCAGCTCTTATGAAATGACCGGCGACTATACAAGACTTCCGGTTGATGATGCAGGAATCGGTATCTACAGGGTGAGACCGGGTTCAACTGGGAGAAAAATCCTTCGAAGGTCTAATAAAATTGAAATCGCCTGACGGATCCGTCATTGCATATCCCTTTGACTCAAAATACTCGGTAGGCGCACCCAACGTTGTAGTGTCACCAACAGCCATGAACGTCCTTTACCAGGGTATCCAGAACCCGATTGACATCTCGGTACCGGGAGTCGGTTCTGACAAGCTCACCGTAAAGATGACGAACGGTGAATTGAAGAAGGGCAAATACAAGAATTACCGCGGTGACTGGGTTGCACAACCACGTAACATCGGAGAACCGGCACAGATAATCGTTTCTGCCAACATCAACGGCAAGGTGCAGAACTTCCCTCCTGTTGAATTCAGGGTGAGAAGAATTCCTGACCCTGTTGCAAAATTTGCAGGCATGACCGAAGGTAGCGTGCAGAGAAGCGTCGCCGCCGCACAGCAGGTCGTATCCGCAGTTCTCGAGAACTTTGAATTTGACCTCACTTACACAATAACCGGTTTCACTGTCTCTGTCAATGACAAGGGCTTTGAGATCGCCGCTGAATCAAACAATAACAGAATCACCGACAAGCAGAAAAGCCTGATAGGTAACCTGCGCGCCGGACAGAGACTGATAATTGAAAAAATATCGGCTGTAGGACCTGACGGAAGAACCAGGGTCCTCCCGCCAATTATTCTTAAAATAGTTTAATCTTAGAAAGAAGACAATATGAAGAGGAGAATAATAGCCGGCTTTGCAGGCTTGCTGATCTTTACCGCCTCAATGGCCCAGTCTTTCGGCGACATCTACGAAAAGTCGATGCCGAACAACCAGAAGATTAATTATCCCTTCCTGGGTGAATCGGATGTAGTCTGGTCACAGAGACTGTACAGGATTATAGACCTCAGGGAGAAGATGAATCTTAATCTTTACTATCCTTCCCTCAAATTCAATAAGGCCGAAAACAAATTTGTCTCTGAAATGTCAGATGGCAGAATGAACTTTTCAGGCATCCTCCTGAACGAGATTCTCGCCGGCAGGGTTGAGGCTATGGACGGTGATGAGATGACTGTACCCACAACATACGGTGACATCGCTTCGAAAATGAACCGCGACACACTGAGAATTCCAATCATCGATGCACAGGGCAATGAGCGTGACTCCACCGTGATGAACATGGAAAACCCCTCTGACATCAAACAGCTTATGCTACTTGAAGAGTGGTATTTCGACAAGAAACACTCGCGTCTCGATGTCCGCATCATCGGCATATGCCCCATTTACATGGGCTATGACCAGGTCACTGCAAGGCTCGTCAAAAGACGCCTTTTCTGGATCAGGTATGAAGACGTCAGACAGGCGCTCGCAAAAAGTGAGGCTTTCAACTCATTCAATGATGCACAGAGGATCTCATTCGAGGACATGATGCTGCAGCGTAAATTCAACGGCTACATTGTCGCACAGTCAAACGTCTATGACGACAGGTTCATCAACTCATACAAGATGGGACCGGCGCAGATTTATGAGGCCGAAAAGATCAAGAACGACATTTTCAATTTCGAACAGGACCTCTGGGAATACTAGGGATATACCAACATAGAAAAAGCTGCCGGTGGCAGCTTTTTTTATGTGCGGATTCTCGAATTCCAATTCGCAAATCGCAAATTAAAGATACGTCTCCCCTGTCTTACTCTTTACCTGGTCCAGGTAAAGCTTGATATTCTGTTCCTGATCCCTGGCAACAATTAGCAACACGTCTCCGGTGTCGACAATTATGTAGTCATCCAGCCCCTGCACAACGGCTATCTTGCCTTCGGGAAGGCTGATTATGTTGCCTTCGGAATTAAATGTAAATGCCGTGGACTCCAGTATCGCATTGTCATTTTTATCGTGACCCGAGTGCTGGTAAAGCGAGCTCCACGTGCCAAGGTCAGACCATCCCAGGTCAGTGCATATCACATAGACATTATCGGCCTTTTCCATTATCCCGTAGTCGACTGAAATGCTGCTGCACTGTGCGTATGCCTGGTTGATAAACTCGGTCTCCTGCGGCTGGCCGAACTGACCGGTACCCTGGTTGAAAATATGGAATACATCAGGAAGGTACCGTTCGAATGCCGCCAGTATGGATGATGCCCGCCAGGCAAAAAGCCCGCTGTTCCAGTAAAAATCACCGCTCTCCAGGAAAAGCCTGGCCATCTCAAGCTCAGGCTTCTCGGTAAAGGCCTTGACTTTGTGCAGATTATGGTAACCGTTTACCTGTTGTCCCTCATTTGCCTGGATGTATCCGTAACCGGTCTCCGGCCTGTCGGGGCGTATCCCCAGGGTCAGCAACGCATCATTCTCAGAGGCAAACCTGAAGGCTTCCTCCATAACTTCCTCAAAAGCCTTTTGCTTGCTGATAAGATGATCTGACGGAGCTACGACAATTATTGCATCAGGATTTTCAGCCATGATCCTGAAAATTCCGTAGGCAATGCAGGGGGCGGTATTGCGCCTCATAGGCTCGGCCAGTACCCTGGAACTGTCAATTCCAAGCTGGCTTATAACAATCTCACTGTTGTCCTCACTGGTGACAACGTAAATATGATCTGCCGGACAGAGCTTTTCAAACCTTTTAAAAGTGGTCTGAATCAGTGTCTCCCCCGTACCCAGGATATCCAGGAACTGTTTGGGCTTTTCCTGTCTGCTTAGCGGCCAGAAACGGCTTCCCACGCCTCCTGCCATAATCAATACGTAACGGTTGTTCATGTCTTTTTCAGCTCTTTTCCCGTAATTATCGTAAAGATATAAATTATGGATGACCAATTTCATTAAGGTAGCCGTACCCGCGAATTATTGCTAAATTTGACAAAATATTCTACCGGATGCTAAAATTCCTTTCTTCTTTCGGAAGATACTGGCTGCTCCTCGGGAAAGTCTTTTCAAAACCTGAGAAGACAGAGGTCTACTATAAACAGACAACTAAAGAGCTCATCAGCCTGGGGCTCCGCTCTATAGGCATTACAATTATTATTTCGTTTTTCATGGGAGCCGTAATAACGCTTCAGACAGCTTATAACACTGAGAACCCTATTTATCCGACATATCTCATAGGTCTTGGTTGCCGTGACTCAATCCTTCTCGAGTTCTCTTCCACAATCGTTGCCCTGATCCTTGCAGGCAAGGTGGGATCCAGTATCGCATCCGAGATAGGTACTATGAAAGTCACAGAACAGATTGACGCACTCGAGCTGATGGGGGTTAACTCTGCATCATACCTGATCCTGCCGAAAATAATCGCTTCCCTGGTCTTCAATCCCTTTCTCACACTTATCAGCATTATCGTCGGGATATGCGGAGGGTGGCTGGCCGGTACCCTTTCCGGGGTAATCTCATCACAGGACTTTATATATGGCATCCAGTATGCCTTCATCCCTTATTATATTGTGTACGGGCTAATCAAAACGGTATTTTTCGCCTTTATTATCGCTTCAGTTTCTTCTTTCCAGGGTTATTATGTCGAGGGCGGTTCACTGGAGGTGGGGCGCGCAAGCACCAAGGCCGTTGTCTACAGCAGCGTCATGATTCTCCTCTTTAATGTCATTCTTACTCAACTTCTGCTGTCATGATCAGGGCCAAGAACATCTCAAAAACATTTGGTGACCGCGAGGTATTGCATAATATCTCCGCAGTTTTTGAACCCGGGAAAACTAACCTGATAATCGGTAAAAGCGGGTCAGGCAAGACCGTCTTTCTGAAATGCCTGGTAGGCCTTCTTGACAT
Source organism: uncultured Bacteroidales bacterium (assembly GCA_963757935.1). Classification (GTDB taxonomy): domain Bacteria; phylum Bacteroidota; class Bacteroidia; order Bacteroidales; family VadinHA17; genus SR-FBR-E99. The sequence continues at coordinate 64,614 of CAVWSZ010000015.1, read as the reverse complement.
CAATGAAGGAGAAATATGGTACGGTGACACCCTTTTTTCCAGGCTGGACTTTTCAGCCAAAAAGGAGATCCGGAAGGAAATGGGTATGCTGTTCCAGGGAAGTGCCCTCTTTGACTCCATGACTGTCGAAGAGAATGTCAGGTTCCCGCTTGACATGTTTACCTCATTTTCTTACGAAGAAAAACTGGAAAGGGTGAACTTTTGCCTTGAGAGAGTCAATATTGTAAATTCGAACAAACTCTTTCCTGCCGAACTCTCCGGTGGGATGAAGAAGCGGGTGGCTATCGCCCGCGCAATAGTGTTAAAACCCCGCTACCTCTTCTGCGACGAGCCTAACTCGGGCCTCGACCCCAAGACCTCTATAGTTATAGATGAACTCATAAAGGAGATCACTGTCGAGCTCAATATGACCACAATTGTAAACACCCATGACATGAACTCCGTTATGGAAAACGGGGAGAAGATAATCTTCATCGAAGAGGGTGAAAAATGCTGGGAGGGCACCAAGAATGAGATCCTGAAATCAGACTGCTTGATCCTCAATGATTTTGTCTTTGCCAATGCCCTGGCAAAGCAACTCAAAATGTCTGCAGGCACCTGATCAGTCCAGGTCGGAAGGTTTGTTTTTAGCCTTGTTCCCGAACATAATATTCATACCCACCCTTGCATGCAGGGTGTTCCAGTCCTCAGGCAATGTAAAACTGTCATCTCCGCTGCTGACCTTTGTCCAGCGAACCGGAATATTGTCAACAAGCGCATAAAGCTGCATCCATCCTCCTCTTATTGAAATCCCTGCACCAAGATTGTCATACCTGTGGTTCACCGCAGTATAGGAACAGGTTGCCGAGAGGGCATTCCAGAGATTCATGTTTGCAGACAGAGTCATTGACTCCCGCACCTGCCTGCCGATGAACCTCGTATGCGAAAGTACACCGAATGTAAACGCCTTAACCGGACTGTAGCTCGCCGCAGCTGTGACTCCAGGGGAGAGGCAGGTACCAAAGGGATCGCTTCCCTCCTTTTGATAAAATGTGTTCTGAAGTGAATCCAGTGTCCAGTTAATGAGATCATTAAAATCCACCGATTCGTCATATACGTCCTGCATCGTCAGACCGTTGAATTCAAACTGGGTCTTTGTAAAAAGGGTGGTTCTGTCAGTCCTCCACCTGATAAATCCAAGGTCAGTTACGGCACCTGATACTGACAGCCTGTCTGTTAACCTGTATTCCATCCCGAAGTCAAGTCCGAAGCCCGGGTTACCGGTGTTTGTCAAAAGCGATAATGCAGCCTTTTGTGGTTTCGAACCTGGAGTCATCGATACTCACATTGTCCAGTGTTCCGTCGGGGTTCATGACCACCCTGACAGGTCCGCTCATACTGAATGACATGTCAGCGAACAGGGTATGAGTGTTATCGTCGTTTACCCTTAACCTGAAGTCGTTATTGTCAAGAGTCGCCGCCGCCACACCGAAAAGAAGCTTCCCGCGTACTCCCAGCCGTAACCTTTCGGTAAAATTTTTAGATATGCCCACCCCTATTTCGTTATAGTATTTGGCGTCTGCCCTGAGTGAAGAGAGGTCTATGGTCTGTCCTGCATATGCTTCATTCCCCTTTATCCCAAGCTTTATCAGTTCTCCCGGAAGCACAAAGTTACCTTCAGCCCTCCCGGTCAGATCCAGTGTGACCCACAGATCCTTCCCTACAGAAAATCCAAGTCCGAAAAGCTGAACCGAAGCCTGCATCCCAACCGAGTTTTTGTCTTTAAGCCCAGCCAACAGCCCGTCAAGATGTTCACCGGGCTCGAGAAATGTAACGGTGGAATCTGAAATGACACCGCCGATAAACAAATCTGACATGTTGATGAAATTATTGTCGAGGTTGACAGTAACCCCCGAGAGTGCAGGCAGTCCGATATAGAGTCTGTTTGTTGGTCTCAGTGCCGGATTGAGTGAGCTTCTTTGAGGCAGGTTCATGAAATAAAGAGACTGACTGTACTGCGCTGCAGCGTCAGATATCATCACTGCCAGAAGCAGCATCATCCAGTAACAGGTTCTTTTGAACATATCATTTCTATTTTAATCCGGTGTCAAGTCCCCAGTTGTAAAGGTATCCGTCAGTGCCGTCCGAAATCAGGCTCCATCCACCTGCGGATGATAATTTGCCTGCTGCAAAGAACTCGCCTCCCTTTCTGGGGAATCCGGGTGCGGGATCTCCGGTCCTGTTGAAAATATAAATCAACTGCTTTCCAGTTTCGTAAACGCCGGCACGTCTGTCAGAGGCAGAAAAATTATACAGGTATGGTCCCCTGATGTCTTTCGTTTCAAAACTCTTTGTGAAAAGTTGAGTACTGTCATTTTTATAAACATACAGGGTGCCCTGATCTATGACAAGGAACTCATTTACACCGTCTCCGTCAAGATCGGCGAAATCAGACCTGTGAGCCTTTGTGAACTTTCCTGCCTGTTTCCCTGAAACAGTTCCGTCAAACGAAATACTCCTGACCGCCCCATCCGGAGTTGTGAAAACAACTGAAGGCTCCGATCCCTGTGTCAGCCTGAGGGCAGATCCTGCCGCCCTGGTAACAGGCTCTTTGAGATTTACCCTTGTATTGCCTGTCCGGTCAAGGAAATAGAGTGACTGCTCATCAGCGACCACGAGGTAATCTTTCCCTCTGACACGGTAAAACGCTATCTGATCTTTTACTGTTCCCTTTGTTACAAACAGGTTCCACCCCCTGACCTGGGCTCCGGACCTGTCATACAGATAGATTTTTCTGTCCGTTCCTGCTATAAGCAGCCGGTAATCCCTGTTGCCGTCATAATCATAGAGAGCAAGTGTATTTGATGCCGGGGATCTCAGCTTTACCGGGAAGCGGTCGACATAATTGCCGTTCCTGTCAATCAGATGCAGGTAGTCTTTGCCTGCAAAAAGCAGCTGGTTTTTGCCGTTCTTATAATAATCGATCATGAATACTTCGCCCATGATCCTCTCTCTTATAAGCGCCTTCCACAGTATCCTGCCTCCGGAACTTAACAGGTAGATGTTATTTTGCTGATCCTGCACAAATATCTCCGTGGCGCCGGTATTGTGGTTTCTGAAAAAGAAAGGTTTAGCCCCCAGGTTTGCCTGCAGTTTGACCTTCCATTTCATCTCCGGAAAAATGTCCTGTGAAAGAGGATCTTCCTGTCCGGCCTGCCGTGTCGCCGGGGTTGTCACTTCAGGCCGTACAAGTGAGGGGTCGCGATATCTGCACGAAATGCTTGTGTATATCATGTCATTGCTGGGACTGAGACTCAGGCCCAGAGCCTGGATGCCGGAGAAGGTATTATCAGCAAGGGCTGAGGCAGCTGCCGGGGTAAGGTACTGGTCCAGTGCTGTTTTAATGGCGCCTCCGGAAATGTATAAAAGAAAAGAACTCTTCGTCGGCAGAGTCTTTTCCATCTCCCTGAATTCAAGGTCATTAATGAGCGTGTTGTCCTCGTCTGACCTGTTCTGTATCTCAACCAGAACCTCAGGATTGGCAGCAAAGATCATATACGAACGGCAGAAAAGAACCCAGTTGTCCTCCACGTTTCCTGCCGTTTCACCGGAAAGCATTGAAGCGACTCCAGCGAAAGGCATTTTATAAATGACAACCTGTTCTTCCTCCTTTTCCCTGAGTGCCGCAATAAACTGGCTCTCCCCGAGTCCCATCGACCTGTATTTGGCTGTCAGCTTCTCTTTCAGTATCGCCTCTGCAGCCTGCCGGTCATCCATTCTGAAAAGTATAACCTTTACCGCGATGTTGTCTGCAGGAATGACAGCCGTTGTCACCTCTGCCCCCGTGTACGGGCTGATAGCCAGCGCGAGATCAGTGGCATTGATGCCTGCGGCGTCTGCGGCAGCCTGACCGGTCATCGAGGGTCTTTTCATTACGGTCCGGTAACTCAGCGTTCTCTCAGGCAGCACCTCGTGTACACCTGATTCAGCCGGGGTGATGCCGTTAAGCCTGTCAGCTCCCAGCCCGGCTCCGGCTGTAGACATAAATCCGCTGATGAATAACCCGTCCTCCCTGGAAGTCACATCCCCGCCCGCGGCAATACCTGCTGCCGACAATGGCGTGATGAAGGCAGGATTTACGAATGACTGGGCCAGCCGTGGAAGATTTCTGAAGAGGACAAACAGGTTCTCTGTCTCTTTCCCCGATGCATTGACAACCGGAGTGAATCCCTGCTGATGTCTTATATCCGAACCTGTGCTCTTGTTGTTTAAAGCGTTGGCAACAAGCGTTTCAGAGGTTGAAAGAATAATGATTCCGGAAGAAAGAGCTATATAAATCACCTTCTGGTAATTGCCCTTCCCGTAGGTGGCCGAAATGACCCTGGCTCCTGCAAGTTCTTTCGGTTGCGACGCCTTAGCTCCTGACTTGCTGACCATATTTGCAAGGTCTCTGAAATTAAATGACGGCCCTGAATTCATTACCGCCATCGGGGTGATATTGCCCTGACTCCCGGCATGAAAAGAGAGTATGACCTTCCGGTCACTCATCATTTCACGCAGATCACGGCTGCCGGTGATGCTGTCAACGGTCGCCGCAGCATCCGAAAGGTCTGCCGCCCACTTCATCCCGGCAAGCCTCGTAATGATCCCGTTGCGGTCTGTCACCTTGGTAAGCAGCTCCGGAAAATCATGAGTCTCAACTATGAAAACAGCATCGGAAGGCACAGCCAGCCATGGATCGATAACGACAACCTTCTTATTCTTTTGAATAAGATATCCCGCCACCGCCAGGACTGTCGCAAAAATTATGACTGATATTATACCGGCTTTTTTAAGCACCTGTTTACCTTTCAGATTGAATATCAAAAATATAAAATATTACTTTGCCTTTACAAACAGTACAACGATCAATATTTGAAGGCTATGCTGAGTAACATAATCGCAATGGGCAAGGTTGGAATAATTTTTGTGCCGTATTGTTCGCTTAAAAGTAATTAATAATGAAACCCTTCCTCATTCTGTCGGTATTGCTGATATCTTTTCAGGTATCAATGGCTCAAACAGTCACAGTAATTGACGGTGAAGACGGCAAGCCTCTGTCCGATGTTGCTATCTACAACCAGACCAGGACGCAGTTCTGTTATTCCAATCCCTCAGGCAAAGCCAGTTTGTCAGTTTTCACCGGCAACCAGCCAATATATTTTCAGCATTTCTCTTATGAAAGAGTCTCATTTACAATCGCTCAGCTGGGTGAGGCAGGGTGGACCGTTAAGCTTTACCCCAAGACCTTCGAGGTTGAGGAGTTCATCGTCTCGGCAAACCGCTGGGAGCAGAAATCAGACGAGGTTCCTAACCATATCAGCGTAATTGCGCTGCCGTCAGTGAGAATTCAGAATCCCCAGACAACGGCAGACCTGGTATCACTGGGCGGGGACGTCTTTGTTCAGAAGAGTCAGCTGGGCGGCGGCAGCCCGATGATAAGAGGTTTTGCCACAAACAGGGTGCTGATAGTAATCGACGGGGTAAGGATGAACAATGCCATTTACCGCGAAGGAAACATCCAGAATATAATTTCCCTCGATCCGAATGTGATTGACCGAACTGAAGTTATCTTCGGCCCCGGCGCGACTATGTACGGTAGTGACGCCATCGGCGGTGTGATGGATTTTCATACAAAGAGGGCTCTGTATTCAGCAGGAGATAAGGCCTATTTCAAAGCCGAAGCAATGGCACGGTACTCTTCCGCATCGGATGAACAGACATATCACCTCGACTTTAATGCAGGAGGAAAGAAAATAGCCTTCCTCTCATCAGTCTCGTGGACTGATTATGACGACCTCAGGATGGGATCGTGGAAGCATCCGGAGTATCTGCGGCCGGAATTCCAGACAACGACTGCCAGTGGTGATGAAATTCTGATGAATACCGACCCGAGGGTCCAGATCTCAACCGGATTCTCTCAGCTTAACACGATGAATAAACTCCGCTTCAAGGCAGGTGAGCATCTCGATATAAATATTGCAAATCACTTCTCGCGCCTTTCCGATGTCCCGAGATATGACAGACTGATCCAGAAGAAAAACGGCATACTGAGGTACGGCGACTGGTACTACGGACCGCAGGTTTGGATGATGAACAATGCTGTGCTTGATTACACGCGCAAATCATCTGTCTATGACGAAGTGAAGCTGACTGTAGCCCGCCAGGATTACCGCGAGAGCCGGCATGACAGGAAAATTTTTGACAGCAGCCTTAACGAACAGACCGAGGACGTGGCAATCTGGTCGCTGAACCTTGACCTTGACAAAACTCTTGGCGAAGGCCGGAGCCTCATATATTACGGCGCAGAATATGTCAGGAATAACATAAAGAGTACCGCCGACATCAGGAATGTGACAACCGGAGTCATCACCCCCGCCGGATCACGCTACCCGAACGGAGACAATATCTATAACAGTTTCTCAGTCTACAGCGGGTATAAGAATAACCTTTCGGAGAAGGTGACACTAAATACCGGACTGAGATACAACTTCGTGTCACTAAACTCGGAAATTGCTGACAATTCATTCTACAATTTTCCCTTCACATCAATCAGCTCAGCCAACAGCGCGGTCACCGGCGCTCTCGGCATGGTTTACAGGCCCGATGACAAGAGCGAAGTTTCAATGAATTTATCAACCGGCTTCAGGGCTCCTAATCTCGATGACCTGGGCAAGGTTTTCGAATCTGCTCCCGGAGTTGTCGTGGTGCCAAACCCCTCACTGCGTCCGGAATATGTGTATAATGTTGACCTGGGAGTTGCCAATGACTTTGGAAAAATGCTCCATACTGAGGTTGCCGGGTTCTTTTCTTTTCTTGACAATGCAATGGTTCGGCGGGAATTCCTCTTCAACGGCGAAAGCACCATAATATACCAGGGAGAGGAGAGTGCGGTATATGCCATGGTAAATGCAGGTTATGCCGTCGTTTACGGCGCCCAGATCAAGGCAGAATTAAAACCTATGTCACTGTTGCGCATCAAGACAGCCCTGACACTTACCGGCGGTCATGATGATGCAAAAGCCCCGCTGCGGCATGTGCCTCCGGTATTCGGATCGACGCATATAATTTTTGAAAAATCCGCCTTCAAAACGGACCTGTATGCCCTGTATAACGGAAGCAAGCCTTACGATAAGATGGCCCCCGCCGAGACTGAAAAACCTTACATGTATGCCTCCGACGAAAACGGAAATCCCTGGTCCCCCGGTTGGTTCACCCTTAACCTCAAAGCCAGCTACAACCTTTTGAACAGGGCCGAATTCTCTGCAGGTCTTGAAAACATGCTCGATGTCCGGTACCGGCCATACTCTTCAGGGATAGTCTCCCCGGGAAGAAATTTTATAGTCTCGGTAAGGATAATGATCTGACCCTTTTCGCTTTCATCTTTTTTATTCCGGAAGGATTAGTTAAATTTCAGCCATTATCGGATAAATTCGGATGCAATGGCTGGCAGTTTTCAACTTGTTGAGGTCAGGACTAAAAAAGAGATTCGGGAGTTCCATGATCTTCCTTCAAGGATTAATAAGGGAGATCCCAATTGGATAAAACCTCTTTTCAGAGATGTGGAGTCTGTTTTCACCCCATCGTCAAACACACTTTTCCGGACTGGCGAAGCTATCCGCTGGCTTCTGAACGATGCCGGAGGCAAAACCGTTGGCCGTGTGGCAGCCTTTTACAGCAAAAAGATAGCAAACGCCGGTAAAGAGCCTGTTGGAAGCATGGGGTTCTTCGAATGCATTAATGACCATGAAGCTGCCGCGGTGCTTTTTGATGCCTGCCGCCAGTGGTTGTCAGACCGCGATATGAAGGTCATGGAAGGGCCGGTGAACTTCGGCGACCGCGACAGATGGTGGGGCCTGCTCGTCGACGGTTTCCTTCCTCCCAATTACGGAATGCCCTATAACCCTCCCTATTACAGGGCACTGTTCGAGGACTGGGGTTTCAAAAACTATTTCGAGCAATACACCTATCACTCTCCCATCACCGACGCCAATATGGATGAGGTGATTAAGATCAAGGCTGAAAGGATATTCGCCAACCCTGACTATTCGTTCAGGTATATGAAGAAAAGCGAGATGAAGGAGATAGGCCGCAACTTCATGATAGTCTTTAACAAGGGATGGGCCCGTTTTCCGGGTGTCAAAACTATAAGCGAAGGTCACGCCAGGATCCTGCTGAAAAGCCTTAAACCAATATTAGATGAAAAACTACTCTGGTTCGGCTTTTATAAGGGAGAACCTGTATGCTTTTTCCTCATGCTTCCTGAAGTAAACCAGATCATCAGGCACCTGAACGGTAAAATGAACACTGTCGGGAAGATAAAATTCCTTTGGTACAGATACGTTTCCGGTGAACTTACAAAAGCCTTCGGCCAGATCTTCGGTATCGTCCCCGAACACCAGAAAAAGGGCGTCGAAGGCGCACTTATAATGTCTTTCGCCAAACTTGCCTTCACCAAATCGTTTCCTTACAAAGATCTGGAAATGAACTGGATAGGTGACTTTAACCCGTCGATGATGCACCTCCTTGACCAGATAGGGGCAAAGATTATAAAGACCCATATTACCTACCGGTATAACTTTGACAGGGAAGCTCCTTTTGAAAGAGCCCAGCTTGTAAACGCCTGATCTATAAGGATCTTAAAAAGGTCTGTAACCTATTATCTCCCTGACCTCCCTGACGGTCTTTGATGCGCTGGCACGCGCTTTCTCAGCACCCTGAGATACAACCTTACCCAGGTAAACCGGATCGGCAAGTATCTCGTTGATGCGTGTTCTGATAGGATCAGTGAATTTAATTATATCTTCCGCCAGCTGCTTCTTCAGGTCACCGTAGCGAATCTCGCACGATGAGTGTTTCTCAAGAAAATACTTCACAGTTGACGGATCAGATACCACTTCCATTATTGTAAAGAGATTCTTTACGGGCTCCGAGGGTGCCGTGCCCGGTTTTTCCGGACCGGTATCGGTCACCGCCCTCATCACCTTCTTGCGTATGTCGGCAGGAGTGTCGGCAAGAAAAATTCCGTTGCCCTCGCTCTTTCCCATTTTTCCGCTGCCGTCAAGTCCCGGTATCTTCAACAGCTGTTTCCCGAAGTTATAGGCATCCGGCTCAGGAAAATACTCCACTCCGTATATTGTGTTAAAGCGGCGGGCAAAACGGCGCGTCATCTCGAGATGCTGCTCCTGGTCCTTCCCCACGGGCACCTTATGGGCCTTGTGTATGATTATGTCAGCTGCCATCAGCACGGGGTATGTCAGAAGCCCGGCATTAATGTTGTCAGGGTGCTTGCGCACCTTCTCCTTGAATGAGGCAGTGCGTTCCAGCTCACCTACATAGGCGTTCATGTTCAGCAGGAGATACAGCTCGCTCACCTCGGGGACATCACTCTGTACATAGACTGTAGCCTTCTCCGGATCAATGCCGCAGGCGAGGTACTCGGCAAGAACCTGCCTGATATTGCCATGCAGGTCATCAGGATGAGGATGCGTGGTAAGCGAATGATAATCCGCCACGAAGAAATAACAGTGACTCTCATCCTGCATCCTGAGGAAGTTCTTCAGAGCCCCGAAATAGTTGCCCAGATGCAGGTTTCCCGTTGACCTTATACCGCTTACTACTGTATCCATCTTTGTTTGAAATGTAAGCCACAAAAATAGGGATAATTTTTTTGTATTTTTGCGGTGAAAATCTCATACAATGGAATCCACAAGGCAAAAGAAGGTTGCGAGGCTCATTCAAAAAGAACTCGCAGAGATATTGCTTCATCATACCGGTGAACTTGCCCCGGGCAGAATGGTATCCGTGACCACGGTACGCGTCAGCCCCGACCTGGCACTGGCAAAAACATATATAAGCATCTTCCCCTCGGAAAAATCTGAAGAGACCCTGGAAAATATCCGGAGCCACGTTCCGAAACTCAGGTTTGAACTCGGCCAGAAAGTACGCAACCAGCTGCGCATAGTCCCGGAAATTGCCTTTTTCCTCGATGACAGCAATGACTATATCGATAAAATAAGCTCCCTTCTCAAGGAATAATGTCCATGGAGTATGATCCGATAAAAGTGCCCCTGGGACGGTTTTTCAACCGTAACCCTCTCCTCAGAAAAATTTTCTATTCCCTGCTCAACATCCTGTTGCTGCGGTCATGGCATGTCAGAAAAGCCCTGAAAGAGACAGGCGCTCTGATGTCTCCCTCTGCTGAAGTACTGGATGCGGGAATGGGTTTCGGACAGTACTCGTGGTGGATGACAAAAAGATTTCCCGGATGGCAGATCACAGCAGCAGACATCAAGAGCGAACAGGTTGCCGACTGCAATGCGTTCTTCACAGCTGCGGGAGTTGCTGACAGTGTAAAGGCGGTGGAAGCAGACCTGGTGACCTGGAACAGGAACGAAAAATATGACCTTAGTACTGTGCGTCGACGTGATGGAACACATCGAGGAAGACCGTACCGTATTTTCAAACTTTTCCCGTTCGATGAACCCGGGTGGAAGGCTTATAATTTCAACACCCTCCGACAAGGGCGGCTCTGACGTTCACGGTGAAAATGAGGAATCATTTATCGGAGAACATGTACGCGACGGTTACGGGACTGAAGAAATAACTGCGAAACTTACCGATGCAGGATTCAGCACGGTTAAAGCCACATATACATACGGCCTTCCCGGCAGCATCGCCTGGAGACTTTCAATGAAGTACCCGGTGACAGTGCTCTCATTCTCGAAACTTTTCTTTATTCTGCTGCCTTTATGGTATCTTGTGGTCATGCCGTTCTGCCTGGTCCTCAACCTCCTCGACCTGAAAATGCACCACAGGGAGGGAACAGGACTGCTTGTAACAGCAGAAAAATAAGATGAAGATCCCGCTTTACATAGCAAAGAGATATCTGTTCGCAAAAAAGTCGAGGAACGCCATAAATGTGATCTCGGCAATATCAGTGGCAGGCGTGACCGTCGGCACACTGGCCCTCATTACAATTCTCTCCGTTTTCAACGGCCTTGAAGAGATGGTGAAGGGCATCTTTAACACTTCCGATCCTGAGCTTCGCATTACTCCGGTTTTGGGAAAAGTATTCGTACCTGACAGCGTCACCCTCACCAGGCTCTCGGCAGTCAGCGGCGTGGAAGTGTGGGCAGAAACACTCGAGGAGAATGCACTGCTAAAGTATGAGGAGCAACAGTATATAGCAACCGTCAAGGGGGTCGGTCCGCAGTACCGTGATGTGACTGACCTTGATACTGCCATGTGGGACGGCGAGTTTATCCTCAACTCGGAAAACGGACGGCCGTTTGCCGTGGCCGGATTAGGGGTCGCAAACCATCTCGGGATGAGGCTCAACTTCGTGGCACCGCTGGCGATCTACATCCCTGACCGCACTGCACGTCTTACACTTAATCCTGACAATGCATTTACCCGGAAATATATATTCCTCTCCGGCATCTTCGCAGTGGAACAGGAGTTCGACTCGAAGTACGTCTTCATGCCGCTTGATTTCGTAAGAGAGCTGCTCGATTATACAAATGAAACAAGCTCTATAGAATTAAAACTCGTTCCCGGCGCTGACCTGAAAAAGACACAGAAAGCCGTCAGAGAGATAATGGGTAAGGAGTTTCTGGTTCAGAACCGCTATGAACAGCAGGAAATATTTTACAAGGTGATGAAGGCCGAGAGACTCGCAATCTTCGTCATACTCACCTTTATCCTGATAATTGCGTCATTCAATATAATCGGTTCCCTGACAATGCTTATAATCGAAAAAGAACGTGACATCAGCATCCTCAAAAGCCTCGGGGCCAACAATTCACTCATCCGCCGGATCTTCATCTATGAGGGCTGGATGATCTCATTCATCGGCACCTTCCTCGGGCTGGCAGCCGGATTCCTGCTCTGTGCAGCACAGCAGCAGTTCGGCATTGTGAAGCTGGCGGGAGATTCACTGCTTGTCGATTCATATCCGGTAAAAATGGTTCTCAGCGATTTCATTCTTGTTGGCGCTACTGTAATGGCAATAGGATACGGTGCAGCCTGGTATCCCGTTCATTACCTGTCACGCAGATATCTTACAGAAAATAAAAACAATCAGAAATGACAGGAAAGCTGATAGCCCGGGTTTTGTTGCTGTTGCTGGTGGTCACAGGATGCGGACCCGATACTGCCACCAAACCCGGCAGGGAGATGCTGATACCCGATGACGACCTGGTGGCTGTTCTGACAGACACTTACCTGGCAGGGGGCATACTTGATGTTCCTGAGGTCAGGGCCGAATGGGGCGATCGGGATTCGATCCTGAATTACATCGATATCATCGAAAACCATGGTTATACCCTTAAGCAGATGGAGGCCACAATGCGGTATTATTTTATCGCAAAGCCTAAAAAAATGGCAAAAATCTATGACAGGGTAACAGGTAATCTTCTGGAACTGGAAGTAATGGTCCAGAGCCAGGATGATGCTCCCCCCGGAGACAATAGTGAAAACCTGTGGCTGGGAAAATATACCTACTCACTGCCGGAAGATTTTACAAGAGACCCGATATGGTTTGACATACCTGTGGACATGCCGGGGACATACGTTTTAAAGGCTGATATACAGATTTTTTCAGACGACAGGAGCCTCGACCCGAGGGTGACGGTCTTCTTCAGCTCCACAGACAGCCTCGGAGCGGAGGTACGGGACTATTGGGATGAAGTGAAGCTGACAAAGGACGGCAAGGTAAATAGCGTGGAGATCCGCAGGAAGCTTGAGTCAGCCGATATGGTGCACATCAAGGGCTGGCTGCTGAATCATACAAGCCAGCAGGGGGTGTGGGAAAAACATTCCCGCATCCGGAACGTTAGTCTCAGGCTTGAGGAAGAGACCCCGGCGCCGGAGCAAACGACAGAATAGCAGCACATCATATCCAGGTCACGGGGCAACTGGCAGAATAGCAGTACAGCAAATTCAGATCTCAGAGCAATGAGAAAAATATCAGCACAGTATATCTTTACTTCTGCCGGCGTGCCCCTGAAACGCGGGGTGGTCACAACCGCTGACGACGGCACTGTAATCTCCGTGGAAGACACTGGCGGCGCTCTGGCTGAAAGCGCCTCCGTCGAATTCTACAACGGCATAATCATACCGGGATTTGTAAACTGCCATTGCCACCTCGAGCTTTCGCACATGCAGAATTCAGTGCCCGGCGGCGGCGGACTGGGTGAGTTCATAAAGGCTGTAAGAGAGACAAGGGCTGCATCGGATGATGAGGTCAGGGCGGCTGCGCAAAAAGCTGACAGCGATATGGTTGCGGCGGGCATCGTAGCCTGCGGCGATATCAGCAATAACTCCCTGACGTTTGAGATAAAGAGCAGGAGCAGTATTGCCTATACGACTTTCATTGAAGTATTCGGCGTTGACACGACAAAAGCGCAGAAGCGTATTGAGGAAGCTGAAGGGGTGGCGGCCGCGGCGGCGGCGGCGGGGCTGCGCCATCATATCACCCCGCATGCCGTCTACTCAGTGTCACAGTCACTTCTCACCCTGCTGCTGCAGCATATCAGCCCCGCCTCCCTCACCTCGCTCCACTTCCTCGAATCGGACGATGAGCGCGAAGCGCTAAGCCGCCGCCGCGGCCGCATCACTGAATCATACAGGTCACTTGGCATACCCCCGGAGAATATCGACACACCCCCGGACCACCTCTCAACCGCACTGACACTATCAGCCCGCACAGGAAACCTGATTCTCGTCCATAATACCTGCATCAACACAGGCGAAACATCTGTACTCAGCGCCGCCGGCAATGTCTTTTTCTGCCTCTGCCCCTCGTCAAACCTACGCATCTCCGGTGCAATGCCTCCGGCAGGACTGCTCCGCGATGCAACTGACCACATTGTAACGGGCACTGACAGCCTGGCCTCTGCAGACAGGTTAAGCATACTTACAGAACTGAGACTCCTTCAGGAATATTTTCCCTATATCCCGCTTGAAGAACTAATCTGCTGGGGAACAGTCAACGGCGCCAGGGCTCTGAAGATGGATGCCACACTGGGCTCGGTAGAACCCGGGAAAAAACCCGGACTGCTGCTCATCGAGGGTATGGACCTGGCAGAAATGCGTCTCCTGCCTCAAAGCAGGGTCAGGAGATTATTGTAAATTTACTGCCTGAATAAATACATTCGATGTCTACATTCCTCTTTGACACCATCATCTTCGGCCCTGTTCGCAGCCGCCGGCTCGGCGTTTCACTGGGGATTAACCTTTTGCCCTGCGACCGTAAGGTGTGCAGCTTCGACTGTATCTATTGCGAATGCGGCTGGACCCCCGGCGGAAGAAGCACCGGTTCTCACCTCCCATCACGCTCAGAGGTCCGCGAAGCTCTTCGCACCCGGCTCGAAGAAATGAAAAGAAAGGGTGAAATACCTGACGTAATTACATATGCCGGCAACGGAGAACCTACAATGCACCCCGACTTCCCCGGCATTATTGATGATTCCCTGGCCCTCAGGAACGAATTCTTCCCCGGGGCAAGAATATCAGTCCTCTCCAACGCCACCGGCATTAACCGAAAGAGCATCCGCGATGCGCTTATGAAGGTCGATATGAACATCCTGAAACTGGACTCGGCATTTATATCTACAGTTGTCGCCCTTAACCGGCCGCGAAAATCGTACGACCTTGCGAAAACCATCGAAAACATGAAGCTTTTCAACGGGAAACTTATAATTCAGACGCTCTTTGTAAGGGGCGAACACGAAGGTAAAACCGTTGACAACACCACACCTGAAGAGGTGGACGCATGGCTGGAAAAGGTCAGGGAACTCAATCCTGAATCGGTAATGATCTATACAATTGACCGTGACACCCCGCTTGGAAACAGGCTGCGCAAGGTCCCCCTTGCCGACCTGAAAGCCATTGCAGCCCGTGTTGAAGCTGCAGGCATCACTGCCAGTGTCTCAGGCTGACCCGGACTGACCTCCATGACCCCGAAGAAAATAATTATAAGTCCCCTGAACTGGGGCTTCGGCCATGCCGGCCGTATGATACCGCTGGCGCTGGAACTCCGTAAAAGGGGCCATGAAATAATATTCTGCGCTGACAGGAGCGTCATTCCAATGCTCACCCGTGAGTTGCCCGGCATCAATATCATTGAAACAGATGGCATCCATATCAGGTACTTCCGCAATTTACCTTTGTGGATCGGCCTGCTGCTTCAACTGCCGCATATTATTGCTGTTTCTGTAAGGGAACACCGTGAACTTAAACGCCTGGCGGCAGAGCATAAGCCTGATATAATTATCTCTGACAACAGGTTCGGGTTTTACCACAATGACATTTTTTCCGTTTATGTGACCCACCAGATCCGCATACCGTTCCCTTCTCCATTCCGCTTTATGGAACCTTTAGGGGTCTGGTTGCACAGGAAGATCATCGGGCGGTTCGACCTGTGTCTCATACCCGATTTCCCCGGCGACCTGAATCTGTCAGGCAGGCTTTCACACGGTGTCAGGCTGCCGCGAAACACCGTCTGGACCGGGCCGCTTTCAAGGTTTAATTTCACCGCCGATTCCGGACAGCTCTCAGGGTCTGACAGCCTCGCCGGGTCCGGACCTCTGCCCTCGCCAGACAACACTTCCGCTCCCGCCTCCTCCATCCCCTCCCCCTACCGTTGCCTGATACTGTCAGGCCCGGAGCCCCAGAGGTCAATCCTTAAGGAAATGGTCACCACCGCTGCAACAGGCATGCACCTTGTAATACTTGAAGGAACCGGCGAACACAATGCAATCGCCAGGGATGAAAATGTCACAGTTGTTTCCAATCCGGATACCGCCCTGATGAAGGCTATCATCACAGGAAGCTCCGTCGTAATCAGCCGGTCAGGGTACACGACTCTCATGGAGCTTGTGTCGTTACACAAAGGTGCCTTTATTATCCCGACGCCCGGCCAGCCGGAGCAGGAGTACCTGGGTGAGTATTTAGACAAAAAGTGGGGGTTTGTGACTCTGAAACAGGATGAAATTCCGCGGATAAAAGACCTTGAATCCTTGCAGAATCAGACTGATGCTCCCGTTTTTCCTCAACCCCGCCTGCCCGAACCTCTTTTTTCCAATACAGGTCTTCCGGATACAACTCTTCAGGACTCAGGATTTAAAGATCCGGCGATTCCCGGCGGCTCTCTTTCCTTCACCGGACTCCACTCAGCCGGATTGCTTGATGCCGCACTCGGACGGTTAACTGAGCAGAAAAAATAAAGTCAAAGCCACCACACCGCCTCCGGTCAGCAGGCCTGTCCACACCTCGTGGGGTTCATGCTTTCCCGTACCGATCCTTGCCGTCATCACAACTCCGGCAACAAGGAGCAGTATAACAACATGGACCATTGATACCACATTAAACTGAACGGTCATGAAACCGGCCAGAGCAAGCACCCCCCCGATACCAGCGGAATGAAGTGAAATCTTGTAAAAACTTGCTATGATGAGTGATACAAGTGTTACCGCGGCTATCGAAACAAAATATGCCTTAAAAAGTGTCGGAACCGGAATCTTAACAAGCAGCAGTGCGGTCAGGGTGTACAAAAACAATGCAACGGAGAGAAGAATGATGCGTTCCCTTCGCTCATCGGCATAAATGGATTTGATCACGCCCCTTGAGTAGAGAATTGTTGCAACCGATAAGGGAAGTATGACATTATTTGCGATAACCATCATAAAGATGGCCCACTTCATGTTAAACGGCAAATAAGAAAGCAAAGTAGGTGTGCTGTAAATTACAAGAAGTCCGTACAACGGCATAAACAGAGGGTGAAACAGAACTGAGACGAACTCTGCAGCCCTATGCGACGGAGAACTTTTAACAGCGTTCATTTTATTTCCTTCCTCATCCTTGCCACCGGGATATTCAGCTGTTCACGGTACTTGGCCACCGTCCGCCTGGCTATCTGGTAACCCTTTTCCTGGAGGATTTCAGTCAGCTTCTCGTCCGTAAGCGGCTTGCGTTTGTCTTCACCTCCCAGGCACTCCTGAAGTATCCGCTTTATCTCCCTCGTCGAGACCTCGTCACCGCTGTCGGTCTGCATCCCCTCGGAGAAGAAAAACTTTAGCGGAAAGATGCCGAAGTGTGTCTGAATGTACTTGCTGTTCGCAACACGGGATATTGTCGAAATATCGAGTCCGGTCATCTCGGCAACGTCCTTCAGAATCATTGGCCTGAGCTTAGTATCATCGCCCTCCTCAAAATATTCTTTCTGGTATTCGAGTATGGCGTTCATCGTCAGCAGAAGCGTGTTCTGCCTTTGTTTCATGGCATCAATAAACCATTTGGCCGAGTCGAGCTTCTGCTTTACAAACATCACGGCATCACGGTTATGCTTGCTCGTTGCCTTATCACGTGAATAGCTCTCCAGCATCTCGGAATATCCTTTGCTTATCCTCAGCTCAGGGATATTACGGTTGTTCAGGCTCAGCTCCAGTCCGTATTCCGCATTCTCAAGCAGAAAATCAGGAATAATGTGCTGTGCTGACTTGCTGTAAGGATCAGTGACCGACCCTCCCGGTTTGGGGTTGAGTTTCAGCACCTCGTCAATGATGCCCTTCATCTCCGGATCACCGATGTTCAGCCGGGTCATTATTTTCTCATAGTGTCTTCTCGAAAACTCCTCGAAGAAATCCCTGATTACTGCAGTAGCAAGTCTTACGGAGGGTAACGACTGATCTTTCTTTTCAAGCTGCAGCAGGAGACATTCGCGGAGGTCACGGGCTCCCACACCCGGCGGGTCAAGCTCATGAATTACTTCCAGGACCCTGGTAAGTTCCTCCTCATCAGTTGTTATGTTCTGCAGGAAGGCCAGATCGTCGACCATATTTTCAATCTCCCTGCGCAGGTATCCGTCCTCGTCTATGTTACCTATTATATATTCACCCAGCGTTTGCTCCCGTTCCGTGGATACACGGAGATTGAACTGCGAGATGAGTGTGTCATGGAACGAAGTTCCTGCCGAAAAGGGAATGTCCTCCTTACGGTCTTCGTCTTTGGAGGTATTATTTACCTGGAGCCGGTAGTCGGGTATATCCTCGTCGTTAAGATAATCGTCAAGAGAGAACTCATCCTTTTGGGCATCTGTCTCCTCCGGTTCATTTTCCTCTTCGTCTGTTCTGACCTCATCCTCCTCCTCTCCCTCTTCGAGAGCCGGATTCTCCTCCAGTTCCTTCTTGATGCGCTGCTCGATCTGCATGGCAGGAACCTCGAGCAGCTTGATCATCTGGATCTGCTGCGGGGAAAGTTTCTGAAGCAGTTTCTGCTGTAGCTTCTGGTCGAGCATAATCTTGTACTCCCTGCGGTCTAAAATTCAGCGTTGCGCGGTGTGCGCGGGAACGGCACCACATCGCGTATGTTAGACATACCTGTCATGAAAAGAATGAGCCTCTCAAAGCCGAGTCCGAAACCCGAATGAGGGGCGGTGCCGAACCTGCGGGTATCGAGATACCACATCAGATCCTTTGTCGGAAGTTTCATCTCCTCTATCCTTGCTGTCAGTTTCTCAAGATCCTCCTCCCTCTGGGACCCGCCTATGATCTCGCCTATTCCCGGGAAGAGAACATCCATTGCCCTGACCGTTTTGCCGTCATCATTCTGCTTCATATAGAAGGCCTTTATCGCCCTGGGGTAATCGGTGAGAATTACAGGTCTCTTAAAATGCGTTTCCACAAGGAAGCGCTCATGCTCAGCCTGCAGGTCGCGTCCCCAGCCAACCTGGTATTCCCATTTGCGGTCAGCAGCCTCAAGTATCTTTACGGCTTCAGTATAGGGAAGTCTGACGAAGTCATTTGCTACAACAAACTCCAGCCTTGCTATCAGCTCCTTATCGATCATTTTATTCAGGAAATCAAGGTCTTCACGGCAGTTGTCCAGGGCGTACCTTATGAGGTATTTGAGGAAATCCTCAGCCATATCCATATTGTCAGTCAGATCCCAGAATGCCATTTCAGGCTCGATCATCCAGAACTCTGCAAGGTGTCTCGGTGTGTTCGAGTTCTCTGCCCTGAATGTGGGGCCGAAAGTGTAAATCTCTCCGAGCGAAAGAGCCCCAAGCTCTCCCTCAAGCTGTCCGGAGACGGTGAGGTTTGTAGATTTCCCGAAGAAATCGGTGGTAAAATCCACTTTCCCATCCTCTGTGCGGGGCAGGTTATCGAGATCGAGGGTTGTAACGCGGAACATCTCCCCGGCTCCTTCGGCGTCACTGCCGGTGATTATGGGTGTATGCAGGTAGAAGAAGCCCCTGTCATTGAAATATTTGTGGATTGCAAACGACATTGCATGCCTGATGCGAAAAACGGCGCCGAAAGTATTGGTGCGGAAACGGAGGTGGGCTATCTCGCGAAGGAATTCCATAGAGTGTCCCTTTTTCTGCAGGGGGTAGGTCTCGGGATCGCATTTGCCGTATAGCACAAGATCCGTTGCCTGTATCTCCACGCTCTGTCCCTGACCCTGCGATGCCACCAGTGTGCCCGTGGCGCCTACACTTGCACCTGTCGTGATATCTTTCAGGAGCTCTGCCGGAAATGAACCAAGGTCAATAACAACCTGGATGTTATTGATCGTCGAACCGTCATTCAGCGCAATAAATGCCACGTTCTTGATTTCTCTCTTGGTTCTGACCCATCCCTTTACCAGGACTTTTTCACCCGCCTGCGGGGCAGACAGAAGCTCTTTTATTCTTATTCTCTTCATAAACTGTTCTCACTTTCTGAAAGCAAAAATAGCAATTAGTTCGGCTCCCGCCTATGCTTTGGAAACATTCGGCACTGTTTTTGTGCGATCGCATACTCCAACAAAACTTTGACCGTTTAATATAGACTGTTGTATCTATTTGATTTATCTTGGGAAAAAGGTAATTTTACCTTTCTAAACTGAAAATGGTTGAAGTATGGAAGTAGACAGCAAAATTATCGTTGTGCCATGGGATTTTACTCCGGTAGCGGAGTACGCTTTACAGCATGCGGTAAAAATTTCACGCATGACCCATAATGACATTTGCCTTCTTCATATCGTTGAAAAGATTACCACCGACGGTGGGATGAAAGCAAAACAGGCCGCAATGGAGGTTAAGGCTATTGAAACAAACCGCAACTTCGGCGTGACTGTCAAGACACATGTCCAGAGGGGAACCATCTTCAAACAGATAGCCGAGTTTGTAAATGACCGCGGCGCTTCCATAGTCGTTATGGGAACTCACGGCATGGTGGGAATGCAGAAGTGGACCGGCAGCTGGGCGCTTAAAGTGATAGCAAAATCAAAGGTTCCCTTCATGGTCGTTCAGGCGCCGCCGAAAGACCAGGAGCGTTATCATAAAATCGTCTTCCCTGTCGACTTCAGGTCCGAAGAGAAGGAGAAACTTTCGATGGCCATCTTCATGGGCAAATATTTTGACTCAAAGATCTATATTCTTAAAGCTACCAGAAAGGACGAGTCCCTGGCCAAAAAGACCAATCTGAACCTCAACTTCACAGTCAGAATGCTCATACAGAATAACATAGAGTATGAGATCCGGGAAATTGCAACCGAAAACATGGCTGAACGGACAATTGAGATCGCACAGGAACTGGAGGCTGACCTTATTGTGATAATGACCACAAAGGATATCACCTTTGCAGACTATGTGGTAGGGGCCAAGGAGCAGGAGATTATCGCCAACAGTCA
Organism: uncultured Bacteroidales bacterium; assembly: GCA_963757935.1. Classification (GTDB taxonomy): domain Bacteria; phylum Bacteroidota; class Bacteroidia; order Bacteroidales; family VadinHA17; genus SR-FBR-E99. The sequence goes on along the minus strand of CAVWSZ010000015.1, from coordinate 43,920 downwards.
GAAAATCCCTGTGTGCTGTGTCACCCCCACCTCATCATTTGCCAACCTGGGGCAGTTCATGTACGGGTAGAAGAATGTCTGTTTCAGCTGCTACTGTTTCCAAGTTCTACGGTTCGCAAAAAGCCCTGGACAGTGTTTCCTTTGAGATAAAGCAGGGGGAGATCGTTGGCTTTATCGGTCCCAACGGAGCCGGCAAATCCACAATGATGAAGATCATCACGGGATTCATAGCTCCTGATGACGGTTCGGTGTCTGTCTGCGGACTGCCTTCAGGCCCCGGTGCTGTGGAGATGAAGCGTCTTATAGGCTACCTCCCTGAAAACAATCCGCTCTACCCCGAAATGTATGTCAGGGAATATCTCAGGTATGTTGCTGACATCTATAAGTTGGGACCAAAGGCAAAGAACGCCGTGAGTGATGTAATTGACCGGACAGGCCTCGGAGCCGAGCAGGGCAAGAAAATAGGAGCACTCTCCAAAGGATACCGGCAGCGTGTGGGCCTTGCGCAGGCGCTGATCCATGACCCGGCCGTACTTATTCTCGATGAGGCTACAACAGGCCTTGACCCGAATCAGATAATCGAGATCCGCAACCTGATTTCATCCGTCGGAAAAGAAAAGACAGTGATGCTCTCCACACATATAATGCAGGAAGTGGAGGCCATCTGCAGCAGGGTAATTATAATCAACCACGGGAAAATTGTCGCCGACGGTCCCGTAGCAGAAATTTCGGCTCTCTCCGGCGCCAGGCTTGAAGACACCTTCAGGCAGCTGACAGGATCCTGAAACAGGATAAGAACTGTAAGTCGGGACAATAATCTGCAGTTCTGTCATCATACATTTTGTATGATACATTTTGCATGATACCTGGCTAAAACTTTTTTTACTATCTTTGCCCCCGTTATCGACGGTGGAAGGATTTGTTCTGATTGCAACCACGGAAAAAAATGCTAAAACGGTTTCCCCCCGCTGCTTTTCAACAATCCGTCACCGCCTTTGTTAAACACTAAAAACAAAGACATGAGCTATTTATTTACTTCTGAATCAGTCTCCGAAGGGCACCCGGACAAGGTCGCCGATCAGATCTCGGATGCACTGGTTGATAATTTTATTGCGTGGGATCCCGACTCGAAAGTCGCCTGCGAAACACTCGTTACAACAGGCCAGGTGGTAGTCGCCGGCGAAGTCAAAACCAAAACATATATCGATGTACAGTCAATAATAAGGGATGTAATCAATAAGATAGGCTACACCAAAGCCGAATACATGTTTGACGGTAACTCCTGCGGCATCTTTTCCGCCATCCACGAACAGTCACCTGACATCAACCAGGGAGTTGTCCGTAAAAAGAAGGAAGACCAGGGTGCAGGCGACCAGGGAATGATGTTCGGATATGCAATAAATGAGACTGAGAACTACCTGCCATTGTCTCTTGACATTGCCCACGAGCTTGTATACCAGCTTGCTGAAATCCGGCGCGAGGGAAAGGTGATGAAATACCTCCGGCCCGACTCCAAGTCACAGGTGACAATAGAATACAATGACGACAACTCACCGAAAAGAGTGCATACAATTGTTGTATCCACACAGCACGACGACTTTGACAAAGACGAGAAGAAGATGCTGGAGACAATCAAAAAGGACGTCATAAACATTCTTGTTCCGAGGGTCAAGGCGCAGTTTAACAAGTCGGTTCAGGCACTTTTCACTGACAAGATCAAATTCCACGTCAATCCGACAGGCAAGTTTGTTATCGGCGGCCCCCACGGCGACAGCGGGCTTACGGGACGCAAGATAATAGTCGATACCTACGGCGGCCGCGGTGCCCACGGCGGCGGCGCCTTTTCCGGCAAAGACCCCTCGAAGGTTGACCGCTCGGCCGCCTATGCAGCACGCCATATTGCCAAGAACATGGTTGCCGCGGGCGTTGCAAGCGAGATACTGGTCCAGGTCTCCTATGCCATCGGTGTAGCAAAACCGGTAGGCCTCTATGTCAACACCTACGGAACATCAAAAGTAAAACTGAGCGACGGTGAGATTGCAAAAAAGATCGAAAAGCTCTTCGACCTGCGCCCGGCAATAATCGAGAAAAACTTCGGACTGCGCAAACCTATCTACAGCGAGACTGCAGCCTACGGTCACATGGGACGCAAGCCCCGCACCGTGGAAAAGGTCTTCAAATCATTCAATGACAAGCCCGATAAGAAAGTTACCGTCCAGCTTTTCAGATGGGAGGAACTGAATAAAGTCGATGCGATAAAGAAGGCCTTCGGACTTTAGAACGAAGCCTTAACTATCCGCGCAATATTATCCGATCTGCCGAGGGTATAGTAATGTATCCCCGGCACTTCGTTTTTAAGGAGGTCCCTGCTCTGCACCGTTGCCCATTCTATGCCAGTCTCACGCACCTCCTCATCGGTTTTGCATTTTGAAAACTCGTGGACGAGCTCTTCGGGAATATCGATATGGAATGTCTGGGGCAGCAGGCTCATGTCATTGAGGGCCGAAACAGGTTTGATTCCCGGAATTATCGGGACTGTTATTCCAGCCTCACGGCAGGCGTCCCTGAATGCATAAAACCTGGCGTTGTCAAAGAACATCTGCGTTACCACATACTGAGCGCCGGCATCAACCTTGCGCTTCAGGTTCATAAGGTCTGCTTTCAGGTTGGGAGCTTCGAAGTGCTTCTCAGGATAGCCTGCAACACCCACACAGAAAGCGGTAGGTGATGCGTTCTTCAGATCAGGATCAAGATACTTCCCCGTGTTCATGTCACTTATCTGCTTCACGAGGTCGCTTGTATAGGTGTGACCATCCTTCTCAGGCAGGAAGACCCTGCTACCCTTCGGCGGATCGCCGCGAAGGGCAAGCACATCATTGATACCCAGAAAGTTCATCTCTATGAGCACGTTCTCCGTCTCCTCCTTCGTGAACCCGCCGCAGAGCACATGAGGTACCACATTTACATTGTATTTGTATTTCACCGCTGCAGCCAGGGCAATTGTCCCCGGACGCTTCCTCGTCACCCTCTTCTCCATCAGCCCGTCAGGCCTCTCCATCAGCACCACCTCATTGCGGTGAGATGTGAAGTTGATGTACGCCGGGGCGTATTCCATCAGTCCTTCTATTGTATGGTATATGCGGTCGATGCTGTGCCCCTTGAGCGGGGGAAGCAGCTCGAAAGTGAAGAGCGGTCTCTTTGAACTTTTTATAAGATCTGATACTGTGGGTCCTTTCATTTCTCTGATTTAAAGGTTAGGGGCCAGCCATTTCGAAGCTTCTTCAATCGTGATGCCCAGGCGCGCTGCATAATCCTCAACCTGGTCCCTGTCGATCCTTCCCACATTGAAGTAAGAAGAGCCCCTGGCAGCGAAGATGTATCCGCATACCGACGCGGGAGGATTCATTGCATAGCTTTCTGTAAGCGTCACGCCTATTGTTTCGGGCGCTTTAAGAAGATCGAAAATGACCTGTTTGCCTGTATGATCCGGGCAGGCCGGATAACCCGGCGCCGGCCTGATGCCCTGGTATTTTACCTTGAACATTTCCTCAGCCGTCAGTTTTTCACCGGCAGCATAGCCCCAGTGTCTGACCCTTATCTCATGGTGCAGCCACTCTGCAACCGCCTCGGCAAAACGGTCGGCAAGGATCCTGAACATTATGTTATTGTAATCGTCGCCGGTGATGTCAACCGGTACGTTATCCTTAATCTTTACTGTAACAACAAAGACCCCTGCATGATCATCCTTCTCCGCCACGAAGTCAGACAGGCAGAGGTTCGGATGGCCGGTCTCCTTCTCTTCCTGGTTTCTCAGGAAGCGTAACCAGACAGGATCAACACCCCCGGCCGGTAATGAATTCACGCCATCAGCGGCTCTGCCGGCAGGAAATACCTTCACGTCGTCCCCCACTCTCTCAGCCGGGAATATACCGGAAAGGGCTTCTGCAACCATAAGCTCCTCGTTTACAATACGGGTGATCATTGCCACTGCATCATTGTACAGTTTCTTCGCCTCGGGACCCTTGACCGGATCATTGAATATTTCCGGGTACCTCCCGTTGACCTTCCATGCAAAGAAGAAGAAGGTCCAGTCGATATAGTCAACAAGCTCCAGCAGCGGTACGGGCCCTGAGTTAATTACCCCTGTCATCAAAGGAGCCGGGGCCGGACCGTTTGTCCTGAATGCATTATTCCTCGCAGCCGTCAGCGAAATGAGCCTGCGGTCCTTTTTAGTCGCCTCGTGCTCTTCCCTGAGTTTCCGGTATTTTTCCTTCACCTGCTCAGCCAGCTTTCCATCGGAAGACATCAGTCCCGTCAGCACCGGTACCGCCCTTGAGGCATCTTTCACATATACCCCTGAATATGAATATACCGGGGCAATCTTGACGGCAGTGTGTATCTCGGAGGTTGTGGCTCCTCCGATAAGAAGCGGGATCTTCATTCCGCGCGCTTCCATGAGGGAAGCTACGTGCACCATCTCTTCAAGGGAAGGCGTTATCAACCCTGAGAGTCCAATAAAATCGACATTCTCTTTAACTGCAGTGTCCAGTATTTTCTCGGCGGGGACCATAACCCCCAGATCGATTATCTGGTAGTTGTTGCACGAGAGTATCACCCCCACAATATTCTTTCCTATGTCATGCACATCACCCTTGACGGTTGCAAGCAGCACCTTTCCGGCCGAAGCCATCACACCGCCCTTTGTCTCTGCCTCGATGTGCGGGGTCAGCTGCGCCACAGCCTTCTTCATCACCCTGGCGCTTTTCACCACCTGTGGCAGGAACATCCGTCCCGAACCGAAAAGGTCTCCCACCTCGTTCATGCCGTCCATCAGCGGACCTTCTATAATGTGAAGTGCCTTTTCAAACAGGGGTCTTGCCTCCTCGACATCATCGCAGATAAAGGTGTCTATCCCGTTTACAAGTGCATGCTTAATGCGGGTGACCACATCATTGCTCCGCCATGCAAGCAGTCTGGGCTCCTCTCCGTGACTTTCCCTTTTAATGCCCGACGCATACTGAAGCAGCCTGTCAGTGGCATCCTTTCGCCTGTTCATCACCACATCCTCGGTCAGATGCAGGAGGTCAGGCTCAATCTCGGTATAGACCTTCAGCAGGCCGGGATTGACAATCCCCATATCCATTCCTGCCTTTACGGCATGGAAAAGGAACACAGTGTGCATTGCCTCCCTCACCGGATCATTGCCCCGGAATGAGAATGAGAGGTTGCTCACGCCTCCGCTCACCCGGGCATGGGGGAAGTGGGCTTTTATGTATTCCGTCGCCTTCAGGAAATCGACAGCATAATTGTTGTGCTCCTCGATACCCGTGGCAATTGCAAGCACATTTGGATCGAAGATTATATCTTCAGGCGGAAAATGCACCGTTTCTGTCAGAAGCCTGTACGACCGCTCAGCTACCTCAACTTTTCTTTCAAGCGAGTCTGCCTGGCCGCGTTCGTCGAAGAGCATCACCACGGCAGCAGCACCGTAACGGCGGATGAGTCTCGCCTTTTTCAGGAAGTCGGCTTCGCCCTCCTTCAGGCTTATTGAATTGACAACAGGTTTTCCCTGTATGCACTGCAATCCGGTTTCAATCACATCCCACTTGGATGAATCGACCATTACCGGCAGGCGGGCTATGTCAGGCTCGCTCATCAGCAGGTTTATGAAACGCTTCATTGCGGCGGCTCCGTCGATCATGGCGTCATCCATGCATATGTCGATCACCTGTGCGCCGCCCTCAACCTGGTCGCGCGCCACATCGAGCGCCGCTGAGAAGCTGCCCTCGCGTATCAGGCGTGCGAACTTCAGCGAGCCTGATACATTGGTTCTTTCTCCTATGTTGACGAAGTTGGTCTCCGGTCGTATCACCAGCGGCTCGAGACCACTCAGTGATGTCATGTGTCTCCTCTCAGGTACCACCCGTGGCCGGAACTGCCCGGCCAGTGATGAGACTACACTGATATGCTGCGGTGTTGTCCCGCAACAGCCGCCTATAATATTCACCCATCCGTTCTGCAGAAACTCATTTACGATTCTCCCCATCTCTTCCGCGCTCTGGTCATATCCGCCGAACTGGTTAGGCAGTCCGGCATTCGGATGTGCCGAGACGAAGAAAGGTGCCTTCTGCGCCAGTTCCTCTATGTACGGCTTAAGCTGCTCTGCTCCCAGGGCACAGTTAAGCCCGATACTCAGCAGCGGATAATGCGACATTGTGATCAGGAAGGCTTCGAGGGTCTGCCCGGTGAGTGTGCGACCGCTGGCATCGGTGATTGTGCCTGAGACCATCACCGGCAGGTCGACTCCTTTTTCCTCAAGAACCCCGCTTATTGCGAAAAGAGCAGCTTTGGCGTTCAACCCGTCAAATATCGTTTCTACAAGCAGAATGTCAGCTCCTCCGTCAATGAGTCCTCTTGCCTGTTCGGCATATGCTTCGGCAAGCATGCTGAAGGTGACAGTACGTGCACCCGGATCGCCAACATCAGCCGACATCGATGCTGTGCGGTTTGTCGGGCCCAGCGACCCTGCCACCCAGACACTCCGGCCTGTCTCGTGTGTAAAGGCTGCAGCTGCTTCGGATGCAACCCGTGCTGCCTCAACATTTATCCGGTACACCATTTCTTCCATGCCGTAATCCGACATGGAGATTCTGTTGGCATTGAATGTATTCGTGCTGATAATGTCAGCCCCTGACCTGAGGTAGTCAAGGTGTATTGCCCTTATTATTTCAGGTTGTGTAACCGAGAGAAGGTCATTGTTTCCCTTCAGGGGCCGGGGATGGGAGGTGAACTCAGCACCACGGAACTGCTCTTCAGTCAGCCTGTGCTGCTGTATCTGGGTTCCCATTGCTCCGTCGAGCACGAGAATCCGTTCTTTAAGTGCTTCTCTTACATCTCTCTTCACCTGTATGTCATTTTGCGTGGTAAAAATACCTCATGAACCGTTAATATCAAAACGTCAGCTCATTGACTGAATCTGGCCCAAATTTGCAGCAGGGCGGCAAGTATCCGGTTAACAGTAAACGGCAGGCGCCGCGGGGTTACAGTAAACTCCCTGCTGCCACGCCTGACCTGTCTGATTACCCCTGCAATTTCATTTCCTGAAACCCACGGATCAGGATGCAGACTGCTGTCGCCCCGGGTCCTTATCTGCAACCCTTTGTCAGTGGCCTTCATCCCGGTGATCCGGTGAGCAACAAAACCGCCGTCACGAATGATTGCTACTACATCACCGACGGCCAGTCCCGGCATTAAGCGGGCTGATTATCAGCCCGTCACCGGGTCTCAGCGCCGGCCACATGCTGTAACCACCGGCAGTGATTACAATTTCCCGCTCTTCATGCAGCAGCTCTCTTGCTGCCAGAGCCGCAGCACTCATTCCCCGATCGGACCTGATTAACAGATAGTCTCTTACACTCCGGTCAGGAACAAACTGCAACCTGCTGACAGCAACGGAAGAAACAAGATCAGCAACCTCAGCAGCCAGCTTCCCTGTTGCCCTGCCGTCCCAGTTCTGCTGGATGCAGTTTGCCAGTATTAGTCCTGCCGCCTCTGCACCTGAAACCGGTGTTGATATATTGGCCATACCGTGACTTAACAGCCAGAGACGGTCAAGTCTTTCACTCCGGGGCTCATCGTTACGGTAGACAGGTGTGCTGTGCATCACCCATCCTTCCGCACCTTTCCGCAGTATCAGCCTGTCGTCGTGGATCACCCTGTCGCCGCAGCCGTCAAATATCTTTGCAATTGTTGTCTTACCCTGTCCCGACTTCCCCGAAAAAAGCCATCCCCTGCCGTCAGTGATGACACCGGAACCGTGAATCATCAGTCCGCCCTTTTTAGAGATCAGGTAATATAATAGCAGTCCGTCGAGGGGATAGGGCAAAGGATCCACGGGCCCCGGCACCTGTTCCTTCTCCGGCCGGGTAAGGCCGAGAAAAATATGCCATACATTCTTGTTTTCAGGAATTATGAGCAGTGGCCAGCTCACCGGTTCAATGACCCTGGCCTGCACATACAGAGTGTCAATACCCTTTGAAACATACCAGAAAGGTTCCTGAGAGTTTTGAAGTCCTTCCGTGGTCTCCTCAACCAGAGGTGCGGTAAAAACCTTTTCAGCTCCCGTCGGAACATAGGCCTTGCCCGCATATACTTTCAGCACAATATCCGGCTCTGCCCCTGCAGTGCTGACAAATGCAGAGAAACGCTCTCCCGGCGTCAGCAGTGTATCATCTTCGGATTGCAGCCGGATAATATAGGATGCTATGTTAAGGTCGATTATCACCCTTCGGAAAATTCGAGAAATTCCTGAACCTCCGCAATAAAAAAGAGAAGGTCCTTTTCCGCCTCGCCGTGATCCACATCGAACTCTTCGGCCATCATTGATGTTATATCACTGATGTTTCGCTTCCCGTCAATCGCTTCCCAGATAAAAGCTCCCGTTTCGTTCAGCCTGTACAGTGAATCCATATCGGCAATATCGGAAGTCAGGGGTATCAGAAGGCTTTCGTCATTTATCCTTCGCACAACAACTTTTTGGGAATGCGACGGTATGGAGGAAACTGAGATCATAAATTTCAATAATCACCCAAAGGTAGCCAATTTCAGCCTATCTTTGTGACTGTCAAATTAAGAGAATAATGTCAAAGAAAAATCCGGGCATCAAAAAGCCCAAAATTGACCTGAAGAAATTCATGGAACTCATCGCTGCGGCGATGTCAAAAAATCCCAGGCAGCCGGTAAACTACAAACAGATAGCTGCAAAACTCAATATTACTGAAGGCACTGAAAAAAGAATGGTCTCCGAGGCCCTCCTCCGGATGAAGAAAGAGGGAATCATCGAGGAACGGAACCACGGAAAATATGTAATAAAAGCCGGTGGCGGCTACATCACAGGCACAGTTGACCTGACCAAATTCGGTTACGGATTTGTCTCTACTGATGAGCTGGAGGCGGATGTTTTCATTGCAGCACGAAACCTCAGGAACGCCCTGCACGGTGACACTGTAAAGGTTCTGCTGTATGCCAGCCATAAAGGGAAAAGACCCGAGGGCGAAGTCGTGGAGATAATCACCCGCGCGCGAACAGCCTTCGTGGGCACCATAGAACTCAATCCCCAGTTCGCCTTCCTGATGCCTGACAACAAGAACATGCCCTTCGACCTTTTCATCCCTCTCAATAAGCTGAACGGGGCGTTGCAGGGACAGAAGGCTCTTGCCCGCATCGTCGAGTGGGACCAGCGGTCGCGCAATCCCATCGGTGAAATCATTGAGGTCCTGGGCTACCCCGGTGAGAATGACACTGAGATGCATGCAATCCTGGCTGAATTCGGCCTTCCATACAGGTTCGAACCTGAGATAGACAAAGCAGCCGAGAAGATCCCGTCTGAAATCACCGGTGAGGAAATCAGCCTGAGGCGCGACTTTCGTGATGTGCCTACTTTCACAATTGACCCGGAAGATGCCAAGGACTTTGACGACGCTCTCTCTCTGAAGCGCCTTCCCAACGGCAACACGGAGGTTGGAGTGCACATTGCCGATGTCACCCATTATGTAAAAACAGGCTCGGTTATAGACAAGGAGGCACAGGAACGCGCAACTTCAGTATACCTTGTAGACCGCACGGTTCCTATGCTTCCCGAAAGACTTTCAAACCATATCTGTTCACTGAATCCGTTTGAAGATAAGCTTACTTATTCTGCTGTCTTCGAGCTTGACAGCAAAGCAAATGTGGTGAATGAGTGGTTCGGACGCACAATCATCAAATCAGCAAAGAGATTTTCTTACAGCGAAGCTCAGAAGGTTATTGATACCGGCGAAGGCGATATGAAAGACGAAGTGCTGACACTGCACAACCTTGCCCAGAAGCTTCGCGAACGACGCTTTATGTCAGGCTCCTTCGCTTTTGAACGCCTCGAGGTGAAATTCACCCTCAGCGAGGCAGGCAAACCCCTTGGCGTGCTGTTCCGTGAGTTCGGCACATCGAACCAGCTTATCGAGGAATTTATGCTGCTCGCCAATAAACAGGTCGCCGAATATGTAGGCAAGAAACTTAAAGGGAAAACATTCGTCTACCGTATCCATGACAAACCCAATCCCGAGAAACTGCAGTCGTTCAGTTACTTTATCAAACGGTTCGGTTATACCCTTGACTCTGCAGATGTGAAGGGATTGCCGGCAGCGATGAACAAACTCCTTAACGAGGTGGCAGGGAAGACAGAACAGAACATCGTGGAGACCCTGGCCCTCAGGTCGATGGCGAAGGCAGTATATTCGACCGCCAACATCGGCCATTACGGACTTTCATTCCCGTTCTACACCCACTTTACATCGCCCATACGCCGCTACCCTGACATGATGGTGCACCGGCTCCTGACGAAGTATCTCGAGAACCAGGCTCCGCGCGACGGAGAGAAATATGAAAAGCTGTGCGAGCACTCTTCGAAAAGGGAACGCCTTGCTGCCGATGCAGAAAGAGCCTCTATCAAGTACAAGCAGGTCGAATACATGAGCGACAAGATCGGGAAAGTCTTTGAAGGAGTCATTTCAGGAGTCACAGAGTGGGGCCTCTATGTGGAGATCATCGAAAACCAGTGCGAGGGGATGGTTGCCATCCGTGAGTTGCAGGACGACTTCTTCGAATATGACGAGACCAACTACTGTATCAAGGGCAGGCGCACAGGCAAGGTTTACATGCTGGGTGACAAGGTGAACGTGGAAGTTGTAAAGGCCGATCTGCGCAAGAAGACAGCTTGATTACCGGCTGGCCTGATCGTTTTCTATCAGTTCGAGAAGCCGGCTCAGGGCTTCTGCTTCAGGTATGTTCCTGAGAACCGGGTCTGTTCCTCTGTAGATATGTACTTTCCCTTCGCCGGCCCCCACGTATCCGTAGTCTGCTCCGGCCATCTCACCGGGACCGTTTACAATGCATCCCATGACGGCAATCTTCATTCCCGTAAGGTGAGTCGTGGCCGCTTTCACCTTTTGCACGGCCTCTTCCAGGTTAAATTTTGTCCGCCCGCAGGTGGGACATGATATATACCTTGTGCGGGTTATGCGCGCCTCAGTGGCCTGAAGTATTGAAAAGGAAAGGTCCCGGAGAATGCTGCCCTGTACCGCCCCCCTGTTCGAAATGCACAGCCCCTGCACACTGCGGGCAATAAAGTACCTGCCCAGCAGTGCCGCGGCATCTGTGCGAAGCCGTACCGGGTCATCCTCGCTGAAGACAGGATTGAGAATTATCGGTCCACCGTCTGCCGGTATGTTCGGATCGTTCGGGTCGTTTAAGATGCCCTGTATGCCCGGGATTTCAAGGCAAATATCTTCAGCCCTGAATGTGACAATCTTTCCGACAGGCGTTCTTCCGTTTTCATCACTGAACTTTCCGTCAGACTCCGTCACCACTACGGGCATATATCGCCCCTGCCAGACAGGTTGTTCAGCGGCTTCAGGTGAAGGGACTGCTGAAGGAGTCGGGGAGTTGCTGAAGGAGCCGGGGGCTGAAGGAGTCGGCGGAGCTGCTGAAGAGTTGCGGGCTGATGGCTAGGAGTTGGGGGGCTGGGGTTGCTACGGGAGCTGAACACGGTTTGCTGATGCGGCCGGCATCCCCGCCGATGAACCTGATGATCTCCCGGGCAACGGGGATCTCGCGCTCCGGCGCCTCCGAAAGCGACACCCTCACAGTATCACCGATGCCCTCAGCCAGCAGCGCCCCTATGCCGGCCGCCGAGATTATCCTCCCGTCATCACCCTCGCCTGCCTCGGTGATCCCCAGGTGAACCGGGTAGTCCATCCCCTCCGCCATCATCATACTGTACAAGGCGGCGGTTTGACTCGACCATCACCCGGGTGTCGGACGATTTCATTGAAACAACAAGATCATTGAATCCTTCATCCCTGAATATCTTCAGGAACTCCACAGCTGAGACAGCCATCCCTTCAGGGGTGTTGCCGTACCTCGTCATGATACGGTCAGAGAGCGAGCCGTGGTTGACACCGATGCGCACAACGGTGCCGTGATCTTTGCAGATCTTTATCAGCGGCAGCAGTCGCTCCCTGATGCGCGCCAGCTCCGATGAATATTCTGCGGCAGTGAGCTCCTGCCTGATAAATGATGCCCTTTTGTCGGCATAATTGCCGGGGTTGATCCTCACCTTTTCAACGATGGCGGCGGCGAGCTCTGCCGCAGCGGGATTGAAATGAATATCGGCACATAGTGGGGTGTCGAATCCCGCGGCCCGCAATCCGTTTCTTATGTTCAGAAGATTCTCAGCCTCGCGCACCCCCTGCGCCGTCAGCCTGACAAGCTCGCCGCCGGCTTCGATGATGCGGATGCACTGCGCCACACTCGCCGCCGTGTCAAGGGTGTCTGTATTCGTCATGCTCTGCACCCTGACAGGCAGATTCCCGCCCAGCGTGAGGCTCCCTATATTTATGACACGCGATCTGAACAGCATCTCTTCAGGATGTTACCTCCCAGTCGTACCCGTCCTTGCGGTCCTTGACAACAATGCCTATCGCCCCCAGACGGTCGCGGATGCGGTCTGATACCGCCCACTCCTTATTCGCCTTCGCCTCCTGCCTGATATCAAGCAGCATCTTTACCACACCGGCAAGTTTTTCGTCATTGCTCCCGCTCTCGGTCTTTAACCCCAGAATATCAAATACAAAGGTGTTAAAGAGCTTCTTCATCAGATCAATGTCAGCTCCGGTGAGAGTCTCCTTTCCGTCATTCACGAGGTTAATTATGCGCACGCCGTCGAACAGGTGAGCTATTGCAATGGGGGTATTGAGATCGTCATTCATCGCATCATGGCACTTCTGACTGAGCCCGCTGATGTCGACAGTCGATTTTTCTGAAGGCACAAGTGTCCCCAGCGTCTTCACCGCATTCTGCAGCTTCTGCAATCCCGCCGAAGCCGAAAGCAGCGCCTCATTGCTGAAATCGAGAGTACTCCGGTAATGCGCCTGCAGGATGAAAAAGCGGACTGTCATAGGGGTGTACGCCTGCACCAGGGCTTTATGGCTGCCGGTGAACATCTCGTCAAGTTTGATGAAGTTGCCGAGTGACCGCGCCATCTTCTGCCCGTTGATTGTGATCATGTTGTTGTGTATCCAGTAACGGACCGAAGGCGTGCCTTTCGATGCCGTACTCTGCGCTATCTCGCACTCGTGGTGCGGAAAGATGAGGTCCATTCCTCCTCCGTGAATATCGAACACATCTCCCAGGTATTTCGTGCTCATCGCAGAGCACTCCAGATGCCAGCCCGGGAAACCCTCGCTCCACTGCGACGGCCATCTCATTATATGAGCGGCAGAGGCCTTCTTCCACAGGGCGAAGTCGAAGGGGCTCCGTTTTTCATCCTGACCCTCGAGCACCCGGCTGTTCGACTGCATCTCATCCAGAACTCTTCCCGAAAGGATGCCGTAACGATATTTCTTGTCATACTTCTCCACATCGAAATAGACCGACCCGTTCGCCTCATAGGCGAAACCCTTCTTTATCAGTATGTCTATCATCTGCTGCTGCTCGATGATGTGGCCTGTGGCCCTCGGCTCTATTGACGGCGGAATTGTGTTCAGCTGTTCCATCGACTTATGATAGGAGTTCATATATTTCTGAACAACCTCCATCGGTTCCAGGTTCTCCTGTTTTGCCCTGCGGGTTATCCTGTCCTCCCCGGAGTCCTCTGTTTCATTTTCAAGGTGCCCCACGTCGGTGATGTTGCGCACATAGCGTACACTGTAGCCGAGGTGCATCAGGTACCTGTAAAGCACGTCAAATGTCACTGCCGGACGGGCATGACCGAGGTGAGAGTCACTGTAGACCGTTGGTCCGCAGACATACATACCCACAAAAGGCGGGGCAATGGGTTCAAAAAGCTCCTTCCGGCGTGTGAGGGTATTGTACAGGTAAAGTGCACTTTTCATCTTCGGCGACGTTTATGCAAAAGTAACTTTTTTGGGGTAAAAGTCCGGAAAAGCACACCCATAAAAAGCTGCCCCGGTTAAACCCTGCCCGGGGCAGCCGGCCCGCCCCCCGGCGAACCTTCCATGCAGCACGGGGCTGCCGACACAGCGAGACGTGTCGTTGTCATACCTGCATCACAGTCAAAGAGGCTTATAACAAAGCGTGCGTTGATTTGTGCTGAAAATAAGACCGGGTGAAGTTTTCATAAATACAGTAAACCACTAACAGACATTGACTATAGTAAAGATATGATAATAAAATATCTAAAACAAATTTTAAAGGGAAAATCTTTAGGAAAAATGTATTCTCTTTTCCGGTTACCCGGCAAGATTCTTTTTCAGGGCTTTCAGAATAACGAAAATCTTGCCCAGCCGGTGGGGATAAAAAAGCGACGCGCCAAGGGCGGTCCGGCGTCCGTAACGCTTCTTCATGAATGTGATTGCGGGAAACAGATCTCCTGCTATGAAAATCAGCTTTCCGTAAGTTCCATTTATGGCGCCGAGATTTCTTCTGTAAAACTCTGCGGCGGATACCGGCTCTGCATAACCCGGGTTTTCGAGATTCACAAGGAACCTGGCAGGATCGATAAGCTCAGTCCTGATACCTGCAGTAAACTCTGCCGGCACATCAAAATCATAAAGGACTTTCATCAGGTGCAGTACCACCTTTACTTCCTCTTCAATTCCCGCCATCCGTGCTTCTTCGGGCAGTTGAGCGGTCAGAATGTCACTGCCGTACTTTAGAAGTATGAGGTATATGTCACAGTAGAGCCTGAGCTGGAACTCGCCCTTGATGTCGTGCTTTTGCAGGTGGGCGACGAGGTATAGAAAGCTGATCCGCGGCGGCAGGACGTTGCAGGTCATGCCTGCGGCAGTTACCGTGCCCGGCGCACTGACAGCCTCCTCCGTCAGCGCGGTTGCCCTTGCGCCGAAGAGCCTGTGGTGCAGGTCGACGGATATGCCGCCGCGGTGCATCTCCGGAAGGTGATTGCCCAGATCCGGTAAAATATGTCGGTAAAGAGGCGATTTCAGGGGACGGCTTTCGTAGCCCAGCGACGCGATGACATCCCTGGCCCGGAACACGTCACCCGGAGAAACGAGCAGATCGGCATCACTCATCTGCCTCAGCCCTCCTGATCCGTAAACCGAGTGCTCGAGAGCAAGTCCCTTCAACATCAAAACCCTGATGCCCGCATTCCCGAGCGCCCTGATTATCTCAACCGCAGCTGAAGTAATGTATGTCACCCTGGCAATAGTCTTTAGCATTGCCCCTTCAAGTGTTTTTCCGGCTGATTCTGTCACACGGTCTGTAAGTCCCAGATCTGATAAATTCCTCCAAACCAGCGCTGCCACACCGTGCCTGACTGCCAGGCCGGCAAACAGATTCCAGTCGGTGACCTTGCCACACAGATCCTCTGCCCGACGCCGTTCTTCTGCGGTGAAGTCCACCCTGCTGAGGGCTATCAGAAGGTCAGTGACTCCCTTCACTCCTGTACCAGGATTCGTAAGACTATCAGCAACAACTTTTCGCTCTGACCCCGTCATATGTACAGCGATTTTTGGCGGCTGAACATAGAATAATAACGCCCCCCTGCGGCCATAAGCTCGTCATGGGTTCCTGCCTCAGCCACCATCCCCCGGTCAAGCACAACTATCCTGTCAGCATCCCTTACATTGGCAAGCCGGTGACTGATCAGGATGCACGTCCTGCCCCCGGCAATTTCTCCCATCCGTGAGAATATCTCGTATTCGGAATCGGCATCCAGCGACGACGACGGCTCATCAAGGATGAGCACCGGCGCATCACGGTACAGAGCCCTTGCAATTGCAATCTTCTGCCACTCACCCCAGCTCAGCTCCCGGCCTCCCTCGGTGTGATGGCCCAGCATTGTGTCATAACCTTCAGGGAGTTTCTCCAGAAAAGATGCGATACCGGCTTTTGCCGCGGCTTCCTTTAACCTTTCTTCACTGCCCGGAATGGAGGTGTCTCCAAGCTTAATATTTTCAGACGCAGTGAGGTAGTACAGCATAAAATCCTGGAAAACGACTGAAAAAAGTCTCCGGTACCCGTCCCGGTTAAATAGGCTGGCATCTTTCCCGCCCAGCAATACCGACCCGGCGTCAGGCTCGTAAAGCCCGCACAGAATCTTTGCCAGCGTCGTCTTCCCGGAACCGTTCGGCCCGACAATTGCCACCTTTTCTCCCCTGGAAATGCTCAGGCTGACATTTGTCAGCGCAGGAGCGGTGCTGCCCGGGTAGGTAAACGTCAGATCCTTTACTTCAATACTTTCAAATCCGGAAAGAACAGCCGGTATACCTTCCTGTTTCTTTCCCTCCTCCAGGTCGAGAAAAGCGTACAGGTCCTTCAGGAAAAGCCTGTTTTCTGCCAGTCCCGACACACCTGAGACTGCATCACGCAGATATACCATTGCCTGGCGGAAAGCCACAAGGTACATTGCCATCTCACCGGCAGTGATTCGGGTATCGATAAACGAACGGGTGGCATAGACCAGAATGCCTCCGAAAATCAGCATCTTAATCACAGAGGCCAGGGTCTCCGTTGATGAGTTTTTCCTGGCTACTGCAAGCTCCTCTTCACCTGATGCGCTGAAGTTTTTCCTGTAATGCCCTTCGAAGAAGCTCCCGAGGTTAAAGAGCTTCACCTCCCTTGCGGGCCTCTCCCCGGTCAGCAGCCAGCTGAAATAAGAAGCCTCCCTGCTTAACGGGGTGACCTTTTTCCTGACCTTATACAGCCTGCCGGAATTTTTAACCCTGATCCACAGTACAGGAAGGAAGGCCAGCATCAGTACTCCGAGGGCAACGAGACTGAATTTGCTCAGAACTGCCGCCATCGCCAGAAATGAAACAACACCCCTTATAAGAAGAACGGCGTCGGAAACCAGCCCGGCAGGCCTCCATGAAATGTCTCTGACTGCCCGCGACAGCAAATCGTGAAAAACAGGATCTTCAAAATATTTTAAACCGAGCGAAGCAGAGCGCCGGTGAATGAGCGATGCGATATGTTTCTCAAGAAGGTAACCCTGCCTCCTTGAAGCATAGCCTCCCCATGCAGAAAGTATGTCATCTGCAAGCAGCGTTGCAACCAGGACGCCCACCAGCCATATGACACCGTCGATTTCTCCGGTTGTGATCCCGTCTACATAATGTTTTATCAGGAACAACACTGCCAGGGGCAGCAGTGACCTCAATATCAGTATTATGACACTGAAAACTGTCTCCTTTCCCGAGCTGTCCAGCAAAAGCTCCACGGACCTGCTGATAGTCCTTTCTTTTAACGGCATGATGATTGTTGCAAACACAAAGATAACAAGATGAGGATATTTGCAATCAGGCAGTTGCCTGACTCATAAACACAAGATAAATCTTGTGTTTAATGGTGCTTTTCTTATTTTTGCATAAATAATGGCTACTGTAGGGAAAATGGAACTATTTATTTGCAACCGTTTCTCAGCCGGGAAAGTCATATGATGAAAGGTTAACAATGAAGAGGATAATACTGTTTCTGAGTACCGTCATCCTGTATACAGCTACAGCAAATGGACAGCTTGTAGGCGATGGAAGCCTTGCCAATCCATACCACGGATTCCTGACCGGTAATTTTACTATCACCGGTACAAAATATTTCGACGGGAACATATATGTTGACAATGAGCTCCTGACTGTTTCAGCAGGAGCCAGGCTTGTGGCTCTCCAGATAAGGGCATCGGTCTTTATTACCGACACAGGGCAGCTCAGGGTCAACGGAACCTCTATCAGCCCTGTCCTCTTTACATCAGACCTTGACAGGGACGGCGTTTTTGGAGAACCCACTGATCAATGGGGAAACATAACAATCACCTCATCCCTGCAAAGCACAATCAGTTATGCTGTTTTTGAACGCGGACTCAAGAATTTCTTCAAATTCGGGACTCTCGGGGGTGGCCTGAGGATTGGCACTTCCGCGGTCACAGTCACCGCCAGTACTTTCCAGAACTGCATGGCATTCAGAGGCGGAGCCATAGCCGTCCTTTCAGGCTCATCACCGATAATTACAAGGTGTACATTTTTAAATAACAGCGCTTCAGAACAGGGAGGAGCAATATATGTTGAAGCAGGGTCATCACCCCTTATATCCAATTGTTATTTTAACGGGAACAGCAGTACATCAGCAACCCTGAAAGGCGGGACAATTGCATCACTTGCATCTTCACCGCAGATTGTAAATTCAACAATAGTCAACAGCAGTTCTCCTGTTCCTGACGGAACCTCCGTTTATCTTGAGAATTCTCCCGCCACAAAAATAGTCAATACTGTTGTCTGGGGCGGCTCAAACCTCATAGGTCTCAGCGGCACCCCGTCTTCAGTGTTTGTCTCCAGCGCCATTCAGGGTGTCTCCTATCCGGGGAATTTTTCCCTCAACAGCAACAACACCGCTGCGGACGGTCCTAACTTTATCAATCCTACAGGCGGCGACCTTTCACTTGCATTTGTCTCTCCCCTGCGTGACACAGGCCTTGACAGTTACACCGGACCTCCTGTTCCCACCACTGACATCAATGCCAAGGGACGTGTATACATAACAGATATAGGCGCTTATGAGATGGTCTACAGCCGCTGGAACGGCAGCAACAGTACAGCATGGGGGTACCCCAAGAACTGGGAAAGGAGTTATCTTCCCGGCACCACCAATATCATAATCCCCGGCGGCCTTACCAATTATCCCGTAGTCGCTCCCGGTCCCTCATTTACCCTCAATGCCGGCCTTCGCATGATAATGATGCCCGGCAGCAGGGCCACCTTCGCCTCGCTCACAAACAACGGCAGCATTGACGTCCGGTCTGATGATTCGGGCTTCGCCTCACTCTTAACCGGCAGTTTCAATGGTGCAGGCGGAAATATTTCTGTCCAACTCTTCCTTAAAGGGGCGCCTCCGGAAAGTGACTGGTGGCATTATATAGCTGCCCCGGTGACCGTGTCAAAGACGGTCTTCACAAACATTGAACCTGACTACCTGGCAAGATATGATGAAACTGAGGTTATAGATGATGTTGTTCAGGGATGGCAATGGCACGACGGTTATGACGGTACAACGCCATTCAGTACTCTTGAAGCAAAAAGAGGATATAATGTTCTGCTATCTGCAGGACACTACCGTTGTTTTCAACAACCTCACTTCACTGACCACCTCCCTCGGCCAGATAAATCTCTCATTCAGCGGCTCAGGCGGAGACACCTCACTGTTCGGTTATGAACTTATCGGTAACTCTCTCACATGCGGAATCAACTGGGATCTTGTCACCAGGTCAGACCTGATCAATGTAAGAAATGCAATCTATTTCAGACAGGATGATGTTGTTGCCTCATATGTTGACGGTGTAGGGACCAACGGAGGATCGGGACATATACCTCCTCTTCAGGGTTTCTTTATTAAGACAAGGGCAACCGGAACCTACATCACAATCCCGGATAATGCCAGGGAGCATAACTCAACTGTAAGATATAAATCAGCCCAGAATATACCTTTGATAAGACTTGAGCTCTCCTCGCAATCGTCAAAGGATGAGACCGTTATAAGGCTAGATAGCCGGGCTACATCAGGCTTCGATAATGAACTGGATGCAGGTAAAATGTTCGGCCCGCGGAAAGTTAAACCTCAGATTTACTCAGTCACTGATGGCGAAATCTATTCAATAAATGCTATCCCCTGGCCGAAATCACGGACTACCATTCCCCTTACACTGTTCTTCCCTGCCGACGGCACTTATAAGCTTAAGAGTTCGCAGGTGCAGGCACTTGGAGGCACAAAGGCAACTCTGACAGACCGGCTATCGGGAAAGACCGTTGACCTCATGACTGTTTCGGAATATTCGTTTTCGGCCGCCGCCGGTACCATCGCAGACAGGTTCCTGCTGACTCTCATTGCAGTTGTTCCCGGAGGTAAAGAAACAGGATGCCGCTCCTTCGTCAATGAAAATATACGCTTCCGGAAATAAGATATGTGTTCTTCCTTCAGGCAGCGAATGGAATGACAGTAAGGGTAGGGTTAGAATATTCGATATTACAGGTAGAATCATCCTTTCAGGAAATGAAGAACTGTTCAGCAGTGGGGAACTTAAGGAATACTACCCTTCAGGTTCCGGAGGAATGCTTATTGTTGAGGTCACTGCAGGAGGCAAAAGGTACCTTGAAAAGCTTGTTATGACCAGGTAAGTAAGGTGGGCTGTTAACAGGCATGAAACCCACTGTTTAAAAATGTAAAGAAGGATTAAAAGCAAATCACTTATATTTGAGCTCTGATAATCAGTCACACAGGTATGAATAAAGAAAAGAGGAGATATGTTAAGCCTTCGGTGGTGCGCATCGAGCTTGACTACTCTATCTCCCTTGTTATGATGACAACCGCTCCGCCCAACCCGCCGCGGAGACGGGGGATAGGGGACAGCAAGCCTGACCCGTTCCAGTCACCCTTTTCAGATAAGCCGTTCAATTGAATATAAAAAGAGGCGGTCTTCCGAATGGAAGACCGCCCTCTTTCGTATAATACCGCTTCACCTGCTAGTGAAGCAGCGTTATGTCACCGGCCTTCTTGAACGGCCTGCCGTTTGCATACTTGCCCTCGACGAGCCATACATAGACACCCTGCTGGCACAGCTTGTTCTTGTAATAACCGTTCCAGGGCTTGTTGATGTCATAGCTTTCGAAGATAAGCGTTCCCCACCTGTCAAATATCTGCAGATGGTAGTTGAGCACAGTCTCCCTTATTGGCGGGTAGAAGAACTGGTCTACGGCATCGCCTGATGTAGGCAGTTCATCCACTTCAATCGGCCCGTCCTGATTCGGTCTGAAGACAGTGGCGAAAATGATATCACCAAAGGGCTCTACAGTCACTGCAGGCGACATGACATATGTGTCATAACACCCGTTGGCCGAATAGGCATGAAGCGTGATATCATATATCCCTTCTGTTGTATACTTGTGGAAAGGATCGCGAACATGTGAGGTATCACCGTCACCAAACTCCCAGATAAAGTTGTCACCGCCCTCGGTAAGGTTGAAGAGCCTGACCTTTTCGTCATTGACATATACTTTTACGGGAGACACTTCAAAGTAAGCCTTGGGCGCCTGGTAGACATACACCATCCTCGACCGTGTGTCTGTTCCGCCCGGACCGGTCACTGTGAGAGTGACCTGGTAAGAGCCTGCCTGCAGGTAAGTATAATTGGGATTCATTGCATTCGAGCTGTGCCCGTCACCAAAGTCCCAGTAATAACTCGTGGCATACAGTGAGGTGTTGTTGATGGCAATATTCCACGGCATACATCCCGGTGGTATCGAGTCAAACTCTGCTATCGGAGGTGCCGGGAGCACACTTACATTGTGAGTTACATCATCAGAACAGATGCCGTTGCTCACCAGCAGTGTCACGGCAAAGTTGCCGGATACTCCATAAGTATGAGTGGGCGACATAACCGTCGATGTGTTCCCGTCACCGAATGTCCAGAGCCATGTCCATGTGCCGGCAGGTGTTGTGTTTGTAAAGTTCACAGTAGAGTTAGGTATCACCTGTGACACCGGAGAGGCAATGAATGCCGGTGCAGGAGTCGGGTAAACCACCAGCGGAATTGTGGTCTCACTTACGCATCCGAAGAACGACGTTGCAACCAGCTTCACATTATAGGTGACAGGCAATGCCGTCACATTTGTGTAGAGATGATTTATTACGTTCGATCCGGGTCCGGACAGACCGTCACCAAAAGTCCAGTTATATGTGAGTGCGCCAGGCAGGGTCGAAAGCATCACAGTTTCACCGGAACATATTGTGTCATTGCTTATTACAAAATCCGACAGTATCTCAGGATAAACCGTAATGCCGGTCTCCATCGTCGAGATACAGCCATTTGCTGATGTAACCTGGAGCTTTGCAGTATAATAGGCAAGTGACGATCCGGTATTGGGATATGTGTGTGAAGTATTGACGGCCGTTGATGTATTTCCGTCTCCAAAATCCCAAAGCACGGAGACATATCCCGTTGAGCCGTTGGTGAAATTGACGGTCAGCGGCTGGCACCCGGAAGGTGTATCGGCTGTGAACATCGCTACCGGCTTTTCAACTTCCACAACCAGCGTATCCAATCCGACGCAACCCTTGCTGTCGGTAACCTGGTATACAAGCCTGTAGTACCCGGTCATAGAAGTATTGAATATCGGGTTCTCAGCGTTGAACTGGTTAAGAGGGCCAACATCGCCATACCATCTGTGGATTACATAGCTGCCTGATCCTCCTGCAGGATTACCGTGAAGCTGTGTGGGCACACCTCCGCAAACAAGCAGTGTATCAGTTAATGCAATCTGTGCAGTTGGCGGAGTGTTAACAGTCAGCAGCGCCTCGCGGGTATAATACAAACCGCACGGGCCTGTTATCTCAAGTCTGTAAATCCACCCGTTCATGGCCGTTGCAGCGCTCATTATAACCAGCTGCGGCGTCTGCGTGCCCTGGTAAAGAGCACCGTCAGTGAGGTTGTTCCAGCCTGCCCCCTGGTTCACCTGCCATACCGTAGTCTCTCCTGCCCCGGTGTTAAACACCTGCGAGAAGAAGGTAGCGCCTGCCTGATCGCATACTTCTGCATCTGCCGGCTCAGTTATGATGGAAGGTTCCATGTAAACCCTGAGAGGAGCAAATGATGAGGTTACCGGAGGCAGACAGGTACCCGAAACCACAACCCTGATAAGGTAACCGTTCATTGTTAACACAAGGTTGTTAATCGTCAGGGTGGCTGTTGCTGTTCCTGAATAGGTGGCATTGTCGGTCACGTTGGTAAAGCCACTG
The DNA here is from genome assembly GCA_963757935.1 of uncultured Bacteroidales bacterium. GTDB lineage: Bacteria > Bacteroidota > Bacteroidia > Bacteroidales > VadinHA17 > SR-FBR-E99. The sequence goes on along the minus strand of CAVWSZ010000015.1, from coordinate 21,126 downwards.
CCGCTGTTTACCTGCCACTGGTAGGTAAGATTGGTGCCGTCTGCCGCTACGCTGAACACAGCTGAGCTGGCCGGGCAGCCTCTTACCTCATCAGGATGGTCAGTAATTTCGGGAGCTGTATTAACCGTCAGAACAGCTTCACCTGATGTCAGGTCCGGTGAACAGTCGCTGCCGATTATTACCCTGTAACGTGTTCCGTTCATTGTGCGTCCCGGACCAAATACCATCAGCATCGGTGTCTGTACACCCAGGTACACTCCGGTGTTGGTGAGATCTGTCCAGACCCCGCCGGAGAACGCCTGCCACTGATAGGTCAGATTAGCCCCGTCGGCAAGAGCGGTAAAGCTCGCTGTCATGAACTCGCATATAGCCATACTGACCGGCTGAGTATTTATTATTGTCGTTATGGCGACATCAAGCTGTACCGTTGCCGATACTGCCTTAGGCACGCATACTCCTGTTATCTCAACACGGTAACGGTAGTTGTCATAACCTCTCGGCACCGTGGTCAGCGAAAGGGTGTTGGTGGTTGCGCCGGAATAGACTCCGCCGTTAACAACCGGGTTGAACCCTGTGCCTGTATCCACAAACCACTGGTAGGTTATCGCCGTACCCTGAGCGCTTACAGTGAATGATGTATTAGTATTTTCACATATCGATGCAGCCACAGGCTGTGTAAGGATCTCAGGAGCGGTGTTGACCGTGAGAAGAGCTACGTTCGAGGTCACCGGAGGCAGACATATGCCGCTTACGATTACCCTGAACTGATCTCCGTTCATAGTTCTTACTGTACCGTTAACCTTGAGGTTCATTGTTGAGACCCCGAAATAGGTGGCGCTCTCGCTCAGATTATTCCATGTAGCACCTGAATCAGTGCTGCGCTGCCATCTGTAGAAAGCCCCTGCTGTCACACCGGCATCAACCGTAAAGTCGGCTATTGTGTATTCACAAACAACCGCATCAACAGGCTGAGTTACAATTTCCGGTAATTCGTTGACGGTCAGGTATGCCGGCATCGATGTTAAACTCGAACCGCAGGTGCTGCTTATCACTGCCCTGTATGCGGTACCGTTGTCAACAGTGGCAACTGCAGGAATTGTGTAAGTTGCCAGGTTCGCTCCTGCAATCGGTGCCCAGGTGACTCCTCCGTCGTTGCTGATCTCCCACTGGAATGAAGGTGAGGTGGTGAGTCCTGCATTGACTGTGAAGCTCGCTGCCGCGCCTTCGCAAAGGTTAAGGCTTGCCGGGTGCTGTGTTATCTCAGCCTGACGGGTAACGGTAAGAGTAACTGCATCGGATTCTGCAAACGGCAGACATGAGCCGGATACCCTTAGCCTGTACTGATAGCCTGACATCGATTCAAGAACACTTACCACCGTAAGCGTATTGGTGTTCGCACCCTGGTAGCGTGCCCCGACGGCCGGGGTCCATCCTGACCCGGGATTTACATACCACTGGTAAATCGGATTGGTAGTCACTCCGGCATCGGCTGTGAAGACTGCATCTTCACCTGCGCAAAGTGTTACCGCGACAGGCTGTGTAACTATCTCCGGCTTTTCATTCACCGTCAGAAGTACCGCAACTGAAGTTACAGGCACCGGACAGTCTCCGGAAATCACAACCTGGTAACGGTTGCCGTTCATTGCTGATACGGCCGTGACGCTCAGCGTAACTGCATTTTCTCCTGGCATCAGTGTCATGCCTGAACCGCTGTCAACATACCACTGGTAGGCAGGATTTGTTGTCATCCCGGCATCAGTGGTAAATACTGCAGTCGCATCTTCACAGACAGTTACATTAACCGGCTGCAGTGCTATTTCAGGTACAACCTTTGTCGTTATTGTGGCCGATCCCGTAAGGTTGAGATGCGGTGCTGAAACAAGACATCCGTTGTTGTCCGTTACTGAAGCAATTGTATAGGTTGTAGTTGCCATCGGGTTGACCGTGATCGGGCTTCCGCTGACATAATTGTTAACCGTGGTCCCGTCGCTAAGCACAACTGTGTAAGGCGTCTCGCCTGTTGTAACTGTAACGGTAACCGTTGCCGCATCACCCGGACAGATGAATCCTGCGCCTGCAATTGATGCTGCGGGAAGCGGATTGACAGTAACTGTAACAACATTGCTGAATACCGGTGAGCACGGACCCGAGGTCACCCTGCGCCTGTATTGCGTTGTCACGGTTAATCCGGCCGGAGGATCATATGATGCCGTGCTGGCACCGGGGATAATGCTCCAGGTGGCTCCACCGTCAGTGCTGCGTTCCCACTGAATCAGATATACTGCAGGTCCGCCTGCAGGTGCCGTAACCTCATTAAGGATTACCGGGTCACCCAGGTAGCATACCTCCTGTATTCCGTCAATGCTGCCAGGCAACAGGTCCAGTGGCTCTGTGATTGTGATGGTGGCCTGCGCCGTACATCCGTTGGCATCAACAACACCTGCCGTGATCTGTCCTGCCCCTGCTCCGGTAAAGGTGAGTGAGGTGGGATTAATTGTTACTGAAGAACCGGTGTTGTTGCTTATCTCACTCAGGGTGTAAGGCGCCGTACCTCCTGATACCGTGAATGACCCTGTGGCAGTAGCGTCACCGTAACATGCCAGAAGAACATCGGGAGTCTTGCCGAGAGTAAGCACCGCCGGCTCAAGAAGCACAACAGTTGTCAACGATGTACAACCGTTGGCATCGGTAACTGTGACATTGTAGGTCCCTGCCCTAAGTCCCGATATATCCTCCGTCGCGGAAGTATAGCCTGAAGGTCCTGTCCATGCAATCAGGAACGGAGCCTCGCCGCCGGCAACACTCAGGTTAACGGAACCGTCAGAGGCACCGTTGCAGGTGATATTATATCCGCCTGCATATACTGCAGGTGTTGCAGTCAGAACAATAGGCGCTACAACTGTAATTGTTACCTGGTCAGTTGCCGTACATCCGTTCCTGTCGGTGATTGTGACAGTGTAGGTTGTGGTTGCTGCAGGTTTGGCAACAGGGCTCTGAACATTGGTATAGTTCAATCCTGCCGCCGGCGACCAGTTATATATGTAATCACCTGATACCGGTAACTCACCTCCGGCTCCGAGAGCATTGAGGCTGGCTACCGAAGAAGGACATGCTCCGATAATGTTGTCATCAGCGCTGGCAGTCACTGTCAGCGGAGGAGCAACATTGACAGTCACCTGGGCAGTCGTGGTGCATCCGTTGGCATCTGTTACTGTGACAGTGTACAGTGTTGTAACTGCCGGTTTGGCTGTCGGATTCGCCTTTGTGGCATCATCAAGGGTGCCTGCATTGTTCCACAGGTATGTATAACCGCCTTCACCGCCTGCCACTGTTGTACTGAGATGTGCAACAGAGGTCGGGCATGTGCCGATAGGATCATCATCAACGGCAGCTGTTGCCGTCAGCGGAGGCGCTACGTTTATTGTAACGTCTGACGTGACTGTGCAACCGTTGGCGTCTGTGACCGTAACAGTGTATGTGGTTGTAACTGCAGGTGCTGCAACAGGATCCTTGATCCCGGCATTGCTCAGCGTTGCGGCCGGAATCCAGCTGTATATATAGGGTGTCTCACCGCCGGTGACGTTCACATCGAGATGTGAGGACGACCCCGGACATGCTCCTATGTTGTAGTCGCTGGCAAATGCCGTAGCTGCAAGAGGAGGACGCACTTCTATATTTACGGTATTCGTTGCCGTACAACCATTGGCATCGGTAATTGTGACTGTATAGGTTGTCGTTGACAGAGGCTTCGCCTGTGGGTTCGGGATATTGGTGGCACTGAGACCCGCTGCAGGTGTCCAGTTCCAGATATAACCTCCTCCTGCAAGCTCCTCACCACCGGTAGCCGTTCCGGTAAGATTGGCCACAGACGTGGGACATGTACTTATTATATTGTCATCTGCTGTTGCTACGACTGCCAGGTCAGGCCGAACGGTGATGGTTATCGCGTCTGTTGTCTGGCATCCGTTGACGTCAGTCACTGTTACAGTGTAGGTAGTAGTGACGGCAGGCTTGGCAACCGGGTTCTGGACATTCGGATTGTTCAGTCCGGCAACCGGTGACCAGCTGAATGAGTAAGCCGGTTCGCCACCGGTAACTGTAACACCCAGGTTTGATCTTGATGTCGGGCAGGTACTGATTATAAGGTCGTCAGCCGTGGCCGTTGCAACAAGGTCCGGAAGTACAGTAACAGTTACAGGGGCAGTTGTCGTGCACCCGTTAACATCCGTAACCGTAACAGTATAGGTGGTGGTGACTGCAGGTTTCGCAACAGGATTGGCAATAATTGTGCTGCTAAGTCCTGCTGCAGGTGCCCAGCTGTATGTATACCCCGGCTCTCCGCCCGTTACAATAACATTGAGGTTGCTCACCGAGGTGGGGCAGGTTCCGATATTCGGATCACTTGCCGTGGCTGTTGCTGCCAGAGGAGAAACAACTGTTATGGTTACTGAATTGGTAGCCGTACAGCCGTTCACATCAGTAACAAGAACTGTATAGGTAGTTGTCGCGGCAGGTTTCGCAACCGGAGTGGCGATATTTATATTATTCAGACCGGCTGCCGGAGACCACAGATAGGTGTAGCCCGGTTCGCCGCCGCCGGCAACAGCTGTCAGATTTGCAACTGAAGTAGGACATGTGCCTATAATATTGTCATCGGCAGCTGCTGTGACTGTCAGAAGAGGTGCCACATTAACCGTCACGACGGCTGTGGTGGTACAACCGTTGACATCAGTTACAAGTACTGTGTATGTAGTAGTCACAGCAGGTTTGGCTGTCGGGGTCTTGCTGTTCGGATCACTCAGACCGGCAACAGGAGACCACAGGTAAGTGTAACCTGGTTCACCGCCACCGGCCGTGACATCAAGATGTGCCACAGAGGTCGGGCATGTGCCGATAATGGCATCATCCGTGGTGGCAACGGCTGTCAGTGCAGGTGCAACAACAACAGTAACATCTGCAGTTGTTGTACAACCGTTGTTATCCGTTACAGTAACTGTATATGTAGTAGTCACAAGGGGCTTGGCAACCGGCGACTTTATTGCCGGATTATTCAGCGTTGCTGCAGGAGCCCAGCTGTAGGTGTAACCGGGTTCTCCTCCAAATGCCGTTACATCAAGAGTGCTCGTGGAGGTCGGACAGGTTCCAATCAGCAGGTCACTTGCCGAAGCAATGGCCGTAAGGGCAGGAACAACCACAATTGTAATATCCCTCGAGATTGAGCAACCGTTCACATCTGTGACTGTAAGAGTATAGGTGGTGGTAGCAGCCGGCTTGGCAACAGGATTGCCGATAATTGCGCTGCTTAACCCTGCCGCGGGAGACCACAGGTAAGTATATCCCGGCTCACCGCCGCCAACGACAGAGGTGATCTGGGCGTCCGATGCCGGACAGGTGCCTATTGAGCTGTCATCAACTGACAGTGTGAGTGTCAGTGCGGGTTGTACAGTTACCGTGATATTTGATGTTGCAGTACATCCGTTGGCATCCGTTACTGTTACAGTGTACATTGTTGTAACCGCAGGTTTTGCCGTCGGGGTTTTGATGTTGCTGTCATCAAGCCCGGTTGTAGGCGCCCATTTGTATGCAAAGGGTGCTTCGCCGCCCACGACAGTGGCATCAAGATGTGACACGGAGGTGGGACATGTGCTGATGATAAGATCATCTGCGGTGGCTGTCACTCCCAGTGCGGGAGCAACATTTACGGTTATGGTGGTCTGGTCTGTGCAGCCGTTTACATCTGTAACCGTTACGGTGTAGGTTGTGGTAACCACCGGTTTGGCAACAGGATTGGCTTTGGTTGCATCATCAAGAGTGGCGGCATTGTCCCAGAGGTAAGTGTACCCGCCTTCGCCGCCTGTGGCTGTTGCACTGAGGTGAGCAACAGACGTCGGGCAGGTGCCTATGAGGTTGTCATCGACAGTTGCCGTTACATCGAGCACAGGTGCAACTGTAACAGTCACATTGGCTGTTGTAGTACATCCGTTTGCATCGGTGACAGTTACCGTGTACACGGTCGTGGCTGCCGGGGCTGCTACCGGATTCTTTATCACTGCCGAGCTGAGGCCGGCAACCGGCAACCAGCTGTAACTGTAGGGAGCCTCGCCCCCGTTGACATTTACATCGAGCTGTGCATCTGAACATGTGCCTATAATGTTGTCATCAGCAAATGCCACGGCTGTCAGTACAGGCGCTACGTTTATTGTTACCGATCCTACTTTTATACATCCGTTTGCATCAGTCACAGTGACCGAATAGGTGGTGGTTGAGGCCGGGGTGGCAACAGGATTCGCAATGTTTGTTGCACTCAGTCCTGCGGCCGGCGACCAGCTGTAGAGATACCCTCCGACCGGCATTACGCCTCCTGCAACAACTGCATTGAGCTGTGCATCGGAACACGTACCAATAAGACTGTCATCTGTTGTTGCGGTGACTGTCAGCACGGCCGGCTGCGTCAGAGGCCACGAACCTGTGGTCTGGCAGCCGTTGGCATCGGTGACAGTGACATTGTAGGTGCCGGCGGTCAGTCCGCTCTGGTTGGAAGCGCCCGCAGTAAGGCCGCTGCCGCCTACGGTTGTCCATGCATATACATACGGTGCAACCCCACCGGTGACGGTGGTGCTTATTGAGCCGGTGTTCCCGCCAAAGCAGTTGATATTATGTCCGCCCTCAATGCTGAGTGAAAGCGTTGCTGTAATATTAAGTGCCGCAGGCTGGGTTACATTTATTGTAGCCTGTGCAGTACACATGTGTGCATCGGTCACCTGAACAGTGATGACTCCGACGCCGGCGTTTGTCACTGCTGCCGATGATGCAGCCGGCGTAACTGTGGCAAAGGATGTGTTATCGGTGGTGGCAAAGGAGTAAGGAGCGGTGCCGCCTGCGGCAGTGAAGCTTCCTGCTCCATTGGTGGCGCCATTGCACAGAAGTGCTATGTCTCCTGATTTGGAGAGCGTCAGCGGTGCCGGCTGTGTCAGGGTGGTATTGCCCGTTCCTTTGCAACCCTTGCTGTCTGTTACAGTGACGGCATAATAACCTGCCTTCAGACCTGATATGTCTTCGGTGCCGGCGGTGAAGCCGTCAGGACCGGTCCATGCATAGCTGAATGCAGGTGTGCCGGCTGCGACAGTCAGATTGACTGCTCCGGTATTGTCCCCGTTACAAAGCAGGTTTGTTCCGGCAAGAGTGAGTGACGGTGCCGGATTGATTGTGATTACCGCAGTGCCTGCAAATGTGCCGAGACATCCGTTGTTGTCATTCATTGCAGTGACTGCATATGTTGTGTTCACTGCCGGAGTGACGGTGGCAGTGTATACGGTGGTCGGATGGTTTGTCACCACTACCGGGGCTCCGTTGACAGTGTAGGTGAAGTCATACGGCGCCGCGCCGGTAAGCGTAATTGTCAGTATTGCCGATCCTCCTGCACACATTTCAGTGGTGCCGCTGATTGTTGCGGTTGGTACCGGGAAATAAGAGACCGTTGCACTCCCTATGCCTGGTCCGGTACACAAATTAGCGTCAGTGACTGATACTATCGTGTAGCTTCCTGCGGTGTTTGCATTAAGTGTATACGGACTGGCCGCCACGGGAAGTACCGGTTGCGGTGCGCCGTTAATTGCATAGGTTACATTCCACGGTCCGGTACCGGTAAGTGTCATGTTTATCGGCTGGGTTCCTTCGGCGCAGATTGTGCCACTGTTGCTGATGATGCCTGTTGGCTGCGGTCTCACAGTCACAGGAAGTGGGGTATGGTTTGTAATACATCCTGCGGCATTGGTCTCACGGACTGTTATATTTCCGCTTACAGTACCAAAGGTGACGGTTACTGATGCTCCGGAGGGATTGCCAACAAGTGCTGCTCCCGGAGGCAGTGCCCATAAATAGACAGAACCGACACTGTCCGGTACCGAATAAACACTGGTTTCAAGCGCACATACAATATCGTCGCCGGTTATTGCTGAGATTGCTGAAGGTGCCAGGACATCGACATCGAAGGTTCCAACGGGGCCGGCACAGCCATAACTGTTGTTTTCAGCCACGGTTATCGTCCCGCTGCCTGCACCGGCAGCAGCATTTATTATAATTGCATTCGAACTGAAGTCAAAAGTCTTGACCCCGACTGAACCAGGAACAGTCCATGTATAGGTTGAACCCGGTGTAAGTGGTACGGTATATACAATATTTGTCTCGCCGACACAAAGCTTATCCCTGCCTGTAACAACAGGTGCGGCCGGTTCCGGATTAACTGTAATTATAACGCTGACCGGAGTGCCTGCGCAGCCGAATGAACTTGTCGGCGTGACTGTATATGTGGCTGTTATCGGGGTGATACCGTAATTTTCAAATATATCATTGATATGCAGGGTGCCTGCCGGATCAGCGGCTACAGCAACTCCTGCTGTGCCCTGAATGCTTGCGTCTGACATAGACGGCACAGGCCAGCTGAATGTTGTTCCGGACGGTGTATTTACCGGTACCAGTAAAATCTCCTTGCCGAACGGAACATTTGAACAGACGATGTCAGTCTGCCCGGGCAGTATCACCGGTTGTGGCCTGACAGTCACAACGACATTTACCCAGTCTCCAATACAGGTTGCACCGAATACCGGTCTTACCCTGTAAGTGACAAGCTGATTTACTCCTGTAAGATTTGTGAACCTGTCATTTGCCAGATAATTGGCCCCAACAGTATTTGCTGCAGTAACGTTACCTGCACCGGTGTCAGACCGAGCCGGTACCGTGATTGAAAAAATATCATATGATGTAGCAGGTGAAGATGTGGGTGCCACTGCCAGGGTAAGCCCTGTTGGCAGTCCGCTGCATATGGCCATATTGAGTCCCGGATCAAGAACAGGCTGTGAACCAATTGTCACCACAATGTCCTTCGTCTCACCCGTACAACCGTTATAGTATGGAGTAACCGTATAAGTTGCTGTTTCGGGATTACCGGTAGTATTTATAAATACTGCGGTCATATCGGCAGAAGAGGGAAGAAGCCTTGCTGATCCTCCGGTTACGCCTGCTGAGAGAACCGGTGCAGGCCATGTGAATGTCACATTATCTGCAGGATTGGCGAAATTGTCAAGCAAAATCTTGTGGGTAAGATTTTCACCCGAACATACAGCTACAGACTGGTTTGAAATGACCGGTTCAGGTTTGATATTTACAACAACATTCTGTGTGTTGGGGCAGCTGTTTGCTGTCAGTGTGTAAACATAGGTGACAGGAATAGTTGCTGATGTAATATTTCTGAGTGTCTCGCTTATACCGTTGTTGCCCGATATGGGTGCCGGCGTTATGCCTGCTGCCGCATTTCTGGTCCAGGTGAATGAAGTTCCGGCCGTTAATGAAGTCGGAGTATATGTAAACAGGGTATTACTGCAGACATCTGCAGGTGCGAGGCCGCTGTTCAATGCCGGTATCGGGTTAATTGTAATTGTAAATGTCTGTGCAGTTCCGGAGCAGCTTACGCCACCGTTGGTGAATGTCGGAGTCACTGTCACGGTGCCGCTTATGGTTGCCGTGCCTGCGTTGGTTGCCGTGAAGGCAGGCAGATTACCTGCTGTTGGTCCTGCCCCGAGGCCTATTGCAGTATTGGTGTTGGTCCACGAATATGTGGTCACACCTCCTGTGCGGTCGGTGGTGAAGTTCAGTGCCGGCACTGCCGTCCCTGCACAATGACACCTGGTTTGCCGGGTCATCAACCTGTGCTGTCGGATTTACTGTTATCGTAAAAGTCTGGGCAGTACCCGTACAACCGACGCCGCCGTTTGTGAAGGTAGGGGTGACAGTTATTGTAGCGCTTATCGGAGCCGTGCCTGCATTGGTTGCAGTGAATGCAGGCAGGTTGCCTGCTGTCGGTCCTGCCCCGAGGCCTATTGCCGTATTGGAGTTGGTCCATGAATAGGTTGTTACTCCTCCCGTGCGGTTGGTACCGAAGTTCAGTGCCGGAACTGCCGTGCCGGCGCAACGGACCTGATCTGCAGGATCATTGACCTGAGCTGTAGGGTTGACTGTAATTGTAAAGGTCTGGGCGGTGCCAGAACAGCTTACACCTCCATTGGTGAATGTAGGGGTTACTGTTATTGTGGCGCTGATAGGTGCCGTGCCTGCGTTGGTTGCCGTGAAGGCCGGCAGGTTGCCTGCTGTTGGTCCTGCCCCGAGGCCTATTGCCGTATTGGAGTTGGTCCACGAATAGGTGGTCACACCTCCTGTGCGGTCGGTGGTGAAGTTCAGTGCCGGAACTGCTGTTCCTGCACAATGAACCTGGTTTGCCGGGTCATCAACCTGTGCTGTCGGATTTACTGTTATTGTAAAAGTCTGGGCAGTGCCTGTAGCAACCCACACCTCCGTTGGTGAAGGTAGGGGTGACTGTTATTGTGGCGCTGATAGGTGCCGTGCCTGCGTTGGTGGCCGTGAAGGCCGGCAGGTTACCTGTTGTCGGTCCCGCTCCGAGGCCTATTGCCGTATTGGAGTTGGTCCATGAATAGGTTGTTACTCCTCCCGTGCGGTTGGTGCCGAAGGTCAGTACCGGAACTGCCGTGCCGGCGCAATGGACCTGGTTTGCAGGATCATTGACCTGTGCAGACGGGTTGACTGTGATTGTAAAGGTCTGTGCCGGTCCTGTGCAGCTTACCCCTCCGTTTGTAAATGTAGGAGTAACTGTAATTGTGGCGCTTGACGGTGCATGAATTGTTATTGACTGCCATGAAGGCAGGAATGTTGCCATTTCCGGCTAGCCGGGAGTCCAATTGTCGAATTAGAGTTTGTCCATGAGTAAGTTGTTGAACCTCCTGTACGGTTTGTACCGAAATTCAAGCTGCCGTAGTATTGCCTTACAATAACCACGTGAGGCGGGTCATTGACCTGGGCTGCAGGATTAACAATTACTGCTCCTGTTATTTGTGGTCCGGGGCATGAGGTTGGCAGTGGCCCTTTCGGAGTAATAGCATAAGTTACTGTTGTCGGGAAGGTGGCGGAATGTTCAAGGATTTGGGCAATTGAAGTGCCGTTTCCATTCACTCTCGTTCCTCCTGCAGGAGCATCTATCCATGTGACTGCCGGCGCATTGGTAACGGTCCAGGTAAAATCAGATGAAGCAATAGTTGACTGAAGTACTATGTCTGTTGTACTGTTATTACACAAGGCCGGTGTGTTGTTAACCGTGCCTCCGGCATCCGGTAATCCGTTTATTGCAAATACGTAGTTGGCGGGGAGTGAACCTGCCGGGACAAAACTCAGGCATGCATCCTGAATTGATACAATGTGAACAGTATGAGTGTTTACAGACAGCGCTCCGAGGTCAATATGTGTTCCATTGGTATATGCCGGAACTGCAGGCCGTGCCGCACCGTCAAGGGTGTAATTGATTATATACGGAGGTGCGCCTCCGTTAACCGTAAGTGCGAACCAGCTGGACGCTCCGTCGCAGCCGTTTCCGCTACCGGAAATTGTAGCTCCTGTCAGAGGAGCCCCTATTGTAATAGTAACATTGTCTGATGCCGTTCCGCAGGGACCTGCGGGATCATTGGTTGTAAGAGTCAGCGTCACGGTGCCGGCTGTTCTCTCCCCGGCACTCGGAGTATAAACCGCATTCAGGGTATTGGCATTTGGTGCGTAGCTGCCGCCACCGCCTGACCATGAACCGCTGGCGGCTCCGCCGCCAACAGACCCTGCAAGGGTGGCAGTGGCAGTAGCACAGATAGACTGATCAGGTCCGGCGTTAGCCGTTGCTGCCGGATTGATTGTAACAATCATGGCATCACTGGCGGCGGTACAGGGACCCACAGGTTCATTTGAAGTAATCGTCAGAGTCACAGTGCCTGCCGAAATATCTGCAGCACTTGGTGTATAGGTGGTATTCAATGCCGTGACATTGGCAAATGATCCTGTTCCTGAAGTGCTCCAGGTTGTAGATGTAGCTCCTCCGGACCTGGTTCCAGTCAGTGCCACATTACTTGTTGAACAAATTGTCTGGTCTGAGCCTGCGCTGACAACTGCGGCGGGATTAATAGTCAGGGTAAGGGCATCACTGACAGGCCCGCAGACAGTAACCGGATCATTTGTAGTAAGGGTTAGGTTAACCGTACCGGCGGCTTTGTCAGCGAGGCTTGGTGTATATGTTGTATTTAAATTTGCAGTATTACCAAATGTACCTGTGCCTGAAGTAGACCAGGTCGAGGAGGTGGCGGAACCGCCAATCAAGCCTGTAACATTTATGGAAGCTGTTGTTGAACAGATGGTCTGATCCAGACCGGCATTGGCAGTTGCAGCCGGAGAAATTGTGACGACCAGGTTGTCAGAAACTGCTGTACAAGGCCCGGCGGGTTCGTTTGAAGTGATTGTAAGAGTGACGGTGCCGGCGGCTTTATCCGCTGCGCTGAAAGTATATGTCGTATTGAGGCTCGTGGGACTTGCAAATGTGCCAGTCCCGGATGTGCTCCACGTAGTAGAAGTGGCTGATCCGCTGCGTGTGCCTGTGACATTCACAGAGTTTGTAGTGGAGCAGACCGACTGATCACCTCCCGCACTAACAACGGCAGGGGTTCCGATGGTGACAGTCACAGCCGCTGAGATCAGGCTGGGGCACAAAGTCGGGGCAATGCCGAAAGTGCGCACAGTATAATTCCCTGACTGCGCAACAGTACTCAATGTTATGGTACTTGACGTAGCCCCTCCGACGGCAGTACCGTTACGGTACCACTGGTAAGAAGAGATGGCAGGAGGGGTGTGCGGATCAGCAGTCAGAATAATGGAAGATGTCCCGTCAAAACAGAAGTCCGGGTTATTCCTTGATATTGTAGGAGTACTTGGAATTGGATTGATTACAAGCACTACCGGTACTGCGGGGCCTTCACAGCCATTGACACCGCTTGTCTGGGTAGCATAATAAGTATACGTTCCGACTGCAGTCTGAAGGTGAGTATATGTATTCCCCGTATAGAGCAGGGTGGTAAGAGTTGCATCAGAGTACCAGTTTATTGTATTTCCTGCCATGGTCGGGGTAGCGGATATTGTAGCCGCCACACTGCCAAAACAATAGGACAATGGTGAGGTAACTGTAGGTATTGGAGGAGCATCTATAACTTCTATAATGAAAAAACGATCAACATAATTCAAATTCTGATCAACAAACGGATTACACTTGTTCCAGTCCTTCAGGTAAACGTAAAAACGCTCACCTGCATTTGCAGTAGCCGGAATAGTAATTACATCCGTAAGAGTACCCGGGTTTGGGGGGGCAAAGGGACCCAGCACAGGGCCTACATAGCCGTTACCGGAATTGGCAGTGTTGCTGCCTCCGATAGTAACATTGCCGGTAATAGTGTTCATTACTGCCCCGGCCGGAGTCTCTCCGTACACAAACTGGAGTGTCCGGGGAGAGGCATTATCATAATCCGTCGGGTTGAGCGGAGGAGGAACAACCGGTGCCTGGCAGTTCCATGTGCTTATATCCTGAAGCACAATATCATGTTGAATACCCTCGCAAACATATGTAATATCGACATCTCCCGTCACCGTCTCCGCCATCTGGAGCAGGCCGTCACCCCCGTCAACCGGATCATCGCGGCCGTGAACAACAAAGACGGACGAGCCGGCTAAGAATTCATTGCACGGATTCTTTACGGTCCATGTCCCGACGTAAGCACAGTTTATTGTTGAAGAGAAAGGATGAAGCTGTACCGGAGGAAAATCCTCATCTGTCGCTGAGGTGTATGTCCAGATTGGAGAGCCGTCGCCCCAGTCAATTGTCCATTGCGTTCCCTTAAGAATCCCCGTTGGAATTGCAGGTGCCAGTAAGGTTGAACTGAACATCCCCTGAGCGCCAAGGTTAACACACTCACCCAGATTGCCAAAGAAGGTAAAGATCTGAATCTTTGGGCAGGGTAGAGTTGTGAAGGCAAGTCTGATATCGTTTGCCTGAAGAACGTTTCCTGAACTTTCAGCGACAATATATGCAGCATGTGGCCTGTTAACATCTAAAAGTGCAAATATTTGAGATAGAACAGTATTTATTTGACCTGCGGCAACTGGAATTGCTATTGAAACCACACGACCTCCGAGTGGTCCTGCCAATGCCCAGGTCTTGATCTGAGCCGGAGTGAAGTCTGTAACAACATTCGAGTTGAAAATTATGAGATAGACTGTACCTGTCATATTTATCCCATAATTGATCTGAACACTTAAAGGCCCAACTGCACCAACAGATGGGGTAGTTGCACCCAACCTGGCTGTGCAGACATAATTGTCGTAATCATGAAGATTACTCCTGCGGCTAATGTCTTGATGAGCTTCATATACTTATCTCTTTAATTTCTCAGGACTTAATACTGTCAGGTTACCTAACCATAAATCTCTAAAGCAACCATTACAGATAAAATGTAGACTAAAAGTTAATTAACATGGTTGCACCAAAATTCAAGAAAGAAATAAATTGTGGGTCATGATGTGCAGATTTTTGTTAAATACTAACATACACAATTAATTATGAACATCAATGGCAATGAATTTCATTCAATAAACCAGGTAATCCGGCTTTATGAGAAAAGTATTAGCTTTGTACGATTCAGGGATATGAACTATATCTTAATAACTAATATTGAATCAGTTATGAAAAAGATATTTATAACACTGATTTTGCTTTCAATTTTGCTGCCGGCAGGTGCCCAGCATGAGATTGATCTTGCAGAACATACAAATCACGGGAAAAGACCTGCGTGTGACTCGAGAGCCCAGTTGGCAGACTCAAGTGTCAGTTATGCTTTCAATTCAGAAACAGGCAGTTACTACCCTGAATCTGTAATTCAATATTTCTATAATGACAATCTGGACCTTGAGGTGGTAATATCCAAAACATTGCCCGAAAGATCAAATATTTACAAACAAATATTTCAATACAATCATAATGACCTTATGATCAGATATATATACCAGATCTGGGTAGATAATGAATGGAGAGACAACCTGATAACCGAAAAGACCTATACTCCTGATGGCCTTCTGGATACAGAGGTCTTCATCAGGGAAAATGCAGAGGGTATTTTCATGCCCTATCAGCGGCATTTTTACACTCAGGAAGGGGACAGGCTGATCAGCTACCTGAGGCAGGTCAAAAATGCAGCCGGAGAATGGTATGACTTTTCAAATCACTACTACGTGTATGATGATGACGGCAGGCTGACGGTACTTTACGGCACATACTTTAACAGTGACCTGGTTTATTGGGAAAGGACCTCGGTGTACAGTGAGGATGGTAATATAGCGGAGAGATACCTGAAACAGTTGAAATATGATCCGGACATAAGAATGAATGTTCTCACCAACAATACATTACAGAAGTATCATTATAATATTTACAGATCTGCTGATACAATTTATAACTATACCTGGAACAACCAGAAATGGGTTTATCAGGGGAAAAATATCGGCTATTTTTCGTTGATTAAAGGGAAGAAAGTAAGCGTTTGCCACAATGGAATAACGCTTTGTATTTCATCACATGCTGTGAAGGCACATCTGGAACACGGGGACAAACTTGGTGCCTGCACACCTGAGGCCTGTAATGAAGGGAGACGAAACCCCTATACCGGATCAGACAAGAAAACTTCGGAAGCCTTTTTCATCTATCCAAATCCGGTAGGAAAACAGATTACAATAAAAATTCAGGAGGATACTCACCTATACTTTAGAGCCTTTATAGTCTCAGCTGACGGTGATATATTAGGCTCCTATGATGCTGAAGGGAAAAGCGAGATAAATGCTGACCTTTCAAATCTTCAAAACGGGATTTATTACGTCAAAATGCAAAAGAAAAAGGGGTTTGATACCAGGGCATTTATTAAAAATTGAAAACCTACAAAAAAGAGACTGCCCACAATATCCAAACCCTCTATCTTACTGCTGAAATAGCGTACTTCAAAAGATTTTTTAGATTTTGAAAAAGTAATTCCGTTACCCAGGGAATTATATCATTTGTCCATCTCTGGGGATGCGTATTCAGAATAAGTCTCTCAGGTAAAGACCCATTTCTGAGACAGGTGATAATATTTCCCGTTGATCTCAGAAGACTTTCAGACCTCAGAGGTTCCCCGGTTGTTTTACCATAATTTTTCCTGATTTTGTCCCTGATATTCACTCCTGAACCGTTCCATCTTCTGCCGGTATCAGTTAAATACAGCGTCGTGGAATAATCTATGTCGAGGTATGGCTCACAAATTATTCCTTCGGTTCTGTAATCAAAGTAGTTCCAAATATCCCTGTTATCTGCAGAATGGAGTGGATCACCATGCATGGATATTATACATACAGGGTAAAACTGTCTGAAATACTTCAGATTATTGCGGAAGGACTTAATCGCTTTTTCAATTATCTCTTTATGATCAAATAAACTCCCCGGTACCTTCAAAGCCCGGTTTAGATCTTCATAATGATAAGCAACTTCATGTCCCAGCTTTATGATTTTTCTGATTACATCCGGATCGTTGGATTCTTTGCCAATTCGGAAATGGTAACTGGCTTTTACCCCCATTTCACCTTCAAGTTGAGCCATTTTCAGGGCCCGTTTCGGATGCCTGTCAACATCATGCCTCAGAATTACCGATCTTGGCAGACTCTGCGTTACCAACTCTTCAAAGGTTATGAAAAGGTATTCTGCCTCCTTTAAAGCAGCAATGAGTTGTTGATATTGAATCAAGGTGAAATCTGTCATTGTACCTTTATCTGAACTGCATAATGTTCCAGGATTTCTCCTCCATAGTTTTTATGCTTCCGGGATAATTTTCCACGAACCAGACAAGGAAGGCAGTTACATTTATCTTCTCGTCCAGCATTCCTGCTCTCCTTTGCTGCCACTCCTGTTTAAGATCCGGAAATGTTAAGAGGTAATCGAGACGGGCAAGCATTCCGTCAAATTCATCCGGTTTGAATGCATAGGTAAGACCGTACCTTTTTTCTTCCTCCTCAAGATAAGAGATTCTCCCTGCAAATGAGTTCATCCTTAATGAGGGTGTACCTAAAACTGCTGCCTCAGATGTCATGGTCTGGGAGTCTCCGATCAGCAGTGTTGCATAATTAATTAACGAATGGATTTTTCCCGGTGATACCGTTAATCTGTACTCTTCAAATTCAGTCCCGATATCTCTTTCAGCTGTAATAAAAATTCTGCCCTCAGGTTTGAGACGTTCAATAAGTCTGTGTTTTTGCTCAAAGGTGAGACCCCTGACACCCTGGTCATGATGGGCTCTGAACGCATTAAATCGCAGAATAAAAAATCTGTCTCCCGGTTTTATTCCTACACTGCCAGGCACATCCTCATCGGGAGTGAAAACAGAGGGGTGAAGATACGCCAGTTCGTGGTATCCCGGATAATACAGAGTGCCTTTTCTCCCTCTTTTGTTCCTGAGCACATCAGGTGACAGAAGTGTTGTTGCAAAAGGATGGGCAAAATATCTGAATAACGGCTCAACTTTGTCATCATCATCGTCAAGTACTATAGAGGGCACATGGGTAACTGCCGAAACATGCGGTAATACTATTGAGGAACCGACACTGATATTAATTCCTTTTTGTCTCACGATTTTCAGAACCTGCAAATCGTAGCTGATCTGATCTGCAAGTTTCCCTAACAAAGTATCACGCTTCCGTCCAAGCTCAATATAATTCAATCCATAAATGTCTAGTAAAGTTTTTGCTGCCGGTATGTCCCTGACAGTAATGGTTACCACAGCTCCCTTCTTCCTAATCTCACTTATAAAATGCCTGTAGAGATGAACATGTGCCGGGTGACCGATGTCTACAAGAATATTCATCGTTTATGCTTTATGCTCCTGTAAAATGAGAATATGGAACTTGCCATGGTATATATTAGCCTTTTGTAGATTACCCTGTACCGGCCGTAGTTTACCAGGGTACCCCCGAACTTCATTTTGAAATCCCTCACACCATAGTGTTCATCGGGCCTGCCCGCGCCTCCGAAATCAAATAATTCATAATCATGTCCAATACCCCACATCATTACTTCCCAGGGCAGTATGTCATTCGGATATTTGTCTAAATACTTATCCGAACTCCCCGCATACCAGTCATATAAAACCTTATTGAAACATAAGACATACCTGAAACCAATAATTTCAGAATTAAGTTCTGCAAGAAATACGGCAATCATTTTTTTTCCGGAAAGAACCCTGACAGCATCAGAAAAGTATTCAGGGCCGGGTAACGGCAGACCGGCTTTTCCGTAGACTCCCGACAGTATCGCATAACACCTCTCAATTACATCCTCTTCCGGTGCCTCGCATAACCTTACAGTTACGCCTCTTCTTCTGCTTCTTTCGATCTGTTTCCTCCTTGTCGGGTGAAGATTTCCTGACAGTACATCTTTATTCAGTTTCAGGTTGACCAGGATATTCAGATGTTGCTGATATTCATATCCATACTTAAGAAACCGGTCATGCAACGCAGAAACATCGTACAGGTTCCTGACTTCCAGATATATTGCCTGCCCTGAAATTAATTTATTTAGATGTTCGAGAATTATCTCTGTAACTTCAGGGTCGTTTTCTTCAGTCAATGGCCCTCCGGTTACTACAGCCCGTGATGTAAGCCTGCCTGCAGGACCCCGATACTCTCTTAGGATAAGCCCAACCCCAAGTCCCTTTATCTTATCCTTTTGAAGACAAAATACACCTAGCGGGATGCTTTTGGGGGAAGAGTCTGATATATCAAATATTTCAGGGGTTTGGAATATGTTCCCCTGTGGATGTCTGAGCACGAATTCAGACCATGCTTGCCTGTCGACTTCAGAGATGTCGGAAATTACCCTGTAATCACTTTTCATTCTCTGTTCAGGATCCATTTGTACTCATTTATTATCCGGGCTGCTATACTCTCAGCGTCAAGCCCCTTTTCAAGCAATATTTCCCTGCCATTGGTCCGGTCTTTAAAATTAATGGCCATCATTATCTTTTGAGACACATCCTCTGGATCGAATGAGCATAGATAGCATCCTTCCGCACCTGCAAAGAGTTCGGCGGCATCCCCGGTATCTGTTGAGACAATAGGGATATTGCATGCCATGGCCTCTTTGATAACATTGGCTGACCCCTCCCATTTTGAGGTTGATAATAATACATCGGCAGCGTTCATGTATAGGGGGATTAATTCGTTCTCTACATTATTGACCACCTGTATCTCAATGTCACTCATGCTGATCAGTCTGACCGCTCTTTCAGCCAGCAGAAAATTCTTTTCTTCTCTTGCCGGGTCAGCCATGAATATGATAAGTCGTGATCCCGTATTAATTCCGAGGACACCTCTGCAATCATCTCTTTCTTGCCGGCCTGTAACGGTTCATGTCAACGCCGTTAGGAATTATAACGGCTTCAGGGAAAGAGAGTAATTCCTTCATTGATGAAGACTTAGTGATTACCCTGGCCCAAAGTGTCCTGTAAAAAAAGCGTTCTGCAACCCTCAACAGACGTGACTTAAAGACATCGCTCCCCATAAGTGAAACGATGAGCAGCTTACCCGGCTTCATCCCTAAATACCATAGGCTTACTGCAGCAACAATCCCTGATAGAGCATAATGTGCATGGAATAGATCATATTTGTTCTGCTTCAAATACCGGATCAGCCTGAATATATTCCTGCAATAGCTTATCCAGCCCTTCCCCGTTACAGGAAAAAACTCAATCTTAAGGCCGGCCTTCTCAAGTGATCTGGCCTGGTTGCTTACAACATTACCTATCCCGGTTGACGAGTTACCGCTGCAGATAAAAAGAACCCTCATGCTTTATAGTTGGATAAACCGGAAATCACAGCCCTGAATTTACCTGATTCATCATGGGGAATATCATCAACATTATTGATGATAACGTTAATGGGCCCAAGCTTTTCTTTTACCAGACCTATAAGTTTGTTTTTGTCCTTCTCATCCAGTGTATTCTGCAACCAGGTTAATTGTAATCAGCCCCGGCTCAGTCTGAATAACCTGAAATTTGACCATATTCCTTTCAGATGCAATGCCTGTATAGATGAGAAGATGATGGAAATATCCCCAGTGCAGAGACATCCCGTTCAGCCCGACAACATTATCTGAGGTGCGTCCGTCAATTCCCTTTATAACTCCAGACTTCCTGCCACATGCGCAAGGAAGATCAGAAATGTTCCCCCGTCTCCGTCCTGTACCTGATAAAGGGGAAAGAGTAATTGTCAAGGTCAGTAATAATCAGTTCACCATTTTTATCAGTTTCGACAATTACATGTTCTTCCGTAATGTGCATTCCCTCATGCCGGTCGCATTCATAGGCAACTCCTCCAATTTCCCCGAATCCGTACTGATCGAAGATACCGCAGTTGAAGGCCGACCCGATTATTTTCCTGTGGAAATCAAGCAGCGGTTCAGCAGTTGTATTTACAGCCTGAATGGAATATGAAAGGCCTCTCCTGTTAAGAATTCGGGCAATATCAACCATTGTGAGTACGTAACCCCTGATTACTGCTTTTGGGTATTTGTCAAGAAGTCTCACCAGTCTGTCAATATCTTCATCTTTCAGTTTATACGCGTCAAGCGTTCTGTAATTCTTTATAAAATCGATGGCATAAAGCCTGAGCCTGTCAATTCTGCTTTCACTGACAAAATTCCTTCCCCTGAAGATAATAAACGGATTTCGGGGGTCATAACCCATCCAGTCTTTGAATCTGAGAAAAGATGCCCAAACCACACTTCTGCTGACAGCATCATTCATATAATGCAGTACCTGGCCTGTTGTGCCGCTTGTCTTTCCATGTTGAATTCCCCTGATGGAATTGTTGTTGGATGGAATAAAATCTTCTGAGTGATTGAGAATAAACTGTTTGTCAATAACCGGAAGCCCTGTCAGCACCTGATCTCCATAGAGATTATCAGGATGCAGTCCGGCCTCTTTCATAAGCTTTCTGTAAACCGGCACATTGTTGTAACAGTGCCTCAGGAGCCTGCTGAGTTTTTGCCTTTGAAATTCCTTTGTCCTCTCAGCATCCCACCACTGTGATTCCTTAAGAGACAGATAGTTTTTCCATATCTCCTTGCCTGTCAGTAGGTCTTCAACTTTATATCTAATTCTGTTACCCATCTAGTAATCAAAATCGAGA
>CAVWSZ010000014.1:0-28592 GCA_963757935.1 uncultured Bacteroidales bacterium | reverse complement strand
CCTCTTTCTTTTATTCCTGGTCTGCAGTGACCACCTTCTCCTCTCCGCAATGGACATGTCCATATTTCCCGTGATATTTGCTCCTCCAGCTTTTCCTGCTGTGACTCGGCGAGCCGGGGGCAACACCTGTAAGCAATATCTTTGACAGGAGGAACAATCCGGCTGTCTGCCAGAAGGTAAGGACCGGTCCGTGAAATAAATCCGGAATCAGCCAGTTCCAGAGTGCCATGACACCAAATACCACCAACACTATGAAACCTGCACCCAGTATTCCAAATCCTACATACTTTAAAACTCTTAACGTTTTCATGCTAATTATTTTTTAACAGTTCATACAATTCATTCAGTCTCTCCCTGAGCGCAAGAACAGCGTACCGTTTCCTTGAGATAAGAGTATTTACTCCTGTACCGGTACTTTCAGATATCTCTTTGAAACTCCTATCCTCAAACTCAGTGGCAATAAAAACACTTCTTTGCTCTTTCGGCAACTCCGACAGTGTATCCTCAATGGTTTCCCATATCATCTCCTTTATCTCCTCATCGCCGGGTGTCGATCCCAGCGAAGGGAGTATCTCTTCAAGTGAGAGCATTCCATCTTCATCCTCTGCAGCATTCCCCTTGTAGCTGACACTTTCAGGCACCTTCTTACGGTAATGATCGGTGATGCGGTTGTCAGCCACTTTGTAGAGCCATGCTGTCAGACTCTCAATCCGCCTTATATCCCGGAACCCGACCGTAAGCTGGTAGAAGACATCCTGCAGAATATCCTCCGCCTCCACCCTGTCGGGGATCCTGTTCTTAATGTAGCCCAGCAGACGTTTCCGCTCGTCATTATAAACAGCTCCTATTTTTTCTGACTCATTGGGACTCATTAACCGGGGTCTTTAATGGCATAGACGAACATCAGTGAAATATATTTTAAAAATTATGCATTTTTTCTGATGTAGCAGTTTCAGGTTACAGGAATATGCCCGTGACTTGCTATATTTATCCCCGGACCCTAAAGCAATAATCGCACAGATGGTTTATGACTACATCGTTATCGGATCCGGCTTTGGCGGAAGTGTCGCAAGTCTGCGACTTGTTGAAAAAGGTTACAGGGTCCTGACAATCGAGCAGGGCAAACGTTTCCGCCCGGAAGACTTCCCGAAGTCAAACTGGAACCTTCCAAAATACCTTTGGGTGCCCGCATTGCGTTTCTTCGGCTTCCAGAAGCTCACATTCTCTTTCACAGCCAACATTCTCAGCGGCACAGGTGTAGGAGGAGGAAGCCTCGTATATGCTAACACACTCTATATCCCCCCGGATGAATTCTTCGCCAATAATGAATGGAAACAGTACGGCGACTGGAAGAAGATCCTTGAGCCCTTTTACGACAGGGCGTCATTCATGCTGGGAAGGAAGAAATATGGGACATTCAATGCAGAAGACCTAATCCTCAGGGAGGTGGCGAAAGATATGGGCGGTCAGGGAACATTCGACTCGGTGAATGTGGGAGTCAACCTCGACGGTACTGAAACGGAGAGTGACCCATACTTTGGCGGTATTGGTCCTCCCAGGAAAAAATGTATTGAATGCGCAGGATGTATGGTGGGATGCAGGGAGAAAGCGAAAAACACCCTTGACATGAATTACCTGTGGTTCGCAGAAAAGATGGGACTGAAGATAATGCCGGAGACTAAAGTTGAAAAGATAACATATAATGACAACCTGTACCGGGTAGAGACTAAACCTGTCACCTCCTTTTTCAGGGAAAGGGGGAAGTATTCACTTCCAGGGGAATTGTTGTGGCCGCCGGAGCTCTGGGCACACTGAAACTGCTGCTTAAACAGAAATACCGGTATAATACACTGCCGCTGCTATCCGACAGACTTGGTTATGAACTTCGTACCAACTCAGAAACACTTTGTGCCGTTTCCGGAGCAAGGGGAAAACTAAACAACGGCCTCGCAATAACTTCGGTCTTCAGCCCTGATGCCTCCACCCATGTAGAAATTGTAAAATATCCTGACGGATCAAATGCCATGAAATGGTTCTTCGGCCTGTCCGTCGGCGGCGCAACCACACCGATACTCAGAACATGGAAACTGCTGAAGAAAACCGTAACCCATCCTCTCCTTTTTCTTAAAACAGTATTCAACTTCAAATGGTCAACCACGATGGTGATTTTCCTGGTGATGCAGACTGTTGACAATGCAATGAAAATGGTCTGGAAAAAGAATATTTTCGGGGGCAGGATGAAGATCGTGAATCACGGGGCAGAAGAAAGTTCCTGCATTTATCCCTGTAGGACAGGAAGTTATGGAAAGGTATGCGAAGAAGGTATCAGGGATACCACAGAATATTCTACTCGAAGTATTTTTTGACCGGCCAACAACGGCTCATATTCTTGGCGGATGCCCTATGTCGGACTCTCCGGAAACCGGGGTGGTCGACAGGAACTGAAAGTGCACGGTTACCCGGATTTTTATATAACCGACGGCTCAGTTATCCAGGGTAATATAGGAGTTAATCCGAGCCTTACAATAACAGCAATGGCCGAATATGCAATGAATTGCATACCGGCAAAAGAGGGAAACAAAAAAACAGAGACTATCAGAACAACTTATACTTCTGGAAGAGGAATGGAAAAGGAAGAGATCAGTATAATACTTGAAAACCAGCGAAGGTACTTTGCTACCGGCGCTACGAGGCGCAATGACCTCAGGCTTGAGGCCCTGAAAAAACTGCGGTCACTGATTATAAGCCACGAAGAGGAGATTATTGATGCCCTGTGGAAAGACTTCCACAAGCCTCCCTTTGAAGTGGTTGCCACCGAGACCAGTTTCGTGCTGCAGGAGCTGAACCATGCAATTCGCAGGTTCCAAAGCTGGTCACGGCCGAGACGGGTCCGGACACCGCTCGTACATTTTATTTCTCACAGCTATATGACACCCGAGCCATACGGGCAGGTCCTGATACTTTCACCATGGAACTTTCCCTTCCAGCTTGCATTTCTTCCACTCATCGGAGCGCTTGCTGCCGGCAATTGCGTGGTACTCAAAACCTCGCGGCAGGTGCCGGAAACAAATAAAGTCATTGGAAAAATACTGGGTCACTTCCCTGCCGAATTTGTCACTGTGATCACGGGTGATCATTCGGTAAGCGATTATCTTTTGAGTTACAACTTCGACTATATCTTTTTCACCGGCAGCACATCCGTTGGAAAATATGTAATGGGAAAGGCCGCAACAAACCTGACGCCTGTATCCCTTGAACTGGGAGGAAAAAACCCCTGCGTGGTTATGGCGGATGCAAAGCTGGAGTTTGCCGTCAGACGTATTGCATGGGGAAAATTCCTCAATGCCGGGCAGACATGTGTCGCTCCTGACTACGTCCTGGTTGACAGAAAGGTAAAGGAACGCTTCCTGGAAATGCTGTCAAAGGAGATACATAAGTTTTACGGTGACAATCCGGAGAAAAACCCTGATTTTGCGAGGATAATAAACCCTGAGAGTGTGAAAAGGCTGTCAGAATTTATGAAGTCAGGCGTAATTGTTGCAGGTGGAATCACTGACCCTGAAACGTGTTTTGTGGCTCCGACTGTGATCAGTGATGTTATGCCGGGCGACCCGGTTATGGAGGAGGAGATCTTCGGACCTGTTTTGCCGGTGATCGACTTTGATGAACTGGAGGAGGTCTACCCGATTATTGACAGGAACCCCAAGCCCATGGCGGTCTACATTTTTACCACCAATAAAAAGAAGGCCCGGGAATTCCTTTCCCGGACACAGTCAGGCACAGCAGCAATCAATGATACAGTGATGCAGATAGCATCGCCCTACCTGCCCTACGGCGGGCTCGGTCCCAGCGGAATGGGCCGTTATCACGGGAAAAAGACTTTCGAGACCTTCTCCAATTGCAGGTCAGTGTTTGTAAAGTCGAACCTGCTGGATATGTGGCTTCGCTATCCGCCGTATAACGATATTAAAACAAGGTTAGTGAGAATGTTCATGCGGTAATTTCCTTAAAAACTGAATTATGAGATTTTTGCTCTTTTTATTATTGCTTTTATTAATCGGGTGCCGGAATGAAGTGCAGTTCTCCGGTAATCCTGTTTTTCCGGGATGGTATGCTGATCCGGAAGGTATTGTTTACGGCGACAGGTACTGGATCTTCCCCACATTCTCCGCACCATATGAGGAACAGGTTTTTCTCGATGCCTTTTCATCGAATGACCTGGTGACCTGGGAAAAGCATGAGAGAATTATTGACACATCCTCGGTAAAGTGGGCGCACAGGGCGATGTGGGCACCCTCAGTGACTGAGAAAAACGGAAAGTACTATCTCTTCTTCGGTGCAAATGACATACAGTCTGATGATGAGGCCGGAGGAATAGGGGTGGCTGTGGCCGAAAGGCCCGAAGGCCCTTACCGCGATCATATCGGCAAGCCGCTTATAGACCGGTTCCATAACGGAGCGCAGCCTATAGACCAGTTTGCATTCAGGGATGCTGACGGTCAGTACTGGCTCATCTACGGAGGATGGGGTCACTGTAACATCGCCAGGTTGAATGATGATTTTACCGCAATTGATTCTCTTCCTGACGGATCTCTCTTCCGTGAGATTACTCCTGAAGGGTATGTTGAGGGACCTTTAATGTTTATCCGTGAGGGCAGGTATTACTTTATGTGGTCTGAAGGGGGTTGGACCGGCCCTGACTACAGCGTTGCCTATGCCATTTCAGATTCGCCTTTCGGCCCGTTTGAAAGAGTTGGCAGGATCCTGCAGCAGGATCCTGCAATTGGGACCGGTGCGGGGCATCACTCGGTGATCCGTCGGCCGGATTCAGACGAATGGTACATAGTCTATCACCGCCGTCCACCGGAAGAGACCGACCGGAATGCCAGGATTGTCTGCATCGACAGGATGGAATTTGACGAAAACGGAAAAATCAAACCCGTCGTCATCACCACCGCCGGTGTTCCTGCCGCCCCCCTTTCCGCCAAACCATCCCGCCATTAAACCCTTAAACCCATAAACCCATAAACCCATAAACCTATAAACCCATGATCCTCTCAACCTGCGGATTAATCTGCGACGAATGTGAATTTTACAACAAGACCTGCACAGGTTGCAGGAATGTAAAAGGCTCTACTTTCTGGGCGAAAGAGATGATGCCATCAAAGGTTTGTCCTCTCTATGACTGCTCGGTGAATACCAGGAATTATAAGGACTGCGGCGATTGCGCCGAGCTGCCCTGCAAGATGTTCCGGGAGATGAAAGATCCCAACTCGACAGAAGAAGAGCATCAGAAGTCACTGCTCACCAGGGTCTCGCGTCTCAGGGTCAACTGACTCCGGATCATTTTTAACGCTCGGTCCACACGGCCTGTCTGCTCTCCGCCAGCTGGCGGATCGCTCCCCGTGCTCCGTGCTCCATGCTATCATAATGTCACTCCTTCGGAGTTGCCCCGCTCCAACTCCGCTCCGTGCTCCTCTTGCTCCGCTGCTCCATGCTCCGGGCTCCATGCCCCATGCTCCATGCCACTACCCGCAGACCATGACTGAAAACACTCCGCCACCCCTGACAGTCTCAGACTTCATTGTCAGTCCTGCTTCTGCAGTGAAATAACTGATCCCCCCTCTTTCCATAAAGGTTTTGAAATTCCTGTAATGCTCCCCGCCTGCAAGTCGTTCAATGCTACGTGCCGCTGAACCTGACAGTCCCTTAGGCATCAGGGAATTATAATCAACTATTACTACAGTTCCTGATATCCTCTTCATCTCCCTCAGTATCTTCACTGCCAGGTCAGCATCAAACTGGTGCACTGCCATGGTGGTGACTGACAAGTCAAACTCCTTGTCCCTGTAACACGACAGGTCCGATGCGTCACGCAACTCGAAGAGAGTGTTCTCAGCCTTGCTCTTGCGTGCGGCCCTCTGTGCGGTAATTATCATGTCTTCAGAGAGGTCTATACCGGTGACACGGTTCGCCCGTTTTGCAATCGAAAGCGACAGGGATCCTGTTCCGCAAGCCACATCAAGCACCCTGTACGACGGTTCAATCAGTGGCAGTACACTTGAATGCAGCCTTGAAACCAGGGGATCAACAGTTACCTGGTAGAGATAACCTTTCAGTGAGAAGCTCATGAGACTCGTTTTTGGTTGTCTAAAGATAACCCTTTCTGCCAACTGTCTGTCTGCTCCATGCTATCATAATGTCACCCCTTCGGGGTTTTCCGTGCTCCATGCTCCATGCTCCGTGCTATCATAATGTCACTCCTTCGGAGTTGCCCTGCTCCATGCTCCATGCACCGTGCTCCACGCTCCTTGCTCCATGCACCATGCCCCTTCATCGCTTCCAACGCAACAATAAGCCCCTTTACATTGTTTAAGTTATTGTTACACAAAAAACAATTACATGAAAGCATACTATTCGACATCATTCGGCGGGGCAGAAGCATCTCAATACGGTGATTACCCTGATCCTGTCTGTGGCGCCGGACAGGTGCTTGTCGAAGTCAGGGCAGTCTCAATCAATCCTGTGGACTTTAAAATAAAGCGAGGCGATCTTAAATTCATTCCGGGTGCAAAGTTCCCCAGGATATTCGGTTCGGACTTCGCAGGAAGAGTCAGGGAGACCGGCAGCGATGTCAGAGGATTCAAACCCGGCGACAGGGTTTACGGCGTCACACCGGTGATATTCAAAAGTGCAGGAGCACTGGCGCAGCTTCTGGCTGTAGATGTGAAAAATGCACGTAAAATACCCGCTGAAATGTCATTTGAAGAGGCTGCCTCACTGCCCATCGCAGCACTGACTGCACTTAACGGTCTGAGGAGATGCGAGGTCGGTTCAGGCACGAGAGTACTTATTAATGGTGGCACGGGTGGAGTGGGTCATTTTGCCATTCAGATCGCAAAAGCAAAGGGGGCAGTCGTTACCGCCACCTGCAGCCCGGCAAATGCCGCACTGGCGAAACAACTCGGAGCTGATGATACAATGGGGTATTCTGCCGGAGAACTCGCACAGTGCGACAGAACCTTTGATGCCATCTTCGATGCCGCCGGGAAAATGCATTTTAAACATATCAGGAAACTGTTAAAGAGAAACGGCACCTATGCCACAACAATGGTCAAGCCTCTCCTTTTTCTGACATCGGCCTGGGCCCAGCTTCTGTACGGAAGGAAACTGACCTCTTCAAACCTCCGGGCCCTTCCCGAAGATCAGGACGAAATGGAACAGCTCTTCAGTGAGAAGAAACTTGCTCCGGTAATTGAAAACTATTTTACCCTTGACAGGGCAGTTGATGCCTTCCAAATGGCAGAACATGGAAACCCGAGGGGCAAGATTATTGTCCGAGTCTGACACAGTCACAATTTCCTTTTACTGGTTCTCTCCCCTGCTGCATGGTAACCCTCCGGAATAGCTTATCGGGGCAATTCCTGGTGTTCATATCTATATTCCCCTATCTATCAGCTATTTATAAAATTGTCAGAATTCTTGGCACACTGTTTGATTTAGTTTGAACGAAGAGACAGTTCTTCTAAAACTTAAAGTCATGAAAAAGTTAATCATCACATCGATCCTCGCACTGCTGGTAGCAGCAGGAAGCACAGCCAGAGCACAGGACTACCCTGCAGAGTACCTTGGACTGCCGGGTGACAACCTCAACCTTTACGCAGTGATGAACCTGTTCCAGGAATCTGAAACACTTGAAGGTTTCGAAAAAAACCTGAATGATGAAAATTCCAGGATCAATAACCTCGACCTTAACAACGATAATCTTATCGACTACATCATGGTCCAGGATTACGTTGACGGTAACGTTCATACGATTGTGTTGCGCACCGCACTCAACAGGAATGAGAACCAGGACCTCGCAGTCTTTACTGTCGAGCAGCTCCGTAATGGTGAAGTGCAGATACAGTTGATCGGCGACCCGGACCTGTACGGGAAAAATTACATCATCGAGCCTAACTACGCCGAGACACCAAATCCCGGATACAATGGCAACGGCAAGTACAGGGCTAACAATACAGTGGTAACCACCACTTATGTCGAAGTTGGGGCATGGCCGCTGATAAGATTCATCTACAGACCCACCTACGTTGTATGGCGCTCGAACTGGTACTGGGGCTACTACCCTGCATACTGGAACCCCTGGAGACCTTACTACTGGGACTACTACTACGGATATCATTCACACTGGTACCCCACCTATTACAGCCACTATCGCTACTGCGACCACTACAGGTACAACCGCTACAACGACTTCTACTACGGCGGCATCAGGTCACACTCGCGCTACGTCAGCACCAATATAAGGGAAGGCAACTACAAATCAACCTACTCACGGCCCGATCAGAGGAGAGAAGGTTCAGCAATGGGCGCCAGAGTCATGGAGAGCCGCAGCTCCAACCCGAGAGGCACAGCTTCGGTAAGCAATGAAGGCAGGAGATCTGCTTCATCCTCAACCCCAGCTTCAAGAGGCCAGTCTTCAGCCGCACAGAGCAACGGACCCGAACGCAGGTCTGCAGGTACTGCTGCCACAGGCAGAAGCACGACAGCCCCGTCTGCAGGTCAGAGGACACAGAACTCAACAAGGACAGGTTCGACAGTCAGCAGCAGGACCAATTCAGGTTCCGCCCCTGCACAGAGAACCCAGACCCAGACTTCCACAACCCAGAGGAGAGCTCCCGAGGGGTCTGTAAGCAAGTCAGCCCCGGCAACCAGGACACAGACTTCAGCCTCAACCAGGCAGTCAGGCCCGGCAACCAGGACACAGTCCTCAGCTCCTTCAAGGCAGTCTGCACCCGCAGCAAGGACCTCCAGTCCTAAAAGCAGCAGCAGCGGATCTGTCAGCCGGAGCAGCAGCGGCAACAGTCGCAGCAGCGGATCTGTCAGCCGGAGCAGCAGCGGTAACAGTCGCAGCAGCGGATCTGTCAGCCGGAGCAGCAGCAGCGGAGCGCAGCAGCAGCGGCAACGTCAGTAGCAAAAGCAGCAGCTCAAAGGAATCATCCTCAGGCAGCTCATCACGCAGGAAATAAGATGTAGATTTTTGACACAATTATATCCCCAGTGCCCCGCACAAGCCAGATGGCAAATGCGGGGCACTTTATTTTATTACATTTGCCTAAATTTGGTATTTCAATCGCTCTCCCGAAAATGGGCTGCAGAAATGTAAATTAATGAAACACGAAGGCAATTCATTGCGTGCCGTATTATTCGCCCTGGTGGGGAATTTCACCATTGCAGTAATAAAATATACAGTCTCAGTTATCTCCGGAAGCTCGGCAATGCTGGCTGAAGCCATTCACTCCCTGGCCGATACCACCAACCAGGTATTCCTCCTGATAGGCAGAAAACGGTCCGGGAAAGCTGCTGACGAAATCCATTCGCTCGGTTACGGAAAGGAAGAGTATTTCTGGGGGTTCCTCGTTGCAGTTCTCCTTTTCTTCCTGGGCGGCTGCTATTCAATCTACGAAGGGATACACAAGTATCATAACCCTGAACCGATCGACAACTATCTTTACATTTTCATTGTTCTGGTTACTTCCCTGCTTATCGAGGCAAAATCATTTTCTGTAGCACTTACCGAATTCCGTAAGACATCAAAACTGAGGCTTATCAAATCGCTTAAAGACTCCACTGACACAAATATCTTCGTGATTCTCATCGAAGATTTTTCAGCATTGATGGGGTTGACTATCGTCCTTGTTTCAAGCCTTCTTTCATTGATAAACCCCATATTCGATATCATC
Source organism: uncultured Bacteroidales bacterium (assembly GCA_963757935.1). Lineage (GTDB taxonomy): Bacteria > Bacteroidota > Bacteroidia > Bacteroidales > VadinHA17 > SR-FBR-E99. The sequence goes on along the minus strand of CAVWSZ010000014.1, from coordinate 18,849 downwards.
GGAACACTTATGGTTGGATGCCTTCTGATCACAATGTCATACTTCCTGGCTAATGAACTCCGGAAGCTGATGATCGGTGAAAGCATACCCCGCGATATGAAAAACAGTGTAAGGTCAATTGTATTGAAGCACAGGGCTGTCAGGCACATCAACAATATCCGTTCGATGTACATCGGAAGAAATGACTTCATACTGCTGATATCAGTCGATATCCGGGATACTGAACACGGATCAGAGATTGAAAGCATGGCGGAACAGGTCAGGTCAGACATCCTCCGCCATTATCCCCATGCGAAGTATATCTATATCGATATACACGAAGAATGATTCACTACTGAAAGCAATCTTTCTTGCTCCTTGCTACTTGCTTCATGCTCGCTCCCCACTGTCTGTCTGCTCTCTAAAAATGCCCACCGGGCATTTTCTTTACGCTCGCTCCCCATGCTCCTTGCTCCGTGCTCCATGCTCCATGCTCCTTCCCTCTCAACTTTCCCTCCCTCAGATTGTTATTACATATTATTGAGCAACTTAAACCGACAGACCAATGCAAACGATCCTTGGAGCCAACGGAACGATAGGCAGGATACTGGCGAAAGAGCTGGCCAGGCACACCGACAAAGTGCGGCTTGTAAGCCGTAATCCCCGCCGGATTAACGAAACTGATGAATTGCATCCCATCGACCTGCTAAAGCCGGGAGCCGTAGACAAAGCAGTGGAGGGATCAGATGTGGTCTACCTTACTGTGGGACTGGAATACAAGCTTAAGGTATGGGAGCAGCAATGGCCCCTGCTTATGCGGGAGACAATTGATGCATGCATAAAGCATAATTCGAAGCTTGTCTTCTTTGATAACATATATATGTACGACAGGGATGCGGTACCTCACATGACGGAGGAGAGCCATGTGTCGCCTGCCAGCCGCAAAGGCCAGGTCAGGAATCGTATTTCAGAGATGCTTCTCAATGCAGAAAGGAAGGGAAAGATCACAGCCCTCATTGCCCGCTCGGCAGATTTCTACGGGCCTGACAATAAAAACAGTTTCGTGAATGAGATGGTCCTGAAGAATCTTGCTGCCGGAAAGAGGGCAATGTGGTTCATGAATAGAAGTGTCGTTCATTCCTTTACATACACCCCTGATGCCGCTGCAGCCACCGCCCTCCTTGGAAACACCCCCGATGCATACGGACAGGTGTGGCACCTTCCGACAGAAAGCAGCAGGCTGACCGGTACAGATTTCGTTAAGATGTGTGCCGAAGAGCTGAAGGTCAAACCGAGGATAACTGTGGTGTCACCTCTGATGATCCGCTTCCTAGGGCTTTTCATTCCCGTGATGAGGGAAATGCCTGAGATGATGTACCAGTATGACCGGGACTATTTCTTCGACTCCTCGAAATTCACCTCCCGTTTCGGTATCACTGCAACCCCCTATCTCACCGGCATTCAGGAATCATGCAAAAGCTTCCTGCCAAAAACATAATTCAATTGCCTGATGCCGATTTTTGCCCTACCTTTGCGGTTTATTTTACGAAAACGAAATTCAAAGGAATTAAATGATATTTGACGAACTGGACCTTGGTCCTGAACTGCTGGAATCAATTGACTACATGGGATTCAGGGAAACCACGCCCATACAGGAAAAAGCCATTCCGGTAATCATGGACGGCGACGATCTGATCGCATGTGCGCAGACCGGCACCGGAAAAACGGCGGCTTACCTCCTGCCCATCATGAATGACATCATCGACTTCCGGCCAAGTCATACTCATACACTGATCCTTGTTCCTACCCGTGAGCTGGCAATACAGATAGACCAGCAGATACAGGGACTGGCATACACGCTTAACATTACCTCGCTGGCCGTCTACGGCGGAGGCGAAGGCAGAGCCTGGGACCAGGAGAGGGAAGCCCTCTCCAAGGGAGCTGATATAATAGTAGCCACACCGGGAAGGCTCATCTCGCATCTCAACCTTGGCTATGTGAAATTTGACAAAATAGAGGTGCTGGTCCTTGATGAGGCTGACCGTATGCTCGATATCGGTTTTCATGACGATATCATGCGTATCATCTCGTACGTCCCGAAAGAGCGTCAGACCCTGATGTTCAGCGCCACAATGCCGCAGAACATAAGGGCACTGTCAAAGCATATAATGAAAAAACCGGTGGAAATAGCACTGGAAATGTCGAAGCCTGCCGAAGGGGTTGTCCAGGCTGCCTACATGCTTGGCGACCATCAGAAGCTACCCCTGATCAACAGCCTCATTGCCGATCATCCTGAATACGGCAGCATCCTTATATTCAGCTCCACCAAGAAGAAGGTGAGCGAGATTGTGCGCGGACTCAGGTCGAAGAACTACCTCGTCGAGGGTATCTCATCCGACCTTGAACAGAAGGAGCGCGAAGCGATGCTGCTGCGCTTCCGCTCACGCAAGACACGTGTGCTGGTGGCAACAGATGTTCTCAGCCGGGGTATCGATATCAAGGATATCAACCTCGTGATTAATTTTGACGCCCCGTCCGATGCCGAGGACTATGTGCACCGCGTAGGCCGCACTGCCAGGGCTGATACCACAGGAGTGGCAATCACCCTCGTCAACAGGTTCGATATTCCCAAGATGCAGCGCGTGGAAAAGCTCATCGGCTACGCTGTCTACAAGGCCCCGCTGCCTGATTTCATCGCACAACAGCATGATCCCGGCCCGGTCCACCATCCCTCCTCACCCAGGAATGAACGCGGCGGAGTTAAAAGGAGATTCAAGCGCTAAAATCGTTCATCCTTAAGGCTTAACCAGGTCTTCTTTCTGACATTATATCTCTGCCGGAACTCCCTATGATCCAGGCGGTAAAGCACTGAAATTCTTCAGGTCAACTCATCGTTGCCTGCAGGGTCAGATAACTTTTTCCTGCAACCCCAATAAAAATTTCCGGAAAATATTTGTATTTGTAATAATTAATATTTTATATTTGCAATATATAAGTTTATTATATATAAAATGATAGCATCAGATCTTATTAAAGGCTCACTTAAGACCATTGTCCTTAAGTTGCTAAAGGAGAACGGCCGGATGTATGGTTATGAGATAACCCGAAAAGTTGAGGAACTCACTACCGGTAAAATTAAGCTTACATACGGAGCACTCTATCCGGTACTTCATAAACTTGAGAAAGAAGGAGTACTTGTAACTGAATCGGAGAATTTCAATAACCGTATCCGGATTTATTACAGCCTGACGGAAAAAGGTCACTCCGTGGTGGCAGAAAGGTTAAAAGAGATGAAAGAGTTCATTGAGTCTCTTCAGAAAATTGTTGATCCACATCCCGGTCTCAGCCATGCCTGAACTTAGCCTTCATGACATTGACCAGATCAGCAATGACATCAGGAAGCAGGAGATCACTGTATCGCACCTTCTCGATGAGCTGATTGATCATGTTTGTTGTGATGTGGAGAATGAAATGCAATACGGGCTTAGCTTTCATGAAGCCTATTTGCTGGTGAAGGAAAAGATGGGCAGTCGCAGGCTTAAGGAGATACAGGAGGAAACGCTTTATGCTGTTGACACAAAATACAGACAAATGAAAAAAACAATGAAAATCTCAGCGATAGTGGGCACGGTTTTGCTTGCCTTTGCCGCACTGTTCAAGATCAATCACCTGGCCGGGGCTGGTCTTATGTTATCTCTCGGGGGCTTTACGCTGGCGTTCGTTTTCATGCCGTCAGCCCTGACGGTTCTCTGGAAAGAGACACACAGCGGGAAGAAACTTTTCCTTTATATCTCGGCATTCATTACCGCGATGCTGTTCATTGCCGGGGTAACGGCAAAGGTACAGCACTGGCCAATGGCCGGACTGATACTGGCTTTGGGTTCACTGTCAGGGATCTTTGCCTTTGTCCCTGCCCTTCTGTCCGCCAGGCTGAAGGAGCAGGAAAACAAATCGAAAAAGATAGTCTACATTTTAGGTGCTGCAGGCCTGATCTGTTGTATCCTGGGATTGCTCTGCAAAATTCAGCACTGGCCAATTGCAAGCCTTTTCCTGACAGCAGGATCTGCAATAATTTTCCTCGCAGTATTTCCATGGTACACCTGGCTTACTTGGAGAAAAGAAAGTAACGTCACCGCCAAATTCATTTTCATGGTTACTGGCATGATAGTTCTGATGTTACCGGTTCTTATGCTCAACCTCAGCCTTCAAAGGACCTTTGAGGCAGGTTATTACATACATCATGAAGAACAACAGGCATTGTTTGATTACAGGTTCAGATCAAATCAGTCATTTATCAATCACTGCAATGATTCCTCTGCTTTACCAATCCTTAAGGAGTTGAATAACAGGACCTCTGAACTGATTTCAGTCATCAACAATACTGAGGCTAAACTCATTGCCGAGACTGAAGGTAAACCGGGGGTGCCGGCAGTCTTAACCAATCAGATAGCCGTAACTGAGACCGGACCTGCAATACAGTTCAACACACTGAACCATCCGTTCCAAACTGTTCCTTTCAGTAACTTCCTGATGAAGGATTCAGGTCTGAGGAATGAAATTGCCACTGCCATGAAGAAATACTCAGATTATCTGTCAGGTCAGTTGCCTTCAGATAAATTTGAGATGTACGGGAAGCTGCTTGAACCTTCCGTTTACCTGCCGGAGATAAATTCTGAAACCGACAGGGTATCACTGATAACCGGCCTGCATATGCTGGAGCTGATGAAAAACGGTATCCTTACTGCAGAGTCATATGCAATCGCAATGATTTCGGAAGTCAATAACCAATAAAACCCAAAGAAATGAAACAGAAGATATACACTTTAGGGTTTATCACCACGTCAATAATCTTTCTTGGTGCTCTGCTTAAGATCAATCACTGGCCCGGTGGAGGGCAGCTTTTGATTCTTGGTATTGTCATGCTCGTCATGGCATTTCTTCCGCTGGCTCTGAGAAATCACTACAGGGCTGAAGGCGAGGGGAAAAATTTACTGCTGTACATAGTGACATGGCTCACATGTTTCGTGGTGTTCGGTGGCATGCTTTTCAAGCTGATGCACTGGCAGGGAGCGGGAATAGCACTGCTGATAGCCCTGCCGTTCCCATATGTGGTTTTCCTGCCGGTTTTTCTTTTTGTGACTTCAAAGGATAAGAATTTCAGCATCTATAATACTGTTGCTGTGCTTTTCCTGCTTGCAGGTACATCAATCTCCTCTGCTCTCCTGGGGTTGAATGTTTCGAAGGAGAGGCTTGATGACAGCATGCGATTATCACGCAGTTATAACAGGGTCGAGGCGGTGCTTGATAAGCTTCCTGCAGATGCCGGTCAGGCATCCACTAAAGACAAAATAGATGAACTCCTGGGTAATTATTGATGACTATCAGCACAGAATATTCTCCGTTGAGGGAATGTCTGAAAAAGAATGGAATAATGATCCATGGGCTTTCCCGCGTCCGGAATCAGCATCTATCCTGGATAAAGCCCTGGTCGTGACCGGGAAGAACCCCTCCTATGACACAAGGCTTCAGGCCGGGTTGGGTGACCTCGTCAGTGAACTTCAGAAGTCTGCCGCCAATGAAGAGATTGCCAGCAGAATACCACTAATCTTTGACTTCTATGAGACGCCCGATGATAGCCCGGGGTGGACGAAGGGTATGTTTATGGTAATCCCTCGTGTCTGGTCACTTACCTATCTTGACGGCCTCGAGACAAACCTGAAACTGCTCAGGGCGGGCCTCTGACATTTCCGCCACTTGTCATACATCTTACAACAAGCAGTCGCAGAGTCTCATCTTTTGAGGCTCTGCGGGTGTTTTGGCACACACTTTGCATTAACACTTATGAAGAGCAGATCTTCATAAACTTTAAAGAGATGAAAAAGTCAGTTATCACATCGGTCCTCGCAGTCCTGCTGGCCTCAGCGACAACAGTCGGAGCACAGAACTACCCCGAGGAATACCTGGGTCTCCCGGGTGACAACCTCAACCTCTACGCGGTCATGGATCTCTTCCGTAATTCCGAAACCCTTGAAGACTTCGAGAGAGGCCTCAACGACCGTGAATCACGGATCAACAACCTCGACCTGAACGGTGACTAAATGGTTGACTACATAACTGTTTCCGACTACCTCGACGGCAAGGTTCACACAATCGTTTTACGCGCCCTGCTCGGCCGCAAGGAATACCAGGACGTGGCAGTGATAACGGTAGAGAAACTACGCAGGAAGAAGGTGATGATACAGCTCATAGGTGATGAAGCTCTCTACGGAAAGAATTACATAATAGAACCTGCATATGCCGACAGACCTAACCCGGGATACTACGGTGACCCTGTTTACTCGGATGAGGTAACGGTGATCAACAATTATTATTACGACATATACGACTGGCCGGTGGCAGTCTACATCTACAGCCCTCACTACAGCGGATGGCACTCGTCATGGTACTGGGGATATTACCCTGCCTTCTGGGACCCATGGACACCTTACTACTGGGACTACTACTACGGATACCATTCCGGATGGTATCCCCACTACTACGCAAACTACCATCACTGCGACTATCCCAGGTACCACCGCTACAACGACTTCTACTATCACGGCATCCGTGAACAGTCGCCGCAGGTACAGCACAGGATTGCCGCAGGCAACTACAGCCAGACATACTCCCGCCCCGAGCAGAGGAGTGAAGGTGTAGCTCTCTATTCCAGAACTCATGACAGCCGGACAGAAGCCCGTGACAACACAGGTACCGGCAGTCAGGGAAGAAGGGAAGCAGCACCTCAGACGGTACGCGGACAGGTTCCTGCAACAGGTACCTCAACCGACAGAAGGACTAAGGCAAATGCTGACGCTGAAAGCAGGACTTCAACCGGTGCTGCAACCGGCAGAAGAACAGAGAGTGAAGCTGCAACAGGACGCAGGACTGTGAGCGAAGCTGCAACAGACCGAAGGGTCCCTGTCAGCAGCAGGACTGAAAACGTACCAGCAGCAGTACAGAATACTGAGTCTCCGAGGCGGTCAGCTGCCACCGGCGCTGAGAGGCCTGCAGCAGTAGCAGTTGAGAGGAGAGAGACTCCGTCTCAGGCCACCGTGAGCCGCACCTCAGTCAACAGCCAGGCTGCAGAGAGCAGGGCTGCCGAGGTAAGAGCCAGCGAAAGCAGAGCTGCTGAAGCCACGGGCCAATGAGGCAAGAGCCAATGAAGCCAGAGCGGCAGAAGCAAGAGAAGCCCAGAGCAGGGCCGCTGAAGCCAGGGCCAATGAGGCACGGGCCAATGAAGCGAGAGCGGCAGAGGCAAGAGAAGCTCAGAGCAGGGCTGCAGAAGCCAGGGCCAATGAGGCAAGAGCCAATGAAGCAAGAGCCGCTGAGGCAAGAGCAAATGAGGCAAGAGCGGCAGAGGCAAGGGAAGCTCAGAGCAGGGCTGCAGAGATAAGGAGAAATGAAGAAGCCCAGAGCAGGGCTGCTGAAGCCAGGGCCAATGAGGCAAGAGCCAATGAAGCAAGAGCCGCAGAGGCAAGAGCAAATGAAGCAAGAGCGGCTGAGGCAAGGGAAGCTCAGAGCAGGGCTGCAGAGGTAAGGAGAAATGAAGAAGCCCAGAGCAGGGCTGCTGAAGCCAGGGCCAATGAGGCAAGAGCCAATGAAGCAAGGCCGCGAGGCAAGAGCAAATGAGGCAAGAGCGGCTGAGGCAAGGGAAGCTCAGAGCAGGGCTGCAGAGGTAAGGAGAAATGAAGAAGCCCAGAGCAGGGCTGCTGAAGCCAGGGCCAATGAGGCAAGAGCCAATGAGGCAAGAGCCGCAGAGGCGAGAGCAAATGAGGCAAGAGCCAATGAGGCAAGAGCTGCCGAGGCCAGGAGAAGCGAAGAAGCTCAGAGGAATTCCTCTACCACAGAATCCGGAACCGTCAGGCCAATCCGCAAATAAGCGTCACCATACAACCAAAAATCCCGCACGATCGATGATCTGCGGGATTTTTTATTACCGGTGCCGGGCCACTCAACCTCTGCACTTTTTGTACCTTTATACCATAACATTCCAAAAAACAGAACATGAAACCTCTACTTCCCTTTTTAATTGCAGCTGCACTCCTGATCTCCTGCCGGTCAAACAGTCCCAAACCGGAAACCCTGCAGGAAGCGCCGCCAGCAGAAATCACCGCAGTTAACAATGGTGATGTGGAATTCGAAAGCTACTTCCTGGGTAAGACAATGCGGATGGACTTCTTTCACACCGGAAAAACCGGGGAAGAAATGTTCGCAGTTGACAGGGTATTATCAGACGGCGAATGGGGCGGCAGCAAAAAAATACTTATAGACAGGCTGGAACTGGGACCCTACTTTTTCGAGGTGATTGACAAAAACACCAAAGCTCTTCTCTACTCCCGGGGCTTCGCCAGCATCTTCGGAGAATGGCAGACAATTCCCGAAGCTAAAGACAACTGGGGCACATTTCATGAATCGCTCCGCTTCCCCTGGCCGAAAAATCCCGTCACAGTAATCGTCAAAAAACGGGATGCGCAAAACAAATTCAAACAGATTTGGACCACCGACATAGACCCATCCTACAACCAGGTAAATCCGGCAGACCGGGTCAACTCACGCAGGGTGAATATAATCGCAGACAACGGTCCTGCACAGGAAAAGCTCGATATCGTGATACTGGGCGACGGCTACACGGCGCAGGAGATGGAGAAATTCCGCGGTGACGCCGTAAGGCTTGCAGGTGTGCTGCTCGGCGCTGAACCATTTAAAAGCCGTAGTACTGACATCAATATAAGATCCGTCGAAACACCGTCAGAAGAGTCGGGTGTCAACAAACCTCATCACGGCATTTTCAAACGCACACCATTGTCAGTCAGCTACAGCGCATTCGATTCGGAACGATATGCCCTGGCCTATGACAACAGGACAATCAGGGACATCGCCTCAGCTGCACCCTATGAGTTCATGGTTATCCTCCTGAATGAAAGAACATACGGCGGTGGCGGCATCTACAACCTATACACAACCGTGGCAGCCGACAACAAGTTCTCGGATTACATAATGATTCACGAAATGGGTCACCATATGGCCGCCCTGGCAGATGAATACTACACCTCATCGGTATCATATGAGATGCCTGAAATAACCATCGAACCCTGGGAAACAAACGTCACCGCTCTTCTGGATAAGGACAATCTCAAGTGGAAGGATCTGGTTGAGGAAGGAACACCAATTCCCACACCCTGGAACAAGGAGGAGTTCGATGCCTTCGGATATGAGATCCAGCGGGAACGTGACAGCATCAGAAAGAACCTCCTTCCGGAGACAGTTATGGAGGATCTTTTCATGCGCCAGATGAATGCCGAAAATGATTTCTTCGCCAAAGAAAAGAACAGGGAAAAAGTAGGTGCCTTCGAAGGGAGCCAACTATTATCCGAAGGGCATGTACCGTCCGCAGCTCGACTGTATTATGTACACCCGGCACCAGGTTTTCTGTGAGGTTTGCAGACGAAGCATATCGGATGTCATAGACCAATACTCTAAATAATACCCGGCAGCATCGCCTCTCATAAACTTTAATCCCTCATTCTTAATCTCAATCTTAACATCAACCTTAACCTCAACCACGGCCTCATCTTTAGCCATTGTCAGCAGTGACAGCAGAAGTCAGTAAATGTGTAATCCTATAGGGACGTACAACGTACCTATAGGCTGATTCATCCTGTTCAAAAAAGCCGGTTTATGTTTGTCAGGAAATTTAATTCTGACAAAAATGACACCTGACACAACTCAAAAACCGGAACGTCAATTTTACATTGACTGGTTACGAATCCTTCTTATTATTAGTGTATTCCTTTTCCATATCGGAATGGTATTCAATACCTGGGGATGGCACGTCAAGAATGATGAGCAGTTTGCAGTACTGAATTACCCGATGAGATTTCTCCATTATTGGAGAATGCCATTGCTCTTCTTTGTATCCGGCGCAGGTACCTACTTCGCCCTGGGGTATAAGTCCACTGGCGGATACATTAAAGAGAGAGCCACCAGGCTCCTGATACCTCTGATAGCAGGCATCTTCATCCTTGTTCCCGTCCAGGTCTATATGGAAAAAGCAAACAGCTACAGCTCTCTCCCTCAATTTTATCTCCACATGTTCGACGGTATCTATCCCGAGGGCAATTTCAGCTGGCACCACCTCTGGTTCCTTGTGTACCTGTTTTTTATCGCTCTGATCTTCTCTCCCCTCATTAAAATGTTCAGAAGCGTGCGCTTTAAACAGCTCATGGTCCGGGCAGAGAATCTTTTCGTAAAACCTTTCAGTCTCAATTTACTCATCCTTCCTGTCCTCCTTTCCCAGATCGTTCTGAGGCCGTTCTTTCCGGATGAGACACACGACCTGGTAAACGACTGGGCAGGGATTGCCTGCTATTTCATCTATTTCTTATATGGCTTTATACTGATAAGGAGTTCAGCCATCAGGCTATCCATCGAACGTCAGAGGAAGAGCTTCCTGGCTCAGACTATTCTCTTAACCGCCCTGATGTTTTCCTCCCCTTACCTGATCAATGCTGAAAGAAGTGCCGAAATAGTATGGGACGTCAGTGCAATTGCGATGACATGGACTTGCGGTATGACAGCTCTTGGATACGCCTCAAGGTATCTCAACAGAGACTCCCGGTTCAGACAGCTGGCTAACGAAGCCATCTATCCCGTTTACCTTCTCCATCAACCTGTTATTGTGATAATCGCATCAATTGTTACAAAAATGGAAGTAAGCCCGTTTCTCAAAGCATATTCTGTAACCATCCTGAGTATAGTGGCGACTGTAGCCATTTACACATTCCTGGTAAGACCGTTCGGTTTAACAAGGGTCATTTTCGGAATGAGGCCAAAATCCCGGAAAACTGTCACAGCAGAAAAAACCATGAAAGATGGGGAGACGGAAACATCAAATCGATTAATAGCCTGATATATAATGATATAAAACCAATAATCTTTTAAAAAATAACTTAAAAAACCAAAAATCATGAAAACAAAAGTTGAAAAAACAAACCTGCTTAAGAAAGTAAGCACTGTCGCAATGGCATTTATCCTTGTGTCTCTCTCAGTATCTGTCTCCGCCCAGGAAAGCGAGTCAAGACAGACTATGTTCCGGTCGAATGTCAGGGTAACTGAACTCTGGGTACCGGAGGTTAAGTTCAACTCGATCCAGGGCGACCTGGGCTCACTGATCGGTTTCTACGGCGGAGCACTCTTTAACGATGAATTTCTGCTCGGCATAACCGGTGGAGTGAACCTTACTCATCCCAGGGTCAACTACGGATATTTCGGGGTTGTCGGACAATATATCTATGAACCTTCATCCCTTGTCCATTTCAGTGGCCAGCTGGTACTTGCCTCCGGTACTACCAAGGATTATGAAAATACCAAATCAGGCCTCTTCGATAATTTCTGGAACATCTCCGGCGCACAATACTACCAGATAGAACCTGGAATAAACCTCGAAGTCAACCTGAGCCGCAGGATGACATTTGTGGCTGGAGTAAGTTACAGATACGTAACTGGACTTGACGAGGCAGATGAGAATGTACAGCTCACCCACCTTACCAATAAAGACCTGAGTGGCATCAACTTCAACATAGGCTTAAAATTTGGGAAGCAAAGGAAGGCTGAATGACCATTTGACGATAGCGGCCGGGAGCGAAACCTGTTTCCCGGCTTTATAAACCCCTCCCGGACTCGCGCCAGAGGGGTTTCTCTTTTTAAAGAAAATTATGGATCAAATAACATATTTTTTCTTATTCTGAAAGTTCATTAAATTTGGTTAATGAATACCACGACACATATAGATGCCCTGTCGGCATTTATATTTCTTGGGGTCACCCAGGGCCTGATGCTCTCATTCTTCTTTATCTTGAAGTCGCGCACAAACATCATTGCAAACAGGTACCAGGGTTTGCTGATCTTTGCGCTTTCACTGGGTATCCTGGAACAGTTGCTGAACCTTACAGGCTACATAACAAAAGTGCTTCCTCTTACAAATTTCTCAGAGCCACTGAATTTTGTCTTCGGTCCTTTGTTATACCTGTTTTTCAAAAGAAGCGTTGATAATTCCCGCGGAGGAAAGGACTGGATGCATTTTATCCCATTCTTTTTTTACCTCGCCCTTTCGGTTTTTTATTTCATTCAGTCGCCGGAGTATAAGTATAACTCGTACGTTGACAGTTATCACCCGGACTGGCCATTCCTGGATGTTGATACCATAATCTCTGAAGATCCGCTTGGAATCAGGGAAATAGTCAACGAATTGACCCTTCTGTCGCTGGTGGTCTACATCTCTCTTTCGACGGCAGGTTTGTTAAAAAAAATCAGGCAGTCAGGGAAATCGTTTTTCCGTACTGACGATGAAATTCTGAGATTCTTAAGGAATATGCTTCTGCACTTCATTGTTATTGCGGTCATATTCCTGATCGTGAAGCTCACATTCAGCGGCGACCTGGGCGATTATTTCATTGCACTGTACATCTCCTTCCTCATATATCTGACAAGCTTCAGGGTCATGAATGACTCCGCATTTTTTGACCGTTCGACGTCATTCATGGATGTATCAATAGGGAAATACCTTAAATCATCACTTACCGAAGCCGGCAAGCAGGAAATTCTTGACAGCATTGTTCTGGAGATGGATAAGAAAAGGTACTTTGCCAATAACCTTGCCTCACTGTCTGAACTGGCAAAGAAAACCGGTGCAACACCGCATCATGTCTCGCAGGTGATAAACGAAAAACTGGGTAAGAACTTCTTTGAACTTCTTGCATGGTACAGGATAGAGGAAGCGAAAAAGATCATTTCGTCCGACAGGGTTGCAAGGTTAACAGTTGAAGAGATTTCGGAAATGGTAGGTTACAATTCTAAAACATCATTTAACAGCGCATTCAAGAGGCTTACAGGCGATACACCATCGGAATTCAGAAGATCGGTAAACGGCTGAGGAAATCCATTATGGTGGCATAGCTTTTATTGTCCCATCGGGTGCCAGCCTTCCGAAGGCCAGTCTAAAATCCCTAGAATTTATTCAGCAGCTTAATGACCTGCAACTCAGCTTCTGCTTCGTCCTTAGCAACAAGGCCCTTCCTGATAAGCTCTTTCTTGTCAGGGAACATTTTGACAAGCGACTTCACATTCAGCTGTACCCTGTAAAAAACACCGTCACTGCCTGAGATGTAGTATTTGTTTATATCCTTTAATTCGTCGTAACGCCGGTCAGGGCTGTAGAGCGACTGATAATCGGCCTCCACGAATTTCTTTTCCGGAATCCTGATGAACGAATATGGCTCCTCCTTCAGCACCTCGTAGAATTTGTTCCCCTCGGGTGCTTTTTCGAAAACTAATCCCCTGGTGGTCCTGAAGAAGAGGTCACCGCCTTCTTTTTTAAATATAACCTCCTGTATATGATCAGAGGAAATCTCCATCAGGTCACCGGTACCGGCCTGGATAAACACCAGGGCGTTGCTCATGACATCTATGTCGCTTTTAAGGGTGATGTACTCCTTCTGTCCCGTGACAAGAAAATATGACAAACTGAGAGTGTCAAACAGTCTGGTGGTGCCCCTGACACCCAGGTAGCGGTTGTCAAATCCGACAGCTCCCGGGGTGTAAGGTGAGATGTTTGAAATGGTTTTCAGGTTCTCGGCGGTTATGACCCCGAGCTGATTTGTCGGCACTGTCTGGGAATAAGTCTCCGCAACGCACAGGAGCGACAAAAACAGAATAACTGACTTTTTCATCTTTCCCTCCTTTGTTCCGGCAATTAACCGGTTATTTGTCCAAAATCAAATCATTATTAATCCAAATATAAGAAAAATAGTCTACTGGTGCACTTTTGTCTGATCTCCCTAATCTCCAATGCCAGTAAGGGCTAATGGCAGTATATTCAAATATTTTGCATAGCTTTATGGTTCAATTTAAAAGCGCAGACCTAACAGTTAATAGGTTGTATTTAAGAGCCCTGAAGATTAACCAATAAAAATACCTCCCATGAAAAAAATAATGACATTATTAATTGCATCGGCACTCATGATGACAGGGTGTAGCCTGATTAAGGATGCCGCCGAAGTGACAATCACAACAGATCTGACAACAACCATTCCTGTTGTTGTAACAGGGGGAAAGTCTACAGCTGCACCCTCCCTGACGTTCTCTCAGTCTCAGGATCTGGAGCTTGCAGATAATGCTGATATTGAGCCTTATCTTGAAAAAATACGGGAGATAAACATGAAATCCCTTGTTGTTACTGTCAACGGATTGACTTCTGGTCAGGTCATTAATACAATTTCGCTGGACGTTACCGGTGTCGGAACTATTTGCACTCAGACGAATATTACCTCTACCACCAATTCATTTACCCCCGTGATTTCATCAGCCATCCTTGAGCAGGTAGGCGCAAAGCTTAAAAGTGACAAAAAAATCACTTTAACCGTCCATGGAAATGCAAGCGGTCCCATGGCTTTTGGGGTTAACCTTGTTTTTGATACTGACATAGTTGCAGGAGCGCTCGATTAACAATACTGAAACACCCCGTCTTTATTAATTGCCCTCCTCCGTCAACCGAAGGAGTTGAATCGGTCATGCCGTATAAATTGTTACATTTACCAATCATTCAACTTTAAACAGTGTGACCCGGCGAGGCGTAATACTTTTATTTTTCCTGCTTTCAGCTTTTTCTGCCGTTGCACAGCCGTCGAAAGCTGGAAAGGACGCCTACATCTGGTACCGTGTCACGCGTATTGTTGACGGAGACACATTCTGGATTGACGACGGCAGCCCAAAAGGACTGAAAATCAGGCTTATCGGCATCGATGCGCCCGAATCGCGTAACAGTGGTCAGAAGATGAAGGGATTTTACGGTGAGGAATCGACCGAATACATTACCTCACTTATCGGAAACAGGAATGTGCGGCTCGAGTATGACGTGACCCGCTACGACCAGTACGGGCGTACACTGGCATATGTTTACCTGGATAACGGCACCTTCGTCAATGCCGAAATGGTTAAAAACGGCTTCGCCACGGTAATGACTTTCCCTCCGAACGTAAGGTATGCTGACACTTTCGTCGACCTGGCACGCAGGGCAAGGAAACAGAACAAAGGCCTCTGGAAAAACCAGTAATACAAACACACAGATGAGAAATTTAATCTTCCTCTTAATGATGCTCCTTCTGGGCTGCAGCAGGCAACCCGCAAAAACCCAGGTCGCCTGGATACCCTATGACGAATCTGAAGAGCTGGCTCAGAATGCTTCTCACCAGTCGCCGAAAATGCGGTACAAACTCATACAGTCAAAAATACTCGACAAAAATGCAGTGTGGCAGAATGTCCTGCCCCAGATACGACAATTTCTCCGAGGCAGATTATCAAAGACTGAAACCACTTATCCTCGAGCAGGATATACCTGCTCTTCAGGCAAACATCCGGTCCGGCAAACTCTCTTACGAGAAACTCACCCAGTGGTACCTCTACAGGATTGTCAAATTCGAGAACGACAGGAGTACGATGCTGAACAGCATCATCTCAATCAATCCTGATGCAGTCAGCGAAGCCCGTAAAAGAGATAGGAACCGTGCTGCCGGTGACCATCCCATTTACGGCATGCCTGTCCTGCTGAAAGACAACATCGGCACCACCGGGCTGCCAACTACTGCAGGGGCCGTCGCATTGCTGAACAACAATGCCCCTGATGCTTTTATAGTGGAACGGATAAAAGAAAAGGGAGGTATCGTCCTTGGTAAGGCTAACCTCAGCGAGTGGGCCAACTATCTCAGCTCGGCCTGTCCCAACGGCTACAGTGCTGTGGGCGGACAGACCCTGAATCCTTACGGACGCCGGAAATTTGATACCGGCGGTTCGAGCTCCGGCAGCGGCACGGCTATGGCAGCCAATTATGCCGCCGCGGCTGTGGGAACAGAAACCTCCGGATCAATCCTCTCACCCTCGAGTGCAAGCTCTGTCGTGGGACTAAAACCGACAGTGGGCCTTCTCAGCCGCGGCGGCATCGTCCCCCTTTCCAGCACCCTCGATACCCCCGGCCCCATTACCAGGAATGTAACTGACAACGCCATTCTCCTGTCTGCAATGACAGGCGAAGATTTTTCCGACATCGCCACAAAAGATAATCCTAAGAACATAAACTACCTTGAAGGACTGAATACTGCCAACCTCACCGGATTGCGGTTCGGTGTGAGCAAAGACCTTCTGGGCGATTCACTGTATATGGTGGCCGTTGGAAAGATCGTTTCCCTTGGCGGAATTGCCGTAGAGTTCGAGCCTGAGAAAATAACCCTTGAAGGATTCAGCACCCTGCTCAGTGCCGACATGAAGGCTGACCTCCCCGCCTATCTTGAAAAATATGCATCGGAGAACATTAAGTTCCGGACAGTGGCGGAGATTGCCGGATTCAATAAGGCTGATTCCCTTGTACGGATCCCCTACGGTCAGACCATTTTTAACGGGATCATTGAACTTCAGCTCCCCGCCGATGAGTTGATTTCACTCAGAACCGATCTGCATGCTGCTGCCGTGAGTTATTTCGATAAACCAATGACAGAGTATAAGCTTGATGCAATTCTTTCGATAAACAACCGGAATGCAGGCATGGCGGCAGCGGCTTTCTATCCCTGCCTCACCGTCCCCATGGGTTACAGGAATACCGGAACCCCGGCGGGCATCACATTCATCGCCCGACCCTTCGCGGAAGCAAAACTTTTAAAAATCGGTTATGCATTCGAGCAGGCAACAAAGTCACGGAAACTGCCAGAAGCATACAGGTAACATGTTTAAATGCTTGTGGATTAAAAACCCTTATCTTCTCTGCAAATATTCATTACTCCCAATAGACACCTGATGAAAAAACATACCCTTCTCCTTCTGCTTTTTACAATGACCCTGAGTTCATACTGCCAGACAGACACCTCAGAAGTATCCTATGTTGCATACTGGTCCGTCGGCGATTCATACGACTTCAGAGTCACAAAAACTAACATGCAATGGAGTGGCGATTCGCTGACAAAAAACAACACGACAGAGTATGTGGCCAATTTTGAGGTGATTGACTCAACAGACACATCCTATACGATTATCTGGAGTTTCACAAATGAACTGGTAAACACATATGATATTCCCGAGTCATTGATCGAGAAGCTTTCAAAATATTCTGTCACCGAAGTAATTTATACAACCAGCGAGATGGGGGAATTTACCGGAATAAAGAACTGGGAGGAACTCGGACAAACCATGAGAGCCATGTTTACCGAACTCTTCACTGTACTCGCCGAAGAACAGGGCTCTGACTATGACGCGCTCATGAAGACTGCTGAGCCAATCATCGCCATCTACAGTTCGCAGCAGGGGATTGAACAGATGATCCTTCCCAGCTGCAAATGTTCCATTTTCCCTTCGGGCGACGTTCACAGTGGCTGACACAATAAACTTTGAGGATCAGTACCCAAACATGCTGGGCGGTGATCCGATCAGGGCCGAATCGAAACTTTATTTTGAGAGTGTCGATTTTGCCGACGAACGGTCTATGCTCGTGCAGGAGTCAAAACTGAATTCCGATGATACCAGGGCACTCATCACACGATTGCTGAAACAAATGGGACAAAAGGGTTCAGAGTTTGAGGCGGCTCTTGGAAGAGCCGAGTATGATATCAGGACGTCCACCCACTACGACTATTATTACTACCCCGGTATCCCGATAAAAATTGACCTGAACCGGAACACGGTCATTGACATCGACAATACCAAAACAAGGAGAGTCGATAATATAACTATTGAGCTCCTTTAAAAATACAGACTGTAAGGACCAAAAATCCGTTATTACTGAATCTTGCCGCCGACTATCGGAATTGTCACCTTCGTTCCATCCAGATCAACAGTCAGTTCAGTACCCGGCATCGGATGAAGAGTAAACTCCTTGTCGCTTGAGAAGATCATCAGTCCTATCTGTTTGCCGGCAGGGATTATCTGATCGTCAGGCTCCAGGTCGAAGGTCATCTCGTAGAATTCACCCGGTACCAGGGGCTTGCTGCTGGTGAGTGAGCTATGGTTCTGCAGATCGGCCCAGCCGCGGGTGATGATGTTATCAGTGATCTTTGGCTCACGCGCGTTAGTCCACGGCAGAGCCACCAGCCATACCGAGAGGTTTACCGCAGGCTTGCTTGCCGAAGCTCTGACAGTCACGCTGACAACACCTGATATGTGCGCTGCCTCCGTCAGCACAGGGGTGACATAAAGTAACCGGTGGTCACTGTATTCAGCCTGTGCCAGGCTGGCGCCGGTGAATGAGAAGTTGTCGATAAGTGTCTCTGTTCCCTGTTTGGAACTCTTCTCAGTTACAAGAGCTCCGGTAGCCGGTGCCCCGCGGGTAAGAAAGAATGTAACAGGTAATGCTTCAGGATTGGGATAGTCAGCATAAGGTGTGGGGCTGAGCCTGTCAGCACTTTCACGGACTATACGTGCTTTAGGATCGTTCTCCACGCCGTTCTCCACGCCGAACAGGTAGCGTGTGAACCATCTGTTCATCATTGTGAAAGGCGGCTCTCCGCCATGACTACCCTGGTGATAGTACATCTGCACTGGTACGCCCTTTTCCTTCAGCACCTTGCAAAACCTGTAACTGTGGCTGGGAACAACGTTCCAGTCGTTGAAGGCGTGAGCCATAAGCACCGGTGTCTTAAATGTCTCCATATAATTCATCAGGTCACGCCTGGCCCAGAAATCATTATAGTCTCCGGTGACGCGGTCAAGTCCGTTTGCCATCTCGGTGTCCCTCACCACACTGTCGCAGTAGGCACAGTTGTCAGGGTTTGAGTAGACGAAGTCATAAAGCACATC
>CAVWSZ010000013.1:0-45316 GCA_963757935.1 uncultured Bacteroidales bacterium | reverse complement strand
AATCGGCAGTCCAGTTCTCGAGGTAGAGATCGATGTTTCCGTTTACAAGTGCCTGCCCGCCGCCAACGGGATTGACCTGTCCGCCCCCGGCGAGGTTCTGCCCGACACCGCTCCACCAGTTCGACCCGTTGTATAACCAATCGTTAAAGTTGTTGTTTTTGTTCGCTGCGGCTTTCCCGATCAGCTGGAAAGCAAACATAACCTGCAGTCCGGGCATCCTGGTCTGTACGTCCTGTGCTGCGAAGTCCCAGTTATGGTCATAGACATTGTTGTACCAGTCGGGATGGCTTCCCAGCTTCCTGCGCCAGTTATATTTGGTGGCGTTGTTACCGCCGTTTTCACGTGCAAACCGAAGCCCGGCTTCCTTATAAAGTGTAATGTTTGCCGCAGTGGTGGGGGAGGCGGCATTATCCGACAGGTTATTGTTCCGTCCGAAAATATACGGAGAAACCGGTAAACGTTCCTGGTTGGCATTTACCTGTACGGTAATGTTCTGTGCTATTCCCGGCTGGATGACCAGCAGCAGGAGTGAGGCAAAAAGGCATAGCTTTTTCATAGTAACTGAATCAAGACTATTTTCAACCCAATTCTGAATTCCGGGATATCAAAGTAAGCTTTTTATTTCATCCCCCCAACCAGCGGGTCTGAATCCTTTTTAGCAAGGAACAGTGATATAGACCTTATGCCTGCCGGTAATATTCCAACCACTACCAGGTATAGCGGATACCAGGGGCACCGCCCCAACCAATTATTTTACTTATATTTTGATAATATTAAATATATTTAACAAAATGAAGTATATTTGTAAAATATAGTTAACATTATGAAAACAAGAAATACAATATTATTACCCAGAGCACAGAAACCTATTTCAGCTCTTGGAGAGAATATCAAGCTTGCAAGACTGCGAAGGAAATTTAGCGCAGAACAGGTAGCTGAGAGGGCAAATATCAGCAGACCAACTTTAGTCTCTATTGAAAAAGGAAATCCTAATGTTTCAATCGGGGCATATGTAAAAGTGCTTTCAGTCCTTGGACTTGAGAATGATATAATGGAGGTTGCCAATGATGATAAATTGGGCAGAAGACTTCAGGATGCCAAACTAATAGTCAGGAAACGGGCACCCAGGATTTTTAAAAATGCTACATTACAGAGTAATCCGCAGATTTCAAAAATAGCTGTCAAGGAACCAAAGGTGAGAATATTAAAGAAATCAGATGGAAGCAAGAAGTAATAATAAGGATATTTTTGTCTATGCTCACTGGACCGGTATGAAAGTAATTGTGGGGATAAAGAAATCTGTAACTAAATGGCGGAGTGTTGCCATTAAGTACCAACTTCCCAAATCAGAGCAGGAACTTATGGCAAAGGTTTTCGAAAGATTTCTATAGATTAAGGATGTGGTTTTAGAAGCTCTCCGGTCATCGTTTTAATGCCCTGGCCCGGGACGCTGGCCCCAAATTTGCCAGAGATTCCAGGCACCACCGGTAAATCGGTTCAATTAAGCATTTTTTTATCCCTGCGATCAGTGGTTTAAAGCTGTCAGCCAGAAACAAATTGCAATTACAAGGGATAATGGAGTCATAACCAGTTTTTCCTTTTTGCTCTTCGACAACAGATTCATAAAAACATTGAGAGATAAATAGACTGCAAAGAAAAAGCACAATAAATTAGCTGTTTTATCCGGAAAGCCAGTCCTGATTATATTACCGGCCTGCAAAAGTATAAAGATTGCAAATGCCTGGACTATCACCGATATGACAGATATTATCCGATCCTTTTTTGGTAGGATTTTATACTTTCCACCCATGGCATATTCACCATAAGGGAGTCCCAGAGCCAATAAAATGTATAAAGCAGTTACGAGTGAAAAGAGGATACTGCCTATTAATGCCGGTGTCATATTTTATATTTCTGAATTTGTCCAGATGTTATACAGAGCAGGACTTACTCTACCTTGGGGACCAGCATTCCGCCGATTGTGAAACCGGTGACTTTGCCTTTGTCATCAATTGCAAACGTCTGTTCACCCTCATACTCCCTGACGAAAAAGTCAACTTCGGATGTGAAATACACATTTACCCAGTAACCTGGGTAAGGACTTACCAGCAGGTTCCTGCCCTCCCTTTTGATTGTATAAGAGCCGCCTGCCGTCTCATACTTCCCTACATACCTGTCGAGAAGCGCTTCATCGAGGTCAATAACTGTCTTCTGCACAGGCTTGTAATAGTCTTTCCATCCGTATACAGTGGCAACGCTGTTGGCCACCTCGGTAGCGAGCGAGCCGTTGTCTGAGTTGGTCATTATCACCATCCCGTTGCCGCTGATGACATCGCCGACATAAAAACATGTAAAGCCTTCATTGGCTCCGCCGTGCGAGAAATAGTAACTGGAATCCTTTTTGGTGACAAACACCCCCAATGCTGCATCTTCCATGACAGGTTCAAGCCGCATCTTCGTAAACTCAGGTGTCAGAACCTTTTCCGACTTCCCGTTGTATGACAGAGCGGTCTCAATAATATACCTGCCCAGGTCGGAGGGATTGGTCCACAATGCTGCAGCCGCCTGTTCCGGATAAAGATGATACTTACCTTTTACAGGAGTGCCGTCGGCCTTATATCCCGTTGCCAGCAGGGTGCTGTCTGTGCTGGCAGAAGGAAGTGTATAAAAACTGCCTGTCATGCCCATGGGATCGAGGACATTCTTCTGCATGAAGACATCATAGGGCTGTTGCGTGACATCCGAAACTATAAGCTGCGAGACAGTGATGCCACCACCTGAATATATCACACGGACTCCCGGCTCCATGAACGAGCGTACCGCTTCCGTGTTGGCGGGTCTCTTGCCGTCGAGGATCTGCTGAACCGTTGGAAGACTGTCGCCCCTGGCATAACCCGGGAAACCATGTATTGTCAGTCCTGCAGTGTGGCTCAGAAGAGCCGCTACAGTTATCAGTTTGCCCTTTGAGACGGTGTCATAAGGGAATTTCCATGATGTAAGGTACTGGTTGATGTCGGTGTTCAGGTCTATCTTTTTGTCCTGCACCAGCTTCATCACACCCACGCCGTTAAGCGACTTGCTTATTGATGCAGCCTGGAAGAGGGTTTTCTCCGTCACCGGACGTTGCTCTGACACATCTGCCCAGCCGTAACCTTTTACCCAGTCGAGTTTGAAATCGTGTATTACTGCGATGCTGACACCCGTGATATTATGATGTTTCATCCTCTGTTCGAGATTCCAGGTGGTATCATTCTGTGTGCGCACCCAGTCGCCCAGGCTGTTCTCGACCTGCCGTGATCCGTTCCAGTGTCTCAGGAGAATACTGCGGTTGTGTGGAGGACTGGCAACCTGTGATAAAGAGTACCAGGATAAGTGCAAACTGTAAGAAATGGAGATTACGTTTCATGGCAGATATTATTTGAATTAAAAGTAAGTATTTGATTTGATAATTAAGATTTACCATTAAGATTTACAAGCGTTTTGCCAATTGAATCACGCAGTTTTGCGTCAACCTGAGTCTCATCTGCATATTTCGACCACTGATTCACCGTTTCGTTTATTTCATCAATGATTTCGGAAGCTTTTTTGAGCCGGATGGATTCACCTAGTACAAGTAAATCAGTCTTTGTGATATCATTCCGCTTACCGTTGATGCTCAGTGCATGGTGGCTGACCCACTCGCTGCCAGGTCTATAGGCATGGCAAAGGTCATAAGCCGGAGCCAGTTCCCATTTACCTCCCTGCCTCAACATAAACGAGAAATTTTTAGTGTGATCATCACAGTTCCTGGCAATCACATTGAATACCATTCTCCTGAACATCTGCTCCGCATCGGCATAGGTCAGTTTCAGTTCCCGCATGCATTGAAATAGTTGTTCATAACTGAAGCTGTTGACCTGGTTGTAATCAAAATGCTTTAGTGCACAGAAGGTCTGCACATGATGTTTAACGTCTCCTCCCTCACGGTCGAAGCGCCTGGTCATAAAGTGTGCCCGGCCGTTTTCTTCCATGAGTCGTGAGGGCATCATCTCAATACCACAGGCTGTTGCCATCATATAATAGGCCATCTCCACCCTGCCATAACCGCGACTGACGCCTAACTGAACATCGCTTACACCATCGAGCTTGATCAGCCAGTGCTCAAATCCTTTGGGTGCTTTTGTCTGGCCTGACCTGACCTCCCCGGTTTTTTCATTCCAGGCTATCACGGCTTTTGGACGGGCACCACCGGCGGATGTTCCGATTTTCAGGATCTCCAGGACAGCCTGTTCTTCATCTTTATTAAGATTTACAGCAAAGGCCTCGCGCTGGGTCAGCAGTCTTCGTGCAGTACCTACCAGGCTGTCGATTTCTATTGTAAATGGCCGTATGTATTCTTTCAGTACCGGTGGTTCAAATTCCATGGCTCCCATGCCACGGGTTCCGATAAAACAGAGCATTTCAACAGGGTTCATGCTTCCCTGCGGGCGACCCTGCTGTGCCAGCCAGAGGTTGATCAGCTGGTTCACCGTATTTGTCGGGCAGGGCATCTGCCAGTAACCCGGGTAAACCCCTGAAGGTTTCAGGTCCTGAGTTTTTCTCTTTTCGCAGTTCGGGGAAAGCAAACTGACTACCGGCACCGGTCAACGGCATCTTCAGAGGAGCCAGTTCCCAGCCATGTTGTCTGAACTCCGGATCATATTCAAAAGTGGCGTAACCTGTGTCTTCATCCCAGGCTACAGCACCTGCCAGTTTTCCCCAGATTTTTACTTCTGCTACATTCATGGCTTACCAATCTGTTCCTTCTGAAGATTCTGTCTTTTTAACTGATCTTCCTCCTGCCCGTTTTCGTTTTTCTTTCTGCATTCTGGCCAAAGCCAAAGGGCTGAGTGTTTTCCTTATTTCAAAAAAGCTCATGATACTCAACTTATCCAACACACGTAACACCTGGATAAGAGTGGTAACGGTTACTGTTTCACCCCGCTCCAGCAGACTCAGGGTAGAACGACTGATGCCGGCTGCTGACGCCAGTTCATCCTGGGTTCTGTTTTGCTCCATACGGTGATGCCTCACAAATGCCCCGATTTGCTCCATCAAAGCTCTGTCACTCATGGACGGCCATTCATTGAATGAAATATCAGTCATTAAGTCTTATTTATAATGTTAGTGAATGATATACCATGCAAATATAAGCACAAGTTGCTTAAAATCCAAAAAAAAGATTAATACCCGGTAATCTAAAAAGAGGGTTAATCCTATTGTTTTTTAAAGTTCAACAGGTAAACATCATTTTCGTTCATGTCTATTTCTCTTTTGAAGCGACGGTCTGCCCTGATAACAACAGTCTCCGTTGAGACCGGCATCCCGTTGTTGTTCTGTTTCAGAGTCTCAACCTGTTGCCTTGTCAGCTGCTTCGGCCTGCCCATTGTAATGTACTCAGAATAGGGATCGTTAACCCTGTAGCCAATCCTGTATACTTCGAGGGTATATTTTCCCCGGGGGATATTTTCCAGTTCGACGGAAAGCTTACCCTTTGGTTTCGATGGCAGGTCACGGATATAATACATCTGGTTCAGGACTGAATCGCCCGGATGTGTGTAAGTATAGTCCCAGAAGAGCAACTGAAGATCGCCGTTTTCGCTTTTGCAGGCCCGCGAGGAGCTGTCAGTATTGACGAGCTCCGTCTCGCCCAGCATGTTTAATAGACTGTATGCATAGTAAGCAGGTTTTTTGATTCCCTGGTAATTCAATAATCCGAATCCGCCGTGAAAAGGGGTGAACCGCGGAGCTGACTCCTCAAAGATATCTGTGAATACCCAGTATGACATCGAGTTGGCAGCTTTCCCCACCTGATTCAGCTTTTCGAGGATGTACGGCGCCTCGTGGTAGCTGTCGTGAACAGGGTCGGCCGGTGTGTATGATGAGCTCCACTCGGTATAGTGCAGTTCAAGAGCCGGCATGGTTGAATTTTCAATCTGCTTCCGCGAATTTATAACATCACCGCTGACAGCCCATTCATTCTTATCCAGGATGGTTCCTGAAGTGCCGGTTGCGTCGAGGTAGCCCTGCTTCACCCCATAGGAATGGGTGGAGATGAAATCGATGGGAACGGAGTTTTCCTCGCAGAAACGGATCATCTCAGGAACCCATGCAGCCCCGGCGGTGGCCGGTCCGCCGACTTTGTATGCGGGGTTCACGCTTTTTATGCCCCGGACTGCATAGTCATACAGTTTAAAATATTCCTCCATCGTGCCAGTCCAGAAACCGTCTTTCAGGTTAGGCTCATTCCACACTTCGAAGTACCAGGTTTTCACCTCTTCAGCACCGTAACGGTCAGTCCAGTGCTGCGTCAGGTTGCGGATCAGCTCTTCCCATTTATTGTAATCCTTCGGGGGAGTGACGTTTCCTCTCCACCAGAATATTGTTTTGTCGCCGCTTGCAAGTGCCTGAGGCATGAACCCCAGTTCAACGAAAGGCTTCATGCCGATGCTCAGGATATAATCGTACAGCACATCGATGTACTGGTAGTTATACTCCGGGTTGCCCTTCTCATCTTCGCGGTAAACGCCCATGTCATCGGTGAGCAGCCCGTGCATGCGGATATATTTGAATCCGCATTCCTCTTTGACCAGCGCCAGCTGCTGCTGCCAGTCGGCTCTCAGTCCTTCATTCGCCCTGCCTGCCCCGATACATTCCCTGAACATAGTATTCAGCGGTCCCGATGATTTGTCGAAATCGATTTTGATGACCCTGTCCTGGCCCTGGAGGTGCGCCGCTGCCAGGCACATCAGGATGTTTATCAGAAGGAGATGTTTTTTCATTGCCGTTCAGATTCTGGTGTGATGCACAGTACCAGGTCCTGCAAATCTCACGCGGACCCCGGGACTGTGATAACGAAATTAAGCAAAATATTCTGAACCGGTCTGATTTGCCGGCAGGAGGGGGGAAGGGGTCACGGCGTCACTGTCTCAATCCCCGGCTGCTTCGATTTAATTATCTCGACGGCCTTGTAGAGGATCACGATCTCGAGCAGTTCGGCAGGGATCAGCAGTATATGTCCGACGAATGAGAGTATGATTGTGAGGAAGAAGCAGGCAGCGGCAATTTCAAAGATGCCTGCAACGATGGGTACCTGTCCGAACGACCTCTGAAGCTTTATCAGCGATATTCCATAGAGAATGCCTATGCCTCCGAAGGTGAGGGCCTCGGCCCCGAGGATGAATTCACGCTCAACGGAATCGTAAAAAAGCTGAAGCGATATCATATGTGATTATCAGGAACACGAGAAAGATCAGGACAAACGACATGATCTTGAGGAGGTAGTTCCTGAACATGTGGCCGACCAGGATAAAGCCCCGCTGGAAGTAAAAGAATGATACGAGGACACCGACTTTGATGATGATATATACCGGTGTGCTGAAGATCATGCGGCCCTCTTCCATCCGGAAATACTCTGCCGCAGCTTCGGGGAATCCGAGGATGAAATAGACCAGGCCGAAAAGCCACGCGGTGTTAAGCTGCTTAATCAGAAAAGTGCCTGACCGGTCGGGGTCGATATCAATAAGGAAGGTTTCCTTCAGTCATTCAGAGAAACTCCTTCGGTTTTCGTCGTTATCCGATATTTTACTCAGGTCATAATCGAGCGCGGCGAGTATTGTCTTGACTGTGTAGCTTCTCGGGGTGACTTCGCCTGCCTCTATTCGCTGGAGGGTGCGCACACTTATATTACACTTGTCCACAAGTTCTTCCTGGGTGAGTCCTTTTCCCTTTCTGAGCTCGGTGATCCTTCTGCCTAATTCCGGTTGTTTCATTGTTTTGGTTTTAAATCTTCACCAAACTTACGACTGATAAACCGATGCATAAAATATTTTGAAGGTTGTTTACCCGACATTTACCCGCCATTTATTGTAAGCCTGTAAAAGTACAGCCGTCGGGCAGGGTCAGAGGCTGTCCGTACATCATCCTGTGTGTTTACTGTGGAGACTCCTGAACTAATTAGGTTAGCCCAGTCCGGGGAATTTAATCCCATATTTCGATGCGGTTTCAACAATTCTTTTAACATCCGGCGGACCCTGGGGCCGCGGAGGTATAACCATTTCCCCGGCCGGTTCACTCATTTCAATGAAAAAATTCTCAAATCCACCAGGTGATAAATGAACCAGAACCTCGGCCTGTTCAGTCTGAACCTGAAAGGAATGCTGTATATTTCTTGGCAGGAACATCCAGTCGCCCTTTTTGGCATTAAAGACTTCGTTCCCGACAGTATAGTTTATCTCCCCGTCCAACAGGTAAAAAGATTCATCCTCTTTTGTGTGAAGGTGCGGTGGCGGTTCCAGACCTTTTATTTCAAAACCGTGGATTAAGGAAAATGATCCGCCGGTATCCTTACTTGAAATAAGAATGCTCATTAAAAGGCCCAGGTACCAGTATGAATTTTTAAGTTCAGGCCCGATCAATTTGGGCAGGTTCTGACCAGGTTCAGAGGTTTCAAAAGGAATAATTCCATGCGCAAAGGGAATAAAACCGGTTGCTGAAAGTCCCAACAAAAATGCTTTTCTGTTCATGATCGGTCTTTTTAGAATATTTCATCTAAAAAAACAAACAGAAAGCAATAATGTTCTATTTTCCCTTAAGCTTCTGCAGCTCACGGAAATAGTCCATCTCCACTTTTTCACGGGCAAGCCTGCTTGTCTGCCTGTATGCTGCAAATTCTTCCTTAAGATCTTTAAGGTCCTTGTCGGTCCTGAGGAGCACGACCAGGTTCCTTCTGAAGATGAGGAATCCTATGACCAGGAGCAGGGCCAGCGCCCCGATTAATGTCCACATAAATGTGTTATATACTCCCTTTTTAAGTTCTATACCCAGCACTTTGATGCTGTTTTTTGTTGCTGTCATCTCCTCGAGGTTTGCCCTTGTAGTGTTGAGCAAAACATTCAGTGAATCGGTTTTCCTGTTTAAATCCGATGTAAGGCTTTTTAATGTCGCAATACGGGCTCTTTCAGCCAGAAGGGTGTCAGTGTAGTTTTTGTTGATCTTCTGATAAATATCTTCCCTTATAGCCCGGAAATTTTCGTAGATCCGTGTATGTTCCTCAATATATTTCATCTGTTCACGGATGGGACTTTCGGTAAGCTCCTTAGGGATACCCGTTTGTCCGAATGCATTAGTGGCTGCAAAAGCGATTAAAGCAAATACCAGCACGTACTTAAAGCTTAAGTTTCTCATGATTCCCCGGATTAGATTTTTAAATGTACAGACTTTCTTTTGATTAACGCGTGTATGGGGGAAAAATTGTAAGGCGAGTAGCATGCAGCATGGAGCATGGGGCATGGAGCAGCAGCATGGAGCAAGGGGGACCGAACGTAAGGAAATTGCCCGGTGGGCAATTTTAGTGAGGAGACAGACAGTGTGGAGGGAGCATGGAGCATGGAGCCAGAGTTTCTGTTATTTTGGCAGGCATTCATCATTCTTAAGAGAAATTGCCAACTTTGCAGATATTATTCCTAATAAAAAGATTTTACCATGTCAGTACTCTTCTCCCCGTTAAAGATCAGGAATGTCACCCTGCGGAACAGGATTGCAATGTCTCCGATGTGCCAGTATTCAGCAACAGAGGGTTTCGCCAACGACTGGCACCTGACGCACCTGGGCACCAGGGCTGTGGGCGGCACAGGACTCATCGTGGCAGAAGCCGCAGCTGTGGTTCCCGAGGGCAGGATAACCCCGGCTGACATCGGTCTGTGGAGCGATGAACATATCAGCAGCCTGAGCAGGATCGTCTCTTTCATTCATGACAACGGCGCCGTGGCCGGAATCCAGCTGGCACACGCCGGCAGAAAGGCAGGCTGCGCCATACCTAAGAACGGAGGGCTGCAACTCGATGAGAAGCAGGGCGGATGGCAGACAGTAGCCCCATCGGCAATACCGTTCCTGCCCGGAGACCGGGCTCCACTGGCGCTCAGCAGCGAAGGATTGAAGAACATTGTAACATCATTCAGGGCCGCAGCCGTGAGGGCAAATGCCGCGGGGTTCCTGGTGGCCGAGATACACTCCGCCCACGGTTACCTGCTGCAGGAATTCCTTTCACCTATCAGCAACAGGCGTACCGATGAATACGGCGGATCATTTCAGAACAGGATACGCCTGCTTGTTGAAGTCGTTGACAGTGTGAGATCAGTATGGCCTGAGGGAAATCCTCTCTTCGTAAGGATATCCTCCACAGAATGGACTGAGGGAGGCTGGACGCCTGAGGAGAGCGTAATGCTGGCAGAGATACTCAAAGATCACGGTGTCGATCTTGTCGACTGTTCCTCCGGCGGCAATGTGCACGATGCAAGGATACCCCTGGCCCCGGGTTACCAGGTCCCGTTCTCTGAGGCGGTAAGGAAAACCGGCATCCTGACCGGTGCAGTGGGACTTATCACCTCGGCCCGGCAGGCTGAGGCAATCCTGAATGAAGGGAAAGCCGATCTTATATTACTTGGCAGGGAGCTGCTGAGGAATCCCTACTTCCCGCTGCAGGCTGCCACGGAACTGGGCGAAGATATCAGCTGGCCGGTACAGTACCTGAGAGCCGCACCGAAGAGATAAGGCTGAGGTTGAGGTTAAGGTTAAGGCTGAGGGGGGCTAAGGCTTTAAAAAATCAGTAAAATTCTCGCGGGTGATGATCATAACTTTGGCTTCGGGATAAGACGTCAGGAATGACTTCGGGATGCGTGAGCTGCCTGTAGCTGACCATTTGAATTCCCAGGCACGAAGACGGCCATCACTTTCTTCCAGATAATCAACCTCCTGCTGTGTGGTAGTCCTCCAGAAATAAGAATTAACCCATTTGCGGTTATAATGATTACTCTTCATTTTCTCGGCGATCAGAAAGTTTTCCCAGAGAGCACCAGTATCCTGGCGGATGCCTAGAGGATTGAAATTTGCTGCCAGCGCATTTCTTATACCGGTATCATAAAAGTAGATCTTTCGACTTCTTCCAATCTCAGTTCTGAGATTCCTGCGGTACGGCATAAGCCGGAAGACAATGAAGGCCTTTTCAAGCAGATCAATGTAGGTGCTGACAGTTTTTTTATCGACCTGCAATAATCTTGATAACTCATTATATGACACTTCGTTTCCAAGCTGCAATGCAAGAGCTTTCAACAGGTTTACTACTAGGTCGGGGCGCCTGACACCCTGAAATGCCAGGAGATCTTTATAAAGAAAGCTGTCGGAGAGTTGTTTCAGTATCTCTTTTTCCTCCCCTGGATTATTGATCACATCGGGATACATTCCGTAAATAAGTCTGGTCTCTAACTGCTGTATAGCAGCAAGGTGCCCTGAATGATCTGAAAACTCTTTCCAACTGACCGGGTATAGGAAATATTCCCATTTCCTTCCCGTAAGAGGTTCATTAATCTTGTCCGCCAGTTCAAATGATGATGAACCGGAAACCAGTAACTGTATGTCCTTGAAAGTGTCAGTGATAAGTTTGAGAGTCAGTCCCGTATTACTTATTCTTTGCGCTTCGTCAATGAAAACAAGTTTATTTTTCCCAATAAGCTGGCGAATTGTCTCAGTATTAGCATTATCCAGCTGTTCCCTGACAATCGGGTCATCACAGTTCAACAATAAAAACTCTCCGGAATCACCAATAATTTTCATCATTAAGGTCGTCTTACCTGTCTGCCTGGGTCCCAACAGGATAATTGCCTTCCCCTTGCCTATTTTTGATCTGATAAGTTGTTCAAGTTCTCTTTTTAACATAATTCAGGGATTATAATCCCCAAATATACTAATAATTGGGGAATATGATCGCCAAAATCTATTTTATTCTCCGCATTTGCAAATATTATCCGCAAAAGATGCGGTGAATGTCCGCATTTACAAATAATGTCCGCAAAAGATGCGGTGAATGATAATACAGTCAAAGGGATTAATCCGCCGGTGGAGGGATGATGGTCGTGCAGTCATGCAGTCTGGAGTCTGAAGGTCTGAGGTCTGATCCGCCAGTGGGCGGACAAGGGTCTGAAGGTCAAAAGGGTTGTTATTAAGTTGTGGATATCAATTTGAATTGTAAGTTGCCAAATGGGCGGGATTAGCGACTTTTGTAATGATGCGCTTTGACTGATCAATATGACAATGTATTATAAAAACCTTCCTATGTCTTAATCTTATGAGAAATCTTACCCTTCTTTCGTGTTTATTCATTCTGATAACCCTCGGCGGGTGCAGACAGAAAGCCGCTCCGCTGGCTGATTTACCAACTGCGAATCCTTTGCCGGCCTCCGGCCTCACCAGCGAGGTGAAGATCCTTAACGGCGTCCCCGCCCTCTACGTCAACGGTGAACTGACCAGCCAGATACTGGCAGCGCCATACAGGCCCGATGAATCATATTTCCGTGATTTTCTGAATGCAGGGATAAATATTTTCGATATCTACCTCAGGTTCGACTGGACAGGTCCTGAAGAGTATGACTTCTCGAAGATCGATGCGAAGCTTGACTCATACCTGGCCATAGCGCCGGATGTGCTTTTCCTGCCCCGCATCCTTCTCACCCCGGGGAAATGGTGGTGCGAACAGTTCCCCGATGACATCACGATGCGCGACGACGGCACCCCCGCAGGGATGTTCGGTCAACCGTGCCATCCTTCCCTGGCCTCTGAGAAATACAGGGAGCTCTCGTATAAAGCGATGGTGGCATTTCTCACACACGTCGAAGGCAAATACGGAAAGAATATTCTGGGCTATCAGCCCGGCAACGGCTTCGGCGGCGAATGGCTGATGTTCAACTCCTTCTGGGAAGCCAGACCGGGCGGCCCCGGCCCCACGAAATTCGGGGTTGAGGATTACAGTCCTGTTGCACAGGCGAAATTCAAAGAGTGGCTGAAAACGAGATACGGCAGTGTCGGCAAACTGCGGAAAGCATGGAATGACCAAAAAGTGACTTTCGAGACGGCAACACCTCCGGGCGAAGTGGAGAGATATTCATCCAACCACGGCATCTTCTTCGATCCGGCAAAAGGGAGAAGAGTGACAGATTACTTCTCGTTCTTCAATGACATGACAGCCGACGTGCTCCTCGAGAACTGCCGCTGGGTCAAGGAACTGACGGGAGGGCAGAAGATTGTGGGTGTCTTCTACGGATACCTGTGGTGCAACTTCCCCAACCTGAGTGTCAACCATACAGGACACCTTGGCTACCAGAGAGTGCTCAACTCGAAGGATATCGACTTTATTGCCAGTCCCTATACATATGACAACAAACAGATAGGCGGTCCAAACAACTCACAGACGCTCCCTGAAAATGCGATGATGCACGGGAAGCTCTACCTGAACGAGGTAGACACCGAAACGCATCTCTTCCAGCGACAGTGGAGGTGGGGCAACTGCCTGCACAACCCGGAGAACTGGGAAGAGACGAAGGGACTGCTTGTCAGAGACTATGGCTATTCGATGACAAAGGGATTCGGGTTATGGTGGACTGACCTGCACGGAGGCACTTTCCAGGACTCGAGCATCATCGACCTTCTCGGCAAGCTCAAGAAGATCGACGAGCAGTATCTCAATGCAGACAAGAGGTCGAATGCAGACATCGCCGTGATCCTCGACGAGGAGACATTCAAATATTTCGGTGACGGCGAGCCCCTCTTCAATGCCCTTCTCACGGCACAGAAGCAGTGGCAGCTCGGATTCATCGGCGCCCCGTGGGAGCCCTACCTGCTGACCGATATTGGCAACCCGCTCATGAAGGATTTCAAGGTCTATCTCTTCCTGAACACCTTCCACGTCACACCGGCGCAGAAGAAGGAGATACATAAGAAGCTAGCGAAGAACGGCGCAACGGCTGTCTGGGTCTATGCCCCCGGATACATACAGGACGACGGCCTGTCTGTGAAAAAGATGTCTGAGCTGACAGGCATCACCCTGAAAGAGGATGACTCATCAGGTGAACTGAGGGTAGGTGTCACCGCCTTTGACCATCCTTATACAAAAGGCTTGAAGGAAGGGTTCGTCTACGGCACCGATGTCGACAGGGACAGCATTATCAGGTACTATGATCACCAGGTATATCTCAAGGATCCGCGTGATCCGGCGCTGGTGCGTGATCTGCCGGGCTTCAGCATCTCGCCGAGGTTCTATGCCGATGATGCGAAGGCCACGGTGCTGGGCAACCTTGCCGGTGTTGACAAGCCAGGGTTGGTGGTTAAGAAGCAGGCTGCAGGATGGACTTCCGTCTATTCAAGCGCTCCGATACTGCCTGCCTCGCTGATCCGCAACATTGTCAGGGAATCGGGAGGACATATTTACAGCAATAGCGAATGATGTGATAGGAGCAAACAACAGTTCGCTTTATATCTACTCACCAGAAGGAGGAATGAGGACCATAAAGCTCCCGAAGAAGCTTAAGGTCACCGATCTGCTCGGGAACCGCGTGCTGGCTGACGGAGCCACGGAGTTTCCGATTACGATGCCGGAGAACGGCTCGATGCTCTTTGCCCTCGAGGAGCCGTCACCGGAGAGGGAGGCTGACATTTTTCTGAGTCGTTTTTCCGACAGCGAAACAGAGCTCACCGCAGACCCTGCTTCGGCTTTCTGGACGGGAACAGAAGCGGTGGTGATTGACAGGAACATAATCGGTGGTCCGGAGCCGGAGCTGAAGTCTGAGGCAAAATCGAGATGGACAAAGGAGAACATATATTTCCTCTTTTCAGGTCCGTTTGAGAGCCAGGTGCTGAAACCTGATCCTGACACGATCACAGAGACATTCAGGCTGTGGCAGTGGGATGACTTCGAGCTGTATATCGGGGCCGATTTCGAGCATACGAATCTTTACAGGGAGTTCGAGGTATCACCGCAGGGCGAGTTCCTCGACCTGAACATCAATTCGGAGGTGCCGATGGCAGGTCATAATGACGAGAGGCTCTGGAATTCAGGCTTTAAGGTGAAGGCCCGTGTCGATAAGGAAAACAAGGTATGGTATGCAGAGCTATGCATTCCGCTGGCATCGTTTGACACCAGGGCGCCGGCGGCAGGTAACGAGTTCAGGGTCAATATCTACAGGCTGCAGGGTCCGCAGGATGACCGCGACTTCCTCGCCTGGCGTCCCACGGGGGTATGGAATCCGCATCACCCGGAGGTGTTTGGCATCATGAGGCTCACGGAGTAGGGCATGAAAAAAACAGCGGCGGATATCGATTATCCGCCGCTTCTTTTTGCTGTATAGTGAGATTTATATCGCTATCCTTCTCAGCCTTATTTACCTGAAACCTGCCATTCGATTATACCGGTCTCATACCAGGTAGTGTCATCAGGCATATAGTTTCCGTCGGGAGGCCCCAGTTCACCCTTTTTGAACTCCTGACCGCGCAGTTTTATAACGAGGCGCAGTCCTTCTGCCATCACTGGCTCAAAGGTCACTGTGTTGTACTTATCCTTCTCAACCGTATAGGGTGTCAGGTTTTTTACAGGCAGCCATTTGCCGCCTGATTTATAGAGCAGCTGCCATGACTCCGGCGACATGCAATATTGCTTGTCGTCTTTCCAGTAGACGTCCGAGGAGCTGATCTCTGCGGGCTTGCTGAAAACGTACTGCACCCACGCCTCGTCTCCTGTCTGTGGCCTGAGACTCAGGTAGGTCGATGAGCCGTCGAAGGAGTTGACAGGTACAAGCTGGTCATACA
The DNA here is from genome assembly GCA_963757935.1 of uncultured Bacteroidales bacterium. Classification (GTDB taxonomy): domain Bacteria; phylum Bacteroidota; class Bacteroidia; order Bacteroidales; family VadinHA17; genus SR-FBR-E99. The sequence goes on along the minus strand of CAVWSZ010000013.1, from coordinate 29,668 downwards.
GGGCTGCAAAGCCGGCGCTGCCGGACTGTGCGCTCGGGTAGAAGCGTATTTCAGTAGTGGGAACGTTTCCGCCGGGGTAGTTGTCTGCCAGGCTTCCGGTGCCGCACGATGAGGTGACGGTGCTTGCTGATGCAATTGACGGAGCGGGAGGGATCACCACTTTCGACTGATCACGGGGCATCCATACGCTCATCTCGCCTTCGCCGCGGTTGGCCCATGCAAACCAGGGAACAGCAGTCATCACACTTTCGCCGGTCACGGTGCTTATGCCGTCTTCGCCGCGTGAGACAGATTCTACATTACCGGTCAGTTTCACAACTCCGCCAAGCAGATCCGGTTCGAATTTTCCTGTGAACTGCGCACTGTCGGGGATGAAGAGGTTCAGTACCTTTCCGTTATTGTCAACGCCTTCGGCACAGTATACCAGGGGACCTCTCTCGAGTGCCACCATGCCGGCATTGTCCATCACTTTTTCATTGGAAATGACCTTCCTTACCTTCATCGGCATATCCAATACCAATACATCGCCCTTATTCCATTTTCTTTTGACGGCGAAAAATCCTTTTTCGACGGGGGCATTTAATACCTTGCCGTTCAGGGTCAGGGTCACTGCTGACTCGTCGTTAACGAGGTAACTGTACAGATCTCCGGGGATGGGTTCGCTGCCAGTCCAGCCCGGTATGCGCACCAGCAGGGTGAAATCCGTCTTTTCTCTCCGGGGAGACTGTGATCTTCACATTGCCTTCCCAGGGGTAAGAGGTCTCCTGTGATATAAGCACCGGACTGTCATCAATTTCTGTTGTCAGCGTGCTTCCGATAAACAGATTCACATAGACGTTATCACCGCCGGTGGCGTAGATATATTTCCCGAGGGAAGCTATCAGTCGCGCCACATTCGGAGGACAGCAGTTGGGACCGAACCATTCGTGGCGTTCAAAGTTGCCGTAAGTCCTGAGAGGGTTCTGGTAGAAATATTCAGAGCCGTCGAGCGAGACGCCTGAGAGGAAGCCGTTGTAAAGCACTTTCTCGAGCATATCGATATATTTTGCATCCCTGTGCAGTGAGAACATCTGGTGGTTCCAGAATACGCTGCCTATCGAGGCGCAGGTCTCATTCCAGCAGCTCAGGTTGGGCAATTCGTAGCCTTCGCCAAAATCCTCATGATCGCGGTAGGTGCCTATGTTTCCTGTCAGGTAGGTCTTTTGATACACAGCATTTTCCCACAGTCTGTCGGAGGCTGCAACATAATCAGGGTTTTTGGTGATGGCTGCCAGCTCCGCCAGTGGAGTGTAGAGGTATGTAGCCCTGACTGTATGGCCTACTGCTTCTGCCTGTTCAGCGACGGGCATATGATCCTGGGCATATTCGCCGTAGAGTTCGCGGCCGTTGTGTGAATGTCCGCGCTGATCGATGAACGAGGCGGCCAGCTTCATATATTTCTCGTCGCCTGTGGAGTGATAAAGCTTCAGCAGGCCGAGCTTAATCTCTTCGTGCTGTGATACATCGAGTCTCTTGCCGGGGCCGAAGTTGGCGTCGATATCGTCGGCCAGGATAATGGCTACGTCGAGCATTTTACGGTCGCCCGTGGCGGTGAAGTAAGCCACTGCCGCCTCCATAAAATGGCCGGCGGAATACATCTCGCCGTTGAGGAGCCTTTTCCAGGCACGGGGCTTCCCGTTAGGAAGCACATGATCTATAAGCATGGGGATTCCCTTTTCAATCCGGGCCTGCAGCTCAGGGTCAGAGTTTGTCTGAAGGATATACCCTGCGGCTTCCACCAGCTTGGGGTCGGGTGCTTCGCCGGCCTCCTCATATTTGGTGAGCATCTCCATGACTGACACCCTGTAATTGTTTTCTATCCGCGGGTTCCAGAAGGGATCGTTGACGGTGACCGCTTTCAGGGCTATCTCATCGACAGGACCCTGTGGCGACTGAGGTTGATTATTCTTCGAGCAGGCTGAAGGAAGTATCAGCAGGAGGGCCAGAAAATAGAATTTGTTTCGCATAAATGAGTCTTTTTAAAATGAATCGGTCAGCTTTTGGTCAATTTAGTAATTCAGACGAAGATAAGTTAAAAATTGGCTAAGGGGTGGCGAAGGTTTTGTACAACATATGGTCTTGCGGTCTTGCAGTCATGCAGTCATGCGGTCTGAGGTCTGAAGGTCTGAGAATCCCGGAGGGGGACCGAGCGTTAAGAAATTGCCCGGTGGGCAATTTTAGTGAGGAGACAGATTGTGTGTGGGCATGATAGCCACGGGATTAAAACACAACCAAACCCCGAAGGGGTGACATTATGATACGCCGGATGGCGGATTGAAGGTCATCGGACCTGAATTTGCTGAGAAATACAACTTAATGTGATAAAAGCCGTTGCAATAAGGAGGCATTGTGTTGAACGGAACAGTTGAAATTAAAATAATCACAGGATTATGAAAAATATAATGGTTTGCCTTGCACTGATACTATCAGGCAGCACTGTCTTCGGACAGTGGAAGGCTCAGACAGCAGAGACTTATGAGATAACATACAGGATTGCCTATGTCACATCGGACAGTGGCAATGAGACACTCAGGGTCCTTCGCGATATGTCGGCCCCTTCAGGTGAAAAGGGAGCAGGTCTCTATGATCAGCTGACCGGGCAGATCATGCTCAATAAAGACATAGGCGATAAGAGTACTGTCGAGAACCTTGTTTTCAGATTTGATGACAGTCCCAAAATCTATATTCATCAGCCTTCCCCCGACAGGCAGAAATGGGATGTAAATAACAGGAAGTATATTATCGAATCTGACTGGCAGACCTGGAGGCTGGGAGACACGAGAGAGAGGGGCGTGCGCAAGGAACCTGCGGCTGCCGGAACTGCAGCACAGGATGAAGCGATCAATATGAAGAAGATTCTCGAATTGATGAAAACCAGTAAAAAAGTGTCGTGTCAGATATTTGTGCTGAATAAGGCGTATGAGACACAGTCGACGATTGTATGTGAGTTTACATTGCTGAACTCCACAAAATCGATAAACTATTTGTTTCAGTAGGGTCTGATCCGCCGGCTGGCGGATGAGGGTCTGAGGGCGAGGGGAACAGAAAGGTTTTCAGAAAATGTGAATATCCGAAAATCACTGACATGGTATTGTAATCTGACAGCCAGGAGGCATATCCGTTCAGAATTTCTCGGGGGCTATGGTATCTCAGCTCCAGACTGTACCTCTCCCTGAATTTGTAACCCAATCCAAATGCCATGTTGGGTTTTGAATTAATTTCAAATTCGTCTCCATTTTCTGGTTTAAAAACTGAGGCAATTGGAAAATCCAGAACCATGGAACCGTTTACAAAGATTTTAGAGTTTTTGTTCAGAAACAAATAGTATCTCAGTCCTATGGGCAGCTCAACCGATTTATAATCTACATAAACATTCCGTTGTTAACTCAGATTTAAAATACTGGTATGTTGGCTCAAAAATAACAGCCCATTTATTCTTATTAAAAGGCAAAACAAATTCGCCTTCAATTCCAAAACTGAATCCTGCTTTGGTTCCAAAATCAGCATTCCTGGAAGATGCAATCATGTTTTGTATTGAAAGAGAGGCAATCTTTATTCCCGGCCTCAGATTCAGATTAAAAGCATCTCTCTTCTCGTTTTCCTTTGCCTCAAAATTGGAGTAGCCTGAATTTCCCCATTCATTGTATCTTACAAAGAGCCGTACCAGTTCACTGGTTTCATAATCAATGTTTTCGATAATATTCTCTGAATTTTCCAGGCCATTCATTTCACGATAGAGTTGTTGCCTGAATTGAGTATTCTCCGCTTTCTGAAATTGATTTACCATATAAGGTTTATAAACCAGCTGCGTAACCTTCACCATCTTTCATTTTAAAAAAGAATCGCAGCAATCCTTCATCAACGAACTGATACAGGTTTGCATTACCCTCCACAAGGACTTTGAGAAACAGCACTTCCTCCCGAAAAAGAGGGCTTTTCTCCTTGCTCATATGTGACAGGTCTTTGCCTGATCTGTCAATTTGCACGGTATCTTTAATGAATTTCGAGACATTGCCGATCCCAAATTCTTTGACACGACTGATGTTGGTTTTCTTAATTTCTGAATTTTCCGACAGTCTGTATTCAAATTCAGTAGGATTACTTTTCCAGTCAAGATTTTTAATCAGGCATTCAACTCTTTGATCAGAATTATCAATGAAGTATCCCTTTTCAAATTCTATCTGCGAATAGCAGTTGAATCCCAGGGCAGTGATTACCAGGAATAGTAAAAGTCTCTTCATCGTCTGTTTTGGTATTAATCTATCGCATTAAATAAATTAATCATGATTCCCTGATTGCAATCTGACCGGAGATGCGAGGGGATTAAGGAATCAGGGCAGTCATTCTCTCCTAAAGATAAAAACTAATTATGGAGAATCCGAAAAGGGTGAGAATTTCTGTGCCAAAAAACGAATACCGGACCCTGCGGAACCTTATCTCCTTTCAGTTGTTAGTTTATAAACAGGGGTTACGAAGATTTCTGAAGGAGAATAAATCAAATGAATAGAAGAAAGGTAGTGATAGTGGGTGCAGGATCGGTAGGAGCTACCTATGCCTATGCCCTTGCACAGAGCGGAGTGGCAGAGGAGATAGTGCTCACCGACATGAACAGTGAGCTCCTGAGGGGACAGGTGATGGACCTGGTGCACGGGCAACCCTTCTTCCCTACAGTGTCGATAAAGGAGGGCAGTGAAGTTGACTTCGCCGATGCCAGTATGGTGGTCATCACAGCGGGGTCAGCACAGAAGCCGGGTGAGACGCGGCTGCAGCTGCTGCAAAAGAACGCTGAGATAGTCGGCAGCATCGCTGAAAAAGTTGCTTCCAGCGGCTGTAAAGGCATAATGCTGATAGTGAGTAACCCGGTCGATGTAATGACCTACGTCGCCTACAGGCGTTCAGGATGGGAGAGGAGCAGGGTGTTTGGCTCCGGAACGGTGCTCGACAGTGCCAGGCTGAAGTATTTTATCAGTCAGCACTGCGGTGTCGATGTTCACAATGTGCATGCCTATGTGCTGGGCGAACATGGCGACAGTGAGTTTGCAGCATGGTCAATGACCCATGTCGGAGGAATAACGATGGACAAGTACTGTCCGTATTGCGGCAAGTGCGAGGAATGGAGCGGGCAGCTCAAATGGATTGAAAAGCAGGTCAGGGACTCAGCTTACCACATCATAGACGCCAAGGGGTCTACATACTTTGCCGTGGCCCTGGCGCTGGTGCGTATCACATCCTCGGTGCTTCGTAACCAGAAGAGCATGCTGACTGTATCGGTGGTGCCTGACGGCGAGTTCGGGCTGAGCGGCCTGGCGCTGAGCATACCCTGCATCGTATCAAACAGCGGCGCGGAAAGAATCGTCACCTCTCCCCTGACAGACGATGAACTGTCAAGCCTTCAGCGTTCGGCCGATGTGATACTGGGTGCCATAAAAGAGTTGCAGATTTGAGATACCGGAAAGTTGCCAGGGAACAGACTGATTACTCTTTCCTGAACCTGACTTTCGTTACTTCACCTATCCAGCCTCCGACACGATATACAACGCCTTCATCGGTCATGCCCCGGTAGTAACCCTCCTCCCTGGTGGGAAACAGAGCTGAGTATTCCTTTATTTTTTCATCTGCTGCTTCCGTGAGCGAAGGGTCAATGGCTTTGGCGGTTTTGAGGTAGTCGACTGCCACCCAGTATACCGAGTGATTGTCGAAAGCATCTCCTATTTTGCTTCCTGCATAAGCTTCAGCGATTATAAAAACTGCTTTTCCGTTTTTATTGTTCAGTTCATATGCGGTTTCACCGTGATTCCGTGCATCCTGCTTTTTACCTGCTTCCAGCTCCATGGTGGCAATCCTTGTCAGAACATCGGACCTGACTGTTCTGGTTGTGTCAATCTTATAGGCTTCGGTGAAGTACCATAATGCCTTATCCCTGTCATTACGGGAATAATTCAGCTCAGCCAGCCTGACAGCATTTTCAGCAGTCTTTCTGTCGGCATACATTTTTGCCGCTATCCTGTAATAAAAACCCGAAGCGGTACAGCCTGTTTCCTCGAGCAGGGTGAAGACTTCGTCAATCAGTACTGTGTTACGGATATTCTTATCGATCTTCCGGGAGTAAATTGCTTCGATGCTGCTGCAGGTCATCGCTCCGCTGGTCCGGAATGCCGATTCAATCTTTTCTGCAGCTTCGTTATAAAGGCCTTTTGCGGGTGTACTTTCAAGTGCTTTTTCGACTGCTCCCATTGCCGTTGTGTATGCAGCCAATACCTCCGTGGTATCGATAGTATTCAATAGAATAGGCCTTTACGGCGGCTTCCATCAGGAGCACCGACCAGTTGTTGTCTATGTAATCCGGAAAGCTGTCAGCCACCTCTTTTAAGAGACTGTAGCACTGCTGTCGTGTATGTTGTATCGTTCTCTCCATACTTGATAAGAACAGACGATTTTTGAAGATCATTTGCAGGTTTATTGCCGAACCAGAGTGTGCGTTGTGACAGGGTGAGAAGCACAGTGTCAATATATTCCTTCCGGCCTGTGACTTCGTAAAGCTCCGTGTACATTGCCTCTCCCTTTATGTAAAGATCCTCCGATGAGGCAGGGCATTCACTGGCAACCTGGCGCCAGAATCCCAGGGCGGTAATGAAATCCCTGTTTTCAAAACCGGCAGTGTAACGGAGGGTGTTATCAAGGCACCGCAGGCTGTCGTCACCCCGGCCGAAGGGAGTACCTGAGTCTACTCCTGTCTGTGCTGAGAGAGAGAGTGTGAAGGTTGCCAGGATAGCCACTGCAACAATCCCGGAGGCTCTTTTCCTAATATTAACAACCCTATTCATGACCTGACTGTTAAGATTCATTTCCCTTTTATCAAACATAAAAGTACAACATAAGTAACTTATTTGGGTCAGGTTTTATTGCAGTGTGGAAAATGCGGGGCAATATTTTCGAACCCGGTAATGAGGGGTACCCGGGCTGATGAAATATATGACATTTAAGCAATTAGTATACAGTTGAATAGGGCATTGATAATTTTTTTATGTTTTTCGAACCATTTTGAAAAAAATTATTTGCTTTTAAGCTGAAGTGAGATAAATTACTATATTGCTGCTCGAAAATCCAATTTTAACTAACCCTGAACAACATGTTACTTCATCAGCAATTTGTGGTTATAGCAAAGAGATATGCCAATAAACTGGCTATTGTCGACAAGACCACGGAGAAAAATGTTACTTATTCGAGGGCATTGATTGGCGCCCTGATCCTGAGTTCGAAATTCAAAAAGTACGATAAGGGCTTTATCGGGATAATGATCCCGACTTCTGCCGGTTGTGCACTTGCGACAGTAGGAGCATTGATGAGCGGCAGGATACCTGTTATGATTAACTATTCGACAGGTGCAGAGGACAACATCAGGTATGCACAGAAGAAATGCAAGTTCAAAACAGTCATTACCTCCAGGGCATTGCTTGAAAAGATCAAGTGCCCGGTAACTGACGGTATGATTATGATCGAGGACATTATGAAGGGTGTCACCACGGGTGATAAACTCAAGGCGGCACTTATTTCAAAACTGCCGGTCAGCATGATCCTCAGCACAATCTATAAGGGAGATGAGAATGACACAGCAGCGATCCTGTTCACAAGCGGAAGCGAAAAAGATCCCAAGGCGGTACAGCTGACACATCGCAATATTTCTTCGAACATTAAGAGTTTCGGGGATTATGTTCACCTGAGTGATCAGGATATCATCCTTGCCAACCTGGTATTCTTCCACATCTTCGGGCTGACTGTAAACCTCTGGGTGGCATTCTATTACGGTATGACTATGGTAACATACGCAAATCCCCTCGATTTTCAGACTGTAAGCAAGATTGCCCGTGACGAAAAGCCTACTTTGATGGTTGGCACGCCGAGCTTCTTCTGGGGCTATCTGAATAAATCCGAAGCTGGTGATTTCAAGAGTGTGAAGTTAATGGTGGCAGGAGCCGACAAATGTCCGGATGCCCTGCGCGACGGATTCATGAAGAAACACGGTGTCACCCTCCTCGAGGGCTACGGGGCAACTGAAACATCGCCGGTAATATCGGTCAATTCACCCGAGTTCAACAGACCCGGAAGTACCGGAAAAGTCATTCCGAATGTTCAGGTCAGGATCGAGAGTCTGGAAACAGGTGCAGAATGTAAGGTACGTGAAGTCGGAAAGGTGCTTGTCAAGGGCGATCTGGTGATGAAAGGCTACTATGATGATCCGGAGCTTACTGCCGAAGCATTGTCCGACGGCTGGTATAACACCGGCGACATGGGATACTTCGATGAGGACGGGTATCTCTTCCATGCCGGACGGTTCAAGAGGTTTGCGAAGATAGGAGGAGAGATGGTCTCTCTGGTGAAGGTTGAGAATACCCTCGAGAAGTTCCTTCCTGGAGGTGTTATGTGCTGTGTTGTAGAAGTGTTCGATGTGAAAAAGGGTTCCGAAATCATAGCAGTTGTAACAGAGGAAGTGCATAAGATAGAGACCCTGAGGAAGATGGCGAATGAGTTGCCGAATATTGCTCTTCCGCGGCAGTTTATAGTTATAAAGGAGCTGCCGATGATGAGCACGGGTAAGACAGATTTCAGGACCGTTACGAAGCTTGTAAAGGAATACCTGGCGCTTAACGGCCAGACCGCCTAGTCGGGATTCTGGTCTGCCAGCTGGCGGGCCGGGGCGCTGGTGAAGGATATCCTGTAAAACCTTCCGGGATCAGTTGTTTATTTATAACTGATAACCCATATGGCAATACAGGTATGAAAAGAGCGGATTAATATTTGCAGGCATGGTAATGACGCTGGTGAACGCGTCATGTGATGAGGAAGCGCCCATAGTTCCATTAGAAGAGCCACGGGTAACGACAACAACGATTGTAACAGGCTATGAGATCATCTGGGGAATGGACTTCCTGCCGGACGGTGACCTGCTATTCGGGAGAAACAGGGTAAGCTCTACAGGAAGCATAATGAGACAATCACCGAAATAACAGGCTTCCCAACAGTCTTTACCTCAGGCCAGGGAGGATTACTGGATATAAGGGTGCATCCTGATTACCCTGAGAATGGCTGGATATACGCATCATATGCTTCTGTTATTACCGGCAATGCCGGACAGCTTAAACTTATCCGCTTCAGGATCAGCGGCACGCAGGTCAGCAACGTTGAGGAAATCTTCTCAACAGGCGGATCCAACACATGGCACGGACACTACGGCAGCCGGATAGCATTCGATAAAGATAATTATCTGTATTTGAGTGTTGGCGAGGGAGGCAGTACCAGTTACGGCGGTCCTGCCACAGGCAACAGCAACGCACAGGATACAAAATCCAACTGGGGGAAAGTACACCGCCTGACTGACAGCGGCGGCATACCTGCCGATAATCCTGTTCTGCCCGGAAATACGGCTCCGACGTCTGTTTACTCATACGGTCACCGGAATCCGCAGGGACTGGCAGTGCATCCCGTTACAGGTGAGATTTGGGCTACGGAACACGGTCCCAAAGGTGGCGATGAGATCAATATAATCAGCAGGGGAGCCAACTATGGCTGGCCGGCCTATTCAATAGGAGTCAATTATGACGGCAGTGTGATCTCATCAGGTCATACCGCTCCTGGCATAAAACCACCTCTCTATACGTGGACGCCCTCTATAGGCATCTGCGGTATGGCATTCATCACCTCTGATGCTTTTAAAGCATGGAAGGGGAACCTCCTGGTCAGCGGCCTCGCATCACAGAAGCTATACAGGTGCGTTGTGGAAGGCAATGAAGTGACGGAGGAGACTGTTCTGCTTAGCGGCCAGGGCAGGGTGCGCAATGTGATCCAGGGCCCGGACGGGTCTATTTATGTATCGGTTGAGGGTCCGGGAAGGATAATCAGAATAACTCCGGAGTGAAGGAGCATGGAGCATGGGGCATGGAGCATGGAGCATGGGGAGCGAGCGTAAAAAATGATCCGGTGAATCATTTTAGCGAGCAGACAGACTGTGTGTGGGCTAGAGAAAATTGGATTCCTCTGAACTCCGAAGGAGTGACATTATGATAGCAGGTAAAGAATTTTAATACGTAAATTCCCAGCTGTCGCGGAAGAACTCTTTGCCGTCGAATCCGCCAAAGAGGAGTGATTTGTTTCTCCCCGGATCATAGACAAAGCCCGAATTATAGCGGGGTTTCGGTGCTGCCTCCGCCATTAGCAGTGTCCAATCGGTGCCATTCCACTCCCAGAGATCACGTAAAGGAGTATCGGATGCAGATAACCCCCCGAACATCAGGATCCTGCCCCTTACCGTGTCACAGGTCATGCTATGAAAGCACCGGGCTCCAGGGATTGTACCGGGAGTCACTTTGCTCCACTCAGCCGTATTGCCATTCCATATCCAGGTATCATCAAAATATTTTTTCCCATCATTTCCTCCAAACAGTAGGATGGTTCCGTTACTCTGATCATAAACCATTTTATGGCCCCACCGGGGTTCGGGTCCTTTTACAAAAATCCTGCTCCATGCCTGACCGTCCCATTCCCAGGTATCTCCCAATGCAATCTGGCCACCAGGAAACATAATCGTCATGCCTCCAAACAGAACAATCGTTTTTCTTTTTTCATCATAGGCCATTGCATGATTTTGAAATCCTCCCTTATAATATGCAATTCCAGATTCTGCTTTTATCCATGTTTCACCGGTCAGGATGAGTGTGTCATTCACTCTCACGGATCCGGTCCATCCGCCTGAGATTATGTTTTGCTGTGTTCTTTTACAGAAAGCCAGTGCGTGACTTACCAATCCCGGAGACTTATTGCTTAATAACTTCCATGATGACCCGTTCCAGGTCCATGTGTCATTTAGATCCGGTGACATAGAACCCAAAGGAGGCACTCCAAAGGTACGGCTGTCGGCATTCGTGGCCGGGCCAAATCCTCCATGAAGAATTATAACTCCCTGTTTATCATCATAAGCCATACCAAAACCCGATCTCTGGCCAGGCCCGTTGGTGGTTCTCATTATCCAGGAATCATTTCCCGGTGCACTTTTGGCAGCTTCATTTTTAACTGTTTGGGAAAGAGGAAATGATGACGGAATTGTTTCCCGTGGCTGGAGCAGATGCTGAACAGAATTCAGCAAAGCACTGAATTGAAATTCAACAGGGACATTTATAGCGTCAAGCCAGTGCGTATTACTTAAAGCGAACTCCATAGCTTTGGTTGGAAGAAAGTCCTCAATACGGAAAGAGATTATGTTCTTTCCTTTACTTACGGCTCTTTCCACTTCCCTTCTCACCTGTGGGGAATCGTTTGCTCTGGAGGAAAAGACAAGGAGAAATATCCTGCACGCTTCAATTCCATTTATGATTGCTTCGCCATATTCGGTTCCCGGCACAATATCGCGTGGCGCTATCCAGCAGTTTATCTTATTGGCTTCGAGATGAGCACATATCGCATCAGCTATCGTTTTGTCAGAAGATGAATAGCTTATGAAGACATTATAATTCATTGGAGTGATCATGGCTTCCGGTCCATTGCTTTAAGTAACATGGGTTTCTTTGCATTTGCGAATGAAAATACCGAACCGGCCAGGCTGAAAGGATCAAGACAGATGCCTTTATATGTCTTCCCTTCTGAGGTTTCAACCGTCAACGGGGTTTCCTTGCTTTCCGGATCAAAAGATATCCGTGAAATAAGAGGGATATAGATCCGTAGCCATCCAATTGACTGCTCATTCAACAGCATGTAGATATCACGGATAGCATCATCAAAATACCCGACAGCTGAATTGCCTTCTAAAAGAAATTTCAATTGCGTTTTAGAACCATAAACTGAAACAGGGACCAATGGGGGCTTTTCGCTTTGGCTAATCCGGATGATGGTCAATGGACCCTCCCTGTTATTTCTGACAAGGGGGATCACTGAGTCGGAGATGACCAGGCAGGGCCCCTTAGGCTCAGAACCGTAATTGTAGTTATCCAGTTTTTGTAAGGTTCCGGAGACGGCACCCGATTCCTTCTTAACAGATATTATGCCGTTCTGTGAGGACATTGAAATTATGTGGTCAAACCTCAGGTCTGTCGGACCTAAGAATTCATCCTCAAATTTGAATGCTTCAAGAGAGCCCGATGCTTGGGACCTGGCGCCCTCTATACCTACTGCGTATCCGACCTGACCAGTTTCAGCGATCCTGAAAAAACATCTATTGTCAACGGTATCGACTCCCGGGTCCTCAAGCCAATAATCCTTACCATCAGCACCGTGAAACATATAATATGGGTACATATATCCCTTACCCTTCTCTTTAACCTTCAGGACAGTACCCGGACCATAATAGTAGGAGCGGATCTTCGAATCCCTTGCGCCGACTGTGAGAAATTCACCTTTTTTCAGAAAGACAAATGATTCCGGATTTACACTTTCCGGAGTCTCTTTTTTCTCATCCGGACTATTATTTTCTGACAATAGTGAATTAAGGCGGGTAAGGGACATGGCGAGTGCAATAGCCGTCTCCATGGGAAATAGGTCTATTGTAAAGTTCTCCCCAACTTTAGTGCTGACATTAAAATTTACGAACCTTCCATTTGCCGAAAATTTATGTGGACCAGGCAAGATGAATGTACGAGTATATTTAAGTTCCGAATAATAAAAGTTCTCAGCAGTAACTGAAACCCCTTTCCCTTCGGGGCGGATTGTCAGAGTCCACTTGTTTGCCTGCGGTATTGCCCGCTTTACCAGGATCGGGATTTTACGTATCAGTTCATCCCGCCCGGAAAGCGCAGTATCACGCAATATGGTAATTGTCAGGGCATCTTTGAATTCAAAGACGAAGAAGATATCATTATCGGTTTTTCCAACGAGCCTTGATGGAATAAGTTTAACGTGATCTACCGAGGTTCCATCGATCATTTTGACAGTGCAATCATCACTGCCCTTTATTTCGACAGACTCAATCTGGCCCCAGGAAATTGATTTTATACCCTTTCCGATACTAACAGACAGATCGTCTCTGTTGGCTAATTCCAACTGCAAATATGAATCGGTGCGGACGCCAAACTCAGTAAGTATAGTCTCAGAACCATCTGAATCTACTACCAGAACCCCTGTGACCGGAAAATATGTAGCCCCGGGAGTATCTGGCTTTACTGGCTCCGGTTTTGGCGGCTCCGGTTTTGGTGGCCCAGGTTTTGGTGACTCCGGCTTTGGTGGTTCCGGCTTTGGTGGTTCCGGCTTTGGTGGCTCCGGTTTTGGTGGCTACTCCGGCTTTGGTGGCTCCGGTTTTGGTGGCTCCGGTTCCTCCTGGCCGGGTACAAACTTTACCGGAGGAACTTCTTTAGCCGTCTTCATGTAAGATGCAATCATCCTGATTGTGAATCCTGATGGATATGATCATACTTTATCCCGTTTAGTGAAGATAATACCCTCATCTCAGGCGGGAGAAGCTTCCACAGATCTTCGGAAGGAAAGTCAAAATCTTTGTTGAGTAATGTAATGATATTGCGTTTTGTGGCAATCGCATGCATGATCTCGCGTTTAAGCCAATCAGACTTTTCCTTACACCTTTCGAGGGACGATTTGCTCAGAATCAGGATGAAGTTGGGCGTTTCCCCGATACGATTTAGTAATGCTTCATCAAATCTTCCTACCTGTAGTTCTTTTACATCGAGAAAGATCCGTTTGTGAAAACTGTTCTCCAGCTGGATTTTCAGAAGGCTTGCAAGGTCGCTTCCCGTCTCCCGGCGATAGCTTATAAAAGCATCAAAAGTGTCAAATACAGGTGCAAATGCGCTCCCGCATGCGAAGCAGTACTTAGCATCCGGAGGGTTCATAGCGCCGCAGGGAAGACATTTTTTACCTGCCGGTTTAACATCCCCGTCATTTTTTCCGCTGAACATTTTCCCCAGAAACGACTTTTTGTTATTCTCCATTTTCCAGAAATTATATAATTCAAGACTATTATGTGCAAATTTTAAATCATCCGGCAGGCTTCAGACCGGCAGACTTATGCGCCGGAAGCTTAAAGACACACACCATTCATGATTTTCAGTTGACATTATATCCTCAGCACGCCGGATCTCCCTGTTCAGCTCTTCCCACCCCGGGGCATCATTCATTGTAAGAGCAATGCTGCGGAGCAGCTCCTTCATCATTGCCGACCTTGTTGCTATCCTCTCAGAATCGCGGACACTGTCAATGGCATGCTGTGCCGATGCAAAAGACGGGAGAATAATCACCATGGATACAATTAAATTCTCTATTGCCGGATCATGCACAATTCTGAGAAAATGAATAAATGCCGCAGCAAGTGTGCCGGCCAGTAATGCTCCGATAATCCTGTGATCCCTGATCGAATGACGCTCTTTTATAACTGCATTTTTTGCATGATAATCAGCCTGATCAGAAACCCAGCCCTCAGTAACAAACCTCTTTACCTCAATAAACCTCTCCTGTGGAACAGTGAAGGAAGAGAGTCCCTGTTTAATTTCATCGAACACATCCAGCACCCATCCGCCGGGTCCGGGATAAAAGGGAAGCGGTTGTTTCAGAATGGATTTTTTTTCAGTCTGCTGACCGGCCACAGACTGGAACAGGAGTATCCTGATTCGTTCAGCCAGGTGCCGGTAGTTCAGATACTTTTCGTGCCAGTGTTTTGCAAAGCTTACACGGAACATTATCACTGCCCCGATCAGGGCCAGTATTTCCAGAACTGTCCAGCCTGTCCGTTCAGGGAAGTACAAAGCCTGGAAAACTGCAATTGCAACCGCAATGGCTGCGAGACGATAAAGCCATATGGCTGATCGTGTGTGCAATTTCCGGTAATGAACAGCCAGTGAGTCGGCCCTCGCATAATGCGGGACCAGGTCATCCAAAAGTGGCTGTATAAACCGCAGATCCAACCCGGTATTTCTGGCTGTACCTTCAATCTTTGTCAGGTTTCTCTCAAGCACTTTATCGTAACTGCTTTTCCGGAATGCCCTGTCGCTGTTGTATTCCGCAACCTGGAGGAACCTGGATGACCAGCCTGAGGCATTTTTCGGAAGAGCCCTTGTTTTTACCTGCAAACCGTTGCTGCCGGAGTCACCATCAGAAGCAGGTATCTCTTTAACTTCGGTCAGAATCAGCGGTGGTGCAACCGGGTTCTGTGCATTGATCCACACTACCAAACGGTTGACAGAACAGGCATAGCTGACTATTCTGGCTGTTCCGCCATGTCCGCGGGCAGGTTTACCATCCCATACTGCTACAAGAATTTCACAGGCATCTACCAGTGCTTTTCCTGCCTGTTCATACCCTTCCTTTACTGAGGGTGGGAAGGATGTGTTTACATCTTTCAGGAAAGGATAATTTGCGGCTTTTTCAAATAGTCTGTTAAACTCCTGCAGATCATCCGGATTGACAAAATCCTTCCTGTATTCATCCGGCTCAGCCGGAAGCACAGCATCGAGAGTGGCGCCCATCTTTTCCATTGCCACAGTGGCCACAATCTGGTCGGCACCTTTTGCAAGCGCCGAGACAACTTTCCACTTTAATCGGGTCTTTCTTGCCTGCCCTGTTATGTTGTCTTCAAGCGATTTCCTGATTGTCATCAGCAGGCTTTCCACCGCAACGGATACTGCACCATGATCCTGCAGTTCTCTGTGACCTGTCACTCCAACCCTTAATATATATGGAACCGGGTCGGGCTCACCGGACCGCAGAGGATGGATCGGTTTATCAGAAGTTGTCAGCATACCTGAGTCATTTTTTCAGGTAAGTAATTGTGTATCCGCTGCCTTCAAGCATGGAAGGATATTTTCTGATTGTGTCGCGATCCTTGTTTTTCTCTTTCTGATCTTTCCGGTCTGTAATACCTTTATCCAGTTCATTAAAGGGCACAAAACAGTTGTGGGTCTTGTGGTAATCACTTCGTTTGCCTTTATTCCAGTTGGCATCCTGTCTTGCCTTCATCCATCCGTTATGTTCCAGTTCGGCCAGTTTATCCATTTCATTATCATCCGAGAGATACTGTGAGAACTCATTTCTTGCATCGGGGAGCATCGCGGACTTTAATTCAGGCACTGGAATCAGCATAAATTTTCCGGTTGATTCAACAACCTCCTTTATTCTCAGTGCTGCACTGATATTATCCATGCGCTGATCATAACTAAGGTCTTCGTAACGCCTGTGATATACCGACAGTGTCAGCCCTTTTTCAAGCCAGAAATTATGAATTGAAACGGCTATCCTTTCAGAAGCCATGTCCTTGATCTTTGAGTCATCAGACAGTTTTTCCATGAAGTCGTCATAATCAACATTCATCTGGATGATTTCTTTTGAAGGAAGATCGGACCGTTCAATCTTTCTGTCGTTGTGAACAGCCAGATTTTTAAGCAGGCGTTCAAGTCCCCTTGATCCGCTTTTAAACGTTTTGACTTCAATGAGGGAACGAAGGAGCTGCCTGTCAATTTTCAGTGGTTTATCGTCGGAACACAGCATTGACCTTATGAACAATGCCCGCCTTATCGAGAAGCATATATCCTTTTCATCGCCTTCCCTTAACCATTTGCCGGTATTGGTATCGGGACAGGGTTTTCTGTTAGGCCCGAAAACATTAAGCGAGCAGTTGATCCGGCTCTGGAAATCAGGACCTTTTTTAATTATATAGGCTTCGTCCTCCATCTTATCGGTAAAATGCTTCATAGTATAGGTCACACCTCCTGCAAAGACGAAAATTGATTTCCCTATGGGGTGCACTTCTCTGCCTTCCTGGAATTCGCCATCCTGCATGGGAGCTATCATGCATTTGAGCCATTTGTAGTCGTTTGTATCAAATTCGTCCCAGAAGACAATGGGCAGCCTTCCTCTCAGGACTTCGTCACGAATTGCATGAAAAGCGCCGGACAATTCAGTCTCATCTTTGAATTGGGACAGATTAAATGTAAGGAAGCCCGGTTTCGTCTTCTTGCCTTCGAACATGCTATTGGCCATGGCTTTCACAATGAACGATTTTCCTGCCCCGGGAGGTCCGAATACAGCAATATTCAGCGGTTTCCTGCCGTCTTCATAACGGTCATAAAAATCGACCTGCTTTCTGATGTTCTTTATGTTTTCAATTTCGCTCCTGTCGAACAGTGTTACCTTGCCCAACGATAAACGGGGCGCATAATGAAGGTCTTTCTTCCCGTTTTCAGCCAGGGAAAATGCCAGTGGAAATAAATCAGACTTTTGTTTGTAGCCCGGCCTGGCATTATCGTAATTATTCTCAAGGATAGACCATTCCTGATTATGCAGGTATTTGAACCCGGATTCCCAGGCAGGAGAAGGAACAAATGCAGAAGAGTAATACCGGTTTTTGAATGATTTATCCAGGGCATCGGACAGATCCTCAGGAACCAGTTCATTATTTGCAGCGATTTGCCAGACTCCCCTGAGCATGCCTGCAGTCATAGTATTAAGACCTGCCTTAATACTGTCTGTCATGGTGTTTTTTATACAGAGCGAAGAGACAAAACCTGCCAGAAAAGAACTGCCCAGACCAACTGTGTTTTGAATATCCTTTGAGTACTTCTCTTCCCATTCATTTTCCATATACTCCGGATCGAAGACCAGCGTGTATTCATTCAATGCCGGATCGTCATTCGTTCTTACGTATAATGCACCTGCAGATCCGATTGTTATGATCAGGTCGCGGGACCGGAGAAGGTTTTTCAGTGTTGTGTGCCTTGACAGGCCATACACAATATCCAACGCAGTCTGCTCCCAGGAAATATCATTACTGACTTTAATTTCGTACTGCTTTAAATGCTTCAGTTTGACTATCGTTATTAATTTTTGCCTCTGTTTGAGCAGTTCATCCCAAAGCGGGCCTTCACACAGCGGATAGGTGGCTTTAAGGATTATCTTACCGGAGTTTTCAAAATCCGGCCATGCTTTTTTATTGTTTCTGAAGCCCAGTCCGGCCTCATCAATCAGGATGGTATTAAAATTAATGACCTGTAGTCTTTTGTCAACCCTGAGCCAGGCTTCAGGATCCTGCCCGGTCAGTCCGCCAAAACCAAGTTTCTCTTCCAGCCGGCAGATGAGTTTTTTCTCACCCTTCTCCTCTTTTTCGGTTATCCCCCAGCGAAGATATGAGTCATGAATGGTGCCATTTGAAGATTCCAGCGGCGGCATACCAAGGAATGGCCATCTGCATACGATATTTCGCTGTTCAGGCGGGAGGGATTTTATTATCTTAGGTATGAATTTTTCGAGCAGATCGCAGGTAAGTCTCGCGCCTCCATAAGTTG
This sequence comes from uncultured Bacteroidales bacterium, assembly GCA_963757935.1. Taxonomy (GTDB): domain Bacteria; phylum Bacteroidota; class Bacteroidia; order Bacteroidales; family VadinHA17; genus SR-FBR-E99. Next base: position 11,363 of record CAVWSZ010000013.1, on the reverse strand, counting down.
AAGTGGAGGTTGTACCTATGCTTTCATCGTCATAGGCGTCACTTTTGTTGCCTTTCAGCAGGTGATGGTCAATTACATAGTCACCAGTAACAAGAATGTTTGTTTGAGCTTCCATAAACATTGCCGGATTATTGAAATTCTGTTATGAGGGGAATCGCATGAAGGTCAATCACTAAAAGTCTACTAAAGATAAATCTATTTGAACATAATACAATTATAAAATTACACACTTTTACCCTATTGCTCTGTCCGGGAGCAGGGAGCATGGAGCATGGGGCGTGGAGCATGGGAGGACCAAGGGAAGAAAGCTGTCATTATGTCCCGGGATGACAGGGGGACTGACCCGAAGGGGTGAAATTATGATAGCCCAGGGTTCACAATTCAATTAATCCCGAAGGGATGACATTATGATAGTCTGAAGGTCTGATGTCAGAAGGTCTGAAGGTCAAGTAACCCCGAAGGGGTGAAATTATGATAGCCCAGGGTTCACAATTCAATTAACCCCGAAGGGATGACATTATGATAGTCTGAAGGTCTGATGTCAGAAGGTCTGAAGGTCTACGGTCCTGCGGTCTTGCGGTCAATCGAACACTCTTGTTGCGAACAGATATCTCTCGCTCCACCAGGGATCATTTAAAGAGGTGACAGTTACGCCGTTACTCGAAGAGGTGTGAATGAATTTGCCATCGCCGATATAGATGCCCGAATGGGTGATGAACTGATTTGTTCTGTATGATCTTATAAAAAAGACCATGTCTCCTTTTTTCAGGTTTTCCATCCCGGTTATAATTTTTCCGTACCTGGCCTGCTCCTCAGAGTTATGTGGCAGCTTAATGCCATGGGTGGCAAAAACCGTTACCAGTAATCCGGAACAGTCCATGCATTTCATTGTCGTTCCGCCCATGCAATGCGGCACGCCAATGTATCTCCTGAGCAGTCTTAATGATGTCATCGGGGGTGGCACTGTGAGTATCCAGTTTTTTTTCAGTGCCTTCATCCATAAAGACTTTCAGCTGCTTCTTTTCTGCCCGGCTTTCGATATTCTTAACTGATGCTTCAGGATAAATCCTGGGAGAGCAGGAAGTGATAAACAGCTGACAGGCAGTAACCAGTACTAATAGGAAAAAAAACTCCCCGTTGGCTTTGAAAGACATTTTAATCATCAGTTTTCCTGCCGGATGGCGGTGTAAAGATGTGTATTAATTCACTTCATAAGTACGGAAATGCTTTTTTGACTCACCGGGTCAGCGCATCAGTTAATGCCCGGATTATGCATTAGAAGAGCCCGGGTTCAGGAATTAAGCATTGTGCAACCAGGGAATAGTTTGATCGTCCGGAAGAATTTGACTATAATTGGTGAGACAAGATTCTGTACCGAATTAAAAACTGAGAACAAAAATGTACTCAAAAGCCATAGTCCGCAAGCCCGGAAGTAACTTCCCCGAAGGGATAACTACTTCAAACCTTGGGAAACCTGATTTCAGGAAAGCACTGGAGCAGCATGCCGCCTACCGGGAAGCTCTTGCAAGGTGCGGGCTGGAGCTTACAGTACTGGAAGCGGATGAGAGATACCCTGACGGATGTTTCGTGGAGGACACGGCAATAGTCACACCCGGGGTGGCTGTAATTACAAGACCCGGAGCATTATCGAGGAGGGGCGAGGAGGTTGAGATTGGAAGGGTACTGTCAGGCATCATGGATACTGTAACCGTTGTTACGCCGGGGACTCTTGAAGGGGGTGATGTCCTGAGGATGGATAATCATTATTTTATAGGCATCTCCGAAAGGACAAACAGAGAGGGGGCCCGACAGCTCTCCACCGTCCTTTCAAAACACGGGTTCACAACTTCAGTGGCGGAAGTAAGCGCAGGACTCCATCTGAAATCGGACATCGCTTATGTGGGCAATGGTAATATCATTTCCACACCCGCATTTGCAGGGCTTGTTCCTTCAGCGAATGTAATAATCACTGAACCGGAAGAGTATTATTCGGCCAACTGCCTGAGGGTAAATGATTATTTGCTTATCCCGCAAGGGTTTCCAAAGTCAAAAAAGGCGCTAACTGATCTTGGATACAGCATCATCGAGCTCGATATGTCAGAGTTCAGGAAGTTGGACGGCGGGCTCACCTGCCTGTCGCTCCTGTTCTGATTAGCCAGGAATGACCAGAGAGGTTGAATCGGGTGCACACCTCTCAGAATTAAGCTGTCCAGGGTTGTCAGTCTTTTTGAAAAATTGGTGGTCTGAGAAATGACAGTTCAAGAGTAAGACCGGTTCTTATGCCGTTCCAATCAGGTCCAACCGCCCTGGAATAATAATAAATGCCAACATTCTCTTTGGTTTTAAAAGCACCTTTACCGATCTGGGAAAGATAGCCCAGATTAAGGCTAAGAGAGAGAAGGCTGGAAATTTCATAATTGAGCCTCATCCCCGGTTCTGCATAAAAACTTTGAGATCTGTAGAGAGTTTCTATGCTGTCAATGGTCATGTCAAAGACATTGAGTATCACTCTTTGTTTCCAGTCTTGAAAATATCATGCCTAGCTTAAAATACAAAGTCAGACTGAATTTCCTGGAAAAATCGAAATCAGAGTAATCGACGTAAAAACCGGGTGAGATGGATCTGATTTTTGTGTCATACAGGTACTCGCCCGAGTAGTCTTTCAGTGAGATGCGCGATCCAGTGGAATTATAAGATGTGAGTATCCCTGCGCTGAATTTGTCAAATGAGAGGGTCAGGGATGGTTCGTAATAAAAAAATGGAGGATAATCGGCAATGACTTGAGGCTCGAAGGCTAAAGAGTTCAGGAGGGCTGAATTATAAGCCTTCAGGTATTTCATCCTGTAAAATCCTACACCGGTTGTAAAGCCTGCGTTAAGAGTCTGGCAATTTACCGATTGTGAAAGGAAAACGGCCAGAAGAAACAGCAAAGTATTTTTTCTATTCATTTATAAATCAATTCGTTTCCCAAGTCATAATTAAACGTTCCTGTCAAGCCTCATTTCAGGTAATACCTGACTCCTTCATTTTGGAAGATAGAATTGCCGCAGAGTCGGAACATTCCAGCCGGAATATACTGGAAACTAACAGGTATTTCAAATAATACCGAACCGTCAGTCAGACTTCGAACCACAAGCAGATAAGGTGAAAAGGAAAGGATCCGGTCGTTATAAAAATCCACGTCCAGAATTTGTTCTTCAGTAACAGGGAATGATTGGGTAATACCCATATCGGAACACCTGACTTTGTAAAATGTCTTTGTCGATGAATCCCATCCTGCCGCTATACCGGCTTCCCTTGCAAACGAAAAATAGTCAAAGAATGGAGAATCGTAGTAATGAATCGTTCTTTCAGGTGTTATTACGCTGTTTCTGTACGAGTATAGCCATATCGTATGTGACACACGCAGATAAAAGTATTCCCCGTCGGGAGAAATATGGTAACCGCTTAGCCACGTGGCGTCACCGAATGTCCCAAGAATGGTTTCATTTACAAAATCGTACAAAAGTTTATTATCCGAATTGATAATTATGCCAGTACCTATGTTTGAAATTGGCATTTTTGCCACTATGGACGGGTTTGTGATATTACTTAAATCTGTGATCTTATAATTATTAAGATCATTTGCTGAACCGACTACCGCCTTATGAGTAAGTCCTGCATTAGCGGTGTAAATACTTCCGTCAGGCGATACACTGGTGCTGACAAAGAAGAGACCTGACACATATGGGTTATTCTGTTTCGGACCAGCCCTGTCAATAATCCTGTTGTCCGTGGTGGAGTACCTTAATAAGGAATCCCGGTAACCCATAACGGAAAACTCCGCATGGTAAATAAACTCAGTATTTCCAACCCGAAAAAAATCGTTAAAAGCAGGTGAAGGGTATCCTGCAATGAATTCGATTGACGGCGATGCATAGGGCGAAGAATAAGAATATGAATGAGTGTAGGGCGGATTGGGATATTGGGGTACAGGGATCATCCAGTACTTTCTCTGACGGCCGAAAAGTGAATCGGGTATTTCAATGCTTAACTGGTTGATATCAGTTACCCGTTGAATAAATGATCTTGCATAGGAGTTGTCCCAGCTTACGAGGACAACCGTGTCAATCGCGGCATAATACCTTGGCTTTTCCCATGTTATAAAATAGTTATTATCAGAGTCGAAGTTATATTTGATACGGGTTTCTTCGGGTACTTCCACCTGCCCTAAAGTGACTGTTTTATAATTGTCTGTCTCATCCACATAATATATTGAATAAGTGGCACCCTGGCCTACATAACCCTTATCGGTAAATTCGGATGAATGAGTTCTTCCGATTTCTGTGCTTCCTCTGTAAATTATAAACTCAGGAGACTTATTGATAAGAGGGGGCCATCGAAGCTTCATAAAGCCATCCGCCACAGTGGTTGTAACTTCCCAGAATTCTGCATCGAGTACCTTGATTATCCATTCCTTTGTTGAGAAGTAATTGCCTTCAATGCCAAGAGAATCGGCAATGCTTCCTGAACCGGATCCTGTGAATATCTCCAGTTTAAGACTGTGATATCCGACTGTCAGAGAGTTATGTTCAAGGTCAAAGTATCCGTTATCTGACTCAACGGTTCCCAACAATTTATTGTCGAGATAGAAATTTACCCATCTGATGTCATTATTTGTGCTTTCGAAATGAAACCAGACGCGTCTGTAGGTGAGCACAACCGTATCATTTTCCGGCTGAAGGTCAAGCTTCTATTATGCTAATCTCCGGAGGATCCTGATTCTGAGCCAGCTCTTTCTCATATATTCCGTGCGGTTCATAATCACAAGATACTGTACCTATGATGATCAGCACACATATCACCATGAGTAATCGGTTCATTAATCCGCGCCATTCGGTTGGAGAGGACATAAAGATGTCTGTTTGCAGAACTACTTTTTAAAGTTGACTATCTCTTCCTGAGCTTTTCTTGGCGAGGCGCCTGAAGTGGCATCGGTACCCTTTTCAATATTGCCGACACGCAGTATCACAACAATTTTGTATCCGGCAGGTATCTGGAGGAGCTCGCGTTTCGCATTGGCAGCCGCAACAGGGCCTCCGTAAATCCTTGCGCCCAGGCCTAGTGCTGTGGCGGCAACAAACATGTTCTGAGTTGCAAGACCGCAGTCGAAATCAGGGGTGGTGCCTGTCTGCGACTCCAGTCCTGATACAACAATAAGAACATTCCCCGGAACCACATTGCCGATAGCCTCTTTCATAGTGGCCTCGTCCCTTATAACTGTGAACCTCCAGGGCTGGTTATTCCTTGAGCTGGGAGCCTTGATGCCACATTTCAGTATCAGGTCAACCTGCTGGTCAGTCACAGGCACATCCGTGTAATTCCTGGGTGACCAGGCCGAGAGCAGCTGGTCAACGACGGGGTTCCCTGCCGACTGTCCGTTCGAGACCTGGCCGGCAGTAATAACTAACACTAAAAGGAGAAGAACGAATCTGAGTTTCATAATTATAGGATTTTGTTGTTTTGACCTCGTTTATTGACAGTGAAGATATGCAAAAAAATGGCATGGAGCAAGTGGCAAAGAGCAAGGAGCATGGAGCAAGGAGCATGGAGAGGACCGAGCGTAAGAAATGCCCTGTGGGCATTTTTAGAGGGGACAGACAGTGGGGAGTCTAATGGAAATGGGAACTCCGAAGGGGTGACATTATGATAGCAGGGTTTACAGAAATTTCGTTTTCTTTGTAATAGTGTAACTCTATTTAACTGATCCCATGAAAAAGAATTTCTTTGTTTTGCTGCTGATGGCAACGGTGATGTGCTGTCATGCTGACCTCTTTGCACAGAAAAAAAATAAAAAGAACACGCAGACAGCTGCACAGGAGGCAGTGACAGCGGTGACGGCGACGAAGGTGGTCGAGGGATTTCTGTTGGTACCGGAAGCACAGGCGGTCACCACGGTTCCTGTGATTGTCAATGGCGAAGCTCAGAAGATTCCGGCATTCGAGAACGCCGACGAATGGATTCGCGAGGACCTGTGGGTGGAAGCTGAATTCGACACTGACGGAGACGGCAAACGTGACAGGATGCATGTTGACGTAACGCGTCCGCGCCAGACAGAGACAGAAGGCATAAAGCTGCCGGTGGTTTATGAGTCGAGCCCTTACTTTGCAGGCACGGCCGGGTCAAACAAAGAATATTTCTGGAACGTCAGACAGGAGCTCAACACTGTTCCCCAGCCACATGTATTTCCTCCGCAGATAGTACGTCGCGGCCAGCGACCTGTAATATCCACCTCCCAGGTGAAGGCATGGGTTCCGTACGGCTTTGTCGTGGTACACTCGTCGGCTCCCGGCACCGGTCTTTCACAGGGCTGTCCCACTATCGGCACCAGGATAGAGGCACTTGCGCCGAAAGCCGTCATCGACTGGCTGAACGGCAGGGCGAAAGGATATACAACTCCTGACGGCAACGAAGAGGTGAAGGCTTACTGGACAACAGGCAAGGTGGGTATGATAGGTACATCATATAACGGTACCATACCCTTTGCGGCTGCCACAACAGGTGTTGACGGACTTGAAGCAATTATACCCGTGGCACCCAACACATCATACTACCACTACTACCGTTCCAACGGGCTGGTCCGCAGTCCCGGCGGATACCTGGGTGAGGATGTTGATGTGCTTTATGACTTCATGGCTAACGGTTTAGCTTAAATGCCGCTCAAGCAGTAACAGTAGAGTCTGGTGTAGAAGGTGGGATGGTAAAGAAAAGAAAGCTTCGTGAACCCTTATAGGACCGAAAAGGCAGTCTCTTCTTTGACGGTTTCTCAGTTAAGGAATTAGCAGAAAAAATATGATCCCACCCCTGTACGTGTTAAGCGAGAAACGCATAAGAGATAATTACAACCGCATCCACAACACCTTAATCAAGCAACTACAAGCACCTCCGAGTCTACTACGCTGCAAAAGCAAACACGAACCTGACAATTCTGAGGATTCTACAATCAGAAGGCGCTTACCTAGACACCGTAAGTCCAGGTGAAGTATTCATGGGGTCTAAGCAGCGGATTGCACACCTGACCGTATCCTATTCACTGGAACCAGCGTACGAAACGACGAATTGAGATTTCTAACTGGAGCGAATATCACTGTTAACGTGGATTCCCAGTCAGAGCTGGATAGGTTGCTAAAAATAGCTGTTCCCCCAGTCGTTTCGGTGCGGGTTAACCCTGAAGTCGGTGCAGGACACCACAGCCACTGCATCACTGCGGGACCAGAATCAAAGTTTGACTCTGGGGAAGAAGAAACAATCCAAGCTTACGCCATTGCCAAACGAGCACGTGTGGAGCTGCTTCGGAATCCACATGCAGATTGGCTTAGGAAGACTGGACCTGGACCCCTACGTTGCCGCAGTCGAGAGCCTCTAAGCATTGCCAAAAGAGTCCATGATGAAGTAGGCATCGACTTTGAATTCATCGACATCGGCGGCGGATTAGGTGTCCCATACAAGCCTGAAGATAAAGACCTTGACCTAGCCCAGTTCTCCACCAAAAGTCGTCTCGATGTTCAAAAGCTAAGGTGAAGGAGTACGGGTTGGGTAAGCCATTCTTATGTGTTCAGCCAGGAAGATACCTTGTTTGCGATGCAAGTATCCTATTAACTACTGTGAACACAGTCAAAGAAACACCCTCCAAAAAAGTTGGTGTAGATGGCCCGGCTTTAACACGCTTGTTCGACCAACAATGTACGGCTCGTACCACTCCATCATAGTTGCTAACAAGGTTGCGCAAGCCGACAAGGAAACCTATGATGTCGTAGGTCCAATCTGTGAGTCAGGCGATGCCTTCGGCGCAATACTGTGATTCGAAATTGAAGAGGGTGACTTGCTGGCTCTTTTTGAACGCCGGAGCATACGGCTTTAGCATGAGCTCGCAGATAACTTGTGACCTCGAGCAGCGGAAGTTATGATTCGGCAGGGCAAGGCGGTTGTTGTTAGGCGACGTGAGCAACTTAGCGATTTGACTTCAGTCAGCGGATGGCAGAGTGAGCGTATGCGTTTTTGGAAGATGCACGGGTTAGGCAACGACGACATTGGTACCGATAGCCGAAACCAAAAAATTAGCGATGTAAAGGCAGCTAAGTTGGCAAAGAAGCTATGTGAGCGGCGTTTCTCAGTCGGCGCTGACGGGCTTCTTCTCGTCTGTAATTCAACGGTTGCCGATGTGAAGATGCGGATTCTTAACGCTGACGGTAGCGAAGCCGAAACGTGGGTAACGGCATCCGATGCTTCAGTAAGTACTGCTACGAAAACGGAATCGCTAAGAAAGATGAGTTTTCGGTTGAGACGCTGTCGGGCATTAAACATGTTTGGTTAACGGTGAAGGGCAAAGAAGTCGTCGCTGTCAAGGTGGATATGGGTGCGGCGAACTGGGAAAAGAAGCAAGCTTGCCCATGAAGGGGAAGGGCACATGTATAGACGCCGACTTAGATGTCGACGGCGAACAGTTCAAGGTAACATGTCTTTCAATGGGTAACCCTCACTGCGTAATCTTTGTTGACTGCATCGAGTGCTTCCAAGTCGAAGCAGCGAGGTTCAAAAATTGAAAACCACAAGGCTTTTCCAAAGCGAACCGACGCGGGTTTTGTCGAAGTACTCAATAAGGAGAGTTGAATGTTCGGGTTTGGGAGCGTGGCTGCGGAGAAACCCTCCCCTGTGGCACTGGAACCTGCGCAGCTGTAGCCGCCGCAAACAAACTGGGAAAAGTCGGCGATAAAGTCACTGTTCACGTGTTAGGCGGAGACCTCCAAGTTGAAGTTGAAAACTATCTTTCTAAGCGGTGCCGCCGAGAAAGTTTACGAGGGCACACTATTAAAGGAGCCATAAAACATGACGTTTGAGTATGCCGACCGAATAAATCGGTTACCACCATACCTGTTTGCTGAAATCGAAAAAATCATAAAAGAAAAGAAAGACCAAGGCATCGACTTAATTTCGCTGAGTATTGGTGACCCCGACCTTCCACCACCACCCTTTGTTATCGAAGCGTTAAAGCAGGAAGTTGCCGACTTAAAGAACCACAACTACTCGTTTAGCCAGGGTGAACCTGACTTTCGGCAAGCAGTGTCGGAGTGGTACAAGAAACGCTTCAACGTTGACTTAGCCCACGACCAAGTAGTGGCAGTTTTAGGCTCCAAGGAGGGCTTAGCCAACATCGCACGGGCATTCATCAACCCAGGTGACCAAGTTTTGGTGCCTGACCCAGCTTACCCAGTTTACGCTAATGGAAGCACAATCCTCTGCGATGGAGTAGCTGTTCCAATGCCGCTGCTGGAAGAGAACAACTTCCAACCCGACTTCGAGGCAATTGACCCTAAGAAAGCCAAGATGGTGTTCATCAACTACCCGAACAACCCCACCGCTGCAACCGTGGGCAAAAAATTCCTTAAACAAGCGGTCGATTTTGCCAAAGAACACAATATAATCCTGTGCTACGATAACGCCTACTCAGAAATCTCTTTCGATGGGTACCAAGCGCCCAGCATCCTTGAGATAGATGGGGCAATGGATGTAGCTGTTGAGTTCAATTCGCTCTCCAAAACCTTCAACATGACAGGTGACCGCATAGGCTTTGCAGTTGGGAACAAGCAACTCGTAGCTGGATTAGCGAAAGTTAAATCGCAAATTGATTCAGGACCGCCGGTTTACACGCAGAAAGTCGCAGTTAAGGCTCTCGCATCCTACAATAGTCGAGAAGCACCAGCGTTCCTTAAGGAAAACAACCAAATCCTCCAAGAACGACGCAACCTGTTAGTCGATACACTATGCAAAATCGGTTACCAATGCGACAAACCCAAAGCAACCTTCTACGTGTGGGTCAATTGTAGGGGAGACTCAATGAAGTTTGCAACACGGTTGCTTGATGTAGGTGTGGCTGTAACACCCGGCGTCGGCTTTGGCAAATACGGCGAAGGCTACGCACGTATAACGTTTACGCAGCCTCAGGAACGCATCGCCGAGGCTTGCCAAAGAATTGCTGACGCATTCAACTAAAGAAAAATTAGCGATAAACCTAAAGATGTTGAAAGAAAAGATAAGAAAGGTTAGCTGCGTTATTTGGCAGCTGCTTTTGCGAGTTTCTTTAGGATTTGATCTTTGGCGATTGTGTAGGCTATTGCGTAGTCGAAGAGTCCTGATGGCTCGGCGGTTGCGCGTTTAATCATTTCTGTTTCGGTTTTGATTTTTAGTTTGCCTATGGCTAATGCACCTATGCCGTAAACGCCGGGTTTGAGTTCTTTGCCGTCGTCGTTTGGAGCTAAGCCTTCGACGCCGAGTGGTTTGATGGCATTGATGTCTGCGACGATTTTGCAGTTGGGGCTTTTGTTTAGGTCTGCTGCAGATAGGAGTTGGATTCCGCCTGCGCCTGCTGACAGGATTATTTCTGCGTCTTTGATGGCTTCGACCGTCTGTTCGGGTTTTGTGACTTCGACGACTTTGACTCTTTGGGCGCCACATTCTTGGTTGATTTTGTAAGCGACAACTTGACCCTTTGCCAGTGCTCGGCTAGTGATGGTCACGTTGGCTTTTTCTGCTGCGTAGATTCTGGCAGCTGTCTGCCCGACTGGTCCTGTTCCGGCTAAGACGGTAACGTTTTTGCCCTCTAAGCTTCCGAAGCCTTTCTCCATTGCTGCTCCGAATGTTTTGGCGACTGCGGCTGCGGCTGTTGAGTATCCGCCTCGGGGGTCCACGATGATGCTGTTTCCCCATGGGGCTGACTTCATGGCTTTCTGTGTTGCCTCAACTACTTTTTCAACCATCTCAAAGTTGCTTCCGTTGATGAAGACCTTTGTGTGTTTTGCACCTTCGGGTCCACGCGGAAACAGCAGGTCAAAAACGATTTTTGGGGCGTCTTCGCTTGTTACATTTTCGTACTTGAAAATCATTGAGTCTGGGAATGCATCTATAGCTACGAGCATGTCAAATGGACTGCAATATTTGTCTGTGTCAAGGAAAACGAAAACTGTTTTATAACTTGGTGGTTGTTGTGCCAATTTTTACACCTTACTCTGTTTGTGAATGCGGTTTAACGATTTAAGAATTATCCAAACCTTCTATACCGCAACCATTTAATAATCAAGCCCTCAGAATTCTAACCATAAAACCCAGAGGTGCACTAACCTTGTCCATAAACCAGAACCTAGGAAAAACTCTCCAATGCCTGTGGAGTAACAGGTAGAGAAGAACAAGTTAGAAACTTGATGGTTCAATTAATGACCCCGTACGCTGACGAAATCCAAGTGGATAAAATGGAAAACGTAATAGCCCATAAAAAAAAGGGCAAAGCCAAAGCACCAAAAATCATGTTGGCAGCCCACATGGATGAAGTC
>CAVWSZ010000012.1:0-18718 GCA_963757935.1 uncultured Bacteroidales bacterium | reverse complement strand
TTGATTGGTAGTTGGTTTGACGGAGGTGGCTTTAAGTCTTTACAGACGGGCCACCTCCTTCTCAATCAGCCTTGATATTTTTTGGTTTAAGATGTGTGTATCTCTTTGGTCAAAGACATGGTAAGACTACAGTGAAGTGATTCCTTAATTTCAATGCAAGACAAAGACCCAAATTATGAAAGGCATAAACATAAATTTAGAGATATTTTTAGCTACTATCAATTGTACATTCAATTTGTTAAAGTAAAATACCCCGAGAAAAAACCCGAGGTATTTTTAAGACTAAACATGATTTTGTTTAAGAGCCTATTCCTTTTGCAGGTATTTTTTCTTTCTTCTGGAAATTATAACAGAAGAATTAATCGAGCCCCCTACCAGTAATACAATTAGTAGTATCTTATCAATCCTACTCAATTCATCAACAAAGATCAGTTCATAAAAAAGGTAGACTGCAATGATTGTTAATACTACAAATGCGATTGCGTTGATTTTTTTCATGGCCTACGTTAATGAGAAGATTTGAACTTTGATTCTTTCCACTTTTCAATGGTGAGCTATTAGATTCTTTCACTAATTTTGTCCATTATGACTTGGTAAAAACAAATTTAACCAAATTTCCCCAATCTTTCATAATGCAGCCATCTTCTCAATTTCTAATCTAGAGTGGCCAATTCATATATAATGCAACCAACAGCAGCAGTTTTGACAATTACATAACCTACCCCTGTAAATGCGAGAAGTGGGGCAAAAAGTCTGGCTACACCAATCACAACACAAAATCCATCTACAAAATTTCCACCAATGGTATTGGTCATTTCGTCATATGTTAATATTTGTTTCATCTTTAGAGGTGTTTAGTTTTACAATTCTTCAACATCAATCCCTTGACTTTCCCAATACTCCTTCGCATATACACTTACTGCGCAACCTACAGCTGGAGCGGCGGCCAATGGCGCAAGGACACCACTACAAGCTAGCACAAGAGCTGATGCACATAAGATACCACTAATAGTTGTGAATTTTAATCCACCACTAATGCCTTCCATTTGATTCAGGCTTAATTTCTTCATAGCGAGACATGTTTTCTTTTGCCTACTCTTGCCAGGCTTTTCGGCATCCGCCTGCAAACTTTTGTTCTTTGTCTGCTCTGTCAAAATAAAAACAGGACAGTCCGAAAATACCAGATTCAATGAAATTTTTTCCGAGAAATTTTACAAAATGAATCGATCAAAAGAATACTATTTCAGACATGCCCCTCATCTCTTTTTTAGTTGAATGAAAAATGAAAGGCTTAATAAAAACGAAACAATGAAATTGTATATGAAAATTATTTTGACCCTTGCTGGTATGTCAAAGAGTAAAAGAATATAGACACTTAAAAAAATGTAGCCAGGGTGATCACAAATAATATTCTACATATTGTTACTCTCGATATTTTATTCATAATATATTTTTTTCTTTAATGCTTAATCCTTCATTAAAATCTTCCCAGAACCGGCTGTAAAGATTGTCTTCCTTAATCAGGACCTCATGGGTTCCTGAAGCTGAGATTGTTCTGTCCTCAAGTATGTAAATCCTGTCGCAAAGCCGCTTGATCAGGTTAATTCGATGAGTGACAATAAGGACACCCATCCTTCCCCTGATTCGTTTTAGGAGGTTCAGGAAAAGCAATTCTGTGTCCCTGTCCATTCCGGATGTCCCTTCGTCTATGAGCAGAATATCAGGATCGTGTATCAGGGCCCTTAGAAAGGCAATGATCTGCTTCTGACCTCCTGAAAGTTTCACTCCGTCCTCTCCGGTCATTGTGGCAAAACCGAGAGGAAGACTGTTCACAAACGGTTCCAGACCGAAATCTGCAGTTAGCCGGATAAGCTTGTTAATCTTTTCTTCATCGGGCTCCGGTATTATGTTCTCAAGTAAGGTGCCGTTGAACAGATGTACTTCCTGTGGGACCACCCCCACAGAATTCCGCCAGTTTTCCAGGGATATCATGCCACTGTCCACCACATCATTGACTTTTATACTTCCGGACTCTGGGAGATAGAATCGCATCAGTATATTTACAAGAGTACTTTTGCCGCTACCGGACTCTCCAACTAATGCAATTATTTCTCCTCTCTTTATTTCCAGGTTGATATCTGACAGAAAGAGTTTCTGCCCGGGGAAACGAAACGAAATTTTATTGAGAGAAATCTGCCTGATCTCTGTTTCAGCAAATGGCGCCGTCAATCCCGCTGAATCAGATTTTAACTTTGTAAACTCAAACATTCGTTCTATTGCAACCCGGGCTTCGCTCAGAGGGATGGACACGAGGGCCAGGTTCATAACGGATGGCAGTAGAGTGGAACTCAACGAAAGAATAGCCATCAGCTCACCCTGAGTCATTTTTGATCCCATGACCTCCAGTGAGGTAAATACCAGTAATCCGATAATGTAAAGTGTTCCGACCAGACCGGTTAGCATACCAAGCTTTATCTTGATCTCGCCAAGCGAAAAGGCTCTCTCTTGAAAAACCGAAAAGATCGATTTATTTTTGGCAGTGTAGATATTCTGCCAGTTCATGCTCTTGATCTCTGTGATACCCCTGAGAGAGTTAATAAAATTGCCTTCATTCATTGCATAACCGGCCATCAGATCATGTTGTGAGCCAATTATCCTTTTGTTCCACCTGTAAACCAGAACAAAGAATAAAGGCAGAACCAGTGATGAAATAAAACCGGCAATTGTGGAATACCAGAAAACCATCCCAAATGTTATGATCAGGATCAGAATGTCAATGATATATGTGCTTACGATTTCAGATATTACCCGCTGAATACGCATGGTGTCGTTCAGTCTGGCCACCATATCCCCGGTCTTTCTGGTGTCAAAGAACGGTTTGGGAAGCTCCATTAATGATCCGTAGAATTGATCTACTATCCTGATATTGTATGATTTACCCTGGGATAATAGCATATATTGTCTGATAGCAGAAAGGACTACTCTTGAACAAAGTAGCAGAAGGACAAGAACTGAAGAAACTACCAGTATTCTGACTTCACCTGACGGCAAGATTCTGTCAATCAGTTTTTGCGTATATACGGCCATTGCAACACCTAATACCGAAATAAGGATCCCTACAAAAATGCTTATCAGAAGAAGCTCTTTGTCAGGCTTAATGGTATCAATCAACCAATTACGTTTTTCTTTTTTTTCAATTACCCGGTATCTGAATTTCTCTCCAGGTGAAACTGCCAGGCACTTTTTGCTTATCCATATCTTATCAATATCATCCTTTGTTTTAAATGAAAGGCCTCTCGCGGGGTCCCAAACGGTAAAACGGTCTTCCGAAAAGCCAAAGGATACAATATAATGCTCATAACCCTTTTCCGGGGTCACATGTAGAATCAGTATTCCATCAAAACCAATGATATCGCTGACTGAGGCTTCATAGCCTGAGGCCACCATGCCGCTCTCCAATGCCGCCTGGTATAAACCCAGCATTGATGTCCCAGCTTGTGTGGTGCCACTGACCTTACGGATATTCTCTATTCCTGCATCACCGCCGAAGTACCTAATTACCGAAGCGAGGCAAGCCGCCCCGCAATCGGTGGAGTCATGCTGAAGAAGTGATGCATCCCTGATTCGTTTATTATTGATCACCATTTCTGAGATATTTAAGGATTGCTTCAGTCCTGATCTCACCCTTCATCATTTTTACCAGCTCGAGATTTTCATTATAGATAAAGTTGGAGGGGATGATCTCTGTGCCGAATATCTCCCTGAAATCCATGATGGTATCAGAGAGTACCCAGAGCAATGTGTCATTTTCTGCCTTGAACTGTTCTATAAACTCTCTGATCATTTCAGGTCCGGCAATACTTACCAGGACCACCTTAGTATTCCCGTCAAGGAAATTGCTTTTAAAAAGAGATGAGATCTCATACTGACAATGCTCACATTCAGGGTGGAAATAGGTTATCAGAAGAGGGCCCTTTGTAATTTCGCTTGAGCTGAATAGTCTTCCCTCAACATCAGGAAATGTAAAATCCGGGAGCGTTTTTACCCTTTTGGCAATTTCATTGGCCTTGCCTGCTTTTTTGACTATTCCGGCAGTCAACATGAGTAATGTAAGAAGAATCAGGGCAACAGTCAGCCTTGCTACTGTTTTCTTCATACGGAGTTATTTATCGTTAGAAACATTATTAATACTACCCATAAGGCCATTGCAGGGAAATAGGTAGAAAGAATAATCCTGTCTGTGGTCTCCCGTTTTATAGTACTGATTTTTGACAATCCTGCGGCAAGGATCAGGATATAGAAAAGCTGAAAAATATTTACCAGTTGAAGCGGATAAACCCAATATGCTGCAACCTCTGACTGGGTGAAAAGATTTATCAGGGACAGTGGGTAAAAAAAGCCCATTTCATCGAGCGTATAATTACCGGCAAAAAAAGTAAACCACAATAATTTAGCCACTGAGGCAAACAGGATTATGACTTCTGAGGCTACTACAACCGTAAATACTTTTCCCATAGAAATCTCTTTCTGCATGTCACTGAAGAATACCCCTATATAAATTATTAGTGTCAGGACAGAAAATTTAATCAGCAAAATCAGTGGAGTCAGTAGATATGCTGTCCATGAAAATGACTTCATCTTTGCAAACAATTCCATCGATCTCTCATAGGTAAGCTGGTCACTGTAGGTATTAAAGAAGACTGTTTCATTTATCAGTGTTTGCGATAACCATAAAAGCAGAAGATTAGCAAGGATAATACCGGAGAGAAGCTTCCAACTTTTTATTGAGAAATATGTCTCTAATAATTTCATTGCTTAACAGTTTAAGGCAATATCTATAAGGTTCTCAAGTCATGCATTCAACATTCAGAAAATAAATGCTCATAATGTCCGTTCCGCTATTACCGCTTCTCACAAATTCTTTCAACCCTGATGATAATCCTCCTTTCATCAGCATAATAATATGATTCCCTGGTGTTGGAGTATCTGATGTCCACACCCATTCCCTTCATCTCCTGAAGAGTTTCAAAAAGAGTGCTTCTGCTCAGTTGAAGCTTGCAGGCAAAATCGTCAGGCGGGCCTGTTGCCTTCAACGCGATCAGATAGTCCATCCGCTGTAATCTCGCGATGTACTTAGCCAATGACATAAAACAATTTTAGAAATGCAGCATATCAAAATTAAAATGATTTAGATAAATATCCAAATTAATTTAAGCCTTTGATGTTTATTTCAATATCAGGTTCAGAATTATTTTGGTCTCGCTTCGATATGTCCCGCACCAACGGGCTTAATAGGTGAGAGGGGCAGAATCTAAGTACATGAGAATCAGAGGTCAAAATCCTGTTGTCCTGCCATGACCCTTTCTCCATCCCACTTTCGACATTTAACATTCGACTCTTCATTTCTTCTCATTTTCAAATGACCAGGATATTGTTTTTATTTCCGGTTTTTCACTAACTTACATGATTGCTAAAACCACCACAACACATGATCCTTAAAAGGTATATCGAAGAGCATTCTGACAAGAAATTTGACCTGATAATAATCGGGGGAGGAATCACCGGCGCCGCCGTGGCATACATCGCCGCAGCACGCGGCCTATCCGTCGCCCTCTTCGAAAAGAAAGACTACGGCGGCGCCACATCTGCCGCCACCTCCAAACTCATCCACGGCGGCCTCCGCTACCTCGCCAAAATGGAGATAGGCCTCGTCAGAGAATCGCTCCGCGAACGCAGAATACTCGGCAACATAGCCCCTAACTTCGTATACCCCCTCCCATTCATAATGCCAAATTACAAACGCTGGAAGGGAAACATCTGGAAAATGCTCCTGGGAATGTACCTCTACGACATCCTCTCGTATGACAAGAAAGATACATGGGACAAAACCAAACGACTGGCAAACCATAAACTGATATCACACAGAAAAACCGTCAGGGTCGAGCCCAACCTCTCAATGGAAAGCCTGCGCAATTCATTCTATTTCTTCGACTACCAGAGCATCTTCCCCGAAAGACTTACCCTCGCCTTCATCAAGTCGGCAGCCGAATACGGCGCCAGGGTGTCAAACTATGCCAAAATCGAAGCCTTTAAACAGGGTGACAACAACCGAATCACCGGCGTCGAGGTCAGAGACCTGTTCTCCGGCGAGAAGAAGGATGTCTACGCCGACCTGGTAATTAACTGCGGCGGCACCTGGGCCGACAAGATACTCAACCTGACAGCCGGGAAGGATTTCTCAGCCCATAAGGTCAAACGCTCTGAAGGAATACATATAATCACCCCCAGAATTGCCGGGAATCATGTCGTTTCACTGCAGCGAAAGGACGGCGGCCACCTCATGATAATGCCCTGGCGCGACCACTCCCTGATTGGCACCACCGACAAGGAATATTATGGCGATCCTGATGAGTACAAGGTCTCCAAAGAGAGCCTTGAGGAGGTACTGAAAGGAGTAAATGAAAACTACGGGAAGGCAATCACCCTCTCCGACATAAAACACGCCTACGGAGGACTGAGGCCGCTGGTCGACGACCAGACAAAGGGATCATACAAGACATCGAGAAAGTACGAGGTCTATGATAACGCCACCGACGGCATAGAAGGGATGATAACAATCGAAGGGGGAAAGTATACCACCAGCAGAAGCCTGGCCGCCGAGGTACTGAAAATGATCTCGCGGAAACTGAACAGAACACTCTCCGATCCTGTTTCCGATAACCTTTATCTCTCAGGGTGCGAAATACGGGACATGAAGCAGTTCATGATCAGGCAGCATCTCAATTATACCGATTTCAGCAGACAGACAATCGAATATGTGAGCAGGAACTACGGCACCGACAGCAAGATAGTGTTCCAGATAGCCAGGGATAACCCGCGGTTTGCCGAGGTTGTCAGTCACGACGGAGAGATACTTGCCGAGGTCGTCTATGCAATCAAATATGAAAGTGCCAGGACGCTCAGGGATATCATGCTGCGAAGAACCGGCACCGGCACCCTTGGAAATCCGGGCAGGGCAATCATCGACAAAATAGTGGCAATAGCCGCAGAAATGCTGAACTGGAACAGCCAGAAAGCGGAGGAGGAGATCGCCTCGATGATGAAAGTTTATGACCTGTACTGATATGGAAAAAATGGATTTTTCCTACCGGGAAATACTTAAATGGGGCGATAAGAGAGAGCATCAGATCGATCCCCTGATGCTGAAAGTGATCAGTGAAAAATTTGGCCTCGGGGATAAGGAATTTGAAACGAAACACCTCCCCGGATCGGAGCAGGTAAAACTTGAAAAGCCCTCTTCCCTGAATCCGCAGCAGGTCGAATTTTTAAGGAGCACAGTGGGCGCTGAAAACTTCCGGGACGATGATTTCACCAGGGCCAGCTTCTCATACGGGAAGTTCTACGGTGAGCTCCTTGAATTGAGGCTGAACAGTGTGCCACACCCGCCGGATGCCGTTGTCTCTCCGCGGAACGAGGATGAAATTGCCCGGATTGTGGAATACTGCAACAGGGAGAAAATTCCGGTAATCCCGGCAGGAGGACAGTCGTCAGTCACGGGTGCGTTACAGACTCCCCACGGCGGAATAGCCCTTGACCTGACAAAACATCTCAACAGGATCATTAAGATAAATCCGGTTAACAAAACGGTGACCGTTCAGTCCGGTATTTACGGTCCTGCTTTCGAGGATGAACTGAACAAACAGGGCTTCACCTGCGGGCATTTCCCGCAGTCGTTTGAATATTCCACGGTTGGCGGATGGGTAGCCGCAAGGGGGGCCGGACAGGCCTCCACGGGCTACGGCAAGATCGAAGACATGGTCGTTGCTCTTAAGGCTGTAACCCCGGCCGGGATCATTGAGACAAAGGAATTTCCCCGCACCGCCCAGGGATGGGATATCTTCAGGCTGTTCATCGGTTCTGAGGGCACCCTCGGTATATTAACAGAGGTCACTCTGAACATCCATAACTTCAGGCCTCAGAATACAAGCTATGCCTCCTTCATATTCAAATCGTTTGAGCAGGCAGTGGAAGCAATGCGCAAAATGATCCAGAGCGAATACGGCAGGCCCCATCTCTTCAGGATCTCCGATCCCGATGAAACGGACATTGCATTCAAGACCAAGGGATTCGATAACAGCCTGTCTGACAGGGTGCTGAAAGGAATGGGTTTCATGCCCGGCAGGCGGTCGCTGATGTTTGTGGCTGTGGAGGGAGAGAGAGACTATACAAAATTTGTACTGAAGAAAATAAAGAAGACCGCAAAAGAGGAAAAGGGCTTCTCAATTGGGAAAAGCCCTGTAATAAAATGGCTTGACCAGAGATACTCGAGTGCCTACATGCGTGACCCGCTGATGGACCTGGGCATAATGTCAGACACCCTTGAGACTGCAGTTACCTGGGAAAACCTGCTGAAAGTATGGTCTGCCACACACGAATATGTGAGCCGGCGCCCGAAAACCGTCTTCATGATCCATATTTCGCATGTTTACGAGAGCGGGGCGAATCTTTATTTTACCTTCCTTAGTCCGATGGAAAAGGGAAATGAGAAAGAAGATTTTTCGGCTTTCCACAAAGGACTTGTAAATACAATAATCGAAAACGGAGGTTCCCTTTCCCATCACCACGGTGTGGGCAGAGTGCTGGCACCGTATATGGAAAAACACCTCGGAAAAACATCGATGGAAGTGCTTGCTGCAGTCAAGAAACACTTCGACCCGAACAATATTATGAATCCCGGCGGAACCCTCGGACTTTAATTTTTCACAGATGAAATCTACAGATGAACTGATACTGGCAATCGACTGCGGCACACAGTCCGTAAGGGCGGTACTGACTGACCTTTCAGGCGAAATTCTCCAGATAGCGAAGACGGAGATCGAGCCTTATTTTTCTGCCGGTCCCGGAATGGCGGAGCAGCAGCCCGAATACTTCAGGGATAAGATGTTCGAAACGCTGAAGAAACTGTTCAGCGAGACAAAATTTCAGAAGGAGAGAATAAAAGCTGTATCGATCACCACGCAGAGGTCCACGCTTGTGAATATCGACAAAGAGGGCAATTCACTGCGGCCTGCCATTTCATGGCTTGACCAGCGACAGACAGCCCTGGGAAAGTATCCCGGGAACGCTGATGCAGCTGGCACTCAGGCTGGTGGGTATGCGGGAATCGGTTGTCTATTCAGTCAAAAACGGCGAATGCAACTGGATAATGCAGCACACTCCCGAAATCTGGGAGAAGACCGAAAAATACCTTTTGCTGTCGGGTTACCTGACCTATTCTCTTACTGGTGAGTTTACCGATTCTATAGGGTGCACCGTGGGATATGTGCCCTTCGACTTCAAGAAGCAGGAGTGGGCATCGGAAAACCACATGAACTTCAGGATGTTCCCGGTGGAGAGGGAGAAGCTCCCGAGGCTTGTAAAACCTTCGGAAGTACTCGGATATATAAGTAAAGAGGCATCGGAGAAGACGGGGATACCGCAGGGGCTGCCGCTCATTGCAGCTGCTGCCGACAAGGCGTGCGAGGTTCTCGGCTCCGGGGTCATTTCGCCCGATGTCGCCTGCCTGAGCTACGGCACCACATCCACGGTTCAGACCACGCATAAAAAATACTTCGAGGTCATTCCGTTTTTCCCGGCCTATCCAAGTGCAATTCCCGATCATTACAACACTGAGATAATGATTTTCAGGGGTTACTGGATGATTAACTGGTTCAAGAAGGAGTTCGGTCTAAAGGAAACGCAGATTGCAGCACAGACAGGCAGGACCCCTGAGGATCTGTTTGACGAGATGATCAGAACCATCCCGGCAGGGTCGATGGGACTGACGCTGCAGCCCTACTGGTCGCCGGGACTGAAGACTCCCGGCACCGAAGCCAAGGGTGCAATCATCGGTTTTGGCGATGTACATACAAGGGCACACATATACAGGGCCATTCTTGAAGGACTGACCTACTCACTGAAGGAGGGGCTTCACAGGACTGTACGACGGACACGGTGTCCGGTATCGAGGGTCATTATCTCAGGAGGGGGTTCCCAGAGCAGACAGGCTATGCAGATAACGGCTGATATATTCAACATGCCCACATACAGGCCTCACACCTACGAAACGTCTTCTCTGGGAGCTGCAATAAATGCTGCCGTGGGGATGGGTTTTTATCACGGTTATGATGAGGCGGTGAAAGCGATGACCCGTACCGGCGAGGAGTTTCTTCCGGACACCCGGAATGTTGAAATTTACAGCCAGTTGTATGATAAAGTGTATTCACCGATGTATAAGCACCTGCAGCCTCTTTACAGGGAGATAAGAAACATTACCGGATATCCTCAGAAGATCTGAAGTCAATTTCAATGAACTGGTCTTCTTAGCCAGTGTCTAAGTTTATTTCACCCGTTACAAACTTTGTCTGCGGAAACTAGTTGTTGTTCTTCAGTTAAATTTGCCCATTATATTTTGGGTCAAAATCTACCATCCATTCAATACCGTATTTGTCTCTGAACATTCCAAAATACGAACCCCAGGGACTGTCAGAAATAGGCATTTCAATTTTTCCACCTGCTGAAAGTCCATTAAATAATCTGTCAGCCTCTTCTTTGCTTTCTGCACTGATTGAAATTTTACTTCTGTTTTCGTTTTCGTCAACCCGTCCTAATATTTCCGGAACGTCATTTGCCATTAAAACGTTTTTGCCAATAGGCAAAGCGATATGCATGATTTTGTTTGCCTCATTTTCGGCTACCGGGAATTCAGGACCTGCCATGTCTTTGAAACGCACAATCATTGCGAACTCTCCGCCGAAAACTGATTTGTAGAATGTAAATGCTTCTTCTGCATTTCCATTAAAGTTGATATGAGGATTTATTAGTGCCATAGTGTATAATTTACTTTAATCGTTCCAGTTTTCCCTTTCGTTTAACTATATTCTTATAGTCCCACTGAATTTCAATGGATTTTTCAATCCATCTTTTAATGTCGGTAGTTTTTATTTCGTCTGCTGAATTGTAAAATTTTGAGGCGTCTTTAAATTTGCCGCCTCTCACATTTAAATTTTCTTCATCAAAATCTGCTCCACTCCAAAACATCAGGCGTATACCTTTTTTCTCCCTGCTATATCCAACTATTGGATTACCCTCTAAAAACCAAACAGGGTGAGAATGCCAGATTTTGTTTTCGGCATTCTTTAAATGTTTATCTATTAAAGTTGCCAACGTGTTGCACAGTTCAGCTTCTTGCAATGACTGATTATATTCTTCAATGTCTTTTTTCATTGTAGTTTCGATTACCTACGCTGGTTGTGGAAATTTCGTCATGTCCATAAAAAATATTTCCCAGGTGTGCCCATCGAAATCTTCAATAGTTCTTTGTTGCATAAAGCCATAATCTTTCATTTCGGCCGGCTCTGTTCCACCTGCATCAAGTCCTTTGCCTGCAATACTGTTCACTTCATCAACGCTGTCCACCGACAAGGAAAAAAGTCCTGCTAAATTTGATTTTGTGTCTGCAATGGGCTTAGTTGCAAAAGATGCAAATTTTTCGTGTGTCATAATCATCACAAAAATGTTTTCACTCCAAACCATACATTTTGCTGTATCGTCTGAAAATTGCGGATTGTTTGAAAATCCCAATGCAGTATAAAAGTCCATGGATTTTTGAAGGTCTTTTACTGCCAGATTTATAAAGATCTGTTTTGCCATATCATCGAAAATTAGTTGTCAAAGAAGGTTCCGGATTTGCTTTTTCTGTTAGTTGCTGAGTGTCACTGTCCAAATACCGGCAAAATCGCAATACAAAACGTATAACATTTACACGCTGACAAAAGTTCAGCAAAACAACAGGGAGACAGTATGAAAAGACATCCATAGACTGGGATGGATACTATTTTTAGATTAAGCAGGGTGGTTCCCTGGCTTTTCACAAGACTTTCTGCACTTTTAAATGGCCTTGCAATCTGGCTTTCCTTATTGTCAGCAAATAGATTATTAATCCGGCAATTAAGAACCCAAATTCACTTATTAATGCGATAGTCTCATATTTAAATAACCCTAACCCGACCGACAAGGAGTTATTAAAAAATACCGGCATTTTTGTGTCTGTTGGATAAAATGCCAGCTTAGGGGATGCAATAATATCCAGGACTGTATGGCTAAGAACAAGCAGTCCTATAACGATGCTTGCTTTTTTATTCCTGCTTATTAAAAATGTAACCAATGTTGCTACTAATGACCAGATTATTCCCATAACTACACTATGTGAGTATGGAGAAAAGGGTGCCTTATCAGCCAGTGGCATACTTTCAATCCCTGCTGCCACAAATCCGAAAAAGACGAGTTCTACCAATTCAGCAGCGATTATCAGGTAGATGACTGAAATTTCCGGTGCGATTTTTTTCGCTGCGAAACCTACTCCTATATGTGCAATTGCCGGCATTTGATACAAGTTCTGTTGTTGATGGAATAAATCTTAGTTAAAATACGCCGAATTCAATTGACTTTATATTTGCTCAGTTTCAACAGTTTAATCGTAAACATAATCATCCATGCCATTAATAACAATCCTCCCGGCATTGCAAAAGCCAGGGCCATTTTTTCAACTGCCGGCATAAATGTTACCATTATTATATAGATTACCATGAGTGAATTGCCGGCAATACCAACATATGATGTTGCTCTGCTGAAGACTTTTCCATTCAGCATCACAAATGACATTAACATGTTAGCAAATGTCGGCAGGGCAAATCCAATGAAAACACCAAGGCTTCCATGCGACCCTTTTACCAACATTGCTTCTCCAGCTGCCGCAAATAGTATTTTTTGCTCAGCTGAGGTAGTGGCAAAATATTTATGGCTAATGTCGAGCATCGAAAGTGCTGTATTGCCCGTAACAAATATTGTTGTACCGACAAGAAATAAAATCATGGCGAGCAGGGCAAATGATTTGTTGGTTTCTCTGTGTGCTGCGTAGAGAGCAAAAATTGCAGGGATTAATATAATCTGGTTAATTATGTTAAGTAAATCAAGATTATAAAGGCCCAATAATGGTGTCTCTTTAAACTGATTGAATCTTTCGATTGCAGTTTGTGGAAGTTCAGTAATATTTCCACCCGTAATAGTGCCAACAGCCATATCAAGGATAATTCCGCATAGTACTATTATTGTAGTTACAGCACCTGCTTTATAAATGGCTTGCCATTGTTTGTCTGAATCGCTCATTTTAATTTGATTGAAATTTGATGTTAAATTCGTAAATCTCAATGACGCTAACAAATTTTGCAGCATATCCGGCTTAATTTTTGTAACAAAACTGATTGAAATTACCCCCTGAAAAAAACTCATTTAATGAAAAGGCTATCATTTATCCCGCTTTTGCTTCTTCTGTTCTGCATCGGCTGTGAAAAAAACAATTTAGACCTCAATAATCCGGATGTCGCCATTTTCGTTAAGCAACTTAAGCTGGGGACATACGATTACTATGAGAAAGGAGAAACTGGTGAGAATTTATGGCTGTTGATGCCAAAATTTAACCAAAATCATATATCGTCGCTTATTGAATTTGCCAAAGACACAACTCATATTACGATTTTCCCGGTTAATCCTTTATCATCCCGTGGACCATATCCTGAAGAAAGGGATTACTTTATTTTGGGAGAGTGTTTATTATGGACTGTCGAAGGAATTAGAAATGACCGTGGTTATGGTTCTCTTGACCCCTACCTGATTAACACATCTCTGGCAGAGAGTGAAAGATACAAGGGATTGAAAGGTGATGAAATTCTTATTGTCAGGGCTGTTTATAAAGATTGGTGGGATAATTTAAAAGAGAGTAACTGGAAAGACAAGAATCCATTAGAAGGGACTTTTTACTGCTGGTTTTAAGAAGTGCCAGGAATCAGATCTCATCACCTGGTTTCAGATAAAATCCGATTGCATTAAGAGAGTCACTCTTACGGTAATATTCAGGATCAGCGAGTTTTGTATTTTCCAGCCGGTTAACTTTTATCAATACACTTCCATCCTTCGGTTTCATAACCTGGACACCTTTTGTTGACCTGCTTCCCACCGCATTGATCTGAGAGGTGTTGAACAAAACAACCTTTTTAATGCTGCTCAGTGTAACCAGATCAATATCATGTTCAATGAGTTCAATAAAGATCAAACGCGATTCGCTGTTGAAAGCATTTATGAGTTTCTTCCTTGCGTACTCGGTTTGATAACTTGCCAAAGAAATCTTTCCGATTTTGCCATTTTCAAATGCCACAATCAGAAAGCCTTTATATCTCTTTTCTCCGGTCAGATAGATCGGTTTTTCGCCTGGTTCAAGATCAATTTTCTGCAGTGCCTGAAACTTGTCGATAAGTTCCTTTTTCTGAACTTTATAAACATTACACAGTGAAGTAAAGACAAGGATCTCGCTTGAATTGGAATCGTCCGCTACTTTAATTGCTGTTGATACGGAAGGAGATTCTCTTATCAGAACATTTCTTTCTTCCATTTCTATTCTCCTCTTGAGACTTTCTGCACTTTGCATCGTTACCAGGTTTTGATTGAATGCCAAAATGTGGGAATTATTCTATTTCTTCCTTCATGATTCTTAGATTTTCTTTGGTGTGAACCATGTCGACGACCTGGAGGTGTTGCAGGAATCAATAAATAAATGTCACCCGCTGGGATAAAATGGAGGGTGCAATTTGCGACCTTAAAATAATAAACAGTTACTTTTGGATATAATCGAATTAATTAATGACAAAAGATAGTTCACTTATAAGACAGGAAGCTGTGATTGCGGGTAAGATAATTACCTTTAGAGATGAAAAGGTTATACTTGATATCCATCTCGCAGAGTTATATGAAGTAGAAACAAGAGCTTTAAAGCAGGCTGTACGTCGTAATATAGATCGGTTTCCATCTGATTTTATGTATGAACTTACTGATGATGAGATAAATGCTGTGGTATCACAAAATGTGATACCTTCTAAAAGATATTTTGGTGGTTCTTCTCCTTTTGCTTTTACAGAGAATGGAGTTGCTATGCTTTCAAGTGTTCTTAATAGTAAGAAAGCAATAGAAGATAAATATTGCCATCATGCGTACTTTTACCATGCTACGCAAAATGTTGCTGTTGCATAAGGACGTCATGCTGGAAATAAATATAATTAAACAGGCAATAGAGGAGCAAGGTAATAACATAGAGTTAATCTTTGAATACCTGAAGCAGTTCGAGGCAGTTAAGCAACAGGAACTGGAACAAAAGAACCGTAAGTCAATCGGCTTTAAGACTCCTGGCAAAAGCAAGGACTAATCCCCACAGTCTTTGACTTTCAACATCTTCACCTCAAGAATCCCACCCAGACCGACTTTATCGCCGGCGATGATCACAACGGACATAATTTCCGGCTTTTTCAGAGCCATTTCTGTCACCTGCTGCACCTGATCCCTGTGTTTGACCTCATTGCAGAAGGCTGTGGCATAGGCGTCAGCCAGCGCTCCCGACCGGCAGGCGATCATACAGGCGTCGGCAATGCCGAAGCTGAGCGAATGTCCTACCGTGCCCGATGAGCAGCAAACCGACAACGGGGTCTCTTCTGGCCTGATCACGAGTCCTATTTTGTCCGACAGGGGCGAGGCGCCGGCAAAGACCGAAATAGTTGCCGGGGAGGTGAGCTTCAGGAAGATGTCGCCACCGTTCTCCACAATGACTTCACTGAGTCCGAACCGGCTGATGAGGTCATTGGCCGTGTACTGGGCTATGGCGCCGGCCACGGCGCTCATCGGTCCGGTGCCTGCCGCCTGCGCTGCCTCATACATGTCACGCAACATGGGGTGCACGCCGGCCGGCGCCATTACCGGAACCAGAGAATCACGGAAATCCGTGAAAACCGCTATATGCTCCTCCAGAACAGAACGGTAAAACAGGATACGGTCGAGAACGTACCTCTCAATATCACTGCTGTAACGCTCCGCATCGACAGCCACCCAGAGATCGGTCTCCCGAAAACCCGCCCTGAAGCTCTTCCACCGCGCATTGCCCATAGATTCGCGGTAGAGACGGGGTTCATATGCAGCACTCTTAGCCAATGTCGATTGAGAAGAGGTTGAGGGGGCACGATTTCAGGCATAGCTCGCACACAACGCATTTCTCTGGATCGAACGACAGCTCTGCCGTCTTACGACCCATTGTCAGGGCGCCGGGGAAACAGACTGCCGAACAGGCGCCGCAGTGTATGCACAGCTCCTTCTTATAGCTTATCTTTTTATCGATCGGCTCGCACTCCACATGCTGCTGCCTTATATATTCCATGCCTTCCTTCAGCACTTTCCCCGGCGCAGTCATCTCCATCACAAGATGCCCTATCTGTCCCGGTGAGACGTCAGCCTTAACGATGTTGACCATTATGTCATATTTCTTGATCAGGTTGTATGTAATAGGCTCACCCGTCGCATCAGGCGGGAAGGTGAGCACAAATCTTCTGCTTGTCATGATTCTTGAGTTTATTGTCAGATCCTTATCTCCAGTTTATTCAGTCCTGCCGTCTTCGGGAACATCGCCACGGGCTCGGTGAGCAGGAACCGGCCCTCCGTCACCTCCTTTTTAAGCAGGTCTGCTATCTCACGCGCCACTTTGACACTCGACAGAGGAGCTGTGCGTATCTTCTTCCCGTTAAGTGTTATCTCACCGGAAAACAGCTTTTCATAGTTGATCCGTCCCAGTACCTCGAAATTGCCTGTTCCGTAATCGATAATATTTGTTTCAATCTGGCTGTTGCGGATCATCAGCCTGGCAGCAATGTCTTCGTCAATTACCGGGATTGGGATTCCGATCCCGACGAACATCGAGACGCCGTATTTCTCAAAATAGGCGGCCCTGATGAACCTTGTGCTCATCTGTTTTGCATCGCCTATCAGTGACAGGGTGGCGGCATTGCCAATCGGTATACCGTTTTCATTCAGCGGTTTTCCGGTGTTGAACTGTGTGCCGTTCCAGGCGACATATCCGGTGGCGCCGCCCATGAAGATGCGGGTGCCGATGCCGATTGTGCGCATCTCGGGATCATTCAGCAGCGGGCTCAGCTCCCCGGAGGTGGAGAAGTTACCGTTGCCGAAGGAGGGCAGGAGGGTGCCCATATATGTGAATTTGATCTTCGAGGTGCCGTTCACCGCACAATTGTAGTTCTGGTATGCATTGCGGGGATTGAACATTATGAATTCGTTTATCGAATCCTTATTTACAAGTGTCTTTATCTCAGTTCTCGGGTAGCAGTCGGTGCCCTTGCCTGTTGCCTGCAGCAACACGTCTTTTCCTGCTATCAGGTCTTCGATGACGTGTGCACCGCCGTATGTATCCTGCGGCATGGCTGTCTCAGTGGCGCCCAGGTAGGCATCAACGGCTGCTATGCCTCCGTAAGCCGGCACATTGTTCAGGGTGAGCCTCTCCATGCGCATAGGCGGACTGGAATGACCGAAGTTGATGAAAACGCCCGACGAGCACATAGGCCCGAAGGTGGCGGTGGTAACAACATCGACCCTGCTCATCACTTCGGCAGGTGTCATCTCCTTACCCATCGCTGAGACCTGCTCAGCGGTAAGCACAACGGCTTTTCCCTTACGGATTTTCTCGTTGATTTCCTCAATGCTTCTTTTCTTCGACATATATTTCAATTAAAACTCTATCATACAGCATTATACAGCACCTTTCGATACTGTCTGAAAATCTTTGCTCCGGCTTAAGGCTGTACGCAAAAATCTCAATTTATAATTCCCTTTTCAGGGTAGGTGTTAGCACCTTTCAGGATATTGCATCCTGCGGTTGCTAGAGGTTCTCCGAGCCTAATCTCTCCCCTCTTCTGTATAAACCAAAACTTCTCTCGCGAAAAGAATGGATAATGATCCAAATATACTGATTTTTAAATTGGCGCCTACTCAGGATTATTTTTACTTTTATGAAAATTAGAACCTATGCAAAGACTTGTTACCACCGCCGTTCTGGTTGCACTGATTGCTTTTTCCTGTAAGACGGAAGAGGGTCCGGGAAATTGATGTAATGACCTTCAATATCAGGTATGACAATCCGCGTGACAGCATTAATGCCTGGCCAAACCGCGCTACGATGGTTGCCGGGTTCATCAATGATCAGGTACCTGACCTGCTGGGGATGCAGGAGGTGCTGTGGCATCAGTATGAGTATCTTGACTCGGCACTTACCGGGTACGGTTCTTTTGCGGCGGGGCGTGATGACGGCATAAGGGGCGGGGAGGCATGTCCTGTTTTCTATCGTCTGGGACGGTTCAGCCCGGTTGATCATGGCACCTTCTGGCTCTCGGCCACGCCCGACGTGCCGGGATCGGTCGGATGGGGAGCAGCACTTACAAGGATAGCCACATGGGTAAGACTGTATGATAAGACGACTAAAGACACCCTGGTTTATTTCAATACTCACTTCGACCATATAAGCGATTCGGCCCGGGTGATGAGCTCCGGGGTGCTGCTGGCGAAGGTGAGAGAGCTGGCAGGAGACAATAACTTCGTGATAACGGGTGACTTCAATGCACTTCCGGGAAGCCTCGCCATTGCCAGGATGAAAGAGGGCGCATTTGCTACAGATTCCTATGACATTTCCGAAACGCCGCCGGCAGGGGAGAGCTACACCTTCAACGGGTGGAAGGATGCCCCCGGGGAGGGCCGCATAGACTATATCTTCGTGCGGAGTGGCATGAAGGCGAGGTCACAT
>CAVWSZ010000011.1:0-176209 GCA_963757935.1 uncultured Bacteroidales bacterium | reverse complement strand
TTTAATGATAATTTCAGTGAAAAGCCTTACAACCTGTTTGGAGAAAACAATACAGAGCAATCCAAATAGAAAAAGGGAAATAGGCTATTCTTTCTGGTACTCCCGTTTTTTCCCCTCCTCGATCACCTGCGGAGCTTCCGTGCATTTTCCAGCCAGTACTCAACCTTCCCACAAAGTGCCAGTGGGACAATTATTATCATTTAGTTATGCTCTACTCTCATTTTTTTGCCGGAGTGGGATAGGGTGGCGGAGCTATTTTTATTTCACCCTCCTGTTCCAGCAACTTCAATGCTTCCTTTACAGCTCTTTCCAGCTGAGGATCAATTCCTTTTGAAAGGGAGACAGCATCCTGGCGCACTTCTATATCCGGAGCGACGCCTTCATTTTCAGCTATCCATTTATTATTGACCGGGTCAAAAACTGCATTGTCAGGAGCCGTAAGGGCACCGCCGTCAACCAGTGAATAATGAACCGACGATTTTACCAGTCCACCCCAGGTACGTGCACCAATCAGCGGTCCTGTCTTTTGCTGGCGGAATACCCACGGGAAGAAGTCGCCTCCCGAACCTGACATCTCATTGATCAGGAGCACCTTAGGACCGAGGATACCTGCAGGCAGACGGAAGGGGATGCCTCCCGGAGCCTCATTGGTGACTGCAGCACTTAGACGGCGGTTCATCAGGTCAACCATATAGTCATCCAGCAGGCCGCCGCCGTTAAAGCGTTCATCAATCACGGCACCTTTTTTATCCTGCTGTGCAAAGAAATACCGGTTGAATGAGACAAATCCTGCACTGCTTGTGTTTGGTACCCATATATAGGCCAGTTTCCCTTCCGAGAGCTTGTCTACCATCCGGCGGTTATCTTCAACCCATGCTCTCTGGCGCAGGTTTGATTCACTGGCGATTGGTTTAACCACCTCTTTCCACGATCCGTTGCAAAATCAGGTGTCTTGTTGATATGGAGTGTGGTCTGCACATCCAGTGTGCCGTCAAGGAATTGCCATGGATCATCCGTTGCAGTCAGTTCTTTCCCATTAATTCCCACGAGATAATAGCCTGCCTCGATCTTTATGCCTGGTCTGTCAAGCGGACTTGATAATTCAGGGTTCCAGCTTTCGGTTGTATAAATCCGCCTGATCTTCCACCGGTTGTTCTCAGCGATAAGATCAGCACCGAGTAATCCGGCAGACGGTTTGTCAACTTCAGGGTAAGTCACCTCCGAAGACAAAACTGTGACCCACTGACAGTTCTCCGTTCATCTGGTCAAGAATGTATGTCAGATCGGCACGGTGCCTGACATAAGGAATCAGGGGAGCATACCGTTCATAAACTTCATTCCAGTCTCTGCCATGCATTCCGGGATCATAGAAATAATCCCTTTCATATCGCCATGCCTCCTCAAATATCTGTTTCCACTCCTCCGACCTGTCGAGAAGCATTTTCAGAGCCAGTCTTGACCGGTTTACCATCAGCACCGGTAGGCTGACGATGTATTCATTATCTTCCAGTCGCTGCCTGTCCGGGCAAGCATTTTATTTCCGTCAGCTGAAATGGAAACCTGGCTTGCACCGCTCATAAATTCTTTTGCTTCGCGCTTTTCAAGGGTAAATTTCTGGATAACGAAGCCCGGTTACTCCCTCTTTCTCCTCACCAATGAATATTGTTCCGGAAGGACCGCTCAATATCATGCGGTAATTTCCCCTTGCCAAAGGCATGGTAATAGTTCTCCGTTCAATATTTGCAAAGTCAATAGTGACAGTCAACAGCCTCTTTCTTTGCAACGCTGGTAGTATCCTTATCCGACTTTCCAGCCTCTTTACCCTTTGCCGGTTTCTTAACATCGGGTTCCGGTTTTTTCTCCTCTTTTACTGTTTCTTCATCACTGCGCGGCTTGAATGGCGAGGGATCGTCCTTTTTAAGGTTAATAATATATGCAGCATAATCGGGGTCGGAGGTGATGGCGCTTGTATTTGCCCATCCCGAGCCGAGCGCCAGACTGGTACTGGCAAGGAAATACAAATGCTTTCCGTCCCTGTCCCATGCAGGCGAAAATGAGTCTGCGAATGAATTGGTCAAAGAGTATATACTGTCGTTTGCTGCCGACCACACCTTTATCTGTCTGAAGTTATTTGCTCCTGTCTTTGTATAGGCCAGCCAGCGGGAGTCATGTGACCATGTCAGGCCCATATTACCTCTCTCTGTATTTGCTGCCGCAGTTTCCACTGTTTTGATGGTTCCTTTTTTGACATCCACGATCCTGACTCTTACCTTATCATCGGCAAAAGCAATCAGTTTTCCGTCGGGCGACCAGGCAGGTTCCCATGCCATCTTTGATTCACCGATTGAGATGGTTCTTGGTTCCGTCAAACCATCCTGAGATGCAATAAGCAGATTATATCCCTTGCCTCCGGCATCGGAGAACCACGCTACTTCATTTCCTTTAGGGGACCATATCGGAGCATGATCAGCAGCTCCGGAAGTGCGGGTCATATTTCTTGCGTCACCGTCCTCTGCCGGTACGGTGAATATCTCCCCGCGTGCTTCAATGATAATCCTTTTTCCTGTTGGCGAAAGCGAGACTCGGGTTGCATTTTTTGTTACATCGGTCCATTTGGTTTCAGCCCATGGAAAATCAGCAGTGACAGTAATATTCAGTTGATGTGATTCATTGGTTGAGAGATCAAGGGTATGGAGGTAGCCGTCACGTTCATAAGCAAGAGTGTTGCCATGACCGTTGAGCCATTTAATATCTGATCCTGTGAAGTGAGTCACCTGTTTCAGATCACCTGTAGGTGGTGCGTATGACCAGATGTTTGAAGTCCGGTCACGGTCTGACAGGAAATAAATAGTATTATTCAACCATAATGGCTGAATATCAAATGTCGATTCATTGGGTATGAGTTTTTCGCTCTGGTCGGCCAGGTTCAGAATGACGAGCGGTGTATTCTGGCCTCCCCGGTAGTTGCGCCACTCAACATCCCAGCGCTGGATCCTGTCAATGATAATCTGACTACCGTCAGGCGAGAAGGATCCGTCTGCTGCCCACTGGCTTGTCAGCATGTGTTGAAGGTCCCCCTTCAACGGATACCGTCCACAGCCGTGAATAGGATGAAGGTGCATTATCTCTTGAGGTTGCATAAAGAACCTTTTTGCCATCCGGTGACCATCCACAAACGGAAGCAGGTGCCGGGTGCCAGGTAAGCCTTTTTGGTGTGCCGCCGTCAACTGGTACGATATAAACAGCCTGGTGTCCCTGACCGGTTTGAGCTAAAGGCGATCCATTTCCCGTCAGGCGAAAAGTGGGGATTGCTTTCTACAGCCGGAGTGCTGGTAAGACGCTCAGTTTTTATGCCATCGAAATCCGTGATCCAAATATCGCCACCGTAGGCAAACGCAATGTGAGTTTCAGTTATGTCAGGCTGGCGCAATAACCTTGTTCCCTGGGGGCAGACAGCAGTGCTGTAAGCCAAAAGAGAGATGAGGAGGATCACCTTGAAATATTTCATGTGATCTGCAAGCCTTTTTCCGGAAAGTGCCGTAACGCATGACGAAAGAATAGTTTTTGAGTTCATGGGTCGAAGTTTTTTGGAAATAGAAAATCGAATTTTCGGGTAATGAAGTTAACACTTTTCTCAAATCCGGTTTTATAAAATCTCAGAAATTAGAAAACGTAATGGATATACTTTCTTCCCTTGGTTCAATTAATTTTAAGATAGAATTGGTTGATTTTTCGTAACTTTAGGAATCAATTCTAAAAATCAGAGGTATGAAAGTTTTGAAGGTGGTATTTATAATTATTCTAATAGGATTCATAGCAATTCAGTTTATTCGTCCTGAAAAAAACAGTGGTTCAGAAGAATCCGTTAATGATATCGCCATGGTACTGACTGTGCCTTCTGCGGTCCATCAAGACCTTAAAGATGCATGTTACGATTGCCATAGTAATAATACAAATTACATATGGTATTTCAATGTTCAGCCGGTAGGCCTGATGATGAACAACCATATAAAAGAGGGCAAAGCAGAATTGAATTTCAGCAATTTTGAAATTAACCCTGATAAAATGAAGGAAATTGTCGAGGTTATAAAGGAAAATGAAATGCCTCTCAAGTCATACCGGATGTTCCATAAGAAAGCCAGACTGGATGATACCCGGAAAAAGGAACTTATAGAATGGGCAGAATCGGAGACAGTAAGCAGGTAGAAGTTAATAAATACTTTCCCTCCTCATCATAAGATTTTCGTCGGAAATATAGTCATCATACTGCATTTCCTTGTCGATCATCCCTTTCGGACCTATCTCTATTATCCTGTTGCATACTGTCTGTATGAACTCATGGTCATGTGATGACATCAGGATATTTCCCTTAAACTTCATTAAAGTATTATTGAAAGCCTGGATTGATTCAAGGTCGAGATGATTTGTCGGGCTGTCAAGAATCATAACATTGGCATTGCGGATCATCATTCTGGCAATCATGCAGCGAACCCTTTCCCCTCCTGAAAGCACATTGACCTTCTTATATATCTCTTCACCTGAAAAAAGCATTTTCCCAAGGAATCCCCGAAGGTACATCTCACTTGTGTCTTCAGAATACTGTGCCAGCCAGTCGACAAGCGTTATATCTTTTTCAAAGAATTTTTCATTTTCAAGAGGCAGATATGCCTTTACAATTGTCTGACCCCATTCAAAAGAACCTTTCTGAGGCTTGTCATGACCTTTCAGGAGCTCAAACAGGACTGTCATTGCCCTGTGTATCCCTCGAAAGAAATGCGATCTTATCATTTTTATTGACAGTGAAAGTAAGATCTTTGAACAGCGTCTTTCCCTCGATAATTCCTGTAAGCCCTTTTACTGAAAGTACATTGTTTCCGGGTTCCCGGCCGGGAGTGAAAATAATGCCGGGATATCTTCGTGTCGAAGGCCTGATCTCCTCAATATTTAGTTTCTCTATCATTTTCTTCCGGCTGGTTGTCTGCTTTGATTTCTTGACATTGGCCCTGAAGCGTGCAATAAATTCCTGTAATTCCTTCTTTTTCTCCTCTGCTTTTTTATTCTGTGCCAGCTGCTGCCTTAAAGCAAGCTGACTCGATTCATACCAGAAGCTGTAATTTCCCGAGAACAGCTGTACCCTGCTGAAATCAATATCAATGATGTGGGTGCATATTGAATCAAGAAAATGCCTGTCGTGAGATACAACGAGTACCGTATTTTCAAATTCTGAAAGATAGTTCTCCAGCCAGTTTACAGTCTCAAGATCAAGGTCATTGGTTGGCTCATCGAGCAGGAGATTATCAGGTTTCCCGAACAAAGCCTGGGCAAGAAGCACTTTAACCTTTTCTTTTCCTGACAGCTCTTTCAGGAGCTTGTAATGGTTCTCCTCCTTTATTCCGAGTCCGCTCAGAAGGCTTGCCGCATTGCTTTCTGCATTCCATCCGTCAAGCTCATTGAATTTTTCTTCAAGCTCTGAGGCCCTCATTCCGTCCTTCTCGGAAAAATCAGATTTCAGATACAGATTTTCTTTCTCCTTTGTAATATTCCATAAAGTTGAATGACCCATCTTCACCGTGTCGAGTACCGTGCAGTCATCAAATTCAAAATGATCCTGCTTTAAAACAGAGACTCTCTCACCGGGACCGAAGGTTACTGACCCTGTACGTGATTCAACATCCCCGTACAAGCATCTTCAGGAATGTTGATTTCCCGGCACCGTTTGCTCCGATTACCCCATAGCAGTTGCCGGCAGTAAAGATCTGATTGACATCCTGAAATAAAATGCGCTTCCCAAACTGAATACTTAGATTTGAAACTGTTATCATTGATATAAATAATTGCTAATGTAAAACATCCCTTCAAAAGGGCTGCAAAATTAAGCAATTAATCGGCAATAACAGTTTTTGCAGGCAATATCCGGAAATGATTATTCCTTTCTGAGCTGTTCCTGTAGCATTATCAAAGGCCCTGGGTTCTGTCTATTAATGGATTGAGGGATCTACCCTTTTATTATTTTGAGTGAAACCGAGACTGTTGACCGGAAGGTACACAGAATAGTATTCTTTGTTCACGCTCATGAATGGCATGAGGTCTATTCCCTTTCCCGCAGGTGCTTTTGATACTAAAAAATCTTCTGCCGGTATCGGTTGCAGTTACATATTCATTGATACTATCAGTATTAAACATAACTGATGGTACCTCAACCGGAGTCCCGTCATAAGGTCCGTATCTGTTTCTCAGATTGTCATCAACGGAAGCTTCACCAAAAACGGCAGCCAGAACAAGCGGGCCAAAACCCAGTGAAAGATGGTTGTTTTTTACCGGCAGGAATGAATACCATAACGAAGGTTTAAAGACAATCTCGAGTACGTCTTTGTCTTTCCATACCCTGTCGGCAAAAAGGTAAGATCCTGCTGCAGACCTGGTTTCAATGTCCCTGCCATTAATTCTTGCAGAATAATCATCGCCGCTCCATGACGGGATTCTGACAGCAACTTTAAGAGCTGTTTTCTTTCTGCATTCGAATCTTAAAGATACTTTGTCTCCTAATGGAAGGTCTGTTTGCTGAGTAATTTTCAGACCATTTTCCGGGTAGCTGAGAATTGATGACACAAACTGGTTAACAAATAACCTGTCATCATTAACAGCGTACACATATTCTGCTATCCTTGCAAAGTTTTCCATCCCTGTTCCTGTGCAGCACCAGAATGAGTTCTCCTCAGTCCCCCATGTCTTGTAATATCCGGGAGCCATGGATACATAGTACATAGACATTCCGGTTACCGTATTCTGTGTCGGGAGAATACCGTTAACCAGGGCTCTTTCCATATAATCCTGGTATCTCACCTGGTTATCCCATGTCCAGAGATGTTGGGTAAGCTTAATCATATTATAGGTACAGCAGCTTTCATGTGCTTCTGCTCCGAGTTCAGTATCCATTTGCCACGGAGGTGTATTCCAGTGTTCTCCATTGCTGGTTCCCCCTGTCACAAATGATCTTGAACCCACCACCTGGTTCCAGAACCATTCTGACATCTGTCTGCGGGTTATATCGCCCGTGACCTCATATTCCCGTGCAATACCGATAACATTCGGAATGAGAGAATTACTGTGCTGTCCCTTCAAACTGTCCTGACGGGCCATCATAGGGTCAAAGTAACTCTCCTGGTAAAAATCATATGCGAGCGCCCTGCAAATTGTATCCCCGGTCGAAGCATAGAGATTCCAGAACAGCTCATTCATTCCTCCCTGCTCGGTTTTATTCAGCACTGCCTGGAATTGCTTTTCACCAAGAGGGTTAATCCTCGAATACAGATAGTGCGATAGCTGTATTGCAGTGTTCTTTGCTGTCTCATCACCAAGTAAAACATAGCAATCATAAAGCCCGGCAAGAATTTTATGCAAAGTATAATAAGGCGCCCAGACGGGTTTGATTGTCTCAACTCTTGTAAGGTATTCCTCCGGGAAAGCGCTCAGGTAACCATTACCGTTAGCTGACTGACAGCGTTCCAGTTCCTGTACTGTATACTTACAATTCCGGAGGAGTGTAGTGTCACCGGTCAGCAAAGTCATACGGGATGCTGCGGAAAGGTAGTGTCCTATTGAATGGCCTCTGAGTTCACGGCTTTCAGATTCCCATCCTCCGTATTCAG
This sequence comes from uncultured Bacteroidales bacterium, assembly GCA_963757935.1. Classification (GTDB taxonomy): domain Bacteria; phylum Bacteroidota; class Bacteroidia; order Bacteroidales; family VadinHA17; genus SR-FBR-E99. The sequence continues at coordinate 168,560 of CAVWSZ010000011.1, read as the reverse complement.
TTGTATTCGTTTCGATACCCGCCACCTTTCTGAAATGATGCAGAAAACGATCCGGATCCAGTGATATCAGATATTTCCTGTCACGTTCCATCGCATCGTACCACGGCCCCTCAAGGAGTCTTATCCTGTCTATGGTGGGGTTCTCAGGTATAAGAAATTCAGGTTTATCATTACTACAGGAAACCTGCAAAACCATGGCAATAGTAACCGCTGTTATAATTAATGGTTTTATCATAATACTGTCTTAACAACTATAAATTTTATCCGATTAAAGATATATCCATTTAGGTACCGAAATGTCCAATGAGGTGCTATTTTTGTTGTGAAAAAAAGTTAACAGGCAGAAATTTCAATTATGAAAAGAGGATATATGAACCCTTACCTGGCAGGAACACTGCTCGGCCTGGTGCTGCTACTGGCAATGGTCGTTGCAGGCCGTGGACTGGGGGCAAGCGGAGGGATCAAATACTGCGTTGTTTCGATAGTTGGCGCCGTCAGTCCTCCGCACGTCGACAATTCGGAATACTATTCAAAGTATTTTGAGAACGGAAAGAAGCCGATGACAAACTGGCTGACAATTGAGATATTCGGTGTTGTCGCAGGCGGGCTTATTTCAGGTGGTGTCTCACGAAGGCTGAAGTTCAAAGTAGAAAAGTCGCCGAATATAACTGTAAAGCGGAGGCTGATTTTTGCATTCCTGGGAGGAGTGCTGTTCGTCTACGGGGGCCAGCTTGCAAGGGGATGTACCAGCGGGGCGGCACTGTCCGGTATGGCAGTACTTTCACTCGCCGGATTCATAACAATGATAGCCATTTTCGGCTCGGCATTCGCCTTTGCCTGGTTCTTCCGGAAAAACTGGATATAAGAAAGGTTGAAGGTCGAAGGTCTGAAGGTCTGAAGGTCTGAAGGTCGAAAGTCGAAAGACATAAAATCAGAATAAAAGATAGATGAAACAGTAACCAACGTTATGGCACCACTTTCATCATTATATTCATTTCCTGAATGGCTTAATATACTGACAGCATTGCTGATCGGAACCGGCTTTGGATTTGCACTTGAACAGGCCGGCTTCTCCTCGAGCAGGAAGCTTGCAGGGATGTTCTACGGTTATGACGCAACCGTGCTTAAGGTCTTCTTTACTGCTGCAATTGTTGCTCTCATAGGTTCACAGTTCCTGAGTTACTTCGGTCTGCTTAACCTGAACCAGGTATATGTAAACGAGTTTTATGTAACTGCCTCAATTGTGGGTGGCATAATTATGGGCGCCGGTTTCATCATGGGCGGATTCTGTCCCGGAACAGGACTATGTGCCATGTCGATTGGCAAGATCGATGCAATGGTTTTTGTTGCAGGAGGCTTTACCGGAGCATTTCTCTTCACTGAAACTTATCCCCTTATTGAAGGTCTGGCCACTGCAAATTTCAGAGGACCGGTGAAGATCAATGAGGTGCTTGGGCTGTCTCCCGGGCTTTTCACCCTTATCCTTGTTGCAGCCGCTGCTGCAATGTTCTGGGTGGCAGAACTTGCTGAAAGGAAATTTGCCAGACCTGAGATTACAAACGACTTATAATTTTCAGCCATGAATATCAGAAAGGAATTCTCGGTATTGCTCATCCTGCTCAGCCTGATACTTGTATTGCTGCCTCTCACGGCAAACCGCTCCTTTACCGCAAAGCCAGAAAAGCTGCTTGCGGATGTCCTGAATGGCGATGCCTCATTTACAGTTGACCAGGTAGCCGAATTCATCGTAAGGGAAGACCCGACAGTTCAGCTGATAGACCTCAGACCGGCAGAAGAGTACAGGAGTCAGGCCATCCCAGGAGCTGTTAACATCCCTTATGCCGACTTCATCAGGTCAGATCCTGAAGTCTGGTTTGGAAACAGGCAGGTCAGGAACATTTTATATTCGGCACGGGATAATGAATCTGATTATGCACTTGTGTATGCGAGGGGGTTGGGTTATGAGAACAGCTTTGTGATGGAGGGCGGCATAAACGAATGGATAAGGACAGTCATTGAAACTAAATTCACCGGCGAAAGGATAACCGCAAGGGAAAATGCCCTGTTTGAGACCAGGAGACGTGCCGGCGAGATGTTTGCTGAGCTTAACAGCCTCCCTGACAGCCTTAAAACAAAGTATCTGGAGTCGAGGAAGTTTTCAGCGAAAAAGCTTGACGGCGGTTGCGAATAAAACCATAATTAAATCAGAATCCGATGAAATTCCTGAAACAATACTGGCTTGTTCTATCAATATTTCTACTTGTGGTTTGCATGGTGCTGTTCCGGACCTTCAACCGTGAGCAATTCAGGTATGATGCTGTTAAATGGGCTGAATCATCAATTCCCGGGTCCAACCTGGTTACTGAAGATAAGATCATGAAAATGGACGGGAAGGTACTGCTGATCAACCTGGGTAATGTGTCGCCATCAGACAGGAAACTTCAGGTTAATACTGTGACAATGGACCCCGGACTGATACTTGAAAAGGAAAATTTTACGGTTATCCGTAAGAACAGGGGGCCTGTCATCCTGTTTTCTGATGACAGATCCATATCGGCCAGGGTCTGGCTTGTGCTCAGTGAAATGGGTCTGAAGAATATCTATATCTTTCAGAATGATGGTTATACAACGCCTGAAAATTAAAAATCCGGCCTGACCATATTGACAGGCCGGATTTACATTATAGTCTGTAATTTATTTGACTACGGGAAAATCATTTGATTCAGCAAGTGTGAAAGGCAGCCAGGAGAGCGCACTCTTTTCCTTTACCATCTTATCATACATGAAGCTGTTGTTCCCGTACCTCAGTGTTCTTGCATCATAGCCAAACAGTCTGAGGAATGCTGTTGCAAATCCTGAATTATGACCGGTACCGCAATAAATCACTACGATTCTGTCGGTAGGGATGGTTGCCATCATGTCAGGAAAACCCAGGGTGGCTTCAGGCTTATATCTGATTGCGCCCGGGATATGACCGGCATCATATTTATCCTTCCGTTCAAGGTTTATTACAAAGTACTTTTTCGGATCAGTATAAACCTCATCTGCAGTAATCAGAATATCATCCGTGCCGTCTCCGAAGAGCTTTTTGAATCTTGCATCACCGATCTCCTTTCCGGTTGTAAATCCGGTACCAAGCTCCGGCATCCCGACGGGAACGGGAACCTCGTTGGTGGTAACTTCCAGGCGGTCTTCATATTTTCCTGAAGCCCCTTTCAGCCAGCCCTCTTCAGCATATTTATTATTCCATCCGCTCATGCCCCAGCGCATCGCGAAAACATTGCCGTATCCCATCATTCTGAGCAGCGCCGTGGTATAACTGGAAACCTGTCCGTCATCACACACCAGGATTATCCTGTCAAATTCGAATGGTTTTATACCGGTTTCAAAATAGTCCGGCAGCTCCCCGAATTTTTTGTTCACAGCTCCTTTGATATGACCCTGCGAGTACAGTTCAGGTGAACGAAGATCCAGGACAAGGTTGTTTTTTACAAGTTCCTCATTCACAACGGATGCTTTTATAAGACTCGGGAAGTACTGGCTGTTGACATAATCGCCATTCTCTTCCAGGTCTTTCAGCAGCAGCAGCGTCTCCTGTCCGATAACAGGGGCAGGGGTGCTTTCCTTAACCACTTCGGGTTTCTTTTCACTTTTCTTCCCCGTGCAGCTTACTGCAAACGCTGCAATGAATGCAAGCAGAAGAAAATAATACACCATTTTTCTTATTCATATTCAGCAGGATTTCCGGTTACTGAACAACAGCCACCCTGTCTTTGTCATACCTGACTGTTTCGGTGCGATTACCTTTCTCGTCATACTTGTATTCAGTAATTGCAACTCCGTTTTCAGGATTGTTGATAATATTCCTGTCCTTGTCCATATTCCTGGCTTCGATCATTGCTCCGTGACTGTCATAGGTATACTGCGTAACAGGAATGCTTTTACCGCCGACATATTCATTGTCCTGATCAAACACTGCGGTCTCAGTAACGTAGCCGTTCTCATCGAATGTGCTTACTCTCCTCGACCAGCCCCAGTAAAGATTTGACATCTGTCCTGTTACATTAAACACTGAAAAGCTCAGATTGTCACCAAACTCGTTCGGTTTGAACTCGAAATACGAAACGCCTATGTCGCCACAGTTTTCGGCTGTACAGTTATAGAGGGTATCTCCCATATAATTGGCCATTTCCGTAACGTATCCCTTGTCATTATAGGTAAACCTCAGTTCATAGAAAGGACAGAAAGGATTCATTACAGTCTCCTCGTTTGCCAGGTTATATCTTTTTTCCTGTAGCTTTCCGTCAGGAAGAATTGTCCATACGTAATTATGGATCTTATTCCGGTTTTCAACAGGCTGGCCATCCTTGTCAAGGAATCTGAGACCTGTCCTGACACCCTTCTCATCCAGGGTATACTCAAGTGTAAAGGCACCTCCCGATTCGATTGGCTGAAGGTTCTCATCAAAGAAGTGTTTGATCTGCTTGCCGTCAGCATATTCATATACTATTTTTGCAGCTCCTCCCATTGAGGAATACCCAAGCAGTTCGTCACCTCTGACGAATTCGACTGATTTAAGACGGGCGCTATCGTCATAAGTGAACTTATAGCTGTTGATTTCCTTAGCCTGGGCGGGAGTCAGCTCGTGCCCGCCCCTTTCGGTGTCCCAGGGTGTCTCGCTGAAGAGGAGGCTCCTGTAATAGGCGGTACCGGTGTTGGCGCTTTTTTTTGCCGGGGCCTGGTTACAGGCCGGCAGTGCTGCGATTATCAGGGCCGAAAGGCCAAGAAGCAGAGTGTTTTTTTTCAGTTTCATAAAATCATTTGTTTGTTGTTTGTCAGTAATTGAAAAGTCTGGTTACCAAGTCAAACCCTGATTCTTGAGATTTGTTCAATTTACCTGGTAAAGACAAATATAGTTTATAAAATAACAAGTCCCCGGAGCATGTTGCCCGGGGACTTAACTTTTAATACCTGTTTTCAAATAACACAGCTTTGGCTATCTGATGACTTTTGGTATATCATTCTTAAGCATCGAATCAATCTTCTCCCCGAAAACGGCGACCTGACCACCATAATTGTCAAGCGCTTTCAGCTGCAGGTTGGTGGGTTTGCCTGGATAGCCCCCGACGGCACTGTAGATCTCCGCTATATTCTCGCGAAGCCTGACCTGCCCGGTTATACCACCTTCCCCTGACTGCGTGGCCGAGATCTTCTCGTGCATAGCATCGCAGGCCGTAATAAGGGCTCTGATCTTCTTCAGACCAGCCCCCCTGGCAGTAGCCTCCCTGGTTTTCAGGGTGTCCCTGGTATCCAGTATCTTCTGATCAATTGCAGACAGCTCTTCCAGCATATTATATGCCCTCATAAGTGTCTCCCTCTGCAGTTTCCTGTCAGCAGCCGGGTGCTTCCAGTCGGGACTGTCATTCAGAACCAGGTCAGTAGTGAATGTTTCATTTCCTTTTACAAGCTTAACTGAATATTTTCCGGCAGCGTAATCGGGACCGAAGGCAGCTTCACCCAGAATGTTGGGCGACCTCGGTACTTTCGGAGGATCCAGCGAAGTGGCAACACTTACAATGTTGATCCCCTTGCGGTTTCCGGCAGGAAGTTTCTTCAGCAACAAACCCTCTGAGTCATAGATCTCGATGTACATCTCACCGAAAACATGTCTCTTTTTCAGGTAGTAGCAAATTGTAGCCGAAGAAGAGGGGTTTAATCCGGTAAATTCCGAATCTCCCGCATAATCCTGTGATCCGATCCCTGAAGGAAAATAATACGGACGGGCAGGGAGAAATGCAAACTCCTTGTCCATAACAGCCTGTGTCAGGTTCCTGAGAGGAGTAAGGTCATCGATTATGATTATGCCTCTCCCGTGTGTTGCCAGCACAAGATCTTTCTGTTCAGGCTGGAACGCCAGATCATAAACACCTGTCTGCGGGATCTTGGTTTTTAACCTTACCCAGGCTTTCCCGTGGTCTACACTTACAAAAAGGCCCATCTCTGTTCCGAGGAAGATCAGATCAGGATTGACGGGATCCTGTTTTATCACATGACAGAAGCCTTTTATATCGGCGGTTGCCAGTGAGATCCACGTCTTTCCGAGGTCAGAGGTATAGAAAACATAAGGATTCATATCTCCGTTGCGGTGAGCGTCGACAGTCACCCAGGCAGCCTCTTTATTGAAGTTGTCAGCATCAATATTCGATATAAATGCCAGGGCAGGCAGGCCGGTCACGGCGCCGTTAACCTTCGACCAGGTCATTCCTGCGTCTGCTGTAACCTGAATATTGCCGTCATCGGTTCCCACCCAGATTATGTTTTCATCGAGAGGTGATTCTGAGACAGTGAATATTGTGGTATTGTTTTCTGCAGTACTGTTGTCAATTGTCAGACCTCCTGATTTCTCCTGCTGCTGCCGCAGCGGGTCATTTGTTGTCAGGTCGGGAGATATCCTCTCGAATGAATCACCCTTGTCCTTTGAGCGGAAGAGGTATTGGGACCCCACGTACAGCCAACCTGATTTTTTGCCGAAGACGGTAGGCGCGTTCCAGTTGAACCTCAATTCATCAGTGCCTTCCTCAGGGAATGGCTTGATATATTTGCTCTCACCGGTCTTCCTGTTTGTGCGACTTATCCTGCCCCCCTGGTACTGTGAGTAGATTAAATCCGGATCGGTTTTATCGCGGTAGGTGTAGAAACCATCACCGTAACCCACATTTTCCCAGTCTGAATTTGTAATTCCTCCCGGCTTTTTCGAGGGTCCTGTCCATGAGCCGTTATCCTGCAGGCCTCCGTAAACATTGTATGGCGAGCTGTTGTCAACACTCACATGATAGAACTGCGATACAGGCAGGCTTTGAACGAACCTCCAGGCATTTCCCCTGTCTTCAGATATGTATACTCCTCCGTCGGTTCCCAAATACATGAAACGGTTATCAGCCGGATTCACCCAGAGTGCATGTGTGTCACTGTGATAGTTACCTCCTGTCACCGAGGGACTCTGGAATATTTTGCCTCCGTTAGAGCTGACCCAAAGCGTCGTTCCCGGTTTATAAATCCGTTCAGGATCCGCCGGGTCAGGAACCAGCAGGCTGTAATAGAAAGGTCTGTCACCCATTAAATACTGGTCACTCATCTTCTCCCAGGTTGTTCCCCGGTCAGTGGAACGGTACAGGGCAGACTTATCCGATTCTACAAGTGCATAGAGGTAATGAGGCTTAACGGGAGACACTGCAACGGCAATTCTCCCGAGCGTTCCTGAAGGCAATCCGTTATGGATCTTGTTCCAGGTTGCTCCTCCGTCAGTTGATTTAAAAAGCCCGCTGCCCGGTCCACCTGACCTGAAGGTATGAGCCTGACGCCGGAAATCCCACATCGAGGCGTACAGCACCGACGGGTTTTCAGGATCCATTGCCATATCAGCACATCCGGACGACGGGCTGACATACAGTATTTTGTTCCACGACTTACCGCCGTCGGCGGTTTTATAAACGCCTCTCTCTTCGCTGTCGCCCCACAGGGCTCCCGTTACTGCTGCATATACTATGTCAGGATTAACAGGATTGATCAGGATACGGGCTATGCGTTCACTGGCAGGCAGACCCATAAACTCCCACTTTTCGCCTCCGTTTATTGTCCTGTATATGCCTGTTCCTACAGATACACTGTTGCGTACCCATACTTCACCGGTACCCACCCAGACAGTATCGGGGTGGTTCTGATCAATTGCAATTGCCCCGACGGACTGTGGATATTCATCGAAAACAGATTTGAAAGTTGTGCCCTTGTTAATGGATTTCCATACTCCTCCTCCTGCCGCTCCGACCCAAACAGTATTCGGATTCTTATTCTCTGCATCGATGCAGGATATGCGGCCACTCATTCTGGCAGGACCAATCTGCCTTCCCGAAATATCTCCGAACGTAGCATCGCTGACCTGCCCCCTGAGGCCCGGGATGAAAGCAACGCAACATATGCTGATGAAAAGGTACCTGAGGTTCATGATGTGAGACTGTTTGATATTTACACTTAACTGAAGGTCTATACTCCCGGTTTTCCGAAGAGTGTGTCACTGAGTTCCGGATTCACTTCTACCTTCTCCACAACCAATGACCCCATCGTCTGACCGTTCATCTTTGTTTCGATCTTTCCCGGGACGGCCATGCCTTCGTTCATCATGTAATTGCTGTAATAGGTGTCTGATTCCGTCTCATTGCCCATTCTTTTCAACTTTGAATTTGACCGCAGCATCATATAGGAATCGGAATCGATCCAAAATGTGAAGGTATCTTCCTCTTTTGTTACAAGTTTTATTTTGTAGCAGGATGTGCCCTCCATATCTTCTTTCCCGTCAAAGGTCACTGTATAGCCTTTCTCATTCCATTTCCAGAGCATTCCGTCCATATCGGCCTGGTAATGCATTCCCTTAAGATCATCTTCCGACATTGGCTGCGGGTCGGAAACTCCTGCGAAGGGGTTCAGGCTCCATCCCTCCGTGCCGTCATAGGTCTGAATGAAGGTTAATCCCTGGAAGGTGCCTTCTACGCGGACCTTTTCAGGACGTTTTGCCATTTGGATGAAGGGTATTTCTATTCCGCCCTGGATCATTTTCCCGGTTATTTTTTGTGCATTTACTTTCAGGATGTTGTCCTGGCCAATAGCTGCAAAGTGATCTTTGAGGATATCGTCAAGCGACTGTGACTGGGCCGGAACGGTGAGCGCCAGAATCACGATTGTAAGTAAGAGTACTGCTTTTTTCATTGTTTTTGGGATTAATTGATTATAAACAGCAAGTTATTAATTTTTTATCAAGGCTGCCTTAACGCAGTTGTCACAGGACTGATATAAATTTGTAGAAGCAGGCCATCCTGAGCAGGTCAGCATATTTCCCGGGTGCCATCAACAAATGATTTCCCAGGGGATTTTCCCGCAGCAAAGCAAGTGCCCTGGCCGGAAGTTCAATTTCTGTCTGTGTACGGCAGGCATTCTCCAGTGCCGGATGTCCTGCCACTTTTCCCTCTGCTATGAAGGCTTCATCGAGCAAACCCGAGAGTCTGAAGACGGTTACATCGGAGGCATTTACAGTTCCGTTTATTGCCAGGGAACTGTCTGTTTCATAATGAGTTTCAAGCTTTATGTCGTTGACCAGATCAAAAGCAGCTGTACAATGAGAGAGAATAAGGGTTTTGTCAGTAACCCGGGTGGTGTTTGCCATCCACGGTACAACGCCGGTGGCAGCTTTCATCAACATCATACCTGACATTGAGGCCAGATCGCCCTCGCATGCAGCCACTGTGCCTTCCGAATTAAGCTGGGCAAGGGCAAGACATGCAGTCACCCTGTGTTTCTTCACCAGGCTGAAACATTCGACAGCAACGGCGCTCAGATTTCTCTTTTCAACTGTCTGCCGTAAAAGGGTCAGCACCCTGGCTGCATCAACCAGTCCGGCCGCGGGCTGTCCCGCAAAGCGGGCAAGAAGAGACGTGTCGGGGTCCATCTCACTGTAATCCTGAAGCTTGTCCCAGGGTGTTACCTCCAGCTCAACCTCAAACACCTGCCAAAGCTTTTTTTCAGGCACATCTGATGCCACCAGCCAGTCTGAAACAGAGCCTATGAGTCCTGCTTTCCTGCCCCTGAGGCTGTTCCACGCTTTGACTGTCTGCACCCATCTGTCAAGCAATCCTGACTCTGATGCATCCATGGCGTCGTACAGCAGAGCCGGCCTGCTGTTGTTAACGGTCCAGGCCATGACCTCTGTGGCTGCAGCATAGGCGTTGTTGCCTCTTATGCTGAGCAGAAGTACAGGATGGTCCGGCTGTATCATTTCAATAGCCTTTTGTTCTGACCCTCCGCTCATAAAAAGAATAATATCCGGTTGTCTGTCAGATATTTCAAAGGTTTCCGAGGGCAACAATTGCTGCATGAATCTCAATGCGTTTTCTCCGGTCTCCTGACCGGTATCCCTATGTGCAGCCCAGCCTACTTTCAGAATAAATTCCGTCCCTGATTTTTCCCTGCTCTTTTGTGCCATGATGCCTGTTTGTGTTAAAGATATTAAATATAAGATTTTTCTGAATCTGAGACCCGGCAATAACCAGAACGATTCTTTGTTAAATTTGAATCTTAAGAATAAACAACTGTTTGCAGAATTTGATCAGATTTAAAAAAGAAATCAGGTAAACGGAATATGATCAGATACAGAAAGGGAATCAGGATCGCAGTCGGTCTGACGGTTATTTCGATAATCATTTCGATTGCCTGCCTGTGGAATAACCGCACCCAGGATCCGGCAACCGAAAGGGAGTATCTTAAGTTCAGGGCTGAAGGGATCCCGGTTTCAGAAAGTGCATGGTCCGCTGCAAAATACATTAGAAAATACTACCGCAAAAGAGTCCTGGCCCCTGACAGTACTGTCGATTATTTCAAAAGGCAGGCCGTGCTGAATAAATCGCTCCTGCAATTTAATGACCAGCCGAAAAGGCTGTCCCTTGCGTTTCTTGGAGATATAATGTGGATAAGAAACAACTGGAACGGTTTTCTCAGCACCGGCGTCAAATCATACCTGGAGGAAATGGATATGGTTTTTGGTAATCTTGAAACCCCGATTGATACCTGTATGCCTGTGCCCTCTTTCTTTCCAGACTATTTTTCGTATAATTCTTCCCCGGACCTCATTAATTCCTTTAGCAGGGAAGAGGGCAGAGGTAACATACTTACAGCAGTTTCGGTTTCAAATAATCACGCCTTCGACAGAGGCCCCGAAGGTTTGGTCAGGACAACAGAGTTCCTTAAAAGCAGGGGAATTGGCTTCTCAGGCGTCAGTCGCGAAGGGGGTATACCCGAAGAGTACCTGAAGTTCACGGGCAACGGGATTAAAATTGGCTTTTACGCGGCCTCCTGGGGACTCAACAATCCTGAAGATCAAAACGGCGAGTTAAAAATCAATGTTATCCCCGGAATTGCACCGCTTGATCCGGAAAGAATTGACTTAAGTGGTCTGACAGAGGTTTTAAGAAAAATGTCACGTGACAGTATTGACATAAAGATACTTAGCCTTCATTGGGGTTATGAATACGAATTATATCCTGATCCTGCGATAATGAATATGGCCAGGATACTGGCTTCAAAAGGAGCGGATATTATTATCGGAAGCCATCCTCATGTCATTCAGCCCAATGAAATATGCCTTATAAACGGATATCATGAACTGTTCGAACCTGCATTGGAAGATACGACCGGATACTGCATACTTTCGGATTCCGCTGGAATCCCGCGCAAGTCTTTGATTATCTATTCTCCCGGCAACTTTTCAACGGCGATGTATACCTCCCTTTGCAGGCTGGGAGCCGTTAATTCTGTTAACCTGTTTGTAAATCCTGTGACCGGCAGAATTGACTGGACCGTGCCTGCAACCAGGTACGTATACAACACACCCTCAGACCCGGTAACCCATCTCAGAAAACTAATGTTCCTGGAAGAATTTATAAAGGAACTTGAAAGAAAATCTCCTTCGAAGGCAGCGAAGATTAAAAATGAGACTGCTGTTATTTTTTAGTACGGCGGAAAAATTCAGCGGTCGAGCAGGAAATTATACATCTCCTGCGCGTTCTTATTCTCAGGGTCAATTTCAAGCACCTGCTTGAAGTAAACCTTTGCCTTTTCGTAGTTGAAATTCTTCATGTGGGACCTGCCCAGATGATACAGTGCTGAAACGTGCTGATTCGACTTTGTAAGGAGCTTCTCGAAGTAGACCATTGCCTCATCGTATTTTCCCGTCGATTTAAGGGCCATCCCCATGTAGTAATTCGCCATCACGGTCTCAGGGCAGTATTCGATGAGTTTTCTGTATGATGCAATGCTGAGGTCCATTTTTCCCAGGTGGTAATAGCACAGACCCAGCCAGAGGTATGACATGGGAAGGTATTTTCCTGATTCGACGATCTTATTGAAGACCTTTACCGCATCAGAGAACTGGGTGGCACGGTACAGCGCAAATCCCATCCTGTAGTTGATATAAGGACTGTCGGGCTTGAATTTCAGGATTTTTTCATAATAGCCAATCGACTTTGAAATCTCTCCAAGCATATAATAAATATTGGCGAGTTCAAGCATTATGTGAAGATTGTCAGGGTGCTCCAGATGACTCTTTTCAAAGCATGCTGCAGCTTCTTTCAGATTTCCGTCAAGCAGCTGGTTAAAGCCGTTGTCAATGCAATTGTGTATCAGTTCTGACATTGTATTAGTCGTTTTAAGTTATTGGTTACTGCCCTTACGGTTCGCCATGGGAATATATTCATGATCTCCGTAAACATTCTTATAGGCAGGACGAACGATCCTTTTTCCTGAAAACGTCAGCTCTTCTATCCTGTGGGTACACCATCCCGATACTCTGCCTATAGCGAACAAAGGTGTATAAAGTTCCTTCGAAATATCCAGACACGAATAGACAAATCCGGAATAAAAATCGACATTGATGCAGACCACCTTGGCTGACTTGTCGCCTTTAAAGACACGGAACACTTCGGGAGTAAGCCTTTCCACGAGCGAATATAGTTCAAATTCAGCAAGCCGGCCTTTTTCAACAGCCAGTTCCCTCGCCTTGGCCTTTAAAATGCCGGCCCTGGGGTCTGAAATCGTATATACCGCATGACCTATCCCGTATATCTTTCCTGACATATCATTGGCCTTTTTATTCAGGATCTTCAGGAGATGCTGTTTCACCTCTTCCTCGTCAGTCCAGTCCTTTACGTGGGTCTTCATATCATCCATCATTTCCAGAACCCTGACATTGGCACCGCCGTGCAACGGTCCTTTCAGAGACCCGATAGCAGAAGTAATTGAGGAATAGATATCGGTTTCCGATGAGCTTGTCACTCTCAGAGTGAAGGTAGAGTTGTTCCCGCCACCGTGGTCAGCATGAAGAACCAGCATCAGGTCAAGCAGGTCAGCTTCAAGCTTTGAAAAGCCGTTGCAGTCACCCTTGATCAGGTAGAGGAAGTTCTCTGCTGTGGTCATCTCAGGTTGCGGGTGGCGTATTGACAGGGTCTTTCCCTTGTAGAGGTGCCTCAGCGCCTGGTACGAATAGGCAACTATAGTCGGAAATTTGGCAATTAAGTTGAGCGACTGCCTTATCATATTTTCGAGGGCGATGCTGTCAGGCTTGTCGTCAAGAGTATACAATCCAAGTACTGATCTTGCAAGGATATTGAGTACATCCCTGCCTTTCATTGACAGTATCATGTCCTTTGTAAAATCATCAGGAAGGGCGCGCAAGTGAGGCCAGGTGTTCCGAGAAAACCAATAATTCCTCCTTTGTGGGGAGGTTTCCCGTCAGCAAAAGGAAAACGGTCTCGTCAAAACCGTGCCGGCCTTCTTTCAGAAATCCAGCAACAATGTCCTCAATTTCAATGCCTCTGTAAGTCAGCCTGCCGGGAATTGCAACAACTTTTCCGTCCTTCTTGTCATAGCCGATTACCTGGGAGATATTTGTCATGCCGACGAGCACCCCTGAACCGTCTGAGTTGCGAAGTCCGCGTTTTACATCGAATTGTTCAAACAGGCTGCTGTCTATCTGGCACGATTTTCTGACCGAGGGCTCAAGCTGGGAAACTAATCTGTTGATTTCCATATGTGAAATGTATTAATTCTTTGAATTTACGATATTTGAGATTATTGCATCTGCGAACTCCGATGTTTTCAAAAGGGTTGCATTCTCCATCAGCCTGTGGAAGTCATAAGTCACAGTCTTGTTCTGTATAGCCTTTTCCAGTCCTGCATAAATTTCTGCAGCTGCTTCATCCCATCCCATATATTCGAACATCAGTGCACCGGAAAGAACCACTGAGCCGGGGTTGACCTTATCCAGATCAGCATACTTCGGTGCAGTGCCATGGGTGGCTTCAAAGATTGCATGGCCTGTCTCATAGTTGATGTTTGCACCCGGGTGCAATTCCTATTCCTCCCACTATTGCAGCAAGCGCATCGGAGATATAGTCGCCGTTGAGATTCAGCGTGGCAATGACAGAGTATTCTGCCGGTCTGGTAAGTATCTGCTGGAGAAAAGCATCAGCAATAACATCCTTGACAATAATCTTTCCTGACTGTTCAGCGCTTTTCAGTGCTGCGTTAGCAGCCTCTTCGCCTTTTTCCTCCGCTATCTTTTTGTGCTGGTTCCAGGTGAATACCTTCCCGGAAAATTCTCTTTCGGCAAGAGCATAACCCCATTTCATGAATGACCCTTCTGTGTATTTCATTATGTTGCCCTTGTGTACAAGTGTCACAGACGGCAGATTTCTCTTTATGGCGAAGAGGAGAGCCTGCCTTATCAGCCGTTCAGACCCTTCGAGTGACACTGGCTTAATGCCGATGGAGGAGGTTTCAGGAAACCTTATCGATGTAACCCCCATTTCTCCGATGAGAAACTTTTTAATCTTATCTGCGTCAGCAGTGCCGTTCATGAATTCAATTCCGGCATAAATATCTTCGGTATTTTCCCTGAAGATGTGCATGTTAACATCCTCAGGTTTTTTTACCGGGCTCGGCACACCGCTGAAATATTTCACCGGTCTGTAACAGGTATAGAGATCGAGTACCTGCCGGAGGGCCACGTTGATTGATCTCATTCCTCCGCCGACAGGGGTGGTCAGGGGACCCTTGATGCCGACAAGGTAATCCCTGAATGCGGCAAGGGTTTCATCAGGGAGCCAGTTCCCGGTTTCCCTGAATGCCTTTTCGCCTGCAAGTACCTCCTTCCAGGCCACCTTTCTCTTGCCTTTATAAGCTTTCTCAACAGCGGCATCAAATATCCTTACAGATGCACGCCAGATGTCTCTTCCCGTACCGTCTCCTTCTATAAACGGTATGACCGGAACATCAGGAACTGTAAGTTTACCGTTTTCAATCTTGATCTTTTCAGCCATATGCTACTCTTTATTTTTATTTCTGATCAGGTTCAATGCGCTGCCGGCCCTGAACCATTCAATTTGCGCCTGGTTATATGAATGGTTGGCATATATTGTGTCGCTGTCACCGCCGGTGTGGTTCAGGATTATCTTTACCTGCCTGCCGGGAGCAAGTTCTCCGAGCCCTGTAATATCTATTCTGTCATTTTCCAGTATCCTGTCATAGTCGCTCTTATCTGAAAAAGTAAGTGCGAGAAGTCCCTGTTTTTTAAGATTTGTCTCGTGGATGCGTGCAAAAGATTTAACGAGGACAGCCTTAACGTTCAGGAAACGTGGCTCCATTGCAGCATGTTCACGTGAAGACCCTTCACCGAAGTTTTCCTCACCCACGACCACGGAGCCACGTCCTTCAGCTTTATAGGATCGTGCAACCTGCGGCACCGGCTCATATTTCCCTGTATTCTGATTCAGTATGCTGTTTGTCTGGTTGTTGAATGAATTGACGGCTCCTATCATGTAGTTGTTTGATATGTTGTCAAGATGTCCGCGGTATTGGAGCCAGAATCCTGCCATGGATATATGGTCGGTGGTGCACTTACCCTTTGCCTTTATAAGCAGTGGCAGGTCTTTATAGTCTTTGCCGTCCCATGCAGGAAAAGGTTCAAGAATCTGAAGTCTGTCCGAGGCAGGGTCTATTTTTACTGAAACGGCACTCTTGTCCTTCGAAGGCTTCTGAAACCCGTTGTCTGAGCTGCCAAACCCGCCCGGAGGCAGATCGAATCCTGCGGGTTCTGCCAGTTTTACCTGCTCGCCCAGGCTGTTTGTAAGGAAGTCGGTGATCGGATTGAATGTCAGGTCACCCGCCAGAACCAGTGCAGTAGTTATTTCAGGAGATGCGACAAATGCGTGAGTGTTGGGGTTTCCGTCAGTTCTCTTTGCAAAGTTCCTGTTGAATGAATGCACAACGGTATTGACCTCTTTACGGTCTGCGCCCTGGCGGTCCCACTGCCCGATGCAGGGTCCGCATGCATTCGCAAATATGCGTCCCCCGAGCTTTTCAAATGTTTCGAGGTATCCGTCTCTCTCAACTATCGAACGGATCTGTTCCGAGCCGGGGGTAATTGTGAACTGCGACCTGGCAGTAAGGTTTTTCTTCAGGGCATCGGCAGCCACCGAGGCGGCACGTGAGATATCCTCGTAAGAGGAGTTGGTGCACGATCCGATAAGGCCCACATCAATTTTAACCGGCCAGCCGTTCAGTGCGGCAGTCTTTTTCATTTCCGAGATCGGTGTGGCAAGGTCGGGAGTGAAGGGTCCGTTGATGTAGGGTTCAAGTTCTGAGAGATTTATCTCGATAAGCTGGTCGAAGTATTTTCCCGGATTTGCATATACTTCAGCATCGGCGGTAAGATACTCTTTTACGCCCCTTGCAAGTGCTGAAATCTCATTACGGCCTGTTGCATCGAGATAATCAGACATCGCCCTGTCAAACCCGAACAGTGAGCAGGTGGCCCCGACCTCGGCACCCATGTTGCAGATCGTGGCTTTGCCTGTACAGGAAAGAGATTCGGCTCCTTCACCGAAGTATTCTATGATGCAGCCTGTTCCTCCTTTTACGGTAAGCAGGCCTGAGACTTTCAGGATGATATCCTTTGCGGAGGTCCATCCGTTAAGTTTACCTGTGAGTCTTACACCAATGAGGCTGGGGAATTTCAGTTCCCATCCGTCGCCTGACATTACGTCAACTGCATCGGCTCCGCCGACGCCTATCGCTATCATTCCCAGTCCTCCGGCATTCGGGGTGTGCGAATCGGTTCCAATCATCATACCCCCGGGAAATGCATAATTCTCAAGCACTATCTGGTGAATGATGCCTGCACCGGGCTTCCAGAAATCTATATCATATTTGTCGCAGATGGAGCTCAGGAAATCATAAACCTCCCTGTTTGTGACATTGGCAGTCCGGAGATCGTCCGCAGAGCCTGTCCTGGCCGTGATGAGATGATCACAGTGCACTGATGCCGGCACTGCGGAGGTATCCTTGCCGGCCATTATGAACTGCAGCAGCGCCATCTGTGCAGTGGCATCCTGCATAGCCACCCTGTCGGGTGCAAAATCAACATAGTCAACCCCGCGTTCAAAAGACCTTTTTCCGGTCTTGTCAAAAAGATGCGCATAGAGCAATTTTTCGCTGAGAGTAAGAGGCTTTCCAAGCGTTTTCCGTGTCTCTTCTACCAGGAGGGGAAGCCTCCGGTAAAATGACTTTATGAGTTCAATGTTGAAAATCATTTCAGGGATTTTTTCATTTTGTAGCTTCGGGAACAAGATCTTTTTCAAACTGTGCCCTGTCGAAGGTAAAACTGCCTCCCAGGAATTCAGTCACCCTGGAGGTGTCTTCATAGGCATTGCCAAGACAGGTTGAGGCGCCCGGTGAAGGTGTGATGTTGAAGATAATTTTGTCACCAAGTATCTTCGCTTCTCCGAGTTCCAGTTTTCTCGTTTCATTGTTTATTATCTGGGGTCTTGTACCCCCGACTTTCCTGGCAAATTTTATCTCCTCAAGCTTAATGTTCGGGACTATCTTCTTTATCTCTTTCAGGAATGACCTCTTGCCTATCCAGGGGAAGTCGTAAAAGACATTTTTAAGAAGGTAGTTGAAAATGACCTTGTCGGAAGAGATTTTGATAATGCTCTTTATGGGTCCTATTCCTATTCCGAAAGTCTTCCAGTACTCCAGGAACGTCGAGTAGTTATAGCGTTCGAGGAAGAATATCGGTTTTGCCGTCGGACCGAACCTTGTAATATTTTCGTTATGCACTTCCGGATCACCATGCACAGCAGCAAAAGGGAGCTTCGGTATCTGCATCGTATAAACCTTGCCGTTAAGTACGCGTGGGCCTGTGTAGAAGCTGCCGGCCATCGACAGAATGGAAAAGGTTTTGCCATAACCGAGGGACTTGGCAAATTTCAGGCTGTGGCTTCCGGCGGTGACGACAACAGCCCCGGCTTCAAAATCGCCCTTATCGGTCTTTATAATGTAGCCTTCACCAGCCGGTATTATTTTCTCAACCTTTGTTGACAAATAGACAGCTATGTCAGGGTTAAGCGCTTTCGCATTTTGCGCAAAGGAGTGGCTTAATTTCCTGAAGTCTACAGTATAACCGTCTTCAGTGACCAGCGCAAGGAGTTCCTGGTCAGGGTCACGGCCTTCGACAATCCTCGGTTCTATTCTTCCGATTTCATCCCTTCCGATCATTTTCAATCCCGGAAACAGCTGACCGAAAGCCGGAAACCTTTCGCTCAGAGTCTTTACCTGGTCTGTGCCAACTGCAAGTACCATCTTCGGGACCTTAATAAAAAGTCCTTCGTCTCCCTTCACAGCCTTTTCATGTTCAAGGTAATGCATCACCATATCGGCGTACTTTTTTACCTTTCTGGCCTTTTCAATTGTATAGTTGGTCTCGATGTCACCGAAATGAAGAGTCTGACTGTTCATCCTGGGGGATGTATTGACTAGACCGAAGTCATTATACTTTTCAATCAACCCGATGTTTTTAATATTTGAATATTTGCTCAGAGTATACAGCAGCGAAGTCCCGCTTACTCCGCCTCCGATAATTACTACATCGTGCCTCATGTTCTTATTTGATTTGTCAGGTTGTTTTTTTGAAATCAGGTTACAAGAAAAAGGTTTTTTCAATACAAAACACAATATATTATAAATATCAGGTATTGAATTGTTTAGCTGTTATTCACTTAACACTGAATTCATCACTAATAACAATACAAGGTATGTTTTGTTTAACGAATTCCACATAATGTTTAATATTCTCAAATGAATGGAGGTAAAAAAAACATCAGCCTCTGCACTTCCTCCGACAAGGTGAGAATTATGTAAAACTGTCAGGGAATTATATAACAGTCTTGTCTGAAAGCCGCCATAACTTTGACATCTGTAAACAACAAATTCATGAAAAACCGTTCGGTTATATTTTTCTGGCTGAGTTTTGTCTCCCTGATAATCTCACTTGTGTTATGTGCAGGAGGTTCTATTGGTGCAGGAGTCATCACTGCTGTTGCTCGGATTGATTGCCAGCTTTATACATCAGTCGGAGTGCATTAATCAGACTTAGGAGTCTGTATTAAGAGGACCTTTACCCCTAATGTCCGTCCGCCATCTGGCAGACACTCCTTTTTAGAAAAGAGACGACATAAAAGGAGGGGAAAGGACTTTTGAACTTATCCATCCCCCCTCAATTATTATTTAAGTCCTGCTTCTTTAGCAGCTTCAGCCTTCATTTTTTCATTTGCTGTGATAAGGAATTCAACCCTCCGGTTTTGGGTTTGTCCTTCAATAGTTTCATTGTCGTACTTCGGGGCGGTTTCGCCAAATCCAAGGATTGTAACACGGTTGGCCGACAGGCCCTTGCCGGCAAGATATGCTGATACTGAACCGGCTCTTCTTTCTGACAGTGCCTGGTTGTACGCCTTGCTTCCCTTGCTGTCAGTATGTCCCTGAATTTCAATATTTGTATCCTTGTAACTGTCAAGTACTCCGACCAGTTTGTCAAGGTTGATTTTAGCATCCTCAGACAGGTTCGACTGGTCAAATCCAAACAGGACATTACTGTTGAATTCCACTACGATTCCTTCACCGACACGTTCAACCGTTGCATCAGGAACCTTGTTCTTGATTTCTTCAGCCTGTTTGTCCATCTGATTTCCGATTACAGCACCTGCACCGCCACCTACTGCAGCCCCAATAATGGCTCCCAGTGCCGTGTTCCCGGCTGCCCTGCCTATCACAGCGCCCATTGCTCCGCCGGCTGCCGTTCCAACAACTGCACCTTTCTGTGTTTTGTTCCATGAGGCACAGCCTGATAAGATCATCAGTGCACTCAAAATCACAATTAAACTTAGTTTCATTTTCTTCATAGTTTTTATGTTTGGCCGGATATAAAATCACGCACCGGTTATTACTAAATTGTATTTCCGGAAAGTTAGGTCACTTCTTCGCAGCCCTTATTACATAACCTTAAGAAAGAGTTACATCATTCACATATTTAAAATCGGCTAACTCCAAACATCGTAATTAGAGATGCTTTGTATCTGTAAATGTGTGAATTATGTAATTCTTGAAAATAATTCTGTAATTATTTTACAAATGTTCAGCCTACTTTTACTACCGGCAAATAGTGCCTTACCGTAATGCCTTAACCTATGGATACAGTTGTGAAGGGATTCTGGAACGAAAAGAAAGACAAGCTGAAAAAGAACTATCCGACGCTGACTGAAAAGGATTTGAGTTTTCGGGAGGGAAAGGAGAAGGAAATGATTGAACTGCTTGGCTATAAACTTGGTAAGTCAAAGCAGGAACTGATTAAGATCATCGTTACAATTTAATCAGGCTTTAAAACAAAAAACATATGGGAAAATTCCGGCAGGTGAAATGCCTGCTAATACTCTTACTGTCGATGTCGGTAACAAGAGCACCTGCTCCCGGCTTAAATGTCCTCTATATTGTTGCCGCTGAGCCCGTGGATCCTTTCGAGGTACTTGTCAGTGCAATTGTTCAGGTCGAAAGCCTGGGTGATCCTCTGGCATATAACCCGGTAGAAGAAGCTGTGGGAGCATTCCAGATCAGACCTATCAGGGTCCTGGATTACAATCAGAGGACCGGTAAAAATATCAAAATCGAAAACTGTTACAGTTACGAGGTCTCAAAGGAGATATTCCTCTACTATGCGAGACTTACCGGTTATCCTGATTATGAGACAATTGCCAGAAACTGGAATGGCTCCGGGGAAATGACGACAGAGTATTGGAAGAGGGTTAAATCTTTCCTGTAGTCAGTCAATCTTAATAATCCGTGATAACAATTGATGTGTCAATTATATAACTCTTTTGGGGTTTTATGTAACACTTCAACTGAATTAAAGGTCAACCTTTATCTCCTGACCGTTGGAAAATAATTAAACACTCAATATATGGAAACAATTAGCAAAAAAAAGATCGTTTTATGCCCTCTCAAAAACATTTCTATCAGGTGCCCTTCTGACAATAATTATATTTTCATTTACTTCCTGCTCACCAAAAATTACCTTCCTGACATCCAGTGTAGTGCCGGCTGCAGAAGGCGTGGTAACTGTTAAAGAGGACAAGAATAATAACTATTTAATAAAGCTGGAGATTACAAACCTTGCAGCGGTTGACAGGCTGAACCCACCTAAAAACACCTATGTGGTCTGGATGGAGACAGACCGCGGGGCAGCAAGAAATATAGGACGGATAGTCACCTCAAATAACCTGAAAGTATCTTTTGAAACAGTTTCAAGTTTCAGGCCTACCAAGATTTTTATTACAGCTGAGGAGAACGAAAATGCACTTTACCCTGGTGAAATGCTGGTTCTGACAACAAACAGTTTCTGGAATTAATTTAAACAAAGTGGAGGTTTTATGAAAAAGTTATTCATCCTTCTATTTCTTGCCATTGTGATGGCAGGATGTGCCTTAAACCTGGTTACCGGCCGCAAACAGCTGAGTCTTGTAAAGGAATCTGAGCTAAGACTGATGGCTACATCTGAATACTCGAAGTTTCTTACTGAAAACAAGATACTGAATTCAGGCTCCAGCAGGGACGCTGCCATGGTAGACCGTGTAGGAGCAAGGATTTCCAGGGCAATTACAAATTACTACACCAGTGAAGGAAAACCATCAGTGCTTGAAGGATATGTCTGGGAATTCAATACAGTCGACGATAAGGATGTAATTAATGCATGGTGCATGCCGGGAGGGAAAGTTGTGGTATACACCGGTTTATTGCCTGTGACACGGACAGAAACAGGACTTGCGATAGTAATGGGACACGAGATTGCCCATTCCATTGCCAAACACGGTAATGAAAGGATGAGTCAGGCTATGATGCAGCAACTGGGAGGAATCGCACTGGAGATTGCCATTGCACAGAAACCGCAGGAGACGCGTGACCTGTTCATGACCTCCTACGGTATAGGAAGCACGGTGGGTGCCATGTTACCCTGGTCAAGGCAACAGGAAACCGAAGCTGACCAGTATGGTTTGATATTTGCCGCAATGGCCGGTTATGACCCAAGGGAAGCAATTCCGTTCTGGCAGAGAATGGCCGATGCCGGCGGTGGCAGCCCCCCGGAATTTCTGAGCACACACCCTTCGGATGAAACAAGGATAAGGAAGCTGACGCAGTTCATGCCGGCAGCACTGAAGTACTATAAGCCGACTAAATAAAAGGCCGGGAGGGTCTCCGAAAAGGAGAGGCTTCTTGTTATACAGCAGCTTTGGAGTGTTTTGAGGTGCGGGATTGGTTATTATTTACGAAATTGCACAAATCGACAGCAGTAAAAACTGTCAATCTTAACCTATCCTGTCATGAAAAAAATCACTCTGCTATTCAGCCTGGCTCTATTATGTGTTATTTCCAATGCACAGTCTTTCAATAATTTCCCTGTAACTACCCAGAAGCCTCCGTTGCACGGTGTTCATTGGATGGCCATCACCGGCAAGCCTCTGGCCGCCACTGCCGGAGCCATGATCTTCGACCGTGGCGGCAACGCCGTCGATGCGGCGTGTGCTATGCTGGCAGCAACATGCACAATGTGGGACGTGCTCAGCTGGGGCGGTGAAACACAGGCATTAATATATAATCCCAATACCAAAAAAGTCATAGCCATAAACGCCCTGGGAGTAGCTCCCACCGGAGCCACGGCTGACTTCTTTAAAAACAAGGGGATGAAGTATCCTCCCGAATACGGTCCGCTTGCGGCAGTAACCCCCGGCAATCCGGGCGGCCTGATGACAATGCTGGCCGAATACGGAACCATGAGCCTGAAAGAGGTTCTTGCGCCTGCAATGCAGATGGCGGCAGGCTATCCCATTGAAGCCCAGACGGCCAACTCGATAGAAAGACAGAAAGACCGTATAAAGGAATGGCCTTACTCAGCCAGGGTATTCCTTCCCCATGCCGGAGAGAAGCGTGAAGCTCCTTCAGCCGGCGAGATATTCGTCCAGGCTGATCTGCTGGCAACACTGACGAAGCTGGTCGAAACGGAACAGCTGGCACTTAAAAAGAAAAAATCGAGAAAAGAAGCTATCTATGCCGCCTACGACAGGTTCTACAAAGGTGACATAGCACTGGAGTTTGCCAGGGGCTGCCAGGAACAGGGCGGGCTCATCACCGCCGCAGACCTTGCTCAGTGGAAGGTTAAGATCGAAGAGCCTCTCATGACAACATACAAGGGTATCGAAGTATACAAGCTGCAACAGTGGACCCAGGGACCCGTTATGCTCCAGGCACTTAACATCCTCGAGAACTTCGACCTGAAGGGTATGGGATACAACTCTGCACAATACATCCATACACTTTATCAGGTGATGAACCTTGCCTTTGCCGACCGCGACTTTTATTACGGTGACCCGGCATTTCCGCCTGTGGAACCCATGAAAGGTCTCCTTTCCAAGGAATATGCAAAAGAGAGGAGTAAACTGATCAATCCCCAGAGAAATGACCGCGAGGCCAGACCCGGTGATCCGTACCCGTTCGAGGGCGGGACCAATCCTTTTGCCACTCTTCTTAACGGTTGGAAAGCCTCGGTAAATGAAATTTACCCTTCCGCCGATCCTCAGAAATATGAAGCGTTCCTTGAGAGCTTCCAGGCAGGAACAACATCAATAGAGGCAGCAGATGCCGAAGGATGGGTAGTCTCAGTCACCCCCAGCGGAGGATGGGTGCCGGCCTGTATAGCAGGAAATACCGGTGTCGGCATGAGCCAGCGAATGCAGAGCTTTGTGCTTGATGAAAAAGAAAACCCCTTCAATGTCGTCGAGCCCGGGAAGAGGCCGAGGGTGACTCTTACACCCACACTGGCATTGAAGGACGGAAAGCCGTTTCTCTCATTTGCAAAACAGGCAGGTGATGAGCAGGATCAGCTTCTGCTGCAGTTCTTCCTGAATGTCGTCGAGTTTGGAATGACGGTACAGGAGGCCTGCGAGGCGCCAAGCTTTAAAACATTGCAGATGTACTCCAGCTTCGGAAACCATGAGAAGGAAACAGGCGGAATGATATTAAACAACCGGATGCCCGACTGGATAAGAAAGGAACTCACAGGAATGGGATACAGCATCACCTACCAGGAGCGAACCTCCGGCCCGATAAATGCAATCGGATTTGACCAGATCCACGGCACCTTTTGGGGAGGATCGAGCAACCACGGTGAAGATTACGGCATAGGATGGTAGGGAGTGCTACCTGATAACCAGGGATAGTCGCTCCCAGATATCTTCCTGGTATCCGGTAGGTACCAGGTAGCCGTCAGGGTTATCACCCATCCGCACAACTACCAGGTTTTCAGACGGAATGACGTTGATAAGCTGCCCGTTCTTGCCCATTGCAGCAACCATATCATCAGGGGCGGAGGGGGTGATATCACTCTGGAAGACGATCTGCGACTGGGGGATCATGTGTTTACCCTTACCGTTGAGCCACCAGAGATAACCGTATGATGGATTAATACTCTGGGATGTGGTTATCATCTGGGTGAAATAGGTATTGTCAGATATAACCGGGGTCTGATCCCATTTACCGTTATTGAGTATCAACAAGCCGAAGCGTGCTGCAGAGCGCGCGGTGCTCCAGTAAATATGATCATTATCCACCCATGACCAGAAACCGTCCATTCCCGCCTTATCACGTAGCCGGGTATTGAAATAATTTTCAAAACTCATTGCGGTTGCAGTACTTATGACCTCGTCGAGGAGTGTGTATGGAGCGTTATGGTATGCCCACCGCATTCCGGCTTCAGCACTGTAAACCAGACAGGAGGGCTCGAAACAGTGATTGTCAGGCACCCCGTCATCAAGCCCTGTAGTCATTGTCAGCTGATGCCGTACAGTAATTTTATCTTCCTGGGCTGAAGTGAGGCTGCTCCATCCCGTACCGAGATAATCGGATGTTTTGTCTGTAATGTCAATGTAACCCTCTTCCTGAGCAATGCCGACAAGCACCGAGGTCAGGGTCTTACCCGCAGATGCCCAGTACCAGTAGTTCAGCGCAGTAAAGGGCTGCCCTGTAAGCTGGTCGCCAAAATATTGTTCAATAACTATCTTTCCGTCTTTCAGAACAAGAAATGCCCTTGTGCCGGTTGATTCGAGAAAGCCATAAAGGTCGTTCAGACCCGCAGTGTTCCATCCAAGTTCTTCGGGAGTGAGAGCCTCCCATTCAGTGGTGCCTGTGGGAGGGAAGTAGATCATTGGTTCTTCGGGTGTCTCCCTGGAACATGAAAGCAGGGCGGTAATAAGAACAGCTAAGAGAAAGGTCCTTTTCATCTTTATTCTTTATGATACAAAAGTAGCTATCTTTGTGCCTTCTTACGTGCTTAATAATGGCCAGGAACGAAAAAAAAAGACAGAGCAGCTGGAAAGACAGATTCAGGTTTGCTGTATTCAATGATACGACTTATGAGGAGGTGTGGCGCATACGACTCTCCAAATACAATGCACTGTTAGCCCTGGCATTCCTGGTATTTCTGATAATAGGCATAACAAGTTCGCTGATTGCTTTCACCAACCTGCGTGAGTTCATTCCAGGATACCCTGACGTAACTCTCCGCCGTACTATCATAATGAATGCTCTTATGCTCGATTCACTTGAACACGAGATAGAAATAAGGGATAAATATTTTCTGGATCTCAACGGTGTCATTTCCGGCAGACAGCCTATAGACAGGATGACAGTGCGCGACAGTACCCGGGACTACAGCAGTATAACATTTCAGAGGTCAGTTGAAGACTCCGTTCTTCGTTCCAGGGTTGAGAGTGAGGAGCAATACACACTGGGTACAGGCACAACGGGGTCGGAACGGGGCACCGGACTTGCCAGTGTTCATTTTTTCCCGCCGGTAAAAGGGATTGTGTCAAGTGACTTTGATGTCCGCACCAGACATTTTGCAACTGACATAGTGACCCAGCCCAAAGCCGTGGTCTCATCTGCGCTTGACGGGACGGTGATAATGACAGGGTGGACAATGGAGACAGGTTTTGTGATGATTATTCAGCACAGCTATAACCTTATTTCGGTTTATAAGCATAATGCCACACTGCTCAAGGAGATGGGTGATAGGGTATGGGCAGGAGAGGCCATCTCGATCGTGGGAGATTCAGGCGAGCTGTACACTTCAGGGCCGCACCTGCATTTTGAGCTCTGGTACAACGGTGAACCGCTGGATCCGACGAAGTACATCTTCTTCTAACATCTGAGTGTCACATGCATAAGCGGTTAGCAATTCTCGGTTCAACGGGTTCGATAGGAACGCAGACTCTTGATATTGTCTCGCGTTACCCTGAGCTTTTTACCGTGGAGGTTCTGACGGCAGGCAACAACATCGACCTGCTCATTATGCAGGCAAAATTTTTCAGGCCAAGGCAGGTGGTCATTGCGAATGATTCCCATTACCTGAAGCTAAAGAAGGAACTTGCCGGACTTCCTGTTGAGGTCCTTTCAGGCGCAGAGGCATCTGAAGCGGTAGTCACAGGCAGCACCGTAGACACCGTGGTTGCCGCTATGGTGGGTTTTGCCGGTCTGGGTCCCACGGCGGCTGCCGTTGCCGCAGGCAAGGAGGTAGCTCTTGCGAACAAGGAGACGCTGGTTGTTGCCGGTGAGATGATAACGGGTTATGCTGCCCGCTCCGGCAGCCGCCTCATTCCAATTGATTCTGAACACTCTGCAATCATGCAGTGCCTCACGGGTGAACCTGCAGGGTCAGTGGAAAAGATAATACTGACCGGATCGGGAGGCCCTTTCCGCACAACCCCTGCAGAAGCGTTGCCGGCGGTTACCCCGGAGATGGCACTGCGCCACCCCAACTGGACAATGGGCGCCAAGATAACGATCGACTCAGCCACCATGATGAACAAGGGCCTGGAAATAATAGAGGCGCACTGGCTCTTCGGCATTCCGGCAGAGAAAATTGAGGTTCTCATACACCCCCAGTCAGTGATCCACTCGCTGGTTCAGTTTAAAGACGGATCTGTCAAGGCGCAGCTGGGGATTCCCGATATGAGGCTCCCGATTATATATGCACTGACATATCCTGACAGGGTTATCACGGATATTCCTCGTCCTGAACTGGCAGACATCGCCTCGCTGACATTTGAGAAGCCTGATACCGCACGGTTCCGCAACCTTGCACTCGCACGGGAAGCCATTGCACGGGGCGGAAACATCCCGTGCGCACTCAACGCCGCCAACGAGGTTGCCGTGGCTTCATTCCTGAAAAACAAAATCAGGTTTACAGACATAGCTGCCACTGTGGAGTATGTGATTGAAAATACCGAATACAACAAAGAGGCTTCCCGTGACGTTTACGGGGAGACTGACAGCAGGAGCAGGAGTCTTGCGAAAAAATTTATCAGTAAATCAGAAAAATAATGACAGTACTTATCAAGATAATCCAGCTTTTGCTTTCACTGTCCATTCTCGTGATTGTGCATGAGTGTGGTCATTTTCTGTTCGCGCGCCTCTTCAAGGTCAGAGTCGAGAAATTTTATCTCTTCTTCGACTGGCCCATGGCACTTTTCAAAAAGAAAATAGGTGATACCGAATACGGTGTTGGTATGCTGCCCCTGGGCGGATATGTCAAGATATCAGGAATGATCGACGAATCTATGGACCGCGAGCAGATGAAGCTTCCTCCTCAGCCATACGAATTCAGGTCCAAGACCAGCCTGCAGCGACTGCTGATTATGACCGGAGGAGTGCTCTTCAACTTCATCTTCGCACTGCTTATTTATGTAGGCGTTCTAAGCTTCTGGGGAGAGACCTACCTCCCGTCAAAAAATGTCACTTACGGGATTGTAACCGATTCTACAGGTTATGCGATGGGATTGCGCAACGGCGATAAAATAGTCTCAGTAGACGGTGTGGAGACTGATAATTTCTATGCAATAATTCCTGACATAATCCTCAATGACCGCAAGGTCATAACTGTAGACCGGGGCGGAAGCAAGGTCGATATTCCGGTAAAGAAGGATATCATCCAGTACCTGCTGAAAAATCCTGATGTTATCGATGCCCGGATACCCTTCGGACCGTTCATTGTGACTGGCCTGGCAGAAAACTCACCGGCTCAGACAGCAGGAGTGATCCTGGGTGACCGGATCGTAGCCCTTGACAGTATACGCTTCGACTGGTATGACGAGTTTCAGTCGTACATGGCCTCAAACAGGGGAAAACCGATGACGCTCACAATTGAGCGTGAAAATGCAGAAGTGGACCTGGCTATCACGCCCACCGAAGCCGGGATGCTTGGTATCACACGTGATGTGGCAAACATTTTCGAATTCAGTACAAAGCACTATAACCTTTTCCAGGCTCTGCCCGCAGGCATAAAAAAAGGTGTAAAAACCACCGGAGACTATCTGAAACAGTTTAAACTCATTTTCTCAAAAGATACAAAGGCATATGAATCTCTCGGCGGCTTTATTACAATAGGCAGCATCTTTCCGGGCATCTGGAACTGGCAATCGTTCTGGAACCTCACGGCTTTTCTCTCTCTGATCCTGGCTGTAATGAATATTCTGCCGATCCCGGCTCTCGACGGGGGACACGTTATGTTCCTCTTGTACGAGGTTGTCACCGGACGGAAGCCAAGCGACAAATTCCTGGAATATGCCCAGATAGCCGGGATGGTAATCCTCTTTGCCCTGCTGATCTTTGCAAACGGCAATGACATACTCAAACTTATCAGGAGGTGAAGATTTTAATCATTTAAAGCTGCCTTTATATAAGTTTTTATAAATTTGCAGGAACTTAAATACTTAGAGAGATGGGAAAAATTGGTGCTTTTGAAATAATTCTGATACTGGTTATCGTGGTACTTCTCTTTGGTGGCCGCAAAATACCTGAGCTGATGAAGGGCATAGGACAGGGTCTTAAGGAATTCAAAAAAGCCAAGGACACCGATGGAGCTGAGATTAAGAAGAACGGAGAAGATATTGCTGAAAAATAAACTGTGGTTTTCTACAGAACAAGCCTGCATGTGAGTGCAGGCTTTTTGTTTCAGATATAATCCTGCCCTTATGAAAACATTAATGCCTTTTATTGCTGCAGCGGCGCTGACCCTGGCATCTTGCGGAGACTCATCGCTGACACGCACCCTGCCAAATGTAACCGGGTCGTCAGGCGAGGTTCTGGTGGTAACTGACAGGGCGCTGTGGGAGGGCAGGACAGGAGAAATAATACGCTCGGAACTGGCAGCTGACCTGCGGGGGCTGCCTCAGCCTGAACCGGCATTCAGCCTGCTGCAGGTAACACCTGCAGGGTTCACAAATTTATTTTTGGTGCACAGGAATGTTGTGTTTATCGGCACTGACCCTGACATAGTCCGGGCGGGCCTGACAGTCACGCGGAATCAGTGGGCAGAGACACAGATAGTATTGCGTCTTACAGCCCGTGATACGGCAGAGTTGTCATCTGCTATACGCAGTTTCGGACCTGAAATACGTGAACGCATAAATGATGCTGAGCGGGTGAGGCTTACATCGTGGCTAAGGGAATCGGCCGGAATAGAGAGAGAAGTGGTGGGCAGTGACAGCCACAGGCTTGAGATACTGTTGCCTGCAGGCTATAAAAAGGACTTCGGACGTGACAGTATAATGATGATTTCAGCGGAGACACCCCAGACAACACAGTCGGTTATTGTCTCATACGAAAACCCGGCTGTTGCAAGGTTAGGCTGCATCGAACTTGCCGACCTGACTGAGAAGATCACCTCGGCGGAGGTAAAGGGGCCTGACGGTGGTTCATTCATGGTAATAGAAAAAAATGTGCCCGTTGTATGCCGGTCGTTTATGCGTGACAATACGCAGTATATCGAGATGAGGGGATTGTGGACACTCGAGGGGGGCTTCATGGGAGGACCGTTCATATCGTACGCCTGGATTGACACTGCGGCTCTCAGAACCGTGGTGGTGACTGGTTTCGTATACGCTCCTAAAAACGACAAGCGTGAGCTGCTAAGGCAGGTAGAAGCACTTATGTATTCAGTAAAGAGAATGTCTGACTGAACGGTCAGATGTGTCTGAATGGCTGGTATCGCTGGTCTCTCCTGACCGGGATGAAACCTGCTTCCCTGATAATCTGCTGCATCTCTTCAGGCCTGCACCGGAATGCATCACCGGCGGCGCTGACAACATTCTCCTCTATCATAACTGAACCAAGGTCATTGGCGCCACCGTGAAGAGTGAGCATGGCTGTTTCCTTCCCCACAGTGAGTATCGACGACTGAATGTTCAGAATGTTATCGAGCACCAGCCTGCTGATGGCAATGATTCTGAGGTAATCTGATGAGGTGACGTTACTCCTGATGCCATATTTTTCTGCCAGTACGGTGCCCCGGTCCATGAATGGCCAGGGTATGAATGTGATAAAGCCGTCATGCCCTTCAGGCTTTTCATCCTGAAGCTCCCGAAGGCGAATGAGGTGGGCGATGCGTTCTTCGCCGGTTTCTGCGTGTCCGAACATCATTGTCGCCGAGGTCGGAAGGTTAAGCCTGTGCGCTTCACGCATGACCCCCAGCCACTCTTCTGCCGTCGCTTTTGCAGGAGAAACCTCCCTGCGTACCCTGTCAGAGAGTATCTCGGCGCCTGCCCCGGGGAGCGAGTCGAGCCCCGCAGTGTGCAGGGTCACCAGTACATCGCGGTAGCTCATCTTTTCCTTCCGGGCGAGGTATGCCACCTCAGGTGGTCCAAGTGCATGAATCTTAATTTCAGGCCAGCGCTTTTTAAGTCCGGAGAAGAGAGTGACATAAAAGGCCAGGCCGAGGGAGGGGTTCATTCCTCCCTGAAGAAGCAACTGGTCACCGCCCCATTCTATAAGTTCCCGGATCTTTTCGTCATATTCAGAGTCAGTGGTGACGTAAGCATCTTCACTCTTTTCGGTGCGGCAAAAATTGCAGAAACGGCACTGCGAGAAGCAGATATTGGTGATGTTCACATTACGGTCGATCATCCAGCCGACAGTGTTTTCGGTATGCAGCTTTCTGCGTACCCCGTCGGCAAGCAACATGAGGGTGCTAAGAGGGGCTTCTTCGTAGAGCCTGAGAGCCTCTCCCGCCAGGAGTCTTCTTCCCTCTGAGGCTCTGCTGTATGTATCGTCGCTGATAGCCATTATATGCAATTATGCGTATGATGTAACGCGGAGGCAAAGGTAATGATTTATAGCGAATTCGTTAAATAATTTGATTAACTTTACAGCCCTGACGGCGTCCTGCCGTATTTACCAAATGATTAAATAACCAATGGAAAGAAAACCTATAATAACGGGCATAACCCAGGGAGACATAAACGGCATTGGATACGAAGTAATAATGAAGACTCTCGATGACCCGCTGATAAATGATATCTGTGTGCCGGTTGTCTACGGCTCGCCGAAGGTTGCTGCCTATCACAGGAAAGTACTTAACATCGCCAATTTCACTTTTAACACGGTCAGGACGGCCGAGGAGGCAAACCCGAAAAAGGCAAACATGATCAACTGCCTTGGCGATGAGGTGCGTGTGGAACTTGGCAAATCCACTCCCGAAGGTGGTGAAGCGTCACTGGCGGCACTGGAATGCGCTGTAGGAGATCTTATTAAAGGAAGCATAGAGGTGCTTGTCACCGCCCCGGTAGACAAGCACAATATGCAGTCTGACAAATTCAGATTCAAGGGTCATACTGATTACCTGAAAGATAAGCTGAAAGTATCGGATGTAATAATGATGATGGTTTGCGAGAGCATGAAGATAGGATTCGTCACTGACCACATCCCGCTGAAAGATGTTGCCCAGACTGTAACCACACAGCTGATATTACGGAAGCTGAAGATAATGAACCAATCGTTGCTTCAGGATTTCGGAATACGGCGACCCCGGATAGCGGTTCTGGGACTCAATCCGCACGCCGGCGATGACGGCCTGATTGGCTGCGAAGAAAAAGAGTTCATCCTTCCGGCAGTCACAAAAGCCAATGACGAGGGGATCTATGCTTTCGGGCCCTATCCGGCTGACGGTTTTTTCGGAGCCGGACAGTTCCGGAAGTTCGATGCCATCCTTGCAATGTACCATGATCAGGGGCTTGCTCCGTTCAAGGCGATTGCCTTCGACACCGGGGTCAACTTTACAGCCGGGCTGCCGGTGATCCGCACCTCTCCCGTACACGGTACCGCCTTTGACATAACCGGAAAGAACGAAGCCTCGGAAAACTCATTCAGGCAGGCAATATATGTAGCTTGCGACATCTTCCGCAACCGGAAGATGTATGCTGAGCTGTCGCGAAACCCCCTGCAGCAGCAGAAAATTGACATACACTCTGACCACGTCGATGAGCTTCCTCCTGAAATAGAAAATAATGACCACGCCTTATGATCGATTATATTACCGGCTCAGTAACTGAGCTGAATCCGGCCTTTGTTGTCATTGAATGCAACGGTATCGGTTACAGCATCAATATCTCACTAACCACCTATGCCGAACTTGAGAAATCCGAAAAATGCACCGTATTTATTCATGAAGCCATCCGTGAGGACGCCTGGGTTCTCTACGGCTTTTCCGGCAGGGATGAACGCGGACTGTTCAGACAGCTAATAACCGTTTCAGGTGTCGGGGCCAACACTGCCCGTATGATGCTGTCATCGCTGAAACCTTCGGAACTCAGCGAAGCGATAACCGGCGCTGACGTGAATGCCCTCAAGGCGATAAAGGGCATAGGACTGAAGACTGCACAGAGGATCATCGTGGACCTTAAGGACAAGATTGGAAAACCGTCCGCTTCCGGTGAAATAATTACGTTTTCCGACAATACTGCACGTGATGAAGCGTTATCAGCATTAGTAATGCTTGGGTTTGCGAGGAACAGCGCCTCAAAGGTGGTTGACAGTCTGCTGAAAGAGAATAAATCACTTGCGGTGGAGGAGATTGTAAGAAAGGCGCTGAAACTTTTATAAACTATAGGTGCCGGATTGCAGTTCAGTGTAAAATATAGAGCTCTGATAATCAAGGCAGTACTATTTACAGTACTGTCTTCTGTATCAACTGTGTTCTACGGGCAGGCCGGTCCGGGAGATGCCCCCCTGAAGCTGCAGTCTGACCCTGCAAGACCCTGGGAAGCACGCAAATCTTCCCCGCTCTACCTGAATAACCCGTCAAATATCAAAACATCAGTAGAATATGACGGGAAAAACAACCAGTACATAATATATCAGAAAGTCGGGACTCTCGATTTCCGCAAGCCTGTTTATATGAACCCCGACGAATACCGGAGGTATGAATTTGAACAGGCAATGCACGAATACTGGGATGCCCGCCTCCGGGGTGATGTGCAGGGATTCAGATCGTCACTGATACCCCAGATAGAGGTCGGAGGAGAAACATTTGACAAGATCTTCGGCAGCAATGTCATCAATATTGTTCCTCAGGGCTCTGCAGAACTAATCTTCGGGATAAACATCTCGCACACTGAGAATCCTACCCTCTCCGAACGACTCAGGACCATTCCCACTTTTGACTTCCAGGAAAAGATCCAGATGAATGTGACCGGCACTATCGGAGATAAGATGCAACTGGGTATAAATTACAACACCGACGCTATGTTCGAGTTTGAAAACCGTACCAAACTTGAATATTCAGGAAAGGAGGACGAGATAATCAAAAAGATAGAAGCCGGAGATGTCACTCTTCCTCTGAACGGTACTCTCATCTCAGGAAGCTACAGTCTCTTCGGACTGAAGACCGAGCTGCAATTCGGCAAACTTACAATGACAACAGTCTTTTCGCAGCAGAAGGGCGAGTCTTCAACGGTGGAGGTCAAAGGCGGCGCCCAGCTCACTGACTATGAGATTACGGCTGATGACTATGAGGCCAACAGACACTTCTTTCTTGCGCAACATTTCAAGGACAGCTTTGACGATGCCCTTAAAAGCCTGCCAATTGTAAGCACCGGTGTGAACATCGAAAAGATAGAAGTGTGGGTCACAAACAAGACAAGCCGGTTTGAGGATGTCAGCAACCGCAATATTGTTGCTTTTATGGACCTGGCTGAGAACCAGGGGAATATATACAATACGGTCCCGACGTTTCAGGGAGTCCCGGGTAGTCCTCCCAATCCCGCCAACAGCAGCAACGGTCTGTACGGTGAGATGCTGACCACATACGCCGGAGTTCGCAACATAGACGAGGTGGCGGACGCCTTCGCGTCGCTCTACCCCGCATTCCAGATAGGCCGTGACTATGAGAAGATAGAGAATGCACGCAGGCTCACCGAGCGGGAATATACAGTCAACAAACAGCTCGGTTACATATCACTCAACGTGGCCCTGAACAATGACGAGGTTCTGGCAGTTGCCTATGAGTATACATTAAACGGGGTTGTATTCAAAGTAGGAGAATTCTCAACTGACGGTATTACCGCACCTGATGCACTCATACTGAAGCTTATAAAGGGCACCAGCCTGAGCCCCCGCCTGCCTACCTGGCAGCTGATGATGAAAAATATCTACAATGTCGGGTCCGGTCGTATCGAGAGCCGTAACTTCAAGGTGGATGTCCTGTATCAGGATGACAAGACCGGCAACGCCATCAACTACCTGCCCGGAACACCGCTTGACGGCAAAATACTCCTGCAGGTAATGGGTCTCGATCAGCTTAACTCCCAGCTCGACAGGCAGCCTGACGGTGTCTTCGACTTTGTGGAGGGTGTCACAATCACGGCGGAGCGCGGAAGAATAATATTTCCCGTCAGGGAACCATTCGGAAGACATCTGCTGAACTTTATAACTGATCCTGAGCAGATTAGAAAATACGTTTTCACGGAACTCTATGATTCCACCCAGACTGTCGCCAGGCAGATAGCGGAGAAGAACAAGTACATCCTGAGCGGACAGTTCTCCTCGGCCTCCGGATCAGAGATAAGGCTTAATGTTGCCAATATACCGCAGGGCTCGGTAAAGGTGACTGCCGGAGGTGTGACACTGACTGAGAACGTAGATTATACAGTTGACTACAATCTCGGATCTGTCAAGATCATCAACTCTGCCATAAGTGAATCCGGGACGCCGGTGCAGGTCTCCCTGGAGAGCAACCAGTTTTTCGGACTGCAGACGAAGACTCTTATCGGCACTCACCTTAATTACAGGTTATCGGAGAAATTCAACCTGGGGGGAACCGTCCTTCGCCTTACTGAGAGGCCATACACACAGAAGGTCACATACGGTGACGATCCCATATCAAATACAATCTACGGTTTTGATGCGTCATACCGTACTGATTCACGGCTCCTCACCAAGATGATCGACCTGCTTCCCTTTCTCGAAACCAATACCCCTTCATCGGTCAATTTCTTCGGCGAGTTTGCCCACCTGGTGCCCGGACACAGCAAGGCCATCACTTCCACCGGCGCTGTTTATATCGATGATTTCGAGGCCAGCGAGATACCCCTTGACCTCAGGGCTTTCAATGCCTGGTCGATGGCAAGTGTCCCGCAGGGGCAGGATGCCCTTTTCCCCGAAGCCAGGCTGAGCAAGGATCTCCGTACCGGATTCAACAGGGCCAGGCTGGCGTGGTATGTTATAGACCCCCTGTTTCTCAGGAACGGATCGACCACACCTGACCATATCAGGGCGAACAAAGACCTGCAGTCGAGCCATTATGTCAGGGAAATTTATGAAACGGAAATCTTTCCATTCAAGGAGTCTGTAAGCGGTATCCCGACAAATATTGCCGTGCTGAACGTGGCATTCTACCCGGGTGAACGGGGCCCCTACAACTTCGATGTTCTGCCTGGCATCTATTCAGCAGGTCTGAGTCCCGATGGCCTCCTGAATTCTCCCCGCACACGCTGGGGAGGTATGATGAGGGAACTGCTCACAAATGACTTCGAATCGGCAAACATTCAGTACCTGAAGTTCTGGGTCATGGACCCCTTTGCCGAAAACACAGATCACCAGGGTGGCGATTTATTCTTCAATCTCGGCAACGTATCGGAAGATATCCTCCGCGACTCGCGCAAGCAGTATGAAAACGGATTACCGGTATCACCGGTGCTTACAAATGTGGATACGACGGTGTGGGGAAGGATCCCGACGGTACAGGCCGTGGTGCACGCTTTTGACAATGATCCCGATTCACGCCGCTACCAGGATGTCGGACTTGACGGCCTCGGGAATGATGACGAGACTGCATTTTTTGACAGTTACCTCCTTGCAGTGGGAGCCGTGGTCAGCCCGGAAATCCTCGACCGTATCTTCGAAGACCCTTCCAATGATGATTTTCACTATTTCAGGGGCAGTGACTATGACCTCCTTCAGCTGGGCATCCTTGAAAGGTATAAGAAGTTTAACGGCACTGACGGAAACTCACCAACATCAGAAATGTCTCCGGAATCATATCCTACAAGCGGTTCCACATTGCCTGACATGGAGGATATTAACCGTGACAACACCCTCAGCGAGACGGAGAGCTACTACCAGTACCGGGTGAGCCTCAGGCCCGAAGATATGGTGGTGGGGAAGAATTATATTGTGGATCAGCTCGAATATACTGCCACCTTCGCCAACGGTGAAAAGTCACCTGTAAAATGGTACCAGTTCAAGATACCCGTTGCAGAATATGAAAGAGTTGTCGGCCCGATACGCGATTTCAAGTCGATCAGGTTCCTGAGGCTTTTCATGCGCAATTTTGACGAGGAGGTGGTACTGCGCTTTGCACGCCTCGAACTTGTGAGGTCTGAATGGAGAAAGTACAACCTTACATTCTTCGAAGGAGGCGAGCGCATCACTGTTCCTGAAGAGGAGGACGGCACCTTTGAGATCAGTTCTGTCAGCATTGAGGAAAATGCAGGTAAGGAACCTGTGAACTACGTGCTGCCTCCGGGCTTCACGCGTGTCATCGATCCGCAGAATCCCCAGCTGAGGCAGCTTAACGAACAGTCAATGGTACTGCGTGTCAGGGACCTCACCGACGGGGATGCCAGGGCGACATACAAGAATGTCACACTCGACATGCGCCAGTACAAAAAACTTAAGATGGAGGTGCACGCCGAGTCACTCATCGGGGAGCCGCTCCTTAATGACGAAGTCACCGTTTTTGTGAGGGTAGGTTCTGATTACAGAAATAACTTCTACGAATACGAGATACCCCTTAAACTTACACCTTACGGACGTTACAGCAATGACAGCGAAGAACAGAGAACGGTTGTCTGGCCTGAAGCAAACAGGATTGACATTGACTTCGCACTTCTTCTTGACGCCAAACAGGAACGTGATGCTGCGATGGCCTCAACAGGATCCACGGTAAGTGTCGGTGATATCTACTCTGTTATGGCAGGGGCAGCGCGCATTTCAGTCAGCGGCAACCCGAACCTGAGCAACATAAGGGTCATAATGCTCGGTGTTCGGAACCCCATAAAGACGCGCAATCCGCTAAATGACGACGGTGCTCCGAAAGCTGTTGAGGTATGGGTCAACGAACTCCGCCTCAGCGACTTCAGGGAAGAGGGAGGATGGGCTGCCAATGCACACCTGCAGGCAAGGTTGGCTGACCTGGGCACACTCAACCTGGTGGGACAGACAAGCACCCCGGGATGGGGCAGTATTGACAAAAAGGTCAACGAGCGGAGCAAGGAGGAGGTGATGCAGTATGATATGTCTACCAACCTCGAGCTCGGCAAATTCTTTCCTGAAAAAATAGGGGTCCGGATTCCGGTATATATGGGATATTCAGAAAGCCGGGTGAGACCGCAGTATGACCCCCTCGATCCTGATATCCTCCTGAAAGAGTCACTTGGCAACGCGCCTGACAAACCTACCCGCGATTCGATACTTAACCTGGCAGAGGATTATTCGAGACGAAGGACATTCACTGTCAGTAACGCCGGTATTACGAAACGCGGAGAGAAGCCAAGGGCCTGGGACCCTGCAAATATTTCAGTCTCCTATTCCTTCAATGAGGTGCTGAACTCGAATACAAAGACTGAAATCGACGTTGAGAAGACCTACAGGGGAGGCATAGCGTATGACTTCGAGGCAAGGCCGAAGAATTTCACCCCTTTCCAGAAGGCAAGATTCCTTTCATCACCTGCCCTGCGTCTTATCAAGGATTTCAATATTTATCTCTTTCCGAAACACCTTACCTTCCGTACCGACCTTTACAGGTATTATAACGAAATCAAAACCAGGAACATCAGCAACAGGGATCTCAAAATAGAACCGACATTCACGAAGGATTTCCAGTGGACAAGGTTTTACGATGTCAAGTATGATATCACGAAGCAGCTGAAGGTCGACTTCACCGCCAGCAGCATAGCCCGCATCGATGAACCCATGGGAGGGGTTGACCGCGACCGTTATCCTGATCTGTACAGTAAATGGCGTGACTCGGTTCGCGTCAACCTGTCGGATATGGGCAGAACCACCAATTACTACCATTTCTTCAATCTCAATTACAATCTTCCTGTCAACAAACTCCCGCTGATGTCATGGATCACCTCCAATGCGCGTTACGGAGCGCGCTACGACTGGCTTGCGGGTACCGTTTTTCCTGACTCGATGAATATCAACCTTGGCAATACAATCAAGAACTCCAATAACGGCCAGTTCACTGTTCAGGCAAACCTCACGAACCTCTATACAAAGATCAAATTCCTTAAAGATGTTGAGGCCATGACCCAGCCGGGAGGCAAGAAACGGATGAGCCTTGGTTATGAAGAGCTTACACATACAAGGAGTAATATTCCGCTGCGCGCCGGGAAAGTGAGGATTGTCAATCACAACCTTAAGTCGAAGGATCTGACAGTCACTGTAACAGATGCTGACGGTGCCCCGGTGAGCGGGAAGTTTAACATTGTCTCCAATATGCGGATAGACTACATACCGGATACAGATGTTGCGAAAGCCACCATTACAGTAAAGGGCAGGGTCGAGAAAAAACCGAATCCGATCGGTGTCGCAGGACGTTATGCCATCCGTGCCCTGATGGCTGTCCGCAACGTTTCGGCCACCTACACCATAGACCAGGGTCAGATACTGCCCGGGTATCTTCCGGCAACATCCTTCATGGGACAGCAGAATTACGGAGGTATGCTCTCACCGGGCTGGCGTTTCCTGATGGGCCTTACCGATGAGCGGTTCTTCGATGATGCTGCCATCAACGGCTGGCTGACCCCTGATACGCTGATAAACATGCCTGCCTCATTCAGCAAGCGCGAACAGATAAATGCCAGGATCAACGTTGAGCCTTTCCCCGGACTGAGGATAGACATAACGGGAGACCGCCGTTATTCTGAGACAGTATCATCATATTACCGTGCAGACAGAAACGGCAACTTTCCTGACAGCACACGCAATACCCGCATTACGGGCAACTTCACAATTTCAGTGCTCTCCTGGGGTACTGCCTTTGAAAAGGTTCCGAAGTCAGGTGATTATCTCTCACCCACTTTCGAAAAGTTCAGGGAATACACTGTCATTATATCGCAACGCCGTGCTGATGTGCGCAGTGCCGCTGACCCGGGTTATGACAGGACATTTGACCCCGTGACCGGAGAAATAATCACCGGTCCGTACGCAAGCGGCTACAGTATCACATCAAGCGAAGTAATGGTGCCGGCATTCCTTGCCGCATATACAAAGAGGGACCCGAACAGGATCTCGCTGGCGGCATTCCCTTCCATGCTTCATATGATGCCCAACTGGAGAATAAATTTCGAGGGACTGACGAAATACGAAGCCGTACGCAAAATATTCAACTCGGTCAGTCTCTCTCATCAGTACAGATCGACATACACAATCGGTTCATTCAACACGAACCTCTATTATGATCCGGATGAATCAGGCTTAAGCTATATCAGGGACCTGAAATCGAATTTCATCCCGCAGTTCGAAATAAACTCGGTCACAATCAACGAGCAGTTCAGCCCGCTGATAAATATTGACCTGGGCTGGAAGAACTCGCTGACCACCCGCTTTGAGTACCGTAAATCGCGCACCGTCACACTCAACATGACAAGCAACCAGGTGGCCGACATTCGTAATAATGAGATAACCATTGGAGCAGGATACCGGTTTGATGATGTTTCGATAGTGCTCAACTCAGGAGCCGGAATGCGGTCACTGAAAAGCGACCTTACACTGAGGCTGGATCTCTCGATGAGAGACAACAAGACCATGGCACGCAAACTTATTGAACAGGTCAATCAGCCGGTAGCCGGACAGAAAGTATTCACCCTCGGAGCCACTGCAGACTATGTGCTGAGCGACAGGTTCAACCTTCAGATCTATGCTGACCATACTCTTAATGATCCGTTTGTGGCAAACACCTTCCTGACCTCAAATACCAATTTCGGATTCAGCCTGCGGTTCACACTTGTGCAGTGATGCTGAGGCTTCACAGCCAAAAAATGAGAAAACTCAGGGGTTGAATATTAAAAAAGATGTATTTTTGACATCCTGAAAGTGTTACAGAGAGTTAAACTTAATAAAACATAAAGTGATGAATGTTCCCGGAAATCTTAAGTACACGAAAGACCATGAGTGGGTCCTTGTCAACGGCCACGAAGCAACAATAGGTATTACCGATTTTGCTCAGCATGAGCTCGGCGATATTGTCTTTGTAGAGATTGAAACCGTAGGGGAAAAGCTTGCCCACGGTGAAGTATTCGGTACTATAGAAGCCGTCAAGACCGTGTCAGACATGTTCATGCCTGTCAGCGGAACAGTCATTGTTAAAAATGAGGACCTTGACTCTGCTGCCGAAGAGGTCAATAAGGATCCTTACGGTAAAGGCTGGATGATAAAGGTCGAGATTGAAGACCATACCGAACTTGATTCACTGCTTGATGCTGAAGCATACAAAAAGCTCATCGGAGCCTGACAGGAGACAGCAATAGAATAAAAAAAGGAACGGGGCCAATCAGCCCCGTTCCTTTTTTGTTATAGCTCTTAAAGAGTCTTCTTAACCGACACTGTCTGGTATCCCTCGATAACGTCTCCAACCTGTATGTCATTGGAATTATCAATGTTAAGTCCGCACTCATAGCCGGATGTAACCTCCTTCACGTCATCCTTGAATCGTTTCAGTGATCCGAGGTTGCCGGTAAAGACAACAATGCCGTCGCGGATGACCCTCACTTTCGTGTTGCGGTTTATCTTTCCCTCGCGGACAAAGCAACCGGCGATAGTGCCGACCTT
The DNA here is from genome assembly GCA_963757935.1 of uncultured Bacteroidales bacterium. Lineage (GTDB taxonomy): Bacteria > Bacteroidota > Bacteroidia > Bacteroidales > VadinHA17 > SR-FBR-E99. The sequence goes on along the minus strand of CAVWSZ010000011.1, from coordinate 127,415 downwards.
GCCTATATTGAAGACCTCGCGGACCTCGATTGTCGCAACAATCTCCTCCTTGATCTCCGGAGAAAGCATACCCTCCATTGCAGCCCTGATCTCCTCAATGGCGTCATAGATTATAGAGTAGAGACGGATGTCAATTCCTTCCTTTTCAGCAATTTTGCGTGCGCTGAGTGAAGGTCTTACCTGGAATCCGACAACAACGGCATTTGATGCTGCTGCAAGCAGGATATCAGATTCGGATATCTGGCCAACGGCCTTGTGGATTATATTTACCTGGATTTCTTCAGTAGAGAGCTTGATTAGTGAGTCACTGAGTGCCTCCACCGATCCGTCAACGTCTCCCTTGACAATAATATTGAGTTCCTGGAAGTTGCCGATGGCGATACGTCGTCCGATCTCATCAAGAGTAATGTGTTTCTGTGTGCGCAGTCCCTGCTCTCTCTGCAGCTGAGCCCTCTTGGTGGCAATCTCCTTGGCCTCCTTGTCAGACTGCATCACATTGAACTTGTCACCTGCCTGCGGAGCACCGTTTAGTCCCAGTATCAGAACAGGTGTTGAGGGCGTGGCTTCAGTTATCTTTTGATTCCTTTCATTGTACATCGCCTTGACGTGACCGAAGCAGCTTCCTGCCAGTACAACGTCACCCAACTTCAGGGTTCCTGCTTTAACAAGTATCGTGGATACAAAACCCCTTCCCTTGTCAAGCGATGATTCAATCACAGTGCCGAGTGCCGGTTTGTCAGGATTTGCCTTCAGATCAAGCATCTCTGCCTGCAACAGTATCTTCTCAAGGAGAAAATCAATATTCAGTCCGCTTTTGGCAGAAATCTCCTGAGACTGATATTTGCCTCCCCATTCTTCGACGAGGAAGTTCATAGTTGCAAGTTCCTCGCGTATCTTGTCAGCATTGGCCTGCGGCTTGTCTATCTTGTTTATTGCGAAAATGATCGGAACCCCTGCTGCATGCGCGTGGTTGATGGCCTCGCGGGTCTGCGGCATCACACCGTCATCTGCGGCAACCACAATAATAACAATATCAGTAATCTGGGCACCCCTTGCACGCATCGCAGTAAATGCCTCGTGACCCGGGGTATCCAGGAAGGTGATTATCTTTCCGTTGTCAAGCAGCACGCTGTAGGCGCCTATGTGCTGGGTTATTCCCCCTGCCTCTCCGGCAATGACGTTGGTGTTGCGGATATAGTCGAGGAGCTTCGTCTTACCGTGATCGACGTGTCCCATAACCGTCACGATGGGCGGCCTGTGCACAAGGTCTTCAACTGTGTCCTCATCTTCCCTGACTGCTTCCTGGAGCTCGGCACTGACGAATTCAACAGAGAATCCGAACTCTTCGGCAAGCATAGCCATAGTCTCGGCGTCAAGCCTCTGGTTTATGGAGACTATAAGGCCGAGGCTCATACAGGTAGAAATAATGTCTATTACCGGTACTTCCATCATTGTTGCCAGCTCGTTTACTGAAACGAACTCGGTCACCTTGAGAACACTCTTTTCAAGTTCCTTCTTGTCATCCTCATCCCTCATCCTCTGGCTTACGGCATCTCGTTTGTCACGCCTGTACTTCGCAACTTTCGACTTACCCTTGCTCATCAGGAGGTTCACATCCCTGATGTTTTTTGAAACATCTTCCTTGTCAACCTCGGGACGAAGTGTCCTGAATGATTTCTTCTTGTCGCGATGATCCTTCTGCGGCACTGTGCCCGGCTTCTTGTCCTTCCTCGGATCAACGGGAGCAGCTACAGGCTGGTCAAGAGCGACCTTCTCACGCGGTTTGGCTTTTATGCGCTCGCGCTTTTTATGGTCATCACGCTTCTGGCGTTCATCTGCAGGTGATTCCCTTGGTTTGCGAACCACGGGTTCAGGCAGGTTGATTGATCCGACAATTGTCAATCCGGACAGTTTACTGACATCCGGCCGGTAGATCTCCGGCTCTTTCGATTCTGGCTGCACAGGCACCGCTTCAACAACAGGCGGCGGAGCAACCGGCGGTTCCGGCTTAACTTCAGCCACGGGGGCAACTACCTTCACAGGCTCTGCAGGCTTTTCGGCCACTTTTGCGGGAGCGCCTTTTTTAGTTCCCTTTTCCTGTTTGCCCTGTATCTTGCTCAGATCGATCGTCCTTATTACTTTGGGTCCGGCCTTTTCTGTTACAGGTTCTGTCTTTTCTACTGCTGCAGGTTCTTCAGGTTTTGGTTTCACCTCGGCCACAGGCTCCGGTACAGGTTCCTTAACCGGGGCTTCAGGCTCCTTCCTGACCGGTTTCCCGGCAGGTGTGAGATCTATCTTGCCAACCGGTTTGATCTCCGGTTTCCTGACTTCTGTGCGTAAGTCAATATGTTTCTTTACTCCGGAGACATCTGTTATAAGGAAATCTTCATCGGGTTCAACTGATTCGCCTTCCGGACCTGCTTCCATATCATCGATGGAGAGGGTCTTTTTGGGCGTAATCCTCTCCTTGAGAGCCAGCTTGTCAGCATCCTTCTTGACATTAAGGTCGCTGCTGTACTCTTTAAGGATAAGGAGGTAAGCCTCGGGCGGAATCTTGCCGTTGGGATCCGTTCCAATGTCAAATCCCTTCCTGTGAAGAAAATCAACAATAGTCTGAATCCCGACGTTAAATTCACGGGCGGCTTTGCTTAAACGTGTTGCCTTCTTGTCTTCAGTCATATTTCCTTTATAACAACCTCTTGAGTTAACCTCTGTTAATATCTTGTGCTCCTGTCAGACGGAGACTGTTATTCTTTTTCAAATTCAGATTTGAGAATATTCACCACATCCCTGACTGTCTCCTCTTCAAGATCCGTCCTCTTCACAAGGTCATGTATTGTAAGCCTCAGTACGCTTCGTGCGGTATCACATCCGATAGATTTGAACTGGTCAATTATCCATCCTTCAATTTCATCTGAGAATTCGTCGAGTGAGACATCCTCTTCGTCTTCATTGTCCGGTTCACGGTAAACTTCTATATCATATCCGGTGAGCTGACCTGCAAGCTTGATGTTGAGGCCGCCCTTGCCGATGGCAAGTGACACCTCGCTGGGCTTGAGGTAGATCTCCGCCTTCTTGTCAGCCTCGATAAGCCTGATTGAAGATATCTTGGCGGGGTTAAGCGCTCTCGTGATGAACAGGTTGATATTTGAGGTAAAGTTTATTACGTCGATATTCTCATTGCGGAGCTCGCGAACGATGCCGTGGATCCTGGATCCTTTCATCCCCACGCAGGCGCCGACAGGGTCAATACGTTCGTCATACGATTCTACAGCCACTTTGGCTCTTTCGCCGGGTATCCTGACTATCTTTCTGATTGTAATCAGTCCGTCAAAGATCTCGGGAACTTCAAGTTCAAAGAGTCTCTCAAGGAATACAGGAGAAGTCCGGCTGAGAATGATGTTGGGGGTGTTGTTTTTCATTTCCACCCTGATCACTACGGCACGGATTGTATCACCCTTGCGGAAGTGATCTGAAGGTATCTGTTCGCCCTTGGGCAGTATGAGTTCATTGCCGTCATCGTCAAGCACCAGTGTCTCACGCTTCCACACCTGGTAAACTTCACCGGTGACTATATCACCGATACGGTCTTTGTACTTCAGGTAAATATTGTTTTTCTCGAGGTCGAGAATACGTGCTACGAGATTCTGTCTCAGGGCAAGAATGGCCCTGCGACCGAAATCGAGGAATTTGACCTCATCGGAAACTTCTTCACCAGCCTCATAATCCTCATCGATCTTGTGAGCTTCCGAAAGCGGTATCTGGGTGTTGGCGTCAGTCAGCTCCGCATCTTCCACAACAACGCGGTTGCGCCATATCTCGAAGTCACCCTTGTCGATGTTGACGATTATGTCAAAGTTGTCTGCCGATCCGAATTTCTTTGCAAGAAGACCCCTGAAAACATCCTCGAGGACGCTCATCATGGTTGGCCTGTCAATGTTTTTCAGCTCCTTGAATTCTGAAAAGGTATCGATTAAGTTAACGTTTTCCATTGTGGTAAACAGTTCTGTTATTTGAATGATATTTTTACTGTAACTGACTTTACGTCTTCATAATTGAAAGAAGCCATGGTTGTTACCGGTTCCTTTCCTTTTTGTTTCTTTACAATTTCGAGGTCAAAGCCTCCGGAGGTTACGTTGCGCAGTATGCCTGCCAGCTTGTCTCCCGCATTTGTTACAACCTCCACTTCATGACCCTCGTTCTTGATGTACTGCTCCTTTACGAGAAATGGCATGTCCAGTCCCGGTGACGAGACATTAAGATCATGCTCCTCGCCTTCCTCACCCAGCTCATTGCTGAGGAACCTGCTCAGTGATATGCAATCTTCTATTTTCACTCCTTCAGGCCTGTCAATGAGCACAGTGATGCGTCCGGTGCTGCTAAGCCTCGCATCAACCAGAAAGATGCCGGTGCCCTGTATGTGGCCCTCTGCAAGCTTTCTTATGTGTTCCTTCGTAATCATTGTCTCATTTTTGATAACAAAATAGGGGACTTTTGTCCCCTAGGCAAACCCACCCTTCTATTCGGGTGCAAAGATAATATCTATTTTTCAAATATCAAAAAATCTGCAGGTCGAATTATTATTAAGCACGTTGAAAGTGAGGAGATTCTGCGTAATATAAAGAAACAATTAATAAATTTGCGTTCATTAAAACAGCATCATTGACCAACAAGCGAAAGATCATCAATGACCCCGTATACGGTTTTATCACTGTGCCGGGCGATTTCATTTTTGACCTTGTATGTCATCCCTGGTTTCAGAGGCTCCGCAATATCAGGCAGTTGGGCCTTACAAGCTATGTATACCCGGGAGCCGTTCATACCCGTTTTCAGCACAGCCTCGGGGCGATGTACCTGACCGCTATGGCCATTCAGACACTCCGCTCAAAAGAGGTTACGGTTTCTCCTGAAGAGGAGGAGGCAGTGCTTGCTGCCATTCTCCTGCATGACACCGGCCATGGTCCGTTCTCTCACGCACTCGAACATTCACTCGTTGAAGAGATGCCTCACGAAACTGTGTCACTTCTGATAATGAAGGAGCTGAACAGGCAGTTTAATGGTCGTCTTTCACTGGCAATAAAGATATTTGAAGGGAGCTACCACAGACGCTTCTTCCATGAACTTATCGCAGGCCAGATGGATATGGACAGGATGGATTACCTGCGACGCGACAGTTTTTACACCGGAGTTATCGAGGGATCAGTCGGATCAGACAGAATCATAAGGATGCTCAACGTATCTGACGACAGGCTTGTAATTGAAGAGAAGGGAATCTATTCGGTTGAAAAGTTCCTGATAGCACGCCGCCTGATGTACTGGCAGGTCTATAACCACCGGACAGTTGTCTCTGCTGAGAAGCTTCTTACAAGCCTGCTTGTAAGGGCCAGGGAAGTCACCGTGCGCGGCGATACCCTGTTTGCAGCACCGTCGTTCTCTTATTTTCTGCATCCACGCAACATAAGCCCCGGCAGTGAGGAGGAAGAAGAGATGATACTGCAATTTCACATCACTGGATGAGAGCGATATTATGTCAGCCACAAAAGTATGGATGAATCACGGCGACAGGATCCTGGCTGATCTTTGCCGCCGCCTGGTAAACCGCGATCTTCTTGCGATAGAACTGCAGAATGAGCCCTTTGAAGAGGGGAGGATAGCTGAACTGAAAAAGGCCGCCGGCAACCTGATGGGTCTGACTGATGCTGAGACAGACTATTATGTCAACACAGGTGACGTGTACAACCAGACATATGCAACAGGAGTGCCTGAAGTACGTATACTGCTGAAAAACGGGGAAATCCGTGACATAACAGATGTCTCTGACATCTTCGACCACCAGGCCCTGACAGAGAAAGTCACAAAATACTACCTCTGTTATCCGAAAGAGGTAAGAAAACATTAAAAAACAAGATATATGGAATTTACAGCCGCAATGATTGCCGGATTACTTAAAGGGACAGTGGAAGGGAACCCGGATACACTTCTGAACACCATCGCAAAGATAGAGGAGGGCCGCGAAGGAGCACTTTCATTCCTTGCCAACCCCAAATATGAGCCCTATATTTATACTACCGGCTCATCAGCAGTCCTTGTAAGAAACGATTTCAGACCAGCCAGGGAGGTGAAGGCCACGCTTATAAGGGTTGCAGACCCATACCAGTCAATTGCGATACTGCTTTCAATGTACGAACAGGCGAAGCCCGCCAAAAAGGGGATACATCCGACAGCGGTAATTGATCCCGGGGCGACCGTTGGCAATGATGTCTACATCGGGGCATACGCATGCATTGAGGCAAATGCAGTTGTCGGCGACGGATGCTCTGTTTATCCGTATGTTTTCATTGGCGAGGATGCCAGGCTCGGTAAAAACTGCACCGTTTATGCCGGGGTCAAAATTTACAAGGAGTGCGTGGTTGGAAATAACTGCATTCTGCACGCAGGAGCTGTCATCGGTGCAGACGGCTTCGGCTTTGCCCCGGTTGTTGACAGTAACTACATGAAGATTCCGCAGATAGGCAACGTGGTGCTTGAGGATAACGTGGAAATAGGAGCCAACACCTGTGTTGACAGGGCAACTATGGGATCAACCCGTCTGCGGTGCGGTGTGAAACTCGATAACCTTGTCCAGATAGGTCATAATGCTGATATCGGTGAAAATACAGTTATTGCTGCCCTGTCAGGGGTAGCAGGGTCTGCAAAGGTGGGTAAGAACTGCATGATTGGAGGACAGGTGGGAATTGTGGGGCATATTACAGTGGCTGACGGATGCAAGGTTGGTGCGCAGACAGGCATCATCGGTAATATAAAAGAGGAGAACGCCACCTTGCTTGGCTTCCCCGCGGTGGACAGCAAACTCTTTCTGAGGAGCTTTGCACACTTCACAAAGCTCGTGGAGCTGAATAAAAAAGTTGATGAGCTGACAAAACTCGTTGACTCACTTAAAAACAGGTAGTTCGCTGCGTCAGTCCAAAGGAAATCAGTTGAACATCACACAGATGTGGTGCTTTATGTTGGAGCGTTCGGATTTTTTTCACTTTATTTGTAGCGATTTTTAAGAGGAACCTGATGAGTGACAAGCAAAAGACGCTGGCAAAAGAGGTAAGCCTGAAGGGCAAAGGTCTGCATACGGGCATAGACGTTACGGTTACATTCAAACCTGCGCCGGCAAACTACGGATATAAATTCTGCCGCTCCGATCTGCCTGGAAAACCGATGATAGATGCCATTGCCGACAATGTGACCGAGACCTCGCGCGGCACAACACTGGTCCAGGGCAACGCCTCGGTAGCAACAATAGAACATGTCCTGGCTGCTTTCGCCGGCATGAAGATCGACAATGCATTAATTGACATTAACGCTCCCGAAGCGCCCATCATGGGAGGCAGCTCACATATGTTCGTCGAGGCGATTAAGGAGGCAGGAATTGTAGAACTGAAGGAAGAACGGAACTACTACAAGATAAGGGAGAAGATCACCTTCTCCGATGAGGAGCACGGAGTGGATCTGATAGTCTACCCCGATGATCATTTCAGCGCTCACGTACTTATAGACTATAATTCAAAAATTCTTGGCAACCAGTACGCTATCCTTGACAACGTCGAGGATTTCGAGAAGGATATAAGTTACAGCCGCACATTCGTTTTCTTTCATGAACTGGAGCCGCTGTTTCGCCTGGGGCTTATAAAAGGGGGAGATCTTGACAATGCCGTGGTGATACTCGAGCGTGAGGTAGAGCAGGAAGAGATTGACCGGATTGCCGCGATGTTCAACAAACCGGGCATCACCGAGCATCACGCCGGCATCCTTAACAATACGAAGCTCAGGTATCCCAACGAGCCGGCAAGACATAAACTGCTCGATATAATGGGTGACCTGGCCCTTGTTGGTCAGCCCATAAAAGGGAAAGTCGTTGCAACCCGCCCCGGCCATTATGCAAATACCAGGCTGGCACGGCTTATCCGTCAGCAGATCAAGAGGGAAACGATAAAGAAGGAGATCCCGCTGCTGGACACAACCAAGCCTTCCCTGCTGAACATCGAAGAGATAAAGAAGCTGCTTCCGCACAGGTTTCCATTCCTCATGGTCGACCGTATCCTCGAACTGACTGAGAACCATGTCATCGGGATGAAGAATACAACCTACAACGAAGCTTACTTTCAGGGTCATTTTCCCGACGAACACATAATGCCCGGTGTTCTCCTCGTGGAGACAATGGCCCAGGTGGGTGGCATTCTGGTTCTGAAAAACGTTGATGAGCCCGAGAAATATTCGACCTACTTTCTGAAGATAGGCAACATGAAATTCAAGCACAAGGTAATTCCCGGTGACACCCTCGTTGTGAGATGCGATCTTACCGAGCCTATTCGCCGGAGCATAGTGATGATGTATTGCCAGGCCTTCGTGGGTGAGAAACTGGTGGCCGAGGGCGAGCTGACTGCACAGGTAATAAAAAACAAATAGAACGTTATGATTTCAGCATTGGCGCATATTGACCCGGCGGCACAGATAGGGGCCGGTGTGACAGTTGAACCTTTCGCTTATATCCAGGGCGACGTTGTGATTGGTGATGGCACCTGGATAGGACCTCACGCGGTAATATATGACGGTGCGAGGATCGGGAAAAACTGCCGCATCTTTAACGGCGCCTCCGTGTCAGCAATACCTCAGGACCTGAAGTTTATGGGTGAGAAAACCACTGTGGAAATAGGAGACAACACCACAGTCAGGGAGTTCGCCACACTCAACCGGGGGACAAGCGCAAAAGGAAAGACCGTTATCGGGAACAACTGTCTGCTGATGGCTTATGTGCATGTGGCGCACGACTGTAAGATAGGCGATAACGTGATCATGGTAGGTTACTCCGGTATAGCAGGGGAGGTTGAGATTGGTGACTGGGCGATACTTGGGGGTACCACTGTTGTCCACCAGTTTGTTCATATTGGCGCCCATTCAATCCTCGGAGGCGGATCGAAGGTCCGTATTGACGTTCCGCCCTATATCAAGGCAGACAGGGAGCCTCTTTCCTTTATGGGCATCAACACAGTAGGACTTGAGAGGCGGGGATTCAGCAAGGAGAAGGTCCACGAGATACACGAGATATACCGTGCCTTTTACAACATGGGCAAGAACACCACACAGGCGCTGGAGTTTATTGCGGAGACTTTTCCTGCCACGCCTGAGCGGGACAGCATTCTGACATTTATTAAGAGCTCGGCAAGAGGAGTTATCAAGGGACGTTAGGTCCCTTTTTTTTTGGCAGAATGTGGGGAACGGGAGGGGTATAAAACACGAATGGGAACCATACTGTACGTATTAGTTCCCATTCCGACGTTGTGACAGCCATGACCGTCACGGTCGCCATGTTACTGTTATTGAAGCCGGCTCACCTCTATTTACTCCTGCCTTTCGGCCGCCTGTCGATATCCCCGGAGGGACTTGCCAGCTGCTTTCCGGTGCTTCTCCTGTACTCTTTCATCGCCTTGCGGTTTTACGGTGTACATTGTGAAACTCGGAGTCATGAGCCCTTGAGGTCAGACAATCCCCGAAAGGATAGCCTCTGCCTGACCCGGATCATCTTCATCAAATCCTCGCCGGTTATGATGGCATGATGACCCTCTCTCTGTGAGAACACTATTGCTGCCCTATTAGCTTTCAGCATTGCTGTAGTGTTGCTCTCGCCTGCTGATTGTTACACCTGCATTTGATCGCTTCTCTCAGACCGCCAGGATGGGGAAGCCTCTCGGCCTGCATCTGTGACGGACGCGTCAAAACCTTGATCTTTTCGCGTGAGACCCTGAAGTCTGATGTAGTTTCAGAGTGATAATTAAACCATTTGAAAGAACCTTCTTACCTCAGAGCGACCTTTTATCGCTCACATGGTCTTACAAATATAGCATCGAAAAGGGCACTTGTCAAGTATTTCGGGCTAAATATTCAATAATTGCAGTAACAATTAACACACATGGTTATCAACATATGTATTATGTAGCAAATCAATAAATTACATTAAATAAGCGGGGGTTATCAACACCTGTTGATAACCCCCGCTGTTAGTATTGGCTAAGTGACTGTTATTCAAGTATTACCTTCTGGTTTTTCGGATACTTCACTGTGTAGGTGAGTATGATCTCCCTGGTCTCCTGCGGACTGATCTTCAGGTCCCACCTGATCTTCCCGGTTACAGGGTCCAGCTTGCCGCCACTGAGCTCAACGGCTGAAACTTCAATACTGCTGTTCTGCGATAGAGGTATCTGATCATGCAGTCTGATATCCACAGGCTGCTTTTTGTTGTTGCGAACGGAGATCAGAAATGATTTTGTCTCAACCCTGTTGGCTCCGATAAGCTTCTGCGATGTGAAATCGACACGCCTGTCACGCTTTACCGTAATATTGTTGTCAGACCCGAGGGATACCGGAAGAGTGTCAGTAAGCTCGGCTGTGTTTATATAACCTTTTCCGGTGAAAGTGTTGTTGAAATAGATGTTGCTTTCACCGGGCAGCAGGTTGTATTTCTCCCAACCGGTAATGTTGCCTACCAGGTAAGCCGTGCTGTTCAGTTTGGGAACGCTTTCGTAAACGTATGAGGCTGGTACTGTCAGGCGCTGCAGCTCCACAATCTCAGGCTTGCCACCCGAAGCAACCGTCTTCGGGATGTTGATGTCAAAACTGAAGCTTGTCGTCGATTCATTTACTGAAACCGGAATAGGGGCACTTTCCGCATCCATCTGCCATTAATTCTTCAGCTTTGGCCTGACGTGAGGGCATTGACTTTGTTCCGTACGCCTCTACCACAACCTCATTCAGGTCATAGCTGAGCCGGCTGGTAAAAGTCTATGAACCACGGATTGAGTGCGGGAAGAGCACCGGCTGTCATTGGTGAAGCATTCGAAAGACTTATTTTAACATCTTTCCAGTCGACACCGCTGCTCTGCCAGATATTTGCCTTGTAGATTATAGAGGCAGGCGCCGAAATATCGTCCACCCGAATATCATAGGAGGGAGCCCAGCCGGCATTCATTACAACATAGGAGAGTTTCAGCTTTCCGGTTACTGATTTTGTGTTCGTAACAGTCACAACTATCTCGCCCGTAGGAAGCCTTGACTTGTCCACAGAGCCTGCCAGCTGATTCTCCAGAGCCTGTTTTTCCTTTTCGTAATCCTTTATCAGCCTGCTCTTTTTGAGAATCGCAAATTTGACCGATTCCGTATTGACGGAATAAAGATCGAGAAATGACTTAAGCTGCTCAGAAGTTATTGTCGTTTTATTGGTGACGACGTCATAATTAGCTTTAAGGAAGATCTCTTTTTCGCTGAGTACTTCAACAGCTGTTTTTTCATCTTCAATTTTAATGTTCAGCGCTTCGATCTTTGCACGGAGATCTGCAATAATCACTGACTCACCCGGATTCTCCAGGTAGTTGTTACGGTGATTTACACCGAGGATCATGAAATCGCCTTCGCCCTTTACCTGGATGCTGTTGACATCAATATAGGGTGAAAGCCCTCCGGCGACAAGGTCGAGAGTGCCCGGCTGCAGTGTCAGTGGTGCCTCCCCGTATACCTGAGCACCCTGCCTGAATACGGTTACCTGGCTTATGCCGGCGGAAATCTGCTTCTCCTGGGCTTCGGCAATAACAATCGACAGTGTTGCAGCAAAAACAAGTGTGAGAATTACTTTCTTCATATTATCAGTATTTGACATTTTAAAGTTATTCAAAAAAGAGCATTACCCCGATAGACAGGCAAAAAGTCTGCCATCATTTCAAAAAAAAGGGAAGTGCCGTTTTAGCACCTCCCTGAACGTGTATACTTAAAACTCCAATCTATCCATTGTAATCATCCAGAACGCTCATAAGCTTCTGACGCGCAAAAAATATCCGACTCTTCACCGTCCCGAGCTTCAGGTTCAGGTTTTCGGCTATCTCTTCATATTTAAAGCCTTCCACATGCATGCGGAAAGGTATCCTGTAATCACTGTGCAGGTTATCTATAGCCCTGTTTATCTCGTCTGCAGAATATGACGACTCAGGAGAGATACTTCCCTTGTCTGAAGGCAGATTAATGTAGTACAGCTCCTGTGTGCCGTCCATCATCGTGTTCTCCCTGATCCTGCGGCGGTAATTGTTGATGAATGTATTCTTCATTATAGTGAAGACCCAGGCTTTAAGATTTGTGGCATCCACAAACTTATCCTGATTCTGTATGGCTTTCATAAATGTATCCTGAACAAGGTCCAGGGCATTGTCGCGATCGAGTGTCAGGCTGAGGGCATACTTCTGGAGATTGCTCCTGAGGCCAATAATGCTGGATGTGAATTCATGTGCTGTCATATCTGAACACTTTTGTTTGTTGATACAAACTTAAACGAATAAATAAAGATATCCAAATCCGAATATCTTTAAATATTTTAAAAATGGCAATTAGTCTGGAATGATTCTAAATAATATTTTACAATACTATCAATGCATTACGACTGATTCGTCTAAATTGAGGGAGATATGAAAATTATTGAAAACAGGATGAAGGGGCAGAAGCTGAGTTCCGTTCTCTTTTCAGTATATTTGCTGAAAATACCCTATGGATATCAGAGAGATATGTAATGAGAGAATAGCTGTTTACAGCCATGACAATGTTGAATCACCTCGTGCTGCAATACTTATGATTCACGGTCTTGGAGAACATGCCGGCAGGTACAACGCCTGGGCTGACCGGTTTAATGCGGCGGGAATTGTCTTCAGGGCTTTTGACCTTCCCGGTCACGGATTGTCAGGGGGGAAACGCGGTGTGATGCCTGAATTCAGCAGGGTATTTTCAATAATCGGGAGCCTTCTTGAAGGACTTAAAAATGATTTTCCCGGACTTCCCCTGTTTCTGTACGGTCACAGCCTTGGAGGAGGACTGCTGCTTAACATGCTCATAAACAGTACGCCTGATGTGACAGGAGCTATTGTAACCTCTCCCTGGGTAAGACTGACGGAGACCCCGCCGCCGTTTAAAGTGTGGCTTGCAGGCATTTCGAGGAAAATTTTACCGGGAATGACTCAGCAGTCGGGGCTTAAGACCGTATACCTGTCACATGATCCTGATGTGGTCGCAGCCTACAAAAATGATCCGCTGGTACACGGTTTCATATCTGCAGGACTCTTTGCCTCTGTGACTGAAGCGGCTGAAGAGACTTTGCGACGTGCCTCAGAGATCAGGATACCGCTGTTGCTTACGCACGGAAGAGATGACATGATAACATCACCCTCGGGTACCGTCGAGGTGGCCGGGGCAGCCCCCGCCGCTACCCTGAAACTCTGGGACGGAGCCTATCATGAAGTGCATAATGACAGAATGAAGGAGGAGCACTTCGAATTCATTTGCGAGTGGATTGATACCTTATTATAATACAGTATGGATCTCCGTACAGCGGTACAATTGCCTTCATCATCACTGAAAATAACACATTCAACACCGGTGATGTTCATTGGCTCATGCTTTGCCAATGAGATCGGATTCAGGCTGTCGGCAGGAAAACTTCCCGTGATGACGAATCCTCACGGGACTCTGTTTAATCCTTTTTCCGTGGCAAAAGCCCTGGACAGGTTTACGGAAAACTATATTTATACTGATAAAGACATTTACCACCATCAAAACCGCTACCTGAGTCTTGATCATCATACGGCATTTTCATCGTATGAACACGATACTCTCATTGCAAGACTGAATGAAACGGGGAGGGCAGGTTCTGAATTCATCCGGAAAGCCTCCTTCCTCTTTGTCACCTTCGGTACCTCCTGGGTTTTCACCCTGAATGAAACCGGCGAAATAGTCGCCAACTGCCATAAACTTCCCTCAGGACTTTTTACCCGCAGACCGGCAGTCCACACTGAGATTGCTGAAAGATGGATGCATACCCTCGACAGGCTGGCCGCTGTGAACCCCAACCTGAAGGTCTGGTTCACTGTCAGTCCTGTCAGACACCTCAACGAGGGCGCCCATGCAAACCAGCTGAGCAAGGCACACCTCCTTCTGGCAGTGGAGGAACTGTTGAAACACCCCCTGGTCGGAGGATACTTTCCTGCATATGAGATATTTATGGACGAACTCCGGGATTACCGTTTTTACGGTTCAGATATGGTTCATCCTTCCGAGACAGCCATTGAATATACATGGGAAAAATTCTCTGCTCTGTTTATTGACCCGCCTGCCTTACGCCTGTGGAACGAGGCATCAAAGATCACAAGAGCTCTCGCTCACCGCCCGACCGGTGAAAAACCGGAGGTCGCAGCCTTCGCCTCAGCAATGCTGGAAAAAATTGAGGAGCTCCGGAAAAAAGCTCCCTTCATCGATTTTTCGGCCGAAATCTCCTGGTTCAAAAATATTGTATAGATATTAGTGAAAATATGTGAACAAAAACTCTTTTGTGGTGTTTTTGTGACATAAACGGTAAACAATGAACAGATTTTATACACTTATTTTTGCACTTCTCATCTCACTGCAATCTTCTTTTGCACAGGAGAAGAGCGGTGTGATCAGGGGTAAGGTCATAGATGCCTCAAGCAACGAGCCTATACCCTTTGCAAGCGTTGTGATATGGAACACCACCGTCGGTGCAATGACTGATTTCGACGGAAACTTCCTGTTTACTGGTGTCAGCCCCGGATATGTTGAGATAAGGGCTTCCTCAGTAGGCTACAAACCCTACGTCTCTGAGTCGGTCATGGTCACCAACAGTAATGAGGTCAACTTTACGATACCTCTTGAAGCAACTGTAGTTGCAATTAATGATGTGGTGGTGAAGGCGTCACCGTTCAGGAAAAAGATTGAAAGTCCCGTTTCAGCACGCATAATCGGTATTGAAGAGATTGAGCTGAATCCGGGGGGCAACCGTGACATCTCAAAGGTAATACAGTCGTTCCCCGGAGTGGCCTCGACACCTGCTTTCAGGAATGATGTCATCGTAAGGGGCGGCGGTCCCAATGAGAACCGGTTCTTTATCGACAATGTTGAAATACCTTACCTGAATCATTTTTCCACCCAGGGTGCTTCCGGGGGGCCGGTGGGTATCATAAATGTTGATTTTGTGAGATCAGTCGATTTTCTTTCGGGCGCATTTCCTGCTTCACGCGGTAACGCAATCAGCTCAGTGATGAACTTCAGCCTTATCGACGGAAACAGGGAAAAGAAAAGTCTCAGGGCAACCCTCGGGGCATCTGATCTGGGACTTACATACAACGGGCCGCTGGGAGAAAAGGGTTCACTTATAGTTTCGGCCCGCCGCTCGTATCTGCAGTTCCTTTTCGGAGCTCTCGGACTGCCTTTCCTTCCGACCTATACCGACTTTCAGTTCAAGTATAAAGTCAGTTTTGACCAGAAGAATGAACTAACTGTACTGGGGCTTGGAGCGAAGGACGACTTCAAACTTAACCTTGATGCAAACGAGACTGAATATCAGCGTTACATACTTGGCTATATTCCCACCCAGGAACAGTACAGTTACACTGTGGGGGCCGTTTACAGGCATTTCAGGGCAAACGGTTCAGATATGTTGGTATTGAGTCGTAATTACCTTAACAACAATCAGTTCAAGTACCTGAACAATGTCGAGACCGATGTTAACAGAATACTTGACTATAAAAGCGGTGAAGGCGACATCCGCCTGCGCTATGAGGGTCTTGTCACCCTTCCCGGTACACTTCGCATAAGCTACGGAGCCGGAACTGAAATGTCACGTTACCGCAACGACACGTACCGCAAATACTTTGTAAATGATCTGGTCGAGACCGAGTTGTATAACACAAACCTTGTATTCTATAAGGTCGCTCTCTTCGGACAGGTGAGCAAGACATACCTTGATGAGAAGCTTCGCCTTTCATTCGGCCTGCGTACCGATGCCAACACTTTTTCGGCTGAGATGCTGAATCCGCTCACACAGCTTTCGCCCAGGTTTTCGGCTTCCTACTCACTGACAGACATTGTAAACCTGAATTTCAGCACGGGGCGCTATTATCAGCTTCCTCCTTACACGGCACTGGGACTCCGTGACAATGACGGCAATTACATAAATAAGGAGAACGGGCTTAAGTATATCGCTGCCGATCATATTGTGGGAGGAGTCGAAGTGTTGCCCAACGAAAAACTTCAGATCACAGCAGAGGGATTTTACAAGCGCTATTCCCGTTATCCCTATTCGGTTGCTGACGGTGTGCCCTTATCCACAAAGAGCGCAGGCTACGGTATTTTCGGAAACGAGCCGCTGGTCTCCACCTCAACCGGAAGGGCCTACGGTCTTGAGATCATGGGAAGGGTGCGTGATCTCGAGGGGCTCAACATGGTATTTGCATACACATATGTGAGGAGTGAATTCAAGGGCCCAACAGGGGGTTTCATACCCACAGCCTGGGATAACCGGCACCTTTTAAGCGCTACTGCTACAAAGAGCCTTGGAAAAACCTGGGACCTGGGATTCAAATGGAGGCTGGTCGGAGGAGCTCCCTATACCCCGTATGATCTGGACAAGTCTTCACTCAGGGAAGCCTGGGATGTCACCGGTCAGGGATACCTTGACTATGCCGATTACAACTCAGCGAGGCTGAAAGCATTCAATCAGCTGGACCTGAGGATCGACAAGCAGTTCTATTTCAGCAAGTGGTCACTGATGCTATATGCCGATGTTCAGAATGTGCTTAATTTCAAGGCAGATCAGCCTGACCTGCTGATATTGCAGACTGACGCAACGGGGACGCCGGTAATTGACCCGAATGACCCTTCGCGATACCTGCTTAAGCTTATCAATGCGGAATCAGGCACCGTACTTCCTACTATAGGCATCATAATAGAATTATAAAATCACTGTCATGAGATACATTATAATAATAGCAGCGGTGCTTCTTACCGCGTGCAGCAGCACCCCCTCACACGACAAAGAGAAGCGGGCAGCAGAAGTTCACTTACATTGAAACAAACAGTTCCGGAACGGGTCCTGCAATTGAAGTCACGTTTTACGGAGGATCTTCTCTTTATTATCCCCTTATGGCCGTGTGGCTTGAGGATGAACAGGGCAGGTACCTTCAGACACTTTTTGTGCCCCGGACAGTTGCAACGGGTGTTTTCAAATACGGATCAAACAGCGGAGGAAAATGGACTGCAGCAGCCAAAAGGGCCCCACAGACACTTCCCTACTGGTCGCATAAGAGAGGAGTGAAAGCATCTGACGGGTTATACATGCCCGAGCCTGAAAATCCTGTGGCTGATGCTTACACCGGGGCGACACCTACTACCAGCTTCTCGCTGAAAGCCAGGGCTGACGTAAGTCTTCCTGAGAAATTCAGGGTAATGTTCGAGATAAACCAGAACTGGGATTGGAATGATTACTGGACAAATGACAAATTTCCCGGTGACGGTTACTACCTGTATTCTGCCCAGCCTGCATTGGTATACGAGAGCCTTGTTGACATGAGCAATGCTTCCGGCAGGTATCTGATGAAGGCAATTGGACACAGTCATCCCTCGGGTTCAACCGGTGAGTTGTTTCCTGATCTGACCACGCTGACCACAGCCCTTCAGATAGCAGATTCTATAGTGGTGAGTGTAAAAAAGTAGACTGACACCCTCGCGGATCAGAGTTTGTCTGACCAGGCTGCCAGTGCAGCCGGTGAACAGGATACTTCTGTTCTTCCCTCTGACCATGAGCCGCTGTTTTCATAACGGCCTGTCACAAGTACCTTTTTTAGTTTCAGTTCCTTTGTAAGTCTGGCGCAGAAGTCTTTCACCTCCCTATCAGGCTCTGAAGCCGGAATATTGAGAGCAAGCACTGTAAAAGGCTTTATCGAATGTATGCCCTCTATTTCTGCTGCAGAAAGTGTTCCTTCTGTGTAAACAACGTCAAAGCCCCGTTTGCGGAGAAGGTACTTGAGGAAAATGAGGTTGTTCTCGGCCTCACTTTCTCCAAGGTTGATAATTGCAACGGTCTCCCTTGTTACAGTCACTTCAAGGTCAAGGTCTTCAGCTATTATCAATGATTTAATGACGTGCCTGATGAACTGCTCCTGCGGTTTTGACAGACAGTCGGTCAGCCACAATGTCCTGGCTTTCTGCATCAGCGGGTGAAATACCCTTACATAAGCATTTTCCGGGCCTGATTCTGCAATGAAAGGCTGCAATGCCTGTCTGAATTCTTCCTCGCTGAAGCGAAGTGCTGACATTATCAGTTCCCCAGGCTTAAATCCGCCGTTTTTCCCTTCATCACCTGAGCCATACTGCATGACTTCACGCAGCAGTTCAGTATCACTGAGGCGTGCTATACGCGAGATCTTCAAACCGTTCCTGTTAAGTATGGCAACGGTAATCAGCTTTTTTAGCTCTTCTTCGGAATAAGATCTTATGTTGGACTCGCTTCTGTCAGGCTGCAGAATCCCGTATCTCTTCTCCCACATTCTGATGGTGTGGGCTTTTATTCCACAAAAGCCCTCAAGATCTTTTATCGAATATGACCTGGTCCCTGCATTCATCTCTATCATAGTTATTCTTCAGCATAATAACAATGAGAGGCAGGTAAAAGTTTAAGGTAGTGATCATTCAGCCATTCTGAGCCCTGAGTAAGGCTTCGGCTTTTGCGATATCGCCGGGGGTGTCTATGCCGTGGCTCTCCCATTCTGTAACAGAACACCGTATTCTGAATCCGTTCTCCAGCCACCTCAGCTGTTCGAGGCTCTCCGCAAGTTCAAGGGGCGACTGCGGCAGTTTTGTAATCTGCATCAACGTGCCGGTGCGGTAGCCGTAAAGACCTATATGCCTGTAGTATTCATGTTTCGATGTCCACTCTTCAGCACCGGCATCACGAAAAAACGGAATTACAGACCTGCTGAAATAAAGTGCATCCATGTTTTTTGAAAGGACTACCTTGGGCTGGTTGACGTTGGCGAGATTTTCCGCGGCATCAAACTTTCTGACCAGGGTGGCTATCTGCACTTCATGTGCACTGAAGCACTCCATGACCGCCTGAATCTGTTCGGGCATTATGAAAGGCTCGTCGCCCTGGATATTTATGACGACCCTGTCAGAATCAGGTTCGCCCCCGGATATTATTGCCACAGCCTCAGCACACCTGTCTGTACCGCTGCGATGCGAAGGTGAGGTCATCACCGCCTGTCCTCCGAAGGAAGTGACAGCCCTCATGATACGCTCATCATCAGTGGCTACCCAAACCTCATCCAGGGCTTTGGATGCCTGCTCATACACCCTTTGAATCATACTCCTGCCACCGATAACGGCCAGTGGTTTCCCGGGAAACCTTGAGGAACCGTATCGGGCAGGGATAATGCCAGTAAACCGGGTAAGTGCTTTGCTTTTCACGGCTCCAATTTACTAAAAAACGGGCTTTAACATAATCCAAAAAAGTAGTAAATTCGCAGGGTTCAGAATAAGCTGATGAAGGAGTTACAGAGCGTAAAGCAAAGATTTGGGATCATTGGTAATTATGAAGGCCTTAACAGGGCCCTCGACATTGCTGTCCAGGTTGCTCCGACGGACCTCTCGGTGCTCATTACAGGAGAGAGTGGTACCGGTAAAGAGTCGTTTCCGCAGGTAATTCACTCTTTCAGCCTCCGCAAGCACGGTTCCTATATTGCAGTCAACTGTGGCGCAATCCCCGAAGGCACGATAGATTCGGAGCTTTTCGGACACGAGAAGGGCGCTTTTACCGGAGCTACCGACAGTCGTAAAGGTTATTTCGAGGTGGCTGACGGAGGCACCATTTTCCTTGACGAAGTGGCTGAACTTCCCCTTTCAACGCAGGTACGCCTGCTGAGGGTCCTCGAGTCCGGCGAATTTATAAGGGTCGGCTCTTCAAAGGTGCAAAAGACAGACGTAAGGGTTATAACGGCCACCAATATTGATATAATACAGGCGGTTGCGGCTGGAAAATTCCGTGAGGATCTTTTCTACCGGCTCAACACGGTACCTGTGCGTGTGCCACCTCTGCGCGAAAGGGGGGAAGATATATTTCTTCTCTTCCGCAAGTTCTCCGTTGACTTTGCGGAACGTTACCGCATGCCGGCTATCAGACTTGACAACCAGGCGAGGGAGATGCTGCTGAGCTATTACTGGCCGGGAAATGTCAGACAGCTTAAAAATATCACCGAACAGATATCTGTGATTGAGCGGGAACGTGATATAACGGCACCCATTCTCTCATCATACCTTCCTGATCTTCAGAAAGGCCGACTTCCTGTGCTGGTTAAAGACAGGGATGAAAAGGGGTTTGGATCGGAGCGCGAGATCCTCTATAAAATCCTCTTCGAAATGAAGAGTGACATGCATGATCTGAAAAACCTGGTTTTCGAAATGATAAGCAACGGGGGAGAGATCTCCAGCCTTACCGAGACAGGATTAAAAGCTGTCAACAATCTGTACACCAGTTCCCCGCTGCAAAAGACGGAATCTCACCCTGCGCATTCGGTTGCGCTTAACTTCCCGGGTCAGAGGGAGAAGAGCCTGATACAGGACACTGAAGAGGTTCTCGAGGAGTCACTGTCACTCAGCGACCGCGAAAAGGATCTGATACAAAAGGCTCTCGGCAAGAATAACGGGAAGCGCAAACTGGCAGCCTCGGAGCTTGGCATCTCCGAAAGGACACTGTACCGTAAGATTAAGGAATATGGGCTCGATGCGTAGACTTTTTATGCCCTGGATTTTGCTGGCAATATTGCTGGCTTTTGCCGGTTGCGGGGTCAAGGTCAGTTACTCTTTTTCAGGAGCTTCAATATCGGATGATGTAAAGACACTCAGCGTACTGTCGTTTCAAAACAGGGCCAGCCTTGTTCAGCCGGGACTCAGCCAGACCCTCACCGACGCTTTGCTTGACATGTGCAAGGCCCAGACAAACCTTTCGATAGTGGCATCAGGCGGGGATGTAAGTTTTGAGGGTGACATAACGGATTACAAGACACAGCCCATGACTGTCAGCGGTAATGAGCAGGCTGCGATGAACCGTTTCTCGATCACGGTGAAGGTGAAGTTTGTAAATAATACGGACCCTGACCTGAGCTATGAGCAATCGTTTACGAGGTACCAGGATTATAACAGTGCTCTTGACCTGAGTGCGGTAGAGGCAAGCCTCACTGAGGAGATAACAAAGATGCTGGTTGAAGATATCTTTAACAGGGCGTTTGTAAACTGGTAATTTCAGCAGATGAATAAGAATGATTTTAACAGGTTTATTGGCGCAGGTGTTGTACCGGGAGGTGCTGACCTTGAAGGAGCAAGGGAGCTGACTGGCCTTTTCCCCTGGTTTCATTCAGCACATCTGGTTTTACTCCGCGGACTCAGGGAGAGTTCAGACATCAAGTTCGAATCGCAGCTTAAGGGCTCGGCACTTTATGTGGCAGACAGGAGCATGCTGTACCACTATCTCTTTCTGAATGTTCAGGAGGCGCGGTGGCTATCCCGGTTGGGGTGACGGACCCGGGCAGGTTGTGGAGAGTTCAGAGCCTGACCGGGAGCCGGAGATTGAAACTCCGGAGCCGGAAACGGTAGTTGATATCCAGGTGAAAGAACCGGAATTGAAACTCCGGAGCCGGAAAATTGCTGAGGTCCAGGGAACACCTGAACCCTGCCTGAAGAACCTGATCAGGTGAAGAAGAGATCACGGAGGCATCTCCGTTGGGAAATATTGAGCCTCCGGTTCCGGAACAAATTCCGGAAACACAGGAGACTGTCATCGCGGAAGTTGCGGATCAGGAAGAACTCAATACCGGAGAGCCGGATACTGGAAGAACAGCAGCAGGATACGCTGCCCCTGCCGGAGCCACCTCAGCAAGAACCAATTCAGGAGGAATCCCGGGAGGAAGAACAAAATGCTGAAGATACTTCCCTGAAAACAAGGGATGAGCTCATTGCCGAGATTGAAGCCAGGCTGGTGGAGCTTGAGAAGGAGGATCTTCTCGAGCTGGCAGAGGGAGACGAGATCACCGTTGATTCGGTTCCGGTGAGGACTCACCGGAACCGGCAGAACCGGAAGAGATCAGCATTGATTCAGTTGCCGGTGAAAGCATCGAAGTCAGCAATGCTGAAACTGAGGATGACTCCCGGCCCGTGAAATACCTCCGAAGCAGCTTTCCCCGAATGACCTCATTGACCGGTTCATACAGACCAGCCCGCGGATTGAGCGCATGGTCCCGGGCGAGGTTCCTCTGCTGATGGATCTTACTGAACGGCGGACTGAAGAGCACACCCCCTTTATAACAGAAACACTGGCAAGAATTTATGTCAACCAGGGATATTATACAAGGGCAATAAATATTTACGAAAAACTGACTTTGCAATTTCCGGAAAAAAGTGCTTACTTTGCGAGCCGTATTGAAAAGATAAAAGAGTTAATAAAATAAACATACAATGGGAATTTATATTTTTATTTCGGCCCTGGTTATTCTGGCTTGTATACTTCAGATAATGATAGTCCTGGTACAGAACTCAAAGGGCGGCGGTCTTGCAGCTAATTTTACCTCCGCAGGACAGTCTATGGGAGTCAGAAAAACTGCTGATTTCCTTGAAAAATCAACATGGACACTCGCAGGAGCCATCCTTATCCTTTGCCTGGTTGCAACAGCATCAATACCCAGGGGTCAGGGCGAACAGGAATCAGTGATCAAGGCTTCCATCGAAAGAGCCCAGGATCCGAACGCCATTCCTACACTGCCAACACCGGTGCCACAGCAGGAACCTCAGACTGACGGCGGCAACAACTAAAATATGACATTTACATATAAGAAGGTGTCAGTTTGTCATGAACTGACACCTTCTTTTTATAAAAAGCCCTTTGGCACAGATTATGGAAATCCTGATGCAGGAAAAAATATTGTTTAACTTATAAAACTAATAACATGGCACAATTAAAAGGAAAAATCCTTGCAGGCAAGGTTCTGATCAAGCCGAAGGAGGCTGAAGAGAAAACAGCCAGCGGCATTATCATCCCCGATTCAGCAAAAGAAAAACCCCGTACCGGAACAGTTGTCCTTGTTGGCGCACCGAAAAAAGACGAAGAGATGGAACTCAAGAAGGGTGATGTCGTCCTGTTCGGAAAATACTCAGGTCAGGAGTTGAATATCGCAGGCGAAGATTATCTTCTTCTTGCACAGTCTGACGTTCTTTATATTTCGTAATAACTGAAAAACAGAATAAAATGGCAAAGGAAATAAAATTCGACATTGAGGCCCGCCGTCTTCTCAAAGAAGGCGTTGACCAGCTTGCTGATGCAGTAAAGGTAACCCTGGGCCCGAAAGGACGCAACGTTGTGCTTGAGAAAAAATTCGGTGCACCGCAGATCACGAAAGACGGTGTAACTGTTGCAAAGGAGATAGAACTTTCTGATCCTTACAAAAATATGGGCGCCCAGATGGTTAAAGAGGTTGCCTCAAAAACTTCGGACAATGCAGGTGACGGTACAACAACCGCAACTGTACTTGCGCAGAGCATCATCACCGTGGGGCTGAAAAACGTCACCGCAGGTGCAAACCCGATGGATCTTAAAAAAGGTATCGACAAGGCAGTAGCTGTGGTCGTTGCCAGCCTGAAGGCACAGTCACAGGTTGTGGGCGATGACCTGAAGAAAATAGAGCAGGTTGCACGCATCTCAGCAAACAATGATGAGGAAATCGGTAAACTGATCGCCACCGCAATGGACAAGGTGAAGAAGGAAGGCGTCATCACCGTTGAAGAAGCAAAAGGCACAGAAACCAAGGTTGAAGTTGTAGAAGGTATGCAGTTTGACCGCGGCTACATCTCCGCATATTTTGTCACCAATCCTGACAAAATGGAAGCCGAACTTGAAAACCCATACATCCTTATTCATGACAAGAAGATATCCACAATGAAGGATATGCTTCCCGTTCTTGAAGAGACCGCCCGTTCAGGCCGTCCGCTCATGATAATTGCAGAAGACATCGAAGGCGAAGCTCTCGCAACCCTTGTTGTAAACCGTCTCCGCGGTTCACTGAAGGTATGTGCAGTTAAGGCTCCGGGATTCGGCGACAGGAGAAAAGAGATGCTTGAAGACATAGCCATACTCACGGGTGGTACCGTAATCTCGGAGGAGAGGGGCATGAAGCTTGAAAATACTACAATAGCTGATCTTGGCGTTGCTGACAAGGTGACAGTGAACAAGGAGAACACAACAATAGTAAACGGTGCAGGTGAAAAATCAATGATCCTGGCACGCGTCAACCAGATCAAGCAGCAGATTACAACCACCACATCAGACTATGACAGGGAGAAGCTCCAGGAAAGACTTGCCAAACTGGCAGGCGGAGTGGCAGTCCTCTATATTGGAGCTGCCTCTGAGGTTGAGATGAAGGAAAAGAAAGACCGCGTTGATGATGCACTCCATGCAACACGCGCAGCCATAGAAGAAGGCATAATCCCCGGCGGCGGTGTCGGATATATCCGCGCTATCACCAAACTTGAAGGACTCAAGGGCGAAAACGAAGACCAGACAACCGGTATAGAAATCGTGAAGAGAGCCATCGAAGAGCCATTGCGTCAGATAGTTGTGAATGCAGGCAAAGAGGGAGCGGTAATTGTTCAGAAGGTTCGCGAAGGAAAAGGCGACTTCGGGTACAATGCCCAGACAGACAAATTTGAGCACCTCTTCAAAACAGGCGTTATAGATCCTGCCAAGGTTGCAAGGATAGCTCTTGAGAATGCAGCATCGATAGCCGGAATGTTCCTTACCACCGAAGCAGTGGTTGTTGAAGAGAAGGATGAGAATCCTGCACCTCCTCAGGGAATGGGTGGCGGTATGCCAGGCATGATGTAAAATTTCATATTACAGACAAGAAAAGCTGCTCCCCCGACGGAGCAGCTTTTTTTTTCGCATCTTTGCGGAATTAATTTTTCAAATGGCAGACCCTGGACAGGTAAGAGACCTTGAGCACGAGAATATAGGCAAGCTGATGTGGAAGTATTTTCTTCCTTCATTTGCCGGGATGCTCGCCAACTCACTGTATAATATCGTTGACAGAATCTATATCGGTCAGGGTGTTGATGCCCTGGCGCTGTCAGGACTGAGCGTGGTGTTCCCCCTGATGATTATTTTCATGGCCTTCGGAATGCTTGTAGGGATGGGTGCAGCGGTACGGATATCACTGAGCCTTGGGGAGAAGAACTACGCCAGGGCGAACAAGATCCTCGGTAATGCACTTTTTATGACTGTCACCCTCGGCATTGCCCTGTCGGTTACGGCATATTTACTTAAGGAACCTGCATTAAGACTCTTCGGAGCCGGGCCGGAAACCATCAAATACGCTTCGGAATACTACGGTATAATCATCGCCGGTGTACCCTTCGGACTGACCGGATATGCACTCAATAACCTGATCAGGGCTGAAGGCAATCCCCGCTCATCGATGATCTCGATCTTCATAAGTGCAGGGGTGAATATAATACTTGACCCGATCCTGATCTTCGGGTTTGACATGGGTGTGAAGGGAGCTGCATATGCCACAATCTTTTCGCAGTTTATCCTTTTTGTCTGGGTACTTGTACACTTCCGGGGCAAAAGAAGTGTTCTCAAGCTTCAAAAGATCAACATCAGACCTGACCCGGTTATCATAAAACTTATCATCACAATAGGATTTGCACCCTTTGCAATGAATATCGCATCCAGTGTGGTGACAGGAATCATGAACACCCAGCTGATCAAATTCGGCGGAGACATTGCAGTAGGGGCGATGGGCATAGTGAACAGCGCCACAATCCTGATGGTCCTGGCCATTATCTCCATAAATATGGCTACACAGCCTATTGTCGGATTCAATTACGGTGCGGGACTGTACTGCCGTGTCCGTACTGCTGTCCTTCTTGCAATGAAATATGCAACTCTTGTTGCTGTCGGAGGGTGGCTTATCTGCATGCTTTTACCGGGTTCCATCATCAGTATTTTCAATTCTGACAATATGGAACTTCGGGCGGCAGGCATAATGGGGCTGCGGATTTACTGTGCCGTACTGCCGGTGATCGGTTTCCAGATAATTGCTTCGAGTTATTTCCAGGCCATAGGTATGGCAAAGATTGCGACGTTACTCTCGATGCTGCGCCAGCTGATAGTGTTGCTGCCGCTCGTACTTATACTTCCGAAATTCTGGGGTATCGAGGGTGTCTGGATTGCCAATCCTATTTCTGATGTAGTTGCGGCCGTCATTTCATTCATTATTTTCAGGCGTGAGTTTAAAAAGCTCGTATGTGAAGTTCCGGCAGAACATACGGAACAGGTGTCTGTGCCTGCAGCAACCTACTGATCTCCTGATCGTTTCTTTCTGACAGCAACAAGAAAAAGGATCGGTATTCCTATTGCCACAGCTGTGGCAGCACCGTAGGCGAATTTTTCCGGCAAAGCCAGACCGCCACCTGAATGGGGCGCAGACAAAAGGTATGTGACACATACGGCCGTAAGGAAGGTGGCCGGGATTGTCATGATCCAGTGGTTCTTCCCGTTCAGGGCAAGATACATCGCAATCGTCCAGCATGTAATTGACGCCAGAACCTGGTTGGAGATACCCACGAACTTCCATACCCTGGCAAACTCATCCTTCATCACAAAAGTGAGAACGAACGCCACCGCAAAGACCGGCACTGTAATCAGCAGTCGCGATGAGATCTTCTTCTGAGGATAGTTCAGCATGTCTGCTATAGTCAGGCGGGCGCTTCTGAAGGCGGTATCCCCGGATGTCACCGGGCAGGCTACAACCCCTATGATTGCTATAACTGCACCGGCCTTTCCGAGCCATGACCGGCATATCTCGTTCACCAGCCAGGCAGGGTCCGGCTTTATGGCAGGGTTATCTGCCAGGGGGTGGGTGAAAGCATAATTGAGACCATGCACATCGCCCATGTAGTTCATGGCTGCCGTGGCCCATATGATTGCGACGATACCCTCAGCCACCATTGCTCCGTAAAAAATCTGCCGCCCCTGCTTTTCGGACCTGATGCAACGTGCCATCAGGGGCGACTGTGTGGCATGAAATCCTGAGATGGCTCCGCAGGAGACAATTATAAAGAGAAAGGGAAAGACAGGGTTACCTGCAGCATCGGGGTGGAAATTCCTGAGGGTGTCAGGACTGATCTCCATAAGCGTAAGTGACCCTCCGAACCATTTGATTACCAGGGCGGAAAAGACACCCACTGCCATGAAGATAAGGGCTGCGCCGAAAAAGGGATAGAGCATACCTATTATCTTGTCAATGGGCAACAGTGTTGCAAGAATATAATAGAGAAAGATCAGCCCGAGCCAGAATGGCAGGCTGAATCCTGTCATTGTATAGAGCAGTTTCGCAGGCCCGCTTACAAAAGCCACCCCCACGAAGAGCAGAAGGAAGAGTGTGAAGATCCGGAGAAACATCCTCATATTCCTGCCGAGGTATGTGCCAACCAGTTCCGGCAGGCTTGCACCTCCGTGCCTCAGTGAGAGCATCCCGGAGAAGTAGTCATGTGTTGCCCCCATGAAGATACACCCAAGCACAATCCATACATAGGCCACCGGGCCGTACATTGCGCCGAGTATGGCCCCGAAAATGGGCCCCAGCCCGGCGATGTTCAGAAACTGGATCATAAAAACCCTCCAGGCTTTCATCGGCACAAAATCAACCCCGTCACTCTTTGAAAATGCCGGAGTGACCCGTGAAGCGTCCATTCCGAACATTCTTTCAGAGATACGGCCGTAAATGAGATAACCAAGAATCAAAACAGCTACAGAACCAACCAGGGTGATCATTTTGCAGATATTAACGACTCTTAAAAGTAAAAAAAAGACGACACAGTATCAATGACCCGGGACGGCAGAAAAGAAAGAGCCAAATTATCTATATTTGCAGCTGAATTGAACTGACCGCGGTAGATGGATAATATACGGAATTTCTGCATTATAGCTCACATTGATCACGGCAAGAGCACCCTGGCTGACAGGCTGCTCGAGACTACGGGAACAATTACTGCCCGTGAGTTTCAGGACCAGATCCTTGACGATATGGATCTTGAGAGAGAGCGCGGCATTACCATTAAGAGCCATGCGATTCAGATGATCCATGAGCAGGAAGGTAAAAAGTATGTTCTGAACCTCATTGACACTCCCGGGCACGTCGATTTCTCCTATGAGGTATCACGGTCAATTGCCGCCTGCGAGGGTGCATTGCTTGTTGTTGACGCCACCCAGGGTATCCAGGCACAGACCATTTCGAACCTCTACATGGCAATCGAACACGGACTTGAAATAATTCCCGTGCTGAATAAAATGGACTCCGCCAGTGCGATGCCCGAGGAGGTGAAGGACCAGATAGTGGATCTTACCGGCTGCGGACGCGATGAGATAATCGAGGCCAGCGCAAGGACAGGAATGGGAATTGACAGGATTCTGAGCGATATTGTTCTAAGGATACCTCCCCCGAAGGGAGATCCGGATGCACCGTTGCAGGCCCTGATTTTCGATTCTGTTTTTAACTCTTTCCGGGGCATAATAGCATATTTCAAGATATCCAACGGGACCATCCATCCGCATGAGATGGTGAAGTTTGTCAACACAGGAAGCGAATATGACGCGGATGAAATAGGGGTCCTGAAGATCAAACGTGAGCCACGGAATGTTCTGAGCGCAGGCGACGTGGGATATATTATCTCGGGCATTAAAAATTCTGCCGAGGTAAAGGTGGGTGATACAATCACACATGTGGCCCGGCCCTGCGACATGGCTATCTCAGGTTTTGCAGAGGTTAAACCGATGGTATTCGCAGGTATCTACCCCGTAGATGCCGATGACTACGAGGATCTCAGGGCTTCAATTGAGAAGCTGCAGCTCAATGACGCTTCCCTTACATTCATCCCGGAGTCTTCTGCAGCACTCGGCTTTGGATTCCGCTGCGGGTTCCTCGGCCTGCTCCACATGGAAATTGTTCAGGAGCGCCTTGACAGGGAGTTTGATATGGATGTGATCACCACTGTCCCCAACGTTTCCTTCAGAGTGCTTACAACAAAGGGAGAGATTGTGGACGTTCATAACCCTTCAGGGATGCCGGCCGTGACTACAATTGACGAGATCGAGGAACCGTACATTCATGCCCAGATCATTTCGAAGTCGGAGTACCTCGGCTCGATTCTTAAACTTTGCATTGACAAGAGAGGCATCCTGAAGAACCAGGTTTATCTCACCAGCGACAGGGTAGAGGTTTCGTTCGATATGCCACTTTCAGAGATAGTATTCGGTTTTTATGACAAGCTGAAGAGTATATCGAAAGGGTATGCTTCCTTTGATTACCATATCACCGGGTACAAGAAGGCTGACCTTGTAAGACTCGATACCCTGCTGAACGGAGAGATGGTAGATGCCCTTTCAACGCTTATTCACCGCGGACATGCTTATGACTTTGGACGAAGAATGTGTGAAAAGCTGCGTGAACTGATACCGAGGCAGCAGTTCGATATTGCAATTCAGGCAGCTATCGGGGCCAAGATAATTGCCCGCGAGACTGTAAAGGCTGTGCGTAAGGATGTTACAGCCAAGTGCTACGGGGGAGACATAACCCGTAAGCGCAAACTGCTTGAGAAACAGAAAAAGGGAAAGAAGAGAATGCGACAGATAGGCAACGTGGAGGTGCCACAGCAGGCGTTCCTGGCTGTACTTAAACTTGACTGAGTGCAGAAAAAACCTGCAAAAAAGTTGCAGATAATTATAAAATGTTAACTTAGCGCATCGTAGGGATTGAATGGGGAGAAAAAATCCACATTGTCACGACCCTAAAACTGACCTAAACTCTTGCCCCGCACGGATGAAAATCCGGCGGGGTATTTTTTTCAGCAAATCAGCTTGTAGCCTTTCCCGTGGATGTTGAGTATGGCAACTGCCGGATCACTCCTGAGGTACTTGCGGAGTTTGGTGATGTAGACGTCCATGCTTCGGGCATTGAAGTAATTGTCATCAATCCAGATGGATTTAAGCGCAAAATTTCGTTCAAGAACCTCATTACGGTGGCGGCAGAGCAGTTCCAGCAGCTCCGACTCCTTGGTGGTAAGCTTTTGCGACTGGCTCCTGAATGTCAGCAGCTGTTTTGTCACGTCAAATGTGAACTGACCAATTGAATAATTCTCCTGCGGAGCTTCGGATTCACGCTTGGAAGACCGGCGAAGTATGGCTTCAATACGGTATACAAGTTCCTCCATGGAAAACGGTTTAGTGAGATAGTCGTCAGCGCCTGAGCGGAACCCTTCGATGATATCATCCTTGAGGTTTTTGGCTGTCAGGAAGATAACCGGGATATTCTGGTCAATTGCCCTTATCTCCCTTGCCAGTGTGAATCCGTCCATCTCCGGCATCATCACATCGAGTAAACAGAGTGTAAATTTTTCCTTTTTAAACTGTCCCAGCGCCTGGGCTCCGTCTGTCACCAATGTAGTCTCGTACTCCTTAATTGTAAGGTAGTTACTCAGTAACAGCCCCAGGTTGGGGTCGTCCTCGGCGAGCAATATCCTGACTTTTTTCATTTATGCTGGTCTTTAGGTAGCTGGATAATTATTCTGGTCCCTCTGTTTAACTGGCTTTCCGCCCTGATAGTCCCGTGATGTTCGTCAATTATTGTTTTCACATAACTGAGACCAAGTCCGAATCCTTTTATGTTATGAGTGTTTCCTGCAGGAACACGGTAGAATTTCTCGAATATATGTTTCAGATGATCCCTGGAGATCCCGATGCCGTTGTCTGAAACGGTTACGGTTATGCTTTTATGGGTTTCTTCGGTGGTTACTGTAATTTCGGGTGTCCCGGCTGAATACTTGAGAGCATTGTCGATGAGGTTAAGGAATACATTCAGAAAATGTGCCTCATCGATTCTGATGTGAGGATTATTTGCATCGAAATGTGTTGAAATCGTGCCTCCGCGGCCTGCCACCTGGAGGGTGAAATTGTCTACAGCCTTCTGAATTACTTTGTTTATGTCAGTTTCCTGCCTGTTCAGCTCCAGCTTCACCTTTTCAAAAATAGCTGTCTGAAGCACCTTCTCAACGTGAAATTTCAGCCTTGTGCTCTCTTCATTGATGATGTTCGCAAGTCCGCTGACATTCCGTGATTTCTCAGGGATGTTTTTGTCTGCAAGCATCTGTGAGGCAAGTGAAATGGTCGCAATTGGGGTCTTGAGCTCATGGGTCATGTTGTTAATGAAGTCACTTCTGACCTCAGAAAGCCTTTTCTGCCGGAATATGACTATAAATGTGCTCGTCGAAAGGATAATCAGGAAAAGCAGCATTAACATGGATGAAAAGGCCATGAATGCTATCTGGCTGAATTTATAATTCTCCTCCCCGGGGAAATATATCGAGAGGATATTGTTCCCGGGAACGGGATCATTAGGAAAAAGCTGGCGGAGATATTTGTTTGCTCCGGTGCTCTCGCTGTAATCCGGTGTACGGTATATCAATCCTCCGAAGTCGCCCCTGACTGCAAATTCATAGTCGAGGTAAATTCCGACAGCAACCAGTGAGCTTTTGATAAGGTTATTCAGGTTTTCGGAAGCGAAACGCTCACTCAGAGGAGGTGTCTCATGCAGAATCCGGCTGACGATGTTCTCAATGGAGATAACTTTGCTCGTCATTCTTTCCGTGGCACCAACGGTGAGACTCTGACCTGTCGGTTCAGCTGCCTCCGGAAAAGAGGCCGCCTGGCCGTCATCCGGAGTCAGAAGGTACATGCGGCCGGCCCTGTTGACGATGACGGACCTGACTCCCGGGTTGAAGCCGTATTTTTCAAGCAGCCGTATGTCGGCCGACTGATTTTCGGAAGGTGATTCAGAATCACCGGTTGAGGTCTCAGGCCCTTCGGGATTCATTTCACTGATGATACGATTATAGGTCTCCGTCCTTTCAAGTTCGGTGACGACCTCTTTCAGGGCTTCGTTTACTCCAAAACGAAACTCCTGATCCTCAGTGCTTACAACACTGTTTATCCATCTGACCTGGATAACCACAAGGCCCGAAATGGATAAAAAGAAGAAAACAGCCAGCAAGACTATGTAGTTGCGCTTCATAGTTTAACAAATGTAATCCGTTAATTGCGTGCATTCCATGGTTTAACGAAATTTAACAACCCTCAAAAAAAATATTTTATCCGCCTTGAAGTTAAAAATGTGTTAAATATCAATAATTTAAGGATTCATTAAGACTTGAATGAGAAAATGAATTTATCTTTGTACTGTTTATGGCACGAAAGTTGTATCATAAACATTGGAGTTTTTTTCATAGGTTAGGTTAGTTTTAGGGTTAACACAGAAAAGGAGGCAAGAAATTGTCTCCTTTTCCTTTTTACTGCACCAGCAGTTTTATGTTCCTGTCAGTTACCAGGGTGCTGTTAAAGATAAACACGGCGGTAATATCAGGATTCTTTCTGATCTGCGCGGCCAGGTTATCGGCTTTCGTCCTGTCAGGGACGCCGTGAATAACCAGGAGATAATCAATAGTCTTAAGCTTGCGTATAAGAAAGTTGCCCGGAATACGGTTGGTAACCAGTGAAAGTATTAAGGGAGATGTGGTGAAAACCGAGAAATGCGGGGCCTCGTCTCCTGATCCGGCTACTATGTCAATGTCACTGTGTTGCAGCGATATCCCCAGCTGTCTGTTCAGCATTACTGTAAGACGGTAATCCGGCTCAGCTGTTACAAGTCCGAGAAACAGAAACTCGGCAGGTTCCGCGGAAAAAATTGTGTGCCTGGTTACTTTTTCCCTCTCTTTCACGCTGTTGCCTTTATCTGTTCCCATGCTCTCATCGAGGCATCCTGCTCGGCTTCTTTCTTTGAATCACCATGACCTGTCGAGGCGATTTCATTGTTTATCTCCAGGGTGACTGTGAAATAGGGTTTGAAAGTCAATGGGTCAGTTTGTTCTGAAGAGCTGAAGTTAACCGTAAACCTGGACTTCTGTCCGTATTCAAGGATCAGGCTTTTGTAATCTTTTTCCGACTCCAGCACTTTTTCAAGATCGATATGCTTCTTAAGGACCTTTTCAATAAAGAACCTGCTGGTTTTTTCATAGCCTGCATCAATGAAGAGGGCGCCGACAAGTGCCTCAAGAGCATTCCCGTAAAGGTTCCGCGAGGATCCGGTCGATGATGCATTCGAGACAATGAGAGTTCCGAGCTGCATCGAGACTGCAATCTGATTGAGCATCTCCCTGTTGACAATCCGTGCCCTTGTCTTTGTCATCAATCCTTCTCCGGCGCCGGGGTACAGGTTGAAGAGATATTCCGACAGAATTGAGTCAATGATTGAATCACCCAGGTATTCAAGCCTTTCATTGTTGATCCTGGAGCCGTCTGGAAGAGAGAGGGAGGCGGAACGGTGTATGAACGCCATTTCATAAAGTCTCAGGTTACTTGGACGGAATCCCAACAGAGACTTCAGGCGGGAGCCGAATTCGCGCCTGTCATGAATAAGAGTATTGTTTTTTCTGTTACGTAGCGGGAACACTACATCTCAAATTTCTTTAATAAAACCGAAGCATTATGACCGCCGAAACCGAATGTATTGCTCATTGCCACCCGCACATTTCTCTTCTGCGCCTTATTGAGTGTCAGGTTGAGTTTCTGGTCTATCGCCGGGTCAGGAGTTTTGAAGTTAATTGTTGGCGGTACGATGTCATTGATGAGGCTCATGACTGTGGCAATTGCCTCGATGGCACCGGCGGCACCCAGCAAGATGGCCGGTCATCGATTTGGTCGAGCTTATATTCATTTTATAAGCGTGTTCGCCAAACAGAGTGATAATGGCCTTTGTCTCGGCTATATCACCGAGAGGAGTGGAGGTGCCGTGAACATTGATGTAATCGATATCGCCAAGTCCCAAGCCAGCTTCTTCCACACACTGTTTCATGACGTTGACGGCTCCCAGGCCGTCAGGATGCGGGGCAGTCAGGTGGTAAGCATCGGCTGTCAGACCGGTGCCGATAACTTCGGCATAAATTTTTGCTCCCCGGGCTACTGCATGATCGTATGCCTCCAGGATCAGAGCGCCGGCACCCTCACCGATTACAAACCCGTCCCTTGTAGCATCGAAAGGCCTCGAGGCAGTGGCAAACTCCTCATTATTGGTCGAGAGTGCCTGCAGGGCGTTAAAACCGCCCACACCGGCGGCATTTATTGCTGCCTCGGATCCGCCGGTAACAAATACATCGGCTTTCCCCAGGCGGATATAGTGGAAAGCATCTATCAAAGCATTGGTTGAAGAGGCGCAGGCGGACACAGTGGCGAAATTAGGGCCACGGAATCCGTATTTGATTGAGATCAGGCCGGCAGCGATATCGGAGATCATCTTGGGAATGAAAAAAGGGTTAAAGCGGGGAGTACCGTCACCCGCCAGAAACCCTCTCATCTCTTCAAGAATCGTCTCAATTCCGCCTATACCAGATGCCCAGATGACACCAATACGGTCTTTGTCGGAGGCTTCAGGATCTATCCCGGCATCCTTAATCGCCTCATCTGCTGCAACAAATGCATATTGCGCATAGCGGTCCATCTTACGGCCCTCCTTGCGGTCAAAATGATTTGCCGGATCAAATCCCTTTACCTCACAGGCAAACCGGGTTTTGAACTTAGAGGCATCAAAATGGGTTATCAGCCCGGCTCCGCTTACACCATCAACAAGACCTTTCCAATAATCCTGCAGCGTGTTGCCGACAGGGGTTAAAGCCCCCATTCCGGTAACTACGACTCTTCTCATTATATGGAATTAGAAGGAAACTACTTTGCGTTTTCCTCAATGTATTTAATTGCTTCACCAACCGTGCTGATACTCTCAGCCTGATCATCAGGAATGCCTATATTGAATTCCTTTTCGAATTCCATAATCAGTTCCACGGTGTCAAGGGAGTCTGCTCCGAGGTCATTTGTGAAATGAGCTTCCGGAGTAACTTCTGATTCGTCTACACCGAGTTTCTCAACTATGATCTGCTTTACTCTGGTTGAAATGTCAGACATACTAATCAATTTTACGTTAATACTTGTTTTTAAAACACTGCAAAGAAATATATTTGTACCATATTTTTCAAACAATTTACCGGAAATTTATTGTACACCACGTGTAACATCAACCAGAACAGGCTCTTAGCATTAATTCCCGGGAATCGTCAGCTTGCAGGCAAATATACATTAAAAATCAGACAATGAAGAAGATAGTCATCTTTGCCTCAGGAGCCGGGAGCAATGCCGAAAACATAATCAGATACTTTTCGAACGGGAAAAAAGCGAAAGTCGACCTGGTTTTGTCGAACAAGCCTCAGGCCTTGGTAATGAAGCGTGCTGCAAATCTTAATGTGGATGCATTTTTTTTCGACCGCAGTCAGTTTTATGAAACGGGGGAGGTGCTTTCAATGCTTCGCCGGAGGGGTGCTGACCTGATAGTCCTGGCGGGATTTCTCTGGCTTGTACCGGCGGATATTATCGAAGCTTATAAGGGAAGGATCGTAAATATTCATCCTGCATTGCTGCCGGAGTTTGGCGGCCGCGGTATGTACGGTGACAGGGTACACGGAGCAGTCCTGGAAGCCGGGAAAACGAAGAGCGGGATAACGGTTCACATTGTAAATGAGGTTTATGACTCAGGAGATATTCTCTTCCAGGCGGAATGTCCGGTTTTGCCGGAGGATGATATCAGATCGCTGGCTGAAAGAATTCACGCCCTTGAATATGAGCATTATCCCAGGGTAATCAGTACGCTGATTGACAGACTGTGAGGAAGGAGTTTATAGGTTTATAGGTTTATGGGTTTATAGGATTATGGGTTTATAGGTTTATAGGGTTATGGGTTATGTCCCAAATCTCATGACCTCAGACCCTCAGACTTCAGACCTTCAGACTCTCAGACCTCGACTCAGACCTCAGACTGCCCTAATAGCTGATCGTTCCCAGAAGCTGCATGTATCCCTCCGCCACCTTGCTGAAAAGCTCCTTCCCTTCCGGAGCTACCGGCTCAACCGGGGGCGACTCTACTCTGAGAGGATCTACCGGAGACCCGTTTCTGTAGAACCTGAAATCGAGATGTGGCCCTGTTGAAAGTCCCGAACTGCCAACATATCCTATTATCTGCCCCTGTTTTACATAAACGCCTCCGCGTATTCCTTCACCAAACCTCGACAGATGCATGTAGGCCGTAGAATATACGCTGTTATGCCTGATTTTGACAATCCGCCCTGATCCGCTCTGATAGGCTGCTTCAGTGACCCTGCCGTCACCGATTGAAAGTACAGGTGTACCGAGGGGAGCTGCATAGTCCACTCCGTAGTGAGGTCGTACGATTTTCAGTATAGGGTGCATTCTTGCCCCGGTGAACCGTGAACTGATCCTCGAGAACCTGAGAGGGGCCTTGAGAAACGCCTTCCTCAGGCTCGCACCTGTGGTGTCAAAATAACTCTGAACCGAGTCCTGGATGAAGGGAATTGCATAAATAGAGGCCCCGCCGTGTTCAAAGAGTGCTGCGTGAATGTTGCCTGTACCGATTGATTTGTCACCTATGTATTCTTCCTCATAAATCACCTTGAACCTGTCTCCGCGCTGCAGCCCGAAAAAGTCGATGGTCCAGGCATAGATTTCCGACAGCTCGGCAGAGAGGTTGGGATTAAGATTGTTTTCGACTGCCGCTTCCCAGAGTGACGTTTTGATGGTACCGGAGGAGTACCTGAGTACTTTTTTTATTTCCGCGGTATACTTGTGAATGGTCAGCGAGTCATGCAGCGAAAATATATAACTGACAGAGGGATCGTGATTATAGATAAAGAAATCGGCCCTGCTCAGTGTGTCTTTTGTGATAAAAACTGAATACTCATTTCCTGTGCGGACTTTTCGTGCATCGAAGAGCTCGCGGTTCTCCCTCAGGAGCTGTTCGATATTGTTCCAGGGCACTCCGTAATCGGCAAGCAGGGTGGAAATGAACTGGTTTTTCCGCACCCGTCCCGTGACAACACTATACGTGTCAACAGGGATTCCGTGCAGCAGGCTTCCCGGCTCCCCGGCCGGGGCTGAGGATTTAAGTGAATCAGCGGTTTCTTCCGTTACCGGAGGTGCAGATGCTTCTTTAGGCCCGCACGACGATGGCAGCAGGAGGGCCGCTGACAAGCAGTGAAATTTTAAAGAATATCTTCAGCATGGTCAGACCACTATATTTACAATTCTGTTTGGTACAATTATGACCTTGGGTGTTGCACCCGCAATCCATTTTACGGCTCTCTCATCAGCAAGCACAATTGACTTTACCTCCTCAGAGGGAAGGTCAACGGCAAGTTCTATTTTGAATCTCATCTTTCCGTTAACCGAAACCGGACACTCGAAGGTGTCAACTTTCAGATATTCTGCCTTTGCCTCGGGCCATGGCTCATAGGCCAGGGAGGCATCGTTTCCCAGCGACTGCCACAATTCTTCACCGAGGTGAGGTGCAAAAGGAGAGAGTATTTTCGTGAAGGTCCGGGCTGTCTCACGGGTGATCTTTCCTTTCTTGACGGCTGTATTGAGGAAGATCATCATGGCCGAGATGGCAGTGTTCAGGTGAAGGTTTTCGATGTCGTCGGTAACCTTTCTGACAGCCTGGTGCAGTGATCTCAGAACTTCAGGATCCTCATTCCCGTCGGTCAGATTCTCATTGTTGGCTATCAGGCGGTAAGTCCGTGAGAGGAAGTTAAGCACTCCCTTGACTCCTTTTTCGTCCCATGGTTTAGTCGCTTCCAGTGGTCCGAGAAACATTTCATAAAGCCGGAGTGAGTCGGCCCCGTAACGTGAAATAACATCATCGGGATTGATTACATTTTTGAGGCTCTTCGACATTTTGGCAACAATCTGTTTCAGTACCTCGCCGGTCCCGGTGTGATAATATTTCCCGTCGCGTTCTGTGACCTGGTCGGAAGAGACTTTTGACCCGGTAGCGGTTTCGTAGGCAAAAGCGAGGATCATTCCCTGGTTGAAGAGCTTCAGGAACGGCTCGTCAGTGGATACAACTCCGGTATCAAACAGGACCTTGTGCCAGAAGCGGCTGTAGAGCAGGTGCAGTACGGCATGCTCGGCGCCTCCGATATACAGGTCGACGGGCATCCAGTATTTCTCTTTTTCCTTATCGAAAATGGCATTTACGTTTTCGGGATCGATGAACCTGAGATAATACCAGCAGGAACCGGCCCACTGGGGCATTGTATTGGTCTCACGTCTGCCCTTACGCCCCTTGCTGTCAGTCACATAGAGCCATTCCGTTGCATTTGCAAGCGGAGACTCTCCGTTTTCACCAGGCTGATATACTTCAAGATCAGGAAGAATCAAAGGAAGATCCTTTTCGTCAAGGAGGGTTATCTCGCCGTCGTCCCAGTGGATAACAGGGAAAGGCTCACCCCAGTAACGCTGGCGGCTGAAGAGCCAGTCGCGCAACTTATAGTTGACTGTTGCAGCGCCAATGTTCCTGGTTTCCAGCCAGGCAGTCATGGTTGCAATACCCTTCTCCTTGTTCAGTCCGTCCAGGGTGATTCCGAGGGCGGGATTTGAAGAGTTGATATATTCGCCGTCCTCTGTCCAGCATTCGTTGCCGGCGAGAATTCGCTGTTTCTGCCCGGCGTCAGTGACATCCGGAGAGAGAATACAGGTAATTTCAAGGTTGAATTTCTTCGCAAATTCAAAGTCGCGGTCATCATGTGCAGGCACCGCCATTATGGCTCCGGTACCGTAACCCGTAAGCACATAGTCAGCCACCCAGACAGGGATCTTTTTGCCTGTTACCGGGTTAATTGCATAGCTGCCGGTGAAGACGCCAGTCTTTTCCTTGGCGAGGTCAGTGCGGTCGAGGTCTGATTTCTTTGCAGCAGCCCTTAAATAGGCATCTACCTCTGCCTTTTTCTCCGTTGTTGTGATCTCAGCCACCAGCTCGTGTTCCGGTGAGAGAACCATGTAAGTTGCACCGAACAGAGTGTCAGGGCGGGTCGTATAGACGCAGATTTTGAGATCGTTACCGTCAATTTTGAAATCCACCTCTGCGCCTGTCGAGCGGCCTATCCAGTTTCGCTGCATCTCCTTTATGCCTTCTGGCCAGTCGAGGTCATTGAGACCATCCAGAAGACGTTCTGCATAGCGAGGTATGCGGAGCATCCACTGTTTGAGGTTCCGGCGAACCACCTGGTTGCCGCATTTCTCGTGGGAGCCGTCGTTCAGAACCTCTTCATTTGCGCACACAATACGGCATGAGGGGCAGTACCATATCTGCGCATTGTCATAGTATGCCAGGCGTTTTGAATCGATGTACTTCTTTCTTGCTTCGTCTCCGGCCTTTATGACGTCGAGCGGTATGGGCAGTTCCTTGATATCACGGCCTCTGCCGGCTTCTGAATCATACCAGGTATTGTAGAGCCTGATAAATATCCATTGAGTCCATTTGAAATAGCCCGGGTCAGTGGTGTTGACCTCGCGGTCCCAGTCGTAGCTGAGGCCCAGTTCTTTTATCTGCCGGCGGAAGTTATCGCAGTTTTTGTTTGTGGTGACCGAAGGATGAGTACCTGTCTGGATTGCATACTGTTCTGCCGGTAGTCCGAATGCATCCCATCCCATTGGATGAAGGACGTTAAAACCATTCATGCGTTTGTAGCGTGCTACAATATCTGTAGCGGTATATCCCTCGGGGTGGCCCACGTGGAGTCCGGCGCCCGAAGGATATGGAAACATGTCGAGGACGTAATACTTCTTCGGATTAGTGAGATCGTCAGGAGTGCGGAAAGTCCGGTTTTGTTCCCAGTAATCCTGCCACTTTCGTTCTATCTCGCTGAAAATATAATCCTTCATTATTGGATTTTTTAATTTGGCCTATGGGTTGCGAAATTAGAAAAACTTCTGTAAAAAAGGGCAGTGGAGGGTTGCGGTGCCATCATATTTTGGGCCGATGTTTTGAAAAGTGGTTTTACGGGGTTACTTTTGCACTCTCATTGGTCCCGTAGTTCAATGGATAGAATGACAGATTCCGGTTCTGTTGGTTGGGCGTTCGAGTCGCCCCGGGATCACAGAATTTGCGAGTTGCGATTTTCGAATGGCGAATAATATGTTCGCCATTCTTTTTGCAGTTCAAATGTCAGAATTTACGGACCGAAGGTTAAAATAGGATATGAAATACCGGATGCTTGAAAGGGCGAGGCCGATACCAATTCCGTTATAAATAACAGACAGCCATTCCCTGGGGATTGAAGAATGCCGGAGGGTGATGCCAAGCGTCATCATTACAATTACCAGGAGGTAGCTCCTGAATGTCATGAAAGAAAAGAAACATCTCTTACCGGGCAGCGCTTCAATACGGTCAATGTTTTTATGGGCAATCTTAACGAATCCGAAGCGATAAATTACGATGCCGGCTGCGATACCGGCCACCGCGAAGGGCAACGGCTGAAGTGATGACCCAAGCCATTTGAAGGCCATTACACAGAGCATTATCCCGACGCCCATCCACATAAAACCGGCAGGAAGAAGGAGGTACTCCTTTTTCACTGCCGGATTATATTTTGTTAAGAGCGAATAGCTTTTGCTCACTGCTGCAGTGTCAGCCTTTCAACGTTCGTGTTGGCGTACATTATCTTGAGTGCACTTGCACGTCTGAGCGCCTGTTTCACATCTGTAACCACACCCATCCTGGTGTCCTTGTCAATCTTAAGAACGACAAGCATTTTCGTTTTGTCAGCCTCGTTGAGCTGCTCACGTTCCTGTGCGATGAAGTCCTGGATATCGGCTATCTCCTTGAATGAATCATTGAGCTGTATTTTCGGTTCTGTACCGTACATAGCCTGGAGATTCTCATACGGTTCTCCGATATAGATATAGCTTGCCAGCGATTTTTTCTCCAGCACCTTGCCTTCGGTTGCTTCAGGGATCCTGACGGTGACCATTACGTCAACCTCGCGCATTGTTGTCACTGCCATAAAGAAGAACAGAAGCATGAACACTATGTCAGGGAGTGATGCCGTACTGATGGCCCCCACTGATTTTTTGCCTGTTTTTACGAACCTTGACATGCTAGTTTCCTCCTATTCTTTTTGGTTCAGCCTCTGAGATAGGCACCTTATAGAAGTCATCAACGGCACCTTTCTTATCCTCATCAAGTTTCTCGTAAGGTACCCCAAACTCCTGTATTGCCAGGTCATTACGCAATTTTCCCCTCGCAGCTATAAGCTCATTCTGCACGGCAATATAAACCCCGTATTTTGTCCCGATGTCATTCTGCAATGAGATAACTGCCTTTGAAACAGCCACATCACCAAAATAGGGAATGTTTACTGTTTCCTTTTCAGGCATGTTGGGACGGTCTTCTGCATTCACGATAAAGTTAAGGGTAAGCTCCCTCAGCTGGTTAAAGTCTGCAAGTTCGCCTTCAACGAGGAGAAGATTGTCTTTATTCACCTTCACCTCGAGGATATTTCTGTCATTGATCTGATTTACATCCTGCGGCACGTTGGGGTCAGGGATAGTCGGCAACTGACGCATCAGTCCGGTGTCAGAGTCCATTGTGGTGGCAGCCAGGAAGAAAATAAGAAGGAGGAACGCAATGTCAGCCATTGAGCCTGCATTTATTTCCGGTACTTGCCTTCTTGCCATTTGGATATTTGTTTTGTCCGCCAGATGGCGGTCAGTTCAGTTATTTTTTGAAAATCTTGGATATTTCCGAATAGACAATGGCGATGATCGCAATTGCAACAAGGAAGTAAGCGACTATAAGACCTGTGCCGGTCCAGAAAAGAGTCCTGGGAACATTATCCTTGCCTTTGTAATGAGGCAGGTCAAGCACAGTATTATCAGCCAGCAGGGATGCAATGAGTACCAGGACTACAGTTGCACCGAGGGCAATAAGTGCCATTTTAAGACTTTTGGGATTCAGGATCATGTTTCTGATACTGAAGTACAGGGTAAGCAGAGCGGTTAACGCAAGTAGAAAATATGCATAAACGATGAAAGAGTTGGTAACCGACGGTTGCTCGTACCTGGTACCCTCAGTGCCTTTGACTACGCCTCCGAAGTAAAAGAGGAGGGCAAAGATCACCGTGAGCCCCATCAGGGCCCACGAGAGGTATACTGTGAGTTTCTTTGTATTGACGGACATGACAGGTTATTTTGCGTTGTGTTTAACCAGCATATCTATAAGTGCTATGGATGAATCTTCCATTGCGTTTGTTATGCCATCAATTTTTGAAAGGATGTAATTGTAGAATACCTGGAGAATGATTGCAACTACAAGACCGAATACCGTGGTGATAAGAGCTACCTTGATACCGCTTGCAACAATGGTTGCCGATACTGTTCCTGCCTGCTCGATAGCGTCAAAGGCCTGGATCATACCGATAACTGTTCCGAGGAACCCTAACATCGGGGCTATTGCAATGAAAAGAGATATCCATGAGAGATTTTTCTCGAGGAGGCCCATCTGCACACCGCCGTAAGCGACTACTGATTTCTCGGCCATATCCACTCCTTCATGAGCTCTGTCGAGGCCCTGGTAGAAAATGCTGGCTACCGGTCCGCGGGTATTGCGGCAGATCTCTTTGGCAGCGTCTACACCGTCCTGTTTCAGGGCGGCATCAACCTTTGCCAGAAGTCTTTCAGTGTTGGTGGTTGCGAGGTTGAGATAAATAATTCTTTCAATAGCAATTGCGAGACCCAGGATAAGGCAGAGAAGAATTGTCCCCATGAATCCTGCACCGCCTTCAATGAACAGTCGTTTGATCTCCTGGTGGAGTACTGTTTCACCGGCCGGTGTGGTTGCCTGAGCCTGTTCGGTAAGTTGCTGGGTAGTTGCTGCAGCCTGTTCTGTCTGAGCCTGGAGGGTCTGTGCTGATCCTATGAGTAGCAGCGCTGCAAATGCCATAAAAACAAAAACTCTTTTCATCATATTCTTTTGTTGTTGGAAACTATGACAAAAATATAAAAAAATGAAAAGCACGCAATGGAGATGGGGATTTTGTTTTTGTACCGTATCAATCAAGTTGGGAGCATGGGGCAGGGGCAATGAGCAAGGGGCATGGGGACAAGGGTGAGGCGAGAACCAGGTTTTCCCATCCTTGACAAGAGCCTGCCCGCCCGCTGGCGGACAGGAGTAGTGCACGCCAAATAGTGGACGGGATGGTATTCATCTCGCCGTCATGACTCACGCTGATAATGACAGCCCCCGGAACTGGATATCCAGGGGCCGCAATTAAATGATGTTACCGCGGCAGATTAATTATCTTTCAGACACCTTACGGAATGACCCACATACTTTTGGTCAGTATACGTTGATATATCAGATCCGTTATAACTAATTACCATAAACCAGGCATTCATTTTATTATCAACTGATTCTGTAGAAGTCCACAACCAGGCGTACTGTGCCAGACCTAAGGCAGATCCAGTTACATTAATTTTCCCCCCCGGCAAACCCGTGAAACCGCTTTTATTTCTGTATTCAGGATAACCAGGATCGCCCACACTTCCCGTGTAATTAATATATTCCCACCCTGTTGTTGAGGATAAAGCCTTAGCGAGACGATTCAACTTTAAGGTGGGCGACTGAGCCCAGCTAAATCCATTTGCCATAAGGAATTCCAGGAGAGTGGCCCATTCCTTGTCAGATGGGACGTGCCAGCCTGTCGGACACAGCTTTCTGGTATCAACCGCGTACCAATTATATAAAGCCCCATAATTTTCGGCATTGGGATTATAAAAACAGTATTTTGGGGTCACATCGGAGTTGCTCTTTGGTCCCCATGCACTTCCATAAGCTAATTCTATCGGAGTACCATCTTTTAATTTTGATACTTTCAGGTTTTCTGCCATCCATGTTTGTCTGCCGATTGTTATGGTCTTATAAACATTCCCGTCAATATCCCGCATTATTGGTCTTTCAGTTGTCGGTTTTCTGGTAATTGTAGTTGATCGGTCAGGGATCTGTGCCTGCAGTGCTGTAACAAATAAAAATGTGACAGTCAGAAGCGCTAATTTTTTCATTTTTGCAGTAGTTTAGGTATAAGAAATCAGTTGTATAATCTTGCAATTTCAATTTCCCGGATAGCCTGCCAATCAAATTCTTATATAAAAT
The DNA here is from genome assembly GCA_963757935.1 of uncultured Bacteroidales bacterium. Taxonomy (GTDB): domain Bacteria; phylum Bacteroidota; class Bacteroidia; order Bacteroidales; family VadinHA17; genus SR-FBR-E99. The sequence continues at coordinate 83,349 of CAVWSZ010000011.1, read as the reverse complement.
TACAAACCTTTTATCCAAAATCAAATTTATTTATGGTAGTGTTTGAGATCTGTGGGATTACCTGCGGTGATCCCGCAGGGGGACTTGCAATCTTCACTGCAGGTATGCGCTTCCAGCGCATACTCATTTTGTTTTATGGTCTCTCTGAATGAGCAAGCTCATCCGTCGACACCATAAAAACAAAAAGCCGGGCCGCCTTATGGCGGACCGGCCTGCAGTGAAGTTGCGGAGAGAAAGGGATTACCTGCGGTGATCCTGAGTTGAGGAACCTGCAAACCATGACTTACCCTCCGGGTATCATTTATTTTACCTCCCCCGCTTATGCAAGTAAGCTTGCAACGCGTTGTCGTTAAAATAAATAACCCCGCAGGTGGCGGGGTTAAGTCATGGTTTGCGGAGAGAAAGGGATTCGAACCCCCGGTACCCTTTTGAGGTACACACGCTTTCCAGGCGTGCCAGTTAAACCACTCCTGCATCTCTCCAGAATTATCTTCCGAGCCCGATGAGCTGCTCAAAAAACGGCGCAATTTACTAAAAAAATTATGATCCCACCGGGTCTCAGCTAATTTCACCGCATAAAGAACGCGTGAGCATCTTCTCACTCTTTTCCCTGTCGTGCCCGCCGCCAAGAACGATCATCATCTTGGTAATCGCGGCTTCCGTAGTAATGTCCTTGCCGCTGATGACTCCTGAATTCCGAAGCCCCTCCGAAGTCTCGTACAGCCCCATCTCAACCTGGCCTGCTCTGGCACTGCGTTACATTCATGACAAAGCCACCGCCACCGATGAAATCCCGAAGCTCCTTAAAAAACCAGTCCTGTGTGGGCCCATTTCCTGTACCGTATGTTTCAAGCACGAGTCCGTGCAGACCCTCGCTGCCAAGCAAGGCATGCACAACCTCATATCCCAGGCCGGGGAAGAGTTTCAGAATGGCAACCCCGGTGTCAAACATTGAAGTAACAGCAAGCGGCCTTCTGACTGTCGGATACCTGATAATGTTGCGGTTATATTTTATCTGAAGTCCCGCCTCGGCCAGCGGCTGGAGGTTGGGTGATGCAAAGGCGTTAAAGTGCTCTGCACTCTGCTTGATTGTACGGTTGCCGCGCAACAGCCTGTTTTCAAAATAAATGCAGACCTCCGGTACAAGTGAGATGCCGTTCTCTTTTGCCGCGGCAATCTCGATTGCAGTGATGAGGTTCTCCTTTCCGTCGGTCCGGAGCATTCCTATTGGAAGCTGAGCGCCGGTAAAAATCACCGGTTTCTCAAGATTACTGAGCATGAAACTCAATGCTGAAGCCGAGTAGGCCATAGTATCCGTTCCGTGCAGCACCACGAAGCCGTCAAACTCATCATACCTGTCGGAGATGGTCCGGGCAAGTTTTTCCCACACTTCAGGACTGATATCTGAGGAATCGATTACCGGATTGAAAGTGACTGTCTCAAGCCTGAACCCGAACCGCTGCAACTCCGGTACCTGGTCGGAAATATGGCTGAAGTCGATCGGAACAAGTGTACCGGTCACAGGCTCATGTACCATTCCTATGGTACCTCCGGTATAAATAATAAGTATCGAAGTGCTTTTATCCATGATTCATAATGCGAACAGTTTAGTGGCGTTCGCCGTGGTCCGGGAGGCCACCTCCGCAGGTGAGATGCCGAGTATCTCCGAAAGTTTTGCTATCACAAGGGTAAGGTATGAGCTTTCATTTCTCTTTCCGCGGTGAGGAGCAGGTGCCAGGTAGGGAGCATCAGTTTCAAGGACAATGTTGTTAATTCCTGCCGCAATTGTGGCTTCTCCCAGCCTGCTGTTACGAAAGGTGACGACACCGCCGACACCTATCCTGAATCCCATCTCAACCGCTGTATGTGCTTCTTCAGCTCCACCGGGAAAAGCGTGGAAAACGCCCGTAATCCTTTCCGGGCCAAAGGCACGAAGTTCTTTGAAAACTACATCGATAGAGTCACGCGAATGTATAACCAGCGGCAGCGAGTACATCTCCGCCAGTTCAAGATGACGCCGGAAAGAGAGAAGTTGCTCACCGTACCACGTTTTGTCCCAGTAAAGGTCAATGCCCGTCTCACCGATACCGAAATATCTATGCTCCAGCAAGCGTTTCTCAACATTGTTGAGTTCGCTTAGATAATCGCTTTTTACAGATGTGGGATGCAGACCCATCATCGGAAGGCATATCCCCGGGTATCTGCTCTCGGTGTCAAGCATCGGCTGTACCGATGAAGAATCGATATTCGGCATTAAAATTTTTGTCACCCCGTCTGCAACAGATCTTTTTACTACCTCGTCACGGTCCTGATCAAACTCCTGAAGATAAAGGTGGTTATGGGTATCGATAAGGTTCATTCTGCAAAAGTAATTTTTTTCAGGCAATAGGCAGCAGGGGAGCGAGCGTTAAGAAATGATCAGCCAGCTGGCTGATCATTTTAGCGAGCAGACAGACGGTGGGCAGTAAAAAGCCAGATTGCAAGATGAATGTCACTACTGCCTACCCATAGTCTGGCACCTCCCTAAAAATGCCCACAAGGCATTTTCTTTACGTTCGGTCCCCTATTGCCTACTGCCTATTGCCTACTGCCTCTTTATTTCTTATCTTTATGCGTCTCGCTAACACTTTTACATATGTCAGGAACTTCTCTTGTCCACAGGATCGCCCTTGGCATGATACCGGGCGTAGGTGACATTACAGCCCGGAAACTTGTAGCATATGCCGGCAGCCCGGAAGCTGTATTCAGTGAGTCTCACCGAAGCCTCACCAGGATTCCCGGGGTGGGCGATAGCCTCGCAAAGGCCATATCCGGTCGCATTTATCTCGGGGCTGCAGAAAAAGAAGCTGAATTCGTCGCGAAACACCAGATCAAAGTCTATTTCTACCTTGATGACGACTATCCGTACCGGCTGCGACAGTGTGAAGACTCCCCTGTCACCTTCTATTTTAAAGGCAATGCCGACCTGAATTCTCCCCGCATCCTGAGCGTGGTGGGCACAAGAAATGCCACTCAACGCGGAAGGGAGTTATGCAGGAAGATAATTGCGGGACTGGCGCCTCACTTTCCGGGACTTGTAATCGTAAGCGGGCTTGCATACGGAATAGACATTACCTCGCATAAGGCAGCAATGGAAAATGGTCTGCCAACGGTTGCCGTGCTGGGCCACGGACTGAAGACAATTTATCCTTCGCTGCATATCTCAACAGCCAGGAGCATGGTAGCAAACGGCGGTCTTGTGACTGACTTCTTCTCTGATACCCTTCCGGAACGCAATAATTTTATAAGGCGAAACCGCATCATTGCCGGTATCTCTGACGCCACACTTATAATCGAAAGCGGAATAAAGGGTGGCGCACTTATCACAGCCGATATTGCAGCCTCCTATAACCGCGATGTGATGGCTGTGCCGGGTCGCACTGACGACCAGTGGTCTGCCGGCTGTAATGCACTGATAAAATGCAATAAGGCTTCACTTGTGGAAGGATGTGAAGATATCGAATACCTGCTCGGATGGAAACCTGCCGCTATGGCTGTCACCTGTTCAGAAGATCATCTTTTCTGAAATGACAGAAAATGAGAAGAAGGCCTATGATTCGCTGAGAGAGAATGGTGATATGACTCTTGATCAGCTGGCGCTTGCACTTGAAATCCCTGTCTACCGACTCTCAACCACCCTTCTCCAGATGGAGCTGGCAGGACTTATTACTCCATGCCCGGGAAGCATATACAGGATACGCAGTTAAAAAAGCCGCCCCGCAAAAAGCGGGGCGGCTGAGTATTGTTAACAGGGAAGTCTTAATTAAATCACACCCTGATCAATCATTGCATTGGCAACCTTGAGGAAGCCTGCAATGTTGGCACCTTTTACATAATCTACATATCCGTCATTGCCCTTGCCGTGTTTGACACAGGCTTCGTGGATATTGACCATGATTGTATGAAGCTTCTGGTCTACCTCAGCAGCGCTCCAGCTCATCTTCATGGAGTTCTGTGACATCTCAATGCCCGAAGTGGCAACACCACCGGCATTGGCTGCCTTACCAGGTGCAAACAGCAGTCTGGCTTTCTGAATGACCTCAATTGCTTCAGGAGTGCTTGGCATGTTGGCTCCTTCACAAACGCAGATGCAACCGTTCTGAACCAGGTTTTTGGCGTCTTCTTTACCAAGTTCGTTCTGTGTGGCGCAGGGAAGAGCAATGTCAACCTTGACTTCCCAGGGTCTCTTGCCCTTGATAAATGTCGATCCGGCAAACTCTTTAGCATAAGGCTCAACAACGTCCTGATTCGTGGCGCGGAGCTTAAGCATATACTCAATCTTGTCGCCCTTGATGCCTTTTGGATCATATATATAACCGTCAGGTCCCGAGATTGTAACAACCGTCGCACCCAGTTCGGTAGCTTTGATTACAGCGCCCCATGCAACGTTTCCGAAGCCGGATACCGCAACCTTCTTGCCTTTGAATGATTCGTTCTTCGTCTTAAGCATTTCATTTGCGAAATAGACGCAGCCGAAGCCTGTTGCCTCAGGACGAACGAGCGAACCGCCCCAGTTGAGACCCTTGCCTGTCAGAACACCAGTATGCTCCTGGGCAAGTTTCTTGTACATTCCGAAAAGGAAACCGATTTCGCGGCCGCCAACACCTATGTCACCTGCGGGAACGTCAGTCTCGGGACCGATAATTCTCCACAATTCAAGCATGAAGGCCTGGCAGAAACGCATTACTTCATTGTCTGATTTGCCTTTGGGATCAAAATCAGAGCCGCCTTTACCTCCGCCCATGGGCAGTGTGGTAAGTGAGTTCTTGAAGATCTGCTCGAAACCGAGGAATTTGAGGATTGAAATGTTAACCGAAGGGTGGAAGCGAAGACCTCCTTTGTATGGCCCGATGGCATTGTTGTACTGAACCCGGTAGCCGAGGTTTACCTGTACATTGCCCTGATCATCAACCCATGGTACCTTAAAGGTAAGAATACGGTCAGGTTCAATTATCCTCTGAAGGATACCGGCTTTGGCAAATTTCGGATTTTCATTGTAGACATCTTCGATAGACTCGAGAACCTCTCTGACAGCCTGCAGATACTCAGCTTCGCCCGGATGTTTCTTTTCGAGCTCTGCCAGAATCGTTTTTACTTTCATTACAGTTTATATTAATGGTTTTTTATTAGAAAATTATGCATCCTCAAAGGTGATGTAACCTTCAGTGAAGAAAAATGATTTTGCTCATGTTTTAGGTGAACAGCCTTAAACGGCTGATTTATAATTAGTAAGAGCTTCAGTGAGCTTTTTCTTCTGTGCTCCTGAAAGTGCGGAGATGCTTACTGCGTTGTAGGCTGCCTTTTGATTCTGCACCTTCTGGTAAAGGGTCAGATATGTATGCAAACCGAATAATTTCTTCGTGATCTCGAAACCGGCATACCGTTCCGCAGGTATTTCTATGCTCATGCTCTCACCCTGCATAAGACCGGTTGAGTACCACCGAAGAATAATTCCTTTTATGTCAGATGAAAAGTATAAATAGCGGTATTTCATTATCATCGGCCACGTCAGGACAGTCAGGTACACAACAGTAAGTGCCAGTGTCAGAATATTAATACTTGAATCAGACAGCATCTTACTCAGGAGTTTCGGGAAGTAGGCCATGAAAATATAAAGTACGTAGACAATGGTTGAGACAAATCCCAACAGTCTGAATGCAACTATCCTTTCGCCGTTTTCTATGGTCATAACCCTCTATTTTATACAAACTTAAGCAATTTTTTCGATTGCCTGCGATGATACACCGAAGGTCAGTTTCGCTTTTTGCTGAAAAAGCTTTTCATCAATGCTGAGCACTCTTTTGCCAGCACTCCTGACCTCACTGTTGTTTTGGGATGAAGGACACTCTCTTTAAGAGTTGTGAAGCCTTTCTTCTCATCCGTGGTTCCGTAGACGACAGTTGCTATCTGGCTCCAGGCGAGTGCCCCGGCACACATTATGCAAGGCTCAACAGTGACATACACAGTGCAGTCAGTCAGATACTTGCCTCCAAGCCAGGATGCGGCGGCCGTGATGGCCTGCATCTCAGCATGCGCTGTAGGGTCGCCAAGTGTTTCAGTGAGATTGTGTGCCCGTGCAATCACAGTTCCCCCGGCAACTATCACCGCACCTACCGGGACTTCATCACGCGCTGCTGCCTTCTGTGCTTCAGTGAGCGCCAGGCGCATGTAGTATTCGTCATCATGTGGAGTACTCTTCATCAGGTTGACAGATAATAATCTGCAATTTTAAAAAAAAGGCGGGAATAAGTACATAAAATTTTGATTTACGGGATGAAGTCAATAAAGTCTGAGGGTCTGATCCGCCAGCTGGCGGATGAAGGTCTGATGTCTTGCGGTTATGCAGTCTTGCGGTCATGCGGTCATGCAGTCTTGCAGTCTGAGGGTCTGAAGGTCTGATGTCTTGCGGTCTGAGGGTCTGAAAAGTCCTGGGCTGAAGACTGAGTTCCTTAATTCTTAAATCTTAAATCTTCATTCTTCCATGTCTGCTGTTAATTTTTTCACATCATTTATATCATCTTTTGATTCTTCAAGGATCTTTTGACATACTTTTGTACTCTGAAAAAAGTGTACAGTTGTTACCATTCGGACTTTTTACAACGCAGATTCCTTATGTCATCCTCGGGGTGATGTATCTCCTTTATATAGGGATGGCATTCTTAAACAGGCCTGAACTGTCAGATGTCCAGGATTTTAGGACTCAGGCTGAGCTCTCCGGTAAAATAGAATTTGTAGATAAGTCCTCACAATCTGACCTTCCGGTCATAAACATCGGCACTCAGAGTGTCAGCTATCCGTGCCAATTATCTGTAGAATCAGATTCCGAAACATCCTTACCTGAATTTACTTTTTGCCAGTACAGCCAGCGGATCGCCAAATGCGAAACGCTCACCCGTATATTCCAATCGCGCAAAGTCTCCTTTAGCCTCTTTTCACGCCCTCCGCCGGTGACTGCTTAAACAGAGTTTTAAGCCCATTCAGATTATTTACTTTTCTAACTCATTCTGAAAATGTCACCAAAACGTGCTTTTATAATTATAGTTGCCTTTATGATTTCTGCCGGTCTTCATTCGCAGGATTTTATAGTTGCTTTCGATACAACTTCCATTCCTGAAGTGGCAGTGGCCGAAGTCTATGTCTCAGCCTCCAGGGAGCGTCTGAAGCTCAGGGAGATGCCGGCATCGGTATCCGTTATTTCGTCGGCACTCATCAGCAACGGGGAAATACGGTCCCTGTCTGATATCACAGCCTCGGCACCTAATTTCTTCATGCCTGACTACGGATCGAAGCTTACAGCGCCGGTTTATATCCGGGGAATAGGGTCACGCATCGATGCCCCTTCCACAGGATTGTATGTAGATAATGTTCCATATTTTGAAAAGGCATCATTCAACACTGATTTCTTCGATATACAGCATATTGAGGTGCTGAGGGGCCCGCAGGGAACCCTTTACGGAAGGAACACAATGGCCGGAATCATCAATATAGTCACACTTTCCCCGCTTGATTTTCAGGGCACAACACTGAATTTGTCAGCCGGGAGCTACGGGACCTACAGTCTTAATGCCGGTCACTATGCAAAGCGAAATGATAAATTCGGGTATTCCCTTTCAGTTAACCTTCTGCATAACAATGGTTTTTTTATTAATGATTATACCGGAGAACCTGTTGACAAAATCAACTCAGCGGGGGTCCGGAACCGCCTTGCCTGGACACCGGGAAAAAGGGTTACAATTGAAAATATAGCTTTCTGGGAGTGGAGTGACCAGGGTGGTTATCCGTATGCCGTTTTCAATGACACTACACAGGCTTCCGAATCAATAAACTACAACCAGTACAGTTCTTATTTCAGACAGCTGGTATCTGATGCCCTTGTTGCGAAGTATAAGGGTTTGAACATGGAGGTTACATCTACCACATCTTACCAGTATCTCAGGGATAACCAACAGATTGACCAGGATTTTACTCCCGCATCGCTGTATTTTGTTAAACAGCGTCAGAATCAGAACATGCTTTCTCAGGAAGTTATTGCCAAATCGGTGTTACAGAATAAATACCGGTGGCTTGCAGGAGCCTACGCGTTCATGCAGAAGTTTGAGAAAAGTGTCGATGTTGACACGTATGCCAACAGTACCACATCATATAAAAACTATGATCACGTAATCGCCGGGGCTGCCTTGTTTCATCAGTCAACCCTTACTGATCTGCTGGTGCCGGGACTGACAATGACGGCCGGGCTCAGGATAGATTTTGAAAGGGATGTTCTCGATTACAGATACGATATGTTTGGTAACTCTGTCCTCAACACACTTGCAGACACCGTTTATCCGGGCCTTAATTCACTTGAAATGCTTCCCAGGCTTGCTCTGAGCTACGCCACCGGACCCAGTAACTTTTATGGAGTTATTGCCCGAGGGTATAAGACAGGGGGTTATAACTCAACCTTTGAACGTCCTGAAGACCTGACCTTTGAGCCTGAACACAGCTGGAATTATGAGGTGGGCCTTAAAACAAAACTTCCGGGTAACATCTTTGCCGACGCAGCGGTTTTTTATATCGACTGGCGCAACCAGCAAATATACCAGACAGTGCCCAGCGGACGCGGATCCATGCTCAAGAATGCAGGTCACTCAGTCAGCAAAGGAGCGGAGCTGACCCTCAGGGCAGTTCCGTTTAAAGGACTGGAAACATCCCTGGCATACGGCTTTACACATGCAACATTCATTACAAATAAGGTCAACGATATGACAGACTACAGTGGCAATATCATCCCGTATGTCCCCCGTCATACAGTTGCGCTGCAGGCGACTCAGACAATAAATGTCAGGGACTCAAAAATGCTTGATTTAGTCAGAATCAGCGTTACCGGACGGGGCGCAGGTAAAATCTTCTGGAACGAGGCAAATGACCATTCGCAGGATTTCTACGCCACAACAGATGCAAAAGTCTCCTTCATTAAGGGGTCACTTCAGTTTGATATATGGGGAAAGAACATTACCGGCTCAAAATATGAGTCATTCTATTTCACTGCCCTGAACCGCAAGTATGTGCAGATGAGTAAACCGGCAAGAATGGGGGTGAACCTCTCAATTAAGTTCTGATGAACAGCGAAAAAAACTGGCCCAAGTACCCGACTCTGTTCAGTCTCTATATTGCGCAGAGCATACCCATGAGCTTTTTTTCCACCGTGGTGCCTGTCATCATGCGTCAGGAAAACTATTCTCTCGAATCGATTGGGCTCATGCAACTGGTAAAATTACCCTGGATATTCAAGTTTCTCTGGGCACCTCTTGTAGACCGTACCTCTGAAAGCACACGAAGCCTTAAAAGATGGATATTTCTGTCGGAAATCTTCTATGCCCTTGTGATTGTAATGACTGGTATGCTTAGCCTGCAGACAGATTTTAAGCTGATAGTCGTACTGATGCTCATAGCCTTCATTGCCTCAGCAACACAGGATATTGCAACTGACAGTTATGCAATAAGGCTCCTTAAGCCGTCTGAACGATGCTTCGGAAACAGCATCCAGAGTGCCGGAAGCTTCATTGGCACCCTCTTCGGAACAGGTGTCCTGCTCATCGCTTACCATTACTTCGGATGGCAGGCTCTCCTGTCAATTCTGGCTTGCTTCGTCGTTTTTGCCCTGCTGCCATTGATACTTTACAGGAAAAAGGTCGACAAGCCTCAAAATGCCAAATCGCGCGTTACCTGGATTGACATTATCCGTTTCTTCCGGACCCCGGGGATTCATAAGAGGGTACTGGTCCTGGTCTTTTATTATTCAGGGATCATCGGTACCCTTTCAATGCTGAAACCCTGGATGGTCGACCTTGGTTACAGCGTGAAGGAGATTGGTTTTATGTCAGGCATCACGGGAACGTCGGTTGCGACACTGAGTGCCCTGGCTGCCGGTTGGATTATAAACAAGACAGGCCGCAAAACTTCACTTTTTACTTTTCTTGCATTGATCCATATCAGTAAGTGTCTACTTCTGGTTTATTTCTGCCGGAGAACCCTCAAAAGCAATGATATGGGCAGGAATATGTTTTCTGTGGGGAGGATATGGGCTCTCGACGGTTGCCATTTATACTACATCGATGGACATTGTTCGCCAGGGGCGTGAAGGAACAGATTTCACCCTCCAGATCGTTATTACACACCTTTCAGGTCTCGTTATGGCAATCCTTAGCGGTCAGATTGCAGGTAAAACGGGCTACCGTAATCTCTTCGCCATTGAAATTCTCCTAGGTTTAATAACAATGGCCGTACTTTTTTATTACAGTCATAACAAAAAAAATGATGAATCAGTCTGAACACCTTATCAGGAAATACAATGTGCCTGTACCAAGATACACCAGCTACCCTCCGGCAACGGAATTCACCGGGAAACTGACAGAAAGAGAGTACAGGTCGATGCTTTCGGAATCAAACCATCGAAACCCACAGCATATTGCATTTTATATACATATCCCGTTCTGCAGGAAGATCTGCTACTACTGCGGATGCAATGCAACGCACATTGGAAGTGGTTCTGATGTGGAACCCTATATCGAAGCGCTGATGCACGAAATAGAGATCGTTACATCACATATTCACAAGAACCGCAAAGTATCACAGATACACTTCGGTGGCGGCACCCCCAATTCAATCAATGCAGAATATCTGGCCGGGATAATTGCTCTTATCCGTTCCCGATTCGCTTTTATAGATAATCCTGAGATAGCAATTGAATGCCATCCCGGGTATCTTGATGAGACATACATTAAATCTTTGCGCGATGCAGGGTTCAATCGATTCAGCCTCGGTGTTCAGGATTTCGACAATGACGTACTAAAAACGGTAAACCGCACCCCGTCAGCACTGCCTCTTGATCAGATAGTTACATTGCTTCGTTCTTCAGGAGCCTCCGTTAATCTCGATTTTATCTACGGTCTGCCGGGACAGGATGCTGCTTCATTTTCCGGAACGATAAAGAAAGCTATAGCGCTTAGACCTGACAGACTGGTAACTTTTTCCTATGCCCATGTCCCATGGGTAAAGAAGCATCAGGCAATTCTGGAGAGCAAAGGTCTTCCCGACCCTATGGCTAAAACTGCGATGTTCAATGCAGCGCACGACCTGCTGACAGCGTCAGGTTATGTCTTCATCGGACTTGATCACTATGTCCTTCCGGATGATGAACTGGCAACTGCGCTGGCGGGGAAATCCCTCCACAGAAATTTCCAGGGTTACTGCACAAGACGTACCACAGGGCAGGTATATGCATTTGGTGTATCAGCCATCAGCCAGCTCGACGGGGGGTATGTACAAAATAAAAAAGATGTGAAAGAGTATATACAGGTCCTTGCAAATAACGCTCTGCCTGTTGATCGCGGCTTGCGTATTACTCAGTCACAGAGAGAGATACGTGAGGTGATAAATGAGATAATGTGTAATAAATTTATCAGCTGGCCCGAACTTTCATCACGTCTGGGTGTACCTCAGAATAGACTCAAGGAGCAGTTCATCCCTGAAATGTCAAGGCTGCTGGAGTTTTCAGATGAAGGATTGCTGGAGTTTTCAGATGATGAGTTAAAAGTCACTGAGACCGGCTCTTTTTTTATCCGCAACATAGCAGCGTCACTTGATCCTGCTTTTAATTCAGAAAATAACAGATATTCAAGATCAGTTTAGATGAACGAAATTAATACTGATGTACTTGTCATAGGGGCGGGCCTGACGGGCCTGACACTGGCATATAAGCTGCACATGGCAGGAATAGCAGTTGTCCTGGTTGATAAGGACCAGCATACAGGTGGTGTTATCAGGACGATCAGCGAAAACGGATTCACATTTGAAGCAGGGCCGAACACAGGAACCCTTTCAAATCCTGAACTTGTCGAGTTGTTTGAATCTCTTGGTGAAAAGTGCATACCGGTAACGGGCAGGAAGGAGGCACACCGGAGGCTCATTCTCAAAGGAGGCAGGTGGAGGGCATTGCCGTCAGGACCTGTCTCTGCAGTGACAACGCCGCTGTTTACCCTGGGAGATAAATTTCGGATACTCGGTGAACCTTTTCGTGCTCCCGGCACCAACCCTGACGAGAGTGTGGCAGACCTTGTACTGAGAAGAATGGGCAGGTCTTTTCTGGATTATGCCATCGACCCTTTCATCTCTGGAATTTACGCCGGAGACCCGCGCAAACTGATCACACGTTATGCGCTTCCGAAGCTCTGGAAACTGGAGCAGGATCACGGCAGCTTTATTGGGGGCTCATTCGCCAAAGCCAGGGAACACAGGAGTGAGCGTGAACGAAAGGCAACCAAAGAAGTATTCTCCGTACAGGGCGGTCTGCAGCGTCTTACTGATGCCCTTGCATCAGAGCTTAACCCTGAGAGACTGTTTACCGGATGCACACCGGCGGTTGTCAGACCTGATCAGAAAGGATTTATGACGGTTCTCTCCTGTGCCGCTGGCATAAAAAGGAGCATCCGGTCTGAATACGTAGTAATTACTGCCGGTGCACATAAGGTGCCTGAAATACTGCCCTTCATCAGTCCCGACCTGCTTGCGCCTCTTACAGCTTTGGTATACGCAAAGGTTGTACAGGTTGTTGCGGGATATAAAGAATGGACCGGGCAACCTATAAATGCCTTCGGTGGGCTGGTACCTTCGAAGGAAGACAAGGATGTTCTCGGAATTCTTTTTCCATCTTCAATCTTTGACGGAAGGGCTCCTGAAGGAGGTGCCTTGCTGTCGGTATTCATGGGAGGAATGAGGAATCCCACTCTTACTGAAATGAGTGATCAGGAGCTTGAAGCTATTACTCTCTCAATTGTAAAAAAGACATTGAATCCTGTTAAGTCAGAGCCGGATCTTCTTCACATTTTCAGATATCAGCATGCCATTCCACAGTACGAAATCAGCACCGGCGACAGGTTGAAGAGAATCTCCGAACTTGAAGCCCTGTATCCCGGTCTCATTCTTGCCGGTAATATGAGAGATGGAATAGGTATGGCTGACAGGGTTAAACAGGCAGTCAGGATCTCCGGGTCGCTGATTGCCAGAATCATGCATTGAGATTACGATATGGGAAACAGGGCAGTAATACTTGTAAATGTAGGAACCCCCGATTCGCCGTCGGTAAAAGATGTCAGGAAGTACCTTTCGGAATTTCTTAATGACCCTAAGGTCATCGACATGCCATGGCTGTTGCGCAAACTCCTGGTTAACCTTGTAATTGTGCCATTCAGGGCTCCGCGGTCAGCATCACTTTACAGGAGGCTCTGGACGGATAAAGGCTCGCCACTTCTCGTTCACATGACGGCGCTGGTTCATAGGGCCCGGCTGTCAATTCGTTCAGAGATGCATGATGATCTTCTCATGAGTTCAGGTTCTGACGGACTCGCCTTTTTCGGAGCTATGCGGTATGGCAATCCGTCACTCGCATCGATGCTGAACCAGGTCAGGCAGGAGGGATATGACCGAATAACCGTGCTTCCGCTGTATCCGCAGTATGCCAGTTCCACAACAGGTTCAGTGATTGAGCTCGTGAAGACAGTAACAGGGAAATGGGATACTGAACCTGAAATAGATATTGTGAAACAATTTTACAGCTCACCGGCATTTATAAGGCCGATGGCTGACAAAATCAGGGAATCCTGTAATACGGGATTTGACCGGATGGTGTTTTCATATCACGGTTTGCCGGTAAGTCAGGTGCGAAAGGAGCATCCTCTATGCAATCCTGATACCTGCGGGTGCGATGAACATATGACTGAACATGGCAGGATGTGTTACCGGGCGGCCTGTTATGAGACATCACGGCTGCTGGCTGAGTCACTTGGATTGGGCAGGGAGAAATACCTGACCGCCTTTCAGAGCCGGTTCTCGAAAAACTGGATAGGACCGTTTACTGATGATACGCTGCTGTCACTTGCCCGTTCAGGTGCGAAGCGTGTGGTTATAGCTGCCCCCTCCTTTACGGCTGACTGCCTGGAAACTACCGTTGAGATAGGTGAGGAGTACCGAAAACTTTTCATTTCCGGCGGTGGTGAAGACCTGGTGGTAGTCGCCTGTCTGAATGAAGACCTGGATGTGATCGGGATTCTGAGGGTCTGAAGGTCTGAAGGTCTGAAGTCATCCATTAGGGTCTAAGATCCCTTGTCTGATGTAATTCTGTCTCCACACTACTGCCCACTGCCCACTGCCTACTCCCTTATCTGATTATTTCTTACTTTTGTCTCCACAATAGAATAATATGTACAGAACACATACCTGCGGAGAGTTGCAGATTATCAATAAAGGAGAGAAGGTCACACTTTCAGGCTGGGTGCAGCGCTCACGCGACCTCGGAGGAATGACATTCATCGACCTGCGCGACCGGTACGGCCTAACCCAGCTGGTCTTCAATATGGAAGTTAATTCTGACCTGTGCCAGCAGGCCCGTAAACTGGGCCGCGAGTTTGTAATCCAGGCTCAGGGTACCGTTGCTGAACGCAGCAATAAAAATCAAAAAATGGTAACCGGGGAGATCGAGATAATTGTTGATGTGTTAACGGTTCTCAATACCTCCGACGTACCTCCCTTCACAATAGAGGAAAATACAGACGGCGGCGACGAACTGCGGATGAAATACCGGTACCTCGACCTTCGCAGGGCAAATGTAAGGTCCAATATGATTCTTCGCCACCGCATGGCCCAGGAGGTGAGACGTTACCTTGACGGACAAAATTTCATCGAGGTGGAGACGCCGGTGCTCATCAAGTCGACACCCGAGGGTGCACGCGACTTTGTGGTTCCCTCAAGGTTACATAACGGAGAGTTTTACGCCCTGCCCCAGAGCCCTCAGACATTCAAGCAGCTGCTGATGGTGGCCGGGTTTGACAGGTATTTTCAGATTGTCAAGTGTTTCCGGGATGAGGACCTGCGCGCTGACAGACAGCCGGAATTCACTCAGATTGACTGTGAGATGTCATTCATCCACCAGGAAGATATCCTGAATATGTTCGAAGGGCTGGCACGTCACCTGTTTAAAGAAATAAAGGACATTGAGTTCCCGGAAAAATTCCCTCGTCTTCCCTATAATGAGGCAATGGCATCATACGGAAGTGACAAGCCTGATATCAGGTTCGGAATGAGACTGAATGAGATCACTCCCCTGGTTCAGGGACGGAACTTCCCTGTTTTTGACACTGCAGAATATGTAGGAGCCATTTGCGCCCCGGGTTGCGCAGTATACACCAGGAAGCAGCTCGACGAGCTGACCGATTTTGTCAGGCGTCCGCAGATTGGGTCGAAGGGACTGGTTTATGCACGTGTGGAAGCTGACGGAAGTGTCAGGTCCAGTGCCGACAAGTTCTATTCACAGGAAGACCTCCTTTCTCTCGGGAAAGCTCTTGGTGCAAATCCCGGCGACCTTATACTGATGCTTGCCGGTACCAGGAAACAGACACTGACAGCCCTCGGCGAGCTAAGGCTGGAGATGGGTCGCCGCCTCGGGCTGCGCACCCCCGGCACTTTTGCCCCTCTGTGGGTTGTGGACTTCCCGCTGTTCGAGTGGGATGAGGAGTCGAAAAGATACTATGCGATGCACCATCCTTTTACCTCCCCGAAAACAGAGGACCTGCAGTATATGGAGAGTGACCCGGGAAGGGTCCATGCCAATGCCTATGACCTCGTCATAAACGGTACTGAAATTGGAGGTGGGTCAATAAGAATACATGACAATGCCACGCAGCGCCTGATGTTTAAAACCCTCGGATTTACAGATGAGGAGGCACAGTACCAGTTCGGTTTCCTGCTCAGCGCATTCAAATTTGGTGCACCTCCTCACGGCGGCATCGCCTTCGGGTTTGACAGGTGGGCAGCCATTTTCGGCGGATCCGACTCAATCCGCGACTTCATCGCTTTCCCGAAAAACAACCAGGCCAGGGATGTTATGATTGACACCCCCTCGGTGATAAAAAAAGCTCAGCTTGATGAGCTTGGTATAGAAATTAAAAAAGTGCAGTGATGCACTTTTTTTTCGCCTTTTAAGTTCCTTTGATTTTTCGCTTCCCTTTCGCCAGTGATTTTGAGGCTGAAGCTTTGGAGAATGGAATGGAGAAACAGAATAGAGCTCCTTCTCCGGGTGCAGATATTAGCCACATCGTTCCACCCAGAAGTTCAACATAAGCCTTTGAGATCGAAAGCCCGAGACCGGTTCCGCTGTACTGCTTCGAGTTGGGACTCTCAACCTGGTAGAACCTTTCGAACACCTTTTCATGATTTTCAGCGGCTATACCTATCCCGGTGTCACTTACGAAGAATTCCACCGTTTCACCCCTCAGCACGTAACCGAATTCTATTCGTCCTTCCTTTGTAAACTTCAGCGCATTGTTCAGCAGGTTGGCGAAGATCTGGATGACTTTCGTTTCGTCGGTAAGGACGATGGCTTCCTCATCACTGAGATGAACGGTGCATTTGAATTCCAGTTTCCGGCTGTCGGCGCGCAGGCGGTACTGGTCATACAGGCTCCGGATGAGGGTATTCAGGTTGACTTCAGTCAGAGTAACTTTTACCAGCCCGGTTTCAACGTTCGAAATATCTACTATATCGGTAATTATCGAGAGCAGCTGGTTGCTGCTCTGGTAAATTATATCGATATACTGTCTCCTGCTTTCGTCTGTGTTGTCAGGTGAATCGAGGAGGGTGGTGAATCCGACGATGGCATTCATCGGTGTGCGTATCTCGTGCGAGATGTTATGAAGGAAAGCGGTTTTGAGCCTGTCGCTCTGTTCGGCTTTATCCCTTGCTCTTATGAGTTCTTCCTCAATACGTTTTCTGTCAGTGATGTCAGAGATGAATCCTTCGAGAGCTACGAGCTTATCCCCCTCATAGTAGCCTCTCCCTCTTTCCCAAGCCCAGCGCTTGTTTCCGGTTGAGGTTATGACACGATATTCAATTGTATAAAGGTACCCGGTGCTTAATGCTTTCTGGATTTCGATTTCAACCCTCTCCTTGTCATCAGGATCGATAATTGAATTATATGACCGTATCTTATTGTCTATGAACTCATTTGGAAGGTATCCTGTGAGCTCGTAAATACCGTCACTGATATATTTCATTGTCCAGTCCTTGTCGTTGAGACACCGGAAGACAACGCCGCGGAGGTTGTTGATGATTGTATTGAGTTTCTTGTTGTTCTCTCTCATCTCCTCCTCAACCCGTTTGCGCTCGGTAATATCGCGCCCGATTGTCTGGTAATAGACTTTACCCTCAACCTCGACGGTGCGTGCGCTGAGCTCAACGGGAAATTCCGTTCCGTCGCTTCGCCTATGGAGTGTTTCAATATATGACGCACCCTTTTCCTTAAGCTCGGCTAAGTGTGCGGGAATGAATGAGGCAGCCTCGGGTGTACGGAGATCGGAAATATTCATTCCCAGAAGGTTAGCGCGCGGATAACCGTACGCTTCGACGGCACGGTCATTGGCCTCAACCACGAAAAGGTCAGTATCGAAAAGGAGAATGATATCGTTGCCATGTTTCATGACAAAATCGACATGCTTCATTATGGCCTGCCTGTCAATCTGCTCCTTGTATTTTGACCTGATGAATTGCTGCCGCGACGATCTGACAACCAGGTACCCTATAAATGCCAGGGCCAGAAGGGACAGCATCATAGTGAACCAAAGCATTGATACCTCTCGATTGTACTGGCTGAGGACTTCACTCATATCGGTCTTGGCCACGAGGAACCATTCGGATCCGGGAATGGTCCTGGTTGCAGCCACGACTCTTTCTCCCCGGTAATCAATTCCGGTCATAATTCCCTGGAAACCTTTTGCCGCTTCAGCAGCAGGCAGTAACGGGTCATTCACGGAGAATCTCATTTCAAGCGGGACGTTGTCGGTATGTCGCAGCTTGTTTATGAAGGTCACTGAATCACCTTCCCTGCTGAGCAGCAGGCATTCGGAAGTGTTACTGGGTGTGGGCCAGGTGTTAAACAGAGGGAAGAGCTCTTTGTCAGGGTTGATGCGAAGTATGATCAACCCGGTAAGTACTGTATCTCCCTGGTGTGGCATTCTCATGGGAATGACAAGGTCAAGGTGCGGGTAACCGACCGCTGTCGCCTGATGAATGCCTGACAGTTCTATTTCCGGTTTCGCAATGACGGAGGTAATCCGGTTCCGCAGGCTAGCGCCCATGGCTGATGCTTCAGGAGGTACGGAAAGTCCCGGCCCGCCTCCTGCATCCAGAAGAAGTGCACTGCCGAAATCGTATATCTGGATTATCGAAGTGAGATATTGTGTAAGCAGAAATTTTTCTCTTCTGTTGTCTTCACTGATGAAAAACGATTCAATCTGCTCGACCAGGGTCCGGTTCTCATAGATCAGCCTGGCATCATTGATTTTTTCTTTACGCCAGCGCTCAATCTGGTCACTCTTGAGATTGGCTACTGCCTCAATCTCTTTCGAAGCGTTTTCAATCAACCGTTTCTTTTCGCCTCTGGTGTAAGCTGTTACAATAGCCAGAAGAAGGAGTGCGACGAAGATAAGCACACCAAGAGATGTCCAGGGAAATGGCGGTTTCTGTTCTCTTTTTTTCATCTTCTCCCCTTGAGTGACCCGCAATGGAGTTCGAGGGCTGAAGATAACGAATAGTTGGTAACACTATTGCTTCCCGAAGGATTAATTTCCGGTTACACCTGCCAGTTTCTGTATTTCGTGTGACTCAAAAACGATTTTATCCTGGGGAGTAAGAGCAATATTTACCATGGCCCTGGCAATTGTTCTGGACTTGATGGAGCGGTATTTCCTGAGCCTGCCGAAGAGCAGTTTTTCAAGTGGTCGGAAGATCAATTTACCCGCCTCTTCGGCCAGCCTGTACTCATTGCGTTTGCCGGTTATCATTGAGGGTCTGAGGATTGCCACGGCTTTAAAATGCTCTTTTTGAACCGCCTGTTCCATCTGGCCTTTGGTTCTGAGATAGAAATTACGGCTTCCGGGGTCAGCGCCGATGGAAGAGATTACGATGAACTGTTTAACTCCGTTTTCGGCAGCTATGGATGCAATTTTTGCGGGAGCTTCAAGGTCCACTTTCCGGAAAGCTTCCTGTGAACCGGCTTTTTTAATCGTGGTGCCCAGGCAGCAGAATAGGTCATCACCTTTTATTTCCTCCTTTAATGCTTCGATGTTGGTTATATCGAATTCAATTTCACGGAATTTAGTGTGTGTGACCTGCGATTTTCTTCTCGTGAATATCAGGATTTTGTCATAGACTTCAGTTTCGGCAAGTTCCTCAGCCAGGTTGCTGCCTGTCAGGCCTGTTGCCCCGAAAACAATTGCGGTTCGTTTCAAGAGAAAGACTATTTGGCGTTTTTCTTTTCCTTTTTCTCTTTGCGTTTTTCCTTCAGGCTCTTAGTAGGCTCTTTCTTTGCTGTCTTTTTTGTTACTAGTCCTTTTGTCATGGCTTTGTTTTTTTGATTAGTAATTACTTGTTCTGACGGGCCAGATTCCGTCCCGATAATTGTATAAAAATAGACTCATTGCGGGAGAAATGCAACCCTTTTTTATCAACAGGTATATAAAAAAGATATTGTCATCCGGCATTTTGGTAAGATTTTTTTAACCACTGCAATGCTCCTTCGCGTGATTTACCCGTGTTCTTCCGCAGGTTGTCTGTCATTGCCTGCTCTGCTTTGTCCATAGTGTTAAGGATTAGAGATTTATAAACACATTAGTAAACAAGTTGTGTTTTATAAAGTTCAAAACCGGTGGAGTAAATTTCGTTTCTCATCTTTTTTGGGAGGGGACGTTTTTTCTTAGTCTTGAAATCATGCTGTTTTATGTATGATTAGTCCCCTTTGGTCAAATAATAGAACGGTAATTGAGGCAAATTATCTAATTTAGAGTTCTCAATTTTTGTTAGGCTGAGTATAATTTCATTCAAAGTTCTTCACTGTCTTGTTACGGTGGGGGATAAAATCTTAGAAATAGGAATAATTATGCGCAGCATTAGCCAGGGCCGGGGACAGTTATCTGTAGTCCCGATCAGTTAGTCTGAAGAATGTGACTGACGAAACGGAGGATTATTAAAAATTGAAATTGAATATTAGTAAATACGTGATTATCACGAGCTTAGGCTATGTCTTTAATTCGTTTGCCGGAATCCGGGATCATTCTCCGGGAACAATTCAATGACATTTCGGTTTTTCAATTCAATCCTGATTGGATATAATACTAACTCGCCGAATTTAAATATTTCTGACATGAAAACTGATTTTCATTCGAATCGAGTATTACAAAACAATAAACTCTTTCTTGTCCTTCTTCTGGGTTGTCTTTTTATATTGAACAGTTCAGGAATTTTGGCTCAGCCGACAGCTAATTTTTCTACTGATGTCACGTCTGGTTGCATCGGATTGACAGTACAGTTCAGTGATGCTACAACGGGAATCGTTGGCATTCCTAGTTACAATTGGAATTTTGGTAGTGGTGCATCCCCTGCTACAGCAACAACTCCAGGGCCTCATACAGTTACTTACACAAATGCCGGGACGGTAACAGTAAGTCTGACTGTCACAGATGAAAACGGGAGCAGTGAGGAGATAAAGGTTAATCTAATAACAATTATTCCGCGACTTCCTGTCAGTGTTACTGTTTCAGCCTCAGCTAATCCTGTATGTGAAGGATCAACCGTAACATTCACAGCCTTACCTGTCAACGGAGGATCGGGGCCTTCATACCAGTGGTACGTCAATAGCGTGCCTGTGGGTACAAACGCCAACATTTATTCATATGTTCCTGTCAATGGTGATGTTGTGAGGGTCATGCTTACATCAAGCGAATTTTGTACTCTGAGTAACCCTGTAACATCCGATCTTTTAATAATGTCGGTCAATGCCCTACCTAGCGTATCCTTGATCACCGGCAATCCGGCAGTATGTGTTGGCTCAACGACTGAATTATCAGATGCAACGGTTGGCGGAGTATGGTCAAGTGGGACACCAGGCGTAGCCATAGTAAGCACGGGAGGTATAGTCACAGGGGTCACTGCTGGGACAAGCCTGATTACCTATACAGTAAGCAGTGGAGGTTGTATCAATACAGCGACACAGCTTGTAACAGTATATACATTTCCTACTATCTCAGACGTTAATTCGGGTTCACGTTGCGGACCCGGAGTTGTGCTTCTTGGTGCAACCGTAAGTGAAGGTACTATAAACTGGTATTCAACAGAAATTGGAGGGGAATCCCTGGGATCAGGAACAAGCTTTACAACTCCTGTTATCAGTGTCACGACAACTTATTATGTTGATGCAACGAATAATGGTTGCACTATAGCAGTCAGAACCCCGGTGATTGCAACTGTTATGCAGGTGCCTTCTGCAGCAGGACCTATTACAGGTGCGGCAACATTCACACCCGGAACAGCAGGGGTTCCTTACTCTATAGCTTCAATTCCAGGTGCAACAGGATACATCTGGGGTTACTCAGGAACGGGAGTTACAATAAACGGATCTGGAACCACCGTAACCCTCGATTTCGCTGCCAATGCAACCTCAGGCTCCTTGTCAGTTTACGGAACCAATACATGCGGACAAGGCATAGCAGCGACCTTGACCATTTCCCCTTCGAACAAAACCCTTACCCTTACCTCTGTACTGCTTGAAGGACTTTATAACGGTTCAGGAACAATGAGACAGGCACAGAACGCAACAGGGGCACAATGGCCTGCAGGAGTGGCTGATCATATTACAGTTGAACTTCATAATGGCTCCAACTATGCTACAATAGTATGGTCCCAGGCTGATGTTTCATTAAGTACGGCAGGAACAGCAATTATTACTGTACCTGCTGTTTATAACGGGTCATATTACATAACTGTAAAACACCGGAACAGTATAGAAACAACAACAAGTTCTCCTGTTTCGTTTGCAGGAACCATCATAAGCAGACTGTTCGGCTCCGCGCCAGGCATTTACGGAGCTAACCTGAGAGCCTCAGGAGATGGTTATTTCCTGATGTTTGGCGGTGATGTCAATCAGGACGGTTACGTGGACTCAGGTGATTATCCTGATGTGGTAAATGATAATTTCAAATATATGTCCGGCTACCTGCCAACTGATATTAATGGTGACGGTATCATAGACTCAGGGGACTATCCGATAATGGTCAATAATAACCTGCATTACATTGGGACCATTCATCCTTAAGCCATTTTCAATTATTAAGTTATTTTCCTTCACAGGGAAGTTTATTACACTTTGCAAAACTTCAGGGTTGATTATGAAAAATCAAATCATTAATTGGTCAAGGACATTGGTGATGGCCACTCTGGTGCTAACCGGATCAATCGCCAATGCAGCAGTCGAGTGATTTTGAACTGTCAGTAAGGAATCTGACACAACCTGCATCGAACAGGCTGGAATTTGATGTATACATGCTGGATACTGATGCGGGCCAGACATTCGAGCTGGCAAGCGTTCAGCTGGGATTCCTGATTAATTCCCTGATCTACAATGGAGGAAACATAACTGTCACAATCAGCAACACGGGCACAGGATTGAACATATTCCAGCAATTCACCGCAGCCCCAAGTGTGGCATAGTCCTCTTACAGGTTACCCTGATCAAACATTGATCAGGCTGGCAGCGGGATTGCCTGTTTCTGCCGGAAGTGGTACGATAATTTCAACCGTCTCACCTGGAACATTATTGACTCACTTCATAATTACGAGCACTGTAGATTTTGCAGCAAACTCAACTCCCAATATAACTTTTACAGCGAGTACTGCTGCGCTTCCTCTTTATCCAACACGTGTGGGTGAATTCATTCTCTCAACCAGCACACTACTACCTGTTACACCCGGAACCAATGCTATCGTTACTTCCAATCCGGTTCTCAACCCTCCTGCACCGATAGCCTATTCTGTCACTGGCGGCGGTTCTTATTGCGAGGGCGGTAGCGGTGTAGCTGTGGGTCTGGCGAATTCTGAAACAGGTGTAACGTATACTCTGATCAGAGGAGGCTCTGTCGAGGTCCTTCCGACAGTTCCCGGCACCGGCAGTGCTATTTCATTTGGATTACAGACAGTCGCCGGCACTTATACAGTCGAAGGATTAAACACTGGAGGAACAACCCTCATGACTGGCAGTGCCGTCGTCAGTATAAATCCCTTGCCGGCTGTTCCCGCTTCCCTGGCCGGATCAGGGGCAGACTGCTCCCAGATAACAGCCAACTGGCAATCAGCAGCAAATGCCTCCAGCTATAGCCTCGATGTGTCAGCATCAGCCACTTTTGCGACCTTTGTGTCCGGTTTTCAGAACCGGGATGTTGGTAATGTTCTGACTTATAATGTTACAGGACTTACCGCAGGCACTACATACTATTACAGGGTAAGGGCAGTGAACAGTTGCGGGATATCAGGCAACTCAGGAACAATTACCTATGCTACATCTCCTGCGACTCCGGCGCAACCCGGCGTAATATCCGGAACAACGGCACAGTGTCCGGGAGTTGCAGGCGAGACCTATTCAGTTGCTATAGTGCCAAATGCCTCCTCATACTCATGGACAGTACCAACAGGCTGGACAATAACCTCGGCATCAAATACAAGAATCATAACCGTAACTACCGGTGGAGCCGGACAGGGAGGAGACATTAGCGTTACAGCATCCAACAGCTGTGGAACCAGCGTGGCAAGGACACTGGCGGTAACCGTAAATCCGTTGCCGGTACAACCGGGGGTATTCACTGCCTCCACGGCAACAGTATGTCAGGGAGCCACCGGTGTTGCATATACTGTACCCAATGATCCCACTGTTTCCTATACCTGGAGTTACAGCGGAACCGGAGCTACTATTACTGGAACTACCAACTCTGTGACTGTAAGTTATTCATTATCAGCCACCTCTGGAACGCTTTCAGTAACTGCGACAAACAGTTGCGGCACAAGCACCGCCAGGACACTTGTAATTGCAGTAAATCAGGTGCCCGCAGTCCCTGTAATTGGTACTATAACACAACCAACCTGTTTCCTCTCAACAGGAAGTATCCAGCTGACCGGTTTACCCGCCACAGGTGACTGGGTTATAACCAGAACCCCGGGGGGTACAACCTATCCGGGTAATGGAACTACCACAACAATAGGTAGTCTGCTTCCCGGAACCTATACATTTACCGTGACAAATTCCGGCGGATGTGTGTCCCCATCTTCTGCTAACGGGGTAATAAATGAACAGCCTGTAACTCCAACTGCTCCTGTTATAGGAACCATCACTCCCCCCAGCTGCATCCTGGCAACCGGTAGTGTGGAGCTGACTGACCTTCCTGCAGGAAACTGGACGCTGACACGATATCCAGGTGGCGCGGTTACCCCCGGAAGTGGCTCTAACCATCGTCATTTCCAACCTGCCGGCCGGAGAATATAATTATACAGTGACAAGCTCAGCAGGGTGCGTTTCAGGCCTCTCTGGCAATGTATTAATACCCGCGCAGCCGGTGACACCCTCTGCTCCTGTTGCAGGAACTGTAACTCAACCCACTTGCTCGGTGGCAACCGGAAGTGTTATACTCACCGGTCTGCCGGCTGGAAACTGGACAATCAATCCAGGCTCCCTCACCGGATCAACTTCTTCCACCACAATCTCAGCACTTGCGACAGGAAGTTATAACTTCACTGTGACAAATGCTGCGGGCTGTACCTCACCTTCGGTAAATGTTCTCATAAATGCTCAGCCGGCAGTACCGACAGCACCTGTAACAGGGCTTATAACCCAGCCAACCTGCTCAATCGCAACTGGAAGTGTAGGATTAAGCGGACTTCCCTCCGGAAGCTGGACTCTGACACGGAATCCGGGAGCTACCTCATCAAGCGGCTCAGGTACTACTACTACTGTCACCGCCCTGGCACCCGGGACCTGGACGTTTACAATTACAAATCTGGCAGGATGTACCTCGGTATCCTCCGGCCCTGTTACCATAAATTCTCAACCGGCATCTCCAGCCTCACCTGTCCAGACAGTTAATTGCGACCTTGGCTTTGGGAACGCGGTAGTGACAGTGACAAGCCCCACAGAAGCTGCTCTGGAATACAGTATTGATGGCGGAGCATTCCAGACTGGTACAGTCTTTAACGGGGTTGACAACGGAGCCCATATCATTACTGTCAGAAATGCAGCAGGATGCACAACTACAGGAGCCAGTTTCCTGGTATCATGCGATTGTATTAATTCTCCCACACTAACACTGAGCAGTTTAAGTGGAAATACATGCGGTATAACACCGGTTACCGTCAGTGGTAATACTTTCGGAGGAAGCGCCACTGCAGTGACAATTACAGAAAACGGGTTCGGTACGCTGAATATCCCATCAGCATCAGCATCACCGTTTGCATTTACGTATACCCCATCAGCCTCAGATGCGGGAAGAACGGTAGTCATTACTGTGACAACCAATAATCCACTCGGCTCTCCGTGTGCAGCCGCTACTGCAACTTATACGCTGACAGTGAATGCAAATCCTACTGCGCCGACAATTGGCACAAGAACCCAACCTACCTGCTCTGTGGCAACAGGCAGTGTTGTACTTGGCGGGCTGCCTGCAACAGGCACCTGGACTCTCACACAAACACCAGGCGGTGAGTCCACTGGAACAGGCACGTCAACCACTGTTACCGGACTTGCTCCAGGAAGTTATACATTTACAGTTAAGAATGTCGCGGGTTGTATCTCTCCGGCATCAGCCAGCGCTGTTATCAATGCTCAGCCTGCAACTCCATCAGCACCTATCGTCGGGACTATAACACAACCCGCCTGCCTGGTATCTACAGGGAGTGTTGCTTTAAGCGGATTACCTGCAACTGGCAGCTGGATTGTAACCCGAATACCGGGAGGTGTGACCCAAAACGGGACAGGGTCCAATGCAGTAATATCTTCAGTTCCCGCCGGCACATATCAATTTACTGTTACAGTCAGCGGGTGTGTATCACCGGCCTCAGGTGATGCCGTAATAAATCCGCAGCCTGTCACTCCTGCAGCGCCTTCTAGAGGGACGATAACTCCACCATCATGCTCCGTAGCGACAGGTAGCGTTGAACTCCTTGGACTGCCCTCAACAGGAGAATGGATCCTGACGCGTTATACAGGAGGAGTTCGCAGAAACAGGCACAGGAACGAGCACCATAATATCAGGACTTGCAACAGGGACGTACAACTTCACGGTGACCAATGCGGCCGGATGTGTTTCTGTACTGTCAGCAAATGTTGTAATCCCCGCACAACCGGCAACCCCGTCAGCACCGGTGGTTGGTACCATCACTCAGCCTACTTTATCGGTACCGACTGGCAGTGTTGTTCTAAGCGGGTTGCCGGCAAGCGGGTCCTGGACTCTGACTCGTTATCCGGGCGAGGTGACTTCCACCGGAAGCGGTGCAAGCACAACCGTTTCTAACCTTACTTCCGGAACATATAACTTTTCAGTCACCAATGCATCAGGGTGCATGTCAGCCCAGTCAGTCAACGCTGTTATCAATCCGTCACCGGGTGCTCCTGTTGTGGTTATAACAAACCCTGCTCCTGTCTGCTATCCGATGACTGTGGATATTACTGCTGCTGCCGTAACTGCAGGTTCTGCCCCAGACCTGACATTCACTTACTGGGCTGATCCCGGAGCTCTGGTCGCCTATACAACACCTGCCGCCGCAATTGGTGGTACTTATTATATCAAAGGCACTACAACTGGAGGATTCTTCACAATAAAACCTGTAACGGTAACTGTGTCTGAACCCCCGGTGGCAGACGCCGGTCCTGATCAAATGCTTGATTACACTTTCATGGCTACAATGGATGCAGTGCAACCGTGTTAACGGAACAGGAGTATGGGCTCTTGTTTCAGGGACGGGAGAACTTTTTAATGACGCTGATCCTGAGAGCAATGTAAGCGGACTGACAGTCGGACAGAATATATTCAGCTGGACTGTCACGAACAGTGTATGTTCACCGGTGACTGACTATGTTACCCTGACAGTAAACAATCTGATAATACCGACTCTGATAACGCCAAATCTTGACGGCAGGAATGACTATTTCGTACTAAAGGGCATAGAGTCGCTTGGAACCACTGAGCTTTTCATCTTTGACCGTCGAGGCATGAAGGTATATGATAACGACGATTACAAGAATGACTGGGACGGGGTTGATTATAACAGCAATCCACTTCCTGATGATACATATTTCTACGTTCTCAGGTTCGATAACGGAAATTCACTCAGCGGTTACATTGTAATTCGAAGATAAATGAGTCCTAAGTGCCTTGAGTTTGGAGTGCCTGAAGTTTGGACAATGGAGAACAGAGCACTCGCAGATATTTTAGACACTTCAGGCAATTTAAGTACTAAAAATTCTAGATTATGAAAAAAATAATCAAATCACTGATCCTCCTGCTAATCCCGGTGAGTCTTGCAGGACAGCTGACTCCTGTCACAAACCAGTATATTCTTAACCCGGTAACAATCAATCCGGCATATGCCGGAAACAGGGGAGTACTGAATATAGCCGCCTTTTACCGCAGGCAATGGGTGGGAATTACAGGCTCACCTCAGACGATGACACTGGCAGCCGATGCCCCGGTATTGAATTCGAAACTGGGACTCGGGTTGCTGATAGTCAATGATAAAATCGGGGTTACAAAAGAGACACGTTTCATGACCGCCTATGCCTACAAGATCGGTATGGGCAATGGTGGTCTGTCGTTGGGTCTTGGTGCAGGCCTGCTGGCAACGAATACCGCATGGTCTGACCTTGTAGTGATTGATCCGGGAGACGAATACTACCTCATTGACTCACGGGTGTTTGTTGTGCCTGATTTCAGCTTCGGTGCCTACTATACAAATCAGAATTATTTTGCAGGCTTTTCCATCCCAAAATTGCTCGGATATAAATTCGATTTTGACAGGAACAAATATTCGCTGAAGGTCGAACCTGCACATTATAACTATTTGTTCCATACAGGGTACCTGTTTACCTTAAATCAGAAAACGAAGTTCTTCCCGTCGGCACTTGTCTCTTTTTCACCGGGAGAGAAACTGCTTTATGATATTAACGCTCATTTCAGTATGTTCGACAGGTTATGGTTGGGCGCTTCTTACAGGAGCAACCGCTCGGTGGCTGGCCTGGTTCAGTTTGCTGTCAATAGCCAGTTCAAAATTGCCTACTCATATGATTTCGACTTCGGTACTCTGGGTTCATACAGCAACGGCTCGCACGAGATTATGCTTCGCTATGAGTTTCGTTATAAGGTGGATGTGGTGAATCCATTGATATTTTAGTGTCATCCCGATTTTCGAATAATATCCCGGAGGAATCGGTGTGCCGGGAACATTTGACAAAATTCGTAACTTTGAGTCACTTTGGTTCAACATGTTACAACGAACTTAAGAAAATGAAACTGAAGACAATATTATATTCCTCTTTGCCTTTATGCTGACAGGAATCGGTCTTGCCCAGCAACAGACTTATACAGTCACCAGAGCCTCCATCAGCACGGATTCTTACGATGAGTTTGCTCCGACCTTTTATAAGAATGGCATTGTGTTCTGCTCGAATAAGGGGCAGACTGTAAGCGACAGCCAGGGCAAGGGGATGATAAAAATGTATTATGCCGACACTGCGGCCCACAACACCTCATCAAGGCTTTTTTCGAAAGACCTTAAAACGAAGCTCAACGAAGGCCCTGCGACATTCAACAGGAATGGCGATACAATATTCTATTCAAGAAACCTGAAAGTGGATGACAAATACAGTGTGCTTTCCAGTTCGAGGAATAAGCTCGGATTGTTTTT
This sequence comes from uncultured Bacteroidales bacterium, assembly GCA_963757935.1. Classification (GTDB taxonomy): domain Bacteria; phylum Bacteroidota; class Bacteroidia; order Bacteroidales; family VadinHA17; genus SR-FBR-E99. Next base: position 54,507 of record CAVWSZ010000011.1, on the reverse strand, counting down.
TGCCGTTGCTGAAGGAAAAACATGGACAAGGATCCGGGAGATGAGGTTTAATACCGAATGGTACAACATTAGCATGCCTTGCCTTTCTGCAGACGGTAAACGGTTGTATTTCGCATCAGACAAGCCGGACGGTTTCGGAGGATCAGATATTTATTACAGCCAACTGAAGAACGGTTACTGGGATGATCCGGTAAACCTCGGGCCACAGGTCAACACAACAGGTAACGAATCTTATCCGTTCATCAATGAGGCAGGAGAGCTTTTCTTTTCATCCGACGGTCATGCAGGACTGGGAGGCAAAGATATTTTTGTCACCAAACAGCGTGGTAATGCCTGGTATGCTCCCGTGAGGCTCGATGCCCCGGTGAACTCAGAATCTGATGATTTTGGGATTGTAACCGATGCGATGATGAACCACGGATATTTCTCTTCGAACAGGGACAAATCCCTGGATATTTACCGGTTCAGTTCCTCACTGCGCCAGGTGTGGTTCAGCGAGCCTCAAAAAGAAAACCAGTATTGTTTCACAATTTCGGACACCGGGTCAATACAAGTTGACACTTTAGCGCTTAAGTATGTATGGGATTTCGGCGACAATTCGAAAACAGTCGGGACCAACGTCAGGCATTGTTTCCCTGGTCCCGGGAAGTACAGCGTTAACCTTGATATCACCAACAGGAGAACAGGAAAACTCTTCTTCCGCAAGCTCACTTACGACGTGGAAATTGTGGATATCGAACAGCCTTTCATTACCTCGGCAGATTATGCTGTTGCAGGCGAGGCAGTTGATTTTGACGGGCTAAAGTCATATCTCCCGGGATACACAGTTACCGGTTACTTCTGGGATTTCGGTGACGGTACACAGGCTAAGGGGGAAAAGGCAAGTCATACATTCAGAACAACCGGAACATTCAGTGTAAGGCTGGGACTGACGCTTAAGTCACAGAAGTCTGGTGACATGGTTATGAGAGCGGTTACAAAAGAGGTCAGGATATTCTCCACCGTACAGGAGAGAACTGCTTATATTGCAGGCAATAGCTGCTGTGACGAATGATCTCACCGACATCCGGAAGTTTGAAAATGTAATTGTAAGAGAACGGTATTCTGCTGAGACTGATTACAAAAAAGATGCACTGTTTCAGGTAGAGATATTGTCATCGCGGACAAAGACTCCATTAAACTCCGCCGTTTTCAGGAACGTACCCTCCAAGTACAGTGTGACCGAAGTTTTTGATGAAGGAGAAGGACTTTACAGCTATATCGTAGACCGACAGATCCGCCTCATGGCTACTTACCCGGCATATGAAGACATGATTGCTGCCGGCTTCGGTGACGCCAGGGTAAGGATATTTGTACTTACTGATCCTGCCGAGAAGGAACTGTTGACACTCAAGAAGAATTACGGTGTCCTGACAGACACTTATTTCGATCTGAACAACAGGCTTGTTACGAATGCATATCTTATGCTTGATCAGGTGGTGACGCTGATGAACAGGCATCCGGGGATAAAACTGGAGATAGAGGTGCATACTGATAATCAGGGGAATGCTGCGGCTCTTTTATTGCTGTCACAGGCGCGGGCTCAGGTTATTATGAATTATCTCATCAACAGAGGTGTAAACGCCGGCAGGCTCACGGCAAAAGGATACGGTGGTGCGAGACCGGTAGCTTCGAATTCATTGTGGCTGGAGCGGCGGTTTAACCGGCGGGTGGATTTCAGGATAATAAACTAGGAGGCGGTTTATGTGTTATGTTAATTAAAGGTTAGCTTATGAGGAGACTACTTCTGGCATTTAGTTTAATTGTCCACTTACCATTTCTGTCAGGGCAGAATGTTCTTATAATAGAGGGGGAGGAGTTTAATGATGTGATAACGGGTGTATCGGATGGAATCAGTATCCCCAGAAGCCAGCCGACTGACTTTATATTCAGGAATAACTCGGTCACATCGGTAAATGCATTGGGATACATGTTACAGGCCGGTGATGAATTACCGGGTTATTTTAATAATAATCTGGCCGGGGCAAAGATTACAGGAAACAGATTTTTCTGGAATGGGACAGATGAATCCAGTACAACCCATGCACTGTTTACCGGTTATAATGTTGATGTAGTAATTAAATATAATTATTTAAATAATACACCGAACGGTATTCAGCGCAAAGCTGACGGGATGACTGACATTTCTGGAGTAATTGCCTATAACATAATTAAAAACCCGGTAGTAGGAATCGTGGTCAAGGGAATGAATGGGATCAGGATCTATAATAATACATTTTACAGTGATAACACATCCACACAGGCACAGCGGGGTCTTGTAGATATCCAGACTAATACTGATGGGGGGCTGAATGCTGCAGCCACAGGTACTAAAATATTCAATAATATCTTTTATACAAAGAACGGAACGTTAAATATTAAAATCTTTGAGACTTCTTGTTTGACGGGGTTTGAGAGTGATTATAATGTATTCTGGTGTGAAACTGGAGAACCTGTTTTTGAGATAAGCGGTATTACAAAGACTTTTGCTCAATGGCAGGCAATGGGATATGATCTGCATTCGGTTGTGTTAAACCCGGATTTTATAAGATTTCACTGATTTTGTGCCGCGTGTCCGTCTGGATTATGGAAAAGACCTGGGGCCTGACTTTTATAAGTGGACTTGCTACTGAGGCTGTGTGGGATAAGACTGATCCGATAACCACCATTCAGAACGGGACATGGCAGGCAGGAGCACGTATTTATAAAGGATCAGACATGGAAATGTTAATTTATCCCAATCCTGCCTTTGATTTTTTTTATGTTATAATTCCGGATTCAGATATTTCATACCATATTATCAGGATATTCGATATTAATGGCAGAATGGTCCTGGTAGGTTCAGTAGACACTGGATCAAATAAAATTGAAATTCCGGAAAGATTTCAACCGGCTTGTATAGTATTTCCCTGGAGGCGAGTGATATGTCTCAGACAAATAGGAAACTGATAATCCTTAAGTGATCCGGAATTACCCCTTTATGAATTTTTGAGTTGTGACAATTGCCTCACCGGAGATCATTAATATATATATTCCGGCCTTTAAATGAGACAGGTCGAACCCGGGGTTTTCTTCTTCTTTCGAAAACTCTCCCTTGTAGACTGTTTTTCCAATGAGGTCAAACACGGTTACAGTATAAATGTCAGCTACAAAGGAGCTTGTAAAATCAATTGAAAATCGACCATCATTTGGATTAGGGTAAAGATTGAAGAAATCCCTGTTTTCATTAGAAGCTGTCACATTCAATGTTATTGTATTGGATGTTGAGGAAGCCTTAAGATTATCAGTTGCAACTGCCTTCAGGGAATATGAACCTTCAGGGATATCTTTCAGGGTAAATGCATAAGGAGCGTCAGTCATTTCAGCGACTTTGACTGTTCCATTAAAAAGTTCTACTTTGCTTATTATACCATCAGGATCTGAAGCTTCGACATCAATATTGATTGAAGCTGGTGCTTCGTAGCTACCGCTTTTGGCAGGAGAAGAGATGGTAATTACGGGTAACTGATTTGAAGGCTGGGCGGCGGTGTTTACAGAAACAGAAACTGCAGCTGAAACGGTTTTCAAATTCAGGTTATCGGTAGCAACGGCGGTTAATGAAAATGTACCTTCAGTTACGTTACTCCATGTGTAGGAAAAAGGGGTTGTCGTCTTTTCTCCAAGTTTAGTGGTGCCGTTATAAAACTCAACTTTTGATAATTGTCCCGTCGGGGTCAGATGCTGCAGCAGTAATTGTAATACTTGCGGGTGAGATGAATGCAGCGCTTTTCGCAGGAGAAGAGATGCTGATAACCGGGGCTTGATTAACCTGGGCTACGTTCGAAACTGTTTCAAAAGCTCCGATATCCGGGGCTGTCCCGGAATATGGAAGACCAACATTTATTCCCTTATCAATTAAATCAGATGTTGAAACTAATTTTAATAATTTTAAATCCGGGAGAGAACCATCAGCTTTCCTTGGACCCTGAAATTCCGGTGGTATCAAGACTTTGAAAATCCGCATCATTCAGGGTAATGCTTCCATTCCAAGAATTATGATCATTAATATCATTGCTTTCTCCAATAAAAGCTGATTGATCAGAATAGCTTAAATTGTTTCTAAATATACTTTGGGTTCCACCTACTGGTCCCCAGCCAAAAATGTACCCGTAATTACCATTGTCATATGAAGCATTGTTATATAGTACTACCGGATTATAAGTATTTACTGTATTCTGATTAAAGCCGTATTGTTTATTATGTATTGCAAGAGAATTTCGTACAATTCTCCTGGCTGTTGTCTGATTTGTTGTAGTAGGCCCCAGTTTAAATCCAACACCATCACCTGTTTCATTAAAGCTTTTGTCATAACCATTCCAAAATGCCCAACAATTATCAATAGTTACAAATCCGTTAGCTTTGTAGAAGTCCCAGCCATCATCAGAATTGAACCATGCACGACATCCGTAAAAAGTAATATTTGTGGCAGTTGAGCCACCAGTAATATTAAATCCGTTTGCACCACCCATTGCTAATATCGGCTAAGTGATCTGCATCACAATTTTTTATTAATAACATTATTGCATCCGCTGCCAAATCATAAATCCATACATTCCGCTATGATCTGCCCGACAATTTTCTATGATACTGTTAGTGACATTTGTTAAAGACCAATTGGCTAAACTTATTGTACTATTTGGTTGAGCAAGACCAGTTACTCTTAATCCTTTAATATGAATATAAGAACATGATAATATTTCTATAGCTGTTGCACTGACTGTTGTAGTGATATTGTCCAGATTTAAAACAGGAGATTCTCCAGGGTAAGCCCAAATCTTAATAGTATTTTCTGATGTGCCATTAAATCCACTCCATATTACATGGCTGGATGATGAATTCCCTTTTGCAGACCTGTAATTTCCTCCTCTGATATAGACTATATCGCCTGGTTGTAAACTTACACTTTCAAGTTTTGACCAGTTTGCCCATGGGGCAATCAATTGTGCCCAGGATTATTATCATTTCCGGTTGGAGCTATATAATAAGTGGTAGCTGAACATAATGAGCTCAAAGCCAGAAAAGTAAGCAAAAAAACGATCTTCATTCAGGGATTTTTATTTGACAAATATATTATATTTATTTGACTAACACATGTAATTAAACGACGAACGAAGAAATTTGTTACAATAATATTTATTTATTTCGAAGGGTTGCATACATCCTTTTGCCTGGACAATTCACTCTTCGGAATACTGCGATAAATCAATTCATTAGCATTATAAAATCTCGTTACTGTATATTCTTCACTTGGTTTGACATTGAAATAAATAAATCTGAATTCATGAATTTTCTTAATTCAAAACCCGCCTTATTTATAAGTAATTTTTTTACCAAAGGACATGAAAGAAGCATTCAAGCCAAGAAAAATATAGCAGCTACTTTTGTTATTAAAGGATTCAGCATATTAATCAGCCTGATATTCGTACCGATTGTTTTGAATTATGTCAATCCGGATGGTTATGGAATATGGCTGACTTTAAGTTCAATAGTTGGATGGTTCAGCTTTTTTGATATCGGACTGACTCAGGGTCTACGCAATAAGTTTGCTGAAGCAAAAGCCAGGGGTGACGATAATATTGCCCAGATCTACGTAAGCACAACGTATGCAATTCTGGGAATTATTTTCTTTAGTGTCTGGCTGATCTTTATTATCGTCAATAATTTCCTTGACTGGAGTTCCATATTGAAGGTTTCAGAAAGCATGCGATCCGATGTATCCATTCTGGCAATAATTGTCTTTACATATTTTTGCATAATATTTGTCCTGAGAATAATAACAACTATCTATCTTAGCTGATCAGAAGTCGGCTAAGTCATCGCTTATTGATCTTCTGGGGCAGGTCGCCTCTTTAATTTTCATTTTTATCCTGGTAAAGACTACCGAAGGGTCAATAATCAAAGCTGGGGATTGCTCTTTGTGTGTCTCCAATTTTGGTTCTGGTAATTGCGAACATGGTTTCATACAAGGGAAGTTATAGGAAATACCGTCCGGTTGTATCACAGGTCAAGTTTGTCTATGCCAGGGGTTTATTTAATTTGGGATTGATTTTTTTTATAATTCAATTTGCCGGAATCATTCAATTTCAAACTGCCAATATTATTATTGCCCGAAATTTTGGCACCGAAGATGTTACTGCTTATAACATTGCATTCAAGTACTTCGGGATTTTAACAATGGTGAATACAATATTCTTAACCCCATTCTGGTCAGCCTCTACTGAAGCATTCCAGAAAAATGATATTCAATGGATAAAAAATGCTATAAAGAAATATAATCTCCTTAATCTTCTGTTGATTGGGGCAGGAATCATTATGCTGGTCTTTTCAGAGCCTGTCTATCAGTCTCTGGCTTGGTGAAGGCAAGGTTAATATTCCATTTTCCCTTTCATTATGGGGCTTTATATATTTTAATGTAATCTTGTTTGGCTCAAAGTATGTCAGTTTATTAAACGGCATAAATGCATTGCGTATTCAGTTTATAGCAAGTATTATAAGCCCGTTTTTGTATATAGCTGCGGCACTAGTTTTAATAAGATTTTACCATGCCGGAGTCTATGCACTTTTTATTGCATCTGTTATAGCTAATTTCAATGCAATAATTCTGGCTCCATTACAGTATTATAAGATCATCACGAAAAACAAAAAAGGAATTTGGATCAGGTAAAAAAGTACATTTTGAATCATGAGTCTCCATAGATTTGATAGAAGACAAGAATATATTTCAGATTTCTATCAGAATAAATATGCTTAATAATAAAACACTGGTTGCTATTTGTCTGGTTCTGGCTACAGGATTTCATTTTATCTTTTATTTTGGATGGTACGGGCCTTCAAAAAGTATATTTATTTGGAATTACATCTATTGCCTGGGGGGCAGTATTATTGCTGCTTTTCTTTTATACATTGACTAACTGGAAGTCAGGCATAAAAGGCAAAGGAGTAACAACAATATTTGGGGTATTAATTTTAATACTGTTTATCTGCACTTATCAGAAGCCTTGTTAAAGTCCATGACTTAAGCGCACTGGTGAGACTGCTTTTTGATTCTTATACCGGACTTTCATTGTTCCCCATCCTTTTCTTTGTTATTGGAAGTAATTCAAAATATTTCTTGTCAATCAACAGGATTCTGACAGTATACTGTATCGTGGCTTTTGCAATTTCTCTTGCTTTCCTGAATTATTTTGAGCTTAATATTTTTCTGCTAATGCCAATATCCTATTTGATTTTGACATTCCCAATGCAGTCAAATAAAAATAGAATTCTTACTCTAATAATTTCAGTTGTAGTTATTATCGTATCATTGACAAACAGGGCAGGTGTTATGAGAATACTGATCAGCTATCTTATTGTAATCATTTATTATGTTATTTCATCCCTTAAGGTTAATAAGAAACTGATCAGAATTATAGTTTTCTGTATTCTCCTGCTGCCATTTTATTTTTTGTATCTTGGAATTAACGGTAAAAATGTTTTTGCAGGATATTTCTGGCAATCCGACCGAAGATTATAGTCAGTCCGATCTTTCTGCAGATACGAGGACCTTTTTGTACTATGAAGTTTTTCAGGATTTGAAGTTTAATAATGCATTTGTTTTTGGAAAGGGAATAGATGGCGGGTATGCTTCGGAAATCTTTCAGACATTCAGCAGAAGTACAGTTGAAGTTGGGTTCTTACAGATTTTGCTTAAAACTGGAATTGTCGGTTTCCTTGCTTATTTTGCTATGCTTTTCTCAGCAATTTTTAAAGCTTTGGGCAAATCGAAAAGTATTTTTATGAAGTGCCTGGGATTACTTCTTTCCAGCTATGTGCTGATGTTATTTATTGAGAATGTCGATTGCATTCAATCTTTTAAATGTTTCGATCTGGCTTGTAGTGGGAATGTGTCACTCTAAGAGAATTATTGAAGTCTAAATGATGAGGAAATTGAAAAAGCTTTATTCAAATATTACGGTGAAAAAAAATTTGATATCTGGTTGAGCGAATTGCCGGTCAGTCAGACTCTATAGATTAAGGAAATTAAACTCTGCAATTGAATATTATGAGAATTCTTTGGTTCACTAATACGCCATCCAACGCTTCTGAAGAATATAATTATAAGAATTTTGGCGGAGGATGGATTTCATCTCTGGAAACATTAATAGCCGAAGTCAATCAATATAATCTGGGGATTTGTTTTTTTTATACTGGAGAAAAATTTAAAAAAATTGACACGCGGTAGTGTTGTTTACTACGGTATGCCAGTTAAGAATTGGAAATGCCATTAAACAGAATTATAACACGTCAGCTTGCAAATCTGGATGATGAAGATGCCACTTTTATCAATGAGGTAATCGAAGACTTTAAACCTGATTTGATACATGTATTTGGTACTGAAAGGGGTTATGGAAAGGTACTGATGAACAGGTCAGAAAAAATTGTCTTTAACCTGCAGGGTTTATTAGGTCCAATTACCGCCGTGTATTTCCCTTTGGAATTCAGTAAATTGAAAGCATTGTGGGGGAGCGAGTTTAATTCAATTATCAGGGGCACGACAATGTTTCATGATTTCCAGAATGCTTAAGGAAAAAAGCAACCCGGGAGAAAATGATAATTGAGAAATGGCATTACTTTATCGGAAGAACTGACTGGGACAGAAATTATATAAGTCTTGATCAACCCTGCTGCAAGGTATTTCCACTGCGAGGAAATGCTTCGCAAAGAGTTTTTCTCTGCTGCCTGGGTTCAACCTTCGGAAGTCAATCCGAGATAATGAAATAGTTATCGGAACTACAATCAATACAAATTTATTTAAAGGTATAGATTTGATATATAAGGTGTTGGCGCTTTTGCCCGATTATAAGATCAAATGGAAGGTCTTTGGAATTAAAAGAGAAGACAAGATAAATAGAATGGTATGTAAAGTTTTAAAGATTAACCCGGGAAGTATCAATATCGATTTTCATGATCAGGTTGATGTGGATGATTTAATTTCCCAGTTAAAAACATGCCATTTTTTTGTGCACCCTTCCTATATTGACAACAGCTCAAACAGTGTGTGCGAAGCTATGTTATTAGGTATGCCGGTTCTTACATCATCCGTAGGGGGCATAAAATCATTGGTGAAAAGATGGAGAAACAGGTTTTTTCTTTAATCCTTATGATAAGTATGATCTGGCTGGATTATTGATTAATCTTATAAATAATTATGAAAAAGCAATGATTGCCGGGACAGAGGCAAGAAAAGTTGCTGCCAGCAGGCATTCTTCCGAATCAATAATGTCCAGAATGGATCAGATCTACAATTTTATTCTTGATGATCCGGCATAGCAATAGGAAGATCCATTGAAACAAATTACCTGTTATAACTTTGAATGACAGCAATTAAAAGGATGACCAATATTCCGAGAGTTCTGATATTCGGCCAACCTTTAAATAATCATACAGGAGGAGGAATAACCCTCTACGAATCTCTTTAAGGGCTGGCCAATTGATAATATTGCTGGCATGTACGTAAATTATGGATATGCCAGACTTTCTACTGATGTATGTCGGACTTACTACCAACTTGGGAGAGAAGAGCATAAATGGAAATTTCCTTTGAACATTTTTAAACAAACCTACCCTTCAGGTTTAAGATCCAATGATATTCAAGGTGGAGGATCAATAACATATGCCAAGACGGGAGTATCCATGATGGCAAGTAGTTTTCTTTTTTTCTTCGCACGGTGGCTGGGACTGAACAATTGTGATTCAGTAATTGGTATATCCCCAAAGTTGGCAAAATGGTTATCCGAGTATAATCCGGAAATTTTATACCTGCAGGTTTCGACCCGTGAGGGGATTCTTTTTGCCAGTCAACTGATCGACTATCTGAAAATCCCCAGTGCAATTCATATGATGGATGACTGGCCATCCACAATTAGTGACCACGGGCCTTTTAGAAAATACTGGAAAGCTAAGATTGACAGAGAGTTCAGACAATTGCTGAATAAAGTCGATATTCACCTCAGTATTAGTGATGCCATGTCAGATGAGTACCATAAAAGATATCATAAACAATTTCAGGCTTTTCACAATCCGGTCGAAGTTGAGTCATACTCAATACCCGGGAAAAAGGAAAGTCATCCAAACAGATTCAGAATCCTATACCTGGGCAGAATAGGAACAGCCAATAAGGCATCAATCGTTCTTTTTGCAAAGGCTATATCACATCTCAAAATAGACAATCAAAGGATTGAATTGGATATTTATTCAAAAGATGCAGATTTGCCCGATTTAAAACTGGTAAATGAACTTGAAAATGTTAAGGTAATGCCTCCTGTTCCCTATGAGGCTGTGCCCGGCATGCTGAAAGAATATGACCTTTTATTTCTGCCTTTGGACTTCACTGTGAATGGTCTAAAATTTGCGCGTTTCTCAATCCCCACAAAAGCAACTGAATATATGCTTTCGGGTACTCCTGTTTTTGTTCTCGCACCAGAAGAAACGGCTGTCTACAGGTTCTTTAAAAATAATAGTTGTGGTTTTTGCATATCAAGCCCAAACGAGGAGGAAATTTTAGAAGGGATCAGATTCATCATCAGGAATGAAGAGTACAGGAATCAAATTGGCAATAAGGCGATGAACCTTGCCAGGACACAATTTGATGCAACTATAGTCAGACAAAAATTTCAAAGCATGTTGACAGACCTTTCTCAGATAGAAAATAAGTGTCTGACCGAAATCTGTAATATCTGATTTTGTCATTGCTCCGGCTGCAAAACAGACCTTGCCTTTATGATATTATAAATAAATACCGTAAGAAGTAAAAAATTATGATTAAACCAGGACTGTCAAATTATGCTCTGATTATTGATTTATTGAAAGATCCTGACCGCAAATCTCTCCTCAGGATTGCGAAAGAGATTGTTTTACTTACGTTCTATCACCGCAGCCTCCCACAGCACTATTTCTCAAGATATTTATTCAAAAAGGGGGTAACCAATGTTAAGGACTATTTCCCGAGCGCCTTTCTGTATAATTTAAAATCTTTTTTCAATGATAAAGAAGTAATTGAGGTACTGGAAAATAAACTGTACTTCGATTTCTATTATGGTCAGTTCAGTGTTTCATTACCGAGGATTCTGATGTATAACCATAACAAAATGTTCGTTATTGGAAAAAGCAGTTTCACAATTAACAGCACACAGGATTTTAAATTGATCCTTGAACAGTTATTTAAACAAAACCTCTCATATGATTCTATAATAATTAAAAGAACTTACGGAAGTTACGGAGGGAAGAAGATCTTTAAATTATTCCGAAATCAGCTGATTACAGACCCCGGAATAATCAGTGAGTTATATACTGAAGTCATTAAGGCAGGTTTTTTATTTCAGGAAACTGTAATCCAGCATCCGGAACTAAACAGGCTAAACCCTTCATGTCTTAATACAATCAGATTCGATACATTTATTGGCGCTGACGGCAAAATCGAGATTATCTCCGGATATATCAGAATGAGTGTCAGTAACTATCATGTTGACAATATTTCGTCAGGAGGCGTCTTTGTTGGAATCAACCTTGAGAACGGAAGACTTAAGAAATATGGATATTCTTCATTTCGAAAATCTGGTGTAAAAGTGCTGACAACCCACCCGGTTACGAATATCGTTTTTGAGGATTTCAGTGTTCCGTTATTTCAACAGGCCAAAGAGCTGGTTATAAAGGCAGCCAGTTTTATGCCAGGATTACGTTTGGTAGGCTGGGACATGGCTATCGGAGAATCCGGTCCCGTCTTGATTGAAGGGAATTCTGATTATGAGATAGCCGGGAACGATCTGGCAGACGGGGGATACCGTGCAAATGTTACATTCCGTAAGGTCCTTTCTGAGATAAATTATTTATAAATAACTGTAAATTATTGCATTTATCCAATTATACCGGCATGAAGGAGAAGATTAAGATAGGGGTACTTTTTAAAGATAATACTATAAAATTATGGCAATATCGGATACTGGAAAAGTTGCGCAACTCAGAGTTTTCGGAACTGGTATTGGTGATTGAGCCGGATGGAAATACTGTAAAATCAAATTCCGGGAAATACTCTGCCATGTATCGGTTTCATGAAAGATTGGACAGATGGCTCTATAAGGGAAGATTCGATTATGAACAAGAAATCGGTTTTTCAGACCTGGCTGATAGTATTCCGGTAATTCGGTATCATATTACTGAAGATAACTTAAGGGAAAATGAGGGAAAATCTCCACAAGTAAAGCTACCAGCATATGATATTGATATTATTCTCAATTTCGGATTTGCGTTATTGGATGACGACCTGTTAAAAGTTCCGAAGTATGGGATCTGGTCTTTTAATGTAGGAGACAAGAGATCAACAACAGGTAAGCCGGATGTTTACTGGGAACTCGTGAAAAAAGTACCGGAAATAGGTTGTACTGTCAGCATGATACAAAATGAATTTACAAATGAAAGTATCATTTACAGATCATCGGTGTCAACCTTTTCCAACTCAATACACATTAACAGAAATAGGATTTACAGTCTGGCAGCGTTGATTATTCCCAGAATTATAAAGGGACTGTTTACGGAGGGGGATTCCTATCTGGTCAGGTTAAAAAATAAGTATGAGAACAATCTGAAACTATATAATTCCAGATTATATAAATCACCCTCTTCCGTAAAGGCTACCCTCAATTTAATTCTGATCTTCACTAATTCCCTTTACCGGAAAATCATTTACCTTAAGAATGAAAATTGGTTCCTCCTGTTATAAAATAAAAGCGAAAAGCTCTTTTCCTGCTGCCCTGAGTAAATTTAACAAACTAAGAGCCCCCGCAGGGAGATATTGGGCAGATCCCTGTGTGGTAAATCATGATGATGAATATTATATTTTTATCGAGGAGTACATTTATAAAACTGAGAAAGCACATTTGTCTGTTTTACAGCTTGATAAGAATGGATCATTGCTTAATTCCAAGTTAATTATTAAAAAACCCTACCACCTGTCATATCCCATTGTTTTCAATTATGAGGGGAGATATTTCATGGCCCCTGAAACAAAATCTGAAAGAAATATTCAGCTTTATGTATGTACCAGATTCCCTGATAAATGGGAGTTTTCCATGAATATAATGGAAAATGTTGCAGCCGTGGATTCCACATTATTATTTTCATGACAATAAATGGTGGCTTTTCACATCAATTGATGAAATGGAACATCCCGAGCTGACTTATAATGAGTTATTTCTTTTTTATTCGGATGATCTATTTTCAGGTCACTGGAAGAATCATCCTGCCAATCCGATAGTAACTGAAATAAGTACTTCAAGATGTGCAGGAAGAATATTTAATCATGATGGCAAAATATTCCGTCCTTCACAGGACTGCTCCGGCGGATATGGCAGAGCCTTAAATCTAATGCAAATAACTAAACTTTCTGAATCTGAATACGAGGAGAACCTGGTAACAAAGGTTGAACCGGACTGGGATAAGCGACTTGTGGGAATGCATACATTTACTCTTGATAAGAATATCATGGTTTTGGACGCATGTACCCGAAGAAGACGATTTAATTTTCATTTTAAAAGATAATACACTTTTGTTCTGAAGAATGAGTTTAATAATAGTACCGTTATCTCATAGTCAAATATTTGCATGAATAGGGCGAGATTAAAAAAAGTCATAATTATAACGTCAGAGGCGTTTCCGTATGGAATGGCCGGGACGAACCGGATAATCAGTTTGTGTAAAGGCTTCAATGCAAATGGGATTAATTCTGAAGTGCTTTCATCTTATAAATATGGAGTCAATAGTGATAGGATTGTTAATCCAAACGCAGGCTTTTATGAGGGAATTAAGTTCTTAAATGTGTTTAATTCAACAGTTAAGAATCGCATTAAAATAATCAGGGGTTTTCAGGATTATTTCAAATCAGTCCTTGTTTTTATCTATTGTTTAAAGGTATTGAACAGGAACACTCTTGTGATCTATTATTCTCATGAAACCCTTCCGGCCATTTTAGTAAAGATTGCAAAATACATTAAAGGATCATTATTCATTAAAGAAGAAACTGAACATCCGTTGGTGCGGATGAAGGGCAGCAACAGGATATTCAGGGATCTGTATATTAAATTTCACTATAAGTTGTTTGATGGCTTGTGTGTTATTACACAGAATCTCTATAATTATTTCAGGGAAGAATTAAAATATGCCAAGCCATTATTTTTTGTGCCAATGATAGTGGACATAGATCGCTTTGCTGAGGAAGCCAACATTAATAAAAACAATATAGTGTTCTCCGGAGAGCTTGATGATGAAAAGGAGGGTTTGGGTTTACTTATCAATGCGTTTCATAAGGTTCTGGAAACTCACCCTGAGTACACTTTAGACCTTTACGGCAAAGCATCCGATGACCGACAGGAGGATTATTATAAATCGATGATCTCAGACCTTAAAATTGAAAATAAGGTTATTCTCCGGGGTTATAAAAACAGGGATGAGATGACAGAAGTTTTTATGGGTGCAAAGCTCTTTGTCTTTTCAAGACCGCCGAGTCTGCAGGCAACCTTTGGATTTTCAACCAAACTAGGGGAGTATCTGGCAACTGGTAAACCCGTAGTAGCCACCAGGATTGGTGAGATCGAAGTGTTTCTGAAAGACAGACAAAATGCATTTTTGTGCGATCCGGATGTTGACTCAATTTCGGATGCAATATGTGTTGTACTTGATGATTATGATTTTGCTTTGAAAATCGGAAACGAGGGCAGGAAGTGTTCCTTTGAATATTTTAACAATAAAACTGAAACCGGGAAACTCATGGAGCAGATTAAGAACATATATAATTTACCTTAACCAAAGACTGAATAAAGTGGATCATGAAACAAAGATTTTCCTTTTATAAGGTATGAGATATTAAATATTCTCTATTAGAATGTAGGCTGCCTTATGAAGACGCATTAGTTCCTGTATGCATCCTGTCAGAACCATAATTGTGCCAAGCATCTCCAGCCCTTCCTCAAATACGACTTCGGCCTCACCGGAATAAAAGTAAAAAGATATGGTCTCACATAAAAGTCCGCCGAGGGCATAAACAATTAAGCCCCCTAATATCCAGTATGTGAGAGTTTTGTTCTTGTTGATTACAATGAGAAAATATGTGCTGACTATAAAAAAAAGTGCTGCAAACGGCAGATACACATAAATCCACTTTACATGGAAGACATTATCTATACCTTCATGCACCCGTGAAGCTTCATCCAATGAGAGGAATAAAAATACAGCACTGAATACAAGCCAGAATGACCACCATGAAGTTGTATTCCTTTTTCTGCGTCCCACAAAATGAATTAAAAGGGCGGTTATGGATACTGAGAATAATAATGCGATTGCAAACCATGTTGGCACATTTGCCTCCTGGTCCAGATTAAATCTGTCTTCTATTGCCCAGGACCAATGTGCCGGGAAAAAATGCATGGCCAGAATGAAAAGTTCTGTAAGAATCAACAATAGAAATAACCTGCGAACTGAAATCATCATCTATTTTTTAGTAATTTAATATTATGCGGCAACAAGGAAGTAAATCATCAGGCAGCCTCAGACAAAAATTGTTGTGATTCCAGTCAAAGATATTATTATCAGTAGTAACTAAAGCTAAAAAGGGGAACAAGATTTTTAAAATGCGGATTTTATTCTTCATTGAATCCCTCCGCTGCGGAGGTAAAGAACGTCGCTTACTGGAATTGATTCAGTATTTAGGGCAAAATACGGATTATGAGATGCTTTTGGTCCTTACCGAAGATGAGGTCCATTATAAACATGTTTATGATTTACCTGTAGATATCAGAATTATTAAGCGCAGAGGATTAAAAAGAGACCCTCGTCTGTTTTATAAATTTTATCGGTTATGCAATGAATTCAATCCTGATATAATACATACATGGGGTAGTATGCTTGCCTTCTACTCTCTGCCTGCAATCATTCTTAAAAGACTTCCTCATATTAACAGCCACATAGCTGATGCACCATTACTAAGAAAGAAATATGGATTTCACTCAATTATAACCAGGCTCGGCTTTAAGTTTTCGAAAATTATACTTTCAAATTCATATGCTGGCTTAATGAGCTACGGAGTATCAAACAAAAAGTGCAGGGTAATTTATAATGGCATACGGCTTGACAGGTTTTCTGACTTACCTGATAAGGCATCAGTTAAGGATAAATTTCATATTCGGACTGTATTTGCTGTGATCATGGTGGCTTCGTTTACATCAAAGAAGAAATATGGTCAATTTCTTGACCTGGCTGAGTATTTTTTGGGAAAGAGAAATGACATTACCTTTTTGGGTGTTGGGGATACCCGTGAGGATATAGTTGAATTTGAGAAGATAAGAGTTCGTGCCGCGAAAATTGGGAATGTAATTTTAAGTGAAAAAATCGATTCGGTAGAATCACTGGTTAATGCCTGTGATATTGGTGTCCTGTTTACCCACAGTGAGGGCTTCTCAAATTCCATAATTGAGTACATGGCATGTGGCAAACCTGTGATCGCAAATGATGCAGGCGGGACAAAGGAGCTGATTGTCAACAATTCAACAGGGTTTCTAATAACAGATGAAACTACCGCAGAGATTGCAGGATTTATAATTGAGTTATTGGATAACAAGGAACGGAGAGATACTGTTGGTAAAAATGCGAGGTTACACATTGAGGAAAACTTCTCAATTGACCGTATGGGGGACGAGTTTAATAGCCTGTATTTAGAAATTGTAGAATGATTAGGAATTTCAATCAAGGAAATTTATACGTAAATTGAGCCGGTTAAATTCACGACAGGGAGAACTAGCATTAATAAATGGGTCAACAGGATAATCTAAAAATCATCTTAGGGAAATGAGTGATCGAAGATTAAGGGTTCTGATTGTTGCTCATGAGTTTTCCCCTGATAGTGGTTCAGAGTGTGCAGTAGGCTGGAATATTGTGACCAGATTGGCGGCTCATCATGATGTCACGGTTTTGTATGCCAGCGGAAGTCAGTTCAGACCAAATAGTTACCTAAAGGCTATAAATGAATACTTTTCCGGAGGTTCAGGCATTCCCGGACTTACCTTAATAAATATTGATCAGCCGGTTATTACAAGATTGACTGCTTGCTTAAATTCACTCTTTTCCGGGCTGGGGCCAATCGGGTTACCTCTTCTGTACTATATCGGGTACAATAGTTGGCAAAGAGTGGCTTTTAAAAAAGCATCTGATTCTTCACAGAAAAAATTGTTTTGAAATAGTGCATCAGCTTACTCAGATATCTTTCAGGGAACCGGGATATATGTGGAAACTTGGAATTCCTTTTTTTTGGGGCCCAACGGGAGGCACAGCACTCCTGCCATGGGACTTTTATAAAACACTTCCCTTCAAATTTAAGCTAATGGAGGGAATGCGCTTTATCTCAAACAGCTACCAGTCGCACTTCGTTCCCAGAATAATTAAGGCGAACCGTAAAGCATCTGTCATTTATACATATTCATCGGAAGATGAAACGTACTTCAGGAAAAGGGCAACAGGACAAATAAAGCAAATGCTGGATGTTGGAACCACAATACAGTCAGATAACCCCCGTTCTCACACTGACAACTCAGGCATTTTAACCGGTGTCTGGTGTGGTCAGTTAACTTATCGGAAAGCACCTGATATTTTGCTACATGCAATTGCTTTTAGTAAAATTACAAAAGAACGTGTAAGAATTAAAATCATCGGGACAGGGCCATTGGAAAAATCGATGCACAAATTAGCAGATACGCTTAAGCTGAATAATATAGAGTGGATTAGAAAAATACCTCATGGTGAGGTTTTTGAAATAATGAGGCAGGCTGATTTTCTCATTCATACAAGCCTTCGTGAGGCTACATCAAGTGTAATTCCGGAAGCTTTGTCGATGGGGCTTCCCGTTATCTGCCACGACGTTAACGGTATGAGTGCGGCTGTCAATGAAACATGCGGAATAAAAATCAGCCTCAAATCTCCGAAGAATAGCATAACAGGGTTTCATGACGCAATCGAACAATTAATTACAGATAAGAGTTTACTTAATAAAATCAAAATAGGTGCATTTAAAAGAGCAACTGATATTACATGGAACAGTATGGCCCACACTATAGCTGCCGATTATTCAAATGCAGTTTTATTAAAAAATCACGAATAACTATCGGAAAGTAACAATGAGAGTCCTGCAGATTAACAAATACCATTTTATAAAGGGAGGAGCAGACCGTGTCTATTTTAACACGGGCAACCTGTTGGCTGAAAATAAGCATGAGGTCATTTATTTCAGCACTGACCACCCTGATAATGCTGAAAGCAGTTACTCGGAGTTTTTTGTTCCTTATTCAGACAATCGTCAGGCAGGTTTTTTCCAAAAGATTTCGAACGCTGGCACCTATCTCAATAACAGGACTGCTTATCAGAATCTAAACAGGCTGGTTAAAAAATACAAGCCTGATATAGCTCATCTTCATCTTTTTTATGGCGGATTATCATCATCAGTTTTAAGATCTTTGAAGGAGAATAATATCCCGATTGTACAGAGTGTCCATGATTACAGATTGTTATGTCCCGCTAATGCTTTTCTGGATTCAAAAAACCGGATATGCGAAAAATGCAGGAACAGGTCATACTATCAGTGTACACTGAAGCGGTGCTCGGATGGTGATTTATTTTACAGTTCAATTCTCACCCTCGAGGGATATCAGAGGAAGTATTTCATTGATCCTCTGGATTATATTGATCATTTTATCTTTGTCAGTAAATTTTCTCAGGAGAAGCATATTGAATTTGACAACAGATATTCAATGAAGTCAAGCCATCTGTATAACTTTACAGATGTACGCAAAGAGAAAACGACAACAGACAAAGGCAATCATTTTCTCTTCTTTGGCCGGCTTTCTGAAGAAAAGGGATTACTGACATTGCTGAATGTTGCAAAGAAGCTAAAACTGAATCTTAAGATTGCCGGAACCGGGCCCCTGGAAGCAGAGGTAATGAGAAGTGCAGCGCTGAATGAGAATATTGAATTCATGGGCTATCAGTCCGGGAACGACCTTGCAAAGATCATTCAGAGTGCATCGTTTATAATTGTCCCTTCAGAATGGTATGAAAACAATCCAATGACAGTTATTGAGTCTTATGCATATGGCATACCGGTTATCGGGGCCAGAATTGGCGGAATTCCGGAGATAGTTATTGAAAATAAGACCGGGTTTCTTTTTGAGTCACGAAATGAAGATGATCTGACAATGGCCATCGAAAAAGCAAGACGATTAAGTTTTGCTGAATATTCCAACTTGTCGCTGAATGCCAGAAAGTTCGCTGAACGGAACTTTTCATCCGGAGGCCATTACCAGGCTTTAATGGAGATTTATTCTAAGGTTTTAAAAAATGGGTAGTAAGATTCTCTTAAAAATATTTGAAAAAATAGGGAAAGGCAACTATGTGCTGGATAATCATTTAAGTAATTATGACCTTGCACTGATTTTATGGGGCAAAGGTTTTGAATTGCTGAGAGGCTTCCGGATTAAATATTTTCTGAAGGGATCATCAGGGCTATTATTTGTCGGAAGGCGTTGTAAGATCAGATACAAATCTAAGATTCTCTTAGGCCGGACTGTTACTATTGGAGATAATGTTGAGATCAATGCCTTGTCGAAAGAGGGCATTAGAATAGGTGACAATGTTTCTATCCTCAGAAATACAATCATTGAATGCACCGGAGTTATACGGAACCTCGGTGAAGGATTATATATCGGTAACAATGTTGGCATAGCACAAAACTGTTTCATTCAGGTCAGAGGGAAAGTCGTTATCGGGAATGATGTCATTTTTGGCCCGGGGGCCTCAATATTTTCTGAAAATCATAAGTTTGACGATCCTGATTTACCTGTATCAGTCCAAGGAGAAATAAGAAAAGGTGTCATTATTGAAGATGGTGTCTGGATTGGAGCCCGCTCTGTAATTCTTGACGGTGTACAAATAGGGCGGAACAGCATTATTGCAGCAGGCAGCATTGTAAACAGAGATGTACCTCCTTACACAATCGCTGGAGGCGTACCTGCCAGAATTATCAGGAACAGGAAAAATATAGATTAAAATAGCAGTTAAAATGAAGAAGAAGATTTACATAGCCGGATGTGGCGGAATGCTGGGAGAGGCCTTTTACACGGAATATAAAAATGATTATGACCTGAAATGCACTGATAAGGATGTTAATGAATCATGGCTTAGTTTCCTCGATTTCAGAGATTTTGAGGCTTATAGAAAGGATGTTCATGAGTTTAAACCTGATTACCTGTTCCATCTGGGTGCATATACTGACCTGGAGTTCTGTGAGCTGAATCAGGACGAAACCTATAACACAAACACTATTACTGTTGAGGGTGCAGTGTATATTGCCAATGAACTGGATATTCCACTGTTGTATATAAGTACAGCAGGCATTTTTGACGGAAAGAAGAACTTGTATGACGATTGGGATCTTCCTAACCCGCTGGGTCATTATGCACGGGCAAAATATGCCGGTGAAAGATTTGTAATTGAGAATGCAAAGCGTTACCTGGTTTGCAGGGCAGGGTGGATGATGGGCGGCGGTCCGGAAAAAGACAAGAAGTTCATTCAGAAGGTCATGAAACAGCTTAAGGATGGTAAAAGAGAGCTTTATGTGGTAAATGACAAGGATGGAACGCCAACCTATACCCACGATTTTGCGAAAAATGTTAAGCTTCTCCTTGAAAAAGAGTTCTGGGGTTTATATAATATGGTGTGTGGTGGAGAAACAAGCAGGCTGGAAGTAGCTAAGGAAATGACCAGATTATTAGGATTGGATAACCAGGTCCAGATTCATCCTGTATCATCTGACTATTTCAAAAATGAGTACTTTGCTGACAGGCCGCCATGTGAAAGGCTGATCAATAAGAAATTAAACATCAGAAATTTAAACATCATGCGTGATTGGCGGGTTGCCCTTAAAGAGTACCTGGAAAACTATTACGAAGGTTATCTGCAGAGCCAGTAACCTTAATTAAAACATTGCTGGTTTCTATACGCTTTTATAAATAATTGAATGAACAGCAGACTTAGAATTGCCGCGTTTGGCTTCAGATCCGTGCCCCTCCGTGAAGGATGCGCCGGAGCTGATAAATTTGCATCAGAGTTATTTCCGCGTCTGGTAAAACTGGGTCATGAGGTAACAGGTTACAACCGGCTTTACCCTGGGCAGGAACCACTTGGGGATGAATACATGGGTGTGAAACTGAAATATTTCAGGACGGTCCATGCCATGGGATTTGACACAATATTGCATTCATTTAAATGCACGTTTCATATAATATTCAGAAACACAGGCGACATAGTTCACATTCAGAATGGCGGTAATAGTATTTGGGCTGTTCTTCTTCGGATCGCCGGAAAAAAGGTTTTTATCAGTCAGGACGGTATAGACTGGGAAAGGGATAAATGGCCATGGTACGGGAGACTCTATTTGAGACTGTCATCTTATCTTACTGCTTATTTCCCCAACCAGGTAATTTTTGATAATGTTTTTGCGCGGGATTTATTTGAAAAACATTTTCACAGAAAATATAATTATATCCCATTCGGAAGTGATGTCCCTGACTTTTCAGAAAATGATGAGATCTTCAATAAATTGGGAATTAGTAAAAATGAATACTTCCTGTTTGTGGGGAGATTTATCCCGGATAAAGGCCTTCACTATCTTATTCCTGCGTTCGAAAATCTCAATACAACAAAAAAACTTGTTCTGGTCGGAGGCTCACCCAACCCGTCAGATTATGAAAAGAAGCTGCTTTCAACAGTGGATCCCAGAATTATTTTTGCCGGGTATGTATACGGGGACGATTCGCTCCGTCTGATGAAAAATGCGTTCTGCTATATACAACCTTCTGATGTTGAGGGGCTCTCACCGGTCATACTTAATGTGATGTATCTGAACACTCCGATTATTTGCAGCAATATAAAGGAGAACATTTTTGCGGTTGCAGATACTGCAATTCTCTTTGAACAGGGGAACGTGGATTCACTGAAAGAGGCATTAAATAAATCATTAAACTCACCTGAAATGCTGGCTGATCTGGCTGAAAGAGCTCAGGAGCGTGTCATATCTTTGTTTACATGGGATAATGTTGCTCATCAGCATGAAGTGATTTTTAATTCATGAAGGAAGTTTTTATTATTTCGTCAGGACAGATAGTCAAAGGAAGGACAGCAGGTTCACAGCGTGTTTTAAATATTGCAAAGTCATTGGCGGAAGGGAATATCAATGTCTTTATCTGCTCATTAACCCAGGTAAACAGAAACCCTGTTGACAGTATTGAATTATATCCTGGTGTACACTTTCTTAAAAGCAGAAATTCCGATGTAAATGGTTTTTTCCATCTGTTTGGGTTCCTTGGTACTGTAAACAGGTTTATTAAAGGCAGGGAGTCTCAATCAGTGATCTATCTTTATCCAACAGCTTTTATTCTGAGGGACTTTATATACCTGCTTTATTTCAAAATGTTCAGGAGATATAGATTCTTCTGCGAAATAAATGAACTGCGCGTAACAAATGCATTTATCTCTGTTCCTCCGGACAACATCCTTCTAAAGGTTTATTTCTATTTAAAATTTATCTACTATTATATCCCTTTCAAGTTAAGCGAAATCCAGGTCCCGTTTTATGATGGTATTGTTGTCATTTCGTCAAATCTAGAAAGATATTTTTCGAAGTACACGCACAAAATTTTAAAAGTCCCAATTTTGTGTGACACATCGAAAATTCCCGATAAACTGCCTGAAATTCGGTATGATGGCTCAACTTTTAGAATTTGTTTCGCCGGGTTCATAAATTGTAGTAAAGAAGGTTTTGATATCTTGTTTGAAGCACTTTACGATGTAAATAAAGAAAAGAATGTTGAACTATACCTGTACGGTATTCTGCTCGATAAAGACAGGGACATCCTGAATCTCCTGACTGATAAATTCATGTTAAGGGATAAAGTGTTTTACAAGGGAAATATCGATCCTGATGATTTAGCACACGAATTTTCCAACTATAATTTATTAATCCTTCCCCGGCCACTTATACCTCAAACGAAATACGGGTTCTCAACAAAACTGTCGGAATACCTGACCTCGGGAGTTCCCGTTCTGGTAACCGACGTAAGTGATAATGCATTGTATATTAAGGATAACTTCAATGGCTATGTTGTTTCCCCGGGGTCATCACCGGAGATGGTAAGCAAAATTCTTGAGATTATTGACGGCTTCAATGACAGCTCATCCAATATAGCTGCGAACGCTTGTAAGACAGCCAGAGAACAGTTTGATTATAAGCTATATACCACGGCATTTACGGATTTATTTTTTAACACTTACCGGGGTAAATTTACTACTCATTAATAATTTGATCTCCCGAACTTGAAGATACTCTTTATTACGGATACCCTGGGTGCAGGAGGAAAGGAGCGGAGGATGACAGAACTTATGCAAGCTCTTAAGATCAGGCGGGATATAGATTTTGAGCTTGTGGTTATGAGCAGGGACATTCACTACAAGGCTGTAATTGACCTCGGCATTAAAATTCACTATATAATCCGGAAAACGAAAAGGGATTTAAGTGTATTCTTCCGGCTTTACAGACTGTGTCGGTATTACAAACCGGATATTGTTCACAGCTGGGATAGCATGACAGCATTATATATATCACCAACGTGCAAATTGCTGGGTATTAAGCTAGTGAATGGAATGGTCATGGACGCTCCGGAATGTCAGAATATTTCCAATAAACATTGGTTGAGGGCAAGATTGACTTTCCCGTTTTCAGATTTTATCGTGGGCAATTCCAGGGCAGGGTTAATTGCGTACAGAGCCCCTCTGGGCAAAAGTGAGGTAATTTATAACGGGTTCAATTTTGACAGAGCCAAAGCTCTTGTCAGGAAGGAGATAATAAGAGATCAGTTGGGTGTTGGTACAGAATTCATTGTTGGGATGGTGGCAACCTTTTGGAAAAAAAAGGATTATGTGACTTATTATAAAGCTGCACAATTATTGCTCTCAAAAAGAAGGGATATAACTTTTCTGGCAATCGGGACTGACACAGATTCTGAAGAATCCATAGCCATGGTTGACAAAAAGTATATGGAGAACTTCAGATTTCTGGGTAAAAGAACAGGGATTGAATCACTTATCAATGCTATGGATATTTGCATTTTATCAACTTTTACCGAAGGGATTTCAAATTCAATTCTGGAATATATGGCACTGGGGAAACCTGTTATCGCCACCAGGGGAGGAGGCACAGTGGAGCTAGTGAAAGATAAAGAGACAGGATTTTTGATTGAACCCTCCAGTCCGGAGGAACTTGCAGGGAAGGTTGAAGTTCTTCTGAATGATCCCCTGATGCGAATGAAAATGGGATCCGCTGGAAATGAAAGAATAAGAAATGCATTTTCTATTGATCAAATGGTCAATAAATACATTGACCTCTACACAATGTTGGTGACAAAATAGTTATTACACAACGGTATTTCTTTTAATCGTGAACGAACCTCGGATATTAATTATTGACTTTACGGATTTTGAAGACTATCCCATAGGGGGTTACCTGTCTCTTGATAAGAACTTTATGGAATCATTTGGCCCGGAACTGGCTCTGGCCGGAATTACTACATGCAAGAATGATCCTATTGGAAGGTGGTTTAAGAAGGAAATAAATGGTATTGTGTATGATTTTTTTGCAATGGCCCGGTATAGTAAATCAAAGACCAGGCATCGGATACCCGACAGGCTTGTTGGGTTCTCCCTTCTCAAATTTTTTAAGAAACGAATTTTATCCGGAGGTATTAACAATATTTTTCTGCAAAGACAGGAATTGCTGATATGTGTCGCACGATCAAATAACATAAACATTTGTTATTGCTTTTCCGGCCTGGAGAATCCGCTATCAATTTCAAAATACGGGTATGCCGGTTTTATCGCGAAGCGGTTTGAACAGATATTTTTCAATCGTTTAAAGTATGTCAGAACCATCCTGGCTTCAGGGGATGAAAATGCAATAAATGAGATGATCATCAGAAGCAATGGGAAGGTGTCAAAAAGTTCCGTTACAAAATTTCCAACAAGGATTAATACCGAGATCTTCAAACCTTTGGACCAGAAGGAGGCACGTGCAAATCTGAATCTTCCCGGTCAGTCAAAAATTCTGATAACGACCGGAAGGCTTGCCCCATTAAAAGGATGGAAGTTCATGATAGATTGTTTTATCCTTTTCGAAAAGCAAATTCCGGATTCCAGGTTTTATTTTCTGGGTGAAGGCGAGGATTATGAAAAAATAAAGAATTATATTTCTCTTAATAATTTAAACGAAAAGATATTTCTGGCCGGAAAAAAAAGTCCTGCTGAAATTGCTTTGTTCTTAAATGCTTCGGACCTGTTCGTCATGGGATCATACAAGGAGGGCTGGTCCACATCGCTGAGTGAAGCTATTGCATGCGGTACTCCGGCATGTGCTACAAATTTCAGTTCGGCCAGGGAGATAATAGTGGAAGGCACAAATGGGTATGTTATTGATGAACATAAGGCGGATATTTTTGTGGAGGCAATGTTGAAAGCAATAAATATCCCACGCCCTGTCCCAAATGATAATGTTACCAGGTATTCTTCGAATGGGTTAAAATCAGATTTATTAAGTCATTGGAAAACAACATGATGCAGCTATTGCGCCATCTAAGGCACTTTTATCTCATCCATTTTAAATGGAGAAAATACAAGTTTGGAAGAAATCCCTATATCGGCAGGACCGTATATCTATGGGCAAAGCACAATATAGTCATAGGGGATAATTTTTACATTGGGAAATTCTCCCAGATTGAATGTGATGCCGAGATTGGTGATAATGTAATGTTTGCTAACCGGGTTGCCTTATTGGGTCGTTTCGATCATAATTTTACTGAAATAGGGGTACCAATAAGGTTGGCAGAAAAGATCAGGGATAAGGATTATAGCTGGAAAGGACTTAATGAAAAGATAGTAATTGAGGGGGACGTATGGGTTGGCTATGGATCAATAATTCTTAGCGGAGTAAAAATTGGTCAGGGGAGCATAATAGCAGCAGGATCTGTGGTAACCAGGGATGTAGAACCTTTTTCAATATACGGAGGGAATCCCGCAAGGAAGATTAAAGAAAGATTTGAGAGTGAAAAAGACAAAGATGAACACATCAGGCTCTGCAGTCAAAACATTCACCCAATACTCAAAAAATAGTGGAATTAAGAAATAGTAACCCGTACCGGGGTGTCATTTTTTCTATTATCATTGTTGTTTTCCCCATCAGGATTATGAAAGAAATCAAGATATTCAATATCAAAGTGCATCCCTGGTGGAAGTCCGAATTTATTTCGGTAATACAGTCAAACCTGAAACTTGGAAATCAGCTGACTCAGATAGGAGTAAATTCCGCATCTGTCAACGAACTTGTCAGGAATGAAGAATTCAGAAGGGCCGTGAATAATGCTGATCTTGTTAATATTGACGGGATGTCGGTGGTTTGGGCTTTGCGTTTGCTGGGCTATAAGGTACCGGAACGTATTGCAACGCCTGACCTTGCTGAAGCAGTTCTGATTATGGCTGAAAAAGAGAAATTCAGAGTTTTTCTTTTCGGAGCACGGGAACAAATTATAATGTCATGTGCCAATAATCTGCAGAAGACCTTTCCTGAACTTGAGATATCAGGCTACTGCAGCGGATATTATCAGACAGAAAACGAGTCTTCAATAGTAGAAACGATAAATAAGACGAACCCTGATATCCTTCTTATTGGGATGCCTTCACCTCAAAAGGAATTGTTCTTCGAAAAATACAGGAATGAACTCACCGCAAAGTATATTCTCGGAGTTGGTGGTTATTTCGATATTGTTTCTGGTTTTACAAGACGGGCCCCCAAGTGGATGCAGAACATTGGAATGGAATGGTTCTACAGGTTCATACAGGAGCCCAGACGTTTGTGGCGGAGATATCTGATTGGAATTGTCAAGTTCCTTTGGCTGGTCATCAAAGAGATGTTCAAGAGAAAAGAATGAAAATAGATCACATTTGTTTTGCTGTCAAAAATTTAAATGACGGGATAGCATATTGGGAGCGTGTATTTGGTTATAAACAAATGACCAGGCATAATTGAGAACTCACGCCAGAAGGTGAAAGTGACATTTCTGAGAAAAGATGACAGTATCACAGTTAAGCTTATTGAACCCCTTGAGGGCAACCAATCACTTTTGAATTTTGTACAAAAGGGTGGAGGCTTTCATCATCTTTGTTTTAAATGTTCCGACCTTGAAGACCAGATGACTCAACTTACTGAAAAGGGGTTGATAACACTTGTCCGACCTCAACCTGGTGAAGCTTTCAATGACCATAATATTGCATTCCTGCTGGCAAGAAACGGACTCAATATCGAGTTAATTGACACCGATGAAAAAGCTGGAATGCTTTAATTTTAATGAGAGTTGAAGGTCCTCAGACCTAATTCTCATAATAACTACATCACTTTCATATGCACGGTACCCCCACAAAATCAAATCCCTTGATTTCTGTCATAATTCCGGTTTATGAAGTCGAAAATTATCTCAATAAATGTGTCGAAAGTGTACTTAATCAGGAGTTTAAAAACATTGAGGTTATACTAATCAATGATGGATCTCCGGATAGTTGCCCTGCAATATGTGATAAATACGCCAGGTTGGACGAGCGTGTCATTGTCATACACCAGGTAAATGCCGGATTGTCAGATGCCCGTAATACCGGAATAAATGCCTCACAGGGTGATTATTTAATGTTTGTTGACAGTGATGACTACTGGGAAGGAAGTGACTGTTTACGTAATTTAGTGGATAGTATTGGCGCAAAAGATCCAGAACTAATACTATTTGGAGTTCAGGATAATGATTATTTTACAAACAATAGAAGGATCACACGTACAGGATATAATATTGTAGAACTGCGTTCTGATAGGGAAACAGCAATAAAATCCCTGTTTAAAAGGAGACAGTTTCCCCGCGGAGTTTGGACCTTAGCTGTAAAGAGAGAATTTGTCATTCAGAAATCAACTCTATTTCGTAAAAGGGTTAAGAGCTGAGGATATCGATTGGCTTATCAATGTTTTTATGCACGCTACTTCTTTTGACGCGGTAAATGATGCATTTTACATCTACGTAACCAACAGACCCGGGGCCATCACTTCAACTTCATATGAAAAGAGAGTGGGCTATATGCTTTTTTCAGTCAGGAAATGGATGCCTGTTCTCGAATCTGATTTAAATCCGGTTAATCGCCTCTTGCTTTCCTATCTGGCCATCCAGTACATCATCTCCTATTTGTATTTTGCAAGGGTCCCCAGACAAAACAGGGAAGAACTGTTATTTCAATTAAAACAGTATAAACCTATTTTGAGATATGCTACAGGGAGAAAAAGCATTATCAGCAAGATCCTTATCAATACGCTCGGTATTCAGGTTGGGGCTGCGGTCTTATTAAGAATATACAGGTTGTCAGTTAAATAAACGAAGCAATTTACTTTAATCCGGTCAGTCATTGAATTTGCCGGATTGTATCTGTCAGTATTTTTGAGAATAGCTTTGCCCCATCATTATTTAAATGGCTCTTATCCGCGAAATAGCCTGGATTACTGATGAAGGCCGGGTGGTTTGACAAGTCCAAAAAGGGTATTCCGTTTTCAGAACACAACTCAAGAAGTCTGTCTTCACAATAATCATCCCGGATAACGCCCCAGGTGGGCGAATTAACAAATACCAACTCGATTTTCTTTTGTTGACATGTTGAAATAATATCCTTAAGTGCCAGGATCTTATTTCTATCTATTGTTTTTACGATGCTTTCAGACGTATCAATTTTTTCATTCTTCATTATTTCAATAAGAGGAATATATCCTTTGGTATCCTGCATTCTTTTCTTATTGAATTCCAGATTTCCCATTGCAATCTGAAATACAAGTGAATTATATGGAAAGATGGCAGAAATTAGTTTCATCTTCTCAAATGGGCTTTTTGAGTTAACAATCTCCGCAATTTCCGGATGAGATTTATAATAAGGATATAAAAGTGATAACCTGTCGTATTCAAATGCGTTACCTGCAAGGTCCTCAGGCCTGATGTCAAGAATAATCATTTTTGGATTATAACGACTTGTAATTGCCTTGAAGATTGCATAGTTATATAAGACATAATTCCCGTCCCTTCCTGTATTATAAAATGTAGATCGGAGACTGTCCTCAAAGATTTCAGGCACATAGCTGTGATTGGCGCGGGATGATCCAAAAACAAGGATATCAGCAACAGTACTGTCAATTGCATATGTGGTCCGGTAACCGTCTCCCGATTCCTGACTGAAATAGAAATTCTTCAGTAAAATTCCAATTCCGCGATCACAAATCAGGATGAATGAGACGATTATGAAAACCCTGAAGAAGAATCGGACTAACTGGTTTTGAGTGGTTGTTGTCATTGGAAGTCCCTGATTAGAATTGGAAATAAATAAATTGTCCTCCGTCAAGAACACCAACGAGAAGAATTGTTATAACCAGAAACACAATACCGGCGATTCGGACATATGGATACTTACTGTTAAGAATTGATAAACTGCTATTGTAATATTCCCGCTTAAAGTCAACAGCGATCAAAGAAATAATGCCGATCAATGAGAAGATTAAATTTGAAGGATTACCAAAAAAGAGAGATCCGGAGAAGGATAATATTTTTCTGATTATCAAAATTGCCTCATTGAATGAGTCAGCCCTGAAGAATACCCAGGCCAATAAAACAAGTAAAAAGGTAATCAGGGTTTTATATGTGATATAATATGGGGACGTTTTCCTGATATGAAAGCGTTTTCTGATTTTTTTATTCAATTGCCTGGTCCAGTTTGAATAGGTCAGGTAAACTCCGAATAGCAGACCCCAGATCAAATATGTCCAGCCTACGCCATGCCAGATACCACAAATTGAAAAGGTGATCATGATTGCAATCATATAAGTCCATTTATCGGTGGAAACGGATAAATAACTCTGTTTCTTCAGCCTGTTTGAAATGAAATAGGCGAGGGGTAAAAAAATATAATCCCTGATCCATGCAGAAAACGTAATATGCCATCTGTTCCAGAAATCCGTTATTGATGTTGCAAAGTAGGGCCTTTTAAAATTGTCGGTCAGATTGATTCCAAATAATTTAGCAGATCCCAGGGCAATATCCGTATAACCCGAGAAATCAGCATATATCTGGAATGCAAAAAAAACAGTCGCAACAATCAGGGTGATTCCGTTATGGCGTTCACTGTTATCATAGATAGCATTAACGTAAATTGCTAATCTGTCAGCAACAACCAATTTTTTGAAATATCCCCAGAGCATCAGTTTTAATCCTTCAATCACCATGGTATAATTAAAAGCATGGTTCTGATGTAGTTGTGGGAGCAGGTGTTGAGGTCTTTCTATTGGTCCCTGAGCTATCCTGGGAAAGAATAGAAGATAGAGAGAAAAGTATCCAAAGTGTTTTTCGGGTTCGATTGTTTTACGTTTGATCTCAATCTGGTAGCTCAGCACGGTAAATGAAATGTAAGACAGCCCCAGGGGCAGAATCATTTTGTTTATGGGATCAACGCGGTAAAAGAAATCTACAATGTAAAGGCTCACCTGATTACCGGGAAAGATAAAATTGAAGTACTTAAAAAATGCAAGCACCAGTACATTCACTATTACTATCAACGCTAAGAAAGTACCTTTTTTCCCATCCCGGATATTTGCCAGCCATTTGGCCATGAAATAGTTAGCAAAAATAATCCCGCCAAGTAATAATAGAAATACCGGAATGAACGAAAGATAGTAACCAAGACTTGCCAGGAGCAGCCAAACCCATCTGATCCTGCAGGGGAATATATAGTAGGCTGTGGCAACAGTGGTCAGAAATAACAGGTATATGACTGAGTTAAAGATCATGCCGCAATACTATGCCTGAAGATATTTCAATAATGCATTTTACAGGCATTAAAGAAAGTGAG
The DNA here is from genome assembly GCA_963757935.1 of uncultured Bacteroidales bacterium. Taxonomy (GTDB): domain Bacteria; phylum Bacteroidota; class Bacteroidia; order Bacteroidales; family VadinHA17; genus SR-FBR-E99. Next base: position 23,346 of record CAVWSZ010000011.1, on the reverse strand, counting down.
AAAATACCAATATTTGTATTCAGGATGTTAAAAGAATGGAATCTCCTCTTCCTGTTATATGTGCACAGAGGGTATACTTTACAATAATAGAACAACAAAATGAGATGGATAGGGTAATCAAAGCGGATTTATATCGTTACGGTGGATTAACAGGCGTTAAAGGGTTTCTTACCGGATGGTTCATCCCGGGATTTCGTTACATTTTCTTTTTGAGAAAATCAGCTAAACACAGGAAACTTTCCTTTTTAGGGATTCTTTACAGGTTAATGCTTAGAAGATACAGGTTTAAGTATGGATTTGAAATTGATCCAAGGGCTCAGATAGGAGAAGGTTTTTATCTTAGCACACATTGCGGGCCCGTTATTATCGGACCTGCCAGGATCGGTAAGAACTGTAATATTGCGCATTCAGTAACTATTGGTCGCGGCATTTCCGGTGCAAGGAAAGGCAGGCCCACTATTGAAGATTATGTCTGGATTGGTACAGGATCTGTCATTGTCGGAAAGGTAAACATTGGCCGGAATGTTTTAATCGCCCCTAATTCGTTTGTGAACTTTGATGTTCCCCCTAACTCACTTGTTATTGGAAACCCCGGCCAGATTATTGCCAGGGAAAATCCGACTAAGGATTATATTAATTCCACACTGACTGAATGATAACGATCATCTAAAGAGGCATAAAATCCCGGAGGGTGAAGAATTAACTTTTCTCTTTGCCAAAATGGGTTTTTATTAATCTCATTTTTTCTTTTTGCGGAAGGCCCTGTGTTTTAAGAAATCCGGAATTTTGAAGATACAGCATCTTTTGCATGCTCATACTTAGAACAACTTTTGCCGGGTTACCGATAATCACTGAATTTTCCGGAAATTGACCGCGTACAACACTTCCCGCTCCGATTATGCAATTGTCTCCAATAGATGTATTCAGCAGAATCGTGCAGTTGTTGCCTATGAAAACATTGTTGCCGATCTTGATTTTTCCGAACACGTCAGCGTTTCTAAGTTCTTCACGAAAACACCATATTGCGCCGTCGTGTGTAATGAAGTCAGTGCCGGCAGCAACGGCAACATGATTACCTATCTCAATTAAATATGGTTCTGTTGAGAAATTTACATTGTTGATATAACAATTCTGGCCGATGCTCATTCCCCTTTTCCGCCAGTATTTTATTCTTCTTTCGCTTCCGGTTTTTTCAATCAGGGCTAATTGCAGGCGTTGGATCAGGTATCGGAAATTCATGGTTCTTAATTAAAAAATTGAGCCAATAGTTAATCGGCAACAGATTCAATAACATCAATAATAAACTTACCGAATAACGGAGCAACCTTTGCAGCAAACTCCGTATTGGGATGCGAGTTACTTGTACTGTAGGCATTTCCTTCAGTTAAATACAACCCGCCTTCAGTTTCATATTCATAAAAATCCCAGATATAAATATTGTCTCCCTTCTCATCCCATTCATTAATGATCCAGTCGTGAAACCGGAGGGTTCTTAAAGCCTCCTCTTCTGTCATACCTGCCTGGGTATTAACTGCAGGAGTCCAGACTATGAACTTATTATCAGGGAATTCATGCATCTTGTTTTTCAGGGCGTTATACTGCAGTTTGTAGTTTTCGATACTTTTAACATTTGAATCAATATCTGGAGAGCCCGTGTCTTCTGATATCCGGCTGACCGGAAAACAATGCTTGAAAACGATTACATCGTACTCTCTTGTCAGAATCTCAAGTGTGGGTTCTTCCATAAAGGGTTTTTCGCCTCCGTTTTTTACCCATATATTATAGTAGTCATAGGGGTAGTTATTCCATCCGTAAGGTGTGCTTTTCGGGAATACTCTCTCACTGATCTGGTAATCTGTTTTATTTGTTTTGTTATAATTGGTAAAAAACCTCTGAACATCTCCTTTGCCGGTAAGTTTGTAAACATATCTGTTGGTCTTTCCGACCCATATGCTTTGACCGGTACTGTGATGCAGAAATACAATCTTCTTCATATTCTCTTTGTTTGACCCACAACTGATCATAACCAGTATCATTAATATATAAAACGTGTTTTTCATAATGTTTGCAAACAAAGATAATAAACATATTTAACTCCTGTCGGTTGAATTGATGCAGCGTGAAGATTGACTGATACTTAACTCAGTTAAGGCAGGGTGAAAAATGAAGAGGCTATCCTTTTGGGACAGCCTCTTTTATTATCTTGAATATTAAATTATTCCTTCACGCATCTGACTGATTTCCCTGCTCTCTTGAAGGTTGCTCCCCTGTATACTGCGTCATTATCACCGTCAAGTCTCCTGTATAATGCTACTGCAGCATCCTGTTCAGTGGATGTCCAAAAGTAATTTATAAGTCCAAGACCTTCAAATATTCCAGTTGTATGTGCACGGTAACCGCTTGGAAGGGCGGCAAAACCGCTGGTATTAGTACCATTCTGACCGGTACTCCATCCAACTGTGTTTTTCAACTGTTTCCCCTGGTCAGTTCCGCGCCATTCCAGAGCGCCTGCCTGTGCTACAGTCATTCCGAGATTGATTTCCATTGCGCTGAAGTCGGCATCTGATGGAACTTTCCAGCCTGCAGGGCAAAGTTTGCCGGTTGAAACTGCATACCAGTTATAAATTGCTCCATATAATGGTTTGTATGTAGCCTCATCATTCTGGGCCCATGCATATGCAGGTGTGGTAAGGGCAGCCCATGTAGTATTGGAGGTAACGTTTGGAATTTGAGTATCATCGTTGTACAAGGTGGTTTTAAGGTTTTCAGCCATCCATATCTGTGTACCGATAGGGATTGTGTTGTAATAATTCCCTTCGATGTCATCAATCTGAGTACTGAATGTAAATGGTTCCCCGTAAGCCGTTCCGACACTATTTGTTGCATAAGCGCTCACAAAATACACTGAGCCCTTCTGCAAACCCGCAAGGCTGCTTGAAAATGCTCCTGTTCCCTTTCCGTCTGAGGTTTTAGAATCAGTTATTGTTGGATTCCCGGTAGTATTCCAGCAAACACCTCTGGCAATAATATCTTCTCCCCCGTCGGAAGTGATGTCTCCACCTGATGCTGCCGAGTTCAACGTGACCTCAGTTACTTCCACTGTGGCCAGGACAGGTAAGGTAGCCTTTTTACATCCCTGGTTCAGTACCATCAAAGAGACTATACATACTATGACTAACAGACTTAATTGTTTTTTCATGATATTACTTTATGGTTATACATTTATAAACTCAATCGTACTTACTTATACTTGGAAATGATGTTTTTGTTGCTATAACGTTACTGGAAAAGTAAAAAAAACTAGTTTTTGATACATCTGACATATTTCCCTCCCCTCTTTGAAGTGACATGTCTGTATATTCCACTGTTAGCACCGTCCACCCTCCTGTACCAGGCATAGTCGGCACTGTATTCAGAACTCCACCAATAGGTTAGAATATCGATCCCATTAAAAGCTCCTGTTGCACCGTAGCGGTAACCGCCGGGAATGGCCGAAAATCCGCTTAAATTAGTTCCGTTTTCTCCTTCAGCCCATCCGGTTGTGCTCTTTATCTGAGTTCCCTGGTCAGTCCCGCGCCATTCCCAGAGATCGGTCTGGGCAGGAGACATTCCGAGAGAAACCTCCAGGGCACTGTATTCTGCATCAGTAGGCACATGCCATCCTGACGGACATAATTTGTCTGTACTTACAGTGTACCAGTTATATAGCGCTCCATGTACTGGTTTGGTCGCAATATCATTACGCAGCCAACAGTAGGCTGGAGACGTCATGGCTATCCAGTCTGCATCCGCTGTAACATGCGGGATGGGTGTGTTGTCATTGTAAGTTACTGTTCTCAGGTTCTCAGCCATCCAGACCCTGGTCCCGACGGTTACAGTATTGTAACGATTGTCCTCCACATCAGCAACTTGAGTATTGAACCTTATTTCATCGCCGTATGCAATCCCGGCCCTGTTCTTTGCATATGCGCGGATAAAATACTGGGTGCCCGGAATCAAACCTGATATATTACTGATGAAGATACCCGAACCGGTTCCGCTTGCCACGAATGAATCAGAGATGTCGGGTTCCGGGTTAATGCTCCAGCAAATCCCCCGTTCCAATATAGAAGCATCACCATCATAAGTTATATTTCCGCCTGAGGTTGCAGTAGTCGGGGAGACCGATGAAACCACAGCAGTCGTCAATTCAGGTGCAGCTGCATCTGTCGTAAAAATGATCTCATTTCCATATGCAACGCCAACTGCATTTACTGCATAAGCCCTCAGATAATACATTGTATTAGGATTAAGCCCGGTAATGTTACTTGCAAAAATGCCGGGGCCCTGTCCGTCTGCTGTATGTGGCCCTTCATTGGTTGGATTAGCAGCAGTGCCCCAGCAAACTCCTTTTGCTGTTACCGCCGCCCCACCATCACTCTTGATCTCTCCCCCGCTGGTAATGGAATTAATTGTAAGATTAATACCCGGACTGGTAATCAGAGTTGGTAAAGTCGGGTCCTTGATACAACTGTTAAGCACTACGGTTCCAAACACAAAGAAAATTACTGGTATAAGGGCAGATGATTTTTTGATTTCTGACCCTTTTTTCAATTCAGATAAAATTGACCGAAACATATTTTTTAAATGATCCATTGGTTGCAGACGCTGTGTTTTGCTCATTTGTATTTTACGTGAGCATTTTTGTTAAGCAAAATAAGATGAGTTTTAAGGGATATGCAAGCTAATTTTGACCAACAATCAAAATCATAAGCTGAACGTAGCTCCATCCTTGGCCTGCAAAGTGTGAGTGAATGAGGATTAGAAACAATAAAAACTTTAAATCAGTTCTTGATGAACTTTTTTGTTGTGACTATCTGGTTTCCCGAAGAAATCACAACGACATAATGACCGGAAGCAAAACTGGATAAGTCAAACTGCCTGCTGTTTTCTCCTTCCGCTAGTATTCCATAATATACGGTTTGCCCCGTCAGGCTGGTGATGATCACAGTGTTTTCTTCATCCTGGATGGAAGCTGATAAGTCTATCGAAAACCGCCCGTAATTTGGATTAGGGAATAGATTTATTAGATCGGGATAGTCTTTTTTGGAAGTGAAGTACAATTTCAGTACTACCGATGATGTCACTGCATTATGATTATCCGTGGCAACAGCCGTGATATCAAACTCGCCGGCTATTATGCTATGAAAAGAAACCTGGAATGGTGGCGAATCGCTCTCGCCGATTTTAATGTTACCGTTAAAATATTCCACTTTTGTTACAATACCGTCGGAATCAGAAGCATCTGCAGTAAATGTAACGGTTGCGGGAACTACAAAGGAACTGGCATTTCCGGGTGAGGAGATTCTGACGGCAGGGAGTTGATTTACTGCGGATGCAGCTTTTTCAATTACAACAGTCACTGCAGCTGATACGGTTTTAGAGTTTGAATTGTCGGTAGCCACCGCTGTTATTGAATATGTCCCTTCAGGAACTTCTTTCCATGTAAATGAATAGGGTGTTGAGGTTCTTTCACCAAGTTTTGTGGTACCATTGAAGAATTCCACAATGCTGATTGTGCCGTCAGAATCTGAAGCTGCGGCTTCAATTGTAATTGCCGCCGGGGCTATGAAAGCAGCGCTTTTGGACGGAGAGGAGATAGAGACGACAGGTGGCCTGTTGGCCGGTTGGGCGCAGTTATTTGTTACCGGCTGGGCTGTCAGTGATGCAGCTTGCCCTCCTGCTAAAGCCTGTATTGGATTGGTCGAAGGTTTATTGTAAACAATGGTAACAACATCACCGTAATTAATCCGACTTGCAAGAGTCAGGGCAACCTTCGCGCCGGATATATTGACTGAACTGACATTCCTGGTTACATTATTAACCTTGACGGAAAAAGCTGATGCTGCAGGTATGACATTTGCCAGGGTAAGGTTGTAGGTCATTTCCAGGATTGCCGGAGTAATATTGTTAATAACTGATCCTGTATACTGCGGTATAGGGGCAGGTGTCACAACAACAGCTGCATATAAAACTGCACCCACCTGCCATTTGCCGTTTTGGGCTGTAGTTTCGGGATCTGTCAACCCCCACTTTGCATTAACTGAAAGGCCGTCTCTAAATGTCGGACCCCAGGTCAGTCCCGTAATCCAATCTTGTTGTTGGAACAAAACTGATTAAGTCCTTAAAATTCGGATTAATTACTACTGAATGCTGATCATATCCCAATGCCTGCCACTGGGCGAACGATTTTTGAGCTCCATCTACTGCGAAAATCGGAGTCCCGGCTTCACAATAGTAGATATTGTAGTCACATTCAAATCCGGTCAGGCCGGTAGCTGACACACTGATATTTTTTGTTGCATTTTTAGTGTAAAAGATATTGTTATAAATTTTCGTTCCTGTAGCTGATCCAGGTGGGGTAACGCTTGGATTTTCATATATGTCAATCAATGCCCTGTTGGTTTGTTCAGCAGTCAGAGAATTATAGAATGTATTATTGTAAATCCTGACCCCATTCATTCCCTTTACTACAACACCAATTCCCGGGTCTTTAATTATGTTATAAGCCACTGCGCCTGATATATCGGTCATTCCATCAGACTTACGCACTATGGCCATAGGTACTTTATTAAGATAATTGTATTTTACCTTAACATTTATATTATATCCTGTAAATATCCCGTGGGGAATAACGCCTACGGCCGGAGTTCCATTCCATGTTAACACATTTCCAGAAATAATTGCACCGTCAAGGTTATTGCTGTTGGCACTCTGCACCTCATCTCCGGCTTCCAGTAAATAGCCGTAACGGTTCACCGATGTAATAGAATTATTTCTGAAAGTGAATGTTATTGGGGCAATACGCGGAACGGCTACACCATACCAGGTATCGTCGGAATTTGTATATGTCTGCTTTTCAATAGTCAGGACATTCTGAGCATTGACAGCCAACCCGATGAGTAAAAAACAAATTAAGAGCCTGAATCTCATGTGAGCAATAGTTTTGACAAACGTATCTTTATTTATTGACTAACACATGATTTTATACGACGAAAGAGTAGATTTGTTGCAATTGGAGATGTTAAATGTTTGAACATATCCACAAAAGACAGGGAAACTCATCTCGGGAAAGGCCGTACAATAAAAACCGCAACAATTTTTAGTCATTTCGTCAAAAGAATCCAGATTTTGACGAATGGCTTCATTATAAATGCTGATAAATCAGATCAGTAGATGAATCTCTTTATTAAACTGAATTATAATGTCCATTTTCCCATTTTTTAGGCATTTTGGACGTTTTAATGTTTGGAAGCTACCAATCCTTTGTATATTTTCACATTCGAATTGTAGTATCAATTGCCTTATCTGGTCAGGCATTCTGTAATTTAATAATTGACATGCAGCAATCTTTTAAAGGATTGTATGCAGCACAACCATAGTTAGTTATATAAAAATGCAGATGGGACTGACGGGGCGGAAGCCTGCCCGGAGCTTAATATTAGGAAGAATATATGTGGATTGATGCTTGGCCTATATGACATTTTAACAAGATTAACAATCGATTGAACTTTAACCAACCATTAGAAAATGATTAAACAATACCCGGATTGGATATTAATTGTCAGGAAAGGAATGCTGAACATTTTCAGCAAATATTCCCTTCCGAGATGGTTGATATTCGCGATCGATAACCTCGCTGTTTTCCTGGTTTTCCACCTGGCCTATCTGCTGCGTTATAATTTCAATCTTTCTGATGTCAATCCTTTTTTGGTTTTTAATCAGGCACTCATTGCTACGGTCACCTATGCTATCTTCGGGCTCCTCTTTCGTTCATCTTCCGGGCTCCTCAGGCATACCACACTGACTGATATCGCAACCGTATTTATGGTCACAACATGCTCCGTAGGGGCACTTATTGTTCTCTCTTTTGTGAGCAGAATTCTTAACTTAAATGAAATTGCCCATGTATCTTACTCTGTTATTCTGATTCACTATGTAGCCATCACTGTCTTTTTATTTTTTAGCAGGATATTTATTAAAGTATTATTTCGGTTTGCAACCGAAGTTGGAACTAATAAGAAACGGGTCCTTATCTACGGAGCAGGAGACATGGGCTTCACAGTAAAAAGGGTGCTTTTAAGCGATCCCAAAACTGATTTTTCAGTATGGGGATTCATTGACGACAATTCGAAGCTTCAGGGGAAAAAGATTAATGGTTTACCTGTATTCCATCCCAGAATTCTGTCGGTGAATTATCTTACGAAAAATAGAATAAAAACAATAATTATTGCTATAAATAAACTTTCGCCTACGCGAAAGAGTGAGATCATCCGCACTGCATTGAACTTTGATCTTGAAATCCTGGAAACTCCTGCCGTTGAGAAATGGCTGAACGGGCAGCTACAGATGAGGCAAATAAGAAAGGTGCAGTTACAGGATCTGCTGAACCGCGATACGATCCAGCTTAACATGGACCTTATTGCGAAAGGACTGAACAAGAAAACAATACTCGTGACTGGTGCAGCAGGATCTATTGGGTCGGAAATTGTGCGTCAACTCGCGAGGTTCAATGCCAAACGGATAATACTTGTTGACCAGGCTGAGACACCGATGTTCCACCTTGAAAATGAGCTCAGGGAAAAGTTTGTCAACTTAAAATATAATCCGATACTGGCTGATGTCACCAATTCCCGAAAGATGGAATTAATCTTTAAGGAGTTTCAACCTGACATTGTTTTTCATGCAGCGGCATATAAGCACGTTCCTTTAATGGAACAGAATCCTCATGAGGCTTTGCGTGTAAACGTGGGAGGCACAAAAAATGTAACCGAGCTTTCTATAAAATACGGTGTGACAAAATTTGTAATGATCTCGACTGATAAATCAGTAAACCCGTCAAGCGTGATGGGTGCATCAAAACGGATCTGCGAGATGTTCATACAGTCAAAAGCCAGGGAGGAAGGAGTCAAAACGCAATTCGTGATTACCCGTTTCGGAAATGTCCTCGGTTCAAACGGATCAGTAATACCTCTATTCACAAAGCAAATTGAGGAGGGTGGGCCTGTGACCGTAACACACCCTGACATAACCCGCTATTTCATGACAATTCCTGAAGCATGTGAACTTGTCCTTGAAGCAGGGTTTATGGGAAAAACGAATCAAATATACGTTTTCGATATGGGAGAACCGGTTAAAATCGAGTATCTCGCCCAGCAGATGATACACCTTTCGGGGCTTACCCCGGGGAAGGACATACAAATAATCTATACCGGATTGCGTCCTGGCGAAAAGCTATATGAAGAATTGTTAACCGGGAAGGAAGATAGCCTTCCAACGCACCATCCAAAAATAATGGTTGCCCGCGTTGAAAAATTTGATCATAAGATGCTTCTTGCCAGGATAGATATGCTGATAAAAAACGTCTACCTGCTCTCTGAGAATGATGTGATCGGATTATTCAAGGAAATTGTTCCGGAATACAAAAGCAGCAACGGGAAATTCAACAAAACTAAGGTTGAACGCTCGCAACTGAGTGAAGAAACTAAAACTGCACCAAATTTCCCCTCCTAAGTCAGCAGGGTTTATTGGCAGATAGGGGTGGTTTTCAGATTGATAAGATGAATATTGTAACCACAAATAATTTAAAGTTCATGGATTTTAACGGGAAATGTCTTCTCATTACAGGAGGTACTGGTTCTTTCGGCAATGCGGTTTTGAGACGCTTTTTAGCTACACAGATAAGTGAGATCAGGATTTTCAGTCGTGATGAAAAGAAGCAGGACGACATGCGCCAGTTCTATAAGAATTCTAAAATAAAGTATTTTATCGGCGATGTGCGAAGCCCTCAGAGTATTGAAAGTGCCATGCATGGTGTAGACTTTGTCTTTCATGCTGCAGCTCTTAAGCAGGTGCCTTCCTGCGAGTTCTTCCCTGCCGAGGCGGTGAGAACGAATGTACTTGGCTGCGAGAACGTTCTTAATGCTGCTCAGAAGTATAATGTAAAAAGAGCCATTACCTTAAGCACTGACAAAGCTGTTTATCCTGTAAATGCCATGGGTATGTCGAAAGCCCTGAGTGAAAAGATAATGATTGCCCAGTCAAGAAACCTGAATGGTTCGGGGACGGTCTTTTGCGGAACCAGGTATGGGAATGTTCTTGCTTCAAGGGGTTCGGTTGTGCCACTCTTCGTCAGCCAGATAAAGAGCGGGCAACCCATAACAGTCACTGATCCGAATATGACAAGGTTTCTCATGACTCTGGAAGAGGCCGTTGAACTTGTTCTGTTCGCTTTTGAAAACGGTCAGAACGGGGACCTGTTTATAAAGAAATCACCTGCCACCACAGTCGGCATTCTTGCACAGGCTGTAAAAGAGTTGTATAATTCTGACTCACCGGTGAGGGTCATCGGGACAAGGCATGCTGAGAAACTGTATGAGACTCTTGTTAACCGTGAGGATATGGTAAAAGCTGTTGACGAAGGGGATTTCTTCAGAATACCTGCCGACACACGCGACCTGAATTACAATAAGTTTTTTACCGAAGGAACATCAGCTGTTTCGGAAGCCATGGAGTACACTTCACACAATACACAGCAGCTGAATGTCGACGAAACAAAGGAACTTTTACTGAAACTCAGGTTCATCAGGCAGGATCTGCTGAGTGAGAAACCGGAGCCGGCATATGAACCGTAAGAAGCAGGATGTGACTAAAATGAGTTTGAGTTCCCGGAATCAGGCATAGAATTTAGCTTAAAGATTACTGACAGATATGGAATAAGAAGAAGTATTATTCTGTTCGCTTGGTTTGTATGTTGAGCTCAGTCAGGGTAAACAGCCAGGCCGGCAACATAATTATTACTGTTCAGACCCTTGGGGGCATACACCACACCCGGGCATGTTCCCTTCTGGTTAAGATCTAACCAGTTTGGCAGCATTCCTCTCGACGGCGCTTCGCTGAGTTTTATTGGCTCCGCCCGAAGGGATTATGACCTGTCGAAGGACAAACTTTTTGACTGGGGAGCTTCTTTTGAAGGTCGAGCAAATCTCGGACAGGGTTCTAACCTTACCCTGATTGAAGGCTACGGTAAAGTACGCCTTGGCATCTTTGAATTACGGGCCGGCCGTTCAAAGACAGATCACGGGTCTTTGTGATACAACTTTGTCCTCAGGTTCATGGTCGATATCCGGCACTAATCTTGGCATTCCTCAGATAGGAGTTTCCATTCCGGAATTTTATACAATACCATGGTTTGGCGGGTTATTTGCATTTAAGGGCAACTTTTCGCACGGATGGATGGGAGACCTGCCAATGAGCAGATATATTGAAGCTGACACCTTGCAGGTAAGATCATTTTTGCATCAGAAGTCGTTTTACGGCCGTTTTGGCAAACCTTCCTGGAAACTTAAGTTTTATGGAGGATTTAATCATCAGGTTGTCTGGGGTAATGAACAAGATTACTATACAAATGATTATACATTATCACCCATTGAAACCTATTTTTATGTTATAACAGGAAAACGTTATTCAGTAACGGATATATTCAAGCAAGAAAGACAGGGGAATCATTTAGGATCAATCGATCTTAGGCTTGGAATATGATTTTGAAAAAGTGAAGCTGTTTTTATATCGTCAGAATTTATACGAAGCCGGGAGCCTTGCCCACCTGGCAAATATTCAGGATGGTCTTAATGGTATAAGCATTCAGAAAAAGAAAACTGGCATTTCAGGAGCAATTTGGCACAAACTGCTATTTGAATTTCTTGTATACAAAGAATCAGGCAGGAAGACCATGGTCCCCTGAATCAGGCTCCCACTATGAACCCTATTATAATCATGGTCAGTATTTAACAGGCTGGTCATATAAAGGTACTGGACTGGGCAATCCTTTTATAACTACAAGAAAAGATATAAGACAGGATCTGGCTACCGATCCTGATGATTATTTTGTAAATAACCGTGTAATGGTTTTTCATTTAGGATGTGAAGGGGAAATAAGAGATTTCAATTATATCCTTAAGACTTCATGGTCAAAAAACTATGGTACATACAGCACAACTGATGAGGACCAGTCAACAAGTATACCTGATCCCGGTGCCTACGGTATCTTTGGCGAAAAGGAACAGTTTTCTGCATATCTTGAATTGAATAGGAAACTCAATAACGGATTAGACCTGGGTTTCATTGGAGCATTTGATACCGGGGATTTATACTATAACTCCTTTGGTATTTTCCTGAAAGCAAGTAAAACCTTTACTTTTTAGGATCAGGCTGGAAAACGGTGTACAAATTGAATTAAACCTCCATATTTCTGCACTTATCTCCGAAAACAACAGTATGATTAGAATTGGCATCACCGGTCAGGCAGGATTTATAGGCACGCACTTTATTCAATTTTCTTGGACTCAGGAAGGAGGAAGTAATCAGAATTCCTTTTCAGGATGATTTCTTTGCTGAACAGGGTAAGCTTGAAGTATTTGTGAAAAATTGCGATGCAATAGTCCATCTTGCTGCTCTAAACAGGCACAATGAACCTCAAACCATATATGATACAAATATCGGCCTTGTAAAAAAGCTTATTTCAGCACTTGAAACTACTGGGTCAAAACCTCACATTCTCTTTTCTTCATCAACTCAGGAAGAACGGGATAATATTTTCGGACGCTCAAAACGTGAAGGGCGCGAAATGCTCGCTCAGTGGGCGGAAATTAACGGGGCTAATTTCACTGGTCTTGTTATTCCCAATGTTTTCGGACCTTTTGGAAATCCTTATTACAACTCGGTTGTTGCAACTTTTTCTCACCAGTTAACTCATAATGAGGAACCCCGGATAGAGGTTGATGCTCAGCTAAAACTCATACACATCAGTGATCTTGTCAGTGTAATCTATAATGCCATCCGGAATAAATTATCCGAAAAGGAGTTTAAGGTTAAGGAGACAAATGAGATAAAGGTTACTGAGTTGCTTGTCAGGCTTCAGAATTTCAAATCCTTATGGTTTGATCAGGGAATTTTCCCTGACCTTCATGATACTTTCGACCGAAACCTCTTCAATACCTTCGTCTGCTACGTTGACCATGCTGATTATTTCCCGTTCAAACTGAGGCAGAGTATTGATGACAGGGGTTCATTTGTCGAGACTGTGAAACTTAACAGCGGGGGACAGATATCTTTTTCCACAACAAAACCGGGAATTACGAGGGGAAATCATTTCCATACCAGAAAAGCCGAGCGTTTTGCAGTTATTAAGGGGAAGGCGCTGATCCAATTAAGAAAGATCGGCACAGACAAAATTCTGAACTTCGAACTTGATGGGGCAGAACCTGCCTATGTCGACATGCCGGTATGGTATACACATAATATTACCAACACAGGAGATGAAGATCTCTATACAATTTTCTGGATAAATGAATTTTTTAATCCGGATGACCCCGATACCTTCTTTGAAAAGGTTTGAGATATTTCTTCAAGCCTTGTTGAATTTATCAAATACGTCCGGAAGGCCCTTTTAGAAATGAAAAATGCATGAAAAAATCAAAACTTAAGGTTCTTACTGTTGTAGGCACACGGCCTGAGATCATTCGTCTGTCGAGGGTAATGTCTCTTTTGGATGAACATGTAAATCACGTTATTGCCCATACTGGTCAGAACTATGACTATGAGCTGAATGAAATATTTTATAAAGATCTGGAGCTTCGCAAACCTGACTATTTTCTCAATGTTGATGTATCCTCATTAGAAGCTTCTGTTGGAGACATAATCCGAAAATCAGGTGAGCTTTTGCGCAAGGAGAACCCTGATGCTCTTCTGGTTCTTGGCGATACCAATTCGTGCCTTTCAGCATATATGGCTAAGAGGTTGCACATACCCATCTTTCACATGGAGGCAGGTAACCGTTGTTTCGACTTCAACGTACCAGAAGAGATTAATAGAAGGGTTATAGATCACATAGCCGATTTCAACCTTGTTTATACCGAGCATGCCAGACGACATCTGTTATCTGAAGGCCTTCCTCACCGCCGCATTTACCTCACCGGCTCTCCGATGTTTGAAGTTTTGAACTATTATAATCCCAAAATTGAATCCTCAACAATCATTGATAGCTTAAAGTTAACTACAGAAAACTATTTCCTTGTCTCTGCTCATCGTGAAGAGAATATAGAAAATCCGGGAAACCTGAATAAAATCTTAAAAATATTAAACCGCCTTGCCGTGGATTATAAATTGCCGGTAATAGTATCTACCCATCCGCGGACCAAAAAGAGACTTGAAAGCACTATGGGTGTGGAAATGAATCCGTTGATTCAATTTCTTAAGCCATTTGGGTTTACTGATTATATTCATCTTCAAATGAATGCCTTATGCACTATATCTGACAGTGGTACTATTAGCGAGGAGTCGGCTATTCTTAATTTTCCAGCTATATCTATTCGCAACTCAATGGAACGGCCAGAGGCTCAAGATGCAGGAACGATTATTCTAACGGGTTTTAATATGGATATTGTGCTTTCATCAATAGAATTGGTCATAAATGAGCGAAAGAACAACCTCTCGAAGCAAAGGCCTGCTGATTATCTGGTCCCTGATACTTCCTGGCGGGTTTTAAAATTGATACAAGGCCTCACATCACTCTCAAATTCATGGTATGGAGTGTCCAAGGCAGAACATTGATATGAACCATGAATCCTGATTTCTGGCCAATTATTTTTAAGGCCCATCTCCTCTTTCAAGATATTCTTATTTAACAATCATATAGTTCCTATTTTCGCAGTCTATGGTAAACCTTTTTATCAAGCATCTATCGAAGGCAACAACAGAGTTTTTGAGAAGCTACTCTGGAACTGGAATGAATTCTCAGGAGTGGAATAAATAAATGAACAATTTAAGTGGTTTAATGAATCATCACGTTAATACACGAACTATATAGAACCGGTTCATCATATCAAGATATTTAACTTAGATTCCAGTCAAAGGTATCTTCATCCATCAGGTTGGTCAGAAGAATGGAGGCTGGTGTATTAATGTACTTAACGAACGAATTCCCGCAAACCAGAAATATGTTGACTATTTTGTACTAGCCAGATAGACTCTTAAAAAACATATACTCAAGGTCTGTTTTGAAAGAAATAGTCAAAGTATTTTAATAAATGAATTTCCATTCTTAATCAGCGGAGATTCATTAAAAAAGATTCATAAAAAAGGTAAACTTTGATTTGACCTATTACTTATCTTCGCTGATGGACAATATTAAAGTAATGCACTCTTTATAAAGTAGTCTAATTCCTATTCTTATGAAAATGCGCAATATAATTATCTTGAGTTCATTATCAATTCTTTTGCTATTTAATTCCTGCGTTTCTCGTATGAAATTGACATATCTCCAGTATTCTGACAAATCAGAGGGTCATGATTTACCTGTTGGTGATATCGGAACATCAATAACCCCGGTTGCCTATAAAATAATGCCAAATGATAACCTTTATATACGTGTATTGACGCCTGATCCGCAATATTCGGCATTGTTTAATATAGACCTTGGAAGTGGGGGGTTGACCCAGGAGAGTGCCGGTTTATCGGGCTACACCGTAGATACAGGCGGCTTTATTGAAATACCTTATGTAGGTAGAGTGAAAGTGGGCGGCGAGACAATCTCTGAGATAAAGTTGGCTTTGGATTCCATCTTTAAAAATTATGTACAGGATGCTGCAATAACACTCAAATTGGTAAATAATTCTATTAGCATAATTGGAGAAGTAAATAATCCAGGAAGATATCTCATATTCAAGGATCGACTGAATATATTCGAAGCAATTTCCCTGGCTGGAGACATGAGTGTTTTCAGTAACCGTCAGAAGGTACAGTTAATTAGACCTTCTCCATATGGTCCAGTGGTTAAAGAGTTCTCTCTTGCAGACAGAAGCATTCTGACCTCAGAATTTTACTATGTATTACCTAATGACGTTATTTATGCCATACCCATGCGGGGGAAGTCATTTCAAACTAATTCCACTGCCTATACAATGTTCCTGACAACTATCACAACTGCGCTTGTGGTATTAAGCTACTTCCGAATTCTGTAATTAAAATTATGTTGAACAGGCTTTTAGCCTGCGAAACTTATGTTTTAATTTGACGAAGCCGTAACTTTAAGTTCTTTTCTTTTTATTTCTTAAATAAGGAGCGAAAAATTCATAATAATGAAACAGTCTGACAACTTTGAATTGGAAACAAAAGGCAAGCAGTTCCAGGAAACAAATAGCTTCGATCTTTTGGTTATTCTTCCTTTAATATTAAAGAACTGGTACTGGTTCATAATTGGGATAATATTAGCTTTATTAGTAGCCCGTTGGTACATTAACCATACTTTGACTGTTTATCGTACTTCAGCGACAATTTTGGTGAACGAGAGAGACGAGTCACCACTTGTAGATAATTCTGAGCTTTTACAAGGGCTTGGCCTTCCCGGAGGGATGAAGAATCTGCAAAATCAAATTATGATATTGAAATCAAGAGCACTTACTGAAAATACTCTGAAGCAGTTACCTTTTGAAGTTGAATATTATTTCAAGACAATCAGAAACCATCTGCCAATTTATCCTGAAGTACCAATAAAGATTGTGTCTGACCAGGGACTTCCACTACCAAAGGATTTGGAGTTCTCAATTAGTTTTCAGGATAATAAAATGTTCACTATAAAATCCGAAGCTGACTATTTCCCGTTCCAAAAAACAGTCACATTTGAAGACACGATTAATGTTCAGGGTGGTAGTTTCATTGTTGAATGCCTAGATGAAAAATGGCTTAATGAAAATAAAGACCGTAAACTCTTTTTTGTAGTTTATAGTCGCACTAGATTAATCAACAACTATTGTAATAGGCTTAATGTTGACCTGGTGTCCAGAGAAGGATCTATTTTAAGAATGAGTCTTGAAGGTACCAACACCGCTAAAGATGTTGAGTTTCTCAATAAACATATTGAAGGGTTTCAGGCAATTTCACTTAACAAGAAAAATATGGAAGCCCAAAGGAGAATACAGTTCATTGACAATCAGCTCGTTGGTGTATCAGATTCTCTAAAAATAACAGAAACCAGTCTTCAACAGTTCCGCTCATCACACAGAGTAATGGACCTTTCTGCGCAAGGGCAATCTATTATCCAACAGGTCACGCTTCTTGAAAATGAAAGGGCGCGTCTTAACCTTGAGGCTAATTATTACGATTATCTTGGAGATTATCTTGATAACAAATCATCCGGAGAGATACCTATCGTCCCTATAACTATGGGCATCACTGATCCAGGCTTAACGAGGCTTGTTAATGAACTGGCCGAACTTCAAGTACAGCTTTCCGCCAAAGGTGCAGGTGAAATGAATCCGTTACAAAGAAACCTTGAACAAAGAATTCGGACTACAAAGGATGCTTTACGCGAAACACTTAATGGCCTCAAAAGAGCAAATAGTCTGGCGAGATCAGAGAATCAAGAACAAATTAATAGGGCAAATTCTAAGGCATCTGCCTTACCTGTGACTGAGAGACAACTTCTTGGGTTCGAGAGGAAATTTAAAGTAACTGATGAACTTTACACATTTCTTCTTGAAACCAGATCTGAACAGGAGATGCAGAAAGCCTCAAACAAGGCTGACAGTGAGGTGATTGATCCTGCAGATTCCCGTTTCAGTACAATTGTCTCACCCAACAGGATAATGATAAATCTTGTTGGGCTGTTTGCAGGGTTTGCTTTTCCCTTATTGGTAATTTTTTTAAACTTCCTGTTTAATAAAAAATTAAAGACTGAAGATATTAGGAGATTGACAGACATACCGATTGTTGGTAATATACCACACAATGGAGAAAAAACCAACACTGTTGTGCTCGATTATCCTAATTCAACAATAGCTGAAACATTCCGCTTGCTGCGGTCAAGGATGCAGTTCTTTACAAAAGAGGCTAAAGCACCGGTTATTCTGATAACCTCAACTATGCCCGGTGACGGGAAGACGTTTACAGCAATAAATCTGGCTTCGGCTTATAGTTTGCTAGGGAAGAAAACGATTCTGGTTGGTTTCGATTTGAGAAAGCCTAAAATATTTACCGATTTTAATCTCGACAATGAAAAGGGTGTTTCCACGTGGTTGATTGGCAAAGATGACATAAAGGATATCATAAGGGACACAACATTTAATAATTTGTCGGTTGTCTCAGCAGGACCAGTTCCTCCAAATCCATCGGAGCTTACAGCATTGGAGAAAACTGGCGAGTTATTTAAATTACTGAAAGAAAGTTACGACTACATTATAATTGATTCATCTCCGATAGGAGTTGTCTCTGATACCTTCCATTTGGCTTCAATGGCAGATTCTTGTTTGCTGGTGGTCAGACCTGGAAAGACTCCAAGGGACATCTTTGAAGATACTTTGAATGAGTTAAAAGCAAGTAATATAAAAGGGATAAGTTTGGTTATTAATGATATTCAGGCAGACAGTAGACATCACGGTTATGGAAACAAATATGGGTACACTGTCGATAAAGAGCAAAAAAAAATAAATAAAGGAAGAAAGTAAATAATAAACAATAAATAAACTTATGTTGCTTAATCCAATACTTGGGATTCACATTTTTTTTGTCTCTACACAATGTTAAAAGATCTTGTTCAATTCCATCAGACTGGATATATTCATAACTCCGTAAGCCAAGCTTACAGGAATTTACATAAAATGGTTATTTTCACAATTCATCCAAAGATCCGCAGTTCACTAAATCCTACTACTACTAAATACATAATATCCTTAGGCCATTATACTGATCCTGTTTAATGAAGTATTGATTTAATCAACCAATGGAAAAGTTCAAGAAGATAATTTCGTTTATTCGGATCTTGTACAAACAACCCGAAGGAGTCGTTCCTTTACATGAACCTTGTTTTAGAGGGAATGAAAAGAAATATCTGGAAGAGTGTATAGATTCAACATTTGTCTCTAGTGTAGGCAAATTCGTTAACCTTTTTGAAGAAGAAATGGCCAGGTACACAGGCATTCTTAAAGCTGTGGTTTGTGTAAATGGAACCAATGCATTGCATTTAGCCTTATTGCTTTCAGGTGTTAGAAGTAATGATGAGGTCATAACTCAGCCGCTAACCTTTATTGCTACTGCTAACGCAATAAAATACTGCGGAGCACATCCGGTTTTTCTTGATGTTGATAAAGAAACACTTGGCTTAAGTCCGGCTTCACTCCTTAGTTTTCTGGAAACACAAACTACACAGAATTCAGATGGTTGCTTTAACAAAATCACCAAACGCAGAATTTCAGTCTGTGTTCCCATGCATTCCTTTGGCAACCCATGCAGGATTGATCAAATTGTTGCAATCTGCAGGCAGTTTAAGATTGAAGTTGTTGAAGATGCAGCTGAAAGTCTGGGTAGCTTCTACGAAGGACGACATACAGGCACCTTTGGAAAAATAGGTGTTTTAAGTTTTAATGGCAATAAGATAATTACAACTGGAGGTGGAGGAATGTTGCTTTTCAATGACGAGGAATTAGCGAAACGAGCTAAACATATTACAACGCAAGCTAAAATTCCACACCCTTGGGAGTTCGTCCATGATGAAATAGGGTATAATTACCGTATGCCTAACATAAATGCTGCACTCGGCTTAGCTCAACTTGAACAGTTGGAGTTTTTCTTGAAATCGAAGAGGGATATTGCCACAGAATATCAAAGATTCTTTACAGCTAATAATATTCAGTTTATAACAGAACCTCATAATTGCAAATCAAATCATTGGCTAAATTGTATATTATTTAATGATAAGAATGAACGTGATGCATTTTTAGAATTTGCAAATAAAAATGGCATCATGACACGGCCTGCCTGGCGTCTGATGAACGAACTAAGTATGTTTAAGGATTGTATTACTGGTAAATTAACAAATGCAAAATCTATTTCAGACACTTTAGTTAATTTACCCAGCTCCGTTATTGATGAGACATAAAGATATAATACTACTTGGTGGCGGAGGTCACTGTAAATCCTGCATCGATGTTATCGAACAACAAGGGGAGTATAGAATAGTGGGAATACTTGACAAAGCTGAAAAAATTGGGGACAAAATTCTTAATATCCCTATCATAGGTACTGATGATGATATTACTGCACTAAAAAATAAGATAAAACATTTTCTTGTTACAGTTGGACAGATAAGATCAGTTGAACGTAGAATCTTTTTATATAACTTACTTATCAGGCACGGAGTTAAGTTACCGGTTATCATTTCACCTCACGCATATGTTTCTCATTATGCTCAAATTGGATGGGGAACAATTGTTATGCATAATGTAATCATTAACGCAGATGTCAGAGTGGGGGAAAACTGCATAGTTAATTCAAGTGCCTTGATTGAGCATGATGTTGTCATAGGTAATCATTGTCATATTTCAACCGGGGCTATTGTAAATGGTGGAGCAGAAGTTATGGAAGGCACTTTCATCGGAAGTGGTGCAGTGGTTGTCCAAGAAGCTAAAATCTCAGCCAACTCATTTATTAAGGCTAACTCTCTTTTTTACAGGTAAAGGAATTTATAAATCTTTATTATTGCTGAGATGGGATAAATTAACTTTATTCCATGGAAACAGACAAGCAATGGATTTATGAGGCAGTAGACTTAGTGGTTGAAAATGTAAGTATCATTATTTGTTGAAAGATATGTTTAAGAACAGAACCATAGAACACGATGCTACCTTGATCGAGGCCCTGAAAAAGATGGACGCTCTTGATAAGAAATTATTGATGGTACTACGTGGTAATAAGTTTGCAGGACTTTTAAGTGTTGGGGATATACAGCGGGCAGTAATTCAAAACAAACCCCTTGATATCAAGGTGAGCGAAGTATTAAGAAAAAATATCCGGATTGCTGCACCCGAGGATGAATTAGACACCATTAGAAAGATGATGTTCGACTTCCGTATGGAACTTTGTCCAGTAGTTGCAACAGATAATGAAATTGTTGCAGTATATTTCTGGGAAGATGTCTTTCAGGATAATAAACTAGTACCAAAAGGCAGATTTAAACTTCCTGTAGTTATCATAGCTGGCGGACTTGGAGCAAGACTAAAGCCGTTGACAAACGTTTTACCAAAACCATTGATACCCATTGGTGAAAAAACTATGTTGGAGGAGATTTTCGATAGGTTTATTGTTTATGGTTGTAATGATTTTTACGTGTCAATCAATTACAAGGCCGAGCTAATAAAATATTACATTGATAGTCTACACCTCCCGTTAAATATTGATTATTTTATTGAAAAAATGCCTATGGGTACGGCAGGGAGCCTATCCTTGCTCAAAGACAAAATAAAACAAACCTTTTTTGTTAGTAACTGCGATATTCTTATTGAACAAGATTACTCAGAGATATTAGCATATCATCGGGAAAATGAGAATGAAATTACGATTGTCGCAGCCCTGAAACATTTTCCTATTGCCTATGGAACGCTTGAAACAGGTGACAATGGACACCTGACGGAATTAACTGAAAAGCCCGAACTTACTTTCAAGATCAACAGTGGTATGTATTTACTCGAACCACATTTAATCGATGAAATCCCCTGTGATAAGGTTAGTAATATCACTGACTTAATCTGGGATCTTAAAAAGAATAACAGAAAAGTTGGCGTATTCCCTGTTTCTCAAAATAGCTGGATTGACATCGGTGATTGGAAAGAATATTTCTCCGTTCTTGAAAGGAAAAACATTCAATTCGGAAGTTTTAATAAAAAATGAGGATACTGCATTTATATGAGTTTGAGAATCATGCTCAAATTATAGATAATCTTATTTTTTACTTGAATAAGAGTCTAATAGAGGCAGATTCTTTCAATATTATCAATTGGGATTTTCAATGCAGGTTAAGATCTAAGTTACCAGGATTTTTCAGAATCCTCAAACCGCTACTTGCTATTCCTAAAATCCATGGGCTTTTTTTGTTTTTATTCCAAAGAAAAATCATTATTAATCTATCTAGAAATTATGAGGTAATTGACATTCATTTTTTTAGTGCATGCTATGATAAGATTATCCCACAATTAAAAAGGCAAAATAAAGAGATCAAAATCACTGTTTGGGGTTCTGATTTTTACAGAGTAACCAAAAAGAGGATTGAAGAACAACGTTCATTATATGGACTTGTTGATTGTATTCAGGTTGCAACAAAACGTATGGGTACGGATTTCATTAAGACGTTCCCGGAATATGGTTCAAAAATCAGGTTCGCTCATTTTGGAATGCAACAGTTTGATATTATCAAAGAATTTGATAATAAGGCAGAATTGTGTAAATATCGGCATTCATTGGGAATCCCTGATGACAAAATAATAATTTCATGTGGATATAACGGTAGCACCTCACAGCAACATTTGATTATTATTGACTCAATTGCGAACTTAAAGCCACCTCTTAAGGAGGCGGTCTTTTTATTATTTCAAATGACATACGGTTTAACTGAGGAATATTTAGACCAAATTATTGACCATCTTACAAAAGCCGGCTTGTCTTACAAAATTATAACTAACCTACTACCTAAAGATGAAGTTGCAAAACTTAGATTGATTCCTGATATTGCCGTTAGCATTTCGATGTCTGATGCTTTCTCAGCATCGGTTCAAGAGCAGATATTTGCAGAGAATATAGTAATTACAGGAAATTGGCTCCCATATGATTACCTAAAAGACAGAAATATTTATTTTATTGAAACAGAGATTATTGATTTGACAGGTAAAATCGCAGATTGTCTGGAAAATCTTGAAATTCATAAAAACAGGCTTGTTAATAACAGGGACAAGATTTATAAGGTTTCATCCTGGGAGAATTCAATAATGGACTGGGTGCAAATCTATGGAGAAATTATGAATGGCTAGTTTTACTGAAAAAGCCCATAAGGGAATTAAATGGACTACAGTATCAGTAGTATCCAATAGTGTTGTAAAGCTATTACAGGTCGCAATATTGACAAGATTTCTTTCTAAGGAGGATTTTGGTACAATTGCAATAGCCTCTTTGTTTATTGGCTTTACAGAATTATTTCTTGATATGGGATTATCGGCAGCAATAATACATAAACAAGATATTCCGAAGAAACACTACAGTTCACTTTTCTGGCTTAATGTTATTACCGGATTCTTGCTTCTGATAATTCTCTGGTTTTCGGCATCATTAGTATCAGATTATTATAATGATAATTCATTAATTCCTATTATTCAGTTATTAAGCCTTAACGTATTATTTTCATCACTTGGAAGACAGCATAAGACTCAAAGGCAAAAACAACTAAACTTCAAATTTATTGCCATTACCGACTTCTTGGCTGACATAATC
>CAVWSZ010000010.1:0-144554 GCA_963757935.1 uncultured Bacteroidales bacterium | reverse complement strand
AAATACCGTCAATCAACGACACGTCGCTGAGTTTCGCCTTTCGGAAAAGCAGTTTACAACCCATAGGGCCGTCTTCCTGCACGCGGGATGGCTGGTTCAGGCTTGCGCCCATTGACCAATATTCCTCACTGCTGCCTCCCGTAGGAGTCTGGTCCGTGTCTCAGTACCAGTGTGGGGGACCACCCTCTCAGGACCCCTAAACATCAAAGCCTTGGTAAGCCGTTACCTTACCAACTAGCTAATGTTACGCATGCCCATCCCGTACCGCCGGAACTTTAATTATTCAAAGATGCCTCCAAATAATATTATGGGATATTAGTCCGAATTTCTCCGGGTTATCCCCCTGTACAGGGTAGGTTGCATACGCGTTACTCACCCGTCTGCCGGTCGCCACCAAAGTATTGCTACCTCGTGATGCCCCTCGACTTGCATGTGTTAAGCCTCCCGCTAGCGTTCATCCTGAGCCAGGATCAAACTCTTCATTGTAATATTTCTTATCTATTACCTTCGAGGATCAATCCGGTCTCCAAATACTTATCAAAAGAATTGCTAGGTTTTGGCGAGTCATTACTCTCGCCTGTGTGCTACTACTTCATCATTAATTCAAAGAACTTCCTATTTCCAATTTCTTGGGGTGACAAAAGTAACTCTTCCTGCTTTACCCGCCAAATATTTTTTCAAATATTTTTTTCCTTTTTTTTGTCCCCCGGAAGAAAGTCAAAAGCGGCTGCAAATATAAAGGCATTTCTGAAAATGACAAGAGAGAGAAAAAAAAATACTCTAAATTCGCAGCTGGAACTTTTGCAACATGGCCAATCTCGTAATCATACCAACCTACAACGAAAAGGAAAACATCACCGAGATGGTCAGGGCTATCACATTGTTGCCCGTCCCTTTCGAAATCCTGGTCATTGACGACAACTCCCCTGACGGTACAGCCGCCCTTGTCAAATCAATGCAGCCAGCATTCCCGAATCTGCACCTCCTTGAACGGCCAGGCAAGATGGGCCTGGGAAGGGCTTATATCGCCGGATTCGACTGGGCGATGCAGAGAGACTATAAATATATATGTGAGATGGATGCCGACTTTTCGCATAACCCCCTCGATCTCGTCAGGCTCTTCGAAGCCTGCGACCGTGACGGGGCAGACCTGGCAATAGGCTCAAGATATATCTCCGGAGTAAACGTTGTCAACTGGCCGCTGAGCAGGGTCCTGATGTCGTACATCGCATCAGTGTATGTCAGGCTGATCACCGGAATGAAAATAAAAGATACAACGGCCGGCTTTAAATGTTACAGGAGCGAGGTCATCAGGAACATCAGACCTGACCACATCAAATCAGTGGGTTACGGCTTTCAGATCGAAATGAAATTCACGGCATGGCTCCTTGGTTACAGGATTGTTGAGATACCAATAGTCTTCACAGACAGACGTGCCGGTACATCAAAAATGACCGGCGGTATCTTTAACGAAGCTCTATGGGGCGTGCTGCGGATGAAAGCCGTAAGCCTTTTCAGACATCCCCGGCGCATAGAAGCCTGAACCTTGAATAAACAGAAAGCACAATGAGCAGTCTGCTGATCACCAATGCCACAGTAATCAACGAGGGACGCACCCGAAACTCTGATATCCTTACTGTCGGAGACCGGATTACAGCCATAATGCCGGCAGGAAAAGGCGTTGCAGAGCCCGGAACCACGGTAATAGACGCCAGGGGTCTCTGGCTCCTTCCCGGAGTAATCGACTCCCATGTTCATTTTCGTGAACCCGGGCTCACCCACAAGGGAGACATCTATTCGGAAAGCGCCGCGGCTGCGGCCGGCGGGGTTACCTCTTTCATGGACATGCCCAATACGGTTCCCCAGACAACTTCTTTAAAGGAATGGGAGCTGAAAAACGAAACGGCTGCAGGCAGATCAGTCATCAACTATTCATTTTACCTGGGCGCCACAAACAGCAACGGGGAGGAGACAGAACAGGCTGATCCCCGCAAGTTGTGCGGCATAAAGGTGTTTCTGGGAGCATCAACAGGCAAAATGCTTGTTGACGATGAAAAACACCTCGACGAAATATTCAGTATCACTAAACTTCCTGTTGCCTGTCACTGCGAAGACGAGGCAACAATCAAACAGAATGCTATATCGTACAGGGAAAGTTATGGTGACGACCCCGATCCGGCCATACATCCACTGATCCGAAGCCGGGAAGCTTGTCTGAAATCTTCTTCTGCAGCGGTGGCAAGAGCAAAAAGGCTGAATACAAAGCTGCACCTCCTTCACCTCTCTACGGCTGAGGAAATGGATCTGCTTACCCCCGGGAATGATATTGCATCGAAGAAGATTATCGGCGAAGCCTGCGTTCATTATCTGTGGTTTGACGACTCGGATTATGCCACCCATGGAAATTTAATCAAATGGAATCCTGCTATCAAAAGTGCGTCCGATCTGGAGGCTCTGAGGGAAGCAGTAACTGACGGAAGACTCGATATAATATCGACTGACCACGCCCCGCATACACTGGACGAAAAGAAAGAGTCATATTTCAAAGCCCCTTCAGGTGGCCCGCTCGTTCAGCATTCACTCGTAATGATGCTCGAGCTGTGTCACAGGGGTGTATTTACTCCGGAGCTGATTGTAAGTAAGATGTGTCATAATCCTGCCACCGTTTTCAACATCTGCGACCGGGGATTCATCCGTGAAGGATATAAGGCTGACCTGGTGCTGGTCAACCCCGACTCACCCTGGACTGTCACTCCAGATAACATTTTATACAAGTGCGGATGGTCACCCCTTGAAGGTACCACTTTCCGCAGCAGGGTTGTAACAACCGTTGTAAACGGCAGGATAGTATTCAGTAACGGCCATCTGACGGGTGAAAAGGCGGCGGAGATGCTACAGTTTGAAAGATAAAATCCCAGCAGCGGAATGAGCAAAAACCAGATACTTCTCTTTTTATCGCTGGCGGTGGCAACATCCTGCGGTGACAGCGGAAGAGTGCCGCCTTCAGACTCCCGGACAGGCACTGCCGACAGCATACAGCCGGTTTCGTCAACAGCATCACCAAACCTCGTACTAATTGCTTCAGATATTGTCACCGAGGTTATCATCAGACCGGACCCCGAAGGTGATCCCTGGGAGATCGAAAAGGTCGCGGGTTACAGTGGTGACATAATGGTAAATACAATATTCGGTCTCATCTACGAGGGAAAGCTCACCGCCTATGACTATCATTCAGGAAAACCGATGAAACCGGCCGAAGTGAGAGATATCGAAAAAGAATTCAGTAACGACCGTTCAAAAATCGGAAAGCTCTCCTTCACCGAGGACTGGTATTATGACCCTGCTTCAAACAGAATTGAAAAAATCGCAAAATCGGCAGTCTTCGGTTATGAACTCTATAACGGTGAAGGGAAAGTCTATGCATACAGGGCAGCGTTCAGAGTAGATCTGGGCAGCCCGGATTCACTTTCGCCTGGTGACAATCCTTAAATCGTTCCTGGTCGTCTGTGAAATCAGCACCTCCATGCCATCTGTTATTTTCTGAAAAGAGTCCCCGTCGTAGTGCCTTACGGTAAGCATCTCAGCCCCCTCATTAAACAGAATTGTGTAATCCCTGCGAAGTTTTTCGAGGACTCTGCCTATTTTAGTTTCCTCGTTATCAGCACAGACATTTATGCTGACGGCACCTGCCTGGACCATGTTTACTTTCACACCGTTTTCTGAAAAGAGGTGAAA
Source organism: uncultured Bacteroidales bacterium (assembly GCA_963757935.1). GTDB lineage: Bacteria > Bacteroidota > Bacteroidia > Bacteroidales > VadinHA17 > SR-FBR-E99. The sequence continues at coordinate 140,819 of CAVWSZ010000010.1, read as the reverse complement.
CACATCGGCCAGATTCTCTCCCATTACGAAAGAAAGATCTTTGGGAAGGATAGAAATGAGTATCTGGTCCTCCTTTCTTACATATATCGGTTTCGCCTGTCCCGGAGTGGCTTCCTCCGATATGACCGTGCCCGGCGCATCATGATCTATGAACGATCTGACATGCATCGGGATCTTCTTGTTATGCAGCGGTTTGATAGTATTGGGATGGATGACCTTGGCGCCGGAGAAAGTCATCTCAACAGCTTCGTTGTAGGAGATGTTGCTTATAGTCTCTGCGGTGGATAGCCACCGGGGATCAGCGCTCATTATTCCGGGAACATCTTTCCACACAACTACCTTTTCGGCATCCAGCATATTTGCAATTAGTGCCGCGGTATAGTCTGACCCTTCACGCCCAAGGGTGGTGACCTCGCCTCCGGTGGTTGCACCTATGAATCCCTGGGTGACACTGACGGCGGCATCACTGTTTCTGAAAGCCGCAACTATTCTATGGTATGACTGCTCCCATTCAATACCTGCATCGCGGTGCCTCCCGTCGGTGACCAGCAGCTTCCTGATGTCCCACCACTCTGTGTTCAATCCCCTGGACCTGAGCCAGGCCTCCACAACCATCGTTGACCAGACCTCACCCATCGAAACAATCATGTCATAGTCATGGTCATAGTCGCCCCTCACGGTGTTTTCAAGCCTTGTCAGAAGCTCTGAGACCGACGCATTGATTCTGTCTGCCGCCTCTGACCCGGTGCCGAACAGATCAGTAATCACTGAATTATGATACCCTGACAGAGCTCCGATTTTCTCTCTGTAGGCTGCATCTCCGGTATACCACAGTCTGAGTACCTCTTCGAGGGCATTGGTAGTCTTTCCGAAGGCAGATACGACAACAACCAGCCTCCCCTTCTCCTTCGTGACCAGGTCACAAAGGTTCCTGATACCTGCAGCGTCACGTACGGAAGCTCCTCCGAATTTATATACTATCATTTCTAGGTTTGGTTTGCACAAAAGTATAACTTAGCCATCGTTATGCAATTAACCTTAAGAAAATTGATACTAACAGGTAACCCGAACCAGAATGTCAAGTTATGATATTGTCAGTCTGAACGACTTCATTATCAGGAAGCAGAAAGATTTTTCCTATGCACGCGGGGAACTGTCGAGCCTGCTTCACCATATAGGTACGGCAGCGAAGATGGTGAACTCGAAGATGAGGAAGGCCGGGCTTGTAGAGATAATCGGAAAGTCAGGTATCCGGAATATCCAGGGAGAGGAACAGCAGAAGCTTGACCGGTATGCCGATGAGGTTTTCATTGACGCCCTGATGGCCAGCGGCGAATGTTGCGGAATTGCTTCAGAGGAAAACCAGAACGAAGTGATCTTTACAGACTCACTCGCCCGGAAAGGGAAGTACATTGTCTGCATGGATCCGCTGGACGGGTCGTCAAATATAGACTACAACGTTTCAGTCGGAACGATTTTTTCAATCTACAGACGTGTCTCAGAACGCGATGCCGAAGCCGGCATCGCTGATTTTCTTCAGGAAGGAAGCAGGCAGGTTGCCGCGGGTTATGTGATATACGGATCCTCCACGATGCTTGTCTACACAACCGGTAACGGGGTTAACGGTTTTACTCTCGACCCCACAATAGGGGAATTCTGTCTCTCGCATCCTGAAATAACTACCCCGGCCAAAGGAAGGATTTATTCCGTAAATGAGGGAAATTATGTAAAATTCCCTGACGGGGTCAAAAAGTTCATCAAATACTGCCAGGAGAGCGACAGTGAGACCGGCAGACCGTATACCTCCAGGTACATAGGGTCTCTGGTTTCAGATGTTCACCGTAATCTGCTGGCAGGCGGAATATTTCTTTATCCCCCGGCGGAAATGTATCCCTCAGGAAAATTAAGACTCGTGTATGAATGCAACCCTATTGCATTCATAATTGAACAGGCAGGCGGAAGAGCCTTTGACGGGCGCCGCCGGATTCTTGACACGAAGCCTGATTCTCTGCATCAGAGGTCAGCCCTGTACTGCGGATCACCCCTGATGATATCAAAACTCGAAGAGTTCCTGACCTGATTTCCTAACAGGATGTTAAGGTTGCCGTTTTGTTTTGCACTCACAGACGGGTTTGCTATTTTTGCATTCTTAAATTCGTTTAATGGGTAACACCGTTTTCAGGGATTATTACAGGCAGCATCCCTCATTCCTCAGGTTGGAGGAACTACTTGCAGGAAGCAGCAGCGAGTCAGTGGTGATAAACGGGCTTACCGGCTCGTCCAGGGCTGTTGTTATGGCCGGTGCACTGTCAGAACAGCCGACAACCCACCTGGTCATCGTACCGGAAAAGGAGGATGCCGCATATTTCTACAATGACCTGACATCGCTTCTCGGCGATGAAAACATCTTCTTCTTCCCAAGCACCTACAAGAGGTCAGTGATGTACGAACAGACTGACCCTGCCAATATTATTCTGCGTGCTGAGGTCCTCAGCTTCCTCAATTCAGGCCGGAGAAAATGCATCATTGTCACCTACCCCGAATCAGTCATGGAGAAGGTGGTAAGTAAAGCGAACCTGAAAAAAAACACCTTTGTCATAAAGAAGGGAGCGAAACTCTCCATCGAATTCCTCGAGGAGGTGCTGAGAGAGTACAATTTCAAACGAACCGATTTTGTCTATGAACCCGGACAGTATTCGATAAGGGGTAGCATCACCGACCTCTTTTCATTTTCGGCTGACATGCCGTACCGTATAGACTTCTTCGGTGAGGAGATCGAATCGATAAGATCATTCAATCCTGATGACCAGCTCTCAGTAAAACTGTATGACGAGATTCAGGTAATCCCTGACATTCATGATCTTACTTTTCAGGATATTGCTGACTCCTTCATAGATTTTATCCCTCCCTCATCCATCATCTGGACCGAGAATTTCAAATATATAATTGAAAAGACCGATTCGATATGGTCTCAGACCCGTGGACGAAGCGACAAGGGTGAAATAACTGACCGCAGGGATATAATCATTACCGGCCGGAGGCTTGCCGAACTCTGTGCACAGCACCGACAGATAGCCTTCGGAAAAGAAAGCCCGGGCGAAAACGCCGTCACTGTCAGTTTTCAGACTGAGCCCCAACCCTCATTCAATAAGAACTTTGAGCTTCTGGCTTCAAGGCTCCGCTTCAACACCAGTGAGGGATATGAGAATTTCATTATCTCCGAGAGCGAGGTACAGGAGCAGCGTTTGAGCGAGATATTCGCCGAGCTGGATCCGTCAGTCAGATTCACACCGCTGTTGCTGAACCTGCACCAGGGTTTTACCGACCATGATCTCCGCATCTCCGTCTACACTGACCACCAGATATTCGACCGGTATCACAAGTTCAGGATAAAGGGCTTCTTCACACGTCGTGACAGCCTGACAATCAGAGAGCTTACCGATCTTAATCCGGGTGACTATATTGTACATGTTGACCACGGTGTGGGACGTTTCGGGGGACTGGAGAAGATTGATGTTAACGGTCATTCACAGGAAGCCATCAAGCTGGTATTCAAGGATAACGATACACTTTTTGTGGGCATTCACGCCCTGCACCGCATCTCCAAATATAAAGGGAAGGATACTTCTCCCCCGCGAATTAACAAGCTGGGGACGGGTGCATGGCAGAAGCTGAAGCAGGCCACAAAGAAGAAGGTGAAGGATATTGCCAGGGATCTCATCAAGCTTTATGCAATGCGAAAAGCCACCGGAGGTTTCGCTTTCTCACCGGATTCATACCTGCAGCGGGAACTGGAGGCTTCTTTTATATATGAAGACACACCCGATCAGCTTGCCAGCACCGTAGCCGTCAAGGAAGATATGGAAGCCACAACCCCAATGGACAGGCTTGTCTGCGGTGATGTCGGCTTCGGCAAGACCGAAGTGGCTATAAGGGCTGCCTTCAAGGCTGCCACTGACGGAAAACAGACTGCAGTACTGGTTCCCACAACCATCCTGGCGCTGCAGCATTACAAAACCTTCACCTCGCGACTTGAAAACTTCCCCTGTAAGGTGGATTACATAAGCAGGCACCGCAAGGCTTCAGAACAGAAGGAGATATTCAGAAAGCTGGCGGAGGGTGAAATAGATATCATAATCGGGACTCATAAGCTCACCGGGAAAGAGGTTAAATTCAACGATCTGGGCCTGCTTGTGATCGATGAGGAACAGCGGTTCGGGGTTGCAGTTAAAGAGAAGCTGAAAAGATTCAGGGCAAATGTGGATACTCTGACCCTTACAGCCACCCCAATCCCCCGTACGCTGCAGTTCTCGCTGATGGGAGCCCGTGACCTCTCGGTAATAACCACTCCCCCGCCAAACCGGATGCCCATAATGACAGAACTGCACGGGTTCAATGAAGAAATCATCCGTGAGGGCATTATGTACGAACTGAGCCGCAACGGCCAGGTCTTTTTCATTAATAACAGGATTGACAACATAAAAGAGCTGCAGGCGACCGTCAACCGTATCTGTCCGGGAATAAAGACTGCTGTAGTACACGGGCGGATGGAAGGAAATGAAATCGAGAATGTTATGTTTGATTTCATTAAGGGCGATTATGATGTGCTAATTGCCACAACAATCATTGAGTCAGGACTGGATATCCCGAATGCCAACACGATTTTTATTAACGATGCTCATAACTTCGGCCTTTCAGAACTTCACCAGTTACGGGGAAGGGTGGGAAGATCGAACAAAAAGGCATTCTGCTATCTCCTTTCGCCACCTGTCTCTGCACTGACACCTGAAGCCCGGAGAAGGCTGAAGGCTATCGAGGAAAATTATGAACTCGGGAGCGGATTCAATATAGCCCTCCAGGACCTCGATATCCGCGGCGCCGGCAACCTGCTCGGAGGAGAACAGAGCGGATTTATTGCAGATGTCGGCTATGAGACCTACCAGAAGATTCTTGATGAAGCGATAAGGGAACTGAAGCACGAGGAGTTCAGCGATCTTTTCCCGGAGCCAAGGCGTAAAAAAGAGACAGGTGAGACAGAGGAAGCTCAGGAATACGTTGCGGATGTCATTGTGGAAACCGACTTCGAGATCATGTTTCCTGATGACTACGTCTCGAGCATCTCGGAGAGGATAAGGCTGTACAAAGAGCTGAATGACCTTAAGGACGAGGCCGCCCTTACCGGGTATCAGACGCGTCTGGCTGACAGGTTCGGTCCGTTGCCGTCTTCCGCCCTGGCTCTGCTTGACCTGGTGAGACTCAGGTGGACTGCCTCCGCATCGGGGGTTGAGAAAATAATTCTGAAAAATGGCGCTCTTGTTGCTAACTTTGTAAATGACCCGACTTCAGAATTCTACAGGAGCCGACTATTTGTTTCAGTCATGAATTATGTGAACCGTAAACAGAACCGGATGAGTGTGAAGCAGAATGTCAGCAGGCTTAGCCTGACAGTGCGTGATGTTTCGTCAGTGGCTGCCGCCATAGCACTGTTTAAGGATATGCAGGCTTACCACCTTGCCTCCGTAACTGCGGAAACAAAAAAATGAATCTGATCCTCGATATAGGAAATACAAGTGCCAAGGCGGCAATTTACAAGGGGCACAGCCTGGTAAAGAAAGAGAGGTTTGAAACATTCAACCGGGCTTCTCTGAAATCATTTATTGGTAAGTCTCAGCCTGACCGGGCAATCATCTCGAGTGTTGCTACTGATTCTGCAGAGCTGATTGCACTTGTTAAGGAGAGCATTAAGAATGTGCATCATCTGACCTGGAGGTCAGAGTACCCGTTCAAAGTCCGTTACAGTACCCCTGAAACTCTGGGCGTTGACCGTCTGGCCGCTGCAGCAGGGGCATTGCTGAAGTTCGTCGGTCATGACCTGCTCGTGATTGATGCCGGCAGCGCAGTCACTTTCGATATTGTCACCGGTGGCGAATATATCGGTGGGAGCATATCTCCGGGGCTGACCATGAGGCTCCGTGCCCTCCATGAGTTTACCGGAAGGTTACCCCTTGCGGAGCTGTCTGAAAGCTTCAGCTTCCCTGGCACCTCAACCCTTGATGCAATCGCCGGCGGAGTACTGATGGGGCTGGTATTTGAAATAAATGAGTATATTCGCACGTTTGAAAAAAGATATAATGCCCTCATCCCTGTAATTACCGGCGGCGACGGCGAAAAATTATCATCACTCACAGAGCGCAGGGTGATCTGTTATCCCGATCTGGTGGCTGATGGGTTAAATTATTTACTTGAGTATAATGCAAAAAACTGAAAGATTTATTATTCTGACCGTCATGCTGCTTTTTGCGGCATCAACATATGCCCAGAAAAAGGTTGACTCTCCGTTCGCAAGATACGGCATAGGAAATCTTGAAAACCAGGGGACTTTCAGAACCCGGGCTATGGGGGGTGTGAGCAGCGGCATACGAAACAATGTAACGCTTAACTATCTTACCCCGGCATCATACAGCAGCATCGATACTGCCTCTTTTATTTTTGACTTCGGAATAGACGGTGCAGTTGTCGGGCTCAAGGAAGGTGATGTAAGCTATAAATCCACTGACATTAACTTCACTCACCTTCTCATCGGCTTCCCGATAATGAAAAACTGGGGCTTTTCTGCAGGGGTTATTCCTTACACTGATGGTTATTACGAAATGAGGGAAACCACTACACCCGATGCAGGTGGAGAAATTGCTGGTGAAGTGGTGGAATACCACAAGGGATTGGGCGGATACCAGAAATTCTACCTTGGAACAGGGGTTAGCCCTTTCAAATATGTTTCCTTCGGGGCAAACATGTATGTACTTTTCGGTGAGATCAACAGGTATAACGACTTCATATTCTCCGAAGACAATAACTACTTCAACATGAGGGAACTGGAGAATACCGGCATCAGAGGCGTAGGCATTGACGCATCCGCCCAGTTTATGCTTCCCCTCCCCGACAAGAAATTTATAAATGCCGGCATCACCTGGTCACCTGGTAAAAATTTCAATACCTCATATGATCAGCTGTTCCTGAGATATTCAAATGTGCAGACTTCAAGCCTGGCCTTTGACACCCTCTATTACGGACAGACAGATACCGTAAGCTTTATCCCTTCCACGGTCCGCGCCGGCCTTTCTTTCGGAAAAGAAGAAAAACTTACTGTAGGCTTCGACCTTGTCTGGTCAAAATGGTCCGCCGGTGAATTACCGGGTTCCTACGGAACATATTCCGATGCTCTCTCATTGCATGCCGGAGTGGAGTTTATCCCTGATAAATACTCAAACTATAACTTTTTTGATCGTGTTGAATACCGCATGGGATGCCGCTACGGTGAGAGTTATGCCCTGTTTGCAAATACCCAGGTAAAAGAATACGGCATAACTTTTGGAGCAGGGATACCATTGAGAAGATCGAGATCGCGGGCTTCACTGTTCATAGATCTGTCAAGGAGGGGAAACCCCGAGGACATTCAGTTCAGAGAAACCAGAATTTCGGTCGGAGCCAGCCTCAACCTGTTTGACTACTGGTTCCTCAAGGCAAAATATGAATAATAAAAGAAAAACAATGAGACAAATCGCCAGCAGGATTCTGACAGTTGCATTCCTGACCGCATTGACACTGAGCGCCGCCGCTCAGACAGGGGTTACAACGGGTACCCCGTTTGGCCGCGGCGAAGATAGTGTCAGGTGCATGCGCAATACTTCACTTTATTCGACCTATTACGATAACAAGGACTATAACATGGCCCTCAAATTCTGGAGACCTGTATTCAATGAATGCCCAGGGTCCTCCAAGAATACCTATATCAAGGGTGAAGTCATGTATAAAGACCAGTTCAGGAAGACCGGCAATAAGGCATATATCGATTCAGTGCTCATGGTCCTGACCCAGAGAACAAAATACTTCAGTGAAGCTGCCGCGAATGACCTTAGAAAGTCTATTGCCCTCTACGAACTTGGCGGTAATGATCCTGACTACGCACGTGAAAGCTATAAATATATAAACGGAGTGATGGAGACCGCTCCCCAGAGTTTTGACCATACTTTTTCAACACTCTACATGGCGGTTGCTGCCAGATGTTATTCACTGAAAGTAATTGAATCTCCCGAGGTTATCAATGCCTACTCGAAGGCCATGAACATTGTTGATTCCCGTCTGTCAGCCAAACCCGGCGATTCACGGTATATCGATGCAAGAAAAAATATTGATGCTGTATTTAAGTCCAGCGGCTCTGCCAACTGCTCAACCCTGGAAGATATCTTTACCGCGAAGGTGCAACAGGCCCCTGCTGACACTGCACTCCTGAAGAAGGTCCTCGGATTGCTTACTGAAACGGGTTGCACAGATTCAGAACTATACTTTACGGCTGCAACAAACCTTTACGCTACAGGCCGTACAGCAGAAGCCGCTGCTAAGCTGGCCGAAATGAACTACGCAAGAAAGAAGTTTGACCAGGCAGAAAAATATTATACCGAGGCAATAAGCCTGGAGAAAAACGCCATTGTCAAATCAAGCCTGCTTACCAAACTGGCAAGCCTTGAGCTTACCTCTGACAACAAGCAGTCAGCCCGTGACCTGGCGAAACAGGCATATGCTCTCGACAATACAAACGGAAATGCCCTTTTCATAACAGGTGAATCATATGCCGGAGCCAGAGTGGGTGATGCATTTGAAAACCAGGCTGTATACTGGGTGGTTGTCGATTACCTTGTAAAGGCTAAAAACACTGACCCGGGTCTTAAGGAACAGGCAGACGGGAGAATTGAAATCTATTCAAAGCTTTATCCAACAAAGGAAGAAGGGTTCTTCAGGAGCATCATTGAAGAGGGAACCTCATACCAGGTTGGTGGATGGGTCAATGAGTACACATCAGTAAGATTCAGAAAAGAATAGAGACCTGTGTCCGGCACAATAAAATATCGTTTGTTCATTTTAGCAGTCCTTTTTACAGGGACTGCTTTTCTGTTATCCTGTGAGAAAACCAAAAAGGAGGTTTTCACTGAACTCCAGATAAAGGATATGCCGGCTCTCTCAGCCCGCAATTTTGAGACCATGTATACTGACTCCGGAAAAGTCACAATGATAATGCGGGCACCGCTTATTATGCAGTATACCGGGGAGGAAGACCCGCACACTGAGTTTCCGGAAGGACTGAAACTGTTTTTCTATGACGGGACTACGGTGCCGCAGGCAAGCCTCGCATCCCAGTATGCCAGGTACAATGAAAAAGAAGAGTTATGGGAACTGCGTGACAGCGTGGTAGTTGTAAGCGAGAAGGGAGAGATCCTCGAGACTGAACTGCTTTACTGGAACGAACCCAAAGAGCTTGTATGGTCAGACAGGTTTGTGAAAATAACCGGTAAGGACGAGATAATAATGGGTACCGGATTCGAATCAGATCCGCGGCTCACCCGCTGGAAAATCAAGAATGTCAGCGCAACCATTTATATAAACGATGAACAAAAAGGCAATCCTGGCAATTGAAATCGTTTGGATCATTCTCGGTATCCTGTGTCTTGCGGTCTTCTTCAGGGAAATTTTTATTACAAAGGGTGACCGTGCCTGGCTTTTTGCGGTGATGTCCGTGGTAGCCTTCGTGATGGCCCGGATACGTGACGGGCAGCGAAAAAAATTGTAACTTTGGTTCATGAATTCCCTGCTGATAATCCCATTTGCCATCTTTCTTGGTGCATTTTTCTCAGCCATGGAATTGTCCTTTTTTGCTTCAAACAGGCTCCGGATCGAGCTTGACCGCAAACAGGGACTGGTAGGTTCAGGCATCATATCGATGTTTACCCGCAACCAGGGACAGTTTATCGCCACAATGCTTATCGGAAACAATGTGGCAATTGTTATCTTCAGCATGCTCGCCGCAGACCAGCTTGAAAAACTGTTCGCCGGATTTATCAGTTCAGAGGTGCTTATTTTCATTCTGCAGACAGTGATCACAACCTTCACTGTACTAATACTTGCCGACTTCCTTCCCAAATCAATCGTACGCCTTACGCCAAACTCCTTCCTGAAACTCTTTGCTGTTCCAACGGCTATTTTCTACTTTATCTTTTATCCGGTAAGCAAATTCAGCCTCGGACTGGGTAACCTTCTGATCCGGATCTTCTTCGGTCTTAAACCTGACGGTGCTGCACTTGAAAACAAGGTCTTCACCCGTGTGGACCTTGACCACTTCGTTAATGACTTTGTGGAAACCGATGAAGAGAAAGAGGAAGAAAATGACAGCATACGCATTTTCCAGAATGCACTCGATTTTTCAAAGGTAAAAGCCCGTGAATGCATGGTGCCACGAACTGAAGTTGTAGCTCTGAATGCAGACTGCACAGTAAGCGAGCTGAGGGAGAAATTTACAGAGTCAGGACACTCGAAAATACTTCTCTACCGTGAGAACCTTGACAACATGGTGGGATATTTTGAACTCAAAGACCTGCTGAAGGAGTCTGTTGACATTGCTACGCAGATGAGAAAGCTTCCGGTAGTGCCTGAGGCCATGACTGCCAACAGGGTACTGAAACTTCTGTCGGAGGAAAAGAAAAGCATTGCCCTTGTGGTTGACGAGTTCGGCGGAACATCAGGAGTGATAACAATAGAAGATGTACTTGAGGAGATCGTCGGTGACATTGAGGATGAACATGACACAAGCGACCTCATTGAAAAGCAGCTGAACGAAAAGGAATATGTTCTTTCAGGCAGGCTGGATATCGATTATCTGAACGAAGAATACGAATTGGGCCTCCCGGAAAGCGATGAATACGAAACTCTTGCGGGCCTTCTGTTATTTTCTCACGGCAGTATTCCGAAACAGCAGGAAGCAATCCGTGTCGGACGCCATGTGTTTACAGTGCTGAAAGGGTCATCAACCAGGATTGAGCTGCTTAAACTCAAAACCGACTGAGCAGAGATTCAGACATTTCTTTTCATTTCCGAATAATACCTGAAGTACAGAGGGATTGCTGTCATTCCGCTGAAGAGGTTTTCAAGCGGGAAATTTTCATTTGGTGAATGGATTGCGTCAGACTCCAGCCCGAATCCCATCAGTATTGACTTTACACCCAGTATCTTCTCGAATGTAGAAATGATTGGGATACTGCCTCCGCTGCGAACAGGTATGGGTTTCTTTCCGAAGACAGCTTCGTAGGCCTTTTCGGCAGCCAGGTATTCCGGAATGTCAAGCGGGCTGACATATGCCTCCCCACCGTGAAGGTATTCAGCTTTGACTGTCACTCCTTCAGGTGCAATGTCTTTCAGATGTGTGATGGCCAGTTCTGCTATCTTCTCTGCCTCCTGATCAGGGACAAGCCTCATCGATAACTTTGCTGTTGCAGTGGCCGGGAGTATTGTCTTGGCACCCTCTCCGGTATAGCCTCCCCATATCCCGTTGATATCCAGTGTTGGCCTTATACCAACACTTTCAAGTGCTGTGAAACCCTTCTCTGAAGCCAGCGCCTTAACGTTGATTGACTTCATGTATGCCTCCGGGTCAAACGGCCTTTCAGCCATCTTTTTCCGTTCAGCTGTTGAAGGCACTTTTACCGCATCGTAGAACCCGGGAATTGTGATATGTCCGTCAATGTCCTTAAGCGATGCAATCATTTCGCACAAAACGTTGCACGGATTGAGAACAGCCCCGCCGTAGAGACCTGAATGGAGATCGCGGTCAGGGCCTGTAACTTCAACCTGGATATAGGAAAGTCCTCTTAATCCTGAAGTAATAGATGGTGTTGCTGCCGAGATCATTGTTGTGTCTGAAACCAATATCACATCCGATTTAAGCATCTCCCTGTGATCGGAACAGAAGCCTGCAATATTTATTGAGCCAATCTCTTCCTCTCCCTCGATCATAAACTTCACATTGCAGGGGAGGGTTTTTGTTGAATTCATCATCTCAAACGCCTTAAGATGCATGAATAGCTGCCCCTTGTCGTCATCAGCCCCCCTGGCATAAATCCTGCCGTCACGGATCTGCGGTTCAAACGGAGGTGAAATCCATTTGTCAAGAGGCTCAGCCGGCTGTACGTCATAATGCCCGTACACCAGTACCGTAGGCAGGTTCCTGTCTATGATTCTTTCACCGTAGACAATCGGATGACCGGCGGTTGGATGTACTTCGGCATGGTCTGCCCCACCGCTGATGAGCATCTCTTTAATGTATTCTGCAGCCCTCACCATATCGGGTTTGTTCGCCTCACTGGCGCTGACAGACGGTATCCTGATAAGACCAAAGAGTTCCTCAAGGAATCTCTCCCTGTTTGCTTCAATAAAATTCTTTATCTGTTCCATTGCCTAATTTCTTTGTTATGTTCTTTTGCAGCAGAAACCAGTTTATCATACCATTCATGACCGAATGCCCGTATCAGAGGTTCTTTAAGAAACCTGTACAATTCTGTCTTCTCATTTTCGCCGGCCACCAGTGCCGGTCGGCATATGGGCCACTCCTCATAGTTCACAGCCCTGAAATCGGTGAAATTCTTTATCCTGACCGGGAAAAGGTGACATGACAGCGGCTTCCTGAATCCGATTACACCGGCTGTGAAAGCTTGCTCGATGGCGCATCGGTATATGCCGTTTTCGATTACCGTATATGCACACTCCTCATTCCCGATCAGCGGTGTAACCGTGTCTCCCTCAATATCTTTTACGCTTGTGCCTTTTTCCTCAATGGCTTTTATGCCCTCAGGCCGGAGCCAGGGCCTTAAAAGAGGCAGGAGTTTTTCAAGTGCAAGTGCCTCCTCAGGGTGCAGCGGTGCTCCGGAATCGCCGTAACGACAGCAACTGCCGCAGCATGACGCAAGATCACAGGCAAAATTCTTTTCGACAATTGCAGATGATACTATGGTATCGTCAATCTGAAACATATTTTTCAGACCAGTGATTTTCCGGTCATCTCTGCTGGAATATCTATTCCCATCATTGTCAGTACCGTTGGCGCCACATCAGCAAGAATCCCGTTTCTTACGCTGCTGTACCTGTCGCTGACAAGATAGATTGGTACAGGATTCAGTGAATGTGCAGTATTGGCTGATCCGTCAGGATTCACTGCATAGTCGGCGTTACCGTGATCAGCTATAATTATCACCTCGTAGCCGTTAGCACGGGCTGCTTCAGTTACCTGTCCGGCACACTCATCAACGGTCCGCACCGCGGTCTTAATGGCCTCGTAGACTCCTGTGTGTCCAACCATATCGCCATTGGCAAAATTGAGGCAGATAAAATCAAATTTCTTCTTCCTGATCTCTTCAATCACTGCATCTCTTACCTTGTAGGCGCTCATTTCAGGCTGAAGGTCGTATGTTGCTACTCTCGGTGAAGAGACAAGCACTCTCTCCTCAAGGTCAAACTCTTTCTCGCGTCCTCCTGAAAAAAAGAAGGTGACGTGAGCATATTTCTCCGTTTCAGCTATACGAAGCTGCCGTTTGCCCGTCGCTCCCAGAATCTCGCCCAGAGTCCTGGTGACATTGTCCTTGGGAAAAACAATATGCATCCCCTTGAATTTGTCATCGTAAGGAGTCATGGTAAGGTAGTAAAGAGGGATAGTCTTCATTCCGAATTCGGGCATATTTTCCTGCGTGAGAACCATTGTAAGTTCCCGGGCCCTGTCATTACGGAAATTTATGAATACAACAACATCCCCTTCACCAATAGTTGTCAGAGGCTTTCCCGAGTCTCCGGTCATAACTATGGGTTTCATGAACTCATCGGTTACTCCCTCGTCATAAGACTCCTGCATTGCGCTGACTATATCTTTCGCAGGTCTGCCTTTTCCGTTTACAAGCAAATCATAGGCTTCCTTTATTCTCTCCCATCTCTTATCACGGTCCATTGCATAATACCTGCCGACAAAAGATGCCACCCTCCCGTTGCTGTGGAGAAGATGTTTCTGCAGGTTTTCCATAAAACCTTTGCCGCTTCGCGGATCAGTATCGCGCCCGTCACCAAATGCGTGGATGTAAACCTCTTTCAGCCCGTATTCCATTGTCATGTCGCACAAAGCATACAGGTGGGTGTCAAGTGAATGCACCCCGCCGTCAGAGAGAAGGCCTAGAAAGTGGACCTTTACTCCTTTGTCACGGGCGTGGGAAAAAGCGTCAACAAGTACTTTGTTTGAGCGTATCTCACCCGTGCGGCAGGCCCTGTTGATTTTTACAAGATCCTGGTAGACAATGCGCCCGGCTCCGATATTGAGGTGACCCACCTCTGAATTGCCCATCTGTCCGTCAGGCAGACCCACATCTTCCCCCGAAGCGAGCAGGTATGACGAAGGATATTTTTTCTTTATTTTATCGATATTCGGAGTGCCGGTTGAACTTATGACGTCACTCATGGTGCCGTCACCTATTCCCCAGCCGTCGAGGATCATAAGCAGTACTCTTTTTTCTTCCATTTATAATTTATTAATCTACTGACCTCCCTTTATCGGAGTCACCTTTATACGGTAACCGTCATCATGGCAGGTTTGTTCATAATCAATATCTCGTCCCACATATGCTGTCCACTCCTCCGGAGTCAGATTCCGGGTCACCTTCTCGCAAAGACCGGTCGTCATATGCACAACATGAGAAGGTCTCATTGTAAGGGTTCCTGATGTGGCGGCAAGAAATGCCCTGCCGTTATCTGTGAACCCGAGGTTTAAAATATTATTCCCGCTGTCTGTTATTACAGGTGGTGCCTCACCGAGGTCAGCCATATCCCAAAGCTTTATAATACCGTCCTTTCCGGCGGTCGCCATCTGTTTTTCCGTTCTGTTGAATACGATATGCTCTACGGGCGAACCGTGACCTTCAAAGCTTGATGATATCTTCTTATCACTTGCACTCCACAGCTGGATGTTACCGGAGTTGTCGCCCGTGACGAGCCGTTTGTCCCACGGTACAAACCTGAGTGAGGTAATTACTTTATCACCCAGATCGAGTATTACGACCTGATTTCCTGAGTTAATTTGCCAGACCAGTACTTTCCCGTTGTCTGTCAGTCCGGCCAGGTATGTGTTGTCAGGGGAAATGTCAATTGCAGTTACACCTGAAGGGATCTGGCTGACATTGTGCCCGACATGGGTTATAAGGTCCCACTCGGCTACCTGACCCCTGAGCGTTGCGGAATAAAGCCTGTCGCTTCCGGAAGAGAAAACGAGGGCGCCAATATTCCCCCCTGCTCCTGACATCTGGTAACCCATGTTATTGTTTTTCAAAGGGATCATTATGATCTCCGAAGTTGAGGTCCCGCAGGCCAGCCAGCCAGCATCAGGACTCACCGTCATCACTTCAATCAGTTTTTCACCAGTCCATATTACATTGAATCCTTTTGAGGGATTGTCAGCCTGCCACTGCAGGACTCTGCCGCCCTTCTCTGCCGTATAAAAGAAGTTGCCCGAAGGCTCTTCAGCCATTGCCGTAACGGTCATGTCCTCTGTCATGAACTCGGCATATTCCCTGCTGCCATATCTTTTGCCAATATTATAAAATGCGGAATAAATATCGGCATCATTGGGCGCCCCCTGATAACGGGAATTGAAGAGGTAACCCTGCCATGCCAGCAGTATCTGCAGGTCCTTCTCGTAGGTATGATTCAGTGATCTCACTGCCAATGATTTACCCACCTGAATCATCTCTGCGCCGGTTCTCCTCTGCTGCTGCCTTAACGGCTTCAGACTTTGCCGAGTTCGCCTCCTCAACAAGATCACCGGAGACAAATACTCTCTGTTCGGCTGCCTTAGCCCTTTCCAATACACTTGCTCATGGCTGTACGGTTATTCTTAACCGCATCTGAGACAGCTTCCAGAGTGTCTGTAAGGCTGTTCAGGCTGTCAGCCAGCTTATAATTGATTGAAATGACCTCATCCTTCTGCACTCAGGGCCATTTCTTTCTCCCTCTCCGATCTTCCTCTCAATGAAATTACTGTTCCAAGTACTATGAGGGCAATGATTGCAATCAATCCAAGCAATCCGGCAAATAATCTGGAGCGGTTGACTTTCTTCCTGCCAGCCTTTTTGTTATGCTCCTCCTGCTCAATATACTTTTCTTCGGAGTTCTTAAGGAAGAGCATTGCACGTTCAAAGGCAGGGTCCAGCTTCTCAGCCCAGGCAATAGTCGGATTGGTTTCATTCCTCCATTTAATTGCAAACTGCAATTCAGGTGCTGTCCACAGTTTTCCTTTTCCCTCCTGGTGCAAAGCAGCAGCGTCAGCAAGCTGAAGATAAAGTTTCCTGGATGCTTCTTCCTCATCAAGCCATTTCCTCAGTGACTCCCAAAGCTTGATAATGCTTTCGTGAGTCAGGTCAATTATACTGTCTTCAGTCAGTTCCAGCTCCTGCACAGGTGTAATGAAAGAGTACTCCGGCGCCCTGAATACTTCCGCGACCTTTATGATTTCCTCTTTTGAACACCCGGTATATGAAGCAATTGCGGATATTTTTTCAGGCTTGCGGAGTTCCTTTCCATCCTCCGTTCTGGTTGTAATGGTGCGGAAGAGACGGGCACAGACATATTTATGACGCTCATCAAGGGAATTGAATGCCTGTCCTGCGTGTTGCGAAATTGCCCCCTTCACTCTTCCGACAGCCTCATAATCTGCCATGCCTAAAGGACGTGACAGGTCGCCCGATTTGCTCCACTGATTCCACAGTCTCATAAGCAGATGCTGCAGTACAGGCAACTGGCCTGTCTTTTCTCCAAGGTCATTGATAATGGTTCTGACAAGAGAACGGTCGACGGTTGCCCCGGAGACCCTGACAGGCTCCTCAATAACTGACACCATGGTCTCACGGTTGAGCTGCGGGAGCAGGTAGCTGCCGCTGTTCAGAAGATTGGTCAGGCTGTGAAACCGTGAGCATTCTGCTACATACTCTGACCGCAGGGTAAGCACAACGAACAGGCCCTGGTCAGGCTGCCTTACAGCACTGACAATAAGGTCGATAAAATCAGTCGCTTCATCGCCTTCAGAGCCCCCGGATACCGGTGTGCTGTACCTGAAAGCCTCCTCAAACTGGTCTATAACTATTACTATCTGCTGCCGCAGGTTCTTCCTGATCTTATTAACCACGTCCGCCAGACCTTCGCTTCTGTTGTGAAGCGATGCGGTAATGGATGAGACCGGGAGGTAAGTAAATCCCGCTTCGGCGGAAAGCGCTGAGAGCTGTGCTGCCAGATTGTCAATGGGATTCTGTTCAGGTCTGAAAATAACAAATGACCAGGTTCTGGTCCCCTTTGCATCCTCATTCAGAAGAGCCGGGATTACACCCGACATGACAAGTGAAGATTTACCGCTGCCGGAGGCGCCGAGCACCGCGACGAACCGGTTTTCAATCAATCTGGCAACTACTTTGGCAGTGCTCTCCATCCTACCGAAAAAGAGATGTCCTTCTTCAGGTTTGAAGGCTCTCAGGCCGGGGAAGGGATTCTGCCGGAGTGTGTCATTCTTCGCAGTCATGAGGCTTTTGTTTGTAAGACAGCAGTTCTGTCTCGGTTATCAATATAATCAACAAAGATATCAGTGTACTCGGAATAGTGAAAGATAAAATCCGTTATATCGCTAAAGGATAAGGAATAAAGACCGCTTTTGCCTCTTTCGGAAGGAACGATCCATGTCAGGAGCCCCGGAAGGGTCTGTGCATCATAAGACTCAGAGTATCTCATCCGAGCCGCAAGTGATACTATTCTTTCCTCGGGAATGCCGTTAAAGCAGAGACTAAGAAACCTCGTCTTGTCAAGCACCATATTGACATCAGGAATTTTCTGTTCAATTACGGCTTCGGTCCTTTGTCTTGCCGGCTCTGGTATTCTCACAGCAACGTCCCTGTACCATCCGGAATTTAGGCAGCGTATGGCCATGGCACCTTCCTCCTGCAGTATCTGGCTCTTACTGAATAAAAATGAAATCAGCATGTCCCTGCCGGCAATGAGCTTTCCCTCAGCTACTTTTCGGAGGGTAATCGCCTTTGTCCATATCCCCGTAATATTCTGATCAGCAGACAGAATGTGTTCTGCAAGGGTGTGGTATGATACCTCCCTGACGGGATAAAAGATGCTTAGTTCCCGAAGCTTCTCAGTGTCATTTCTGTGACCGGCAAGGGCAAGCAGAGGCCCCCGCAGCGGTTCCGACGTCACTGTTTCAATCACCTCGGCGGCCAGTCTTGCGCTGTAAACAGATTTCCCTCCCGCCTGACTCATCAGCAGGGCTGAGGCCTCGGGGCCAATTATAAATGGAAGCACAGAATCAATCAGTTTCTGGTTCATCATGCGCTCGCCCTCCAGAGCGCTTTCGAGAAGGAAAAATTTGTACTTTCTGACCTGCATCTGCATTGAAATAATCGCAGTCATGTTTCCCAGCAGCTCCATCACCGTCTCAGTCAGCTTCTTTCGTTGACCGGCATTTGGATTAAAATGGTTTTCCCTGAGAAATTGCATTGCCATCAGCCTGATATTGATTGTTCCCTGGCCAACAAAATCTTCAAGTGTCGAAATTGAGTCACGTGACTGTACAGATCCGACAAGTCTGATGATCATGAGGTTCAGCAATTCGCTTCCTGAATGTTTGAGATGGGAGCCGATAACATTTTTATAGGCCTCCGGACCGAAGTGCTGCAGCAGATAATATGCTTCCTTCTCGGTTCCACTCACTGAGAGAGCCTCAATAACCTCATCGACCATCTCGCGGATGCCAAAGCGTCCGATGGCAGCAAGACCTATCTTTCTTATGTCCGGATTGCCGTCATGAAGGAGCCTCAGAACCTCCGAAACCATGGGAACACGCTTGCTCAGGAGCACCGCCCGGGCGCCTGCAGTCTTTTCAGCAATTCCTGTCTGCATCAGAATATCACTGTTTCGCTTGGGGTCAGAATAGTACTTTTCAATATTGTTAATCACGCCGGCAGCTTCATGACGCAATGACTGCCCAAACCTTTCGGAGGCTGCTATCGCATTCAGGGCGGGTATAAGGGCCGGGTCAAAGTCCCTGAGTGCTGTATGAATTATGCTCATCAGATAATTACTGTCAGCTTCCTCCAGGATGCCGGCATGGTTCCCTGAAATAATCCTGAAATAGTCACTCTGAAAATGTAAAGAGCTTCTGAACAGGCCGTCGGTCCTCTTTTCTGCTGTCAAAGGTCCCTGAACAGATGTGATGCCTTCTGAAGCTGATAATTTACGGAGAATGTCTCCTCTGAACTCGTGGTTAAGAACTACATATGAAAGCACAAGCAGCAGTGATAGCACAGGAAGCAGGAGAATAAGTCCGGTTGTATGAAAATCTGCCGCCGTTTTAATTACCTCCAGCATCACTGAAATTACAATGATAGAAAGCATTGCCACCGTCACGGTCCTGCTCATACCGAATCTCTTCCGTTGTCTCCCGTTAAAACCTTCAGATATGATTGCGAGAGCGGGCAAGGTATACACAGCCATTGAGGAAAAGAAAAGGAGCGCTGCAGTACACACCGTTAAGGCCACCAGGCTGTTTCCTGACGCTCCGGCCGGAGTCTCCTCAGAGGCCAGATAATGAAAAGCCAACGGCATAAATGTGAAGAAGAGCAACCCAGGAGAAATAAGCAAACCTCCGATTATTCCAAATCTCCTTAAAACCTGAAGGGTAAAGAATTTCTTTATAAAAAGGCTCAGCAGTAAAGTGGAGCCGGCAAGTCCGCCTGCGAAAATCAGAGGAGATGACCGGACAATATCAAAGTCGAAGAGAACAGCGAATACCGTTACGATTGCGAACACTGACAGGGCCAGCGCAATCCAGATTGCCGTTATGTATCCGGCTTTCATTACCTCTCCATTTTTTAGCCAAATATTTTACTCATACAGACAGACTCAACAAGATAAAATCTTTTTACAATGAATCCTATAAAAATGCACCGGCAGCCCTTATTCTGTCTGCCAGTAATCCGGTGACCGCATCAATATCAGGACTCAACCCGTCAGTGACTATGTCAGCCTGCTCATACCACGGACTTCTTAAAGTAAGAAGTTCTTCCACCCTTGAAGTCATTTCCCCTTCGTCTGCATCTGCAAGCAGGGGACGTTTGTTTTTAGACTTTAACAGCCTGCTGACAAGTGCAGGCACAGACATTTTAAGGTATAAAACGACTCCTGTCCGTTTCAGGACTTCCATATTCTCCTTTGAGCAGGGGGTGCCACCTCCGCAGGAAACGACAGTCCTGACCTTCTGTGAAATTTCATTCAGAGCCCTGGTCTCAGCAGCCCTGAAATAGCTTTCCCCGTGAATTCTGAACATTTCATCGACTGTCAAACCCTGCTGGTTTGCAGTGACTATGTCGAGATCTGCAAAATGCCATCCCAGGGCTGAGGCTATCTTCCGGCCCGCGGTGCTTTTACCGCTCCCCATAAATCCTATCAGATAGATATTCACCTTAGTCTAAAGCTCAAGTTTCATCTGGGCAGGGTCATCACCCGGATGGGGTGCAGCAGGCGCCTCCTTCGGCGGTTCCTCATCTTCTGTTTCAGGCCTGGCCACAGCCTCACTCTTCACCACCGGTTCAATCTCCCTCACATTTGAAACACTGTAGTTGGATAGTCTTCTGCCCTTTGCCTTAAGGCTCTTGACGCCTATGAACTCAGCCACCTCGATTATTTCATTGCTTCGCCCAACATTCTTCCCCCCGAACATTATCTCAAGCCTGGGATACTCCACTTCGGTGAGACTTATGAGTCTTGAACCCTCGCTCTCGGCAATGAAACACTGCGGTCTTTCCGACTCCCCGAACATAAACCGTTTGACATAGTAGAAACCCTGCTCCTCATCCCAGTACACTGCCGAGAATACTTTCGACTCCCTGAATTTCTCAATAAGGAGCATATCATCCTCGAAATGCGATGAAAGATCGGTGCCGGAAGTCCTGTACATCCCGCTCTTTGTAACAACAAGCAGTCTTTCCTCTGAGGCGAACTCACCGAGGAACCGTCCCCTGCCGTCAGGGTTTAGCCTGAGCACGGCATCGTCAAACCACAGCTTACGGCCTCCCAGGGTCGACAACCCCTTTTCCTTAAGGGTTATCTTGTGTGTTGCACACTTTGTAAGAATATTACCCATCGATGACCTTCCCTTAATGGCAAGCTCCCCGAAGTCAAACTCGAAAGTCAGCTTCTTGAGGCGGGGACGCGGTTTATGATATACCTTTATCACCTCAGCCTCACCATTTGGATTGACACTCAGGTACATAATCCTGGTATCAGACGTGCCCCGTCCGATATTGTATTCCTTATCACGTGTAAGCCCTGTCAGGGAACATCTCTTAATGTACAGTGCGCCTTCCTTACCGTCCTGGTATACAACATTGTAGATGGTGCGGGTGTCATTTCGCAGGAACACCTGTACGTGAATTATGTCCTTGCCAACAAACTGCTTCTCAGAAACTTTGGTGATGAGGTATGTGCCGTCTTTTCGTATGACAATGATGTCGTCAATATCAGAGCAGTCGCAGACAAATTCATCCTTTTTGAGACCGGTGCCGATGAATCCCTCCTGTCTCTGAACATAAAGTTTGGCATTGTCGGCAACCACCTTTGTGGCTTCAATGGTTTCAAAACTCCGAATCTCGGTCCTGCGTTCGATTTTCTTGCCGTACTTTTTCTTGATCTGCCTGTAGTAATTTATTGCGTACGGGATAATATTACCGAGGTGGTTTTTCACCTCCTCAAGCTCAGCCTCAAGCCCCCTGATATGTTCATCGGCTTTCGACGAATCAAATTTCGATATGCGTTTGATCTTGATTTCGGTCAGCCTGATTAAGTCGTCACGGGTTATCTCGCGCCTGAACAACTTCCTGTAGGGTTTCATCCCCTTCTCGATTGCTCCGATAACAGCCTCCCAGGTTTCAGCCTCTTCAATGTCGCGGTAAATGCGCTTTTCTATGAAGATTTTTTCAAGTGACGAGAAATGCCATTCCTCATCCAGTTCAGCCTGTCTTATCGAAAGTTCCATTTTCAGGAACTTGACGGTCTGGTCAGCCGAATGCCGCAGGATGTCACTTACACCAACGAAGGCAGGTTTGTCATCGTCGGTGATCACACAGGCATTGGGTGAGATTGACAACTCGCAGTCAGTGAATGCATAAAGTGCATCAATGGTTTTATCCGGAGAGACTCCCGGCTGAAGTTGTATAGCAATCTGAACCTTGCCGGCGGTGTTGTCATCGATTTTTTTGATCTTGATCTTCCCCCGTTCATTGGCCTTGACAATAGATTCGATAAGGGAGCTTGTTGTCTTGCCAAACGGAAGATCCGTAATTAAGAGCTCCTTTTTATCCGATCTTTCGATCTTAGCCCTCACCTTAACAGCTCCGCCCCTTAAGCCGTCATTATAACGTGCAACGTCTATCATTCCTCCTGTCGGGAAGTCAGGATAAAGCACAAATGGTTTATCCTGCAGGTAGTTAATTGAAGCGTCGATAAGTTCGTTGAAGTTGTGGGGAAGAATTTTAGAGGCCAGCCCCACTGCGATGCCCTCCACTCCCATGGCCAGCAGGAGCGGGAATTTGACCGGCAGAGTGACAGGCTCCCTGTTTCTGCCGTCATATGAGGGCATCCACTCGGTGGTTTTATTGTTAAAAGTTACCTCCAGGGCAAATTTCGAGAGTCTGGCCTCAATATACCGCGGTGCGGCCGATCCGTCACCCGTAAATATGTTGCCCCAGTTACCCTGTGTATCAATGAGAAGGTCTTTCTGCCCCATCTGTACCAGTGCATCACCAATTGAAGCATCGCCATGGGGATGGAACTGCATTGTATGACCTATGATATTGGCTACCTTGTTGTAACGCCCGTCATCCATTCGTTTCATGGAGTAAAGGATACGCCGCTGAACAGGCTTAAGCCCGTCAGAGATATGAGGCACTGCCCTCTCCAGGATCACATATGATGCATAGTCAAGAAACCAGTCCTGGTACATCCCTGAAAGTGCGGTGACATTATGCAGCGCCGCAGGTAAATGTCCGTTCTTTTTGTCTTGCTGACCGTCGCCTTCCTCAGGGACAGGTGTCAATTCATCTTCGTTTTCCTTAATTTCCATAGAACAACTCCTGTCTCACTTATTCCGCCTCCGGAATCTCTTCCTCGATTCTGAGGTTCTCGATTATAAAATCCTGCCTTTCGGGTGTATTCTTGCCCATAAAAAACTCCAGAAACTGCGTATAGGGATCACCTTTTTTCATTATGACCGGCACCAGTCTCATATCTTTGCCGATAAAGTGTACAAACTCATCCGGGGAGATTTCGCCAAGCCCCTTGAAACGGGTTATTTCTGGCTCCGGACCCAGGTCCCTGATAGCCCTTTGCCTTTCCTCATCGGAATAACAGTACCGTGTCTCCTTCTTGTTGCGTACCCTGAAAAGCGGAGTCTGAAGAATATAAACATGCCCTTTTCTGACGAGATCAGGGAAGAACTGAAGAAAGAAAGTGAGCAGCAGCAGGCGTATGTGCATTCCGTCAACATCGGCATCAGTAGCCATAACCACGTTATTGTAACGCAGATCCTCAATTGATTCTTCAATGTTAAGCGCTGCCTGGAGCAGGTTAAACTCCTCATTCTCGTAGACGATCTTCTTTGTCAGTCCGTAACTGTTCAGCGGTTTTCCCCGGAGACTGAATACAGCCTGGGTTTCGACGCTCCTCGATTTTGTTATTGAGCCACTGGCAGAGTCACCCTCTGTAATGAAAATTGTGGAGTCAAGCCGTCTTTCATCGTTGTTGTTGTAGTGAACGCGGCAGTCACGCAGCTTTTTGTTATGCAGGCTCACCTTTTTCGCCCTGTCGCGCGCCAGCTTCTGAATCGAGCTGATTGCCTTGCGTTCCTTCTCAGAATCCTGTATCTTTTTAAGCAGAATGCGTGCCGTCTCCCCGTTCTTATGGAGAAAATCATCAAGATTTTTCCGTATGTAATCTACCACATAGTTGCGGACTGACGGGCCTTCCGGGCCCATGTCCTTCGATCCCAGCCTGGTTTTTGTCTGTGATTCGAAGATCGGTTCTTCGATCTTTACGGCTATGGCAGCAATTATTGATGACCTGATATCCGCCGGGTCAAAATCTTTCTTGTAGAACTCGCGTACGGTTTTGACTATAGCTTCCCGGAAAGCTGCCAGGTGTGTGCCTCCCTGGGAAGTGTGCTGTCCGTTCACAAAACTGTAATAATCCTCCCCGTATTGCAGCCCGTGGGTTATTGCAATTTCGATATCCTCGCCTTTAAGATGAATGATCGGGTAGAGTCCCTCATTGTTCATGTTCTCATTGAGGAGGTCCAGGAGGCCGTTTCGCGATACTATTTTATTGCCGTTGAAGTTGATGACCATACCCGCATTGAGGTATGAGTTGTTCTTCAGCATGCTCTCGACATACTCCGGGATGTAATGGTAGTTTCCGAACATCGCCTCGTCAGGGATGAATACCACCTCAGTACCATTGTCCTCTTTGGTAGCCTTGATACTGTCATCACTGACAACATTGCCGGCGCTGAACTCAATAGCCTTTACCTCTCCCTCACGGAATGACCGTATTATGAAAGACGAAGAAAGGGCATTAACAGCCTTTATACCGACGCCGTTGAGGCCTACGGATTTCTTGAAGGCCTTGGAGTCATACTTGGCTCCGGTGTTCATTCTGGAACTGACATCGAGCACCTTTCCGAGAGGAATACCACGGCCGTAATCACGCACCCTGACCTCTTTCCCGATAATGCTTACATCGATCTTCCGGCCATAGCCCATCATGTATTCATCGATGGCGTTGTCCATGACCTCCTTCAGCAGAACGTAGATACCATCATCCAGAGATGAGCCGTCACCCAGCTTGCCGATATACATACCCGGACGCAGCCTGATATGCTCCTTCCACTCAAGGGTTCTGATATTCTCTTCAGAATAGTTACCTGACATTTTTCCAATTTTGGGCAAATATAACGGATTTAGCCGAAGCGGGACAGTTCGATTTATCAACAACCGGGGGGAGTTTTCACCTGCGAAACACTATACCCGCCACCCTGAAAATCGTTGTTTTTCCTTCATTGTAGCCTCCGTGACCGTCAAAAAACCATTCCCACTGCTCATTGACAACCCCCCGTGGAAGGTCGACCTCGAGGAGTGGTGCCGCAGGCTCCCGGGTTCCGTTTTCTGCGGTTATCTCGGCAAAATCTGTTATGAGGACAGAGTTGTAGCGCAGGAGCATTTCAAGGTGTCTCTGCTGTACAGTGCGTCTTATGTGTTTTTCCTCATCAGGTGTTATCCTGGTTTTTCGCCTTAGATAATCGACGGGCAGTGCCGTGAGTTGTGTAAGGATATTAAGGGAGATGATCATGTCGGTGCCTGCCGGGGGTGACCACGATCCGAAATCAAGCAGAGCCGGAATATCCGTTTTGCGTCTGATGGCCGTCCTTGAAGTCAGCCTGTAGACTCTCTCCACAAGACCGCCGGAAATATCATCTTCCAGGAATGAAACGCCCTCCAGATTCGCTGCCTCTGTAACCGCCGGCAGCGGAGGAACAATATCTACAAGAGTGATTGTGCGTTTCTCCCTGATTAAGTCCGTCAGGGGAAGATCAAGCAATGAACCGGCACCGGCGACTGCAATACTGTCTGGATCAGCCTCAGATACAGCCCTGAGAATAAGTCTTTTGCATGCTTCAATGTGAGGTTGCCAAACAGACTCTTCCCGTTTGTATCTTCTTATTATGCCCGACTGGTCATTGTAAAAACCCATCCGGTGCAATGCCAACTTTCCGGGGGCGCTCATTCTGAAATATACTATTTCTTATACCCCGGTTCGTTTCTCATTTCTTCCATGGCCTTTACCATGACTGACTGTATCATTGAGGCCAGCTCCTCAGGATCACCGGTGCCGAACTGCCCGGGGAAGACAGGATCAAGGACCCTGATTCTGACGTTTCTCCGGTTCCTGAAAATGAATCCGTGCTTAGGAAGAATGTCCCCGGTGCCGTCAATGAGCACAGGCAATATCGGCTTGTCAGTCTTCACTGCGAGCTGAAAAGCACCTGTCTTGAATTTTCCGATTGCGCCGGTGAGCGATCTCGTTCCTTCGGGAAAGATAACCACAGAGATACCCTCACGCAATGAGGTGACACAGTAATCCATCATCTTCACCACGCTGTGCTTATTGCCTCTCTCCAGAGGAATGTACTTCACCATTTTCATCTCCCAGCCAAGTACAGGTACCTTGAAGACTTCTATCTTTGACACCCAGCGAAGTCTGTGATACAGCATGTTGAAAAAGACTATATCGAGCATCGACTGATGGTTTGGGACAATTACATAGGGCTGCCTGTTATCGATTTTTTCGCGGCCTTCCACTGTCACCTTCCAGAAGGGGCTCATCTTTGTGAGCACAACTCCCTGAATGACCATCCAGCGGTTGTTCATCCGCCGGTTATGATCGAACAGCAGCGATATCAGCCACAACAGAACTGAAACAGGAAATCCAAGCAGTACGAATGTGATGCTTGATACCCATACCCAGACAGACTTAATCACGTTCATCATGCGAAGCGCTTATTAATTTGTTTTACACCTTCTGAGAGTCCGTAACCTGCAATAATGCCCAGTAGTGCTCCACCCAGGACATCACCGGGATAATGCACTCCGAGGTAAATGCGTGAATATGCAACCACCGAGGCCCATATGAAAATGGTCAAGGTAAACCACTTTTTATGTACGAGAGGAGAGGCAAAAGCAGCTACTCCGAAAGAATTGGATGCATGTGATGACACGAAGCCGAACATTCCCCCGCACCTGTTTCCGACAATATGCACCATCCCTTCCAGTGAAGGCTCATGGCAGGGCCGCAGCCGTTCCACAACATTTTTTATTAGTACCGAGACCTGGTCGGTAATTAAAACCAGCAGCAGGGCGAAGAGTAATACAATCCACACTTTTCCCCGGTACCGGAGTACAAGGAGATAGATTATTAATAGATAAAGTGGGATCCAGACCAACCTCATGCTTATTATCCTCATCACCTCATCGAAGAAAGGAGAGTGAAAGGAGTTCAGAAAGAGGAAAATATTACGGTCGGCTTCCAGCATTCGTCAGGAATTAATGGCTCTCCAGAGCAGATCTTTCAGGGTGGTTATCCCGGTGTTGGCAATGGATGAAATGAATACAGCAGGCAGATCTTCAGGCAATGTCGGTCTGATTGCATCAATAAGCTCACTGTCAAGCAGGTCGGCTTTGGTTACTGCAAGCACCCGATTCTTATCCAGGAGCTCAGGGTTATACATTCTGAGTTCATTGATCAGGATCTCATATTCCTTCATTATGTCACCGCTGTCGCCGGGTATCATGAAGAGAAGGACAGAATTGCGCTCTATATGACGCAGAAACCTTATACCCAATCCTTTACCCTCATGGGCCCCTTCGATAATCCCCGGAATATCAGCCATGACGAACGATTTATCCTCGCGGTAGCTTACAATGCCGAGGTTCGGCACAAGGGTGGTGAACGGGTAGTTGTCGATGCGAGGGCGCGCTGCGCTGACTACCGATAGCAGGGTAGACTTGCCGGCATTGGGAAAGCCTACCAGTCCTACGTCTGCCAGCACTTTAAGTTCAAGTATGAACCATCCCTCAATTGACGGTTCTCCGGGCTGTGCGAACCGTCGGTGTCTGGAATGTTGCTGATTTAAAATGGGTGTTCCCGAGGCCTCCCCGGCCTCCCTTGACCAGTATCTGCTTCTCACCCTCGTGGGTGATTTCGAAGAGGATCTCCTCGGTATCTGCATTGCGGACAACTGTTCCAAGCGGTACTTCAATCAGTACATCCTCCCCGTCGGCACCGGTGCTCCGGCTTGAAGAGCCTGATCCTCCGTGACCTGCAAAGATGTGCTTGCGGAACTTCAGGTGCAGCAATGTCCACAGCTGCGGGTTCCCTACAAGTATTATGTCGCCGCCGCGACCTCCGTCGCCGCCGTCAGGGCCTCCCTTGGGGATGAATTTCTCACGGCGCAGATGTGCTGAGCCCGGGCCGCCCTTTCCTGAGCGTCCGAATATTTTTACATAGTCAACGAAGTTTGTATCTGCCATCAGTTAAATTATCCTTTCTATCTGGCTGCAAAGCCTCTGAAATATATCCTCCACCGAGCCCATACCGTCAACCTCCTGACATACCCCGGCGTTGCGTCCGTATTCGATTACCGGTTCAGTCTTGGCTCTGTATACCTCAATACGGTTATTTATCACTGCAGGATCAGCATCATCAGCCCTTCCGGAGATAAGCGCCCTCTTCTTCATACGGTCGGTTAGCTCTTCGTCATTGACCTCCAGTACAAGCATTTGGTCTATCTTCATCCCCCGGCCGGCAAGCATGGACTGAAGTGCTTCAGCCTGTTCAACAGTACGCGGGAACCCGTCGAAGATGAAACCTGCTTTTTCACGCGTGGCATCTATTTTATGGGCAATCATATCTATAACCACATCATCGGGAACAAGTTCGCCTGACGCCATTATGGCTGACATGCGCTTACCAAGATCGCTGCCGGCTGCTATCTCAGCCCTGAGCATGTCACCGGTTGAGAGGTGAAGCAGGTTGTACTTCTGTGCAAGAGTCACCGACTGAGTTCCCTTCCCTGATCCGGGAGGGCCAAACATAAGAATATTGATCATTTCTGTTACTTAATGAGTTTGTAAATTGAATTGAGGTTACGTCCATAGCCGTCATAGTCGAGACCGTACCCGACAACAAAGCTGTTGGGTATCTCAAATCCGATATAATCGATTGGAATCTCCTTTGTATAGGCCTCAGGCTTGAAAAGCAGGGTGCATATTTTTACCGCGGTCGCCTTTCTCAGGGTAAGCTCCCCGATAATCCTTTCAAGTGTGCTGCCCGTGTCGACAATATCTTCAAGGACCACGACGGTTTTGCCGGTGATATCTTCATTCCAGCCTATCAGCTCCTTGATCTTCCCTGTACTGCTGGTGCCGTCATAGGAAGCAAGTTTTATGAAGGAGATCTGGGCCTCAAGCGTAATCTGCCTGAAGAGGTCGGCTGCAAAGAGAAATGACCCGTTGAGAATCCCAAAGAAGAGCACATCCTGCCCTTTCAGGTCTTCGTTGATCTTTTCTGCCAGAGCGGATATCCTGCCCTGTATCTCGTCGCCGGTAAGATATTCAGAAAACTGTCTGTCAAGAACTTTTACCTCCTTCATCGTGTGGTTATTTGATGATGCGAAATTATAAATTTAAAGCTTATTTTTGCCTCTGTTTCACTGATATAATAAAAAAGAGGTTATGAATCCACTCGTCAGCATTATTATGGGAAGCACTTCAGACCTTGGAGTGATGGAGAAAGCAGCAGGAATACTTGATGAAATGGGGATACCGTTTGAGATGAATGCACTCTCGGCCCACCGGACACCGGATGAGGTGGAGAAGTTTGCACGCGGCGCGGCCGCCAGGGGCATAAAAGTCATTATTGCCGGTGCCGGCATGGCCGCGCACCTGCCCGGAGTCATTGCTGCCATGACTCCCGTGCCTGTGATTGGTGTGCCTATCAGGGCCTCACTCGACGGATTGGACTCCCTCCTTGCAATAGTCCAGATGCCTCCCGGAATACCTGTTGCCACGGTTGCAATTGACGGAGCGCTGAATGCCGGGATCCTTGCAGCCCAGATGCTCGCAACAGGCGATCCTGAAATAATGCAGAAAACTATAGCCTATAAAGAGGGCCTGAAGAAGAAGATTGTCAAGGCGAACGAGGAACTGGCTGCCGTGAAGTATAGGTTTAAGACTAATTAAGTAGGCAGTAGGCAATAGGCAATAGGCAGTAGTGACTGTAGTCGTTATTTGTGGTGCTGGTTAAAAGTTTGTTGATAAGGCTGTTAAGCATTTTGCCAATTTCATTGCATTCTTTCAGTTCATCAGAATAATCCTGCAGATAACCAAGGGTTCCTGCAATCTCAAACTGTGTAATTAGTTCATTGAGTGAGCCTCTGGCTATCTGAAGGAATCTGATATATTCCGATGTATGTTGACGTCCGTAACCTTCAGCAATGTTTGATGGAATTGAGACGGCACATCTTCTGATCTGAAGTGTAAGTCCGAATATCTCTCCTTTTGGAAATCCACTGGTCCTTGAATAGACCTTTGAAACCATTTGCATACTTTTCTGCCATACAATCAACTCTCTGAAACTTTCCATATATGTAATTTTTCACTATTGCCTACTGCCCATTGCCTACTGCCTGTATCTAAAAGACAATCTTCCCCTGCACCCTCAATATCTCTGGTGATCACACTTCCCGGGCCTTCCTGCCTCATTGAAACGGCATACTTGGCCCGCAGTTCCAGACTTCTGAGAGGTTTCCATGAGAGCATCAGGGCGGTGCGGCTCCCCTCTCCGTACATCGCCGGAACAGAAAAGCCGAAAAGCATGTCATTCTCCCATGCGTATAACCTCGAGGCATAGCTGTCACTGCTGAACAGGGCATACCTGAACCATACCCTGACCGGAACAGCACTGAAAGAGAGTACAAGATCCTGACATAGCATATACCCTCTTTCTTCACCACTGTTCAGCAGGCAATAGCCAGCCCTGGTAGTGCTTCTTGCAGTCTCTGAGGGAGAATAGACAAGCATGGCTGTCAGCTGTTCCCTTTTATCCCGCCGTGAGGGTGCCACTCCACTGTTGTCACCGGGCACGTCATATTCGCGCTCACTGGCCAGATAAGTAAGTCTGAGATTCAGACCGTCACGCGGCATATATTCACTCCGTAACTCTACGGCGCGTCCTGTTGACGGGGCGGAGGAACGGTAGCGCAGCCATGGTATTCTGTAAATGTCAGCCCCGGCACTCAGGAACAGATGACGCGCAGCTTCAAGATGAACATTGCCGGCTATGCCATATTCATTTGCGACTGAAGATCCTGACCTGTATGAGTTGGCATGGAATGAATAATAGTCAGGAGCGTAATGTCTTCCGGTAAGGTTCAGTGTGACCCTGCCGGTGGGAGCTGCCCTGATGCCTCCTGTAAAAGCCATCGATCCGGGAAAGCTCCAGGCCGATTCTGAAAACAGGAGAACCTTTCCGGTCCCGGCCTTCAGGTCAATCCCTAAATTGAGTAGTTCGTTACCGCTGAAATCATATACTGTCTCAGCTTCTGCGACGTCTGCGGAAAATGGCAGGGAGAAATGTGTAAATGATGCCGTTATGCCTCCTCGTATCATATCCTTACCGGCGGAGATATGGAAACCCACAATATTTTCCGTCAGGCTGTTGCGGGCATTTTTACCTGATTCGGTGTCATGGAGACCGCCCCTGACAAGGTTTGAAATGTAGACTGAACTGTCATCAAGGCTAACGGCTTTTCTCGCGTCAATTGCATTTGAGGAAACAAACACTATAAGACCATTAGTCGGTGTTCCCAGTACGCATCCCACACCACGGAAAAAGTTATTCTCTTCGGTGGAAACATACGGAGAAATTACCGTCCTGCCGGTCATGAATGAAGGAGCAACAAGTCGGGACCCCTGCCAGCCGTTGCTGCTGAACACCAGACCCTCACCGAAACGCAGTGAATAGTCGCCTGCGATAATCCGGCTCACTGAACCATTTCCCTCGTACATAAAGTGTCCTGACACAAAATCTGCCCCTGTTGTTCCTCTGAAGCCGAAAGGCTCACCGGGATCATTTTCCGCAGTCAGGCCGTATGAAAACGCAGCCCCTTTGTGCCTCAGACGCAGGGAAGCCCTTACACCTGTTTCAGCAGAATCCCCCGAAGGCAGCCGGGCAGAAGCTGTGGCAATAACAGTCGTAGTGCCTCCTCTGCCTGCGGAGCCTTCGGGGAATACATCCAGAGACAGGTATGGTGCTGCAAGCATCGCCGTGTTCCTGTCAAATCCCGGAAGCAAAGCAATTTCATATATCGTAACAACAGGTCCGTTCCTGGTAACATGATCTGCCAGGACTTTAACCTGGAAATCTGTCAGGAAGAACAGTCTTGCAATCTCCTCTTCATCTCCGCTGTTTATAAGCACAGGTCTCTCCCTGAGTTCAGCCAGGTTTTCAAATATGCCCTCTGCATTGTATTCGTCAGACAGGGCAAGGATTTCAGCCGCGGCTTCCGCCTCCCCTGCCGCCTCATTCTGTGCACTTGTAACCGGATGCTGCAGCAAGACAATAACTGTAATAACCAGGGCAGCCCTCATCTTCTTTTTATTATCCATGTAAGCGAAACTGATGAGGTGACACCGGTAAGGCTGTTTACAATAAACCCGACGTCAGTCTGCAGCGGTCCGGATGTATAACCTGCCCCGAAGGCAAATGATGAGGGTGAGCTCATATACCCTGTTCTGAATACAAGTTTTCGCAAAACCTGCCAGCTCACTCCGCCGTTCAGCGAGAGGGGCTCGTCTGTCATTTTGGAGGCATCGCATGCAATAATCAGTTCGGGTGAAGGTGACCATGAGACACCTGCGCTGATCGAGGAAGGAAGGGAGTTTACCGCTGTAAGCGGATTAAAGAGATGCAGACCCCAGCGTCAGAGCAGGGGAAATTCTGGCTGCCAGTCCTGCCTCGAAGGTAGCATGGTAAACATTACGGTATTCCCCGATACCGGTTTCCGCTATCAGATCAGCCTGAATGCCAAAAGACAGTCCCTCTGAAACAGTCAGAGCACTTCCCAGCCCTGCGAAAGTGGAAGAGTACTGACCGTTGCCGAAGTGTGTTGCAATTAT
This sequence comes from uncultured Bacteroidales bacterium, assembly GCA_963757935.1. Classification (GTDB taxonomy): domain Bacteria; phylum Bacteroidota; class Bacteroidia; order Bacteroidales; family VadinHA17; genus SR-FBR-E99. The sequence continues at coordinate 108,138 of CAVWSZ010000010.1, read as the reverse complement.
CCCCAGGGGGGCAGTAGAGCCTGGAATCACCAGGGAGATGGCTTTGGATGACATCTCTGTCATCATGAAGCGCGACTCAAACGAGAGTCCTGCTGTGACATCACTGCATCCGGCCATTAGTGCCTGATTGTGAAAACTGTTCCAGTGACCGGAAGATGCGGTACATGCGAATGCCATGCCAGCCTGGCCGGCTCCGTGAGGCACAAAGAAAGGTTCACCGGCGTGAAGGCTCCCGGTGAAAAGAAAAAACAGCCATACAACTGCACAGCGCTGCAGCATGATGAGACATAACTATGAAGTAAAGTTATGCTATGACTGGAAGAAAGTCAAGGGGGGTGAGAAAAAAAGGCAATAGGCAGTAGGAATCAGGCAGTAGGCAGTAGGCAATAGGCAATAGTGTCAATTATTGTTAGGCATTGACTTTTCACTACTGCCTGCTGCCTACTGCCTATTGCCTATTCAAGCCTTTATGTCCTTAATATTCAGCTGTACCGTTGTCTTGCCCCGGAACTCGTTGAGCTCTATTGTATAGGCTATGTCAACAACACCTCCTGCTTCCCTGAATATCTCCATAGTATCAGCCTGCCCGAAGGCTATGGCATTGACCGGTTCCATATTCTGCCTTGCGAAGCTGAGCTTAAGGTGAGTGCCTGTATTCCCTACCGGCTGACAGGTAATCGTTTTAACCCCGCGCGAGACAAACACCGGCGCCATATTCTCAGGTCCGAAAGGCTGAAAACGACTGATATGCCTGTGAAACTCAATTGATACATCCTCAAGGGGGATCTCCTCGTCGATGTTGACGGACGGGAACAGATGCTCTTCACGGATCGTCTCACTCACAAACTTTTCAAACCTCTCGCGGAATAAGGCCAGGTTTTCCTGTTTCAGCGTCAGTCCGGCTGCAAACATGTGTCCGCCGAAGCTTTCGAGCAGATCAGAACATGATTCTATCGCCTGGTAAAGGTCATATCCGGCCACGCTGCGAGCCGATCCGGTGGCAAATCCGTCTTTCGATTCGGTAAGGATCACTGTTGGCCTGTAGTAAGTCTCTATCAGTCTGGAGGCGACTATTCCTATCACACCTTTATGCCAGCCCTTTCGAAACAGCACCGTTGTGCGGGCGTTTCTCATACTGTAGTCATCACTGACCATGCGCCGTGCTTCAGAAGTTATCTCGGTGTCTTTCTTTCGCCTGTCGTCATTGCTGCGGTCAATCCCTTCACAGATAGTAACTGCGAGCTGTGAATTCTGAGACACCAGAAGTTCGACCGCCTTGCTTCCTGACTCCATCCGCCCTGCAGCATTAATGCGCGGACCGATCCGGAAGACAACATCCTCAATGGCCAGCGGCATATGTATTCTTGCCTTCTCAATGATTTTCTGAAACCCGAGACGGGGTGATTCATTGAGCTGTTTTAGCCCGAAATAAGCCAGGACCCTGTTCTCACCTGTCATAGGAACAATATCTGAACCGATGCTGACCGCAACGAGGTCAAGATAATTGATTATATTCTCAAATGGTATAGCCTGCAGCTTGCAGTAAGCCTGTATAAGTTTGAACCCCACACCGCACCCTGAAAGCTCCTTATATGGATAATTGCAGCCGGGCTGTTTTGGATCAAGTACGGCTGCGGCTTCAGGTATCTCATCGGCGGGCAGGTGGTGATCACAGATTATAATATCAACCCCCTTGCTGCGGGCGTACCTGACCTTGTCAGCCGACTTGATCCCGCAATCGAGGGCAATTATGAGACGGCAGTTGTTTGATGCAGCATAGTCCACACCCTTGAGCGAAAGCCCGTACCCCTCATGATACCTGTCCGGAATGTAGTAGTCGAGGCTGGTATGCCGTTCACGGAGAAATGAATACATCATTGCTACAGACGTCGTACCGTCAACGTCATAGTCACCGTAAACAAGTATCTTTTCGTTCCGGGAAATGGCTGTCGATATCCGATCCACAGCCTTGTTCATATCCTTCATCAGAAAGGGATCATGCAGCGAACCCAGCGAAGGGTTAAAAAACTCATCAGCCTGACGCGCTGAGTGGATGCCGCGCTGCACCATGAGATTGACGACGCTCAATGGCACAGCCATCTCTGATGCCAGGGTCCTGGCAACAGTCTCGTCGCCCTTCTCTTTGAAGAGCCACTTTTTTTCCATTATATTTTATTTTAGTAATATTCATATCCGAAGACCTCCCTCATTGCGTTCCGCATATCCTCCTTTATCTCGCTCATCCTTAACTCTTTCCCTGTCTCTTTGGAGATGCTTGTCACTCCCTTGTCGGTGAAACCGCAGGGATTGATATGGTCAAAGTATGAGAGGTCTGTATTGACGTTCAGGGCAAAGCCGTGCATGGTAACATACCTGCTGGCTCTGACGCCTATGGCGCAGATCTTCCTTGTCCGCTGCGCCAGCCCGGGGTCTATCCATACGCCTGTGGCTCCTTCAAGGCGGCTGCCTGTGATGCCGTAACGGGAAATACACCGTATCACCGACTCCTCAAGCAAAAAAATGTATTCTTTAAGCCTGATATTCAATCGTTCGAGGTCAAAGATCGGATAGCCTACAAGCTGCCCCGGACCGTGATAGGTTATGTCACCTCCCCTGTCAATCCTGTAATATGAGGCATCCTTTGCCTTCAGCTGAATATAGTCAAGCAGCAGGTTCTGTTCCGAACCGCTTTTCCCAAGAGTATAGACATGATTGTGTTCAACAAATATGAGGCGGTCAGGTGTAACACTGCCCGCGGTCTCCTTTTGGCTTTTCTCGCTGACTTTGGCATTGAAGAACTTTTCCTGGTAATCCCAGGTATCCTTGTAATCCTTAAACCCGAGGTCATCATAAATAACCTTCCCCGCTGCTCCTTGCTCCCTGCCCCTTGCTCCGGGCTCTTTCACTACGTGCTTCTCAGCGTGAAATGAGCTCCTCACGAGCGGGCTGCTTTCAACGAAACTTAAATCCCATCTCAAGACCCTTCAACCGGTATTCCTCGAACTTTTCGGGTGTGACGTATTCAGTAACCGGCATATGGTCAAGGCTGGGAGCAAGGTACTGACCAATTGTCACAACGGTGCAGCCGGCATCACGAAGATCATTCATCGCCCCGGCGACCTCAGCTTCAGTCTCTCCCAGACCCAGCATTATTCCTGACTTTGCCGGGATGCCCTTCGAAGCGATATGCCTGATGACCTTTAGGCTGACGTCATATTTTGCAACTGACCGAATCAGCGGTGTCAGTCGTTTTACAGTCTCAATATTATGTGAGATAACATCCGGTCCTGCCTCAATCACTTTATCAACGGCCGGGAGGTCACCCCTGAAATCGGGAATGAGTGTTTCAACAGTCACACCGGGGTTTTTCTCCTTTATCTTTCTTATTGTCTCTGCCCAGTGACCGGCACCGCCGTCAGGCAGGTCATCGCGGTCTACAGATGTGATTACACAGTGTCTGAGCCCCATCACGCTTACAGCCTTCGCCACACGGTCCGGCTCTTCAGCATCAGGCGGCAGCGGCTTTCCTGAGGCTGTCCCGCAGAATTTACATGAACGGGTGCATATATCACCCAGGATCATCAGGGTTGCAGTGCCGGCATTCCAGCATTCACCTATGTTCGGACAGTTGCCGCTGGTACAGATTGTATGGAGCCGGTTTTCCTCGACCAGACGCTTCACCATGGTGTAGCTCTCCCCGCTTGCTCTCTGCATTTTCAGCCATGATGGCAATCTTCTGTGACCCGGCATAACCTCCGTAAACCCTTGATAAAATGAATATGCAAAGGTATGCAATAAATAGCCTAATGACAAAGGATATACGGCATCCGAAAATTTCAAAAACAAAGATTGAATACGCTATCTTTGAGCCAGGAATCTAAATGACATAAAGTGAGTACCCAGTTCAGTGATCCGGTAAAAAAGCTAATTGCGGAAATGGCGGAAGTTGCAGGCTTCCTGTGGCAGAAGGGATGGGCTGAGCGCAATGCCGGCAATATTTCAGTATCTCTTGCGGATTTAAGACCGTCAGACATCCCTGATGATTACCAGCCTTTTTTTATCTCACTCCCTGAGAGTTTTCCGGAGGTCGCCGGAGTCAGTTTTATAGTATCCGCCACCAACAGGCGGATGAGGGACCTGGCGCGCCAGCCTATGAAGAATGCCTTAATCATTCGTGTTACCGACGACGGGGCCGGATACAACATAATCTCACATTACGGGAAAACGGACCTGCGACCTACCAGTGAACTCGCTACCCACCTGGCCGTTCACTCGATGATTGCCAGGCGGAAGAGCCAGGAACGGGTGGTCATGCACACACATGTCACCGAACTGGCTGCCCTGACTCAGTTAAGGGAATTTGCTGATCAGAAGAGGCTGAACCGTATCCTCTGGAGCATGCACCCTGAGACAATGATATTCGTTCCTGCAGGTGTCGGATTCGTTCCCTATTTGCTGCCCGGAACCGTTAATGCAGGAAAAGCCACAGTCATGGCGCTTGAAGATCATCAGGCCGCGATATGGGAGAAACACGGCCTCTTTGCAATCGGTTGTAATCTCCAGGAAACTTTCGATCTGGCAGACATTCTGGCTAAATCGGCTTCGATATATTTCATGTGCCGTTCATCGGGACAGGAGCCTGAAGGACTGACTGACAGCCAGATGGATGAGCTGGGAAAAATAAAATTCTGAATTAAATATGGATACAGTCTACTTCAACGGTAAGTATTTGCCCCGGGAACAGGTTATTGTAAGCCCTGATGACCGCGGTTTTCTCTTCGGCGACAGCGTTTACGAAGTTGTGAGATGGTACGGGGGTTACTTTTTTGATATGGAGGGGCACCTGAACCGGCTCAGGCGCAGCCTCGGGGAGGTAAGGATTGACTGGCCGGAAGCAGACAGTTTTCCGGAAATAGCCAGTGAACTTGTGCATCTAAACGACCTCGGTGACGGCTGCACTCTGGTTTACCTTCAGGTTACACGCGGCACGGCACCACGCGCCCATGCTTTTCCGGAACCGCCGGTGCCGCCGACAACATATGCATTTGCCCGCCGGCAGAGCATTGACACCCTTATTGCAGAGAGGGGTATATCTGTTGATCTCACAGAGGACCCTCGGTGGAGCCGCTGTGACATAAAGACCACCGCTCTCCTTGCCAATATCCTGGCATACCAGAATGCCCATGAAGCAGGGCATGCAGAGGTCTGCTTCGTTCGCGACGAACTTATTACCGAAGCAGCACATTCAAACATATTCTTCGTTAAAAATGATACTGTCTATACTCATCCCGAATCACCCCGGATACTCTCGGGGATAACCCGCAGAAATGTAATCAGTATCGCCGCAGAAAATGACATTCCCCTTATTGAGGAGGCTCTCCCGGCAGGCATGCTGCCCTATATTCACGAAGCATTCCTTACAAACACTTCCGGAGAGATAATACCTGTGGTAAAAATCGGGAACCAGCCGGTTGCTGACGGTCACCCTGGAGAAATAACCAAAAAATTGCAAAGGCTGTTCCGGGAAAAGGTGTCAGCGTTAAGGGATTTAGGGTAAATTGATTCGTTACTTCACTCTGACTCGTATCTGCCCTCTGTCAGGAGCCACACTATTGCCTATTGCTTACTGCCTACTGCCTAGTTAATATTATATTTGCAGAAATTTTAATGAATATATGACAACCGAAAACCTGAGTGAACAGGAACAGATCCGCAGACAGTCACTTGACGAAATAAGAAAACTGGGCATCGATCCATACCCTGCTGCAATGTACCCGGTGAACGCATCGGCATCAGACATACTTGCAAACTTCGATCCTGAGAAGCAGAATTACCCGGAGGTATGCCTTGCCGGCCGAATAATGACACGCCGCATAATGGGCAACGCCTCCTTTGCAGAGTTGATGGACTCGTCAGGCCGCATACAGATCTATGTCCGTCGTGACGATCTCTGTCCCGGGGAGGATAAAACACTTTATAACATTCTTTTCAAGCGTCTTCTTGATATCGGTGACATAATCGGAGTCAGAGGATTCGTTTTCAAGACCATGATGGGCGAGACAACCGTCCATGTAAAGGAGCTGACCCTGCTCAGCAAGTCCATTCACCCGCTGCCGGTCGTGAAGGAGAAGGACGGCGTCGTTTATGACGCAGTGACAGACCCGGAGATGCGGTACCGACAGAGATATGTTGACCTGATAATCAATCCGGATGTAAGGGAAGTCTTCCGCAAAAGATCAAGGATAATAAAATCGATGCGCGAGATCTTCGACGCACGGGGCTACCTCGAGGTGGAGACCCCGGTCCTGCAGTCCATCCCCGGAGGCGCCGCAGCCCGTCCCTTCAAGACACACCACAATGCCCTCGATATACCGCTCTATCTTCGCATTGCCGATGAGCTTTACCTTAAGAGACTTATCGTAGGGGGTTATGACGGAGTTTACGAGTTTGCCAAGGACTTCCGCAATGAAGGAATGGACCGCACTCATAATCCGGAATTTACAGTGATGGAGATTTATGTGGCCTTTAAGGACTATAACTGGATGATGAGCTTTACCGAGGAGATCCTGGAAAAGGTAGCCACTGACCTGCACGGCACAACCAAAGTACCGCTCGGGGAACATATCATTGATTATGCCCGTCCATACAAACGGATATCGATGACCGATGCAATAAAGGAATATACCGGCACTGACATTACCGGCATGGATGAAACTGAACTGAGAAAAGTCTGTGACAAACTGGATATACCACATTCCCCGTCGATGGGAACAGGGAAACTTATAGACCAGATCTTCGGTGAGAAATGTGAGCATCACTTCATTCAGCCTACATTCATAATCGATTATCCTCAGGAGACATCACCACTCACAAAGAAGCACCGAAGCAAACCGGGACTGACAGAGCGTTTCGAGCTTATGGTAAACGGAAAGGAACTGGCCAATGCCTATTCTGAGCTCAATGATCCAATCGATCAGCTCGAAAGGTTCCAGGAGCAGTTGCGCCTGTCAGAGAAGGGTGATGATGAAGCAATGTTCATAGATATGGACTTCGTCAGGGCACTTGAATACGGTATGCCTCCCACATCAGGGATGGGCATCGGTATCGACAGGCTTACGATGTTCATGACCAACCAGGCCTCGATACAGGATGTGCTATTCTTCCCGCAGATGAAGCCGGAGGCGATAGGCAGCATGGAGCAGTGGAGCATGGGGACCGACCGTTAAGAAATTGCCCGGTGGGCAATTTTAGGGAGGAGACAGACAGTGGGGAGACATGAGGAGTCATGGAGCATGGAGACAAAAGATAATTTAGTATTATGCGGAAAAATGACCGTATTGAATTGCAGGAATTGCTGAGGCTGATTGATTCTCCTTTCAGGATCCAGGAGTTTCTGGATTCAATTCCCTATAACACAACTGAACGTACACTTTCACCTCTGCTAGTGATGAAGGAGAGGATGGCGCACTGCATGGACGGTGGCCTTTTTGCTGCTGCTGCACTGCGAAACCTGGGGTTTCCCCCGCTGATCATCGATCTGACTGCAGAAAATGACGATGATCATATAATTGCCGTATTCCGTGAAGGAGAACTGCTGGGGAGCCATCGCCAAATCAAATACTACTGTCCTGCGGTTCCGCGAACCGGTGTACAGGTCACTTCGTGAGCTGGCGATGTCCTATTTTGATCTCTATTATAACCTGAACTCGCAAAAAACACTCAGGAGTTACTCGCGTACAATAGACCTGTCACGCTTTGATGACCGCAACTGGGAGACAACCGCAGAAGATCTTGAATTCATTGGCGACTATACATATGCTGTGAGACACTACCCCCTGCTGACCAAAAAGCAGATCACTTCACTGAGTAATGTCCCGAAATATCTTTATGACGCCGGATTTTCAGGCGCTGACATCGACGGTCTTTATAAACCGGAATGATTTCCTAACTGTCTGCTCGGTTAAGCTCCTGCTCCAGTCGGGCCTTCTCAGCCTCGAACCCGGGTTTGCCCAGGAGTGCGAACATGTTTTTCTTGTATGACTCCACCCCCGGCTGGTCAAAGGGGTTCACCCCCAGGATGTAACCGCTGACAGCGCACGATATCTCGAAGAAATACATAAGCTGGCCCAGGTAAAACTCATTGATGCATGGAAGGGTGATGACGATATTCGGCACTCCGCCGGAGATGTGGGCCAGCCGTGTTGCAGCCGATGCTCTTTCATTTACCTGTGTCATCCTGCGCCCGGCGATGAATCCGACACCGTCACTGTCATCAGCAGAAACAGGAACCTTCATTTCCGAATGCGCCTCAGTAACTGAGATCACAGTCTCGAATAGGTGCCTCTCTCCCTCCTGAATATACTGTCCCATGGAATGAAGGTCAGTCGTGAAAGTGACAGAAGCAGGAAAGATTCCCTTGTTCTCTTTTCCCTCACTCTCTCCGAAAAGCTGCTTCCACCATTCTGCAACAGCTGCCAGGGCGGGTTCATAGCTCACAAGAATTTCTGTCTTAAAACCACTGCCATAAAGGATATTCCGCGCTGCGGCATATGTCAGGGCAATGTTTGAAGCATCACTGTTATCCCTTGTCAGGGAAGCCATTGTCTGCATGCCCTTTATGAATTCGTCTATATCATAACCTGCAAGTGCCAGAGGCAGGAGTCCCACCGGTGTGAGTACTGAATATCTGCCTCCCACGTCGTCAGGTATGACGAATGTTTCATAGCCCTCGGCAACGGCAAGATTATGAAGTGCTCCCCTGCTGGCATCCGTAACTGCCACTATATGACCGTGGCAACATTCTCTTTACCTGTTTTGCCGGAAAGATGACTGCGCAGGATGCGGAATGCGATTGCCGGTTCGGTTGTGGTTCCGCTTTTGGATATGACAACAATATTGTATGCTGTGCCGTCAAGGTAACGAACAAGGGCTGCATGGTAATCCTCACTGAGTGTATGGCCGGCAAAGATGATCCTGTGTTCCGGATTCGCAAAGGGGTCCGACAGGCCGTCGATCAGAGCCTTTGCCCCCAGGTAGGAGCCGCCGATGCCTACCACAACTGTCACCGGGGCCTGCGCCCGCAGACGCTTTGCACAGGCTGTAATCCTGTCAGTTGATAAGAGGGCCGCCTCAGGCAGCCTGAGCCAGCCGAGGAAATCGCTGCCTCTGCCGGTTCCTTCACGAAGGGCACGGAGGTGTCCTTCGGCTTCCCGGGCCAGCGAATTTACCTTGCCGGAATCTGCAAATGATGATATGCCGTTGATGTTGAGGGTGATGCTGGTTTTCATGTGTTATCTGAGTGTTTTGGTAAGATTCCGGATCTCGCGCGCCGGCGGGCTGTTCTGATAAAGGATACGGTATACGGCTGAAGCAATTGGTATTTCGAACCCGTGCTTCTTTTTTATCTCATTGATGCAGTCAGCGGCATAATATCCCTCCGCCACCTGTGTCATCTCCAGGAGAGCATTCTGCACTGTATAACCCTTGCCTATCATATGGCCAAGGGTCCGGTTACGGCTGAACTGCGAATAGCCGGTCACAAGGAGGTCTCCGAGGTAGGGAGAATCAGTAATATCACGGGGTTCGGGTGACAATGCCTCTACAAAACGTCGCATTTCACCTGCAGCATTTGCAAGCAGCACAGCCAGAAAGTTGTCACCGTATCCAAGTCCGTGTGCAATACCTGCTGCAATGGCGTAAATGTTTTTCATTACAGCCGCATACTCAATACCGATAATGTCTGAAGATATGATGCTGATCATCCACCTGTTCGAGAAAAACTCTGCCACTGCTGCAGCCCTGTGAAGTATCAGGAGATGCAAAGGTAAGCCAGGTAAGCTTCTCTGCCGAAACCTCTTCGGCATGGCTGGGTCCGGTAATTATTACGATGCTTTCATAGGGCAGGTCGTACACCTTGTGAAGATACTCTCCAACTATCGTATTGTCACCCGGAACAATACCCTTAATACCCGAACAGACAGTATGACCTTTAAATGCATCCTTACTGAGGCCGTCGAGTTCTGATTTGAGAAATGCCGCCGGAGTTACAAGTATAACAGTCGACGAGGCACTGACAGCCGAAGTAATGTCATCTGACGGTGTTATAAGAGCTGAATCAAACTGTATGTCAGGCAGATATAGAGGATTCCTGAAATATCGCCTTACATGCCGGTAAATCTCCGGACGGTCAATATACCATGTTACCCTCCGGCCATTTGCGGTAAGCACCATAATGATTGCCGTTGCCCAGCTTCCTGACCCTACAATTGTTACATCCGTGTTTTTATTTTCAGGCATGCATTTTCGCTTTGGGTCAAAGGTAGAAATTGCGGTGGCAATAGTCAAAAAAAATCCCCTCGTGTGAGGGGATTTGCTCTATTTAAGGTTGTGCTTCTTAATGAAGTCGTTAATCACTTCCTCAAGATTGGGATTCCCAATCTCCTGCAGATCATAGTATACTCTCGTATTAGGTTTTTTGATCTTTATGATCCTGTTCAGGTCGATAGGAGTACCGATGACAACAGAGTCACAGTCAGTATTATTTATTGTGGTCTCGAGGTCTTTCAGCTGCTGGTCGCCGTAGCCCATAGCCGGCAGCAAAGTTCCTATATTCGGATACTTCTCAAAGGTCTCAGACATTTTACCGACAGTAAACGGACGTGGGTCGACCAGTTCTGCTGCTCCGAACTTGCGTGCTGCAATGATCCCTGCGCCCAGCTTCATCTCACCGTGGGTGAGTGTTGGTCCGTCTTCGACCACCAGTACTCTCTTGCCCTTTGATTACAGAAGGATCATCGACTTTTATCGGCGAAGCGCCGTCGATGACGATAGCTTTAGGAGCAACCAGTTCAATGCTCTCACGCACTGTCTGAATATCCTCAGGAGCTGAACTGTCCATCTTGTTGATCACAACCACGTCTGCAATCCGGAGAGTGACTTCGCCCGGATAGTATCTCAGTTCATGACCTGCACGGTGCGGGTCAGTAACCGTAATCATAAGGTCAGGATTATAGAAGGGGAAGTCATTGTTGCCTCCATCCCACAGGATGACGTCACAGCCTGAAGGATCCTTTTCTGCAGCACGGAGAATTGCTTCATAGTCTACCCCTGCATATATGACATTGCCGCGAACAACGTGCGGTTCGTACTCTTCCATCTCCTCCACCGTGCATTTATGTTTTGCAAGGTCTGAAACTACTGCAAACCGCTGAACCTTCTGCTCAACAAGATTACCGTAGGGCATGGGATGACGGACTGCGACCACCTTAAGCCCTTTGGCCATCAGCAGCTCAATCACTCTCCTTGAGGTCTGGCTTTTGCCGCATCCGGTACGAACGGCACCTACCGCAATAACCGGTTTGGTACTCTTAACCATCGTCTCACGCCACCCGAGAAGTATAAAATTAGCTCCTGCAGCATTGACAACGGCGCTTACCGACATTACTCTCTGATACGGCACATCACTGTATGCAAATACACAGTCAACTGCCTTCAGGTCTTTGATAAGTTTAGGAAGATCATCTTCGGAAAAGATGGGAATACCCGATGGATACAGCTTTCCCGCAAGCTCTGAAGGATATTTTCTTCCGTCAATATCCGGTATCTGTGCAGCCGTGAAGGCCACAACATTATAAAGCTCATTGTCACGGAAATAAGTATTGAAATTATGAAAATCCCTTCCGGCAGCTCCAATTATTATTACATTCCTTTTTAACATAAAACCTCCTTGTTATATATTGTCGATTTATTAAATATTATTGCTTAACTGTGTGATCTTTGTCCGGCAAATTTATAATTTGTAACTGAATTTATATGTGATTTTAATCACTTTCCCTAAATCCTGCTAATGCTTATAATATTTTGATATTATGAGAGTTAATAATTAGTGGGCTTTTGTTGAATAAAATGATGCTTAATATTTTCAACCTTAACTAATTGGCAGAATCTTTGTAGCGAAATTTAACGGATGAATGTCCTTGCCCATATATATCTTTCAGGCGATTCGGATAATATTATCATCGGTAACTATATCGGTGATTATGTCAAAGGGCGCGATTACCTGAAATATCCTGAAACCATTCGCAAGGGTATCATTCTGCACCGGCATATTGATGCCTACACTGACAGGCATCCGGTTGTTCACCGCAGCAAGATGCACTTCACAGGGAGGTATCACAAGTATGCCGGGGTGATTACCGATATCCTCTATGACCATTATCTGACAAAAGAGTGGGACCTGTTTTCAAGAAGACCGCTGGAGAGTGTCACTTACAACTTCTACAGGGCCATGGTGAACAACTTCGAGATACTCCCGGAAAATGTCCGTGAAAAGATGCCTTTCTTTATCATTGACAACTGGCTTGAGACTTACCAGACAGTGTCGGGAATAAAGCGGGTGCTTAAAACCCTCAGCTCATTCACCTCCCTGCCGAAAGAAACACGCTGGGCCATGAGAATGTGGAAGAAGCAGTATTACTCAATCGAGGATGACTTTATGGAGTTCTTCCCGCAGCTGATAAGCTATGTGGAGAACGAGTTCGGTGTGGTATTGTCTCCCGGCATCAGAATGCCATTCTGATCATCCGAGGTATTCTGTACGGCTTGCATCAAGCCTGAGGAAGATAAACAGGAGAAGTGTGAAACTCCATAATGAGCTTCCGCCGGAACTGAAGAACGGCAATGGTATTCCTATCACCGGCATAAGACCTATTGTCATTCCTATGTTAATAAAGAAATGTACAAGGAATATCGAAAAGACTCCGTATCCGTAGGCCCTTACGAATGTGGATCGCTGTCGTTCGGCCATCATCACCAGCCTGAGCAGCAGCCAGACAAACATACCTGTAACCACCAATGATCCGAGAAAACCCCATTCCTCCCCGACGGTGCAGAAAATAAAGTCAGTACTCTGTTCCGGAACGAACTTAAATTTTGTCTGTGTGCCGTTAAGATACCCCTTCCCTGCAAATCCGCCGGAGCCAATTGATATAAGCGACTGATTGAGGTTATAGCCCTTGCCGAAAGGATCCTCATCGAGCCCGATCAGAATATTGATCCTCGTCTGCTGGTGTGGCTCCAGAATATTATGAAAAGCATAATCCACAGTGAAGAGGTACAGTATTCCGCCGAGGAGAAAGGCGTAGATCACTGCTCCTATCTTTAACCGGTATCTGAAAAAATACCAGGCATACACCGTTCCGGAGAGGATGACCGCTATCAGGATTATCAGATCGAGGTCAATTCCGAAAATATATTTTCCGGTGACAAATGCCAGCGTACCGGCAGCAAGAAATACTCCAAGTGCCTTAATGGCCAGAGATCTGTTGGTGACAAGCCACAGTGCGGCAAATGCGACAACTGTCAAACCTGCCGCTACAGCCACGTTTCCGATTACCAGTGAAAGCAGGAAGAGGACCACAGCCAGCAATGCCGAAATAAAGAAATAGATGCTCATACCCTCACGGAAGAGCACAATGAAAAAGGCAAAATAGGTAATGACCGAGCCCATGTCAGGCTGGAGGGCAATGAGCATGGCCGGCGCCAGTATTATTGCCGATGCGGAGGCCATTGACCAGAAACCCGAAATTTGCTGCTGCCTGGAATTAATGTATGACGCCAGCGCCAGTCCCGTGGCAAACTTGGCAAATTCTGACGGCTGCAGATTGAAGCTGCCAAATTCGAACCATGACCTGGCACCGTTAATTTCCTTCCCTACCACAAGCACAAGAAGCAACAGAAAAACCATGATCCCGTACAGAAGCCAGGCAAAAAAGAAATAAAGTTTGTTGTCAGCAACAATTACAAAGACCGCAAGAATCAGGGCTGCAAATATAAATACGAGCTGCTTGCCGTAACGCTGTGAAAGATCAAAGATACTGCTATGCTGCTCATTATAAACTGCAGCATATATGTTGAACCATCCCATGATCATCATCACAAGCCACAGTAACACTGTGGTCCAGTCGATCCGGTTCAGTATGCCTTCACTCTTTTGCATCGGGAATGATTACTGTGTTTTTCACCCTGTCCTCAAGGTATTGTCGCTTGGTCTTGCCGGTCAGGTATTCTTCAATCATAAGGCTGGCAATAGGGGCTGCAAATGTAGACCCGAATCCTGCATTTTCAACATAAACTGCAATTGCAATGGCAGGATTGTCTTTCGGGGCAAAGGCAACAAATATGGAGTGGTCTTTACCGTGCGGGTTCTGGGCTGTTCCGGTTTTCCCGCATATAATTATGCTGTCGAGTGCGGCCCCTCTTGCCGTTGCACCTTCGCCACCGTTTACCGCACCCTCCATCCCTTCTATGATGGGAATAAAGTTCTCCGGGGAGATCCCCGTTACATACTGCTGCGTAAAAAGACCGGAAGGAGAACCCTCTTCGCCGACCTTTTTAACCACATGAGGTATATAGAAATACCCCCTGTTTGCGATTGTTGCTGCCATGTTTGCCATCTGCAGAGGCGTGGTCCCTATCTCACCCTGTCCGATTGCCAGGGATATGACGGTCAGAGCCTTCCACCGGTCCTTTCCGTAATACCTGTCATAGTAGCTCCTTGCCGGGATAAAACCGGAAAGCTCATTTGGAAGGTCAATTCCCAGTTTATTGCCGAAACCGAAAGCCACCAGGTAATTCCTCCAATGATCAAATGCATCGCCGACAGAAGAATATTTTTTGTTCTCGAGTATGCCGCGAAATGCATTGCAGAACCATGCGTTGCAGGATATCATTACGGCATCGGGAAGATTGAGGGGCGATCTGTGGGAATGGCATCCGACCGTGAGTGACCCGGCATGGTATCCCATGCTGCATCCGAAAATCGAAGTTGGCCTGATAACGCCTTCCTCGAGACCTATCAGACCGTTCATTATCTTAAATGTCGACCCGGGTGGATAGGATGCCATTAAGGCCCTGTCAAAAAGTGGATTTATGGTGTCAGCCTGAAGCCTTGAAAAATTGCCCGACCGCAGCCGTCCGACAAGCAGCGAAGGATCATATGACGGCGAAGAAACCAGTGCCAGGATTTCACCTGTTGACGGTTC
The DNA here is from genome assembly GCA_963757935.1 of uncultured Bacteroidales bacterium. Classification (GTDB taxonomy): domain Bacteria; phylum Bacteroidota; class Bacteroidia; order Bacteroidales; family VadinHA17; genus SR-FBR-E99. Next base: position 93,097 of record CAVWSZ010000010.1, on the reverse strand, counting down.
AATGGCCACAATTGACCCGGTCTTTCCGCGCATGAGCATCTCACCGTATTCCTGCAGCCTGAGATCAATTGTAGAGTACAGATTCGTCCCCGGAACGGATGTTGTGTCATACCTGCCGCCGGCATACGAACCCTTGATATTGTTATGTACATCCACCAGGAAAATGTTGACTCCCTTCCTCCCCCGCAGCTGTGCCTCATATGATTTCTCAATGCCGCTGATCCCTATATAGTCTCCTGACCTGTAATACTTCTCCCTGGCAATAAGCCTGTCATCCACCTCACCTACATAACCGAGCAGGTGAGCTGCCACGGGTGATGTATATTTTCTGAGTGTGCGCGACTGCACATAGAATCCGGGAAAGTGATACAACTCCTCCTGCAGAAGACCGTACGTTTCGGAAGATATCATCTTCATGAATACCGACGGTGTGTAACGGGAATAATTCCTGGCTACTTTGAGCCTTGCCAGGAATTCGGTCCTGGTGATCCCCAGTATCTCGTTGAAACGGGCGGTGTCAAAGGCGGTGATACGCCCCGGAATGACAAGGAGGTCATATGCAGCCTGATTATATACTATCAGCTCGCCCTTGCGGTCATATATAAGTCCACGTGCCGGATACTGTGTTACATACCTGAGCACATTGTTCTCCGCTGATGTACGGTATGTCTTTTCAATGACCTGTATAAAGAAAAGCCTGATAATGATGGCAGCCCCTGACAATATCACCAGGGCCATCATAAAATATTTTCTGCTTGCGTACCTGTCTTTCATGGCTCCTTCCTCATCTGCGCCATCCTATCATATCAAGGATTACAATAAAAAAGGTAGTAAAAAGAGTGCTTACGATAACTCTGAGGAAGGTCCGGAAGAATCCCGAAAAACTGAATACCTCCACATAAAAAAGGGATAGGTGGTGAACCAGAACTATCATCAGGGCAAACATAAAGAACCATCGAAGGCCGTTATTCTGAACTGAAGGTGAGATATCCGGATCGGCAGCTTCATGGGTCATGTTGAGCGAAATAATCCACGGTCTCACGAAGCCCGCCATAACAGTGGCGAAAGTGTGAACTCCCATAGTCCCCGAAAAGGCATCGATTATAAAACCTGCAAGAAATGCTATAATGAGTACAACCCATGAAGGCAGGGAAAGGGGCAGTATGATTATAAGCATTACATAAACATAGGGATTGATGTAGCCGCTGAACTGTATATTATTGAATACCAGCAGCTGCAGGAGCACCAGCACGACGAAGATACCTGAATATCTGAGAACACTATTCATTCACCACCTCCTCTTCAAGTCTCCTTATCTCATCCTTATTCAGGCTTCCGATAATATAAACATTGGTGAGTTTCTTGAAATCCGGGGAAAGCTCGACTTTGAGTGTAACAAAGTCGCCCCCTTTCTTCTTGTCACCTGTGAGAGTGCCGATCATAAGTCCGGGAGGGAAAATGGCTGAATAACCGCTGGTGACTATTGTATCTCCGGGAGTGACAATTACATGGTGCGGTATCTCCGAGAGTTGTGCATTACGGTGGTTCTTACCGTCCCATGAAAGTGATCCGAAATAGTCATTATGGGCTATGCTGGCACTGAGTCTGAAGTCCAGGTTCAGAAGGGACATTGCCACTGAATAATTCCGGGATACACCTACAATTATTCCCAGGATCCCTTCACTGCAGGCCACCCCCATCCCGTTAATGACGCCGTCATTGCGGCCCTTGTCGAGGGTGATGAAATTCTTCTGCCTGCTTACAGAATTGTTCACGACCTTTGCATCAAGGTAATTGTAGTTCAGTTTTTTTAAAGTGTCGGAAAACGCGATGAATGAGGTGGCAGTATCAGTTTGCAGAATCTCAAGCCTCTGTCTGAGCAACAAATTCTCCCTGACCAGCCCTTCGTTTACATCCCTCAGCCTGAAATAGGAACGACCTCTTTCCACTTTTTCGGTCAGTCCGCCGGAGATGCTCCGGGCAGAATTTGAGACAACCGTCTGGTGATAATTGTGCGATGATGAGAGCATGAAAAGAGCCAACCCCTCCATGAAAAGGAATAAGATCAGGGTTTTATGCCTGAGGAGGAAGTTGAGAAGGCTTCTCATTCATCCAATGGAATTATCTCATAAGGAACTGGAACTTGTCAACATTCTTCAGTGCAACACCCGTTCCCCTGACAACAGCGTGTAAGGGATCCTCAGCTACCCTGAAGGGTATGTTAATCTTGTCGGTAAGGCGTTTGTCGAGACCTTTAAGCAGCGCACCGCCGCCGGCAAGGAACACACCTTTCATCACAATGTCTGCATAAAGTTCAGGAGGTGTCTGTTCAAGAACCTGCAGCACTGCGGCCTCGACCTTGGTGAGTGACTTGTCAAGACAGTAGGCTATCTCCTGGTATGAAACCGGGATCTCTATAGGCAATGAGGTCATGAGGTTTGGTCCGCGTACGACGAAATCGGCAGGTGGATTATCAATATCGGGCAGGGCTGCACCGACGGCTATCTTAATATCTTCAGCTGTCTTCTCTCCAATTTTGATGTTATGCTGATGTCTCATGTATGCCTGAATGTCAGCGGTAAATCCGTCACCCGCAACACGTATCGACTTATTACAGACAATACCGCCCAGTGCGATGACAGCAATTTCGGTAGTACCGCCCCCGATATCAACAACCATGCACCCCTCCGGAGCTTCGACATCCAGCCCGATACCTATTGCAGCAGCCATCGGCTCATAAATGAGGTATACATCGCGTCCGCCGGCATGCTCAGAGGAGTCCCGCACAGCCCTGATCTCAACCTCAGTGCTTCCTGAAGGTATGCAGACTACCATTCGCAGTGAAGGGGAAAAGAACCTGGGACCCGGATTGATCATCTTGATCATCCCCCTGATCATCAGTTCTGCTGCGTTGAAATCGGCAATGACACCGTCTCTCAGAGGCCTGATTACCCTGATGTTCTCATGTGTTCTTCCGTGCATCTGGCGAGCCTTTTCGCCAATTGCAATAAGCTTGCCTGTCGTACGGTCAATTGCCACAATAGAGGGCTCATCAACCACCAGCTTGTCATTGGCAATAATGTTTGTATTTGCTGTTCCGAGATCTATCGCGATCTCCTGTGTTAAAAATGAAAATAGACCCATGGATTTATATTTCTTTTTCTGTTTGTTGCTAGTGTTTAAAATGCCTGATACCTGTAAATACCATTGCTATACCGTGCTGATTGCAAAAGTCGATGGAATCCTTATCCCTGACTGATCCTCCGGGCTGAACAACGGCCCTGATGCCTGCCCCGAATGCTGTCTCAACCGAATCGGAAAAGGGGAAATATGCATCGGAGGCCATTACTGCCCCGTCAAGTTTAAAACCGAAGCTGCCAGCCTTGTCAATCGCCTGCCTCAATGCATCTATCCGCGAGGTCTGCCCTATGCCGCTTGCACAAAGCTGTCTGTTCTTTGCCAGCACAATTGCATTGGAACGACTGTGCTTTACAATCCTGTTGGCAAAAACCAGATCAGCATACTCTTCTTCACCGGGATGCCTCGCCGTCACAGCTTTCATTTCGGCAGCAGTCTCATTATTTCTGTCGCGCTCCTGCCAGAGCACTCCTCCGAGCATCGACCTGAAAGTGGCGCTATCAGCAGCAGGATGTTTTCGGAGGAGAATGATCCTGTTCTTCTTTTGCTTAAGTATTGCAAGCGCTTTTTCACTGTACGAGGGAGCAATGATCACCTCGAGAAATACTTTGTCAGTTTCGGCAGCAACCTCTTCGGTAACCGGCCTGTTAAAAACAGCCACGCCGCCATACGCAGAGACCGGATCGCAGGCAAGGGCTGATTCCCAGGCCTCCCTGGCATCGTCCCTCGATGCCACGCCACAGGCGTTGTTATGCTTCAGAATCGCCACGGTGGTCTCGTCAAATTCATCGATGAGTGAAATAGCTGCGTCAATGTCGAGAAGATTATTGTAGGAGATTTCCTTGCCGTGCAACTTGTCAAAAATAAGTCCCAGATCGCCGTAAAACAACCCTTTCTGGTGGGGATTCTCTCCGTAACGCAATGGCTCGGCAGAGATGATGCTCTGCTTGAAAACGTCAGTCTGCCTGTTGCGGTTAAACCAGTTGAATATAGCGGAATCATAATGCGAGGTCATATTGAATGCCTCAAGGGCAAAACGGTACCGCTCTTCTGCGGTTGTTACCCCACCATTCTGTTCAAGCAGTTGCAGGAGCTCCCCGTACTGACTGCGCGACGAAATGATCACAACATCCTTATGGTTTTTTGCTCCGGCTCTTATAAGTGATATACCTCCTATGTCAATCTTTTCGATGACCTCATCGTCTGAAGCGCCACCGGCAACAGTCTCCTCAAAGGGATAGAGATCGACAATTACCAGGTCAAAAAGAGGAATGTTGTATTCAGCCACCTGCCTCATGTCAGACTCATCGTCCCTTCGTGCAAGGATGCCCCCGAAAATACCGGGATGGAGGGTCTTCACCCTTCCCCCCAGAATCGAAGGATAGGTTGTGATATCCTCAACCTTTCCGGCGCTGATTCCGGCTTCGCTTATAAAATTGTAGGTACCCCCCGTTGAAACGATACTGACTCCAAGTGATGCAAGCTTTCTTACAATTGCCTCAAGACCATCCTTATAAAATACAGAAATAAAGGCACTCCTTATTTTTATATCACTCATTGCATGGTATTTAGATCAAGATTGCCCGTGAAAGTGCAACGCGTTAAAAATATATAATTTTTTTGACAACCAATGATTTCTTAAATAATTGAATTGATGAATTATTGCGGAGATATTGATGTTTTTTATTTCAGTATCTTTGGGCATATTTAATCAGTCAACAATGTTGTGGAGATTATTCAAAGAAGCTTTTATATTTGCCTTTAACTCCGTGGCGGTCAATAAGTTAAGAACCTTCCTGTCGCTTTTCGGAATTACTATCGGAATTGTTTCGATCATTTCGGTATTCACGGTTTTCGACTGGATGGAGAACGGCATCAGGAAAAATATAGAATCACTTGGTGACAATACTGTGTATGTTGAAAAAATGCCCTGGACCCCGACACCGGATATAAAATGGTGGGATATGATCCGCTGGCCTGCACCGTCACCGGAGGATTACGACGCCGTTTTGAAGAAATCGGCTTCGGCAGGAGCAGTCTGCTATTCGGTATTTACTCCCCGCACTGTTAAGTACCGCAGTAACTCTGTCAGTGATACATATATCACGGCAGTCACACACGACTTTGAACAGGTCCGGTCGTTTGAGATCGACAAAGGCCGGTACTTCTCACAGTCAGAGTCGGCTTCAGGAAAACCCGTAGCCATAGTGGGAGCAGAGGTAGCCAAAAGGCTTTTCGACGATCTTGAGCCTGTAGGTAAAGAGGTAACAATAGGCGGTTTTAAAACTCTTGTGATAGGTACCTTCAAGAAGGAAGGAAAAGGAGGAATAAGTGACAGCGGAATGGATGAGCTCATGCTGATCCCGCTTAATTTCGGACGTCATTTTATTAATTTCCGCAACCGAAACCTCAACTCGGATATAATGATCCGGGGCAAAGAGGGCATTTCAGTACAGGAGTTGTCAGATGAAGTGACGATGATACTCAGGTCTGCCAGGAGACTTAGCCCGGGTGAGGTGAGTAACTTCTCCATCAACCAGGCCAGTCAGGTAACCAAGACTCTCGAGCCTATCTTTGCCGGGATCAATGTTGCAGGATGGCTCATTGGAGGGTTTTCAATCCTGGTAGGTGGCTTCGGTATCGCCAATATTATGTTTGTCTCGGTCAGGGAACGTACGAGCATTATAGGGATACAGATGGCACTGGGCGCCAAAAGGAGGTTTATCCTCCTTCAGTTCCTTATTGAGTCAGTCCTTCTTTCAATTACCGGAGGGATTGTCGGTCTCATTATAATCTTCTTTGGAACTCTCTTCGTAAATTACGCCTACAGCCTGGATATGTTCCTTACTGCCGGAAACATATTACTTGCAATTGTGATCTCAGGGGCCATAGGAATTGTTGCCGGCTTTGCTCCCGCCTCCTCGGCGTCAAGGATGCACCCTGTGGAAGCGATAGGTTATACCTTCTGACAACCCCTCAGTCACTGCCGGTATTTCCGGCCCTGTTAAGGCTGACCCAGTTCGTCAGGTCAACAAACTGTTCCACTGTAAGCTGCTCCGGTCTCATTGTAAGCAGGGAATGATCTCCCGCATCAGCTTTAACCATTGACCTGACAGGATTACGGATCATTTTTCTCCGCTGGTTGAAGCATCGCTTCACAACGGCAAGAAAAAGGGCCTCGTCACAGTCAAGTGCAACGCGGCTGTTGCGTGTCAGATGCAACACTGCAGATTTGACTTTCGGGGGAGGTGAAAAAACGGTCTCACTGACAGTGAACAGGTAATCGATGTCATACCACGCCTGCAGCAGAACGCTCAGGATGCCATAAACACGGCTGCCCGGCCCGGAACAGATCCGTTCAGCCACCTCCTTCTGCACCATGCCCGTGACTTCAGTGACCTTATTCCGGTTTTCCAGTATCCTGAAAAATATCTGGCTGGAGATGTTGTATGGGAAATTGCCTATGACGGCCATCCTGCCTCGTCCGAGCTCCTCAAAATCCATTTCCAGAAAGTCGCCGCTGATTATCTCATCAATGCCGCTGATATTGTTGCGGAGATACTCGACCGCCTCTCTGTCTATTTCAACAACCTTCAGGCTTTTGAATTTCCGGAGGACGAGAAACTGAGTCAGGACTCCCATGCCGGGCCCGATCTCGACCACGGTATCGCAGTTGTCAGCCCTTAGCGATTCAACAATTGAGGCAGCAATCTTTTTGTCTTTGAGGAAGTGCTGTCCGAGGTGCTTCTTGGCCCTTACTTTACCGGTTACCATCCTGGCAGGAATCTGGATGGACCAAAACCAGGTATCTTCAGCTTTTCGAGCTGGTTTATGCCACGTTTCAGTGCATCGTAATAAAGGGTGATGAAGAGGAAGCCATTCATGATCCATATCATGAACATGTTGAACCACAGTGTACTGATGCGCCATGATCCCAGGCGTTTAAAAGGCGCATAGAAATGAGCCCTTCCGACTCTGGACCCCGGTTCCATATATATCGGATCAGATTTTTGAATAATGCGGTCCCTCGTATCGAGCGTCTTTTTCTGTACAGTCCGGTTGAGAAGAATGTCAGCAAGATCCTCATTATGGGTCATCTCTCTTCGTCTCACCAGCTCTTCACGGCCTGCAGCCAGGATAATGCTGTCAGTAATATGCTCCTTTACGGCAGTAAATGCTATGTATTTCTTCCTGACCGATTTCTGCAGTGAATCAAGATAATCGTTTACTGCATATGCCTGGTCCTGTGTAAATCCCGGATTATCCAGTATGCTCATAATCCCGGAATCATCAAATCCCTCCTCTGTACTCAGGTCATTGATGTGATATCTGAGCTTCGCCAGGTTGTCATTGTAAGCCTGCACATATTCGGGTTTGCCGTTAGCCCACGCGTTTTCATTGCTCTTCTTTTTCAACTCCGGAATAAGGAATGAGGAACGCCAGTCGTAGCGGCTTATGGCAATTTCTGTCTTGAAATAAGGCTTCATGTATTCACTGGCCCTGTACTGCTCCACTGCAATTGCCTCGTATGAAAATCGGGTGGCCATCAGATCGCCGATGACCGGCACATAAACTTTCTTGCTCATGGTCTCATGCAGGTCGTCAAACCTGATCATTGCACCTCCCAGCAGAAGCTGCGGGACAAGTATAAGCGGAATAAGGATGTATATGCTGATCACCGATTTCATCCCGGCAGAAATATTCAGTCCAGCCATATTCCCGTAGCACGAAGTGGAAAACAGTATAAGCCAGTGGCTCCAGATCATACCCTGCACATCGAGGATTGCATGGGAAACAAGAACATAAACAAAACTCTGGATGGCTGAGAGACCAAAGAGGAGAGTAAGTTTTGAAACAAGGTAGCTCAGACGACTGATGCTCAGGTATTTCTCCCTCTCAAGGATCTTCCTGTCCTTGAATATCTCCTCGGCACTCACTGTGAGTCCCAGGAAGAGCGCCACTATGACACTCATAAAGAGGAATACAGGATAGTTTTTGTTTTCAGAGAAGAGGTAAACACCGTCAGTCACATACTTGGAAAAATAGCCCAGGATAAATGCAAGCATCGGAGGCTCCAGCAAGTTGATTACAATATACTGTTTGTCAGCAAGTTTACGAACAAAGTTGCGTTTGACAAATGTGCGTATCTGTTTGATCTTTTCCGGGACCAGGAAATTGCTCGGAGGCAGTGGCTTCATTTCGGGCTGTCCGCTCACGGCTGGCTCCATCTTCTGCTTGTACCTGTGATACCATTCCACCGGCGTCACCTGTCTCTCCTGCCCCCGGTTACCGCTGTTATCAACTACTTTGGCCTCAATTATTTTGAGTATCTCATCTGTCTCCACATTGCCGCACGTGGGACATTCGCTCTCTGCAGCATTGGCCTGCGAAGTCTCGGTCTTGAAATAGACGAGGGCATCCACAGGGTCGCCGTCATAGATCATATAGCCACCCTTGTCAAGAATCCAGAGCCTGTCAAACATTTTCATGATTTCCGAGGAGGGCTGATGGATTATCACAAATATCAGGCGTCCTTCCACAGCCTGATCTTTCAAAAGATCCATCACTTTTTCAGAATCATGGGAAGAGAGGCCCGAGGTCGGCTCATCGGCAAACAGTATTGCCGGTTCACGCATAAGCTCCAGACCTATATTGAGTCTCTTCCGCTGTCCCCCGCTGATCTTTTTGTTGAGTGGATCCCCTACAAGAAGGTCCTTAATGTCATAAAGGTCAAGCTGATCCAGAACCTGCCTGACAACCTCGTCGAGCTTTGCCTCATCATAGTTTCCAAATGTCAGCCTGGCATTGTAGTAAAGGTTCTGGTAAACAGTAAGTTCTTCAATCAGAAGGTCATCCTGAGGTACATATCCGAGGAGTCCGGTAAGTTCTTCGGGTTCATTGTGCAGGTCATAACCGTTGATAAACACAGACCCTGCATGGGGCCTAAGCTTTCCGTTGAGAATATTCAGAAGAGTGCTCTTCCCTACCCCGCTGCCTCCCATTATGCCGACCATGTTTCCCGATTTTACCTGGAAACTCATGGGCTGAACCCCATTTTCCGATCCCTTGAAGGTGAATTCGATATTCTGGCCTTCAAATACTATGTCTTCGACAAAATTGTCCCTGATAAACTTCCTGAAAACAGAAGTATAATAAATTGTGGACATGCCCTGGCTGCGGATATTGACACCGCGGTCAAGAAGGAACGGCCTTAACGGAACAATATTACGGCCCTTGAAATGAAGCTGCACCTTGCCCTCATATATAAAAAGCAGATGCCCTGTACTCTCGATGAACAAAACATAAATGGTGCCCTTGAGTCCCTTTACCACCATATGGTGCCAGTCGTGGTAGTTGGAGTACTTTGATGCAGGCTCGCCTATGTTCTCCTCACCTTCGATAGCCAGTAAAGCGTCCGGTGAGATCCTGTCAAACTTCATTCCCAGGATGAAGGCCGAGGCATTCTTGTTCTCCTTCCTGGAAATGTTGAAGGTACGTGCAACAATATCCACTATCGAGGATTCCTGTTCCGAGATTGTGCCGTCTTCAAAAACAAACTCAAGGAGCTGCAGAAATACGATCATTCGTTCTTCAATGAAGAGCCCTTTCTTGATCTGACGGCAGATGTTTGTAATCTGGAATGTGATCAGTGAGTTTTCATCGGAGAGTTCGCCTTCACCGACTGTCTTCAGTTCCCGCTCATAGAAATGCAGATTGTTCTCATACAGTTTGAAATATTCCTCCTCCAGCTCCTGGTTCAGGTAACGACGCAGGTAGCCGCGCAGGATCTTCTTGCCTCTCGGTGTAACCCCTGCGGGGTTCACTGTGGAGATAATGGCAAAAATATGTATCAGCGCATGTAATACAGATTCCCTCATCGTTCTTAAAAAAAAGACCGCAAACTTTTCTTTGCGGCCTTTTCAGATTTCTTATGGTTATTTAACCAGGCCCGATCTGACCTGGCCCACTGCCTTCTTTAGGTCTTCGATATTCTGCATCGTCAGGCTGGTGTTCAGTGTTGCATAGACATCCCTTACCGGCTGCAGGCCTTTCAGAAACTCTGACACAAGGGCATCATCGGTATGTGGCTTCGCCAGGTCTTCAAACATCCCGAACGACTTTTTCTGTTCCAGCAATACTTGTTCAAAACCTGTTATATGAGCGCCGGATTCTGAAACGGCCAGGGTAAGATGCATGCCTTCCACCCATGCGCCACCGACCATCAGCAGCGCCAGGTTGGCCTGCCCTGCATCGATCATATAAGAATAGGTGCGGTCAAAAGCATCTGTAAGAATAGTCACCAGGCTGTCACGGTTGTCAAAATTGGCTTTTATCTGATCATAAAGAGACTCATCATATATCTTGGAGAGATTCAGGTCATTTGCCATTGTACGCATAGCACTCATGTAGTCTATCACATCCTGCTGCATGTTATAAAGAGTGGCATAACTCAGATCAGCTCCGAAAATGCCAAGATTTACGGCTCTTGTATAACTGGAGACATAATTCCTGGAATTTGAAGGCGGATTGGAGACTCCCAGTATATAACCGAGGTCGAGGTCACTGAGTTGCTTAATTACCTCAGCAGACGTCGGAAGCGGATAAACGTTTTCTTCGATCTTCTGCTCAAGAACCTGTTCCTCAAGGGCATTTACCTGGGTTTTACTTTTGGATTCACCCCTGTTCTTGCAGGAGTATACACCTGCCACCGCCACTATCATCACGGCAACAAGTAACTTAGAGAGAGTCTGTTTCATAATCTGATTTTTATTCTTAGAATTCGGTACGTAAAATTATAACTTTTACTTTTCAGAAAACAACTTTTGCAAACTAATATTTCAACGAATCTTGAGCTTTCCCTCAGTATGATGATTCAGTACCTCAGGATAAGTATTCAAACGACCGGAATCCCCGTTTTGTTCATCTTCTAATTTCCCTATCTTTACATCCCGGAAAAACACCGACGCCTGATGTGGAATTTTGACGAGATTATTAACCGGGAAGGCACTGATTGTATTAAATACGACTGGAGAAGTGAAGTCTTCGGCAAAGCCGATGTAATACCCATGTGGGTTGCCGATATGGATTTCAGGACACCCTCATTCGTCACAGATGCAATCTCTGAAAGACTGAAACATGAAATACTTGGATACTCATTCAGACCTGACAGCTATTTTGACGCATTTATAGGCTGGGTTTCCGCACTCCACGGATGGAATATCCGGCGTGAATGGATAGAGTTCAGTCCCGGAGTTGTACCGGCACTTAACATGTGTACACTTGCCTACACAGATGCAGGTGATGAAATAATCATTCAGCCTCCTGTTTATACTCCGTTCCACGGAGCCGTTAAAGATCACGGGCGAAAACTGCTGTATAATAATCTTAAAGAGACCGCCGGCGGATGGGTAATGGATTTTGAAGGGCTCCGCAAGGCCATCACCCCGGCTACCAAAATGATAATCATCTCGAACCCGCATAACCCTGTGGGAAGAGCGTGGCAGCACGCTGAGCTTGCAGAGCTGGTTGACATATGTTACACCAATGGTATTGTAATCCTTTCCGATGAGATTCACTCTGACCTTGTGCTTCCGGGAAACGTACACGTGCCTCTGGCTTCACTTTCCGACAGGGCAGCTGCCATCACTGTGACCTGTATGGCCCCCAGCAAAACGTTCAATCTGGCCGGACTCTCTACCTCATCAATGATAATTCCTGATGCCGGGTTAAGGGAAAAGTACAGAAAAATCCTTGTTGGCCTTCACCTTCACCTGGGAAATATTTTCGGAAACGTTGCCTCCGAGGCAGCATATTCAAAAGGCAGCGAATGGCGCTCAGAAATGATCACGTATATTCAGGGAAACATCGACCTTGTAATTGACTACTGTCATGCACATTTGCCCCAAATCAAGCCTGTAAAACCTGAAGCGACTTATATGATGTGGCTCGATTGCCGGCAGATGGGATTAAGCGGGAAAGAGCTGCACAGGTTCTTCATAGAGAAGGCGGGAGTTGGAATGAACGAGGGTTCAGCTTTCGGTCCGGGCGGAGAAGGATTCATGCGCATCAACCTTGCATGCCCCCGGTCAGTGGTCGAAAAAGCCCTGAAACAAATTGACAGGGCAGTTAACGTATAGATAAATGACAGAGACAAGATTACAGGTAAAACTGACACTGGAGGATGGCACAGTATACAGGGGCTGGTCATTCGGAGCACCAGTAGCCGCAGCAGGCGAAGTTGTCTTCAACACTGCCATGACAGGCTACCCCGAAAGCCTGACTGACCCTTCATACCGGGGTCAGGTGCTTTGCCTCACATATCCCCTGGTGGGCAATTACGGGGCGCCGGGAAAAAGCGAACAGGATGACCTCTTCCTTTTCTACGAGTCTTCAGGTGTTCACATCTCTGCACTTATTGTTTCTGACTATTCATTTCAGTACAGCCACTGGAATGCAACGCAGAGCCTCGACGAATGGCTGAAGAAGAGCAATGTACCCGGTATATACGGGATTGACACCCGTGCCCTGACAAAAAGAATACGGGAGAAAGGCGCCATGCTCGGGAAGGTGGAACCTGAGGGAACCCGCACTGAATTTTATGATCCCAATAAAGTAAACCTCGTGGCCGAGGTAAGCACATCTTCAAGACAGGTTTACGGCAACGGAAAGTACCGTATCCTGCTTGTCGACTGCGGTGTCAAATACAATATAATCCGTAACCTCCTCAGGCGTGATACAACCATTATCAGGGTGCCGTGGGATTATGACTACAGCGCCGAGGAGTATGACGGGCTGTTTCTCACTAATGGTCCCGGAGACCCTGTGATGTGTGTTGCGGCAATCGACAACATAAGGAAGTCGCTCGAGGGCGACAAACCCATTTTCGGCATTTGTCTCGGCAACCAGCTGATGGCACTGGCGGCAGGAGGCAGCACATACAAGCTTCGTTACGGTCACCGCAGCCACAACCAGCCGGTGCAGATGGTAGGGACTGACAGGGCATACATCACATCGCAGAACCATGGCTTTGCAGTGGATAACAAGACACTGCCCTCAGAATGGGAGCCTCTCTTTATTAATGTAAATGACAACACAAACGAGGGGATGAAGCACATTTCAAAGCCTTTCTTTTCCACCCAGTTTCACCCCGAGGCTTCAGGCGGTCCCACTGACACGGATTTTCTGTTTGACGTGTTCATTGAGAATATCGCCAGGACTTTATAGGGCATGGAGCAGGGGGCATGGAGCATGGGAGGAGCGAGCGTTAAAAAATTACCCGGTGGGTATTTTTAGCGAGCAGACAGACGTGCGGTGAGGAACCCCGAAGGGGGAGCGAGCGTAAAGAAAATGCCCTGTGGTCCGCCAGCTGGCGGAGAGCAGACAGCTCGTGCGGAGCAACCTTTGATAGCCCCGGACATCCCCCCTTAAAACTCCGACGGATGACATTATTCCTTTACTGATTTCCCTCTTTCAAAATCTTCTGAACCAGCTCCTGCGGAGAAATAGCACCGTTAAACGACTCCATAACTTTGTCCAGCCTCTCCCTGATCAGCCCGCTGCCGGTATTGCCTATACTGCCGGTGTGGGTATAATCGGCGAGGCCGGTTTCCCTGAAAGACTCCGTACCCAGTTTCGCCGAAACGGTTTTATAGGCATCCCTGAACGGTATTCCCTCCATAACCAACCTGTTTGCCTCCTCCACGGCAAAAATGACATTGTACTTTTGCTCCTTCATAATATCATTTCTGACCACAAGCGATTCAAGTGCTGCCGGCATCACAGCCAAAATTTCCCTGATACTGTCAAATGTATCGAACAGAATCGCCTTCAGCTCCTGGTAATCGCGGTTATACCCGGGAGGCAGTCCTGCTGTCATCAGGGTGATCTCACCCGGAACTGACTGCACCCTGTTACACCGGGCCCTGATAAGTTCAAAGAGGTCAGGATTCTTCTTCTGGGGCATTATTGACGAACCGGTTGTAAACTCGTCTGACATAGTAAGGAAGCCAAATCCAGGCGACATAAACAGCACCACGTCAGATGCGAATCTTCCGAGTGTATTAGCCGCCGATGATATTGCCTGTGTCATTATTCTTTCAGTTCGGCCCCTGCTCATCTGTGCATATGGTGATGCCACGATGAGTCTGTCAAAACCCAGCAACCGTGCTGTATATTCCCGGTCAAGCGGCAATGTGGTTCCGTAACCGGCAGCGGTGCCCAGTGGTGACGCTCCTGTAAAAGCGGTAGCCCCGGCCAGCAGGCGGATATCGTCACACAGGCTCTCGGCATATGCGGCAAACCACAGGCCGAAGGAAGAGACCATGGCCGGCTGCATGTGCGAAAATCCGGGTAGAAGGTCACTGCTGTGCTTCTCACTCAGGTCCAGGAACAACCCTGCGATACCGTACAGTTCGTTTGCAAGCATGGCAGAGTGATGCCTGAGCCACAGATGTATGTCAGTCAGTACCTGGTCATTGCGCGAGCGGCCTGCATGAAGCTTTCCGGCGACATCTCCGGCAAACTCCCGGAGACGGAACTCTACATAAGAATGGATGTCTTCATACTCCGGACCAATCGCGGCATTTCCCTTCTCAGCCTCTTCAAAGAGCTCATTGAGGCCGTTCAACAGCAGTTTCTTCTCATCTGCGCTGATGATGCCGCATTTTGCAAGCATGACAGCATGAGCCATCGATCCCGCTATATCATACAGCGCCAGTCTCTCATCATAACCCCTGTCACTGTCGCAGGTGAACCTTATGAGAGACTCGCGCGTGTTCCCGCCTTTACTCCACAGATGCATTTTCGTCTGGTTTTTTCCTGTTCGCCTCCATTATGGCATGATGTGCCATGAGACGTATCGCATTGATGCGGATGAACCCAAGGCTGTCTGTCTGGTTAAAGCCCCCCTCAATATCCATGCTTGAGAGTTCCTTATTATATAGGGAAGAGTGAGACTCACGGCCTTCAATTATAATATTGCCCTTGTAGAGTAACATATGTACCGTGCCGTCAATAACTTCCTGGCTCTTGTCCATCGCCGCCTGCAGAAACTCCATCTCAGGCGAGAACCAGAAGCCGTTATAGACCAGTTCAGCAAAGACCGGTGCGAGCATATTCCGCAGACGCATCACCTCGCGGTCCATTGCAATACCCTCTATATCCCTGTGCGCAGCATAGAGTATTGTGGCTCCGGGGGTCTCATAGATGCCCCTCGATTTGATTCCTACAAATCTGTTTTCAACCATGTCAAGAAGCCCGATGCCATTCTGTCCGCCCAGTTTATTGAGCCAGATAAACAGTTCCAGGGGGTCTTCACAGGTAGTTCCGTCATCCTTGTTTGTTACTTTCACCGGGATACCGTCTTTGAAAGTCACTGAGATGCGGGTCTCCTTATCGGGTGCATCCATCGGCATAACCATTTTCTCAAGGATGTCCTTGCCGGCAAAAAATAGCGGATCCTCAAGGATTCCGGCTTCATGACTGATATGCATCAGGTTGTCATCCTCACTGTAGGGCTTTGAGATGGATGCCTTGACCGGAATACGGTTGCCGGCAGCATATCTGATCATATCAGACCTGCCCTGGAACTGTGAAAGGAACTCACCGTCCTTCCAGGGTGAGATGACCTTTATATCAGGCTTGAGTGCATAATAGGCAAGCTCGAACCGTACCTGGTCATTTCCCTTGCCTGTAGCACCGTGAGCTACATAGTCGGCACCGTATTCAATTGCAGCTTCGATCTGCTTTTTCGCAATCAGCGGACGAGCAAGAGCTGTGCCGAGAAGGTATCGGTCTTCATATACCGCATTTGCCTTGACAGCCTTGAAAATGTAATCTGTTACAAATTCCCTTTTCAGATCCTCAATAATCACTTTCGAGGCCCCTATTGCCAGGGCCTTATCCCGTACTGCCTCAAAATCGTCATCCTGACCCACATCTGCCACAAAGGCAATTACATCGTATCCCTTATTTATAAGCCATTTAAGAATCACGGAGGTGTCAAGACCCCCGGAATATGCAAGCATTACTTTTTTCATTTTGTATTTTTATTCATTTATTGGTTTTAAATATCATTTTGAGGCACTCCTCAATCGCCTCATTGCTAATATTGTCACGTGGGATCAGCAGGATTGTATCGTCTCCGGCAACGGTTCCGGCGATCTCGTACCGGCCTGCCGTGTCAATCTTTATGGCAACTGCAGAGGCAAACCCGGGAGGAGTATTGATTATCAGCATTCCTCTGGCCCATGTCATGCCGGTTATACTCTCAGTCTCCTGTCCCGGCAGTATCTCAGTCCTGCGACCGGCTTTACCCGGGAGAAGATAACGGTAACCGCCCCGGCCGTCAAAATTCCTGCTGATGCCCATCTGCCTTAAATCGCGGGACAGTGTAGCCTGCGTACACCTCATCCCTTCACCCTCCATAAGACCCTGTAACTGCTCCTGCGTAGTGACAACGTTGTCCGTTATCAGTTTCTCTATCAGGATCAGTCTCGATGTTCTCTTCATAATGTATTTTTTTTCATTTGAGATGCAAATTTATACATTTTTCTTAATGCAAAATTGTTTTTCAGATTTTTTTTAATCCTTTCAGACTGCCGTAAACTGAACTCTTCATTGACCCGGGCTCATTTTAGTCGCAATATGCTTCTGAGTTGACCTCATTTTTTATGTATTTTTGTTTCCCAAACTTGGACGATGAAGGAAGAGATAAAAAAGATACTGCTACTGGGCTCCGGAGCCCTGAAAATAGGTGAAGCAGGCGAATTTGACTATTCGGGGTCACAGGCGCTGAAGGCACTTCGTGAAGAGGGTATTTTTACGGTTCTGATCAATCCCAACATCGCTACGGTGCAGACCTCTGAGAAAATTGCCGATAAGATCTACTTCCTTCCGGTTACCCCGAAATTTGTCGAACGTGTCATTGAACGTGAGCGCCCTGACGGTGTCCTTCTCGCTTTCGGCGGGCAGACGGCACTGAACTGCGGAACGGCCCTGTTCCGCGACGGGGTCTTCGAAAAATACGGGGTTAAGGTACTGGGAACTCCCGTCAGATCCATTATGGATACCGAGGACAGGGAACTCTTCGTAAAAAAGCTGGAGGAAATAGATGTAAAAACCCCGCGCAGCATCGCAGTCACAACAGTCGATGATGCCCTGACGGCATCGGAGAAACTTGGCTTCCCGATAATAATACGCGCTGCCTATACCCTGGGTGGACAGGGAAGCGGTTTCTGCTCCACTTCTGAAGAATTGAAGAGCCTTGCCGGACGCGCCTTCTCCTATTCAGGCCAGATACTTGTGGAAGAGTCGCTCAAGGGTTGGAAGGAGGTTGAGTATGAGGTCGTTCGCGACCGTTTCGACAATTGCATCACGGTCTGTAACATGGAGAACTTCGACCCGCTGGGAATCCATACCGGAGAATCCATAGTTGTCGCTCCGTCTCAGACACTTTCAAACAGCGAATATCACAAACTCAGGGAGCTCTCAATAAAGATTATCAGGCACATCGGAATAGTGGGTGAATGCAATGTCCAGTACGCCCTTGATCCCGATTCAGAGGATTACCGCGTCATAGAGGTCAATGCACGGCTTTCTCGTTCCAGCGCCCTGGCTTCCAAGGCTACCGGATACCCGCTGGCGTTCGTGGCTGCCAAACTTGCCCTGGGCTACGGTCTCCACCAGCTGAAAAACTCGGTTACAAAGACAACGACCGCCTGTTTTGAGCCTGCGCTCGATTATATAGTTTGCAAGATACCGCGCTGGGACCTTAACAAATTCCAGGGTGTGGCTCACGAGATAGGCAGCAGCATGAAGAGTGTAGGTGAGATAATGGCCATAGGACGCACCTTCGAGGAAGCTATTCAGAAGGGACTTCGGATGACAGGTCTCGGGATGCACGGCTTTGTGAGCAACCGCAACCTGAGCTTCGAAGATATCGAAAAGGAGCTGTCGGACCCGACGGATATGCGCATCTTCTCGATAGCCGAAGCGCTTGAAAGAGGCATTGACGTGGACCGTATCCACGAGCTTACAAAGATCGACAGATGGTTCCTTTATAAGCTCAGTAATATTGACGGCATCAGGAAGCGGCTGGAGACGTTCAACACCGTGGAGAGCCTGCCGGTTGAAGAGCTGATTCATGCAAAGATCAACGGATTCAGCGACTTTCAGATCGCACGCCATGTCATTAAGCCGGGTGCCGGAAAGATAAATGAGGCAATGCTCAGTGTCCGCCGCTACCGTAAGAGCAAAGGAATTGTTCCCTATGTCAAGCAGATAGACACCCTTGCTGCAGAATATCCGGCTGTGACCAACTATCTCTACCTGACTTACAGCGGTATGGAGCACGACATCTGGTATGAAAATGACAAGCGTTCGGTGATAGTACTTGGATCCGGAGCATACCGCATCGGGTCAAGTGTCGAATTCGACTGGTGCTCGGTAAATGCAATTACCACAATACGCAGGGAGGGGCTGCGGGGTGTGATGATAAATTACAATCCCGAGACCGTCAGCACCGACTATGACATGTGCGACCGTCTTTATTTTGACGAGCTCTCCTTTGAGCGGGTGATGGACATCATCGACCTGGAGACGCCGCGAGGGGTGATACTCTCGATGGGCGGACAGATACCAAATAACCTGGCGATGAGGCTTCACAGGCAGGGAGTGCCTATCATGGGAACTCCTCCTGAGTCTATTGACAGGGCTGAAGACAGGCATAAGTTCTCATCGATGTGCGATACTCTCGGTGTCGATCAGCCACGGTGGAAAGAGCTGACCAGCTTCGATGAGATCGACAGGTTCATTGAGACCATCGGATTTCCTGCGCTGATTCGTCCTTCATACGTTCTTTCAGGCGCAGCGATGAATGTGGTCTCAAACCGGACTGAGCTTGTGCATTTCCTGGAGCTTGCCGCCAGCGTTTCAAAGGAACATCCGGTGGTTGTCTCAGAATTCATAGAATATGCCAAGGAGATTGAGGTTGATGCAGTTGGTTCCGCAGGCGAGATAATAGCCTATGCAATCAGCGAGCATGTTGAGTATGCCGGCGTCCATTCAGGTGACGCCACAATTGTTTTCCCGCCCCAGAAGCTCTATTTTGAGACTGTCAGGAGGATAAAGCGCATAACGCGTGAGATAGCCAGGGAACTGAAAATATCAGGACCGTTTAACATCCAGTTCCTGGCGCGCGACAATGATATAAAGGTAATCGAGTGCAACCTTCGGGCAAGCCGGAGCATGCCCTTTGTTTCAAAGGTTCTGAAGACGAATCTGATAGAGCTGGCGACGAAAGTGATGCTGGGGTCAGAGTGGGAGAAGCCGCATAAGTCGGTGTTTGACCTCGACTATGTAGGTGTCAAGGCCTCGCAGTTCAGTTTCTCGCGCCTGGCCAAGGCAGACCCGGTGCTGGGAGTAGACATGGCTTCGACCGGTGAGGTGGGGTGCATTGGCGACAGTTTCTATGAGGCCCTGCTAAAGGCCATGTATTCGGTTGGTTACCGGATGCCTGAAAAAGCTGTTCTGATATCTTCAGGCCCTGCCAAGTCAAAGGCTGATCTTATTGAGGCGGCACGGCTGCTGCAGAAACGCGGATACAAATTATATGCAACGCGCGGCACGCAGGTTTTCCTGAATAATGCGGGAGTGGAGGCAGAGGTGGCATTCTGGCCTGATGAGAAAAGCTCGCCCAACACTGTAGATCTGATCCGGAGCCGGGTTGTCGACCTGGTTATAAATATCCCCAAGGACCTGTCGGCTACCGAGCTGAACAACGACTACCAGATACGGCGGAGTGCGGTGGACTATAACATCCCGCTCATTACAAATGCCCGCCTGGCGTCGGCATTCATTCATGCCTTCTGCACCGTAACCGAAGCGGAGCTGGAGATAAAGGCGTGGGATGAGTATTAGCCTGATTAGGCAGTAGGCAGTAGGCAGTAGGCAATAGTGAAGAAATACATAAGAACCCCGTAGGGGGGACCGACCGTTAAGAAATTGCCCTGTGGGCAATTTTAGGGAGGGGACAGACCGTGCTGGAGTAACCCCGAAGGGGGAGCGAGCGTAAAGAAATGATCCGGTGGATCATTTTAGCGAGCAGACAGATCGTGCGGTAGCACTTTATAGATTGAGGAAGAGAAATACATCTAAACCCCGTAGGGGTGACATTATTATAGCAATGATCATAATCAGAAAAGCAACCCCCGCCGACGCACCGGCAATCATCTCATTCCAGCAGGCAATGGCCATGGAGACAGAAGGTCTGGAACTCAAAACTGAAATAATCACTCCCGGCGTGAAGGCTGTCTTTGACGATCCTGGCAAAGGGGACTATTATGTTGCCGAAGACCAGGGAAAGGTCGTGGCATCGCTGATGATAACATACGAGTGGAGCGACTGGCGGAACGCCAATGTATGGTGGTTTCAGTCGGTGTATGTGATGCCCGACTACCGCCGCTCGGGCATCTTCAGGATGATGTACGCCTTTGTCAGATCAGAAGGGGAAAAAGCGGGGATTGCGGGATTGCGTCTCTATGTGGAATCGGAGAACCACCGGGCTCAGAAGACCTATGAGGCAATGGGGATGGACGGCTCGCACTACAGAATGTTCGAGTGGATGACAAGTTGAATGGAGTGGCTGTTAACTATACCCGTAGTTTTATATTCTGTTATAATATTTACACTGTGGTTTTCAGTCCGGGAAAAAAAAGATATACAGTTGCCGGATAGGATTCCGACAGCAAGAGTCTCGGTTGTTGTAGCCTGCCGTAATGAAGCGGCAAATATTTCTGCATTGCTGGAGAGTCTTGCTGCCCAGGATTACCCTGCAGAATTGCTTGAAATAATCATTGTAAACGATAACTCCACTGACAGGACTCCGGTAGCCGTCAGCGAATTTATTTCAGATGACCGTCTGCGGTTAAAACATTCTTTCAGACTGATCAACAATCCTTTCAACGGAAAGAAAAGCGCTCTCCGTCACGGCGCTGAGAAGGCGACCGGGGAGTTGATACTTACAACGGATGCCGATTGCACGATGGATCCGCGGTGGGTAACCGCAATGGCCGGGTTCTATGCTTTTACAGGTGCAGACATGATACTGGCGCCGGTGCAACAGAGGGCTGGCAGGGGTTTTGTGCAGCGGTTCGGTGCATTCGAGTTCGCCGCCCTGCAGGCGGTGACTGAGGCGACGGCCAGGGCGGGTTTTCCCGTGATGTGCAACGGCGCCAACATGGCGATCAGGAAGGAGACATATTTAAAGCATTGCCGCCGGCTTCATGATGAAATACCTTCCGGGGATGACATGTTCCTGCTTCATTCGGTGAAGGCAGCCGCAGGAGATATCCGGTATTACGGTGAGGGGGCGGCGGCGGTGCATACCGCTGCCGCGGTATCGGCTGCGGCGCTTCTGCGGCAGCGCACGCGCTGGGCCTCAAAGGCAGGGCGCTACCGTGACCCCGCGACCCTCTCCCTCGCCGCAGCCACGGCGGCGTGCCACGCCGCCGTCACCGCCGCCGCCGCCGTTTCACTATTCGTCCCTTCATTCCTGCCTCTGTTGGTAACCCTCCTCGCCATACGTCTCCTGCCCGACTACCTCCTCACCCGCCATACCCTGAAAAAACAGGAGGAGCACCTGCCCCTCCCGCTGTTTATAATTATGGACTTTCTCTATCCCTTCTGGTTTGTAACCGTCGGCCTCCTCTCCCTCCTCCCCCGCATGAGGGAATTCCGCGGCCGGTGATGATGACCGGGGTTGTCCACGGGGCGGATGAATTTCCCGGGTTGGCACCCGGGGCTATCAAAATGTTCGCCTTCGGGGTTCTAGGTATGTCTCCTTCACATTCTATCAATGTCACCTCGCAGATTCTCTCAGATTCTGTCAATGTCACCCCTTCGGGGCAAGGTATTTCTCCTTCACGTTCTGTCAAAATGTCACCCCTCGTCTAAGGCTATCAAAGTTGCTCCGCACAGGCTGACACTGAGCTAAGAAATGCCCACAGGGCATTTTCTTTAACGCTGCCAGCGCACAGGCTGACACTGAGCTAAAATTGCCCACCGGGCATTTTTTAACGCTCAGTTCCCTTCCGCCAACACCTTGATGCGCATAAGCCTTATCTCCTCCTCCTCGAACTCACCCGCCAGCTCCCTGATAGCCTCATCCAGCGAGCCCGTCTCAGCCTCCTCCATGAAATAAGAGTATATATCCTGCTGACGGTCCTCGTCAATAACAGCATCAATATAGTAATCTATGTTCAGCTTCGTTCCGGAACTAACAATTGCCTCTATCTCCCCCAGAAGATCCTCCGGCTCTATCCCCTTCGCATCGGCAATATCCTCCAGCGGCATCTTCCTGTCAATGCTCTGTATGATGTAAACTTTCAGCCCCGACTTGTTCACAACCGACTTGACAACCATATCCTGCGGCCTGATTATCTCCTTGTCGGCTACGTAATCCTTGATTACTTCAATTACCTCACCACCATACCGTTGAGCCTTGCCGGCACCTATCCCGGTGATGTTCTGCAACTCCTCCATCGTCACCGGGTAATGTATTGCCATCTCCTCCAGCGAAGGGTCCTGGAAAATATTGTAGGGCGGCTGTCCCGCCTGCTTGGCAATCTTCCTCCGCAGATCCTTCAGTATGCTCATCAGCTCCTCATCGGCCGCGGCAGTGCGCGCCCCGAAAGAAGCTTCCTCATCCTCGGTGTCAGTATAATCATGGTCCTCATTGAGCATGAAACTCTGAGGCTCCTCGAGGAACTGATGTCCCTTAGGGGTCAGCCCCAGAAGACCGTAATTCTCGATATCCTTGTTCAGCAGCTTGTTTATCAGCGCCTGCCGTATCACCATATTCCAGAAACGCTCATCCTTCTCCTCATCAATGCCGAAAGTCTCCAGCTTATGATGCTTGTACGACTTTATTGCAGAATTGAGAGTCCCGGCCAGGATCTTGGCTATGTGATCAGCCTTGTGCTTCTCCTTCACCGCCAGCACAGTCTCAAGCATGTTCACAACGTACTCGGTGCCCTCGAACTGTGTCTTGGGATGGAGACAGTTATCGCAGGCCTCGCAGTTCTCCTGAGTGTACTCCTCCCCGAAATAGTGCAGCAATAATCTCCGCCGGCACGTGGAAGACTCTGCATATGAGACCGTCTCAAGCAGCAGCTGCTTGCCTATCTCCTGCTCGGCGATAGGCTTGCCCTGCATGAATTTTTCAAGCTTCACGATGTCATCATAACTGTAATATGCGATGCACCGTCCTTCTCCCCCGTCGCGCCCGGAACGACCCGTCTCCTGGTAATAACCCTCCAGGCTCTTGGGCATGTCATAATGGATCACATACCTCACATCAGGCTTGTCAATGCCCATCCCGAAGGCGATAGTGGCCACTATCACGTCCACCTCCTCCATCAGAAACTTGTCCTGATTCTGTGACCGTGTCTGAGAATCCATCCCGGCATGATATGCCAGAGCCTTTATGTCATTCACCTTCAGCGTCTCTGCCAGCTCCTCCACCTTCTTGCGGCTGAGACAATATATTATACCTGACTTGCCCGTGTTGTTCTTGATATACTTTATGATTTCACGTGCCGCATCCTGTTTTGCCTTCACCTCGTAATAGAGGTTGGGACGGTTGAACGAGGACTTGAAACTCTGCGCATCGGTTATGCCCAGGTTCTTCATTATATCATGCTGAACCTTTGGCGTGGCTGTAGCTGTAAGGGCAATGATGGGTGCGCGCCTGATAGTGTCTATGATCGGACGTATGCGGCGGTATTCAGGCCTGAAGTCGTGCCCCCACTCAGAGATGCAGTGCGCCTCGTCAACTGCATAGAACGAGACTTTGATGCTCCTCAGAAATTCGATGTTTTCTTCCTTCGTAAGTGATTCCGGCGCAACATATAATAACTTGGTCTTGCCCTCAGACACGTCCTGCCTGACCTTCGTTATCGCGCTCTTGGTGAGCGACGAGTTGAGAAAATGTGCAACGTCATCAGTGGTGTTGAAGTTGCGCATGGCATCTACCTGGTTCTTCATCAGCGCAATCAGCGGCGAAATTACAACAGCTGTTCCCTCGAGTATGACCGCCGGTAGCTGGTAGCACAGTGACTTTCCCCCGCCGGTAGGCATAAGCACGAATGTATCCTTACCGTTAAGGACACTCATTATAATCTCTCCCTGATTCCCCTTGAACGTGTCAAAACCGAAGTAACGCTTCAGATAATCGTGAATGGATTTATCGTTGTACATTACATTACCCTCTCTCCCCAGTATTATTAAATCAAAAAACTGTCAATAAATTAAAGATACTCATTTCTGATCATTAAAGCTACCCCCAAATCAAAATTAACTAATTTTTAACCCATAGTCAAATCTATTTCCGTCAAAAAAATTCTCCGCGTCGTGCCCGGCTTACAGACTATTGTTTTGAACATTAAGAATTAGCATCTTTACACCCGTTAAAAAAACGACCGGGAACAGATGTTCGGACAAAAAAAGAAGGAGGGTGCTGAAGAACGCGAGATGACTTTTCTTGAGCACCTTGAGGAGCTCAGGTGGCATCTGATCAGAATCTTCATCGCAGTAGTCTCCGGAGCTGTAATAGCATTCATGTTCAAAAACGTAATTTTTGACCATATCATCCTGGCTCCCAACAATCCCGAATTCATTACCAACAGGCTGCTCTGCCAGTTATCTGAAATTGTCAAAGTTCCTGCCTTATGCATCAATCAGATACCCATAGAGCTCATCAGTATAAAGATGTCAGGACAGTTCACCACCCACATCAACATATCAATTGTGGCAGGCATAATAATCGCCTTCCCCTATATATTCTGGGAATTCTGGTCGTTCTTCAAACCTGCCCTCTATGAGAAAGAGCGTAAATATGCCAGGGGAGCGGTCTTCTCTGCTTCACTTCTTTTCATGACTGGGAATTTCCTTCGGTTACTTTGTCATAATACCTCTTTCAATTAACTTCCTTGGTACCTACAGCGTGAGTGACATTGTCACAAACCAGATCAATATCAACTCCTATATAGGCTCCGTGACCTCCGTGGCACTGGCTTCCGGTATCACCTTCGAGCTGCCCATCGTGGTCTTTTTCCTTGCCAGGATCGGTGTGGTCACTCCTGAATTCATGAAGAAATACCGCAGGCATGCGATTGTTGTCATTCTTGTCGTGGCAGCAATCATCACCCCACCGGATGTTTTCAGCCAGATACTTGTCACCCTGCCGTTGCTTGTACTGTATGAAGTAAGTATCTTTATTGCCGGCCGTGTCATCAGGGACCGTAAAAAGGCTGATGAGGCAAGGGATGCTGAGTATGCCGCAAATAAATAAAGGAAATGAAGCTTTACACCACCAATCTGATCAAGAGATACAAGACCCGGGCCGTCGTCAATGAGGTCTCGGTGGAGGTTGAGCAGGGTGAGATAGTGGGACTTCTGGGCCCCAACGGTGCCGGAAAGACAACCACCTTCTACATGATCGTCGGACTCATAAGGCCGCAGGGCGGCAGAATTTTTCTTGACGATACCGACATCACGGGTTACCCGATGTACCGTCGCGCCAGGCTGGGAATAGGATACCTCGCCCAGGAAGCGTCAGTCTTCAGGAATATGAGTGTCGAGGATAACATAATGGCCGTAATGGAACTCTCCGACATGAAAGTTGACGAGCGCCATGAACGCCTCGAATCACTGCTCTCGGAATTCGGTCTGGGCCGTATCCGAAAGAGCATGGGGATACAGCTCTCCGGCGGCGAACGAAGACGCACAGAGATAGCACGCGCCCTGGCCCTTAAACCGAACTTCATCCTTCTCGATGAACCTTTTGCCGGCGTCGACCCCATTGCCGTGGAAGATATACAGGAAATAGTCTCCCATCTAAAAGACAAGAATATCGGAATCCTCATCACTGACCATAACGTACATGAGACCCTTTCGATCACTGACCGTGCCTACCTGCTCTTCGAAGGGAAAATACTGAAGCAGGGTACCTCCAACCAGCTTGCAGACGACGAACAGGTCAGGAATGTTTATCTCGGCAAGAACTTCGAACTCAGAAGGTAAAATCACTCCTCTCTTTTGTAACCTCGTAATAATTGCTAATTTTGCGCCGGATTTCACGCGGATGTGTCGTAATTGGTAGCCGAGCAAGACTTAGGATCTTGTGCCTCAGGGCGTGGGGGTTCGAGTCCCTTCATCCGCACAAAATGCAAAAACCGCTTTAACTGTCGGAAAAACGAAAGTTTCAGCGGTTTTTAAGTCGGGAATAAATTTAGAAAAAATGAATATCACCAGAGAGAACATTGACGCACTGAATGCAAATGTTAAAATCAACATTTCAAAGGCAGACTACGAGGAATCAGTTGAAAAGAAGCTCCGCGAATATAAAAGAAGCGCCTCAATAAAAGGATTCCGCCCGGGCCACGTGCCTTTTTCCATGATAAAGAAAATGTACGGCACCTCGGTCCTTGTAGATGAGATCAATAAGCTTGTCTCAGACAGTCTCTCCAACTATATAAAAGAGGAAAAGCTGGACATCCTCGGCGATCCTATGCCGAAGAACGATGAACACTCCTTCGATCCGGAGAAATCGGAAGAGTTCACATTTACATTTGAACTGGGCCTGGCTCCGGAATTTGACCTGTCGCTGTCAAAGAAACAGAAAGTCACCCGTTACCTTATCGAGCCTGAGGCAAAAATGATCCTCGATTATGTTGACAATTACGCCCGCCGTCACGGCGAGTTCAAAATCGTGAAGAAATCAGAGGAGAAAGACATGCTTAAGGGATCAGTATCCTCGGCAGACGGCGCTGTAACAAACGATGACGCCACACTGTCAGTTGAACTTGTCAAGGATGAAGAACTGAAGAAGGAATTTATCGGGAAGAAAGCCGGAGACAGCGTGACTTTTGATCTCCGCACCGCTTTCCCCAACGATTATGAGATTGCCGGCATCACAGGACTCAAGAAGGAGAATGTGAAAGAGCTGAACGGCCTCTTTACAATCACAATCAGGGAGGTAAGCCGCTTCGCCCCGGCAGAAAACACACAGGAACTGTGGGACAAGGTGTACGGCGAAGGCACAGTCGCATCGGCTGAAGATTTTGAAGCTAAGGTAACCGAAGAGATAAGACAGTATTTTAACCGCGAGACAGAGTTTAAACTTAGAAACGATGCCCGTGAGGAAGTCCTGGCAAAAACACCTTTCGCACTTCCGGAAGATTTCCTGAAAAGATGGCTGATAAAAATAAATGAGAAGGCTACTCCCGAAGAGATAGAAAAAGACTTCGGTCATTTCCTTGACGACCTCCGCTGGCAGCTCGTGAAAAACAAACTAGCAAAAGAGAATGAAGTAAAAATAACCGAGGAGGAGATACTGGAAGAGGCCAAAGCCTTCACGAAGGCACAGTTCACACAGTACGGGCTCTATTATGCAACCGACGAGCAGGTAACTTCTTTTGCGAAAGACATGCTCCGCAAGGAGGATGATGCGCACCGCATAGCCGAGAAAGTGCTTGACACCCGGATTCTCGATATAATCACAGGAGCCATAAAGGTAGATGACAAAAAGGTGTCAATTGAAGAGTTTAACAAGCTCCTGGAAAAGAAGTAAAATAGATTAAATGAGAATTTATTATCTTTGAAAGTCAAAAACATCCGTAATATGTCTGATATCAACGATTTTAAGAAATATGCTGCTTCGCGTTTCGGCATCAGCAGCCTTGACATGCACAGGTTCACGTCTGTCTATAACAGTTATATCTCCCCCACCATCATAGAAGAGCGCCAGCTGAATGTGGCATCGATGGACGTTTTCTCGCGGCTGATGATGGATCGCATCATCTTCCTCGGCTTGCCCATTGATGACTATGTGGCCAACATTATCGAGGCACAGCTCCTCTATCTTGACTCTTCAGACCCCGGGAAAGACATTCAGATCTATGTCAATACTCCGGGAGGATCGGTCCATGCCGGACTGGGTATCTATGACACTATGCAGTATATTACTGCTGATATCGCCACGATCTGCACTGGCATGGCCGCCTCGATGGGAGCCGTACTGCTCACTGCAGGCACAAAAGGTAAACGTTCAGCCCTGAAACACTCACGCATTATGATCCACCAGCCAATGGGCGGCGCGGAAGGACAGGCTTCTGACATTGAGATAGTTGCAAGGGAAATAGTAAAACTCAAGAAGGAACTCTTCGAGATAATTTCCCTTCATTCAGGCAATGACATTGAAAAAGTGGAGAAGGACTCTGACCGTGACCACTGGATGACTTCTATCGAAGCCAAAGAATACGGTATGATCGACGAGGTCCTTTCGAGGGCAAAGAAATAATCCTCCTGATGGATAAATGCTCATTCTGCGGACGTACTAAAAAAGAGGCTAACCTGCTGATAGCAGGTCTTGAGGGACACATTTGCGACCATTGCATCGAGCAGGCGCATAACATTATGATGGAGGAAGTGGGAAGCAAGTCCAACTTCAGCATTGATGCAATAAACCTCCACAAACCCCAGGAGATCAAGAAATTCCTTGATCAGTACGTAATTGGTCAGGACAAAGCAAAAAAGACATTATCCGTCGCGGTTTACAATCACTACAAAAGGCTTATGCAGAAAGCCGATGCTGAGGATGTTGAGATTGAAAAGTCAAATATCGTTCTCGTAGGTGAGACCGGCACGGGAAAAACGCTACTTGCACGCACAATTGCGCGTATGCTCCATGTTCCCTTCACAATTGTTGACGCTACTGTGCTCACCGAAGCCGGATACGTTGGTGAAGACATTGAGAGTCTCCTGACAAGGCTCCTGCAGAATGCCGACTATGATGTTAAGGCGGCGGAAAAGGGAATCGTATTTATAGATGAACTTGACAAGATAGCCCGTAAGGGTGACAACCCCTCGATTACCCGTGATGTTTCAGGCGAAGGAGTACAGCAGGGTTTGCTGAAGCTTCTCGAGGGTTCAATTGTCAACGTACCGCCGCAGGGCGGACGAAAACATCCGGAGCAGAAAATGATCCCTGTTGATACAAAGAACATACTTTTCATCTGCGGCGGCGCATTCGAAGGCATAGAAAAGAAAATTGCCCACAGGCTGAACACGACCGTTGTAGGATACAATGCAAGCCATTCGCGTGACCGCTATGACAAGGATGACCTGCTTAAATACATTGCACCCCAGGACCTTAGAGCCTACGGTCTCATACCCGAGATTATCGGAAGGCTGCCGGTTCTGACACACCTCACCCCTCTTGACCGCGAAGCCCTCAGGTCTATCCTGACGGAACCGAAGAATGCGATCACCAAGCAATACCTGAAACTCTTTGCAATGGACGGCATTGAGCTCACATTCACACCTGAGGTACTGGAATACATTGTCGACAAGTCCGTCGAATTCAAGCTCGGAGCCAGAGGCCTCAGGGCCATATGCGAGGCCATAATGCTCGACGCAATGTTTGAACTACCCTCACAGGACATAAAGGAATTCAAAGTCACCACAGAATATGCCGCTCACAAACTCGAAAGAGTAGACATGAAGGTGCTGAAAGCATCATAAAAAAAGAGGCTGTCTCAAAAGGGCAGCCTCTTTTTTGTATTTGTAATCCTGTATTACTACTTTCCCTGAAGCGCCATCCGGTGCCTGTGACCGAGAGTTATCTCTTTTGTTTCATCACCCCTTATCAGCGTGGCTGCAGCATCACAATCGCCGTCACCATAGTCAAGCACAAATGGCTCCATCCCCTCAGCCTCGATTCCTACAGTTCCGCTGACGATGAACCTGCAGGCTGCTTCCCATTGCAATGCTGAAGTAATCTGGTGGGTGTAGGTGAGTCCGTTCAGATTGACTCCCGCCGCCACACCTGTGATCAGACATTTGTCATCCCACGGAGTCCGGGTAAGGTAACCCGAAATATATTCTCTCTCCCTGTCAAATTCACGTTCAATGAATCCACCTGCGGGAAAAGTTATCTTACCGCCCGTAAGCTTAGCCGAGAATACGACATTTCCTGCATCATTTGGCCCAAGGTTTTCAATTACTTTCGTGCCTTCAATTTTTACATCATTGCAGTAATAATTGTCAAAAGTGACGGTTCTGGTTGACCCTACCTCGCGGCGGGGGCCTGTTACAGTGATAAAGATCTTGCCACTGCGCAAAATGTCGTTCAGTCCTGTGCAGCCGTCACCGTAGTCTACAAGAACGGTTCTTGGCCACAGTCCCAATTCCGGAAAAGTGACAGTCACAACAGGACAGCTGTCGCTAACAGAAGCTGACTTGAGCATGCTTTCAGCCGTCAGGGTGGCAATTTCCAGGGTGGCGAACACATCATCAAACATTGTTTCCGAGAAAGCAGCATCATCTGCTGCATCAATTGCCGGTTCTTCAATAGGCGTTGTCTTCTGACACGAATTGGCCAGGAAGAACATAAGTGCCGTAATAATAATGATTGCTTTTGTTTTCATAATTGCAGTTATTAAATATAAGTTCAGGTGTAATCTGTATCATATAGACTACCCTTCACTCTTAAAGGTTTAATCTGAAAACGGAAGAAAATGAAAAAAGTTACGATTTTCGCAGGTAAGTCGTGTAGGTAAACCTCAGCGGCTTCTCTCCTTCTACTGTATGATCCTCTTTTTCAGAGACATACCATTCCCTGTCAGATATCTCGGGAAAATAGGTATCAGCGTCGAAGTATTTATGTATATGTGTTACAAGGAGCCGGTCAGCAAGAGGCATGAACTGCCTGTAGACCGATCCTCCTCCGATTATGAAAATCTCCCTGTCAGCTTCACAGAGTGAAAGAGCCTCACCTAATGAACGGGCGGTGAGAGCACAGTCAAAGCAGTCAAGTTCGTTGTCAGTTATAACGATGTTGGTCCGGCCTGCCAGGGGTTTGACGGGGAGCGATTCCCAGGTTTTTTTTCCCATTATCAGGCAATGGCCCATCGTAATTTCCTTAAACCTCTTCAGATCTCCCGGAAGATGAACCAGGAGACGGTTTTCAAAACCGATGCCATTATTTTCTGAAACTGCAACTATAATAGTGATCATGCTATACTGATATTTCCCCCTTAATGCCGGGATGTGAGTTGTACCCGCTGAGGGTGAAATCGTTAAAGTTGAATGAGAATATGTCTGTAACAGCCGGGTTGAGTGTCATCACCGGCAGGGGCATAGGTTCACGGGTCAGCTGGAGCTTCACCTGTTCAGTATGGTTGAGATAAATATGTGCATCTCCCAGGGTATGGATAAACTCCCCCGGTTTGTACCCGGTCACCTGTGCAATCATCAGGGTCAGCAATGCGTATGATGCGATATTGAAAGGAACTCCAAGGAAGATGTCGGCGCTGCGCTGGTAAAGCTGACAGGAGAGTCTTCCGTCGGCAACATAAAACTGAAACAGTATATGGCACGGTGGCAAAGCCATCTTATTTATTTCTCCGGGATTCCATGCACTGACAATATGCCGGCGTGAGTCCGGGTTTCTTTTTAGTGATTCGACCACTGCCGATATCTGGTCGATATGCGTACCGTCAGCGGCAGGCCATGATCTCCACTGGTATCCGTAGACAGGACCAAGGTTTCCGTCAGCATCGGCCCACTCGTTCCAAATTCTGACACCATTATCCTGCAGGTATTTTACGTTGGTGCTGCCACTCAGAAACCAGAGCAGCTCATAAATTATAGATTTCAGGTGGAGCTTTTTTGTGGTCATAACCGGGAAGCTCCCCGAAAGGTCAAACCGCATCTGGTAGCCGAACGTACTGACAGTTCCGGTGCCGGTACGGTCTCTCTTTTCAACCCCATGCTTCATCACATGGTCAAGAAGGTCCAGATACTGTCTCATAATCTTCTGATATGCCGTGTGTTAATGACTGATTATCCTTGCTACCCAGCCTCCACCGGGAGCCATTTGTATGTCTATTTTGTCCGAGGCTGTCACACTGCGTGTTACACGGACATAGTCTTCTCCTCTCCGGTCGGCATTGACCCCGTCTGCAAAACATTCAAGGGTATAACTACCGGGGGTGAGGAAGGACAGGTCGGCCTCGAGTGTCCGTCGGGTCCAGTCGGTCATTCCTGCCAGGTACCACTCTTTTCCGTGCCGGCGTGCTACTACGATAAAATCACCGGCCTGCGCTGCAAGCACCCTGGTCTCATCCCAGGTGACAGGCACTTTAACGATGAAGTCGGTGCACTCCTGTTCTTTTCTGTAGTTTGAAGGGTTGTCAGCCAGCATCATCAGCGGGCTTTCATAAACCACGTACATCGCCATCTGGTGGGCCCTCGTGCCCTGGCTGGCAGGACGGTTGAAGACCGGCGAGAAATCACTTTTCTGCATGTTGACCATTGCGCCCGGCGTATAATCCATCGGGCCTGCTACCATGCGTGTAAAAGGCAGTATAAGGTCGTGTTCCGGATTGCATTCCCTGCTCCATTTATTGTGCTCCAGCCCCTTCACCCCTTCACGGGTAATTACGTTTGGCCAGGTGCGGTCCATTCCGTCAGGCTTGTAGGCTCCGTGAAAGTCGACCAGCATATGATGCTCCGCTGCCTTTTCTGCTATTTCGTGATAGCAGTTTACCATCCACTGGTCATCGCGCTGCATGAAATCAACTTTTATGCCCTTCACTCCCCACTTTTCATACTGTGCCAGGGCTTCTTCCATCTGATCATAAAACGTTTTCCACACAACCCAGAGTATAATGCCTACATTCTTTTCCGATGCATACCTGCACAGCTCCGGAATGTCAAATCCGTCAGCCACACTCAGCACATTACCCAGCTTGTACCAGCCTTCATCAAGCACAACATACTCGATGCCGTTTTCTGATGCAAAATCGATATAATACCTGTAGGTTGCAGTATTGAGTCCCGATTTGAAATCCACTCCGTAAATATTATTTGCATTCCACCAGTCCCAGGCTACTTTTCCGGGTTTGATCCACGACGGATCGGCAATTCTGGAAGGTGCACCCAGACGGTATATCATGTCACTTTCAACGAGTCCCGCATCATCCGGGGTAATGATGCAAACCCTCCACGGAAAAGAGCGTGTGCCGGCTGTTCTGGCAAGGTAATCCTTGCGCGCAGTCACATAGACATCACGGTCTCTCCGCTTCACTTCCTTATCAGGATAAGCAGGGAAAGTTCCCGGACACCCCGCCACTGCCGTCACCGGTGATCCACATACCGGGATAGTCACGGATATCAGCTTCCGAAAGAAGGATATTTATTCCCTGTGACTTAAAGAGCACCGGGAGGCTTGCAAGATGCTTCTGACCTACTGTGTCCATCGCGGCAGGGTAGAAGGTGCATTCGTTGTGTGACATAAAGCCCGTCTCGAGTGGGTACCATGCAGTTGCACCTTCAGGCAAACATAGCCCGAAAGTCTCCCCTGTCACAGTCACCTCTCCCTTCATTGCAGTTGCGAACCTGTATGCGACACCGTCGTCATACACCCTGAAAATAAGGGAGAAACCTTCCCTGAACCGAATGGACAGTTCCCGGTAATGGTCGGTTACCGGGCTGTTTTTATGTGGTACGACAGGCGTTATCAGGGTGTTGACCTCTGTCACCTTCGGTTTTGAAGCAACAGGTCTGATGCCAGGCAGAGCCAGTGTTTCGAGCTTCATTGCCACAGGTGAAGGATCAATTATCTGTTTCCCGTCATAGACGACACTCCATCTGATATCATCATTTACACTTATATTCAGTGTTATCCTGCTGTCAGGAGATGTTACACTGTATTCTTTTGCAATGGCAGAGACCGACAGTGTAAGCGCTGCAGCCATCAATAGTATTCCTGGTTTCATGTTCCGGTTGTTTTATTCCCTTGTACCCCTTCGTGGTCATTTCATCGCGTATTGCTGCCGCCTGTTCATAATCCTCACGGCTGATCGCGTCAGCAAGCATGTCCTTCAGTTCATCATCAGCAAACTCGCTGTATTCTGTACCTTCAGGCTCCTCTGCCTGTTTTCTCGGCGGGACGCCGCTTTTCAGTGTTTCCTCATCAGGCGACGAGCTCATTACAATGCCTGCCTCTGTAAGTATATGGGGTTCGATGAAAATCGGGCATTCAAATCTTAGTGCAATAGCTACGGCGTCAGAGGTACGCGAGTCGATTGTAAATCTCTTTTCACCGTCAGTACATATGATCTCAGAGTAAAAGATACCCTCCCTGAGCTTGTTTATAAGCACCTGCTCAACAGTGAAGCCGCTGGCGAGGGCAAAACTTTTAAAAAGGTCGTGTGTCAGGGGTCTCGGAGGTTCAAGGTTTTCAAGCCTGATGACGATCGCCTGAGCTTCAAACCCGCCTATTATAATAGGTATCCGCCGTTCACCTTTCTCTTCGGCAAGGATAAGGGCATATGCCCCTGACTGTGTCTGGCTGTAGGATATACCTATTACTTTCAGTCTGATAAGCTTGCTTTGCATTTGATCAGGATTTATCAGATCACCGCCTGATACGACAAATATAAATAATCTGAATCTATCTCTCCCACCGCTTCAGTTTTTTTATACACCGACTGTTGGTGATAAATTATTGTCATTCATTTGTAAATAAGTTAATTTTTATATCTTTGCAGTCCGAAAATCGATGATCCGCCGGGGCCCGTAGAAGTGTCATGCAATGATGAGCAAGGCCGCCTCGAGGAGTAACATAACAAAGATTGAAAATGTACGCAATCGTTGAAATTGCCGGGCAACAGTTCAAGGTAGAAGAAGGAAAGAAGATCTTCGTTCACCGTATGGATGCAGCTGAGGGCGAAAATGTTGAGTTTGAAAAAGTTCTTCTTCTTGATAATGACGGAGTAGTTTCAATAGGGGAACCTGTAATTGAAAACACCGTCGTAGAAGGCACAGTGATTTCTCACGTAAGAGGTGACAAGGTAATCATCTTCAAGA
Source organism: uncultured Bacteroidales bacterium (assembly GCA_963757935.1). Classification (GTDB taxonomy): domain Bacteria; phylum Bacteroidota; class Bacteroidia; order Bacteroidales; family VadinHA17; genus SR-FBR-E99. Next base: position 58,027 of record CAVWSZ010000010.1, on the reverse strand, counting down.
AGAAGAGGAGAAAAGGCTATCAGAAGAGAAGCGGGCACCGCCAGGACTTCACTCATGTTGAAATAACAGCCATCGGTGCCAGAGGCGCTGAAAAGAAGAAAGCTGCTCCGAAGGCTAAAGCCGCCGTTGCCGCTGAACCTGTAAAGGAAGAGGCAAAAGCTGAAGTTAAAAAAGCTCCGGCAAAGAAGGCAGCAGTGAAGAAAGCTCCGGCCGCCGTAAAAGCTGAAGTTAAAAAGGCTCCCGCAGCAAAGAGTCCGAAGAAACCAGCAAAAGAATAACCGATAAAATATAACATAAAAATATAAGAAAATGGCACACAAGAAAGGAGTAGGCAGCTCACGCAACGGACGGGAGTCAGAAAGCAAACGCCTGGGCGTTAAGCTCTTCGGAGGCCAGACAATAAAAGCAGGCAGCATTATTGTCCGCCAGCGTGGAACAAAACATAATCCCGGTGAAAACGTAGGCCTGGGCAGGGACCATACCCTCTTCGCACTTATTGACGGCACCGTGGAGTTCAAGAAAAAACGTGATGACAAATCTTATGTATCGGTTAAACCGGTAACGGAATAAGAGTCAGTCACCTTCATTTCATAACTCCTGAAAAATACGCTGCGGCGAACATTTTCAGGAGTTTTTCTTTTACTTTTACACAGCCTCCGGGCACCAACAGCTAACTTCCTAAAGATGCTTACAGTCAATCTCCTTCGTGAACAGTCCTCTTTTGTAATCGAGAGGCTGAAAATAAAAAACTATGATGCTGCTCCAACCGTCAGCCTCATTCTCGACCTGGACCGCCGTCGCCGGGAACTGCAGTCGGAGAGTGACGCCATACTGGCGGAGCTGAACAACCTGTCGAAACAGATAGGAGCCCTGATGAAGGAGGGAAGAAAAGACGAGGCTGAGGCTGCAAAATCACAGATAGCCTCCATGAAGGAAAAGCAAAAACAGCTTTCCGAGAGCCTGGCTACTGCCGAAGCTGAGATGAAAACCGAAATTATCAGGCTGCCTAACCTGCCTCATTCCTCGGTACCCCCCGGGAAGAGCGCTGAAGACAATATTACTGTCCGCAGCGGTGGTGAGGTGCCGTTGCTTCACGAAGGAGCACAGCCACACTGGGACCTGATAAAGAAATATGACATAATTGATTTTGACCTTGGCATAAAACTTACCGGTGCCGGTTTTCCGGTTTACAAGGGCAAGGGTGCGAAGCTGCAGAGGGCACTTGATCAACTTCTTTCTGGATGAGGGTGAGAAGGCCGGATACCGTGAGATAGAACCTCCAATAGTTGTCAATGAAGAATCAGGCTTCGGAACGGGACAGCTCCCTGACAAGGAAGGTCAGATGTACCATGCCACGATTGACAACCTGTATCTTATACCGACTGCAGAAGTCCCGATCACGAATATCTACCGTGATGTGATACTGGATGCCGCCGAGCTGCCTCTGCGCAATATGGGCTATACCCCGTGTTTCCGCCGCGAGGCAGGGTCATGGGGAGCCCACGTGAGAGGGCTGAACAGGCTGCACCAGTTTGACAAGGTGGAGATAGTACAGATTGCGCATCCTGACAAATCTTACGAGTCTCTTGAAGAGATGGTTAAACATGTCGAAGGACTGCTTGTGAAGCTTGGACTTCCGTACCGCATCTTAAGGCTGTGCGGCGGTGACATGTCATTCACCTCGGCTCTCACCTATGACTTCGAGGTGTACTCAGCAGCCCAGCAACGCTGGCTGGAGGTGAGTTCCACATCCAATTTCGAAGCGTTCCAGGCTAACCGACTGAAGTGCCGCTTCAGAGAGAAGGGGGCAAAACAGACGACACTGTGCCATACACTCAACGGCAGTGCACTGGCGCTGCCGCGCATTGTTGCCTCATTGCTCGAAAACAACCAGACTCCCGAAGGGATAAGGATACCTGCAGCCCTGATACCTTACACCGGCTTCGATATTATCAGCTGACCTGATGAAGAGGGAATCACAGGCGTACCTTTACGCTGCGATCGCCGTTATGCTTTGGGGCACAATTGCCACTGCCTTTAAGATAGCCCTTTCAGAACTGTCAGTCGTTACAATGCTGGGTATCGCCACGCTGGTATCGACATTTGTAATCTTCCTTATCGTTCTCTTTTCCGGCAAGATAAGCCTGATGAAAAGCATGACCGGCAGGGAGATACTCTGGTCGGCACTGCTGGGCTTTATCAATCCGCTGGGTTATTATCTGATTTTACTGAACGCTTACAACCGGCTACCCGGACAGGTGGCCCAGCCGGTGAACATGATCTGGCCTATAATCCTGGTATTCTTTTCAATACCCCTGCTGGGCCAGAAAATCCCGTGGCGAAGCTTTGTCGCTCTCTTTATCAGCCTTATAGGGGTCTACATCATCGCATCGCAGGGAGCCCCGTTTCATCCGGGAAGGTCTGACACCACGGGTGTGCTGATGGCCCTTGGCAGCGGAGTACTGTGGGCACTCTACTTCGTACTTAACGTCCGTGACAGGCGGGATGAAGCCGTAAAACTGCTTGCCAATTTTATTTTCGGGTCATTATACCTTGTAATTGCAATGCTGATCACCGGGTCATTCAGTGAAACAGTCTCATTCAGAGGTGCGGCCGCAGCCGTTTACTGCGGCATCTTCGAAATGGGAATCACTTTCTGGTTCTGGCTCAGGGCGATGCAACTCGCCACAACCTCAGACAGGATTAGCAACCTGGTCTATTTTGCACCATTTATCTCACTCATACTGCTGCATTTCATAATTGACGAGCCTGTATACTTTACCACACCCCTGGGACTGATTATTATTATCGGCAGCGTCATTTTTCAGAACTACCGCAAGACTGTCAAACAATAGCGGCATATTTTTTGTTACTTTTGTCCTGTAAACTGACTGAAAATGAAAAAGCTATTCTTTATAATCATCCTCATCGTCCCCCTGTTATCAGCCTGTACAAGAGAGCCTGATCCTGATCCGGTTGATGAATATACCTTCGAAGAGAGAGCTCGTGACGGCTTGTACGACCTTATGAAGGTCATGTACCTGTGGAAGGATAAAATACCAACACTCAAGGTTTCAGATTATGATAACCCTGAGGAGATCCTCGAGAAAATGAGGAACCTGCCTCAGGACAGATGGAGCTTTGTTGCTGATTATGACGCTTTCATGGCCTCGATGCAGGGCACCTTCGTGGGCCATGGCATCAGGATGGGTCTCGATCCGGCAAACAACGTAAGGGTGGTGAGCCTTTACAAAAATTCAGACATGTGGCCTAAGGGCGTTCGCAGAGGCTGGATAATAAAGAAGGTAAACGGTGTGGAACTCGCACCTCTTTTCATGTCATCTGACGGTACAGCCTATAATAACCTTATGGGACCGTCAACGGCGGGACATGTTAATACATTCACTTTCATCAAGCCTGATGCCACCGAGGTTACAATCAGTTCCACCAAGGCTTCATTTACAATCAACTCTGTTACCGCCGATACGGTATTTGACCGTGGTGCCCGCAAGATTGCCTACCTGGCATTCGAGACTTTTATCGAACCATCAGAGGGTGAGCTGAATGCTGCATTCGCAAAATTCAAAACCAAAGGTGCAACAGATCTTATTATTGACCTGCGTTATAACGGAGGTGGCTATATGAGCATAGCACAACAGCTTGCCAGCCTGGTGGTTGACAATACATACACAACCAGGGTATGCTACAGGCTGAAATATAATTCAACAGTGGCTTCCGAATGGGATGAGAGTTTCAATTTCATGGAGACAACGAGCCCGCTGGGACTTGACAAGGTTGTGTTCATCACCACCAGGGGAAGTGCCTCAGCCAGCGAGGTTGTCATCAACAGCCTTCTGCCGTGGATTGATGTCTCAATTGTTGGCGACACCACCCATGGTAAGCCGGCGGGAATGAACCTGTGGGGATATCCGTTCCCGAGTAACTCCAACCCCAATCCTGATTACAAATATGTCTTCGCCCCTATCACATTCGAATATGTAAACTCAGCAAATCAGGGTGGATTCTATGAGGGAATGTTACCGGATGTAAAAGCCAACGATGATGTCACACATGATTTCGGTGACACCAATGAGCTGTCACTCAAGGCAGCGCTGGCGCTTATTGAAGGCACAGGCACCAAGGGAGCCTCAGCAGAACCGTTCCGCAGGACCAGGATTTTTTCAGAGGGGAACCAGTTGCCTCAGAACCTGATTCTCGACTCTCCGAAAACCTTTAAAAAGTGAATAAGGCAGGGGGTGAGAGGATAATTCTCGGAATTGACCCGGGGTCTACAATCACCGGCTATGGTTTGATAAGCGTGAAGGGAAAGACGCCTTCCCTGCTTGCACTTGGCATATTTGATCTCAGGAAAAAAGAGGAGCACTTCCAGAGAATAAGGATAATATTTGAGGAGACGCTGGCGCTTATTGACCGCTGGCATCCTGATGAGCTGGCAATTGAGGCCCCCTTTTTCGGGAAGAACATCCAGAGTATGCTCAAGCTTGGCAGAGCTCAGGGTGCTGCCATTTCAGCGGCTTTATACCGTGATCTTCCTGTCTTTGAATATGCACCGAGGATGATAAAGATGTCAATCACAGGCCGGGGACAGGCATCCAAGGAGCAGGTAGCCGTTATGCTTAAGACACTGCTCTCATTCCGTGATGAAACTATAGTGCTTGATGCCACTGATGCCCTGGGTGCAGCGCTCTGCCATTTCTACCAGTCGCAGAAACCTGCTGCAGGTCAGGGATGCAAGAGCTGGGAAGAGTTTGTAAGGAAAAACAGCGACAAAGTCAGACAGTAAGCTTCTGGGCAGCTGCAAGGGCAATGACGCTTACCCTGACCTCCGCCGCCCCGTGAAGGGCATTAACGCACGCCTCCATTGTTGACCCGGTTGTAATTACGTCATCCAGCAGAAGTACATGCCTGCCTGATATCGCCCCCGGTTTTGTGACTGTAAACAGCCCTTCCACATTTTCCCATCTTTCGTACCTGCCCCGTTTGGTCTGCGATGTGCCCTCAGCTTCCCTCTTCAGCAGCTCTTCAGCCACTGGCACTCCCGTTACATCTGACACTCCCTGTGCTATATATGTACTCTGGTTGTAGCCTCTCCTTCTCAGCCTTGAAGGATGAAGTGGCACCGGGATCATCAGGTCAATCCCGTTCAGGAAATCGCTCTCCTTCAGGTATGACCCGTACAGGTTTCCGAGAGCTCTTCCGATATCTTTTCTGCCCTTGTATTTCAGCAGGTGGATCAGGGTGCGGATACGGCTTCCGCGGTTATAAACCGAGAAAGCTGCTGCCCGTTCCACCAGGCAACGTCCCCAGAATGCCTGCTCAAGGGAATTGTCACGTTTCAGGTGGAAACCTGTCCGTGCAACCGAAACCAGGCAACCGGTACACAGAATATCCTCACCGTGCACGAGGGGTGTACGGCATGACAGGCACAACTCCGGGAAAAAGAGACCCAGGAAATCGCCGGCAATATCCCTGAAGAGAGCCACAATGCAGCGGAAAAACCTTATTAAAGTTATGCTAAATGCGTGATTCCCTCTAAGTAATTCAAAAACTTTATTATCTTTCGACAGTTAAATTTCAAAAAACACAGGAGAAAATTATGAAAAAATGGATGATTGGCAGCTTGTTACTTGTAGCCCTTATGGTTATAGCTGCAGGCGTTTACGCCCAGACATCGGATAAAGAAAAGAAGCAGACCAAGACCGAGTGCACGTTTGTCGACAACAACAAGGACGGCAAATGCGACACATGCGGAAGTACTGCTGACAAATGCAAAATGGAAGGTGCCATGGCTGGTAAGGATTGTGCCACCACAACCGCAGCCAAAGACTGCGCTAAATGCCCTTCAGCTGCTGCTTGTGCAGAGACTAAAGGAACAATTGTACCCGCCAAAGAAGGCGCTGCAGCTGGTTCGTGCTGTCCTGCCAAAAAGTAATTGCACAGACTGATAAAAAAAAGCCTCCCTTAAACGGAGGCTTTTTTTATGCCGGTAATTCCTTATTACAGTCTTACCCGTTCATTAATGGCTTTTGCAAGCCGTCTGTTCTCTTCATCTGAAACCACTACCCTGGGATTTGTGAATAACAGGTCCGTCTCCCTGGTCATCGGGACAAGGTGAATATGGGCGTGCGGCACCTCGAGACCAAGTACGGCCACAGCAATTCTGCGGCACTCGATAACCTCCTTCATTGCCTTTGCAACTTTCTTTGCAAAAAGCATCATGTCAGAGAGCGTACTGTCATCAAGGTCAAAAATATAATCGGTCTCCTGTTTCGGGACCACCAGCGTATGACCTGCCACCAGCGGTCTCACATCGAGGAAGGCTATAAACCTTTCATCTTCGGCTACCCTGTAGCAGGGTATCTCGCCGTTGATAATCCGTGTGAATACTGAAGCCATCTCTTTACCTTTTAAATAGATATCTCAATTATCTCAAACGGTATTACACCGGCCGGGACTTTAACGTCGACGACATCCCCCACCTTTTTTCCCATGATTCCCTGAGCTATCGGCGAGCTTGCAGCTATCTTTCCCTCCTTGAGGTTTGCCTCCGTCTCCGGTACAAGCTGATATTCCATGGTAGCACCGCTGGTTTTGTTCCGTATCCTGACCCTGTTCAGGATTTTTACAGTTGAGGTATCATTTCTCGAGCCGTCGATGACGCGTGAACGCGCTATCTTATCCTCAAGGCGTGATATCTTCATCTCAAGCATTCCCTGGGCCTCCTTGGCAGCAGCATACTCCGCATTCTCAGACAGGTCGCCCTTGTCACGCGCTTCTGCAATTTGCCTTGAGATCGACGGTCTTTCGACATTTCGAAGCAGATCAAGTTCCTCCTTCATCTTATGAAGGCCTTCATCTGTCAGATAAACAATTTCAGACATAATTATCTTCAAATAGGTTAAAAAATAAGAAGAATCCCGGCAATGCCGGAACTCTTCAAAGAACAAATATACAAATTTCTTATATCAAATGCCAGTCAGTCAGAAGGTATATTCTTTCCTGTTGAGGATTGAAGAGTATACTACAGCCTTCCAGACATTGAATGCACCTTCCTTTTCAATGTCTGTCTTATAGGCCTCATAATCATATTCTTCCGGGTCACCAATCTGGCTGTCCGAAATAGTGTTGTCAGTATATCTTAAGATCTGCGCCTGGCTCATTCCGGACATTCCCTCGGAGGCAAAGGCAGCCGCCATACTGTTTTCCATACTGCCCTCATGGCTGAATTTCGCAGCAAGTTCGTCGGCCATGCTTCCCTCACGGGAAAACCTTTCTGCCATGGGGTTTTTGTAAGTACCTTCCCCGCTGAATGATCCGGCAAGTGGTTCCTCATAACGGCCTTCATTTATTACAACGGGACGGGAAACCGGCTTCACGACCGGCCGCTGCTCCTCCGGCTTTGTCTCAGATTCGAAGACATCAGGGAATGCGGGCGTTGCCTCCCCTTCGAAGTCCGGCCATTTGAACGTCTTCTGCGGCGCCCCAGGTCCGCCGGCCTTCTTCTTCTTATTGGAGAATGACCCTGCCAGGCCAATTATGGCCAGGATAATGTAAAATATTATATTGCCTAATCCTTTGTCTTCCATCACTTTCCCGGTTTTCGTTTTCCCTGCTTTTTCGGTCTTCTCTGTTCTTTACGCTGCTTCTGCTTTTTGGCTTTGTACTTTTCTTGTGTCCTTTCGCCGTTGGCTTTCATCCGCTCCCGTGTGGCAGTGTTTTGAATCTGGAGGTGCCTGTCTTTAAGGTTATTCAGCGCTTTGCCATCCTCCTTATTCCGCTGTGCTTCCTTTTTCTCCTGCTTTTTTATTGCCTTTCCCGCTGCGCCCCGTGCCGTTACCTTATCATCAAATGCCCTGCCATGGCGCTTCTTGCCGAAGAGCTCCTTGTCGATCTTCCGCGCCGCGTTGCGCTGAGCCAGGCAGGTACCTGCCGGGGCTGTCACAAGCAGCGTCATGAAAAGGACCAGTAACCTGATGAATACTATTTGTTGCTTCATGGCGTTTGATACACGTACTCCGCAAGAAATTGTCTTACTTTTGCAAAAAACCGTAAATGCACCTGTCAGGTTCAAATTTAAAAATATTTTTCATCATCACGATGACATTACTCCTTACAATGTCATGCAATAAGGAGAAAAACGATGTTATTCCGGATGTTTATACCGATTTCTACATAGACCTGGTATCTGATCCCTATTTTTTCGACCTGGCCCTCTCCCCCGGCAACAGTGCAGCCATTTCATCAGCAACAAATAACTGGGGCTCAAAAGCTGCCGGTTATGACAACAACGGAATTATCGTTTACAATGCTTCAAATGACTTCTTCTTTGCCTATGACCGCACCTGCCCCCACTGTTTCGTAGTAAACTCTCTGAGCATTGCGGTTAACATTGACGGAATAGAGGCCGTTTGTCCGCAATGCACTACGCACTATCTGCTGCCAAGCTACGGAACTCCCACTTCGGCCGGCCCTTCACAGTATCCCCTGAAGAACTACCGCACGGCAATTACCGGGCAGTATCTCCACGTCTGGAACAGGTACTGATCCTATTACTCCTAATACCTGTAATGGTCTGGCTTGTACGGCCCTTCTGCGGGTACGCCCAGGTAGTCCGACTGTTCCGGTGTGAGCTTCGTCAGATTTACTCCCAGCTGCTCAAGATGCAGCCGTGCAACCTCCTCGTCAAGGTACTTGGCCAGACGGTAAACACCGATACTGTATGGCTTTGTCCAGAGGTCGATCTGCGCCAGTGTCTGGTTGCTGAATGAGTTGCTCATTACGAACGAGGGGTGGCCTGTGGCACAGCCAAGGTTCACCAGCCTGCCTTCAGCAAGAAGGAAGATGGAATGGCCGTCAGGGAACAGATATTTGTCGACCTGGGGCTTTATGTTTATTTTCTTAATGCCCCTGTACGTATTCAGGGCGTCGACCTGTATTTCATTGTCAAAGTGACCTATGTTGCACACTATGGCCTGGTCTTTCATCTTTTCCAGGTGTCCGACGGTGATCACATCCCTGTTACCGGTGGTGGTGACATAGATATTTCCTTCCGGCAGTGCATCTTCCACGGTCTTTACTTCAAATCCTTCCATGGCAGCCTGGAGAGCGCATATGGGATCGATCTCGGTTACGATGACCCTGGCTCCGTATGAGCGCATCGAATGCGAACATCCTTTACCCACATCTCCGTATCCGCAAACAACCACGACCTTGCCGGCAAGCATTACGTCAGTAGCCCTCTTGATGCCGTCAGCCAGTGACTCGCGGCAGCCATAGAGATTGTCAAACTTGCTCTTTGTGACCGAATCGTTCACGTTTATTGCAGGCACCAGAAGTTCACCTGCCTCCATCATCTGGTACAGACGGTGAACACCCGTGGTTGTCTCTTCTGATATGCCCTTCATCTCCTTCACTGTTCTGTGCCATCTCTGCGGGTCATCGGCAAGTATCTTTTTCAGGGTATCAAGCACAATGGCTTCTTCCCTGCTGCCCGGTTTCACATCAAGAACTGAGGCATCCTTCTCAGCCTTGAATCCTTTGTGAACGAGAAGCGAAGCATCGCCGCCGTCGTCAACAATGAGATTTGGTCCCTTCCCTCCCGGGAATGCAAGAGCCTGGGCGGTGCACCACCAGTAATCCTCCAGCGACTCACCCTTCCAGGCAAAGACCGGTATGCCCGCAGCGGCAATTGCAGCCGCAGCATGATCCTGGGTCGAAAAGATATTACAGCTGGCCCAGCGAACATCGGCACCGAGTTCCTTAAGCGTCTCAATGAGTACCGCTGTCTGGATAGTCATATGAAGTGAACCCGTGATGCGGGCTCCCCTGAGTGGTTTGGTAAGTGAATATTTCTTCCGGATGGAAAGCAGTCCGGGCATCTCTTTTTCTGCAATTTCGATCTCCTTGCGGCCGAATTCAGCCAGTTCGATGTCTTTGACTTTGTAAGAAAGGGTTTCGTTGATGAATGACATATTTCGTTTTTTTGAAGTCTGCAAAGATAACTAAAAATAAAGCAATTTGTTCACTTCCCGAGCAGGCTGACAGCCCTGACAAGGTCAGCGCTCATCTGTGCGGCAAGCTCCTCCACGGTATCATACCTGATTTCATCGCGGAGACGGAAACGGAACCTGATGCGAAGGGTCCTTCCGTAAAGATCTCCCTCAAAATCAATTATATGAACCTCTATGGTCCTTCGTCCGTCGCCCTCCCTGATGGTTGGATTGGTGCCTATGTTCAGCATCCCCGGACGCCAGCCCGGAACACCTTCCGTTTCGATCTCAACGGCATAGACACCGTCACCGGGAATAAGCTTGTGAGTGAACAGCGGCTCTATGTTGGCGGTGGGAAAACCCAGCACCCGCCCTATCTTCCTTCCCGGCACCACCCTGCCGGTGACAGTATAGTCATATCCGAGCAGGACAGAAGCCTTCTCAACATCTCCTCCTGCAAGCAGTGAACGTATCCTGGAGGAACTCACAGGCATACCGTCAATCATGAGGGCCTCCTCGCGGCTCACGCTGAAATTCATTCTCCGCGAACACTCCATAATGGTCTCGGAGGTGCCCTCCTGCCTTTTACCGAAATGATGGTTGAAGCCTGTTACAAGATGGCTGACTCCAAGGTGACGGCATAAAATCTCACTCAGGAACCCGCAGGCAGTCATCCGGCTGAGCTCAGGGGTGAACCTGATGACCACGAGATGTCCTATCCCGGTATCACCGAACAACCCGATGCGCTCATCAATATCAGTCAGAAACCTGAGATCCGGAGAATCTCCGCTAAGCACAATGCGGGGATGGGGATCAAATGTGACTGCCACTGCGTCACCCTCCCTTTCCATCGCCAGTTCCGCCACCCTGCCAAGCAGCATCCGGTGCCCGCGGTGTACCCCGTCGAAAATTCCCATCGTTATGACAGGATTCCTGAGATTCAGGTTTTCATATCCCTTATGAACTATCATGCCTCTGTAACAGGTGACAAAAATACAAAAGGAAGCAACAAATTTTGTTATTTTACAATCGCTTAATGAAAAGAGGAACTTTTTGCTTTATGGGCCGATTACTTTGTGTAATTATCGCATATCTTTTTCTCATTCCCGTAACCGGAGCAACAGGGACTTTAACCGGTACTCATTCAGGGTCATTACCGGCAGAAATGCAGGATACGGTTTACAGCCGGCAGCTTCTTTACAACGGCAGGGTATGGGAAAACAGATATCAGAAAATTCTCAGTCACGAGTTCTTCATGACAAGGAACCCCGTAAGCGGATCCGTAACAATTAACGGCAGGACCTTTCACGGGTTACTCCTCAGGTATGATATTTACAATGATGAGCTCCTGATGCTCGACAGTCCCGAAACCTACCTGCAGCTGAATAAAGAGGCTGTGTCAGGCTTTGTCCTGGAGATTGACGGAATAAGGTATCTCTTTGAGAACTTTGACAGTAAAAAGCCGGGGAGCTTTAATGGCTACGGACAGGTAATATATCACGGAGACACCTGGCTTGTTAGGAAACATGTCAAGGAAATCAAGAATAAAGCGGTAAATAACATATACGACAGTTTTACCGAATCACAGTCTACATGGCTCATTGCGCAGGATGCTTCCTGGCAGCTTTCAGGGAGCCCGGACCTCTACAGGGCTCTGTCTGACAGAGCTGCTGAGGTGAAACGATATGTGAGAGACAACGGCATCAGGTTCCGAATGAAAGTACCTGAATCTGTAATACCCGTTCTTAAATTTTATGACTCACTCAGAGTCAGGTCCGAGGAATAATGGCTGGAAGAACTCTGATATTCATCCTGTTGTCGATGGCTGCCCTGACTTTGAAAGGCCAGGTTCCTGAATACAAAATTACCTGGGAGTACCGTGACCAGACTTTTGCTGATTTTGTTTCCATGGCCGAAAGAGAGTTTCCTGTCAGGTTCTTTTACAAGGATGAGTGGATCCGCGATATTAAGATCGGGGACCGGGGTGATCAACAGACAATTACAGGTATCCTGGATAATTTGCTCCTGTCAAGAAATCTCTTTTATCATATTGACAAACAAGGGAATATAGTCTTAACAAAAGAGTATAAGATCAAGTCTGTATCTGCAGAACCGTTGCTGAAAGGGACTTATCTGCCTCCGACTGATTACTCTGCTGCAAGGCAGAGGCAGACCTATAATGAGAATATAATTGTCGAAATCGGGAACCCTGCTGATAAAAACAGATCAGGAAATGTAACAGTCACGGGTGTTGTGAGAGAAAGTTCTTCGGATGAGACCATTCCCGGGGTAACTATCTTCATCAGGGAGCTGGCAAAAGGAACAGTTACTGACGGCAACGGAACATATTCGATGAGTTTTCCACGGGGAAGTTACAACATCAGGTTCTCGTGCCTGGGGATGCAGGAGACCAGTGTCAATACCCGAATCTACGGAAGCGGCAAACTGGATGTGCTAATGGCCGAGGCGTTCATCCCGATCTCGGAGGCAGTGATAACAGCAGACAGGGATAATGTTCACCGAAGGTACGAGGTAGGACTTGAGAAGCTGAACATGGCTACCTTCAGGCTCATGCCGACCTCCCTGGGCGAGACCGATCTGCTGAAAAACATACTGATGCTTCCCGGTGTCAAGACTGTGGGAGAGGGCTCTGCCGGATTCAATGTCAGAGGCGGAGCTGCAGATCAGAACCTGATTCTGCTGTACGGGGCTCCCCTCTTCAATCCTTCACATTTTTTCGGCTTCTTTTCCTCTGTTAATTCCGATGTTATAAAGGATGTTCTTTTATACAAGGGAGGCATTCCTGCCCAGTACGGAGGGCGTCTCTCGTCTGTCATCGATATTGTGGCACGTGACGGAAGCACGGAGGAGTTCAGGGGCAATGCAGGCATAAGCCCTGTGGCAACCCATCTTCTTGTAGAGACTCCACTGGTAAAAGACAAACTTTCCCTTATTCTTGGTGCCCGGACCACTTATTCCAACTGGGTGCTGGGGATGGTTAACGACCCTGTCCTGCAGAACAGCAGGGCCTCTTTTTACGATCTGAACGGCAGAGTCGTTTTTGAGCCTGACAGTAAAAACAAGCTTGAGCTTTCTTCATATCTCAGCCATGATTCATTCAGGCTGAACAGTGACACCACTTACAGTTACGACAACAGCATTATTTCATTCAAATGGAGACGTAAGGTAAACTCAGCACTTACCTTTAACCTGACAGGAAATACAAGCAGGTATTATTACAATATTGAAAGTCGGAATAACAGTGCGGAGGCCTTTTTACTCAATTATAACCTTGATTTCAAGGGGGTGAAAGCCGATTTTGACTGGTTCCTGAATAATAAGCAACGCATTAATTTCGGCATGGAGGCCAACGGCTATTCTGTTTTGCCCGGAGAGTACCTGCCGGCGGGAGACTCTTCTGTAGTGGCCGCCCGGACCATCATGCGCGACAAAGCCATTGAAGGAGCAGTATATGCTGATGACAGGATCACACTCACGGAAAGTCTCTCCCTGAGTCTCGGACTGAGGGTTTCTCTCTTCGGGGCTCTCGGACCAAGGCTGATCCAGTTATATGATCCTTCGCTCCCAATGAGCCAGGCTACCGTCTATGATACACTTGACATTGAAAACGGGAAATTCTACCGTACTTACGGCGGACCTGAATTCCGCGCCTCATTCAATTACATCCTGTCGCGGGCCAGTTCGGTGAAGTTCAACTACAACCGTACAAGGCAATACCTGCATCTGCTGACAAATACAACATCGATATCACCTACTGACACGTGGAAGCTGTCAGATTATTATCTCAGGCCACAGATTGCTGACCAGTTCTCGGCAGGTTATTACCTTAACCTCCCGTGGAAAAACCTGGAGTTCTCTGCCGAGATGTATTACAAGCCGATACGCAATATGGTTGACTTCAAGGGAGGCACAAACCTGATAATGAACGGGACCATAGAAAAGGATATAATAAATGTCTCGGGCAGGGCCTACGGAGTTGAACTGATGGTTAAGAAGGCTACCGGCAAGTTCTCATGGAACGTAAACTACACATATTCAAGGATACTTGTCAGAAGCCGCACCTTATTCGAAAGTGATGCCATAAATTCAGGCCGGTGGTTCCCTGCCTCACACGACAAACCCCATGACCTTGCAGTGACCTTCAACTATGCTGCAACCAGAAGACTGAACCTCTCATTCAATTACACCTACAATACTGGCAGGCCCGTGACATATCCGGTGGCAGTCTACCGCGTTGCAGACCAGTGGGTGGTGCAGTATTCAGACAGGAATAAATACCGTATACCCTATTATTCACGGCTTGATCTGTCGGCACGGTGGAGCGGCAACCTGAAATCAAGGAAATTGTTGAACCCCTTCTGGACTCTCTCCTGCTTCAACGTCCTTGGGAGGGAGAATGTCTATTCGGAATATTTCAGAATTGAAAACAACCAGATAAAAGCATACCGTCTCTCTGTCTTTGCCAGGGCGATTCCAACCTTATCTTACAGCTTCGACTTTTAATACAGATGAATAAAATACTGACCATACTGTTCCTCACACTTATAATTACCGGCAGCTGTACAGTTGAGTTCGTGCCTGAATTCAAAGAAGAAAAGCCGTTTCTTGTTGTTGACGGGATGATCACTGATCAGAATGAGGCATACAGGATTCAACTCTCGTGGTCGTACCCGCTTAACTCACCGCCGGGAAACTACCCTATTTACGGATTCACGGTTTCAGTCACTGACGATGAAGGCAACCGCTATCCATTCACAGATATCGGGGGCGGAATCCACGTCTCAGATCCTGCCTCTTTCAGGGGTGTTCCGGGCAGAAAATATGTATTGCACCTCGAAGGTAATTCCCATATATATGAATCAGAAGCGATGGAGATGGTGCCTGTCCCTCCCGTTGATTCAGTATATGCCGAAGTGGAGGATAACGAGTTCTGGCATCCCGGTGAGATTACAAGGGGAATGCAGGTATATGCCGATACCCGTGACCCTTCAGACCGGTGCAGGTTTTTCAGATGGGAATTCGAAGAGACCTGGGAGTTCAAGCTCCCCTGGGATTATTTTAAAATTGTCAACAGGGTGTGCTGGAAGTCTGCAGTATCGGATAACATCAATATAAAATCCACATCGGGATTGGCCGGGAGCAGTGTTTACAGGCAGCCCATTCTATTCATCTCCACCGAGACAGACAGGCTGATGAGGAAGTACAGCCTGCTCCTTAAGCAGTACTCACTGAACGAGAAAGAGTTTATATACTGGGACAACCTGCGGAAAACAACCGAAGAGGTTGGCGGACTGTATGATATTGTTCCGTCTTCCGTCGGAAGCAACATCATCTGTACTGATGATCCATCAAATAAGGTCCTCGGGTTCTTCAGGGTTTCTGCCGTAGCAACCAGGCGGATGTTTATCAGGGATGTCAGAATGCGATTTCCGGACTTCTATGCTTATTGCCCGTATGACACCCTCCCGGTCAATGATTATGACCCCTATGTGCACAGATATTCTTACATCCTCAGGGAATATTCAGATGTTCCGCCCGACAAATTCTATTTTATCCTCTCCTTTGATGCGGAATGTGCCGATTGTACACTTAGCGGCTCGGGAACCAAACCCGACTATTGGGATCAGCCTGAGACTATGACAATTTACCAATCGCTGTTTGATGAAAAGGAGAATTAAGATACTGTTAATCCTCCCGGTCTTTATCCTGTCAGCAACAGACATCATCTGCCAGGATAAAATGATGAGTGCTGATCTCATCACAGACAGGTTTTCAGATTATGTAAAAGCCGTACCTTTTGAAGATATATATGTTCATACTGACAGGGACACCTATACGGCAGGTGAATCGGTGTGGTTCAGTCTCTGGCTGTATGACCGCGGAACAGGACAACTGACAGACGGAAGCTCAGTTGCATATGTTGAAATTCTTGATCCTTATAACAGACCTGTCGCACAGGCAAAGGCACTCCTTGAAAAAGGAACAGGTGCAGCCATGCTGGAGTTGCCTGACACACTTGTAAACGGCTCGTTCACCCTCCGCGCCTACACACACCGGATGAAGAGCTTCATGCCTGAAGGATGCTTCATGAAAAGTATCACAGTTATAAATCCCTTCAGTGACCGTTTCTTAAACTTCAGAAATTCCACTAAAAACATTGAGGAACCACCGTTCAGGATCGGCTTTTATCCCGAGGGCGGGAAGCTTATAGCAGGTCTCCCCTGCAAACTGGCTATCACCGTACTTAATAAAAATGGTGAACCGGAACGCTGCAGGGGAGTGATAAAAAGTGAAGGCGGAGACACCGTGGCCGTAGCAGATATCGACAGCAGCGGCATAGGTTCACTCTGGTTAACACCTGCCGACGGAAAAACATTATTCCTGGAAGCAGAAAATAATGGTGGCATATTCCCTCTTCCCCCGGTATTCCTGACAGGGTCAGCCCTCAGTGTGGTGAGAAACGGTACTGATTCACTTGTGATCTCTCTGTCTGAATAATAATTATCCGGACAACTGGATGAACCTCGTCATACAGTCACGGGGCAATATAAGTTATACTGCGAGGGTCCCTGTCAGCGGGGAGGAAACGAGGATAAGACTCCGGGGAAATGTTCTGGTTCCCGGGATAAATGATATTGCACTCTTCGATGTCAGTGGTAGTCTTCTGAGCGAGCGGCTCGTCTTCAGGCCCCTTGATGAAGACGCCGGGCTGAGAATTGACTGCAACCCTGTTTACGGTAGAAGGGAAAAAGTAAATATAGAGATTGTCAGTGACGGACCGTTTGATCCTCAGAAGGATCTGACTGACCTGAGCCTCTCTGTATCACTGCACCCCGGTTCAGGGTACTTCGCCGCGGCCGATGAGTTGCTAATGACAGGATCTGAATTCATCCTTCCGGAGCCCGGTAGCCAGCTCCCGTGAAGTTTTTTATTCACTGTCTCCTGATAAAAAAGATATCCTGCTTCTCGGGACAAAAAGTCTCTGGATCAACTGGAACGAAATTGTAACCGCTAAGTGGAAGAAACCCGGGTACCCCTTCGGGAAGGATGGACAGTACATCAGTGTTTCCTTCTTTGATGATGATGGAGTACCGGCTGAAAAGGGATCAGTTGCATACCTGTCGATCCCCGGGAAAACACCGGAATTCCAATACGCTGTGGCCGACAGCACAGGCCGGTTCTGTTTTTTCATTAAAAACAGCAGCCAGGTGAAAGATCTTGTATTCCAGCCTGCTGACACCTCCGGATCTTACTCCGCCAAACTTGAAGACCAGTATTCGGAAAAATATCTCCATACCGTTTTCGTCCCCGACACTGCCAGGGCATTTATCCCTGAAGAAACCGCCGTGCTTTCCGAAAGCTTTCAGATACAGAAGATATATGAAAACAGTAACAGGGGCGACAGTATTGTTCCTCCGCTGAGAAGCGCCGCGCAGCCACGATTTTACGGAAAACCCGATCAGGAACTGGTGCTGGATGACTATATCGCTCTGACGACGATGAAGGAGGTGTTTTTTGAACTCGTCAGGAAAGTCTCGGTAAGGACAAACCGGAAGGAAAACAGTTACATGATCTACGACCCGGTACTGAAGAGAAGTCCGGCTCTCTTTATTGACGGAATACCCATTGATGACGCTGCCAAAATAGTCAATCTGAATCCTTCGCATGTTGAACAGATAGATGTCATACTGGGTGACTACCGGATAGGTGACATAATTTTTCCCGGAATCATAAATGTGACTTCATCGACCGGCACCTACACTGACATACCCCTGCCTGAAAACGCTGTCAGGATACGCTTAAAAATGTTTGATGGGCAGTGGGCTTTCGTCTCTCCTGAATATCCGACAGAAGAAATGAAAAAGCAGAGAATACCGGATTTCAGGAACACTCTCCTCTGGACCTCCGGCATCAGGCCTGATGCAACCGGGAAGTTGAGTATAGGGTTCTGGACCTCTGATCAATCAGCTGAATATCTGATTGATCTTGAAGGCGTCTCGTCGTCCGGGAAAGTTATTTCCGTAAGAAAAGCTGTGAGAGTGGAATAACAGTTGTCCCTTTCTTTTCGTACCTTGGTAAGAGTTTGGAAAAATTGAAGAAGCGGTTTTACGATAGTGACCCATGGCTTGATCCGTTTAAGGGGATCATTGATGCGCGGCTCGACTACTGTCTTGAACGTGAGGCTATTATCACCGGAGGTGCGAAGCTGGAGGATTTTGCCAACGGTCATCACTGGTACGGTCTTCACAGGACCGAAGGTGGCTGGATCTTCAGGGAGCATGCACCCAATGCAACGGCCATCACGCTGATCGGGACCTTTTCAGGATGGAAGGAAGATGAGAGGTACAGGTTGGACCGCACCGGTGAGGGTGACTGGATCCTGGAGATGGGTGAGGAAGCTCTTTCACACGGTGACCTGTACAAGTTGCTGGTGAAGTGGAAGGGCGGCGGCGGCGAGCGCATACCCGCCTATGCCACCCGTGCCGTCCAGGATGACACTACAAAGATATTTTCCGCACAGGTGTGGCACCCTGAGCAGGGTTACGTGATGAAGCACCCCGCCCCGCCGCCGCCGCCCTCTCTCCTGATCTACGAAGCCCATGTAGGCATGGCAACGGAAGAAGAGCGGACAGGCACATACCCTGAGTTTACCCGTGATGTACTGCCCCGCATAAAGAGCCTGGGATACAATACAGTGCAGCTTATGGCCGTGCAGGAACACCCCTATTACGGCTCCTTCGGCTACCACGTCTCAAGCTTTTTCGCACCCTCGTCACGCTTCGGCACACCTGATGAACTTAAAGAACTCATTGACACTGCCCACGGAATGGGCCTCAGGGTAATAATGGACCTGATACATTCGCACTCCGTTTCCAACATTACAGAAGGCCTCGGGCTCCTCGACGGCGATCCCGGCCTCTATTTTCATACCGGTCCGCGAAGGCTTCACGTAGCCTGGGACTCCCTCTGCTTCGACTACGGCAAACCGATGGTTGCCCATTATCTGCTCTCCAACTGCAAATACTGGCTTGAAGAGTTCAGCTTTGACGGATTCCGGTTTGACGGAATAACAAGCATGCTCTACTATGACCACGGTCTCGGTTCCGACTTTGTATCGTACCAGCAGTACTATAACGGCAACCAGGACAATGATGCGATTGTATATCTCACCCTTGCCAACAAGCTCATCCATGCTGTCAATCCGGATGCCACCACCGTGGCAGAGGAGATGAGCGGAATGCCCGGTGTGGCGGCTCCGGTTGCCGGGGGCGGAACCGGATTCGACTACCGTCTTGCGATGGGTGTGCCTGATATCTGGATTAAGATGGTAAAAGAGATCCCAGATGAAAACTGGGACCTGGGATATCTCCTTCATGAGCTGACACAGCACAGAGCCGAAGAAAAGGTTGTCTCCTACTGTGAGTCGCACGACCAGGCGCTTGTGGGCGATAAAACCCTGATATTCAGACTGGCAGATGCAGAGATGTATACCTCGATGAGCATCATAACGCCGAGTCTCGTGATTGACCGCGCCATGGCACTGCACAAGATGATACGCCTCTTCACCTTCTCGGTTGCAGGTGGCGGTTATCTTACATTTATGGGGAATGAGTTCGGCCATCCTGAATGGATAGACTTCCCGCGTGAGGGAAACAACTGGAGCTACAAATACGCACGCAGACAGTGGAGCCTTGCAGATGACGGGTTACTGCGCTACCGGCACCTGAAGGAATTTGACAGAGCGATGATCGGGACCGGCACGCGGTACGGACTGCCGGGTATACAACCCACCGAAGCTCTTACAGTAAATAATGCCGACAAGGTTATTGCATACCGTCGCGGTGAACTTCTCTTTGTGCTGAACTTTAACCCGGTGACATCTTTTACAGGCTATGGCATCCCGGTAAAGGGAAAATTCAGGATAATACTCAACAGTGATGATCCGCTTTTCGGCGGACAGGGAAGGATAGACAATCGCCAGACCTATTTTTCAGTACCCGATTACGGACAGTACGTTGTCAACGCACCGCACCACCTGAAACTCTACCTGCCCGCACGCACCGCCATGGTGCTTCTGTTCGAACAGGTAAAGGGCATCAATCAGTTATAAGCTTTATAAAAAGCTCAGTCAACCCACCTCAACAGGCAATAGTCCTGCCTGTGCGGCAATTCAGGATGTCTGGCATAAATCCTCACACCGTAGAAGAATGCACCTGCTTTCTCCGGCAGAAAATCGAGATGGTATATGGCCCTGCTCTTTTTCCTGCTTACCAGCTGAAAATCCTTCCGGGCGACAAAGTCGTGCTCGCCGTGCTTGTTCAGCTGCGTTACAACAAACTCCACCCCGACGCTCTCCGCAGGGATGTTTTTTATGTCAAGGATGATTTCGTTCGAATAATTGTGCCCGGATCTGTAAACATGCTCACCCGGATTCGGAACCTTGAAGTTTACAACCTCTATCTCGTCCCAGGTGCGCGACATCTCACTCTTCCATTCTGCAAGCTCACGTGCAAGGGCATAGTTATCTGCATTTATCCTCTGGCTCCGGTCGCGCAATTTTGTATAGTACTTACTGATATAGTCATTCAGCATCCGTTTTGTCGTGAATTCCGGCGCCACCTTGACCATAGTGTTCTTGATGTAACTGGTCCACTCCCTTGGAATACCGTCATTATCCCTCGAATAATAAGCCGGGATAATTTCATATTCGAGCATATTGTAAATCGTCTCTGCATCTACGTCATCCTGCAGGTCCTGCACGGCAAAAGTGCGTTTTTTAGGCAGTGCCCATCCGGCAAAGGCATGGTATCCTTCCACCCACCATCCGTCGAGGACACTGAAGTGAATGGTACCGTTCATGACGGCTTTCTCACCGCTGGTACCCGAAGCCTCGAGCGGCCTTGTGGGAGTGTTCAGCCAGATGTCGACCCCCCGGACAAGATACTTGGCGAGGTTCATGTCATAATTGTCGAGGAACAGTATTTTGCCTGCAAACTGCGGCATCTGTGACACTTCATTGATCCTTCTGATGAGGTCCTGCCCTCCTCCGTCATTGGGGTGGGCTTTGCCCGCAAAGATAAACTGCAGAGGCCGGGTGGGATTATTAACTATACTTGCAAGCCTGTCAAGGTCCCGGAAAAGCAGAGTCGCCCTCTTGTAAGTGGCAAACCTCCGTGCAAATCCAATTGTGAGCGCCTTTTCATCCAGATGATTGCTGATACTGATGAGCTTGCGGGGACTGACGTGCCGTTCAAGCATATCTGTCTGAAGCCTCTTGCGTATGTTGTCGAAGAGTCTCTTCTTGAGTTTCATCTTTATCTCGAAGACCTTTGCATCATCGAGCTGATATATCTTCTCCCAGTTGCTGAGGTCATTCTGGTCGAAATTCTTCGATTCAGTAAGTTTCTCATATACCTGTTCCCACTCCGGGGCCGTCCATGTAGCATGATGAACACCGTTGGTGACATGACCGATATAAAGTTCCTCCTTCAGGTATCCGGGCCAGAGCTTGGAGAACATGCCCCTGGAGACACTTCCGTGAAGCTCGCTTACGCCGTTCATCTCCTGTGACAGCGCGTGGCGAGATAACTCATATTGAATTTCCTTTCAGATTCTCCCTCACAGCGGCCCAGCGCCATCATCTCATCCCACGTTATATTGAGCCTGCCGTGGTAGTGCGAGATATATTTCCTGAGCATGTCTTCTTCAAAAGCGTCATGGCCGGCAGGTACAGGGGTATGGGTCGTAAAGAGTGTTGAAGCCCTGACTACCTCCCTGGCATCTG
Source organism: uncultured Bacteroidales bacterium (assembly GCA_963757935.1). GTDB lineage: Bacteria > Bacteroidota > Bacteroidia > Bacteroidales > VadinHA17 > SR-FBR-E99. The sequence goes on along the minus strand of CAVWSZ010000010.1, from coordinate 36,211 downwards.
CAAAGGTGAGATGTTCTCCTTCAATAAGGTTGCGCATACGTTCAAAACCAATGAAGGCTGAATGTCCTTCATTGCTGTGGTAAACATCGGGTTTTATACCCAGTGCCATCAGAGCCCTGATGCCGCCTATCCCAAGGACCAGCTCCTGCTTGAGCCTGTTCTCGTGGTCGCCTCCGTACAGATAGTGTGTGACAGCCCTGTCCTCAGGGGTGTTATCTTCCACATCAGTATCCAGCAGATAGAGTTTTACCTTACCCACACTTGCAAGCCACACGCGCACCTTTACTGTTCGTCCCGGCCATACGAGGGAAACTGTCAGATGATTGTTCTGGCTGTCCTTTACCGGACAGACAGGCAGCCGTGAGAAATCTTCGGCCTCATAAATAGCCTGTTGCTCACCGCGCGGACCGAGTTTTTGTTTGAAATACCCGTAACGGTACAGCAATCCGATACCCGTGATATTCACATTTGAATCACTTGCCTCCTTGAGGTAATCGCCGGCCAGGACCCCAAGACCGCCTGAATAGATCTTCAGGCACGGGTGTATTCCGAATTCCATGCTGAAGTAGGCTACAGATGGAAGTTCGGTGTTATCCGGTCTGTTCAGGTATTCATTGAATTCCTTATATATTCTGTCGGCATCATCAAGAAAGACCTCGTCTTCAGAAAGTACCACAAGACGTTTGTAATCGATGGCTTCAATAAGTTTCCTGGGATTATGTCCGACTTCCTCCCAGAGGGTGGGGTCCATTCGCCTGAAAAGGAACTCAGCCTCGCTGTTCCATGACCACCACATGTTACAGGCCAGTTCCTTGAAGTAGCTAATGCGTTCAGGAAGAACAGACTGCACGTATATATCAGTCCAGATAGGCACTCTGGTGAGGCTTGCTGGCTACGAGATCAGTGGACTCGAGGATACGGATATAATCTCTCGGCTGGTCACGGCGCTCTTCGCTCTTCTCCAGGGCAAGAGTGTAAGCTTCGGTGTAAAAATGATAAAGGGTGTTCCAGTTTGCAATTCGTGAGACTGCCCAGGCATCATCGCGGGCCTTCACCACCTCTTCGGGGTTCATTGCCATAAACCGGCCAAGAAAATCAGCCATTCTGGCAACAACCTCAGGTTCATTGTCATCAGTACGTTCAACGACAAGGCAACCGTTACCGGGCTCTTTAAAATAAGAGTTTACCCACATTCCGAAACCGGAGAGATTTGTGGTTACGGTTGGGACGTGGAACATCAGGCTTTCCAGGGGGGTATATCCCCAGGGCTCATAATAGGAAGGAAAAAGAGTAAGGTCAAGACCAATAAGCAGCTGGTAATAAGACATGTTAAAAATACCGTCGTCACCATTTAGATATGACGGCACGAAAATGACTTTCACCCTGTCAGTCTGACTGTTGAGCAGTTTTTCCCTTGCAATCAGGTTGATTGTCGGATCTTCATTCATGTAGTGAAGACCGTGTGTGAGGTAACGGTCACCTTCCTCAAGCAGTTTGCCGTCATTTAATGCGGTGATGAGATCCTGCCTCGGGCCCTTGTGATAGGCCGGAACGAGGATGAAGGCAACACACTGGCGCTGACTGTCAGGTTTCCGGTTCATTTCACCAAGGGCATTTATAAAGAGATCTATGCCCTTATTCCTGAACTCATACCTTCCGCTGGTTGCTACAAGGATGGTATCCGGTGCCATTGTGTATCCAAGCACAGTACTTGCAACATTTAAAAGCTGTTTGCGTGCAGTCTTGCGGTCCTGCTCAAAGTTTTCGGCAGAGGGAACAAATGAATCTTCAAAACCATTGGGAGTGATAACATCAGGCTCCTTTCCCAGGAAGGCAGAAACACTCCCTGTCCGGTAATTGCACTTACAGTAGTGAAGACATCTGCTTCGACAGCAGAAAGTTTTTCCAGGGACTGCTTTGAAACCACATTGAATTCGTGGGCTACCTGTACAGGATTGTACTCTGTGAGCTTGCTGTAGAGTTGCCTGCTGTTGCCTGCAATACTGCGGCCAAGTACGGTGGCGTGAGTGGTGAAGGAGGTGGCTACCCAGGGTGCATGCTTCTTAAGGTGCAGAACCCCTGTGCCGGTCATCCATTCGTGAAACTGGGCCACAACCCTCGGATATTCACGGTGAAAAGCAGTAAAGCTCTCTATTACCTTTCCGGCTGCATAACCGAACAGTGCAGGCTCAGCATAGTCCCACTGACCGGAGATGCTGTCAAGCTTATATGTTTCCCAGAAACGTGAAAAAATATCACTCTGCTGTCCGAAATAGGGAGTAAAATCAATAAGTATCACACGCGGCTCTCCCTCGATATTCCACCTGCCCGTCCTTATCTTGAGACCTTCCTGGGCCGCTGCCGTTTTCCACTGCGGAAACATTGTGTCATCCGGTGCGAACTCCGGATTGGTCTTTTCTTCCCGCCATACATCTGGACCGATCAGCACATAATTGTCGCCAAACTCATTCTTTACATTCAATGCCTTGGTTGAAATGACAGTATGAATGCCCCCCACCTTGTTGCAAACCTCCCAGCTTGTCTCGAACAAAAAATCTGCTTTCATCTTTAAGTCCTTGATTATAAATTATTTACGGTCAGGGACATATTTATCCCTGCCGGTATTACGGGCACAAATCTAATCTTTCTTTTTATTTTTTCTTTACCGCCGGTTTGACAACGGCTTTTCCGGCTGAAGGCTTCTTCTTCAAGGGAGTTTTCTTTTTGACTGCTACCTTTACAGGTGCCTTTGCAAGAGCCTTTGCCGGTGCTTTTACCAGGGGCTTTGCCGGTGCTTTCGCCGTTGCCTTTGCAGTCACCGTTGCCTTTGCAGTTGCCTTCACCGATTCTTTCACCGGTTCTTTCGCCGGTGTCTTAACCTTAACTGCTTTCACCGGAATAGTAGTCACCGCTCCCTTTTTGGCCTTTACCGCCTTTACAACCTTCGGCTTTTTCGAAATACCGGCCTTTTTCTCGAGCTTCCTGACCTTATCTTCGAGCTCCCTGATCAGCAGTTTATCTTTCTCAATCGTCGAATTCATGCTGTTAACCATCTCTTCGTGATCATCGACGGGACACACAGCATTCAGCCGAAGTTCATAATCACTGAGAACATTCATATAATTCATGAATGCCTGATACGGATTTTCATAAGGATTGAAATAGGCATGTACTTCGCCGTCAGAAAAGAACTTGGTTGACATATAGTAAAAGTGATCACTGGACTGGAGGTAAACCCAGTCACGCATCAGCTCATCCGATCCGCATCGTGAGACTCTGTCGGAAAGACTGTAAAGCTTGCTTACGGCGGCCGTCTGCAGCTCATTTCCCATCCAGGCCGTAAGGTCTCTCTCCTCGTCAGCCCATGAGATAGGTGAAGGGACATGAAGCACCGAAACCGGCTGATAATTGTCAGCCACTTCTGACACTGTCATAAAACTGAACGGTGTCTTTTTAATTATGGCATCGGGGAGATGCTTCAGGAAATCCATTATTCCGGTCTCCTTTTTCTGATGCTCGCCGAAGGTCTCATAATCCATGAAAATGTTTACGATCTCGGAGGTCGGTGCAATGCCCTTAAGCCACGATGCGTACTTGTCGGCTGTCAGCGGATAACTGTTCCACGCTTTGTTTGAGAAACGGAATGAAATATCGTCGCTGAGCGTGTAATTGCGGAGCAGAACCTTCAGGCGCGGGTTTATTGCATTGCAGTAAAGGAAGTTCGGCGACTTCCACCCCAGTATATGCTTTGCACCTTCAGTCACCGTGGCTTTGTATCCCATTTCAGCCATCCAGCTTCCAATCTCATCGGAGTAAATCAGTTCGGTATTCCTGATCGAGGTAGGCTCGACGCCGAGGAATTCCTTCATTTTTTCACTGTGGATGCTGACCTGTTTTATAAAACTCTCCTTTTTCATGAGTGAGGCGAGCGAGTGAGAGTTTGTCTCCCCGAGAAACTCCACATAGCCTGTCTCAGCCAGCTCCCTGAAAGAATCGAGCACCTCCGGCGCATAAAGCCGGAACTGGTCAATTACAATTCCAGTCAGGGAGAAGGTAACTTTGAACTTTCCCTTGTGTTTCCGAAGCAGGTCAAGAAGTATCCTGTTTGCCGGCAGATAACAGTGGGCAGCTATCTTCCGGAGGATGGACTCATTCATAAAGTCATCATAGTAATAATGCTCGTGTCCCATCTCGAAAAAGCGATAACGCCTGAGCCTGAAAGGCTGATGAACCTCGAAATAGAGGCAGATGGCTTTTTTCTGTGATGTGCTCATATCTTTTATCTTGACTGTTTCAATACCTCGGTGTAAATATCCTTGACATGCTTGGCTGCCTTCTCCCATTTCAGCTTTTCAACTTCCTCCTTGCCGTTCATAATAAACATATTGGAAAGAGCGGGATATGACAGTATGCCGTAGATGGCATCAGCCATGGCTTCGATATCCCAGAAATCAACCTTAACTGCATGTGTGAGCAGTTCTGCCACCCCGCTCTGTTTACTGATAATTACGGGGACATTTGACTGCATCGCCTCCAACGGTGAGATGCCGAACGGTTCCGAAACGGAAGGCATGACATAAACGTCGCTCATCCCAAGCATCGTGAAAACGTCATTGCCCCTGAGGAATCCGGTAAAATGAAATCTGTCGGTTATTCTGAGGGCCGCTGCGCGTCTCATCATGCGTTCCATCATGTCACCGGAACCGGCCATGACGAACCTGACATTGGGCATTCGTTTAAGCACCATCCTTGCAGCTTCAATAAAATATTCCGGACCCTTCTGCATTGTAATGCGTCCGAGAAAAGTGACAACCTTGTCGTCAAACCCGCGTTCAGGCTTAGCCATCTCTGAATTGTGGAGGGGTTCCACGGCATTGTAGACGGTTTCAACCTTACAGGGATCAATATTATACTTGCTTATGACAATGTCACGGGTGAGGTTGCTCACAGTTATTATCCTGTCAGCAGCATCCATACCCTCCTTCTCCATGTTATAGACAACAGGATTGACGTTGCCTCCGCTGCGGTCAAAGTCGGTGGCGTGCACATGTATCACAAGCGGTTTGCCCGAGACGGTCTTGGCAGCTATCCCGGCCGGATATGCCAGCCAGTCATGGGCATGTATTATATCAAACTCCTCCTCGCTGGCTATCACCTGGGCCACAACTGAATATTTGTGTATCTCATCCATGAGAGTGGCGCCGTAGGTACCGGAGAAGTCCACTTTGCCTTCCTTGTTGGTGCTAACCAGCACATCGGACTCGGCAACCTCGCCCCTTGTCATCTTCCAGAAATCTTCAGGATCTGTATATGGTACCAGCCTCGAATAGACTTCTATCTTTTCAATCTGCCTCTTGAAAAGGTTGAATTTTACCTTTTTGAACTGTACCTGAACGGTATTTGCACCTATAAGGCGGACAATGCTCTGGTCTTCATCACCGTAAGCCTTTGGAACTACAAATAACACCTCCATGTCACGCTGCGCGGCGAGCCCTCTTGTGAGGCCGTAGCTCGCAGTTCCGAGTCCGCCTGCAATATGAGGCGGGAACTCCCATCCAAACATCAGGACACGCATATCACAGTTTTTTTTCTTTATACTTCGTTTCGAGCAAGGTAAGGATCCTCAACACCTCACTTACACTCCAGGCCTGGGAGATAGCTCCTCTTGGCGCATGCGGAGGATCTCCGTCATAGATCTCCGAGACGGTCGAGATGCCTGCTTCCGTCAGAGTCTCCTCGAAGCCAAAAATAAGCTTCCTCACCCGTGCCACTCCGCTCTCACCGTAAACCTTAAGCCATCCGTCACAGAAAGGACCCACCAGCCAGGGCCACACAGTACCCTGATGATAGGCGGAATCACGTTCCTCCTGCGTTCCCTCGCACTGGCCCCTGTAGCCTTCCTCCGCCGGAGAGAGGGTCCGAAGACCCCTGGGGGTCACAAGCACCCTGTTCACCAGATCCAGTACGCTTTTCATCTGGTCTGTGCTGAGCATTGAATATGGAAGTGATGTGGCTATAACCATGTTGGGTCTTACCTCCATGTTTCGAATTTCATTGTCACGGATATAGTCAGCAAGATATCCGTGCTCCTCGTCCCAGAAATACTCGATGAATGAGGTGCGGATCAATCTGGGCAATTCTTCCCACTCTTTTATAAACTGTTTGTCCCTGCCACCCCGGGCGCACTCCAGGGAAAAGCACACTGCATTGTACCAAAGTGCATTTATCTCGACGGCATAGCCGTTGCGGGGTGTCACAGGAACACCGTTTACAACTGCATCCATCCATGTCAGTGCCTTACCTGGAGCATCAGCATAGATGAGTCCGTTGGGTCTCATATGTATGCCGAAGGAAGCCCCGTTGCGGTATGCATTGAGCACATCCTTCATTGGGGCACTGTAACGTTTCCATATTTCTGCAGGCTCGAGCCCGTAGCTGTGAAGGGCATTGAAAAACCATAACGGCGCATCCACGCTGTTAAATGCGGGGTTGTCATCATTGCCCATATTGGGAAAGAGACCACCCTTCATCCGCCGTACCTGGGTATCCAGCACGGCTGCATACAGGTCTTCCGATTTTCGTGCCAGGGCTATGCCGGGCAACGAGATGAAGGTGTCACGGCCCCATGAACCGAACCAGGGGTAACCGGCAACAATATTCGTGTTTTCACCGCGCTTTTCAATAAACTGCTGGGCAGCATTACGCAGGCAATTGTTGAAATCACTGCGGGCAATCTTGCCGGCCACCGTGCGGGTGAACTTCCCCTTAAGACCGGCTGGCTTTTCCTCCGATGTGGACGCCGAGAAGACTATGACATCTCCCTTGGATGCCGTAATCTCAAAGAAACCCGGCGCAAACAGGTCTTCCGAAAAGTCATATCCCCGTTTCTGTTCCTCAATGTATTCAACACCCTGGTACCAGTCCGGAACCGAAATGAAATCAGCCTTGCCTGAGAGTTGCATATTCAGCCAGGGGAACCCCTCGTACATCTTGATCTTTATGCCGTTGCTTATCGGGTAAACACGGGTATTAGCCTCCATATTGGCGTGAGTCAGCTGGTGCACATTGCGGAAGGCAAGAAAAGGCCTGAGTTGAAGTGTTACCGGTTCATCAGCCTCAAGAATCGTAAACCTGTTCAGAAACTGCTCCTCGTAATGCACAAGAAGCCTTTCCTGCTTCAGAAAAACATTGCCCACCCTGTATGTCATTGAGGGAATATCCTGAATATCAAAATCTTCTATGTACTTATGACCTTTGGGACTGTAATAATCACCGTGATATTTACGGATCCCGGTATTGAAACTCTGTCCGTTGTTCACAACAGTCACATCGAGTGCTGACAGGAGTACGTGCCTGTCTCCTCCCAGTTCATCAACGGGACACACCAGAAGTCCGTGGTATTTCCTGGTATTGCATCCCACAATTGTCGTTGAGGTGTATGTGCCGGCCCTGTTTGTGCGCAGAATCTCACGGCTTAGGGCGTATTCCAGATTTACCACCTGAGCCTTGTCAAACTTTATATATCCCATAATGTTTAGGGTTTCGGTGTTAAAAATTAAAGTCTTTAAAATACCAAAAAATAAATCTAAATCCAATAAAAATCACAAAATAATCAGACCCCTTAAGCATGCAAACACAAGTTCAGGATCCCGGAGCCAAAAATGAATATCTTTACAGCTTTATAAAATAACCGCGGCTTAACCGTTTAGTTCGCAAAGTTACTAATTTATTGTCAGCCTTATGTGCTACATATCCAACAATATGAAGAGATCTGCCGCCATTATGCTTTCTGTTTTAGTACTGACAGCAGGATGCAAAAGAGAGGCAGTTACCGTAACCGGGTCGGTGAGCGGGACCGGAGGTAATGAATACCTTGTTCTCCGGGAGATAAAACCGGGAATACTTAAACCCATAGACTCAGTCATTCCTGATTCAAAGGGAAACTTCAGTTTCAGGACTGAGACTCCGCGGCCTTCGTTTTACATGATCTCAATGGGGTCAGACAACTTCATGACACTCCTGCTCTCACCGGGTGAAAAGGTCACTGTCAGGGCAGTAAGGGACTCTCTCTCCATACCACATCACCTTGCCGGATCACCGGGGACCGAAGTGATACTGGGATTCAGGAAGGAACAGGAGAGGCTTGTCAGGGAACTTGAGCGGCTTACTAAAGTGTATAACGACAGCCTGAACAGCAGGAACCTGCCCCTGATTATGGACAGTCTTGACAGGAAGGCTGCAGCCCTGGTTGCAGAATTCACTGAACGGGCCGGAGTCGTTCTTGATGAAAACAGGAACTCACTGGTGTCACTGTTCCTGCTGAACCAGCAGGTGGTGCCCGGAATGCCCCTTTTTGATCCGGCAAAAGACCCGGAGCAATACATACGCACAGATTCTGCTCTTTATGCGCTGTACCCTGAATCTGAACTCGTAACTGACCTGCACGCCTTTGTCGCCTCCCTCCGGAAAACAATCGCCTCCCCTGATGCTGCTATGGCCGGATTCGCAGCCGGCACAACACTTCCTGACATAGCTCTTCCCGGACCCGGTGGAGACACCCTCAGGCTTTCATCGATGCGCGGAAAGGTCGTCCTCGTCGATTTCTGGGCAGCCTGGTGCCCCCCCTGCCGCGAAGAAAACCCTAACCTTGTGAAAATGTACGACATGTACCACTACCGGGGATTCGACATTTTCCAGGTGTCACTCGATATGACAGCCGAAGACTGGACTGAAGCCATAAAAAATGACCGGCTTGGCAGGTGGAAACACGTGAGCGACCTCAAATACCGTGACTCTGAAGTAATAAAGACATTCGGCATAACAGGCATCCCCTTCAACTTCCTCATTGACCGCGAAGGCAAAGTCATTGCTTCCAACCTTAGAGGAGTCCAGCTGCAGAAGAAGCTCGGGGAGATATTCGCGCAGCAGTAGCCGAATTTTTACTTTATTTGTACCCGAAATCAGTTTTAGAGATGAAGAAATATTTTTCGGCAGTCGTTATTGCAACCCTTATAACCGGATGCAGCAGTAATGACACGGTAATTATCAGGGGCACATTCAGTGAAGGAAAGGAAGGTACTGTCTACCTGGAACAGTCAGAAATCGACAGTAAGACCCTCGTCGATTCTGCAACCGTCAAAAGGGGACGGTTCACATTTAAAAGGGAGATCTCAGGTCCTGAATTCTTCCAGGTCGGAGTCAGCAGCACCGATTTCGTCTCACTGCTGGCGATGCCCGGCGATAATATTTCACTGTCATTGGGAAAAAGCCCCATGGTGCTGAATTATACTGTGGAAGGATCCCCTGAATCTGAAAAACTGAAGAAGCTCGATGCAGCCCTCTTTGTTACCCTGAGGAGCCTTGACTCTCTCCGGAAAATTTACAGCAATCTCAGCGCTGAAGAAATCTCACTGAGAGGTGCTGACCTCGAAAATCAGTATATCGAAAAAGTAAACGGACAGCGTAAAAAAAACATAGAGTTTATCCTTGGAAACGTCGCATCCCTGGCCTCGGTGAAGGCGCTTTATCAGCGGATAGATGAGAACACATATGTGCTGTACCAGCCGCGTGACCTGCAGTTCCTTAAAATAGTATCAGACTCACTGTCAGTGAAATATCCGGCATCACGACATGTACTGGCTCTTTCCGAAAATGTAAATAATGAGCTGAACCAGATGTACATCAACCGGCTGGCTTCAATTGCATCCGCAACCCCCTCGGAGAATATGGATCCCGATCTGCCTGATCCTGAAGGCCGCAGGGTGAAACTCTCTTCATTGCGCGGGAAATATGTACTCCTGACCTTCTGGTCCTCAACTTCGCAGGCCTGCATGGAAGAACTTCCGGTACTGAAAGCACTGTACAGGCAGTATAATGGCAAAGGACTTGAAATATATCAGATAAGCCTTGACCCTGAAGAAAGCAGGTGGAGGAATGTGGTCAGGTTCGAGGAGCTGCCCTGGATATGTGTAAGGGAAGATGATCCGGCCAACCCGCGCTTCGCAAAGGCCCTGAATATCACTCAGGTTCCTTCGAACCTCCTCTACGACCGGGAGGGCAATATTATAAACTCGAATCTGTTCGGACGTAATCTGCAGATTAAGATGGATCAGCTCTTCAATAAATAGACTCCTGACGTGGAAGGTACGAAGGTATATTTCGCTTCCGACTTTCACCTCGGACTCTCTGCCGGAACCAATCCGCATGACCGTGAAGCCAGGGTGGTTGCATGGCTCAGGAAGGCCGCGGAAGATGCTACCGAGATATATCTGCTGGGTGATATATTCGACTTCTGGTGGGAGTATAAAGATGTTGTTCCGAAGGGTTTTACACGATTCCTCGGAACACTCTCCTCAATAACTGACAGCGGAATAAAAGTGCATGTCTTCACCGGGAACCACGATCTGTGGATGAAAGAGTACCTGTCTGACGAGTGCGGAGTTATTATACATCACCGGCCTCTGCTGACCGAAATAGGGAATGAACGGTTCTACCTCGCTCACGGTGAGGGCCTGGGAAGCCTCAGCCGGGGCTTTAAATTCCTTCTCGGATTTTTTCATAACCGGTTTGCACAGTGGTTCTTTACCTTTCTCCATCCCCGTATAGGTATGACTATCGGCCATTCATGGTCGAACAGCAGCCGCCTGGCAAAACATGTGTCACTTCCGTTCCTCGGCGAAGAGAAAGAAGACCTGATAAGGCATACAAGGCAGTTAATCAATGACGGGTGTGATGCCCGATACTTCATTTACGGTCACAGGCACATGCCCCTGACTTTTGATGAAAGCGGCAGAAGAATGATAATACTTGGAGACTGGTTCAGCTTTACAAGCTATGCGGTATATGACGGCAGTGAGCTGCGTCTCGTCAGCGAGCCTTATTCGGCTTAGACCTCAGCCTGACAGTCAGAATGTAATAGGAATACTCATCGTTTATATCATCGAACTTATATTCCAGTTTCCTTCCGGATCGGCGTGCCATCTCAAGGAGGCCCATGTATCCTGTTGATATCTTTGTCATATCCTGCCCCTTGAGAGCGGTGTGCAGCAGCTGTTTAAGCCCCTCTTCATCCCGCTTGTTGATCATCGCAAGCTTCTGCTTAAGGGGACCAACGTCACTGTTCCTGATAAGATTTCCGGAGGTGATGATGTATGAACTCTTCGTGTTACGGATCATGGCAACCGGCATTCCGAATTCCTGCTCTGCTTCAATGCCGGGGCTATGCTGGGCGACATTCTGCAACAACTCTATCAGGGTTGTGAACACCCGTTTCTGAAGGTTATGACCCAGTTCGGCTTCATTAAGTCTGGCCTCATTGAGGTTCAGTACCTCCTTGCTGATATCATGGGTAAGCGGGCCTGCCCATATGAAATATATATCATGGGCCTTCATGGCCTGCTCAAGGATCATGACCTTGCGGCCGCTGAAAGGTTTTTCCTTTTTACTTCCGTGAACTCCCTGACCGCCCGAATCAACTGTCTTGCTCAGAATAAAATATGAGGTATGCTCATCAATGTGGGAGAAATCATAATCAAGCTTATTGCCTGTCTTCCGGGCCATCTCCATAAGACCGAGGCCTGCACCTCCCTTTGAGCTGAGATCTGATTCCTGAAGCATTTTACGGTATGCCTCCCTGACCTTGTCAGGCTCGAGGTTATTGATGTTATCAAGACTGTTCTTCAGCACAGGTACATCAGCTGCCGCAATGGGATTGCCGGTGGTGACCGTATAACCGTCAGGAGTCTTGTTATAGATTACAAGTGACACTACTTCGTTGCCCTGGGCGGTGGCGTGGCGTGTAATGTTCTGCAGGTTCTCAAGAACGAACATAAAGAGACGTTTCCGTCCCACCATGTTATATTCCGAAAACTCCATCTCTCTCTCGAGAAGTGTCAGGAGAAGGACGGAGTTTTCACTTGTCACTTCGCCGCGGTATGCGAACATCAGACGTTCGCCCGCAAGTTTCTTTCTTAGTCTGCGCGTTATTTCCATACTTTCCGACGGATATGGATGGAGTAATTAATTATCGCAAAGTAAGTATAATTTATTTCCCATAAAAAATAAAATGTAATCAGCCGGCCCGGCCCTCCCCGTCAGGGTTCCGGCAGAAATTGACAGTGTGTCTTAAACCCTGATTCCGGATAAACCTCAACAGCAATAACATAGTGAATAACAGAATTTTAAAATGAACAAGTAAAAGAGAAAATTGTTTTATTCAAAATTATGCCTGACCCTGGTTTAGCTGCAGGCTTACAACTCTCTTTTTTGTTCTGGCACTTTTATGCCGCATAGTATTCTTGTGAAATAATAATCCTCTTGCAGTAGATAAACCTAATAAAGAGTACAATGAAAAACTACATCCCTATTTTCTGTATGTTAATGGTTATGAGCATTTCGCATGCGCAAACAAAAACAAAAACAGTCGAAAAGCCTCCCACCCAGAAGGAGATGAAAGAGATGATGAACGAAATGCAGCAGGGATTGGATGAAATGAGCCTGGAGGATAAAAAGGCCATGGAAGAGATGGGAATTAAAATGCCCGATATGAAGAACTTACAGAACAACCTTTCGGGCATAAGCGATGCACAATTGGAAAATGCCTGGGAAGATGAAAACAGGATCATACCAGAAAAAGACGTTGTCAGGATCGATGCTGCAATGGCAACAACACTCTCCGACGGGGAGATGAGCGCATACATCAGCAAAACCCACCAGTCAGTACTGATGCAATTATCTCCTGCAGCCAAAACTACAGGGGCAATAATTTATCAGCAAATAAAAAGTTTAAATAAATCTGTTGCCAATACGGCAGTGGGATTATGGATGGATGGCAAACCGACACTGGCACTCTATCTTATGGGTGAGGCCTGCAAATCAGACCCGGCAAATGCCATCAACCTGAATAACTATGCAGCCTTTTTAAGCATGTGTGGAGCCGAACAATTGTCACTTCCGATTTTAAATAATTTAAATAAACGTTACCCTAACAACAGCACTATCAGCAATAATATTGCACAGGCATGGCTTGGCCTTGGTGATATACCAAAAGCTGAAGAATTTGCAGACAGGGCAATCCGCATTTACGCTTATCATCCCCAGGCCAACATGGTAAAATGTTTAATCGAAGAAAGCAGGGGCAACATTCCTGCAGCCATAGCAGCAGCCAAAAAAAGTATAAGCAAAGCCTATAGTACTGAAAAGGCAAATAAATTAAAAAAACTCGGATATGATTTAACGGGTGATGATATCAATTGGGACAGGCCCATGCCGCAGGATGCTTTGGGTTTAGGGAAATTTAACTGGCCTGAATATCCAATGAACGTTGAACAGAATGCATTGCTGGAAAAAGAATGGAAAGATTTTAAAAATGAATGCCAGCAGAAAATTAACGAATTGTCAGTTAAACAGGAATCACTGGAAGAAGAAAGTATAGCTGCAAGCGAACAGCGAACAAAACTTATTTTAAGCGAAGGTCAGAAAGGACATTATGTGCAGATAATGCCCGGGTATGCAGCTAAAGCAATAGTAAAACTTGGTCCCGGTGTTAACGATGTAAACGGGAATATTTCGTTTGTATTTTCTAATGAACTGAGCCCGGTGGTAAGAGCATTGTTGGCAGTGGGAGATTATGAAAATATGCTGAGTGAAAAACAGGAATTACTCGATAAGAAATATGAAGACCAGATCGGAGAAGGCAGGTCCAATCCACTGGAAGCTATATGCAAAGATGAGAATGCCATCCGAAACGAATTCTTATCTATGGCCAATGGCGGAGTACAAAGTGCCTACAAAACATACTTCAATTATATGCGCCGTCGAACCAGCGACCTTCTATACTATTACCAGTATACAATGTGGCCCGACCAATTTGAACTGGCAAAAGTAATGGCCCAGATTTCGTGGTTAACACAGATAAAAGACCAGAAGGTAAATTTTAAAGCAAAGAGCAGCTGGTGCGTTTCAGTTCCGGCGAATAAAAAGTCCGGTCCGTTACAAAACTTTGATGATGTGCATTGCGACTATGTAAGCACCATGAATCTTGGAGTATATAAAATCACTTCAAGCTGCAGCAACCTGACAGGTGAATTTGATTTTGGCGGCGTGAAAATCAATTTGACTGATAATGTAGAAACAGGACTCTATTCAGGATCAGCCATGGTGGGTGTCAGCAAAGGATTTGATGGTCCGATGGGCACAGAGGTGGAAGGATCACTGGCAGGGCTTGTTGAATGGGACAATACGGGGTTTACCGATTTTGGAGCAGTGGCCGGTGTATCCGCAAGCGCAGCAGGGGTAGATATTGCCGGTGCCGATGTAAAAATCACGGTTAATGGAGGTGTAAGCAGGAGTGGCAGTAATATACTTCAGGGCATTAAATAAATATCGAAAAACAACCCGCAAAATGAAATCTTTAATTCTTCTGCCTGCAATATGGCTACTTTCAATTCAGGCTTTTCCACAGGATTGCAGTAAGGAAATACTGGCTAAAAAACCAGGCACGTGGAAAGCTGGCCAGCAAGGCTCTGTTCAAAATGTTACAGCATCGGATTTAACAAAAGAAAAATCCGTATTGGCAAACATACATAAAATGATTTCATCTGAATACCTCCCAATTGGCTGTGAGGTTTCATACAGTACAGTGTACGGAAAGGTTCCCTTGGATGGGCAGGTATTTAAAGCTGATCCATACTATTATGCAATGTATATCCTCAGGTATCTGTGCGATAACAACAGCCCGGATAAATCAGATTATTACGTAGATGTTTCCACAACGACAACAGTAAATATTGTGGCTAATGCTATTTATTTTCTAAACACCCTCTATGCCGCAAATATTCCCGACGACGATTTCAGGGGCTATTTAAAACTGGAAAAAAGACCTGAAAAAAAAGGGGGTTACTATTTCCTGGACGAAAAAGTGGTAGGTGACAGTCACCTCGAAAATAAAATTATGGAATACCGTTGGCTGATTACATATAATGACACACTTCCATTTACCTATGTCAGCCGGAAGGAATATTTACTGATTCAGCGGAAGAGACTGGAGAAAACAATTAAGGAGAGTCCCAGTGAAAAGGCATATTCGCAAAAATATCTTGATAACATAAGTGAATATCTGACAAAACCGGAAAACGAATTGAGCCAGCCTGCCATTTGTATGTGGAATGATGAAGAACGGTTCGAAGGTTTTGTAGAGGAAGGAACACGCGGCTCTTTTATTGCCGTAAAGCCTAATCTGGCATATTATCACCGGAATTTGCCGAAGTCATCACCACAGTTTTTTACTGTGATTTATAAACTGGGCCAGGGAGATCCGGTATTTGAAGCAAATATATCGGCAATCAAAGAAGCTGTTGATTTTGCAGCCCTGAGAAACATGCTGGGAAAATAAAACTACGTATCTCATTTATTTACATAAAGATGAACAGATTAATCCTTTTGTGCAGCCTGTGCATTATAGCCGGAACTTCCCATGCTCAGACAATCCCAGCGCCAATCCATTGAGGATAGTGTAATTGGCTGGAAGAAGGTTTACAACTTTAAAGGAGTTAAAGAATCTAAAAAAGTTGACGATAAACTGTATTCCGCAGCACAGTTATCACTCTGCGATACGATGGCCAACTGGATCCAGGCCAGCTATGTGCCAAAAGGCGGCCTTGGAGACGTTAGAAAAGCTGTTTCTGAAAAACTGGGTCTTTATAATCAACATACTGCCGCCCTGCCGCAGAGTTACGGTGCTTATGCCAAAACCTACGTTTTCCTGAAGTATGACAGCAACCATAAAATGGTGCCGGAAAACAATCTCGGGGCCTACTGGGCCATATATGCGAACCAGGTGCCGGGATGGGCTATTCCATATCTCTGCAATGCCAATCAATATTATTTCACTATGCCTTCTTATGAATCATCATTCGGAGGTGAAGAAGAAACAAGAAAAATACATGACATGACCAGTCTTCCAAATATTAAACCCTACATCAGTTTCTGGGTGAAGGATATTGAAGCCGGAGGCGGGACAGATTATGTATTACTATGCAAAGACAATAAATCTCCATTTATCAAAATAACCAAAGGTGAATATCTGCAAGCATTGGAAACAGCAATCCCGATATTCTATGAGAAGGAAAAGAAAAAAATCAGTGAGGCAGAACAGGGAGACCAGCAGCGGATAGCCGTTTCAGTGAAATCATTGGATGAGAAAATCAGGCTCATGAATGAAGGTTTAAAAAATAACAAAGAAAAATATAAGGACCGCCTTGAAGAATTGGCTACGAGTAAACCACAGCCAAGTCTGATCGATCTGGTTAATAGAATGGATGTATTCACCGGACAGTATTTAACTGACCCTGAATCTACTTCAGGAACAGTGCCGGTTTACAAAGTTGACCCGATGATGGCTGCGCTTTGTAAAGAAGATAAACCCCAGTGGATAGTGGTTAGCTGGTATTGGGATCCCCATGACTTAGTAGAAAAATACATGCACGAATCCATCATCAACAATTTTAACTTTGATTATGTCTATAATTTTTTCTTCTATCCTGAAAAAGTTAAAGGGCAGGCATATAAACCACTTCGTTCCCCTACATTTAAAAAAGCAGTAGTGGTAACCGAAGCATCTGAAGCCAGTAAAAAAAACAGCTCTGATAAGAACATATTTTTCTTTGAAGATTTTTCTACAACAGGTACTGGTCAGAAACCTATTGGCTGGCAGACCAGAAATGGCTTAAATGGTGGCATTGTTGTACATCCTGATGGATTAAATGGCAACTGGGTTCTGATAACCGACAACACATTGACACCAAATCAACTTAAAAAACCTTTGCCTCAAAATTTTACACTGAGTTATGAATTAGTTGCTTCTCAAAATTTTACATGGGGCGCAAAAGGTTTAACCGTTCAATTATCGAAAGAAACATCTCCCGGCAATGCTGAATCATACCTGAGATTAAAACTGCGCCCCGGCTTTGATGGTAAAGATGGTGAGGCAACTCTGGAAACACAATTCCCTTCTCCGCCGGGTTATTCAAACGGTACCAAATGGCTTGTTGCCAATGGTTTTTCAAACAACAAAGTAAATAATCGTATTACAGTAACAATTAAAAAGAATGCTGAAACACTGCAGGTATTTATTGATAATTCTAAAATAGCTGAATACGAAAAGGCTATCCCTGCCGCTCACTTATTCAATGCCTTGTCTTTTTATAGCGGTAACTCCGGCGAGAAGGATAAATACTATATCAGTAATATTAAAATTACCGGGGATTGATCAGGTGGTAATAAGTGAAAAAGATTAAAGAAAACATGCATTATATGAAAAAGCCATATCTCTTTCTGATTTTCTGTATTTCAGTGACAAATCTGTTTGCCCAGAAGGAAGCTTTCGACCTGTTTGCTTATACACCACCGGCAGGATGGAAAAAGGAAGTCACTGAAAACATTATCATTTATACCCATATCAATAATGAAACCAAGTCGTGGTGCAGAATTGGCATTGTAAAAAGCACCATTAGCAAGGGAAGCATTGAAGCCGATTTTAAAAGCGAATGGCAGGATCTGATAGTGAAAAACTATAATCCTGCTGAGGCACCAGTTCTGAATGAAGTGCATGAAACTGACGGCTGGAAAATTAAAGAAGGGGTTGCGAAATTTAAATTTAACAATGCTGATGCCCAGGCGATGCTTACTACCATAAGCGGATTTGATCGCTGCGCAAGTATTGTTGTCACAATCAACAGCCCGGAGTATCTGGAAGTAATAGACGCATTCCTGACTTCTGTTGACTTTAAAACGATGGAAAACACAACTCAGCCGGCTCTGGCAGTCAACAACACCGCATGGAACGGCTTTGCATTTACCACAACCAACTTTGATGACGGCTGGACAAGTACGATACAGGAAGACTGGGTGCAGGTTTCAAAGGGAAACATTAAAGTGCTGATTCATTATCCTAATAAAAAAGCAGATACATATAATTCCGTTTTACTGGATGGATTACAAAATGCGTGGAATATACTGGTCGCACCAAAATACAGCAGAATCAGTAATCTTGAATTCAAGCCTGTATCCGGCTGGCAGCCTATGGAATTTGCTGAGGCTGATGCTGTTGAGAACTCCACATCCCAACCGGTTCATATAGTATTGTTTAAAATGAATTACTCCGATGGCAGCGGGAAATACCTGGAATTTATAACTACTGATAAAAGCTCCTTCGAAAATGAATTTGGCGTGTATCATCAATCCTCTTCAGGCTGGGAGAAAATGGAAAATATGGCTTACTACAACAAATTTGCTGTCGCCGCTTCTGATCTTACCGGAAAATGGACCAGTGATTTCAGTGGGGCAATTCAATACGTAAACGCTTTTACCGGTTTTGATGCTGGTATGGACACACATGCGTCGAATGAAAATTTCCATTTTGGACCCGGTAATACTTACCAATGGGACCTTGGCGTTGCGAGTGGGGCTGTCGGAAATATTAAATTTCAAAGTGCAAAGTCAAGTGGCGAATTTTCCATTTTCAACAACTGGCAGATAAAGCTGTCAGATATTGAAGGTAAGCCCAGGACATATGATATCTACTTCTCCTGTATCAAAGGAATGAGAATACTCTGGCTCGACAAAAAACCATATGCCAGGGTTGAGTAACTCAGCCGGCCCAGCCCTCCCTGTCAAGGTTCCGGTAGTTTATTGCTTCTGAGAGGTGATCGGGGTGAATATCTTCTGAGGAATCAAGGTCTGCAATTGTGCGCGCCACTTTGAGAATCCGGTCATAAGCTCTGGCTGAGAGTCCGCGCATATCCATTGCCGCCCTGAGAAGCCGGCCGCCTGTTTCATCAAGGTGGCAGTAACGCCTGATCATTGCAGTGGTCATCTGTGCATTGCAGTAGATTCCGCTGTCAGTTGCATACCTGGTTGTCTGTACTGCCCTTGCCTTTACCACCCGCTTGCGGACTGCCGCGGAGGTCTCTGCAGGCTACGGCTCCTGCCAGCTTTTCGTAATTGACAGGAACCACTTCCACATGCATGTCTATACGGTCAAGCAGCGGCCCTGATATCCGGTTCAGATATTTTTGAATCATGCCGCCTGAGCAGGTGCACTCCTTTTCAGGATGATTGTGAAAACCACAGGGACATGGGTTCATCGACGCAACTAACATAAAACTGGCCGGATAATCGACAGTAAATCTGGCTCTTGAGATTGTGATAACCCGATCTTCAAGCGGCTGCCTGAGAACCTCCAGCACATTGCGTTTGAATTCCGGAAGCTCATCGAGGAAAAGCACGCCGTTGTGAGCCAGGCTTATCTCTCCCGGCTGAGGCACGTTACCTCCCCCGACAAGGGCGATGTCAGAAATTGTGTGATGTGGACTGCGAAAGGGCCTTCGGGTCATAAGTGCCGTTCGTTCCTCCGTCTTCCCTGCCACGGAATGTATCTTTGTCGTCTCCAGTGCCTCATCAAGTGTCAGCGGCGGTATTATCCCTGGTAACCTCCTGGCAAGCATTGTCTTACCGGCACCCGGAGGGCCGATCATTATCAGATTATGTGAACCTGCCGCTGCAACTTCGAGGGCACGTTTAACGCTCTCCTGTCCTTTTACATCAGCAAAATCGGCGTCATACCCGGCAGCATCACTGCCAAAAAGAGCCTGAATATCCACTTTCAGAGGGACAAGCTTTGCTTCCCCGCGCATGAAACCGAGCACCTCTTCAAGACGGCTTACACCGTAAACATCAAGGCCTTCGACCACCGCAGCCTCGGCGGCATTCTCCGCCGGGACCATCATGGCCCTGAACCCCCCGGAGCGGGCCTGCAGCGCCATCGGAAGCACCCCTCTGACAGGTTTGATCTCACCGTCAAGCGAGAGTTCACCGGTGACCATCATTCCTTCCATCCTGCTGCCGTCAGCCAGTTCCGCTGCAGCGATGATGCCCACAGCCAGCGGCAGATCATATGAGGATCCCTCCTTGCGAATGTCTGCTGGTGCCATATTTATCACGATCTGCCTGCCCGGCCATTTGAGCCCTGCTGCACGAAAGGCGGACTCTATACGCTGCTGACTCTCCTTCACTGCAGCATCAGGCAGCCCTACCAGCATGTAACGCACACCCCGGGTGACATCGACCTCAATTGTCACTGTAACTGCCTCAATGCCAAAAACGGCAGCGGCAAAGGTTTTCACCAGCATGACTCACAATTTATGTTGCAACTGAAAGAGGAAATGCACCATAAATTTATGCAATAGCGCTGAGAAGTACAAAAATGTTTTTCGGGAATTTTCTTACCGCGAAGAGAGGTTACTCTGTCATCCTGACTTTGATCATCCTGTCAAATTCATCGTCAACGGGCTCCCACAGTTCGATCTTATTACCCTCAGGATCCATTACATGTATGAATTTACCGTACTCACTGGAATCAATATCATCGAGTATTGTAACCCCTTCCTTCCTCAGTATATCTATCAGAGCCTCGATGTTGTCAACCCTGTAGTTGATCATGAAATCTTTTTTTGAAGGATCGAAGTATTTTGAGTCATTGCTGAAAGGGCTCCAAACCGTAAATCCCTTCATGGTCGGATCTGAACTCTTCCTCCATTCGAAATTCGTGCCGTACTCGTCGGTCTTCAGTCCGAGATGATCGGAGTACCATTTTTTCATCTTTTCAGGATCCTCGCATTTGAAGAAAATCCCCCCCAGTGAAGTCACACGTTTCATATTCTGTTCGACTTACTTTTATGCAAAGTTAGTTGTCCCTGAGCGATTAATGCTTTTTACTGCCCGGTTTATGGAGTTTTACGTCCACAGGCTCAATTGTCACCAGGCAGCCCTTCGGCATTGAATTGAGTTCGTTTTCAATGAGGTTGTAGAACCGTTCCAGTGTCTCCTGCCGGTCTATCATCTCGATAACGACGGGCAGCTTTTCCGTCAGTTCCCAGAATTTTGAAGAATGGATATGGCTGCTCAGTCCGTATCCCATGATACCCCGCAGTACTGTCACACCCGAGATGCCGGCATCCCTGGCCTTGTATACGATCGCTTCATATAGCAGCTGGGAGCCGAGCCTGTCGGTTGAGCTGGAATAGACCTTCATGATACTGTAAGTGGGATTTTCCATTATCAGAGTAGATTTGTCAGTGCATAGCCCAGGAATACTGCGAGGAAGCCCAGGAAGATGCTCAGGGCTGTATAGAGTATGAGGGAAAATACCTGTCCGTTATGGATAAGCATCAGGTTTTCATTTGCAAAGGTCGAAAATGTGGTGAACCCGCCACAGAGTCCGACCATCAGGAACATCCTCCATTCAGCAGTCATGATAGCGCTCTTTTCTGCTATCCCTGTCAGGAACCCGATTATAAGGCTGCCGGAGACATTGACAAGCAGCGTTCCTACCGGGATTGAAAAGAAACTTACGCTCAGGTTGAGCATGGAAACAAAGTAGCGTGCTATGCTGCCTATAAAGCCACCCAATCCGATAAGGAGAACATTTTTGATCATTTTCAGAAATAATGATCAAAATTAGACATTATTTGGCACTCCCCACATCTGCAATGTTCCACCTGATATTTTCCCCGAACTACTGACTATTTATCCCTGCACAGTCTGTCCCCTCCCTAAAAATGTCCGCCAGCTGGCGGACATTTTATTTACGGTCGGTCCTCTACTGCCTACCCTCCTTTTTCCTTGCCGCTTGCTCTTTTCTCCATGCTCTATGCCCCATGCTCCCTGCTTTCTCAGTCCTCCAGGAACCCGAATCTGCCCCTGTTCAGATCGGCGTATGCCTGCATAATCTCTGTCTGCGTATTCATTACGAAGGGACCGTGGGCTGCTATCGGCTCATCAATCGGCTCTCCGCTCATTATGAGAACGATGGACTTTTCTGATGCATCGATAGTAAAATCGTCACCGTCATTCCTGAAAAGCACAAAATGATCACTCCCGGCCTTCTCTGTGCCGTTCACAATTATGCTTCCCTCGATGACAAGAGCGCAGGTATTGTAACCTGCAGGAAAGCTGAAAGCAGCTTTGCCTCCCGCTTCCAGTTTTGCATTCATCAGGGTCACCGGGGTAAAAGTAAAGGCCGGGCCCTTGACATCGTGGTAATTACCTGCAATGATTTCTATAACTCCCGCACCGTCAGGCAGTTGATATTTGCCCGTTTCGTTGTTAGTGATTGCCTGGTATTTGGGCGGCGACATTTTGACTTTTGCGGGGAGATTAACCCAGAGTTGGACCATATGAAAGAGGCCACCCTGCTCTGAAAATCCCTTTTCGTGATATTCCTTGTGCAGAAGTCCTGAAGAGGCTGTCATCCACTGAACATCGCCCTCACCTATCACTCCACTGTTGCCGAAACTGTCGTGATGGGCAACCTTTCCCTTATATGCTATTGATACCGTCTCGAATCCGCGGTGAGGATGCACTCCCACACCCCGCGGGACTTCAGACGGTTCAAAATAATGCTTTGAATTGTAATCCAGCATAATGAAGGGACTCATCCTTTCCATTGTCAGCGATCCCATGCCTGGAATGAAGTTGTGAACCCTGAATCCGTCGCCCACCCAGTGAACCGGTGGCGGCGGAATTATCTTTTCTATCGTCCTTGGTTTCATCGGAAAATCCTTTTATTTAATAACACCGGGATACCGATTTTTGTTTGCCGGCTGTCAGCGCCAATCCCTCACCGCGGCACTGTAGTCGTTTGAGTAGCCGTAATGACCGGTGAATATATACTGCACACCGTCAAGATCAGTCATCTTTTTCATCGATTTTCTTGCCCCGCGGGCGCTTTTATTAATGAATTTCGGAAAAAGACCGATGCCGTCACCGGTGAGACGCAAAGCATCACCCGTAAAGAGGTATTTGTCATTGATTATATAACACGTTGCACCGGGTGTGTGACCTGGGACCGCAACGGGAACAATCTCCACATCGCCTATCCTGAACCTTTTGTCATCAAGTAATTCATACTCCTTTACCGGAAGTTTATTGCCAAAAAAGAGGAATCTGCCGGTTTTGCCGTTTATGAGCTGTTCCTCCTCCCTTGGTAGGTATACCTTTGCATTTCCGAAGAGGCTCAGGGCGCCTGTATGATCTGCATCAGAATGTGTCAGCAGCACCGCCTTCACCCTGTCCGCATCTATATCCAGCTTCTTCAGCCCCTCTTTTACGTTTCCTTTCTTATTGCCGGCATCGATGGCTATGAAGTGATTACCGTCCTTTACAAGGTACATGTTCACATATGTGTCTTTTATTGCATAGACATCGTCGGTTATCTGCATGGTCTCAACCGGTGTCATTTTTTTGATTGCAGACCTTGACCGAACAAGGTACGTCACCCCGAACAGGATTATAAAGAGGATAAGTGCTCCGAAGAAGAGCAGAATTCTTTTGAACAGCTTTTTCATATGACAACTTATTTGATGGCGAAAGTTACAACAATCTGAATCTGATTCCAAGGCAAAGGACTCACGGTGCCCGTATCAGAGGGTTGAGTCAAACAAAGAAATAATACAATACCTTTGCCCTCATGAGAAGATCGGGAAGGACTACGGGAAAAACTCTGAGGAGAGTATTTTATGTAATACTGTTGATCTCAGTGATGGCATGCAGGAAGGATCCTCCTCCTGTGGTTGAGGTGGTCAACAGGGATGTTTCCTACGGTGAGAGTGCGCAACAAAAAATGGATGTTTGGCTTCCGGAAGGCCGCAATACTGCTGAGACAAAAACCGTAATCGTTATACACGGCGGCGGATGGGTTCAGGGCGACAAGTCGGAGATGGCCCAGTACGTCGACTCTCTTCGCAAAAGGATGCCTGATTATGCATTTGTAAATCTGAACTACAGGCTTGCCTACAATAACAGCGTGAATGTTTTTCCCGTGCAGGAGAGTGATGTGAAGGCAGCCATTGAATATTATCTGGACCATGCTTCGGAATATCTGGTCTCTGACGATCTCGTGCTTCTGGGTGCATCTGCCGGCGGTCATCTGGCGATGCTCCATGCATATAAGAACGACCCTTCGGGACACGTGAAGGCTGTGGTTGATTTCTTCGGACCCTTTAACCTGACGGCGATGTGGGACTACGGTATTGTACATCAGCTCATTCTGTACGGTGCCACAGGGGTATTTCCGGTTGATAACCCAACCCTTTACTCATCGTCGAGCCCCTCGTCGTACATCACTGCCGCCTGTCCGCCAACGATCGCCCTCCAGGGAGGTGCTGACCCTCTTGTTCCTCCGGCACAGACAACACTACTTATAAGCATGCTTGACAACGCCGGTGTAGTAAACCAGCTCGTTTATTATCCGGCTGAGTCGCACGGTTGGAGCGGAGCCAACCTTACAGATTCATTCAGCAAAATCGAAAAATTCATTGCTGAACACGCAGAGTAATCTGCTTTTTTCAGCTTCATTATCCGAAATCATTGCGCCGGATCTCCGGATCAAATCAGATATTTAAATCAGCCTTGTTTCCGGTACTGATTATGCCTTTATTCCGGCACAACATCAGCCTCATTTTCCAGTGCAACACTATTATTTACTTCAACCATTACTTTCCCTGCAACGATTGTATTTTTCCACGGGCATCTCCGCCCACTCCACTGATCGGTTAAGTCGGTATGTCCCGAGACTCCCCCCCGGGTTTCTATTCTTGCTGACACCCCCGGTTCAGCACTGACTATCAATTGTATATTATAGCTGCCCGGTAACGGGAAAGTCCGTCACAGATGACATGCATTTTGCATACCGGACCTAAGTCTAACCACTCCTGATTAAAAATCTTAAAAAAAATTTGGAAATGAAAAAAAGTTGTCATACTT
The DNA here is from genome assembly GCA_963757935.1 of uncultured Bacteroidales bacterium. GTDB lineage: Bacteria > Bacteroidota > Bacteroidia > Bacteroidales > VadinHA17 > SR-FBR-E99. The sequence continues at coordinate 11,392 of CAVWSZ010000010.1, read as the reverse complement.
TTGACCAATTGGTTAAACTATCCGGTTAAACCCTATGGTTAAAGTTAAGGAAGCAGACATTCAGACCGAAGAGAAAATCTTCAACGCGGCAACTGCCGTCTTTGAAGAGAAAGGGTTCGCCGCCGCACGCATGCAGGAGATAGCTGACCGTGCCGGGATCAACAAGGCTCTGCTACACTATTACTTCCACTCCAAGGAGCAGCTCTTCGCGGCCGTTTTTCAGCCGCTGATGAAGAAGATGTTTGAGAAGATTATGTCTGTATTTTCTATGGACATATCTTTCGAGGATAAGATCAGACTCTATTATGATGAGCATATTAATATTCTCATCAAAAATCCGCGACTGCCCCTCTTCCTTCTGAATGAGATCTCACATAACCCCGAACTGGCAAAAGGGATCAGGGAGACATTGCTGTACCCTGAGATCAGTGAGATGATATATAAGAAACACGCGAAGGAATTCAGGGAGTACGGAATAAAAAAGAGTGAGCTGTCGCAGCTTATGATAACCATAATCTCACTGGCTATTTTTCCTTTTGCCGCGCATGATGTGATTAAACTGGTACAGCTCCCCCTCGATGACTCTAAAAACTTCAACACATTCATGCGTGAGAGGAAGAAGTTTGCTGCTGATTTTGTCATTTCCTCCCTTAAAAACCGTAAGAAATGAATCATCCATGTATTCGCAATCACAATATCACAACAATGAGTCCCGGAGAGAATCCCTGGTACCATAATCAATCACCAAAATGATGAAAAAGATATTTTGCGCTGCTTTCATAATGATTACTCTCCCTGCCGCCTTCGGTCAGAGGATTGTGACCCTGCAACAGTGCTATGACTCGGCGGCGGCAGCTACGCCCCTGGCGCGGGAGGCAGCGATTTTTTCTGAGATGTCATCGCTGCGTGACCGCAACCTGGCGGCAGCCTACCTGCCAACCCTCGATCTCAACGGCAGTTTTGTCTATAATTCAGACATTCCGGATCTTTCAGGAATGTTCGGAGCACTGCCTATACCCCCCGGCTCTCTGCCGGCAATCCCTCATGAGCAATACCGCGCCACCCTCGATTTGACTCAGACTGTCTGGGACGGCGGAGTGACCCGCAGCGCACGTGCTGTGGAACAGGTGGTAAGGGAACTGAACCTGCAGCAAAATGAGGCTGACATCTACCGCCAGCACGAGCAGATCAACAACTACTTCTTCTCATCGATGCTCCTTGCCCTACAGACGGAGGTGACAGAGATAATGATAAGTGAGCTTGATGCAAGGATGAAGGAGGCCGAATCAGGTATTAAAAACGGCGCTGTACCCGCTGTGACCCTTGACATTCTCTTTGCAGAAAAGGTTAAAGCATTGCAGACGCTGACCGAGATGCGCCACAGACATGACGCCCTGCTCTCAGCCCTGGGTATGATCACCGGACTGGGCGACCTTCGCGGAGCCGCACTTATGCTGCCTGGTCAGACTACTTTGCCCGAAGAAATAGCCTACAACCCTGATCTTCTGCTGTTTGATCTCCGAAGCAAACAGCTTGAAATGTCGAAGGATCTTTTGAAGAGCCAGCGGATGCCAAAGGCGTTCGGATTTGCCCAGCTGGGTTACGGAAACCCTCCTGGTACGAACTTCTTTTCGGAGACCGCCGATGCTTATTATTCGGTGGGGGCAGGACTGAAATGGAACATCTGGGACTGGAGCAGGAACAGCAATGAAAGACAGTCGTTAACCCTGCAGCAACAGCTCACAGACATCAGGAAGAGTGCAGCCGAAGAAGGTCTTGAACGTCTTCTCACTCTGAAGAGAGCGGAGATAGCCTCGCTCAGGGAAGCGGCAGAAAGTGATGACATACTTATCTCAGCACGCACAAGGATAGCCGCCGTCTCGGCATCACAGCTTGAAAACGGAACAGTCACCGCAGCACAGTACATCACCGATCTTAATAGTGAGAAGCAGGCGGTGATCAATGCCGGGCTCAGGCGTATTAACATTGCTCGTGCCGAAGCTGAATACATAAACATAACCGGAAGAAAATAAGAATACCAGTGAAGACCACTGGCGGGTCACATCATACAAATAAAATCAGAGTCAGATTATGATGAAAAGATATCTTGTACCAACAGCTATTCTGCTTCTTGCCGCCGCCTGCGGCCGCGGGGAGAGTGATGCCGATGCATGGGGCACTTTTGAGGCCGAAGAGGTTATAATCTCGGCGGAGACTTCGGGGAAGATCCTCGTCATGAATGTCACCGAGGGCACGGTGGTTGAGGGCGGCGGCGTCATCGCCGTCACCGACACGGTGATGGCCGTGCTTCAGCGCGCGGAGCTTGATGCGGTGACGGCGTCGGCGCAGTCGCGCCTGGCGGGCATTGCGGCGCAGGACGCCGTGATACGCCAGCAGATTGACAACCTGAACGTGAACATCGAGCGTACGCGCCGCATGCTCGCTGACGGCGCCGCCACCCCCAAACAGCTCGACGACCTGACAGGACAGATGGAGGTGCTCAGGAAACAGTCGGAGGCCAACAACTCGCAGCGCCGCACAGTGGCCGCCGAGATGCAGGGCGTGGAAGCCAAACGGGCGCTGCTCAACGAGCAGATAGCACGCAGCACGGTCCGGGCACCATTTACAGCCACAGTCATCGAGAAATATGCCTCGGCCTACGAGCTCACAACCGCCGGCAAACCGCTGGTGAAACTGGCCGACATGAAGACAATGAAGCTTAAGGTATGGGTCAGCGGCGCCCAGCTGGCACAGGTGAAGACAGGAACCCAGTGCACGGTAAGAATTGACGACGGCGCCAAAGGATTCAGAAGCTATAACGGAACCATAACCCACGTATCCGAGAAGGCGGAGTTTACCCCGAAAATAATACAGACAAAGGAAGAACGAGTAACCCTTGTCTATGCAGTTACAATAGAGTTACCGAACGACGGTTCAATAAAATCGGGGATGCCCGGTGAAGCTATCTTCCAGTAAGATGCCGGCAGTTGCAGCATACAATATTACCCACAGATACGGAAGTGTCACCGCCCTTGATGACGTATCAGTCACCGTTAACGACGGCGAACTGTTCGGTTTCATAGGTCCCGACGGTGCAGGCAAGACGACACTGTTCCGCATCGCTGCCACGCTGATGATTCCCTCTGAAGGCAGTATGACAATTCTGGGGCTCGACACCGTGAAGGACTACAGGGAGCTGCGAAACCATATAGGCTATATGCCCGGGAAATTCAGCCTCTACAACGATCTCACCGTAGAGGAGAACCTGAACTTCTATGCCACCATTTTCGGCACGACAATAAAGGAGAACTACCGGCTTATTGAGCCGATCTACAAGCAGATAGAACCGTTCAAAAAACGGTTTGCCGGCCGTCTCTCCGGGGGCATGAAGCAGAAGCTGGCCCTCTCCTGCGCCCTGATACACAAACCGCGGATACTAATCCTGGATGAGCCCACAACCGGCGTCGATGCCGTCTCGCGCACCGAGTTCTGGGAGATGCTGGCGGGACTAAAAAGTGAAGGGATCACAATTATTGTCTCCACGCCATATATGGATGAGGCCCTGCGATGCAACCGCATAGCCCTGATTCAGTCGGGAAAGATACTCGGTATTGACACCCCGCAAAAGATCCGTGATTCTTACAGTCAGAAACTCTATGCAGTAAAGCACCCTGAAAAATACAAACTCCTCCTCGCCCTTCGCTCCGTTCTCTCATCCCAGGACCATGAGCCTCACGCTCCAGACCAAAAGCTACTTGCCCCGGGCTCCATGCTCCATGCTCCCAGCCCCATGCCCCATGCCACCAGCGCGGAGCCGTTCGGCGACTCCGTCCACATAACCCTCCACCCTGGCACGGACACCCGGTGACATCATATACAGCCCTGACCGCCGCCGGCCTCCCCGGCGCAACAATAACGGAAACAACACCGGGCGTAGAAGACGTCTTCCTCGAACTTATGAAGAGAGAAATGTGATGACAGACCAGAAAGTCATAGAGGTCGAAAAGCTTGTAAAAAAGTTCGGGTCATTCGTGGCCAATGACAACCTTACATTCGATGTCTACAAAGGTGAGATCTTCGGCTTCCTCGGTGCCAACGGCGCAGGAAAGACCACTGCAATCAGGATCCTCTGCGGCCTGTCGCGGCCTACCTCCGGCAAGGTTCTGGTGGCCGGCATTGACGCCGCCCGCAATCCTGAAGAGATCAAGAAACGTATCGGCTACATGTCACAGCGCTTCTCACTCTATGAAGACCTTACAGTGACTGAAAACATCGAGCTGTACGGAGGCATCTACGGCATGCGGATGAAAGAGATACGCACACGTACCGCAGACCTCCTTAAACGACTCGACTTCGAACAGTACGGCAACACACTTATCCGGTCGCTGCCCCTTGGCCTCAGGCAGAAGCTTGCCTTTGCGGTGGCGGTCTTCCATGACCCTGACATAGTATTTCTCGACGAACCCACCAGCGGCGTTGATCCCATCACCCGCCGCCAGTTCTGGGAGATGATCTGGGAGACGGCAGCACGTGGCATAACAGTCTTCGTGACAACACACTATATGGACGAGGCCGAGTACTGTGACAGGGTGACGATAATGAACGAGGGAAAAATTGTTGCCCTCGACACCCCGGCTGCCCTGCGCGAAAGCTACGGCACTGCTTCAATTGAAGAGCTCTTTGTGAAGATAACAAGGCCTAAAACCGCTGCCGTATGAAAAGGTTCATGGCATTTGTCCGTAAGGAGTTCCTTCATATCTTCCGCGACTACCGTACGCTGATAATCCTCTTCGGACTGCCGGCAATGCAGATCCTGATCTTCGGTTATGCGGTGCGCACCGATCTCACCAACGCCGGTATCGCCGTGCTTGACAACGCACATGATGAGGTTTCAGCAGAGATAATCGGGAAACTTGAGGCATCAGAGTTCTTCGAAATAAAATTTCACCTCGCCTCTTATGATGACATTGATGCAGTATTCAAACAGGGAAAGATCAAGGAGGTGGTCATCTTCCCTGAAGATTTCGGTGCCAGGCTTACACGCGAAGGAAATGCGACGGTAAGCATCATTGCCGACGGCTCCGAACCGAACACCGCCAGCCTGGTGACAGGATACACGACAGCCATCCTTAACGACTATTCCTCCACGCTCACCCGGCAGCTCACATCTGCCATGCCTGTCATAAACCCTGAGGTCAAGATGTATTTTAATCCCAACCTGGAGAGCCATTTCATGTTTGTACCCGGTGTCATCACTCTCATTCTGATACTCGTCAGCGCCCTTATGACCTCGGTCACAATAGTACGTGAGAAGGAGTTCGGCACCATGGAGGTATTGCTGGTTTCTCCGCTTAAACCGTGGCAGATAATAATTGGCAAGGTGGCACCCTATTTCTTCCTCTCGCTTGTGAATGTCATCGTCATTCTGCTGATGGCCTGGTTTGTCTTCGGACTGCCCGTCAGGGGCAGCGTTGCCCTGCTGATAGCTGAGTGTATGCTTTATATCCTGCTGGGACTGTCAATAGGTATACTGGTCTCGTCTTCAGTGGATAAGATGGAGAACGCAATCTTCATCTCCTTCCTGACGCTTATGCTGCCCAGCCTGCTCCTCTCAGGATTTATATTCCCCATCGAGAACATGCCGAAGATCTATGACTATGTAAGTATGGTGCTGCCGCCGCGGTGGTTCGTGGAGATAATACGCACGGTAATGATAAAGGGCGGCGGACTTACGTATATCTGGAAGGAGACGCTGATACTGGTCGTGATGACACTCTTCTTTATGGCGCTCAGCGCCAGGAAATTCAAAGTGAGACTCGGGGAGGGAACGAAATGAGAAAGCTGCTCTTCCTTCTGAAAAAAGAGTTCCGGCAGATACGCCGTAACCCCTTTATGGCCAGGGCTATAATTCTTGTTCCCATAATTCAGATGCTAATCCTTGTTCCTGCAATTACCTTCGAGGTGAAGCGCGTCGATCTGGCGGTGACTGACAACGACCGTTCACCGGCATCGCGGGAGCTTATGGCGAAGCTGAGCGGCTCGTCGTTCTTCAGAATCAGCGCCACCCCGGGCAATTACGCCGAGGCTGAAGCATTGCTCTTCTCCGGCGATGCAGATATTGTTCTTATAATTCCCGATGATTTCTCTGAGGGTCTTGCGGGTGTCAATGCACCGCGGCTTCAGGTGCTGGCTGACGCCGTCAACTCGACCTCCGCACAGCTGGCATGGAACTACCTTACCTCGGTGGTACGCGACTATAACCGTGATGTGGTAATCAGTCGCGGCACAGCTCCTGCAGCCTTTCCCGGAATAGCAGTCTCACCGCGGTTCTGGTACAATCCGACACTCAACTACAAGTATTACATGCTTCCGGGCGTGCTGGTGATACTCATAACGGCAATAGGCCTCCTGATGGCAGGACTCAACCTCGTTAAAGAGAAAGAGTCAGGCACTATCGAGCAGATAAACGTCACACCTGTGAAGAAGTGGGAGCTGATAGCCTCCAAGGTCATCCCGTTCTTTATAATTGGTCTTGTAGATCTTGCACTGGGACTGACAGTGGGATGGATCGCCTTCGACATACCCTTCGAGGGGAGCCTGCTCCTCTTCTTCGCCTGCGCAGCCATCTTCCTTGTGGGAGTGCTGGGACTGGCCCTTTTCTTTTCCACAATGGCATCCACACAGCAGCAGTTCCTCTTCATCGCTTTCTTCTTCGTTATGATCTTCATACTCATGAGCGGCATCTTCACGCCCTCCGAAAGCATGCCGCGCTGGGCACAGCAGTTCAATTACGTGAACCCCGTTGCCTACCTGATGCGCATCAACCGGATGGTGATGCTGAAGGGATCAGGATTTTATGACATTGCGCGAGACATGGCAGCCCTGGCGGTGCTCGCCGTGACATTCATTACCTTCGCAATAATGGCATACCGTAAGAGAGCATAAGACGCTGCCGGACAGTACGGCGACAACCCATATTAAATTATTATCCATTAACTTCGCTTTCAATGATAATGTCGATTTATAAATCTGCAATATGAAGCGATTCGCCCTGTTATTTACCGTCTGCATTACCTGTGCAGGATTGCAGGCCCAGACCTACCCTTTTCGCAACAGCAGCCTTGACGACGAAAAACGTCTTGACAACCTCATCTCGCTGATGACCCTCGACGAGAAGATAAACTGCCTCTCCACGCGGCCGTCAGTACCCCGCCTTGAGATAAAAGGGACAAGGATTGTTGAAGGGCTTCATGGGCTTGCCCTTAGCGGACCTGCAAACTGGGCCGTGCGGGGTAAGGGTGCATCGGTCACAACAACTTTTCCGCAGGCGATAGGGCTTGCACAGACATGGGATCCGGCACTTCTCGAAAAAGCAGCTGCCGTGGAAGCCGAAGAATGCCGCTGGCTGACACAGAACCCGCAGTATGCGAGTGCCGGACTGATAGTGCTGGCACCCAACGCCGACCTGGGACGTGATGTGCGCTGGGGCCGTACCGAAGAGTGTTACGGCGAAGATGCATTCCTGACATCGCGACTGGTTGTCTCATTTGTAAAAGGACTGCAGGGTGACAACCCGAAATACTGGAAGACAGCTTCCCTGATGAAGCACTTCCTGGCCAACAGCAATGAAAACAACCGTGCTGAGAACTCATCAGATTTTGATGAGAGGCTCTTCCGGGAATATTACTCATATCCTTTCTATAAAGGCGTCACCGAAGGGGGCTCCAGGGCGTACATGACGGCTTACAACAAGTATAACGGGATACCCTGCACAGTTCACCCGGTCATCAGGGATGTAACCGTAAACGAATGGGGTCAGAACGGCATCGTTGCAACCGACGGCGGCGCTTACCGGCAGCTGGTAATGAATCACAAATATTATCCGGACCTGAAAACGGCGGCAAAAGGATGCCTCGAAGCCGGCACCACGATGTTCCTTGATACATATAAGGAACCCCTGGCTGAGGCAATAAAAGAGGGCATGATAAGTGAAAGCCAGGTGGACCGTGCCGTGCGGGGCAATTTGCGCGTGATGCTGAAGCTGGGCCTGCTTGATGATCCGGCATCAACAGAGAATCCTTATCTGAATATCGGTATCACAGACTCGGTACCGCCATGGATGAGACCTGAAACCAGGGAGCTGGTCAGGGAAGTCACAGCGAAATCAGTGGTACTGTTGAAAAATACCGGCGGCATGCTTCCGCTCCGGAAGGACAAAATAAAAACCGTTGCCGTCATAGGCCCCGTTGCAGACCTTGTTGTCTCCGACTGGTATTCAGGTACTCCTCCTTACAGGGTATCCGTACTGGAGGGTATTAGAAATGCCCTGGGAAATGATGTCAGAGTTCTGTTTGCGGCATCGAATAAGGCTGACTCAGCTGTAACCGCAGCACGTGAAGCCGATGTGGCGATCGTCTGTGTCGGCAATCATCCTCTCAGTTACGGACTGGGGTGGGGACAGAACCATGTTGCAAGCGACGGACGCGAGGATGTTGACAGGCAGGCTCTCTCACTGGAACAGGAAGACCTCGTTAAGCTTGTTTATGCTGCCAATCCCAATACAGTGCTGGTGCTGGTATCAAGCTTTCCCTATACAATTAACTGGTCCAAAGACAATATCCCCGCAATACTGCATGTGTCACAGTCGAGCCAGGAGCTGGGCAACGGGCTGGCCGATGTTATCTTCGGGAAGATAAGCCCTGCCGGACGACTTGTGCAGACGTGGCCTTCGTCAATAGACCAGCTGCTTCCCATCCTGGAGTATGACATACGAAAGGGTCGGACATACCAGTACGATACCTCAGAGCCGCTTTTCCCCTTCGGGTACGGGCTGACATATACAGTATTCAACTATTCCGACCTGAAGACAGATAAAAAGAGGCTCGGTTCGGGCGAGACTGTCAACATTTCCATAACACTTGAAAACACGGGTGATTATGACAGTGACGAGGTTGTTCAGCTCTATGTCAGCTTCCCCGATTCTAAAGTCGAAAGGCCTGCCTTAGCCCTGAAAGGGTTCAGCAGGGTTCATGTCAGGAAAGGCGAGTCGCTCAGGGTGATCATACCGCTGAAAGCTGAGGATCTTCAGTACTGGGATATTGAAAAGCACGCTTTTGTGCTTGAAAAGGGAAAAGTGAATCTGTCAGCAGGACCCTCGTCAGCTGATCTCTTGCTGCACACCTCTTTTGAAGTAAAATAGCAGCCGGTCAAAAGCAACAGCACTCACTGAGCTGCCTGTGACCGGCCGACTACAGATTTTTCTAAGATTGAACCTTACTGAAGCGGCTTCTGCGGCACCTTGTACAGCTGCTCCAGGTCATAGCCCAGGCCACGTGCTTTGTCAAGAATTTTCTTATACGTCACATCATCCATCTGAGGTGTGCGCGACAGTATCCAGAGGTATTTGTCGGACTTGCTGCCTATAAGAGCCCACTGGTAATCAGGATCAAGATCCATTATGAAATAATCGGCATAGAAGAAGAGGAAAAAAGAGACCTTAAGATGACCGTCAGTTGGTTTTCCTGCAAGTTTAGCCTTGCCGAGGGCTATGCTCCTCTCGCCGTCAAGTTTTTCCTTGAATCCGGCGTTCTCAACTTTTATCCTGCCATCGGGGCGTAATGAATAAGTAGCGGTGACGCCCACCAGTCCACGCTCGAATGAGTGAGGGAAGCGTGCCGTCTCATACCATACACCGAGGTAACGGTTCAGGTCAAGGTCTGTGATGTAGGGTCTCTGTGCCATAGTCGGTTGCAGGATAAAAAACAGTGCCAGTACTGCAAATGCCATACCGGCTAACGAAAGAGCTTTATTTCGGTTCATAATGAAGATTATGTTATTATTTCCATAATATTCCTTCCTAAAGGTACTGATTTTAGGGATACCGGAACAGGCATATGTACTGTTTCCTGCCGGTTTCAGGGAATTCCATTTCCTGTCCGGCGTGAAATAATATTTGACTTCCGATTCTTGCAGGTGTAACTTTACATGCTAAGAGACTGCTTATTTACTTTTCGTAATGAAAAGAAACGAAATCTCTGACAGGGCATTGCTTGGTCTCCTTGCAGTGTCGGTTTCACTCCTGATAGGCGGATGTGCATACCCTCACTATTACTATTCTCCCAACATTCAAAATGTCCCACTGTTTGATTCTGGCAACACCTTCTCGGGGCATGTGTCAGCAAGTGCAGGTGTAGTAAATAAATGCATGGAGCTCCAGGCCGGGTATTCTCTTCCCGGAAGCGTGGCGATAACTGCCGGGTTTATGACTGGAGGCAACAGTCACCCATTTGATCAGTTCAAAGACTTTTCAAGGATATCCTATTATGAGATTGCACTGGGGCTTTACAGGTCCTTAAAAACAGCAGGAATTTTTGAGTTATACGGCGGTTACGGGCACAATACGCAAAGGCACGGTTTCTCATACGTCGAATACTCAGGCTCATATTATTTTGACAGGCTGCCTGACGGCACAGCAGATATGTCATTTTCTAAAATTTTCATTCAGCCTGATATAGGAATTAAAGTCGATTGGTTTGAGGCTGCCTTTTCCTGCCGCCTCAGCCACCTGAACTTTAAAAACATAAACAGCTACGAAACAGTATATCATCTTGATGAGTTGAATATCCTCAGACAGAACACTTCACCCTGGCTGCTTGAGCCTGCGTTTACATTCAGGGTCGGGAGCAAAGCTGTCAGGGGTCAGATGCAGATTGGAATTGCGGCCAGACTCACAAATCCCGATCTTGAACTAATGACTGAATCGTTCAGGATTTCAATGGGATTGAATATTAAACTTTTTAAGCAGGCGTCCCGCTGATCTGCCTTCTGAAAATCCAGCTAAGCAGGTAGAGGATGCCAACCAGGAATAGCGCAATGTAGATTACCGGATATGCAAAACCCTTCCATACCAGGTATGCAATTCCTAACAGCACAAAGCTGATACCGCCTATCCAGGGTCTCTTCCAGGAGACTATCAGGATAAGTATCAGCACGAATGTCGGAACTAAATGAACCAACAGTGCAAGCAGGGTTTTCAAGAAACCTGTTCCTGTACCAAAGACATCAAAAGCAAAAAGGCTTATGAAAAAAATGAAGATGATTCCCAAAATCCTGGGTGTCCAGAGAAGAAAATTGAATAATCCGTCAGAAACCGTTTTCATGATGTCACAATTTGACTCAAAGTTATGTCACGGATTCCCCGAAGTCAATTATATTTTTCGGCCTCCCCGCAGACTGGCAGTTCGCCAAAATGGTCCGACACCTGGCAGACCATTCCATATCGCTTGCTCCCCACTGTCTGTCTCCTCCCTAAAATTGTCCACCGGACAATTTCTTAACGGTCGGTCCCCATGCTAATAGACCCTCGCCGTCACCGGCCAGTGGTCGGAGATGA